>NZ_CP008852.1:610000-1810000 GCF_000725345.1 Pelosinus sp. UFO1
TTGTCCGGAATTATTGGGCGTAAAGCGCGCGCAGGTGGGATAATAAGTCTGATGTTAAAGTTCGGGGCTCAACCCCGTGAAGCATTTGGATACTGTTATTCTTGAGTGCAGGAGAGGAAAGTGGAATTCCTAGTGTAGCGGTGAAATGCGTAGATATTAGGAGGAACACCAGTGGCGAAGGCGACTTTCTGGACTGTGTCTGACACTGAGGCGCGAAAGCCAGGGTAGTGAACGGGATTAGATACCCCGGTAATCCTGGCCGTAAACGATGGGTACTAGGTGTTGGGGGTATCGACCCCTCCAGTGCCGGAGTTAACGCAATAAGTACCCCGCCTGGGGAGTACGGCCGCAAGGTTGAAACTCAAAGGAATTGACGGGGGCCCGCACAAGCGGTGGAGTATGTGGTTTAATTCGACGCAACGCGAAGAACCTTACCAAGGCTTGACATCGTCTGATGATCCTAGAGATAGGAAGTTCTCCTTCGGGAGACAGATAGACAGGTGGTGCATGGCTGTCGTCAGCTCGTGTCGTGAGATGTTGGGTTAAGTCCCGCAACGAGCGCAACCCTTATCCTATGTTGCCAGCGCGTAATGGCGGGAACTCATGGGAGACTGCCGTGGATAACACGGAGGAAGGTGGGGATGACGTCAAGTCATCATGCCCCTTATGTCTTGGGCTACACACGTACTACAATGGGCTTTAATAGAGGGTAGCGAAGCCGCGAGGTGAAGCCAAACCCAAAAACAAGCTCTCAGTTCGGATTGCAGGCTGCAACTCGCCTGCATGAAGTCGGAATCGCTAGTAATCGCAGATCAGCATGCTGCGGTGAATACGTTCCCGGGCCTTGTACACACCGCCCGTCACACCACGAAAGTTGAGAGCACCCGAAGCCGGTGAGGTAACCAGCAATGGAACCAGCCGTCGAAGGTGAGATCAGTGATTGGGGTGAAGTCGTAACAAGGTAGCCGTATCGGAAGGTGCGGCTGGATCACCTCCTTTCTATGGAGATTTGAATCATTGAAATATATGGTTCTAATCCAAGGTCGACACATCTGGTCGTTCATCTACTTACATTGCTTAGTTTTGAGGGAATACGTCCTTGTTGCTACAAGAAATTGTAGTGATAAGAAATGTAGTACCTTATATGTTCTTTGAAAACTGCACAGAAGAAAGCAAAGTAATAATTCTAATAGCAATATTAGGGTGATTACCGAGCATGTTAGGATTTTTTAAAAACGTATGATCCTTCTAGGATTGTACACCACTAATGATTGCTCATTTATGAGCAGTCGATTAGCAAGACAATAAGTCAAGCTAATAAGGGCATACGGTGGATGCCTTGGCGCCAAGAGCCGATGAAGGACGGGGTAAGCTCCGATAAGCTAGGGGGAATCGCAAGCAGGTTTTGATCCCTAGATTTCCGAATGGGGAAACCCAACAGTGGTAATGCACTGTTACCCATACCTGAGAGTATGAGGAGGGCACCTGGGGAACTGAAACATCTAAGTACCCAGAGGAAAAGTAATCAAGTGAGATTCCCTAAGTAGCGGCGAGCGAACGGGGAAGAGCCCAAACCGAGTCAGTTTACTGATTCGGGGTTGAGGACCGGCATAATTCGAGTCAGGCTTAGTCGAACTACCTGGAAAGGTAGACCATAGGGGGTAACAGTCCCGTAGACGAAAAGCAGAGCAAGATGGCTGAGTTCCAGAGTACCACGAGACACGTGAAACCTTGTGGGAAGCAGGGGGGACCACCCTCCAAGGCAAAATACTCCTTGGCGACCGATAGCGTATAGTACCGTGAGGGAAAGGTGAAAAGCACCCCGGGAGGGGAGTGAAAAAGAACCTGAAACCGTATGTCTACAAGCAGTTGAAGACCCTTATGTGGTCAACAGCGTGCCTATTGAAGAATGAACCGGCGAGTTACAGTAACTAGCGAGGTTAAGCAGAAGATGTGGAGCCGCAGCGAAAGCGAGTCTTAATAGGGCGAATAGTTAGTTGTTGTAGACCCGAAACCGCAGTGATCTATCCATGGCCAGGTTGAAGCGCAGGTAAAATTGCGTGGAGGACCGAACTCGTGAACGTTGAAAAGTTTTGAGATGAGTTGTGGATAGGGGTGAAATGCCAATCGAACGCGGAGATAGCTGGTTCTCCCCGAAATAGCTTTAGGGCTAGCCTCAAGAAATAAGTACAGACGGTAGAGCTCTGATTGGGCTAGGGGCCTTATAGGTTACCGAACTCTGTCAAACTGCGAATGGCTGTACTCGGACCTTGGGAGTCAGACTGCGAGTGATAAGACCCGTAGTCAAGAGGGAAACAGCCCAGACCATCAGCTAAGGTCCCAAATGCCGTACTAAGTGGCAAAGGATGTGGAACTTCAGAAACAACCAGGATGTTGGCTTAGAAGCAGCCACCATTTAAAGAGTGCGTAATAGCTCACTGGTCGAGAGGTTTTGCGCCGAAGATGTCCGGGGCTAAAGTACGGAACCGAAGCTATGGATTTGTACCTTTGGTACAAGTGGTAGGGGAGCGTTCTATACGCTTTGAAGCAGTACCGTAAGGAGCTGTGGAGTATATAGAAGTGAGAATGCCGGTATGAGTAGCGAAAAGACAAGTGAGAATCTTGTCCACCGAAAGCCTAAGGTTTCCTGAGCAACGCTCGTCGTCTCAGGGTAAGTCGGGGCCTAAGCCGAGGCGTAAATGCGTAGGCGATGGACAACTGGCAAACATTCCAGTACCACCCACATCCGTTTGAGTGATGGAGTGACACAGAAGGGTAAGTAATCGCATGAATGGAAGAAATGCGTCTAAGCTTGTAGGGTGTTTAGTAGGCAAATCCGCTAAACGTATAGCCTGAGGAGTGACGGGGAGTTGCTAGTGATAGCGATGAACTTACTGATCCCACACTGTCAAGAAAAGCTTCTAGCGAGGCTGTGGGTGCCCGTACCGCAAACCGACACAGGTAGGCGGGGAGAGAATCCTAAGGTGCGCGGGAAAACCCTCGTTAAGGAACTCGGCAAAATGTCCCCGTAACTTCGGGAGAAGGGGAGCCCTTTTAGGTGATTACCCTTGCGGTATGAGCTAAAGAGGGTCGCAGAAAAGAGGCCCAAGCGACTGTTTACCACAAACACAGGTGCCTGCTAAAGCGAAAGCTGACGTATAGGTGCTGACACCTGCCCGGTGCTGGAAGGTTAAGGGGAGTGCTTAGAAGCAATTCGAAGGTGTGAACTGAAGCCCCAGTAAACGGCGGCCGTAACTATAACGGTCCTAAGGTAGCGAAATTCCTTGTCGGGTAAGTTCCGACCCGCACGAAAGGTGTAACGACTTGGGCACTGTCTCAACGAGGGACCCGGTGAAATTGAAATACCTGTGAAGATGCAGGTTACCCGCGACTGGACAGAAAGACCCCATGGAGCTTTACTGTAGCCTGACATTGAATTTTGGTAAATGATGTACAGGATAGGTGGGAGACTGCGAGATATGTACGCTAGTATGTATGGAGTCATTGTTGGGATACCACCCTTTATTTACTGGAATTCTAACTTTAATAGTAACGACATTAAGGACAGTGTCAGGTGGGCAGTTTGACTGGGGCGGTCGCCTCCGAAAATGTAACGGAGGCGCTCAAAGGTTCCCTCAGCGCGGCCAGAAATCGCGCGAAGAGTGCAAAGGCAGAAGGGAGCTTGACTGCGAGACGTACAGGTCGAGCAGGGACGAAAGTCGGACTTAGTGATCCGGTGGTACCGCGTGGAAGGGCCATCGCTCAACGGATAAAAGCTACCCTGGGGATAACAGGCTAATCTCTCCCAAGAGTCCATATCGACGGGGAGGTTTGGCACCTCGATGTCGGCTCATCACATCCTGGGGCTGTAGTAGGTCCCAAGGGTTGGGCTGTTCGCCCATTAAAGTGGTACGTGAGCTGGGTTCAGAACGTCGTGAGACAGTTCGGTCCCTATCCATCGCGGGCGCAAGAGACTTGAAGGGAACTGCTCCTAGTACGAGAGGACCGGAGTGGACGAACCAATGGTGTACCAGTTATCCCGCCAGGGGTACAGCTGGGTAGCTACGTTCGGAAAGGATAAACGCTGAAAGCATCTAAGCGTGAAACCAGCCTTAAGATGAGGTCTCTCATAGCGTAAGCTAGTAAGTCCCCTTGTAGATGACAAGGTTGATAGGCCAGGTGTGTAAGTCCAGCAATGGATTCAGCTGACTGGTACTAATAGGACGAGGGCTTGACTTAATTTAGTTAGTAGCGCAGCTACTAACGACTAACATGTAGTCTTTCTTCTGTGAAGTTTTGAAGGAACATATGAAAATATGTACTTCTAAAATCCAGTGGCGATAGCTAAGGGGTTCCACCTGTTCCCATACCGAACACAGTAGTTAAGCCCTTATACGCCGAAAGTACTTGGTTGGAAACGGCCTGGGAGGATAGGTAGTTGCTGGTTATATGGAAAAGCACTCACTTTTGTGAGTGCTTTTTTTATTGGCAAATGAATATTGTGTTGGTATTGTTGGTCGCGCCAGCTTCATATTATTAACGCTTCGCCATTAGCATTTAACCTCCCCTTATAATAACATAAACCTAGCGCTTAATCTGAAAATAAAAGTGCAGATAGATTCGAAGTGCTAGAGATGTCGGAGTCAGGTTATAAACAGACTGGGGATAATCTTGTGCGTTATTAATAAATAATGGTAGCAGTAAGTCTAAAATAGGATAGATTATATCTATACTGTAAGAGGGATAGGGATATTGTGCAACGAATTTAAAAGATACTAACAATATATAGGTGATATGTGGATATCTACATAATAGTGCTTTTAAGGATTTATAGAAATTTGATTAGAAAATTTCTATAAAAGAAAAAGACCACTTCCAAGAAGTGGCCTTTCGGTTATAATAAAAAATATATGTATTAGAATTTTTTATAAGCTTGCGCTTTTGCTCCACAGATAGGACATGCATCTGGTGCACTACCTTCGTGAATATGACCGCAGATAGTACAGAGATAATAGTCAAAGTTTTCTTTAGTATCTAAGCTAGTAAGTGCTTTTTGGTATAATTTAGCATGTACTTTTTCGGCTTCGTTAGCAAGTGTAAAAGAGCGTATTGCCGCAGTAGTATTTTCTTCTGTCTTTGCATCTGCAAGGAATTGTGGGTACATTTCACTAAACTCGTAGGTTTCGCCAGCAATGGCTGCTTGAAGATTATCGGCTGTTGTTTTTACTTTACCTAAGGCATTCAAATGAGAATGAGCATGAATCATTTCAGCTTCTGCAGCTGCACGAAAAAGCTTAGCAGCTTGTGTATACCCTTCTGCTTCCGCTTTTTTAGCAAAAGCTAAGTACTTAATATTGGCTTGTGATTCACCAGCAAAACCGTCAGCTAAGTTTTTTTCAGTTTTCATTTTTAAATTACCTCCAAAACGTATTTATTATCTATTAACTATTATTATCCATTAATGAAGAAATGTCAAGTAATATTTTTCCATAATCTTATTGATAGAGTCTTTTTTACTTACCGTTGTATAAAAGAGGGTGATACATTGTATTATGAAAAAAAAGCAGTTATTCAACACCAAAAAGGAATACATACAAGGGTTGCTGCTATGATAGTACAAAAAGCTCATGAGTTTAATATGAAATATCAAACTTCAATATTCTTTCGCTATAAAGATCGAGAAAAAATACTAGCAAATAGTTTGATGCTATTTTGTTCTCTAAGAATAAAGGCGGGAGATGAAGTATGGGTTATAGGTAGCGGGAATTATGCTGAATTAGTAGTGGAGCAGATGGTAGCATTCTTAGAAAGTGATTTTCATTTGGACAATGCTGAGACGATTAGTAAAGTTGATAAGTTACTTCAAGATAATTCTTTTACGGCAGAACAGATTTTTAATAGTATGGCGAATGGATTAATGGTAAGTGATGAAAATGACTTAGTGACTATATTTAATCCAGCTGCAGAAGGGATTTTAGGAATTCCCGCCAGCGCCGTTATCGGCAAAAAAGTATATGACGTAATTCCTAATTCGAGACTACATCTTGTTAATAGATCAGGAATCCCTGAACTGGCTTGTAAGCAACTTATTGGCAATTCTAGTACAATTACGAATCGTACTCCGGTTATAATTGATGGGCAGATCAAAGGAGCGGTTGCTATTTTTGAAGATATTTCCGCGCTAGAAAAGGTCACATGGGAATTACAAGAAATCAAAGAGTTAAAAGAGCGGTTACAATTAATTTTAGAATCAGTACAAGATGGTATTTGTGTTGTTAATAAAGACGGATGTATTACATATGTAAATCCGGCATATTTACGAATTGTTAATCAGCAGTATGAAGAATTAGTCGGTCAAAATACAAAAGAAATTTCTCCTCAAGGAGCTCGATCTACAGTTCTTTCGTCTGGAAAGCAGATTTTGAGTAATATTAGCCAAAAATCTAATGGAGTGACTGTAGTTGCCAATGTTAATCCTATAATTGTTGATGGGGAATTAACAGGAGTTGTATCCGTCGTAAAAGATATTACAGAAGTTCATAGTTTCATGGAGAAATTAAATCATATTTCTGCAAAAGCTGAGTATTTAGAGCAAGAGTTATGGCGCACGAAAAAGCCAAATCGTGCATTTGAACATTTTATTGGACGCAGTGGTAAAGTATTAGATGCTTTAGCTATGGCAACCAAAGCCGCGGAAGGATCTTCTAATGTATTAATTCGTGGTGAAAGCGGTACGGGTAAGGAATTAGTAGCAGAAGGAATCCATTACGCTAGTGTTAGAGCGAATGGTCCCTTTATTCGGGTTAATTGTGGCGCTATTCCAACTAATTTATTGGAAAGTGAACTTTTCGGACATGAAAAGGGTGCTTTTACAGGAGCTATTCGTAGAAAGCTGGGGAGATTTGAATTAGCGAACAAGGGCACAATTTTTTTAGACGAAATAGGTGAAATGGAAAAAAGTATGCAAGTAAAGTTATTGCGTGTATTACAGAAAAAAGAATTTGAGCGGGTAGGTGGGGAAGTTACAATTAAAGTAAATGTGCGGATTATCGCCGCTACTAATCGGGATTTAGAAAAGATGTTGATAAGTGGTGAGTTCCGGGAAGATTTATATTATCGCCTAAATGTTATTCCCCTCTTATTGCCACCACTAAGGGAACGGAAAGAAGATATTCCCATGTTAGTTGAGTATTTTCTAGATAAGATAAGTCGCGAATTAGCAAAACCTCCTAAAAGTATTAAGAGTGATGCTTTAGCAGTACTTATGCAATATAAATGGCCAGGGAACGTTCGGGAGTTAGAAAATATGATCGAGAGAATGGTGACCTTAACAGAAGGAAGTTCAATCTCAGCAAAACATTTGCCTAGTTATCTAAAAGAAGAACTCTTGTTAGAAAAAAAAGAACAGAATAACTTTATTACGGATGATATTGTTTTAACTTGGAATGAGTATGAAAAATTGATAATAAGACTGGCCTTGGGAAAGTACGGGAGTTTTAATAGTGCTGGTAAGGCATTGGGGTTGACCCATAAAACGATAGCAGCGAAAGCAAAAAAATATGGAATTGAAAAAACAGTATCTTGGTAATTTAAGGATGTAATTGGTAAAAAGTATCAACAAAATAGAGTTGCTTGATACTTTTTACCAATATTACTTTCTTAAAGTAAGCTACATTAATTTATTAAAAGAAAAGAACTTGGATTTGCCAAGTTCTTTTCTTTTGTTGGAGAAATTTGTAGCTAGTGAAAAAGACTGAAGGTTAAGGCTTATACCATGTTATCGTACATAAGAAGAGCAGATCCTATAGCAAATTTATGTTACTATTTGATTAAAAACTTCATTGTTAGAGTAAATTTTAATGCCAAATTTTTCTTTTGGCACGATTATTGCTTGTATTACTATAAGTAAGGGATAATGTTACTTCGGATGTAATTCTATTTCCTTATGTAAATCGGAATCTGCCACAAATGGGATATAAAATAACGAAGGGGAGTAAACAAAATGAAAAAAGTTATTAATGTACCAGAACAGGTAGTAGAGGAAATGTTACAAGGAATAGTGTTGGCACACCCACAGTATGTAAAAAGAATAGAAGGCTTTGATGTATTGGTAAGAGCCAATGCACCAGAAAGTAAAGTTGCCTTAGTTAGCGGTGGTGGTAGTGGTCATGAACCTTCTCATGCTGGTTTTGTTGGTAAAGGAATGTTAGATGGTGCTGTTGCTGGTGCTGTATTTACTTCACCTACACCAGACCAGGTGTACGAAGCAGTAAAAGCAGTAGATAATGGCAAGGGAGTACTTTTAATTATAAAAAATTATAGCGGTGACGTCATGAATTTTGAAATGGCAATTGAGATGGCAGAAGCTGATGGGATTGTTGTTGACAAAGTAATTGTTAATGATGATGTAGCAGTGGAAAATAGTACATGGACGATTGGACGCCGAGGGATTGCTGGTACAGTATTAGTACATAAAATTACAGGCGCTAAAGCCGAAGCTGGTGCAGATTTGGCGGAGGTAAAACGGGTTGCAGAGAAAGTAATCAGTAATGTAAGATCTATGGGGATGGCACTTGCTCCGTGTACAGTACCAGCAGCTGGCAAACCTAGTTTTATACTGGAAGATAATGAAATTGAAATTGGTATGGGGATTCACGGTGAACCAGGTACACACCGTGAGGCATTAAGGTCAGCTGATGAAATTACAGATCATTTAGTAGATAAAATTTTGGCTGATATGCCATTAGGCACTGGCGAAGAAGTAGCGGTACTAATTAATGGGTTGGGAGCTACACCATTAATGGAGTTATATGTAATAAATCGTAAAGTTGCAGCTATACTAGGAGATAAAGGGATTAAAATTGCCAAGACTTACGTAGGTAATTACATGACTTCTTTAGAAATGGCTGGTTTTTCAGTTAGCATATTGAAGCTTGATGGTGAGTTAAAAGAATTATTATTCGCTGCTGCGGATACACCGGCGTTGGTACAGTTTTAAAGGGGGCTTTGTTTCTATGGGTGGATATATATTTGAAGCTATTAATACGATCGGAAAAGCGATTATCCGTGATAAACAAATGTTAACAGATTTAGATGCTGCAATTGGTGATGGAGATCATGGCATTAACATGGCAAGAGGCTTTGAGGCAGTACAGGCCAAGATGCAGGCATTAGAAGCGGAAACCGATATCGGTAAGATTATGAAAACCATTGGTATGACGTTAATTTCCAGTGTTGGAGGTGCTTCTGGCCCATTATATGGTACAGCTTTTTTACGGGCTGCTGGCCCAAGCCAAGGTAAAACCCAGCTTGACACTGATACTGTTGGTTTGATGCTAGCAGCAGCTATTACAGGGATTAAGGAACGGGGAAAAGCGATTCGTGGAGAGAAAACCATGTTAGATGCTTTAGAACCTGCCTATGATGCATTTATAGAAGGTGCAAAAGAAAATAAAACTGTAATCGAATGTTTAGAGTTGGCATGTAATGCTGCTCAGGAGGGTGTCGAATTTACTAAAACGATTGCAGCAACCAAAGGTCGGGCCAGCTATCTTGGCGAACGTAGTATTGGACATCAAGATGCTGGGGCCACATCATCTTATATTATGTTGCGTACTTTATTGGAGTTTCTTCGCGGTAATAATTAGGAGGTCTGTAGGGATATGGTAGGAGTCGTTATTGTTTCACATAGCCAAAAGGTTGCAGAAGGTATAAGAGAAATGGCATTACAAATGGCTAACCCTAACCAGCAGATCATTGCTGCTGGTGGAATGGATGATGGTAGTATAGGTACAGATGCATTCAAGGTGAGTGAAGCCATTGTTTTGGCCAATACGGGTGATGGTGTTGCAGTCCTAGTCGACCTTGGTAGTGCAGTGCTCAGTACGGAAACTGCTTTTGATTTTCTGGATGATGAACTACGTGCTAAAGTAGAGATTGCAGATGCCCCTATATTGGAAGGAGCCATTAGTGCTGTTGTGGAAGCCTCTCTAGGCAGCTCACTGTCTGCTGTAATAGCAACTGCGGAAGGTGCACGTACGTTAAATAAGTGCTGAAAAAATCCCTGTTTTGTTAGCTAAGTGCCATAATTAATAAGCGTAATGAACCACAAAGACGCTGCCACCTCTGGTGGCACACAAAGGAGGGTATCATGTCCTTTGTGCCTTTGTGGTTCAACTATTTATGTAGGAGCCAGCTACTAGATTTTCAATAATAATTTTTAGTGAGGGATACATATGATTGAAAAACAAATAACGATTACAAATAATAGTGGGCTACATGCTAGGCCAGCAGCTCAATTTGTACAAAAGTCGGCAAGTTTTAAAAGTAAAGTTAGAATTACAGGGAATAATAAGACAGCGGATGGTAAGAGTATTCTAGCCGTAATGGGAATGGGTATAAAACAAAATGCTCAAATTAATATTACTGTTGAAGGCGAAGACGAGAAAGAATGCATTAAAGCCTTAGAAGAGCTTATTGCTAGTAATTTTGGTGAAAATTAATAAGAAAAGACTTGGCTTGTGCCAAGTCCTCGGACGCAGGCAGAAGCCTTAGTCGTTCTTACTTGGAATCAAGAAAGTGTTATACTTTCTGATTCCGTAAAAAAACCGTTATTACAGGGTTTAAGCCTGTGATAACGGTTTTTTTATTAATCTATTTAGAACGAGATAAAAATTTAAAAACTTTTACTCCTGTATCTCGCACGCGGCGTATAGGAGTAACGCTAACTTTAATTTTTGGTTTCATATCACTGATAGAACCGAAATCACCTCGTTTAATATTGGTAATTTTCGTCTTTTCAGGTTTTAAAAAACGTTTCAATGCATTAGATGCTTGGTTAAGTTGACTGTTATCGCTACAAGTAAAGACATCGATGGCAGCATATCCTTTTTCTGGGTAACTATGTACGCTCATATGACCTTCTGCTAATAGTGCTAACACTGTTAATCCTTGTGATTCAAATTTATGATAAGTGAAATTGAGTAGTGTCATATTGGATTCAGCAATGGCTGCTGTCATTGCCTTTTTTATAAATTCAATATTAGTAAGACTTTCAAAGTTACATCCATACATATCAATCGTTAGGTGTCTGCCAATTATCCCCATTATCATACTAAATTCCCCTTTATAAGTAATGATTAAAGCCTATATCTACGTCGTATATTATATGTATTATATAGCATTTCATTATAAATTGATTAACGACAATTGTAAAGTATAATTTTATGTAAAAATACAGAAAATACTGGATATTCGTTTTATGAAAATAAGAGAAGAGTTTTTGCAGGAAAATGTAATTAAATCGTGAATTTTCCCAAAGATAATATATTTCAAGAAAGGAAGATCAAAGATGAGTACAAAACTAACAACGATGCTAAATATAAAATATCCTATCATCCAAGGCGGCATGGCATGGGTATCTGACGGAAAGCTAGCAGCAGCTGTATCAGAAGCTGGTGGTGCTGGTATTATTGCAGCAGGCGGTCGCAATGCCCAATGGGTTGGTGAACAAATTCGTTTAGCAAAATCCCTTACGACGAAACCATTTGGTGTCAATGTACAACTTATGGCATCAGATAAAGAAGAAATTATGGATGTAATTTGCAAGGAAAAAGTAGCCTTCGTTACCCTTGGGGCAGGAAATCCAATTCCTTTTTTCTCACAGCTAGATGAAGCAGGTATTAAAAAAATTCCAGTAGTACCTAATGTTAAATTAGCAAAACGGGTGCAGGAAAAAGGTGCTGATGCGATTGTAGTAGAGGGAATGGAAGCGGGAGGTCATATTGGAGTATTGACGACTATGGCTTTAATGACGCAAGTAATTCCAGCGGTTGATATTCCAGTTATTGCAGCGGGTGGATTTGCTGATGGACGTGGATTAGTAGCTGCCTTGGCAATGGGAGCATCAGGAATACAAATGGGCACTCGTTTCTTAGTAGCAGAAGAATGTGCTGTTCATTCCAATGTAAAACATAAACTAATTGCTGCAACTGATAACGACAGCGTAGTCACAGGAGCGCTTCACGGACATGCTGTTCGTGGTGTTAAAAATAAATTTACAGATCGTTTCTTGGAATTAGAACGTCAACATACATCGGAAGAAGAACTCGCTCGTTTGGCAACAGGTACAAATCGTCTAGCCGCCATTGATGGGGATGTGGAGAATGGAATGGTACAAGCTGGTCAAAGCTTACTCCCATTGACTAAAATAGAACCAGTGAAGGATATTATTGAGCATATTATTGAAGAAGCTAGTTTGGTGTTAGGGGCTATAAGAAAAGCACCTAATTTACTATAAACAAAAATGAAGTTGGGAGACTTAGGAGGAAATTTACTATGATGAATAATGTTCAAATTGCAAAAGGTGTATACTCTGTGGGGGCAGTTGACTGGACCATGAGAGATTTTCATGGTTATGCTACACCCAGAGGTATTACTTATAATTCCTATTTAATTGTGGATGAAAAAATTTGTCTAATCGATACAGTAAAAGCACCTTTTGGAGCAGAATTACTAGAGCGCGTCAGTCAAATTGTTGACCTTACCAAAATTGATTATATTGTGTGCAATCATACAGAACCTGACCATGCAAGTGCATTACCGATGGTTATGGAAAAGGCACCACAGGCCAAAGTGGTTTTGACAGCGCAAGGTAAAGAATCCATCATAAAGCATTATCAAAAAGATTATGATTTCCAAGTAGTAAAAGAAGGCGACGCATTAGATTTAGGTCGTAATCAACTAAAATTTATAACTCTGCCTATGCTGCATTGGCCAGATTCTATGGCTAGTTATCTCACTGGTGAAGAAATTTTGTTTTCTAATGATGCCTTTGGACAGCATATTTGTACGTCAAATCCATTTGATGATGAAAATGAAATCCATGATATTATGCAAGAAGCAGCTAAATATTATGCTAATATTTTACTTCCTTATACGAGACTGGTTGGCGGCGCGTTAAAAAAGGCAGAAACTGTGCCAATTAAAATGATTGCTCCTAGCCACGGCGTAATATGGCGTTCCCATATTACCGATATTTTGAAAAAATATGAGCAATGGGGTACTGGATATCATGATGATACAGTAGTAATTGTTTATGATACTATGTGGGGAGCAACAGAAGATATGGCTCGCCGTATCTTAGAAGGTGTTGCGGCTTCAGGGGCAAAAGCAAAGTTACATAGACTAAAAACATCAGCGATGAGTGATATTATGAATGACATCTTAGAAGCTGGTGGGGTTATTCTTGGATCATCAACCCAACATAATACAGTATTAGCAACAATGGGTGGGTTCCTATCGTATATACAAGGCTTGAAACCTGTTAATAAACTTGGGGCTGCCTTTAGTGCCCATGGTTGGGCTGGCGGTGCGCAAAAGATCCTTGAGAATTCTTTGGAGGCTGCCGGAATAAAAGTTGAATCTTCTGAATTAGCGCTAAAATGGGTAACGAGTAAAGATGAGAAGGAACAATGTTTTAATTTTGGGCTAGAATTTGCGAAAAAAGTACAAGCGAATAAAAAATAAATGGAAGAGAAGAGAGCGAAAACGCTCTCTTCTTTTTGGCATAGATCTGCCTTTATTTGTGTAATACTATAGAAAAGGAAAGAGGGAATTAGCATGTTTACCTGGCATCATGGATTCTGGATCTACTTTTTAACACGTCATCATCCAATGGTTTGGAATTTTTTAATTGGTTCCATGTTGCCTGATTATATTTATATCATTGCTGTAGGGATCATGTTGCTGCATGGGCAATTGTCATGGATTGATTTGTTACACTTAGACCCAGCTAAAATGATGTCTCTATTACCCATGTATCCGTGGGTTGTAAAAATAGATCTGATTGGTCACTCTATAGTCGTTTGGGGTATTGTATTTATTACTACCTTACTCGTCCAGGTAAAAGGGGTGCAAGCCTTTGTCATAGGGTGGGGTACCCACTTACTGATAGATAGTTTGACTCATGCTGCCTATGCAAATTATTTATTGTATCCCCTGTCTCTATTTAGCGTTCACAGTCCAATCTCCTACTGGGAAATCCAATATTTTGCGAATGAATTTAAATGGATCAATCGAATATTGATGTCACTTGCGGTCTTATATTTACTCTGTGAGTGGTTAAAAACGAAAAAGAAGCAGTAAAATTACCTTTTTACAGGAAAGGCTAATTTTTTTTTATTATATAGTTGCAAAAAGTCAAAAAGTCAAATAAAATAGAGTAAAGGTCAAATACGTAGTAGGCAGGTAGGGATACTATGAGTAATTTAGCAGATATTATTGAAAAACTCATTTTGCATAAACTTGCAAATGAATGTGAAGATATCATTGTATTAAAGCGTAATGAAATGGCGGAAGAAATTGAATGTGCCCCCTCCCAAATTAGTTATGTGTTAAGTACACGTTTTACAATAGAGCGAGGCTTTTTAGTTGAGTCAAAGCGTGGATCAGGGGGATTTGTGCGCATCGAACGTATTCCCGTACATACAATGATCTATGAGGATGCTGCAGAGCAAATTCTTGAAGATACCATATTTACAGAAGCAGTAGAAATTGTTAAAAGTCTTACAGCCCAGGGGATGTTGACAGGAAGGGAGGCTGGTTTGATCATGCATTTTTTTGATCTGATTTATAAACACATAGAGCCAGAAGAACGAGCCCCTATGTTACGATCCTTAATACTCAAATTGGCTGAATTTACGTGAGGAGGGTGTAATATGTTATGTGATGATTGCAATAAACGTACAGCTTGTATGCATATTACCAAAATAGTAAATAATCAAAAAACAGAAAGAAACCTATGTGCTGAATGTGCAAAAGCTGCTGGTGAAATTAGTTTAGCATTTGATACTCAGTTCTATGTTCATGATTTTTTAAAAGGTATGTTTAATCATGGGCTTTTTGCTGATCCTAAAATAGTCGAGGGGCAAGCCCATTGCCCAGAATGTAAAATGACTTACGATGATTTTAATCGAAAAGGAAAAGTAGGTTGTGGTGCTTGTTATACGGTCTTTGGAGAACAATTTGATCCATTACTAAAACGAATTCATGGTGCAAGTAGTCATACTGGAAAATTCCCTAAGCGTAGTGGCAGTACATTAAAGATTAGGCAGCAAATCAAAAATTTGCGTCAGCAATTAGAGCAGTATGTATTAAATGAAGAGTATGAAAAAGCTGTTATCCTGCGGGATGATATTAAAAAATTAGAAAAAGAAATTGGCTTAAAGGGCAAGGAGGAGTAGCAAATGACAATTGAAAATTTGCTGAATCAACCTTTCGTGTACTGGATGAGTAGTGGTGCACAAGATGGTGATATTGTTCTTGCCAGTCGCATTCGCTTGGCACGCAATTTGGAGGGAATACCTTTTCCACAAAGGGCCAATGCAGAACAACTGTCTCAGATCGTAGCTCAGGTTAAACAATCTTTATGTGATTTAAATATAGATGGTCAGCCAGAGTATATGTTTCTTGATTTAGAAAAGTTACCTCTGCTAGAAAGGTTAGTATTAGTTGAGAAACATATTATCAGTCCTAATCATGCCCGGGAAGCAGGGAATCGAGCCCTAATTATAAAACAGGATACAACAGTAAGCATTATGGTTAATGAAGAGGATCATCTACGGATACAATGCTTAATGCCGGGACTTAACTTAATGGAGGCTTTCGCAAGTGCCAATCAAGTAGATGATATTATTGAAAATAAGCATACCATTGCCTTTAATGAAGAATTAGGGTATTTAACTTCTTGTCCGACCAACCTAGGTACAGGACTCAGAGCCTCTGTTATGGTACATTTACCTGCTCTGGTTCTCACAGGACAGATTAATCGAATCGTGAATGCCGTAACTCAGCTTGGTTTGACAGTTAGAGGTTTATACGGTGAAGGAACGGAAGCGGTGGGGAATATATTTCAAATATCTAACCAGCTTACCCTGGGATTTACGGAACAGGAAATTATTGATAATTTGTACAGTGTGGTCAAACAAGTAGTAGATCATGAACGAACGGCCAGGGGTGGTCTATATGCAGAGACTACAGATATGCTAGCTGACCGGGTATGGCGGTCCTACGGTATTTTAAAATATGCCCGTAGTATGTCAGGTCAAGAGGCATTGTCTCTTCTCAGCGATGTACGAATGGGATATGAACTGGAAATTATCAAGGATGTTCCAGAATGTAATTTTAACGAACTTATGGTGATTACCAGACCTAATTTTTTACAAAAAATGAGCTGTCGTCCTGAACTAAGTGGAAATGATCGTAAAAAATTAAGGGCTCAAATTATTCGAGATAAGTTTTTGAAGGAGGAGAAATAAAATGTTAGGACGTTTTACAGAAAGAGCGCAAAAAGCTCTATACTTTGCACAGCAAGAAGCGGTAGGGTTGGGTCATGATTATGTAGGTACAGAACATCTATTGTTAGGTTTACTGCATGAAAAAGAGGGCGTAGCAGCAAAAGGGCTATTATCCCTAGATATTACAATTGAAACCATTCGTTCTGCTGTAGAACAAATCGTGGGGCGGGGCAAAGGGAATAACTCACAAGTAGCCTATACACCTCGTGCTAAACGTTGCATTGAGTTAGCAATTGAAGTTGCAGCCGACTTAGGCCATAATTACGTGGGTACAGAGCACTTATTGCTTGGTTTATTGCAAGAAGGGGAAGGCATAGCAACCCAAATATTAAATGGACTTGGCATTGATGTTCAAGTAGTAAGTCAAAAGGTAACGGAACTCTTGAGTGGGTTTGTTCCTTCAGGGCAGGGAGCAAATCCACAAGCTGGGGGAAAACAACAAAATTCCAATACACCTACACTTGAGGAGTTTGGCCGCGATCTTAATAAACTAGCTCGAGATGGGAAAATTGATCCTGTTATTGGACGGGAGTTAGAGATTGAACGTGTATTACAAGTTTTAAGCCGACGTACGAAAAATAATCCTGTATTGATTGGTGAGCCTGGGGTAGGTAAGACTGCAATTGCAGAAGGTTTAGCCCAACGTATTGTGCAAAACAATGTGCCTGAGATGTTGAGAGTAAAAAGAGTTGTATCTCTTAACATGGCTTCCTTGGTCGCAGGCTCTAAGTATCGGGGTGAATTTGAAGAACGCCTAAAGAAAGTTATGGAAGAGGTACGGCAAGATGGTAATGTAATTTTGTTTATTGACGAATTGCATACATTAATTGGTGCTGGTGCCGCAGAAGGGGCCATAGATGCCGCAAATATTTTAAAACCTACCTTAGCTCGTGGCGAAATACAAGTAATTGGTGCTACCACCCTCAATGAGTATAAAAAGTATATTGAAAAGGATGCGGCTTTGGAACGTCGTTTTCAGCCGATTACAGTAAACGAACCATCTGTAGAAGATGCGATTAGCATCTTGAAGGGCATCCGTGATAAGTATGAAGCTTTCCATCGGATTAGTATTACTGACGAAGCGATTGAAGCTGCAGTTACCCTATCCCATCGCTACATTTCCGACCGTTTTCTACCAGACAAGGCCATAGATTTAATGGATGAAGCCGCAGCAAGGGTCCGCCTTAAAACGTTTTCCTCACCAACCAATGTGAAAGAACTAGAAAAAGAATTAAAACAAGTGCAGACGGAAAAAGAAGCCGCCATTGCAGTACAAGAATATGAGCAGGCAGCTCGTCTTCGCGATGAAGAAAAAAAGCTAAAAGAAGAATTAGATAGCAAACAAAAAGAATGGAAACAGCAAGGCAATGAGCAGCTTGTCGTTTCTGGTCAAGAGATAGCTCATATCGTAGCAGTTTGGACAGGTATTCCCGTTGAAAAATTGGCCCAAGAAGAAGCGGAACGTTTACTAAATCTGGAAGAGGAATTGCATAAAAGAGTGATTGGTCAGCACGATGCTGTCAAATCAGTAGCCAGAGCAGTGCGGCGAGCTAGAGCAGGGCTTAAAGATCCAAAACGTCCTATTGGTTCCTTTATTTTCCTAGGACCAACAGGTGTTGGTAAAACAGAGCTAGCAAAAGCATTAGCTGCTACTTTGTTCAGTGATGAAGATTCTATGATTCGTTTAGATATGTCCGAGTATATGGAGAAACATACAGTATCTCGCTTAATTGGTGCACCTCCTGGGTATATCGGTTTTGATGAAGGAGGTCAGTTGACGGATGCAGTAAGGCGTAAACCTTATTCAGTCATCTTATTGGATGAAATAGAAAAAGCCCATTTTGATGTATTTAATATTTTGTTACAAGTGTTAGAAGATGGTAGGTTGACAGATAGTCAAGGTCGTAAAGTTGATTTTAAGAATACGGTAATTATTATGACTTCCAATGTCGGGGCTAAGCACTTACGAAAAGATAATGCTGCCTTAGGATTTTTAGCAGATGATAAGGTGAATAATGAAGCTGAAAATGCTAGAAATAGAGTGATGGAGGAAGTGAAACGAACTTTCCGTCCAGAATTTATTAATCGTGTTGATGAACTGATCGTATTTAGTAGCCTAAACGATAAAGAACTGACTCAGATTGTCGACATTATGCTAGAGGAAGTTAGTAAGCGTTTGCAGGATAATAACTTATCATTGGTATGTAGCGATGGGGCAAAATCAGAACTAGTTAAAGAGGGGCGAGATTATGCTTATGGCGCTAGGCCGCTTAGACGTGCCATTCAAAAATTAGTAGAAGACGAAATCGCTGAATTAATGTTGCGTCGGCAAGTTACAAGTGGTGATACCGTGTTGATTGATGTGGATGAAGACGGAAAAGTGAATTTGGCGAAAAAACAATAAATAATGCCATTTTTGCAGGAAAACAAATGAAATAAAGCGAAGAGCACTTTATAATAGCAACTATATATTTGCGTGTTATAAAGTGCTTGTTTTTGTGAGAAGGGGTAACGGGATTGTCTAAAACTAAAATTCATTTTGTCTGCCAAGAGTGCGGTGCTGATTCGCCAAAATGGCTCGGGCGGTGTCCAGGTTGTGAGGCTTGGAATAGCATGGTTGAAGAAACATTAGGTAAGGCAGAAGGGAAAAATCGCCATAGTACCAGCAGTGGTGCAAAACCGCGTCCAATTACGGAAGTGGATAACTTTCCAGTACCAAGGTTAGCAACTGGTGTAGGAGAGTTTGATCGGGTGTTAGGCGGCGGTATTGTACCAGGTGCTCTTATTTTAATTGGTGGTGACCCTGGTATTGGTAAATCTACTATGCTCTTACAAGTGGCTTGCAGTGTAAGTCAGACATATGGAACGGTATTATATGTCTCTGGTGAAGAATCGGCAGCACAAACGAAAATGCGAGCTGAGCGGCTTAATAAATTAAGTGATAAATTATTGATTATGACGGAAACCAATCTGGACGATATCGCAGTAGCTGCAAATCGTCTTAAGCCTGCATTGATGATTATTGATTCGATTCAAACGATGTATAGTCCAGAAATTCCCTCCGCTCCAGGTAGTGTAGGCCAGGTTCGTGAATCCACTGGAAAACTTTTACGTTTAGCAAAAGAAAGTGGAATTCCGATTGCGATAATTGGGCATGTGACAAAAGAAGGAAACATTGCCGGTCCGAGAATTTTAGAGCATATGGTGGATGTGGTTCTATATTTTGAAGGTGAAAAAAGTTATGCTTTCCGTGTCTTGAGAGCGATAAAAAACCGCTTTGGTTCTACCCATGAGAGTGGCATTTTTTCCATGGAGGAAGAAGGTTTAATGGAGGTAAAAAATCCCTCAGGGTTACTGTTGTCTGAAAGAGCAGAAAGTGCACCAGGATCAGTAGTTCTTGCTTGTATGGAGGGAGTTAGACCCTTACTCATTGAGATTCAAGCCTTGGTTAGCACGACTTGTTTTGGTATGCCTAGACGTATGGCGGCTGGTTTTGATTACAATCGACTAATTCTTCTAATGGCGGTATTAGAAAAGAGGGTAGGCTTAACTTTAGCCAACCAAGATGCCTATGTAAACGCAGTAGGAGGTATTCGTATTACTGAACCTGCAGCAGATTTAGCCGTCATCTTAGCTGTTGCTTCTAGTTTTCGCAACGTTTCACTTGATGCGAGAACTGTTGTTATGGGAGAGGTTGGTTTGACTGGTGAGGTACGTATGGTATCGAGGGTAGATGTACGTATCAGTGAAGCAGCTACCATGGGTTTTAAACGGTTTGTTATTCCTGCTGGGAATATGACTGGGCTTAAAATACGCCAGCAAGGACTTAAAATAGTCGGAGTGAGTAATGTACTAGAAGCAATGGAGGCAGTGTTTGTATGACGAAGAACCGAGAAGATAAATTATGGGACGCAAAATTTATTAAAACAATTAAGAAATTAGTACCTGGGACACCCTTACGAGAAGGTTTGGAAAATATTTTGCGGGCGAAGATGGGCGTCTTAGTGCTGGTAGGTAATAATCAGCCTTTAATGGATGTGGTAGATGGTGGATTCTCCTTAAATTGTGAGTACACTCCTGCGGGATTTTATGAATTAGGGAAAATGGACGGTGCTTTGATTTTGTCTTCGGACCTAAAACATATCCTATATGCCAATGCTCAATTAGTTCCTGATTCCAAAATTCCTACAACGGAAACAGGTACAAGACATCGTACGGCAGAAAGGGTAGCAAGGCAAACCGGAGGACTTGTAATTGCAATTTCACAAAGACGTAATCTGATTACCATGTATCTTGGTAACTTAAGGTATACTCTTAAAGATATTACAGTAAGTTTAAGCAGGGCCAACCAAGCGTTACAAACTTTGGAAAAGTATCGTAAGGTTTTAGTCAGGAGTTTAACGAACCTAAGTGCCTTAGAGTTCGAAGATTTTGTTACATTATTGGACGTGGCTGAGATTGTTATTCGTGTTGAACATGTGAACCGGATTGCTAGAGAAGTTGAGCGTCATATAATAGAATTAGGCAGTGAAGGCCGCTTGGTCAATATGCAAATGGAAGAATTATTATCTGAACAAGACGATATGGAACTGTTGCTTAAAGACTATTGTAATGGGGCTCAGAATTTTCAGCAGGTTCGTGAACAGTTAGCTGCATTGCCAGAGGAAAGTTTAGAACCTTATACTATATGCCGTATATTAGGTTACGGAACGACCCCGAATACGCTAGATATACCTGTAGTACCTCGAGGTTATCGGGTTTTGAGCCGCATACCTCGGTTACCTATGTCTATTGTAGATAATTTAGTAACCCATTTTCGGACCTTACATTGTATTTATAATGCAACTACTACCGAACTTGACGATGTAGAGGGGATTGGTGAAGTTCGGGCAAAAACAATAAAGGACGGCCTAAAGCGAGTGCGAGAACAAGCACTGCTAGACCGTCATGTATGAATGTAATACAGAATGATGGTAGATATTATTTCTTTTTATATTTTTCTAAATTAATGTCTTCGACAAACCGGGCATAAGCTCGGTTTTCTTCTATTCTTACAACTTTATAGAGTTTATTTTCCTCAGAAAGAACTTCATCTCCAACAGATACCACTAAAGGTACATACATCAAGGTATGACCATCTTTTTCATCAACAACGAGGTAGTAATCATATACTTTTTGAGGCTCTGGTTCTGGTTTTTGTTGAATTGAAAAGATATTAAGAGGCAAGAGATGTAAAAAGCTGAAAGCAATAATGCTTAAGAGTAAAATTCCCCCTGTTAACCATATAAAAGGACGCTTGAATACCATGATAACAACTCCTTGGGAGATGTATTAATCTTTTCTTTTTCTGTGTGGTCCTAAAAAATTGGTGAATTCATATTTATAAAATTTGTAAAGCTTATTCTTGGCTTCTTGCCAACTGCCAGTGCTAAGATAAAGATAAGCGATAGTGCTAATGAGTACTGCGCCTACAACTGAGAAGATATCATAAAGCGCAGCTTTATTTTCTTCTGATACTGCATTGGTACCATTCCCTTGAGCAGTATCTGTTGTAGAAGGGAGATTTTCTGCATCTGACACGGCGGCTGGTGAAGGAGCAGCAGTCATTGGATTTGGACTAATAATAGATGGAATGACATCGGCAAATAACGCAGCGCTACGCTGTGCGGCCTCTCTTGTATTGTATTGGGTACCCACTTCGACGAGCATGGAATGAGGATTTAAATCTTGGTTATAATTTCCATGGGCAATGAATATACCACGAATTAATCCTTGATAGGCTGCATCCGCATTCGCTTTTATTGTCTTGGCATATTGCAGAGTCGTTTCACGGTTTTGGTTTTGCTGGCCGACTACTAATAAGATTCTCGCAGTATCTTCTCCGTTGATAGTTGTTTGATAGTATGTAAGTGGTGCGCTATCACGGTGGATGTCAAACAATGCTGCAGGCTGACGTTCCAGTAATCTCATGAAGGTACGTCTAGAACGCTGGTAAGCATTAGCATCATGAGGCTCGTGAAGGGTTTTGTCATGTTCTGTTTGATAACCTAACTCATTAAGACGATTACTTAAACTATCGCCTACCAACATAATACTGCCTTTACCTGGCTCAGTCGCAACAGTATCAGTGGGGATATATGACTCGTCATTGTGAGTGTGATAAATGGCAATTAGCGGCTGATAGCCTGCTGGCGTTCCTTGGACGGGTATCGAAATTGTACGTAGAGAAAGACTTGATTCAGTTTTAACAAAGCGAGCTTTAGCTAACGAGCCTTCAATGAGGGTAATTTCATAAAGCGTATTATCCTCGTTAATATATTTATCACCAACATGAAGGGCTAGGCCTAGTTGTAAAATAACATTATTGTTCTCGTCCACTATAGTGTTGTAGCCAGATGTTAATTCGAAACTATCGGAGGAATTGGCGGCCAAAGCGTAAGGAAGGGAAGAAAATGAGAGTAGGAGCGTGATGATTATTACTAGGAAAGCAGACATGATTTCACCCCGTTACATTTTAAATAAGCTACATTGAGGATGGCAAAAATAATCACAACCTCCTGCATATTTGTATCATGTCCCTATGCTAATTGCTTTATGTAATAAAAAAACGCGACTATTACTAGTCGCGTTTTACAGTAGAAATAAGCAGTTTTAATTGCCCAATATTAGGATAAATGAAAAAATCCCAAAGTGGTAACAGTGTTACATTCCTTGTGCATTACTTCATTGAGGCTAATTCCTGATAAGTTGCAAAGTGCAGCTAAATAAAATAGACTATGTCCTAATTCTTTGGTTATTATTTCTTTACACTGTTCGCAAGGCTCACCTGATAAATGAGAAGACATGAATTTTTTCAAGTGGCTATATTCAATGTCAGCAGGTGCTTGCTGGCGGGTGGCATTTACTGTTACGCAACCGCATTCAGTAACTGATTTGGCAAAAGCACGATTGACTCTGGCACTTGCCTCTTGGTATTTTGTCATAATATCAAGGATACTGCGATGGCGAATTAAGTAATCATCTACAGCGGTTTGGAAATCAGAGCATTTTTCATCCATTACGAAACACCTCACTTTGTATTAATTATATAAATATCAATCTATGATTGTCAATATTGTGGGAGATGAATTTGCAATTTAAAATTTTTTATGTAAATCTTACTTGAATTCATAATATTCTAAATGGCTATAATTAGCCATTTAAGTAGGTAATTCACGATTTCCGTCAAAAATAGCGATCATAAGGTAATAAAATAATGTTTGACAATAATTATTGCGCTATGCTAAAATATACAATTTTGACAATGTGTTTTATTTGTGTTATACTACGTAGCATAGGAGTTGATGCTATGTTAGCTATAGGGGACAAAGTGGTATATCCCATGCATGGTGCAGGTGTCATTGAGGCAATTGAAAAACATGAAGTGTTTGGACAACTGCAAGATTACTATATTCTTACGATGCCTTACGGTGGTATGAGAGTGATGATTCCTATGAAGAATGTTGAAAATATTGGTCTTAGAGAAGTGATTGACGAAGTAGGAATTACCAAAGTTGTAGATATACTAAGGGCTACTTCAGTGCAAGAAACGGCCAGTTGGAATAAGAGATTTAATTTAAACTTAACAAAAATAAAAACTGGCAGTATATATGAAGTGGCTGAAGTTGTTCGGAACCTTATGCTCCAGGATAATTCAAAAAAACTGTCAGCTGGTGAACGAAGACTACTCGAAACCGCAAGAAAAATTATGGTTAGTGAACTAGTTTTAGCTTGTGGTAAGGACTTGGGTAGTATAGAAGAATGGATAGATGAGTTAATGCAAGAAAATACGCCAGGCAACTGACGTATTTTTTTGTTAATGTTAGGATATAATAGATAATGTTTCCACCCTATATTCTAAAGATACTAGGGTTGTGGGAATACGGAAAGTCTTATATAATAATAAACAGTAAAGGAGGTGTAATTTTGTTGGATAAAATTTTGAGATTTATCATTGCACTATTAGCGGCTATTTCAGGCGTGATGACAGCAAAATGGTTAGGAACGAGTTCTTTTTTGTCATCTATAGTGAGTGATGAATTTTTGCGGGTAGGCTTTATCAGCAGCAGTGATACGATGGTCACTATCTTGCTAGCTGCTTTTGGTGGTTTAGCAGGTGGGATAATTGGTTATCTATTAGCACCTTTTTGTATCAAATATTTATGGCAGTTTACGTATTGGATAGAAGCAAGGCTTAATAAAATGCCAGTATATGATGTTATTGCAGGCTCGATAGGACTGGCTGTTGGTTTAATTATTTCTAACTTAATTGGATCTGCATTTATGCATATACCGATTATTGGTAGCTATGTTCCAGGAATTATTAGTATAATCTTAGGGTATCTTGGGGTAAATATTGCTATTCATAAGCGTGAAGAAATAGTTGGACTATTAGTAGGTTTCTCATGGAAAGGAAAAGAGAAGCAAAAGGAAAAAGTAGTTACTCAACCCCACTATAAAATTCTAGATACGAGTGTCATTATTGATGGGCGTATTGCGGATATTTGTACAAGTGGATTTGTGGAAGGAATTCTTGTAGTTCCTGTATTTGTATTAGAGGAATTACAACATATTGCTGACTCTTCAGACTTGCTTAAACGTAATCGTGGTCGCCGAGGTTTAGATATCTTAAATCGTATGCAAAAGGAGTTAGGTTTGCATGTAGAGATTTATGAACAGGACTTTGAGGATATTGCTGAAGTAGACTCAAAACTGGTTAAATTGGCACAATTACTTAAGGGGAAGCTTGTCACCAACGATTATAATTTAAATAAAGTTGCTGAGTTGCAAGGTGTAACTGTTCTTAATATTAACGAATTATCAAATTCTGTGAAACCTGTCGTGTTGCCAGGAGAAGAAATGGTAGTTCATGTTGTGAAAGATGGTAAAGAGCTTGGTCAAGGTATCGGTTACCTTGATGATGGTACAATGATTGTTGTTGATAGTGGTAAAAAACACATGGGGGATACCATTGGTGTATTAGTAACCTCAGTGCTACAGACAGCTGCTGGACGAATGATTTTTGCTAAACCTAAAGGCATGGAAAAAGGTGCATAAGCAAAAAAGTAGTCATCACGTCTTCAAGTTATGCTCTTAAGCAGGCTTGAAGACATTTTTTTTTGCGGAATCGGTAAGTCGTTTTCACGCCTTTATGTTTCAGAAAAAGTAGCTACATTTGCAAGGGGGTGTAGGTGTTTTTGTAATAGCAAAGAGATCCTACATTCAATTTAAAAGAGGTAATTTGACAGGAAGATAGAACAATTAGGTTATACAATAATAAATAATGGAACTAAAGGAAAGGCAGGATAATAAAGTGGTTACAGTCATCATACCAGCTGCAGGACAAGGAAAGAGGATGAAAACGAGCAGTAATAAGGTCTTTTTGCCACTCGTTAATATGCCTGTGCTGTTACATAGTGTATTAGCTTTCTCAGCATGTTCTGAAGTAAATAATCTAGTTGTCGTAGTTGCCATTGATGAAGTAGAACAAGTAAAAAATATGCTCAGTAGCTTGATAGGAATAAAGGCGTGGCAAGTAGTGATAGGTGGTAGTGAACGACAACATTCTATCGCAAATGCTCTTAAGGTGGTCTCAAAGGAAACAGAGGTAATTTTAGTCCATGATGGTGCGAGACCTCTTGTGACAGAATCCTGCATTCAGGGTGTGATTAATGCTGCTCGTATACATAAGGCTGCCGTAGTTGCTGTAGCTGTGAAAGATACGATTAAAACAGTAGATGCAGATGGATGGGTCACAGGTACTCCCGAAAGGCGTACTTTATGGGTGATACAAACACCTCAGGGCTTCGATGCACATCTTTTGCAGCAGGCATATGAGAAGGCCAGGCTGGAGGGCTATATTGGAACGGATGATGCCTCTCTTGTTGAAAGATTGGGTGCACAGGTAAAGGTAGTGCCTGGTAGTTATGATAATCTTAAGGTTACGACACCAGAAGATTTAACGATAGCTGAGGCGTTGCTAATAGAAAGAAAGAGGGAACAGAAAGGATGTGCAGCTGAAAGCATGGTACGAGTTGGTATGGGATATGATGTTCATAAATTAGTAGAAGGAAGAAAGCTAATATTAGGTGGTGTTGAAATACCTTATATACATGGATTAGAGGGACATTCGGATGCGGATGTTGTGCTGCATGCTATTAAAGATGCTCTTTTGGGGGCGGCTGCATTAGGTGATATTGGTAAGCATTTTCCTGATACAGATGTACAGTATAAAGGGGTTTCTAGTATTTTGCTCTTAAAGAGGGTTGGAGAAATTCTTGAGGAACATGGTTATTCAATAAATAATATTGATGCCACGATTATAGCAGAACGTCCTAAAGTAGCAGCGTATATCCCTGAGATGAATCATAATATTGCTGCTGCTCTAAGAATTGATTTAGGGCAAGTCAATGTAAAGGCTACAACAACAGAGGGGCTAGGATTTGCTGGTAAGGGAGAAGGCATCGCTGCTCATGCTGTGGCTTCCATCTTTAAAAGATAACATAACAAAACTGCCAGCCTTCTTGAGGCTGGCAGTTTTGTCTCTTATAGATCTTACTTAACCGGGCATCATAGAATTAAACATACTAGAACCTGCTTTCCCAAGATAAATGCCGCAGATTGTAGATAAGATGCTCAAAATAATAATAATGATCATGTTACTTGTAGTAAAACCATTTACCAGGTATAGTACGAAAATAGCAATGGATAATACTTGAAGGATAGCTCCAACAATTGCTTTTCGGATTAAAAGAGGTGTTTTTAATTTTTTAAAACGGATTTTACCGTCAATGATTCCTGTAATGAAACCTAAAAGTACAGAAAAGGGGAAGGCGATAATAGAAAGTTTTGCCGCAATGAGGAATTCTCCTCTTAGAGGATCGTCAACCCCAAAAGCAAGACATAGCATAAAAATAATAACAGCCATAAAGACTTGAGGAAAATGCACACTGATCGGATGAAGATGCTGATCAATAATAAATGTGCGACGTGGAGAGATTTTTTTTGTATAAGGTTCGAAAACCGTTTTTGGTAATCCGCAGGCAGGACATAGGTCATCTACATGGTTTTCATCCATTATAAATCCGCAGGCTTTACATCTAACATAAGTTTTCATGTTACGACCTCCTTATTAATCATTAATATTGTTTACCTTAGTTTTAATTCACCATAGTTTTCCATTTTTCCTGTATTTCTAAGAAAAATAATGTAGAAATAAGGAGTATTTGTATAAAATTTGCGCGTAGATACATATTATAAATAATCTGGATTTTATTTGTCCTAGTGATAATGATAGGGAGGGTTATTTATGCGCAAGAGTATATGTATTTTATTTGCAATGGTAATGCTAATCTGGCCGAATGTTGTACTGGCTGCAGAGTATATGCTCAATATAAATGTTATAAAGCAAGAGGATGGTACTACCTGCACAGAATTATGGTACGACAATAAGATGGTTTGGCGAATTGCGGTTTTAGCGGATGGCGCTAAGCCAGTCTCGGGATTTTACAATACAAAAACAACCTATATTGCACCTGATATTAGAGATGGATTGTTTATGATAAAAGTGCAATAAGATAACTTGGGCACTTGCTAGACTATATGGCAAGTGCCAAAAGCTTTTTTTGCATAAATATATAGAATCTGCTAGAATTATATGGAACTAACGAAAATGATTCGGTATAGAAAGAAGTTTTTGGGGGGAAGTTTACATGTTACAACAGGAGATTAGAGTAAGGTTTGCGCCAAGTCCAACAGGTCCCTTTCATATTGGTGGTGCCCGTTCGGCTTTATTTAATTGGTTATTGGCTAAAAAGTTTAATGGTAAATTTATCATGCGAATTGAAGATACGGATTTGGAGCGTTCTACAAAGGAATCAGAAGAGGGAATTAAAGAGGCTCTTCGTTGGTTAGGTATAACCTGGGATGAAGGTACTGACGTAGGAGGGCCATATGGACCTTACCGCCAGACGGAGCGTTTAGATACATATGATACCTATACAAAACAATTGTTAGAGAATGGACAGGCTTATTATTGCTACTGTAGTGAAGAGGAAATTGATGCGGAAAGGCAGGCGCAATTAGATAAGGGTGAAAACCCTCGTTATGGCGGTCGCTGTCGACATCTTACAGAAGAAGAAAAGGCGGATTTTATTAAACGGGGTGTAAAACCTACCGTACGTTTTCATGTAAAAGAGAATCAACAGATTATGTTTAAAGATATGGTCCGTGATACAGTAAGTTTTGATTCCAATGGTGTTGGTGATTTTGTAATTGTTAAATCCGACGGGGTTCCCGTATATAACTATGCCGTAGTAGTAGATGATGCCTTAATGAAGATTACTCATGTCATTCGTGGCGAGGAACATTTATCGAATACTCCTCGGCAAGTTGTTTTATATGAGGCATTAGGGTTTGTTCCTCCAGTTTTTGGGCATATTTCTCTCATTTTAGGCACTGACCGTACAAAGATGAGCAAACGCCATGGTGCAACGGCAGTTGATAGCTATCGGAAGCTCGGATATTTGCCAGAAGCAATCGTCAATTTCTTGGCTCTTTTAGGTTGGTCTCCTGGTGGAGAAAAGGAATTCTTCTCAATAGAAGAGCTCATTCAAGAATTTTCTATGGAACGAGTAGCAAAAAATCCAGCAGTCTTTGATCTCGATAAGTTAAATTATATCAGTGCCCAATATATCAAAAAAGCGGACCCTGAACTAATTACGGAACTTGCTTTGCCACATTTAAAAGAGGCAGGTTATATTGGCGATGGGATTAGCGGGGAAAAGAAACAATGGCTGATTGAAGTGGTAACGCTACTGCAAGAATATATTAGTTATGCAGCAGAAATTGTCAATCATATTGATATATTCTTCAATGATAATGTGGAATTTGAGAATGACGAAGCGATGCAAGTATTGAAAGATGCTGATGTCCCTGCTGTTATGGAGAGCTTCCGCGAAAAACTAACAGCATTAGAAGTGGTAGATGCACCTAGCGTAAAAGCTCTTCTAAAAAGCATTACAAAAGAATTAAAGCTAGGTGGGAAAAAAGTATTTATGCCCCTTAGGGTTGCCTTAACAGGTAAGATGCATGGTCCAGATTTGGATAAGGTAGTTGCGTTGCTTGGTAGAGAAAGAATAATTAATCGATTGACTACCACGTTAACTAAAATTTAATTGACACTGCTATCTTCCCTTAGTATAATTTCATATATGATAAAAAAGGGTAATGTATGCAAGGTACTTTTTTTGTCGATATCGCATAGATATATACATAGATATATATTAGAAATGTAATGACTGGGATAAGTAAGTGTAAATCTGCCATCCAGAGAAGTATCGCCACTGGCTGAGAGTGATACTAGGTAAGATACGCCCAAATGCACCCAAGAACAGGTTGGTCGAAGTTATAGTAGGCCCGCTCGGTAGCAGCCGTTATTGTGCGATTAAGGGGCATTTTATGCCTAAGCAGAGTGGAACCACGGACCACTGTCTCTGTATGAGACAGTGGTCTTTTTGTTGACTATTTCAATAAGAAAGGGGGGAGATCCTATGTTTTCTCGTATAAAAAAAGATATCAAAGTGGTATTTGAGAGGGATCCGGCTGCTAGAACTGTATGGGAAGTATTGTTGTGTTATCCAGGGCTTCACGCTATTTGGCTGCATCGTATTGGACATTATTTTTTTAAAAGGGGTTTTGTAGTATTACCTCGTATGATTTCCAATTTAGCTCGCTTTTTAACCGGGATTGAAATTCATCCAGGTGCTACAATTGGCGAGGGATTATTTATTGATCATGGCACAGGTATCGTAATTGGGGAAACTGCTGAGGTTGGTGATAATGTTACCTTATACCAAGGAGTTACTTTGGGCGGGACAGGTAAAGAGAAGGGGAAGCGTCATCCGACCATTGGAAATAATGTAGTCGTTGCCAGTGGAGCCAAAGTATTAGGATCTTTTTCAGTAGGCGATAACTCAAAAATTGGTGCTGGTTCTGTTGTATTAAAGGCCGTGCCGCCTAATTCCACGGTAGTTGGTATTCCAGGGCAGGTAGTGTGGCATAATGGTAAAAAGGTAAATGGATTAGAGGACATTGATTTAGAACATGATGATTTACCAGATCCAGTGCAAGAGATGATGCAATGTTTACAGCGTAATATGTTTAAAATGGAAGAACGGATAAGTCAGTTAGAAGAGGAGTTAGAGAAACGTGACATTAAGAGTTTATAATACGATGACGAGACAAAAAGAGGAGTTTGTGCCTAATGAGGCAGGAAAGGTTAAAATGTATGTCTGTGGGGTAACCCCTTATAACCATCCTCATATTGGTAATGCTAGGCCCTTTATTACTTGGGACGTGATTAAACGATATCTTACTCACTGTAAGTATGAGGTTTATCATGTACAGAACTTTACAGATGTAGATGATAAAATTATTAAGGCTGCCAATACAGAAGGAGTGACATGGGATACTATTGCCAACCGGTACATTGCTTCTTATTTTGAAGTAATGGATAAGTTAAATATTCTTCGGGCTGATATATATCCTACAGTATCAGAGCATATGACTGAAATTATTGCTCTAGTTCAGGGGCTAGTGGATAAAGGTTATGCTTATATTGTTGATGGCGATGTTTATTATAGCGTAGAGAAGTTTGATGACTACGGGAAATTAAGCGGACGTGACATTGAGGATATGAAGGCAGGAGCTAGAGTGGATGTGGATGAACGTAAACAACATCCTATGGATTTTGCTTTATGGAAAAGTGCGAAACCAGGTGAGCCTGCTTGGGAAAGCCCTTGGGGAAAGGGGAGGCCAGGTTGGCACATTGAGTGTTCAGCTATGTCCCTTAAATATTTAGGAAACAGTTTTGATTTTCATGGTGGTGGCAGTGATTTGATTTTCCCTCATCATGAAAATGAAATTGCTCAATCAGAAGCCTTTATGGACGAGGAACAACCCTTCGTCCGTTATTGGCTACATAATGGTTTCATCACGGTAAACGAAGAAAAAATGAGTAAATCCTTAGGAAATTTCTTTTTAGTAAAGGACATTCTAGAACATTATTCTGCTGAAGTATTACGATTTTTTATTTTATCTACGCATTACCGCAGCCCTCTTGATTTTAGCGATGAGCGTTTGTCTGAGGCACAGCGCAGTCTGGAAAGATTACGTACGGCTGTAGAGAATGTAATGTACTTGGAGAAACAGCTAGATACAGGTATTAGTGATAAAACCGATGAATTAAAGAAAGTGTCTCAAAAAGCAATAGAGGATTTTTATAAGGCTATGGATGATGATTTTAACACCTCTTTAGCCATTAGTGTCATGTTTGGTTTAGCTAAAGAAATTAATGTATACTACAATGCAGTGTTAGCAGGCAAAGTACAGCATACAAAAGAAGGCTATAGGTTGCTGCGCGAAGCATATTTTATGATGGCTAACGTATTGGGAATTTTAGTGCAGGGACAACAAGATAAAGTGGATGATAACCAAGAACTAGTTGAGCAACTGATGGATATTATTATTGATATTCGCCAACATGCTCGTCAAAATAAAGACTGGTCTACTGCGGATAAAGTTCGTGATAGCCTTAGTGCAGTAGGTATCGTTTTAGAAGATTCCGCTCAAGGCGTAAGGTGGAAAAAACGATGAAATTTGACCAATTTCAGTTTCTATTACAAAATGCATTTTGCGAAAGTGAAGGGGATGGGCCTCCAAAGGTAAAATACAAAGATATACCAGTGGAACGTTTACATCCGTTGGTGTTAGCCTATGTGGGTGATGCTTACTTTACATTGTATGTGCGAACGACACTTTTATCCTATGAACAAAATAAGGTCAGAGTACTTCATACACTTGACTCAAAAATCGTTTCTGCCACTATGCAAGCTGTAGCTTACCAGTCTTTAGAAAGTGGGCTAACAGAGCAGGAAATGAGTATTGTTAAACGAGGGCGAAATGCCAAGTCAACAGTGCCGAAAAGTGCCACTGTGGCTGAATATCGTAACAGTACAGGTTTTGAGGCATTATTAGGGTATCTGTATTTAGGCAAAAAATACGAGCGTTTGTCAGAACTTGTGGAAAAAGCATTTGCGGTCATTTCCCGGGAAATGACAAAGGCTGCTAAAGATAGCGGGGGAAAGAAATGAAAGTAAAAATGATATCTCATACTCCTAATCCAGAAAGGATGGTAGCAATGTCAGCCCGGCTTTGCTATTCGCCAGTTGGAGCAGAAGATTTAGTAGAAACTATGTCTGACTCGCAAGTAGAAAAGCTAGTTAGTAAAATTGTCGAAATGGAACATTTATCGACATTAGAACATGTAAGCTTTACTTTTGCCGTAGAAGGTGTTTCACGTGTATTGACCCATCAGTTGGTTCGTCATCGGATTGCATCTTATTCTCAACAATCTCAGCGTTATGTTAGTGAACATGATTTTGAATATATCCTGCCGCCGACAATTGCATCGAATGAGGTTGCTAAAGAAAAGTTTGAACAGTTAATGCAGCAAATTCGTAATACCTATAATGAATTAGTTGACCTAGGTGTCCATAAAGAAGATGCTAGATATTGTTTGGCTAATGCTGCGGAAACTAAAATCGTTGTAACAATGAATGCTAGAACCTTATTGCATTTTTTTGAACTTCGTTGTTGTGCAAGGGCCCAATGGGAAATTAGAAGATTGGCAGAACTGATGTTAGCTGAGGTGAAAAAAGCTGCTCCTTTACTTTTTAAAAAAGCAGGTCCTACTTGCATAACTGGCAATTATTGCAGTGAAGGTGAACTAACTTGTGGTCGCCTCGCGGCTATGCAAGGTAGTGCTAAATAAAAGCCTTAAATTTTAGATGAACCACAAAGACACAATACCGCTGCCGCGGTACACAAAGAGTAACAGAATGTATAAGCCTCTTTGTGTCCTTTGTGTTTTTGTGGTTCATATGATTTAACGCTAGAATGCAGGAATAAATAAAAGCGTATTTATCCGATGACTAAACCGCTCTAAGACTCCCATCTACATCTCGTTAACAGCCTGTAATATCCTGCCCTCTGGTTAGGATAACAGTCTGTAAAACTCGAAGTAAGTTCGCTCTAAGGATTTTCGAATCCAAGGCTCACTTATATAAGTGGGAGTTAAGAGTGGCTAAGTCCCTGAATCAAGTCTTCTTTATAAGTAGATGTACTTAAGCAGGGGTCGGTGGATGTTAGAGTATAAGTTAGGCAAGATTACGTGTTAATACATACCTTATGAGAAAAAGGGAAAAATAGAGTGTCATCAAATGATGATAGAGAGGGGAAACATAATGTCAGAAGCAGAAGAATTTATTATGGGACGAAATAGTGTAATGGAGGCCTTGAAAAGTGGTCGGCCAATCAATAAGATATTCGTGGCAAAAGGAGAAAGACAAGGTTCTATTCGTGAGGTAATCGCCTTGGCCCGTGAAAAACGACTCATAATACAAGAGGTAGAAATAAGTAAGCTAGATGGAATGACAGAAGGGAAAAAACATCAAGGAGTGGTAGCTAGCATACCGCCAGTAGACTATGCAGAATTAGAAGATATTTTATCCAAAGCGACGGCGCCTGAAGAGACTCCTTTTCTTGTTTTGTTAGATGAATTAGAAGATCCTCATAACGTAGGGGCTATTTTGCGTACGGCAGATGCTGCGGGAGTACATGGAGTTCTAATGCCAAAAAGACGCAGTTGTCCTCTATCAAGCACTGTAGCCAAGACTTCAGCTGGAGCTGTAGAATATGTACCTGTAGCTAGGATTGGGAACGTATCTCAAACGTTAGAAGAGTTAAAAAAGTCGGGTATGTGGATCGTTGGGGCTGATATGGATGGGGAAAAGAATTACTATGATGCAGATTTGACAGGACCGATTGTTGTAGTTGTAGGGAATGAGGGCAAAGGTATGGGACGTCTAACAAAAGAACATTGCGATTTTGTAGTGCGCATTCCGATGTTAGGGAAAATTAGTTCCTTAAATGCCTCTGTAGCTTGTTCTTTATTATTATATGAGGTTGTCAGACAACGGGAGATGAAAAAATAAGTGAAAAATACGTGGTTAGGAATGACCGCGCTTGGCATTTTGCTAATAGGCTGTTTAGGTTTGCTTCTTTTTATATCGTTTTATCCTAATGTATATAAAGGGGTGGCTGTAGAAGGGGTAGATATTAGTGGACGTAGTCGAGAAGAAGTAGCTGAATTATTAGCAACATGGAGAAAAGAGTATCACAATAAATCAATTATGGTATATCATGACGGAACAAAGGTAAAGGTAGATGCCAGCAGTATTGATTTAGATATTGATGTGGATACTACCCTGGATGAGGCTTTACGTTATGGGCGGACTGGATCCTGGTGGGAAAGAATAAGAAAAATTGGGACAAGTTTGCAGGAAGGCTATCCTATTTCCCTTGCTATCAAGTATAATAAAGATAAATTGAATAACCTGTTTGAAGAATGGAGAGGGGCGATTGAGCGCCCAGCTCGTAATGCTACTTTTAGTATGGTAGCAGGAACCATTATTCCTCAGGAACAGGGGTATAGCTTGGAGTCAGATGCCTTGGAGCCTCTTATCCTAGAGACTTTTAAGAAGCCTGATAACAACGTTGTTACGTTACCAGTAAAAATTCTCTATCCTAAAATAACAGTGGATGATATCGCATCTACTGGTATAAAGAAAATTTTGAGTAGCTATACGACTACTTTTAATAAGCAAGATACCAATCGTACAGCTAACATACAGTTGGCGGCTTGGAAAACCAATGGAACGATTTTAGAGCCGGGTAAAGCTTTTTCTTTTAATGAGATAGTCGGTCCACGAGAAAAGGAATACGGCTTTAAGGAAGCTCTTGAAATTGTCGACGGGGAGTTTGTTCCAGGCGTTGGTGGTGGTATATGTCAAGTATCCTCAACCTTGTATAACGCGGCTATCTTGGCAAATCTATCAATCACGGAAAGGTATAACCACTCGAAGCCTTTGTCTTATGTACCTTTAGGGCGGGATGCTACAGTAGCATTTGGCACTTTGGATTTTAAATTTGTCAATAATACTCCTGGACCTTTGCTTATTATGGCGGAAGTAGTAGGGAATAAACTAATAGTAGGTATTTTGGGACAGCAGCCTTTACAGGAAAAGGTAGAAATTAGAACGCAAGAGCAAGAGAAAATTCTACCATCAATTATTAAAAAACAAGATGATAGTTTATATATCGGAGAAACATTAGTAGATAAAGAGGGAAAGCCAGGTTATGCAGTAACCACCATAAGGCTGATACAGCCAAAAGAGGGCCAGATTAGAAAAGAAGTATTATCGAAGGATATCTATCTAGCAGATGATACGGTTGTAAAAGTGGGGACAAAAAAACCGTCTTTCGCAGGTTCAATTGAGAGCAACTAAGATGTAAGATGATATGAGTATGTAATAGGAAATTTATGAAATATAGTCTGATGCTTAGGTTATGGGAGAATTATTATGAAAGATGTTCTATTGGTTGATGGATATAATGTAATTCATGCTTGGCCAGAATTGAATATTTATAAAAATAATCTTGAAGATGCTCGGGACAAATTGATTGGCATTATGGCCGGCTATGGTGCTTTTCAAAATTTAGAGGTTACCGTAGTTTTTGATGCGAATGCGGTGAGCGGGGCTAGAGTATTTGAGGAGATGACTGGAAAAATCACAGTTGTATATACCCGTGAAGGAGAAACTGCAGATAGCCATATTGAGAAAATGTCTTATGATCTAGTTCGCCTAAGAAGGCAGGTTTATGTAGTTACGTCTGATTGGGTGGAACAAATGGTCATATTAGGGGCAGGAGCTTATCGCATTTCTGCTAGGGAACTTTTACAAGATGTGAAAAAGGTTAATAAGTTAATCAGAGAAGGTTTTTCAGAGTCTCCTCTTACCTATAGGCGGCAAGAATTAGAGGGGCGTTTGAATAGTGATGTCGTAAAACGTCTACATGAACTTCGTAAAAGGGTGTAGCTAGACAAGTTAAGCTTGACGAAATAGAGGACAGTAAGGTATAATTTGCTTTGAAGTGGCATGTACACATAACTTAGAGCACTAATCCTTTAGTGCATTTTCTTTTTGTGAATGTGTAGCAATTTGAGAGTGGGGGCGATGCGATGCGTTTTAATACTCAATGCGATTTGTATGGCTCATTTGAAAATATGAGTGACGAAGAAATTGTGCTTGATGCAAAAGATAGTGATAATACAATCGCACTCGACTACTTGATTAACAAGTATCGCAATTTCGTTCGAGCGAAAGCTAGGTCATATTTTTTGATTGGTGCCGATCGTGAGGATATTATTCAAGAAGGTATGATTGGACTTTATAAAGCCATTCGTGATTTTCGCACTGATAAACTTTCTTCTTTTCGGGCCTTTGCTGAACTCTGCGTAACTCGCCAGATTATAACAGCTATAAAAACAGCTACAAGGCAAAAACATATTCCCTTGAATTCATATGTATCTTTAAATAAACCTATTTATGATGAAGATTCAGATCGAACTCTACTAGATGTATTATCAGGTTCCAAAATATCCGACCCTGAGGAACTAGTGATTAGTAGAGAAGAATTTATTGATATTGAAGAGAAAATGGGAGAGATTTTGAGCGATCTTGAGTGGAAAGTGCTCATGGCATATCTTGATGGTAAGTCTTATCAGGAAATCGCTGTAGAACTAGACCGCCATGTGAAATCAATTGATAATGCTCTGCAGAGGGTGAAACGTAAATTAGAACGGTATCTAGATAATCGTGGGGATGATAGCGATATTCAAGATATGTACAAAGGTCTTGCCGGCTTTGGCAAAGAGACCCAAGGATAGTCTGGTTATGGTGATAAGAGCAATGATTAGCATATAAGGAAAAACTTAGCGTTAGCTTTGTTTTTCCTTTTTTTTATTATCCCTGTAAAGATTTGTATTTTTTCTAAAAATAAACCAGTCTTTAAAGGGATTTTATTATATATGTCGAAAGAAAATAGTAAGAATATTCCAAGAAATGAAAACTATTCTATTTGAAAAAGAATGCTACTGCTTTTGATGAAGAGATATAACACTTTATTTATACTGTACACAACATTCTAAAAAGGTATGAAAAGAAATATGATTATGTATTGTAATGCCTAATAGTAATATTAATGTATAGGGGGATTTATAGTATGATGGAATCCAAGAAAACAGTAGCTATTCTATGTGGAGGCGGTCCAGCGCCTGGAATGAATAGTGTAATTAGTGCAGTAACAATTGAGGCTATAAAGCATGGATGGAATGTACTAGGGATTTATGAAGGATATACTCACTTGTGTAATGCAGAAAAAAATGTTGTGCCTCTAACCATTGATATGGTTAGTAGAATACACCTTGATGGTGGTAGTATATTAGGAACAGCTAGAGCAAACCCAACAAAAAGCGATGCTCATTTGCGTAATGTAGTAAATACATTAATTGAGATGGGGGTCACTCACCTTGTAACAATTGGTGGAGATGATACTGCTTATTCTGCATGCAAGGTAGCAGAGTATGCCAGAAGGGTATTAGGCATTGACCTGTTCGTAGTTCATGTACCTAAAACCATCGATAATGATTTGCCCTTACCGGAAGGTATCCCTACTTTTGGCTTCGAAACAGCTCGCGCATTAGGCAGCCAGCTTGTTACCAATTTAATGGAAGACGCTAAAACCACCAGTCGTTGGTATTTTGCAATTGCGATGGGGCGTACTGCGGGACATTTATCCCTAGGTATTGGAAAAAGTGCAGGAGCAACTTTAACCATTATTCCAGAGGAATTTGGTGATAAGAAGATTCGGTTACAGATGCTTGTTGACATTCTAGTGGGTTCCATTATTAAACGTCTGACAAGCAAAAGAAATTATGGTGTAGCTGTGGTTGCCGAGGGATTAGTAGAAAAAATCGCAGTTGAAGATTTAAAGGAATTAGATTGTACATGCTTTGACGAACATGGTCATATCCGTTATACGGAGTTAAATTTCCCAGAATTATTAAAACAAGCAGTCGTGAAAAACCTTGCGGAATTAGGAATAAAGATGACGATTGTAGGTAAAGAAATAGGTTATGAATTACGTTGCGCACCGCCAAATGCTTTTGATATTGAATACACTCGTAATTTAGGTTTTGCAGCCTTTGAATTTTTGAAAAATAATGGCACGGATGCACTTATCACGATTCAAAATAATGTAATTATCCCAATTCCTTTTGAAGAGATATTGGATATGAATACGAAAAAAACACAAGTACGTATGGTAAATGTGAACTCAGTGCCCTACCGTATTGCACGAGAATTTATGATTCGCTTAGAGAAAGATGATTTGTATTCTCAGACAGATTTGAAGAAAATGGCGTTGATGATTAATGTAGATCCAGATGATTTTGTTAAACGTTTCGCCTACTTATTAGATTAAGCATAGACTAAACTGCAAGGCAAATGCCACACTCCCGTGGCATTCGTCTTTGCGGTTTATTTTTTTTATGTGCTATTTAAGAGAAAAAAGAATATTAATTAAAGGATGTATTTGAACTAAGTTTTGCGGTATAATAGCTTTTATGGGTATTTTTTTATATTGAATAAGGATGTGTGATAATTTGAGTGAAAATTTAATTGCTGTAATTATTGGTATTGTAGAAGGTGTAACGGAATATTTACCTGTTTCTTCTACAGGGCATATGATTTTAGTAGGAAGTATGTTAGGGTTTGAAGGTGAGAAGGCCAGCGTATTTGAGGTGTTTATTCAGCTTGGTGCTATTTTATCCGTAATTTTCTTATATCGTGAAAAGTTTGCTCGCATACTCAGGCCGCAAAAGGTAAGTATGTTTGGCGGTGGATTGTCCATGCAACATATATTAGCCGGAATTGTCCCTGTGATGGGGATTGCCTATTTATTACATAAACCGATCAAAACCTATCTGTTTTCACCATACACTGTAATTGTTGGACTAATTTTAGGTGCTATTTTAATGCTTGTTGCTGAAAAAGTAGCAAAACGTCCAGTTACTACAGATGTAGATAAAATGACGTTGAAACAAGCTTTTTTTGTAGGATTGTTTCAAGTGTTAGCCCTATGGCCTGGTTTTTCTCGCTCTGGCTCTACGATTTCAGGGGGGCTTTTGCTCGGAATGAGTCGTGCTGCTGCTGCTGAGTTTTCATTTATTATTGCTGTGCCCCTTATGGCAGTGGCATGTTTATATGATTTGCTAAAGGTGTGGGATAAATTAAACATTGCAGATCTGCAAATGTTCGCTATTGGCTTTGTTGTTGCTTTTGTTGTAGCCTATCTATCGATTGTTTGGTTTATTAGCTTTTTGAATAAGTCTACATTAGCTTCTTTTGCTTATTATCGTTTTGTATTGGCTGCTGCTTCCTATTATTATTTCTTCGGTAGAATATAGGAACGCTAAGTATATAAACGATATTATGAAAAAACCATTGACATAATGAGAAAAATATAATATATTATTTAAGCAGCACATGACGGGTTGTAAAGATGATGAAAAAACATGTTTACAAAACCAAGATGTTGTGATATAATTAAATCTCGTCAAAGGTTATGCTGGAATAGCTCAACTGGTAGAGCACCTCACTTGTAATGAGGATGTTGCGGGTTCAAGTCCTGTTTCCAGCTCCATTTTATTTTCAGTATAAAATGGATGGGTTCCCGAGTGGCTAAAGGGAGCAGACTGTAAATCTGCCGGCTCCGCCTTCGCTGGTTCGAATCCAGCCCCATCCACCACTATTATCATTAGTGTCTAGGGTGTTGATAAATATTTAGATGCGAGGCACGACGAGAACACGAGCGAAGGCATACTGGCGTATGTTGAGCGAGTGCTCGCAGGAGTAACAAAGCAGATGAATGTTTAGCGACAGCCGTTGTATTGGATATCGCGGGATGGAGCAGTTGGTAGCTCGTCGGGCTCATAACCCGAAGGTCACAGGTTCAAGTCCTGTTCCCGCAACCAACGTTTTTAAAATTAGTTTAGTTGTTAGTAAAGCTAAACTATGTTTAAAATATTAATTACTAATCTCAATGAAACATCGCGGGGTGGAGCAGTTGGTAGCTCGTCGGGCTCATAACCCGAAGGCCACAGGTTCAAGTCCTGTCCCCGCAACCAATGTTTATAACTATTTTAAAACATAATTTTTAAAGTGGTTTCATATTGCTGGTGTAGCTCAGTCGGTAGAGCGTATCCTTGGTAAGGATAAGGCCACCGGTTCAATCCCGGTCACTAGCTCCATTTAATGCTATGGAAAAATATCTGATATTGCTAGTAGTGTCTAAATGGATAGTAAGTGACAATGAATAAATATGGCGGTGTAGCTCAGCTGGCTAGAGCATGCGGTTCATACCCGCAGGGTCCGGGGTTCAAATCCCTGCGCCGCCACCAAAAAAAAGATATTGACATAACAAATTGATTGTTGTATAATAGTAAATGTCGCTGAGGAAAACAATGTGACATAACACATGCTGGAATAGCTCAACTGGTAGAGCACCTCACTTGTAATGAGGATGTTGCGGGTTCAAGTCCTGTTTCCAGCTCCATTTTGCTGTCTATGGATGGGTTCCCGAGTGGCTAAAGGGAGCAGACTGTAAATCTGCCGGCTCCGCCTTCGCTGGTTCGAATCCAGCCCCATCCACCATTATTATCATTAGTGTCTAGGGTGTTGATAAATATTTAGATGCGAGGCACGACGAGAACACGAGCGAGGGCATACTAACGTATGTTGAGCGAGTGCTCACAGGAGTAACAAAGCAGATGAATGTTTAGCGACAGCCGTTGTATTGAATATCGCGGGGTGGAGCAGTTGGTAGCTCGTCGGGCTCATAACCCGAAGGCCACAGGTTCAAGTCCTGTCCCCGCAACCAATGTTTATAACTGTTTTAAAACAAAGCTTTTAAAGTGGTTTCATATTGCTGGTGTAGCTCAGTCGGTAGAGCGTATCCTTGGTAAGGATAAGGCCACCGGTTCAATCCCGGTCACTAGCTCCATTTGATACTATGGGGAATGGATATTACTAATAGTGTAGATGGACTGTAGGTGACAATATAAATATGGCGGTGTAGCTCAGCTGGCTAGAGCATGCGGTTCATACCCGCAGGGTCCGGGGTTCAAATCCCTGCGCCGCCACCAAACAAGTAATAAAACTTCGTCTTAAGACGAAGTTTTTTTGTTATCCAGCAGGAGTTTTAATAAAAAAATAGAATATTGTAGCTTTGTAAAATAAAGTAAGTATAATAAAATTTCAGAAGTAGAAGACTCAAGTTGTAGCTGGTATGATATGCAACGCTAGACCTATGGGTTTTCGTTTGGAATGGAACCACTATTTCATGGTTATGTAATAAAATTAAGGGGGATTTTTAAATGGCAAAGAAAAAGTTTGAAAGAAATAAACCACATATTAACATTGGAACAATTGGTCACGTCGATCATGGTAAGACATCTTTAACAGCTGCAATTACTATGACTCTTTCTAAACATGGTGGCGGAGAATTCATGGCTTATGACATGATTGATAAAGCTCCAGAAGAAAGAGAACGTGGTATTACAATTAATACAGCTCACGTTGAGTATGAAACTGAAAAACGTCACTATGCTCACGTTGACTGCCCAGGCCATGCTGATTATGTAAAAAACATGATCACTGGTGCTGCACAAATGGATGGAGCGATTCTAGTAGTAAGTGCTGCTGACGGCCCTATGCCACAAACACGTGAACATATTCTATTGTCTCGTCAAGTAGGCGTACCTTCTATGGTAGTGTTCTTGAACAAAGCTGACTTGGTTGATGATGAAGAATTAATCGAATTAGTTGAAATGGAAGTTCGTGAACTTCTTTCCAGCTATGATTTCCCTGGTGATGATATTCCTGTAGTTTGTGGTTCCGCTGTACAAGCACTTAACTGCGGTTGTGCAAGTCGCGAATGCAAATGGTGCGGTAAAATATTCGAATTAATGGATGCGGTAGATGAATACATCCCAACTCCTGTTCGTGCAACAGACAGACCTTTCTTGATGCCTGTTGAGGACGTGTTCACGATTACTGGTCGTGGTACAGTTGCTACTGGCCGTGTAGAACGTGGCGAAATCAAAGTTGGCGACAACATTGAAATCGTTGGTATGACTGAAAAGCCTAGAACTGTTGTTGTAACAGGCGTAGAAATGTTCCGTAAATTGTTGGATTCAGCAGTAGCTGGTGATAACATTGGTGCATTATTACGTGGTGTTGAGCGTAAAGATATCGAGCGCGGTCAAGTATTGGCTAAGCCAGGTACAATTAAACCTCACACAAAATACAAAGCAGAAGTATACGTGTTGTCTAAAGAAGAAGGCGGTCGTCATACTCCATTCTTTACAAACTACCGTCCACAATTCTACTTCCGTACAACAGATGTTACTGGTGTAGTACATTTGCCAGAAGGTGTAGAAATGGTAATGCCTGGTGACAACATTCAAATGTCAATTGAGCTCATAACTCCAATTGCAATTGAAGAAGGTTTACGTTTCGCGATTCGCGAAGGTGGCCGTACTGTTGGCGCTGGCGTAGTAACTGCAATTGAAGCGTAACATTATTAATAAAAAGAAAGCCTGGATATGCCAGGCTTTCTTTTTATTAATATTACACTTTCAAACCTTTGTGGAGTAGAGCAAAAGCCCAGTAAGTTATTTGTCTTGACATTTTAATAATATGCGTATAGAATCTCTATGAATGGATATAGCTATAAGACAGGGGGACTCCCTGTTTTATTTTATTATCTAGCACAGCATGATTTTCCACAATATAGTAGGGATCTAGTATTGACAGTCTGCTATAAGTATGCTAGATTATATTAGTGGCATTTTGAATTAGTGCCGTATTTACAGGTAAGAGAGGTGTACAGGATGCGCAATGCGGTAACGTTGGCCTGCACTGAATGCAAACAACGCAATTATCAGACCAATAAAAACAAAAAAAATGATCCGGATAGATTGGAATTCAGTAAGTATTGCAAGTTTTGCAAAAAACATACTTTACACAAAGAAACGAAATAAGCTATTATTAAATTTCGTAAGTAGGGGTGTAGCTCAATTGGTAGAGTAGCGGTCTCCAAAACCGTTGGTTGCGGGTTCGATTCCTGCCGCCCCTGCCAGTTGGTCTTTAATGCTTGAATTAGCAGTACAAGACAGGGATGTGAGAAAATGGTTGCCCAAGAAACAGCGGTTCAAACCAATTCTTCGCGCTGGAAGAAATTTTTTCGCGAAGTAAAAGCGGAATTAAAAAAAGTATCTTGGCCTAGCAAACAAGAACTTGTTTCTAATACAGGAGTGGTATTTGTTGCTGTATTACTAGTTGCAGGTTTGATATGGGCAATTGATGCTGTATTTACCCAGTTATTACATTTTATTATCAAGTAGGCTAAGGGGGTGGGGACGTAAGTAGGCGTCCCTGAAGGTAATGGAATCTGAAAAAAATTGGTATGTAATCCATACATATTCTGGTTATGAAAACAAAGTAAAAGCTAATCTGGAACGTAAAGTCCATTCTATGGGCATGGAAGATGAAATCTTTCGGGTAGTAGTACCTATGGAAGATGAAGTTGAAATGAAAGATGGCAAAAAGAAGATTACTAAGAAAAAAGTTTTCCCCGGGTATGTTTTGGTAGAAATGATTGTCAATGATAAATCGTGGTATGTTGTACGCAACACGCCAGGTGTTACAGGTTTTGTTGGCTCTGGTACTAAGCCTATCCCGCTTACCGATGCCGAAGTGAAAAACATTCTTAAATCGATGGGCATTGAAGAGCTTAAGCCGAAGTTAAATATCGAAGTTTCTCAAGTAATTCGTATTACCTCTGGAGCTTTCGAAAATTGGACAGCCAAGGTGCTTGAAATTTATCATGACCGTAGCAAACTCAAAGTCCTTGTTGACATGTTTGGACGGGAAACACCAGTAGAATTAGATTTTTCTCAAGTAGAGAAAGTTTAAATAAAGTTCTTGAAACTTTATGATACAGGTGGGAGGGTAGAAATACCCGCAAAACCACATTATGTATATAAGGAGGTGTAAGCTAAAATGGCTAAAAAAGTTGTAAAACTTGTAAAATTGCAAGTTCCTGCTGGTAAAGCAACTCCAGCGCCTCCAGTCGGCCCTGCACTCGGTCAAGCTGGTGTGAATATTATGGCATTTGTTAAGGATTTTAATGAAAGAACCGCTAGTCAAGCTGGTCTTATTATTCCAGTTGAAATTACCGTATTCGAAGATAGATCCTTTACTTTTATAACCAAGACTCCGCCAGCTCCAATTCTGCTTAAGAAAGCTGCTGGAATTGAAACTGCTTCAGGAGAACCAAATAAGAAAAAAGTTGCTAAAGTATCTCGCGACAAAGTTCGTGAAATCGCTGAAGCAAAAATGCAAGATCTTAACGCTGCTTCTGTAGAAGCTGCTATGCGTATGATCGAAGGCACAGCCCGTAGTATGGGTATTGATATCGTAGACTAGTCTTTGATATCATGTGGGAGGATTTTCCGCTACACCACAATTATGAAGGAGTTTTTAATATGCCGAAACATGGTAAAAAGTATGAAGAAGCTGCTAAGCTGATTGAAGCTAACAAGTTATATGAAACTGAAGAAGCCATAGAACTTGCTAAAAAAACAGCTAGCGCTAAATTTGATGAGACCGTTGAAGTTGCTATTAAATTGGGTGTTGATCCTAAGCATGCTGATCAGCAAGTTCGTGGCGCTGTTGTATTGCCTCATGGCACTGGTAAAACCAAAACTGTTTTGGTTTTTGCTAAGGGCGAAAAGGCAAAAGAAGCAGAAGCTGCAGGCGCTGATTTTGTTGGTGCTGATGATTTGGTAGCTAAAATTCAAGGTGGTTGGACTGAGTTTGATGTAGCAGTTGCTACTCCTGATATGATGGGTACTGTTGGTCGTTTAGGTAAAGTATTAGGCCCTAAAGGTTTAATGCCAAACCCTAAAGTTGGTACAGTTACATTAGATGTTACTCGTGCTATTAATGAAATTAAAGCCGGTAAAATCGAATATCGTACTGATAAAGCTGGTAATATCCATGCACCAATTGGTAAGACATCTTTTGATAATGCAAAACTTATTGAAAACTTCCAAACTTTGGTTGATGTCTTGAACAAAGTGAAACCAGCTGCTGCAAAAGGACAATACATGCGTAGTATCACTGTGAGCACTACTATGGGTCCTGGCGTAAAAGTAAATCCACTTAAGGTCTCTACCAAGAGATAATTGTATGTAAGAAGCAAAGGGATAATCTTCGACGTTACAACTAAATAAATTATTTTGGCTGTAGACAGCAGGTATTGATAATGAACGAAAGTAAGATGAAAATCTTTCTTTGGAGTTCGCCTGCCGAGGTCGGGGATTATGACTGTAGCTTTTGCTATTAGCGACCTCCGGCTTTTATCTGCCGTGAGGTCGTTTAGTTTTTGTTAATCTTTTAAAGGAGGTGGATTTTAGTGGCTGTAACATCAGAAAAAATATCAATCGTTTCCGAACTTAAAGGGAAACTGTCTGCTAGTAAAGGTGCGGTATTAACAAATTACCGTGGTCTTACTGTGGCGCAAGATACTCAACTTCGTCGTAAATTACGCGAAGCTGGTGTAGAATACCGTGTAGTAAAAAATACTATGACACGGATTGCTGCTCAGGAAGTAGGTATTGAAGGTTTGGACGTTTATCTTGAAGGTCCAACTGCAATTGCTATATCTGAAACAGACCCAGTTGCTCCAGCGCGTGTAATTTCTGATTTCGTAAAAGAACATAAATTGAAAGCATTGGAAGTTAAAGCTGGTTTGTTGGAAGGTAAGGTTATTGATGCTGAAGGCGTTAAAGCTTTGGCAAACCTACCATCCCGCGAAGTTCTTCTTTCCCAAATGTTGGCTGGCATGCAATCTCCGATTGCTGGTTTTGTCAATGTTCTTCAAGGTTCTATCCGCAAATTCGTATATGCGCTTGAAGCTGTGCGCAAACAAAAAGAATCAGCTTAAAAAAATATAAAATTATAAAATTAACGGAGGTTTTTTAAAATGACTCAACAAGAAATTATGCAAGCTATTGAGAACATGAGTGTTCTTGAATTATCCGAATTGGTGAAAGCTCTAGAAGAAAAATTTGGTGTATCCGCTGCTGCTCCTGTGGCTGCTGCTGCTGCTCCTGTAGCTGCTGGTGCTGCTGCTGAAGAAAAAACTGAATTTGATGTTATCCTTACTAATGCTGGCGCTAGCAAAATCAACGTAATCAAAGTTGTTCGTGAAATCACAGGCCTTGGCTTGAAAGAAGCGAAAGAAGTAGTTGATGGCGCTCCTAAAGCAGTAAAAGAAAAAATTGCTAAAGCTGATGCTGACGCAATCAAAGCTAAGCTTGAAGAAGCTGGCGCAACTGTAGAAGTTAAGTAATTATAATTTAGTTTATATTACTAAATTTTAAAGTAAAAAATATAAAGAGTACCCATTGTGGTGCTCTTTATATTTTTTTTACTAAAAGTATTTTGTAAGTATTGACTAAGAAGCCTTATTGTGGTATCATTGTTCAATGCAAAGAATGTTTATTTTAGGGTAATATTTTTTTTATTGTGTGGGTATAAAAATTCGATTGGTAGGAAATAGTAATATATGGAGGATGGAATTTCGTTTCATCATGTAGACAAATGCAAGGTCTTTTATTTGACTGGAGAAACCTTGCTTTTTTTGTATTGTGGTGCCACCCTAAATTAATCGGTGCTGCTTGTTACCGTCTTTCACTGTATAATTATTATATTTTGCTTAATTGTTATATTATATTATGTGCCACGCAATAATGGATTATGTAAAGGTTTTATACCAGTGGCAGGATCTTGTCTTTTTAGTACATATGAATGAGAATGCTGCTAAGGTGTAGAGTTTAATTTGGGCTAAGGGGTGAAGGATTTAATGTTTAATCCTGTTCCGGTTGGCAAAAAAATCAGATATAGTTATGCCAAGATTAAAGAAGTACTGGACATGCCCAATCTGATTGAAATTCAGAAAAATTCGTATAACTGGTTTCTGAAGGAAGGGCTACAAGAGATTTTCCATGACATTTCGCCGATTCAAGACTTTACGGGTAATTTAGTATTAACCTTTGAAAAGTTTACATTAGGCGAAGCCAAGTATCACGTCGAAGAATGTAAAGAGCGGGACGTTACCTATTCTGCCCCTTTACGTGTTAATGTTCGATTAATTAATCGTGAGACTGGTGAAATTAAAGAACAAGAAGTATTTATGGGTGATTTCCCGCTAATGACCGAAAATGGTACATTTATCATTAATGGTGCAGAGCGGGTTATTGTTAGTCAGTTAGTACGCTCGCCTGGTGCGTACTATAATGAATCCATCGATGCGACAGGTAAAAAACTGTATAATTCTACAGTGATTCCTAATCGTGGTGCGTGGTTAGAACTAGAGACAGATGCCAATGATGTGATGTCTGTCCGTGTTGACCGTACACGAAAACTGCCAGCAACTGTATTGATTCGTGCCTTAGGTTACGCATCTAATGCTTCTATTGCTGAACTGTTCCATGATGATGTGCGAATTCGCGCCACGCTAGAACGGGATAACACCAATTCTAGAGAAGAAGCCCTAGTTGAAATATATAAAAGGCTTCGCCCGGGTGAGCCGCCTACAGTTGACAATGCTACTCAATTACTGGAATCCTTATTTTTTGATTCTAAGCGTTACGATTTAGCAACGGTAGGTCGTTATAAATTAACCAAAAAATTAGGCTGGCGCAGGCGTCTAATGGGTAAGACACTTTATCAACCAATCGTAAATGCTGAAACGGGTGAAGTAATCGTTGCTGCAGATACTATCGTGGATGAGAAAGTACTTGACCATATTGAGCAAAGTGGTGTGTTTGCAAGTGATGCCTTAATTGAAGTAAAAGTTAAATTAAAAGATGGTTCACCAGTTAAAATGCTGTGTAACCCTACTTTGCCTTATAATCATCGGACTATTACAAGAGAAGATATTTTAGCCTCGGTTAACTATCTTTTAAATTTGATGGATGGTTTTGGCAATGTGGATGACATTGATCATCTAGGTAATCGACGTTTACGTTCTGTAGGTGAACTTCTTCAAAATCAATTCCGTATTGGTTTATCTCGTATGGAACGGGTAGTAAAAGAACGTATGACCATTCAGGATGTAGATGTAATTACTCCTCAAGCTTTAATTAATATTCGTCCTGTCGTGGCTGCAATCAAAGAATTCTTTGGTTCTAGTCAGTTGTCTCAGTTTATGGATCAAACCAATCCATTGGCAGAGTTGACACATAAACGTCGCTTAAGCGCCTTGGGACCTGGTGGACTCAGTCGTGAACGCGCTGGCTTTGAAGTACGTGACGTACATCATTCTCACTATGGACGTATGTGCCCTATTGAAACGCCAGAAGGTCCAAATATCGGTTTGATTGGTTCTCTATCAACTTTTGGACGTATTAATGAGTTTGGCTTTATTGAAACTCCTTATCGGAAAATTGATAAGGATAACCGTATTGTGACAGAAGAAGTTCGCTATTTGACAGCTGACGAGGAAGATGAAGTCGTATGTGCTCAGGCGAATGAACCATTAGGAGAAAATAACTGGTTTGTTGAACCTAGGGTTACGGTACGTCATAGGCACGAAATTTTAGTCATTCCAGCTGAAAAAGTTGACTATATGGATGTATCTCCTAAGCAAGTTGTATCCATTGCTACTGCTATGATTCCATTTTTGGAAAACGATGATGCGAATCGTGCCTTAATGGGTGCGAACATGCAACGTCAAGCAGTGCCACTTTTAAGAACTCAGGCGCCACTTATTGGAACTGGGATGGAATATAAAGCCGCCCGCGATTCTGGTGTTTTGATTTTAGCAAAGAACGCTGGTGTAGTTGAAAAAGTTACTGCTACCGAAATACGGGTACGTACAGAACGTGGTACTTTGGATAACTATAAATTACTTAAATATTTGCGTTCCAATCAGGGAACATGCATCAATCAAAAACCAATCGTTTACAAAGGTGAGCAGGTAGAAAAAGGCCAGGTATTGGTTGATGGGCCTGCTACTGATCAAGGTGAATTAGCATTAGGTTTTAATGTCCTGGTGGCTTTCATGCCGTGGGAAGGTTATAACTATGAAGATGCGATTTTATTAAGTGAAAAAATTGTAAAAGATGATATATATACCTCCATACATATTGAAGAATATGAATGTGATGCCAGAGATACAAAACTAGGCCCAGAGGAGATTACTCGAGATATTCCAAATGTGGCGGAAGAAGTACTGAAAGATCTTGATGATCGCGGTATTATTCGTATTGGTGCGGAAGTACGTCCGGGGGATATTCTAGTAGGTAAGGTTACTCCAAAAGGCGAGACAGAACTTACCGCAGAGGAACGTTTGCTTCGAGCCATTTTTGGTGAGAAAGCCCGTGAAGTTCGTGATACGTCACTTAGGGTTCCACATGGTGAGGCTGGTAAGATTGTTGACGTTAAAGTATTTAGCCGGGAGAACGGTGATGAATTACCGCCAGGCGTGAATTTCTTAGTACGTGTATACATTGCCCAGAAACGTAAGATTTCTGAAGGTGACAAAATGGCTGGTCGCCATGGTAATAAAGGGGTTGTTTCACGTATTATGCGTGAAGAAGATATGCCTTTCTTGCCAGATGGTACCCCAGTACAAATTGTACTAAATCCACTGGGCGTACCGTCCCGTATGAATATCGGACAGGTACTTGAAACCCACTTGGGAATGGCTGCTGCTGCTTTTGGTATGCAAATTAGAACGAACTCTCCTGGCGTTGCAGACAGACTTAAAGAAGTAGGCTATGATGTTGATAAACATGGTCTGCCTAAACCTGGTATTGCTGGCATTAATCTAGCGACTCCAGTATTTGATGGAGCTCATGAGGAAGAGGTCTTTAGAACACTTAAGGCAGCTGGCCTTTCTGAGGATGGTAAAACTGTCCTTTATGATGGACGTACAGGGGAAGCCTTTGACAATCGTGTTACTGTAGGCTGGGTATACATGTTGAAATTAGCCCATTTGGTTGATGACAAGATTCATGCTCGTTCTACTGGTCCTTATTCTTTGGTTACCCAACAACCATTGGGTGGTAAAGCTCAATTTGGTGGTCAACGTTTCGGGGAAATGGAAGTATGGGCTTTGGAAGCATATGGTGCTGCCTATACATTACAAGAACTCTTAACTGTAAAATCCGATGATGTGGTCGGGCGTGTGAAAACCTATGAAGCGATTGTTAAGGGTGAAAACATACCTGAACCTGGAGTGCCTGAATCCTTTAAAGTTTTGATAAAAGAGCTGCAAAGTATCGGTCTTGATGTCAAAATTTTAAATGAAGATGCTCAGGAAATCATGATAGATGACATAGATGAAGATATTCATCAAGTGGCTAAGGAACTTGAGCTAAATATTGGCTCGCCAACGGCTGTGGCAGTGCCGCCTGATGAAGCACATACCCGCACTAAGGCTGAGTTAGAACCGGATGTTCTGGATGAATTCGAAGGTACTGATGAAATGGAACCCCTAGAGGAAGAATTAGATATTATCGCTGAAATCGGTGAGATGGATGAAGATAAGTTTGATTTAGACGATAGTGGTATTGTGGATGATCTTGAATTACCAGGCCGTAAATCGGTTAAAAAGGTAAAAGGTAAAGATAAAAAACAAACACAGCGTGACTTACTAGAAGAGATAGACGACGAGGAAATTGAGTAATTGGGTAAGGGAGTGATAACCCTTTGTTAGATGTAAACAATTTTGATTCAATGAGGATTGGATTAGCTTCTCCGGAGCAAATCCGCAAATGGTCATTTGGCGAGGTAAAAAAACCAGAGACCATAAATTACCGTACTCTTAAGCCAGAGCGTGAAGGTTTATTTTGTGAAAAAATATTTGGACCAACTCGTGACTGGGAATGTCATTGTGGTAAATACAAAAGAATTCGCTATAAAGGTATTGTCTGCGACCGTTGCGGTGTAGAAGTAACGCGTTCAAAAGTACGACGTGATCGTATGGGACATATCCAACTAGCAGCACCTGTATCTCACATTTGGTATTTTAAGGGTATCCCTAGTCGTATGGGGCTGATATTAGATATCTCGCCTCGTTCTTTAGAAAAAGTATTATATTTCGCTTCTTATATCGTACTTGATCCTGGTGATACACCGCTCATGAAACGTCAACTATTGACGGAAAATGAGTACAGGGATTACCGAGATAAATATGGTAATTCTTTCAAAGTTGGTATGGGAGCGGAAGCAGTTAAAAAGCTTCTTGAAGAATTAGATTTGGAGAAAATCTCCAAAGAATTAAAACAAGAGCTTAAAGAAGTTAGCGGCCAACGTAAAATTAGAGCGATTCGTCGTTTAGAAGTTACTGAGGCTTTCCGCAAATCGGGTAATCGTCCTGATTGGATGATCATGGATGTTGTGCCTGTTATTCCGCCAGAATTAAGACCAATGGTACAGCTAGACGGTGGTCGTTTTGCGACCTCTGATCTTAATGATTTGTACCGTAGAGTAATTAACCGCAATAATCGGTTAAAGCGTCTATTAGACCTAGGTGCTCCCGATATTATTGTGCGTAATGAAAAACGTATGTTGCAAGAAGCCGTTGATGCCTTGATTGATAATGGCCGTCGCGGTCGTCCTGTTACAGGTCCTGGTAATCGTCCTCTTAAATCCTTAAGTGATATGCTCAAAGGAAAACAAGGTCGTTTCCGTCAGAATCTATTAGGTAAACGGGTAGACTACTCTGGCCGTTCGGTTATTGTAGTTGGTCCTGAACTAAAGTTACATCAATGTGGTTTGCCGAAAGAAATGGCGTTAGAATTGTTTAAACCTTTTGTTATGAAAAAACTAGTGAATGCTGGTCATGCTCATAACATTAAGAGTGCTAAACGTATGGTAGAGAGGGTGCGCCCAGAAGTTTGGGATGTATTAGAAGAAGTGATTAAAGAACACCCAGTGCTCTTAAATCGTGCTCCTACCCTACATAGATTGGGGATTCAGGCATTTGAACCAGTATTGTCAGAGGGGCGCGCCATAAAACTTCATCCGTTAGTATGTACAGCATATAATGCGGATTTTGATGGTGACCAAATGGCGGTTCATGTACCACTTTCTGCGGAAGCACAATCAGAAGCCCGTATGTTGATGTTAGCTGCTCATAATATCCTATCAACCAAAGATGGTAAACCGGTGGTAACACCGACCCAAGATATGGTTCTAGGAGCATATTACCTCACCATGGAGAAAAAAGGCGATATCGGTGAAGGTAAGATAATGTGTGATATTAATGAAGCATTACTTGCTTATCATCAAAAAGAATTGTCCCTTCATGCCATAATTAAAGTACGTTTTCCAAAGTATGGTTTGGTAACTACTACTATGGGGCGTCTGATATTTAACGAAAACTTGCCTGAAGAAGTTCGCTATTTCTTCCAAAAAGATGGCGAATGGCATTTAGGTATTATGATGGATAAAAAAGAACTTGGTAAATTGGTAGCTGAAACCTATCGACAATTTGGTAATTCCAAAACAGCCGTAGTAATTGATAATGTTAAAAGACTCGGTTATGCTTTTGCTTGTCGTGCAGGTATGACAGTAGCTATTGCTGATATTAATATTCCTCCTGAAAAGAAGGATATTTTGGGTACTACCGAAGGTAGAGTTGATGTTGTCGACAAGCAATATCGTCGTGGTTTGATTACTGAAGATGAAAGATATAAGAAAACAATTGAACTATGGACGAAAGCTACTGATGATGTTACATCTGCGATGATGAACAATTTGGATAATTTTAATCCAATTTATATGATGGCTAACTCAGGGGCCCGTGGTAATATCCAACAGATTCGTCAGTTGGCTGGTATGCGTGGACTTATGGCTGATCCATCGGGACGAATTATTGACCGTCCAATCAAAGCAAACTTCCGTGAAGGTTTAACAGTACTTGAATACTTTATTTCCACTCATGGTGCTCGTAAAGGTTTGGCTGATACAGCACTTAGAACAGCCGATTCTGGTTATTTGACACGTCGTTTGGTTGACGTATCCCAAGATGTCATTGTTCGCGAAGAAGACTGTGATATTGTAGGAATTAATTTAGTACGTGAACGGGCACGATTGGCAAAATCCAGTGCTGGTGCGATTGAAGTATTGAGAGATACACTGTTAGGCCGAGTTTTAGCAGAAGATGTTCTTGATCCTAAAACTACGGATATACTGATTCCTCGTTCTACCATACTTGCAGATGATAGTTTGCGTATCATTGGCGAGCATGGAGTACCAGAAATTATATTACGTGGTATGTCAACTGTTATGGAAGAAGACATTAATGCATCTGCTTCTAACGAAACAATTGTGTTAGGCGCGCCGGAAGAAAAAATGCGCGAACTTCTTAAGAATGCTATGGTTCGTGAAATGTTGGGTAAAAACACGACAAATGCGATTACTGACAGTAATGGCGTTGAAATTGTTGCGGCAGAGACACCGCTTACTGAAGAAGCCATTGAGGCAGTTTTAGTGAGTGATGTACGCGAAGTGAAGGTTCGTAACAATAATATTAGGGGTATCGAGGTAGAAGCAATCACTGAAGGCTCTGGTGTTATCGAAGCCTTAAAAGATCGTATTGTTGGACGCTTTGTCGCAGAAGACATTATTGACCCTAAGACAGGTGAATATATCGTGAAAACCAATGATACCATCAATGAAGCATTGGCAGATCGTATCGTTGCTGTGCGTGAGCATGTATCCATTCGTTCCGTACTTACTTGTAGGTCTCAATTTGGAGTATGTATTAAATGTTATGGACGCAATCTAGCAACGGGGCATCCTGTTGATGTCGGTGAAGCAGTAGGTATTATTGCTGCTCAGTCTATCGGTGAACCTGGTACACAGCTTACTATGCGTACCTTCCATACTGGTGGTGTTGCTGGTGACGATATTACCCAAGGTTTGCCAAGGGTTGAGGAATTATTTGAAGCCCGTAAGCCAAAACGTCAAGCGATTATTACTGAAATTGATGGCGTAGCTGCTGTTGATGTAAAAGAAGTAAAAGGTATGCGTAAGATTACAGTAGTTCCTACTGTGGGCGAAGAACGTATTTATCCTATTCCTTATGGTGCTCGGATTATTGTGCGTGATGGACAGCAGATTATTGCTGGTGATCGCCTCACCGAGGGCTCAGTAAACCCACATGACATTTTGCGTGTCTGCGGTATTCAAGCGACACAAAGGTACTTGGTATATGAAGTACAAAAAGTATACAAATCCCAGGGTGTTGAAATTAATGATAAACATATCGAAGTAATTGTTCGTCAAATGCTCCATAAGGTGAAAACAGAGGAATCTGGCGACACTGAACTTTTACCAGGTGAATACATTGATACGAATACCTTTGAAGAAGAAAATGCAAAAGCAATTGAGGCAGGCGGTGAGCCATCTGTAGCACGTCCTATATTGCTTGGTATTACCAAAGCTTCTTTGGCAACAGACTCCTTCTTATCCGCGGCATCTTTCCAAGAAACAACTCGTGTACTTACGGAAGCTGCTATTAAGGGTAAAATCGATCCATTGCTTGGACTTAAGGAAAATGTTATTATCGGTAAGTTAATACCAGCAGGTACTGGTATGAGTCGTTATCGAAACATAAAACTTACCCATACAAAAAATGTAACGGTATAGTAGTAAAAAGGGGAACTTGATTTTTAAATCATGTTCCCCTTTTTTTATTCAAAATAAGGATAATGGCTTTATATAAGTAAAATGTTCTTCTTTGCTTTAGCCAATAGAAATCCTTAACTGTATTATCATAAAATATAAGATTTCACCAGATTATGAATTTTTTTTGACAAATTTTTTAAAAGTGATATAATAAATTTTGGCTATAAGAAAATCTAATATTTTCGCCTCTAAGTTTACAAAACATGGTAAAAATGACACACTCGGATGCGTGGTCATAAAAAAAGCCCACAAATATAGATAAAATAAGAATTTATTAAGAGATGTTTATTGACATTGTGTTTTGATAATGATAATATATTAGAGGGCCAGTTAGAAAATGCATTGGTTTGTTACGTAAGGGAGTGAACAATATGTCGCTCGAAATGTTAAAAACTGCAAAAAAGATAGTTGGTGTTAAGCAAGTGACCAAAGCTGTTGAAAAAGATTTGGTGCAAGTAGTTTATATTGCTCAAGATGCGGAACAACGCTTAATTGAACCTTTGCGAACGTTGTGTATTCGCAAAAAAACAGCAATAGAAATGACGCTTACCATGACTGAACTTGGTAAAACTTGTGGCATCGAAGTTGGTGCAGCAGCAGTAGCTGCTTTAAAGTAAAATGTAACCATGTTAAATGTTTTACCTTAAACTCAATGCTTGAGGTGAAATTTTTATATAATTAATCTAAGATAATTTGGAAGGGGGTGTATTGAATGCCAACAATTAATCAATTAGTACGTAAAGGTAGAGAGTCACTTATACAAAAATCTACTGCACCTGCTTTGAAAGAAAGCCCACAAAAGCGCGGTGTATGTACAAGAGTATATACAACTACTCCTAAAAAACCAAACTCTGCACTTCGTAAAGTGGCAAGGGTACGTTTAACAAATGGTATTGAAGTTACTGCCTATATCCCTGGTATCGGTCATAACTTGCAAGAACATAGTGTTGTGCTTATCAGAGGTGGTAGAATCAAGGATTTACCGGGCGTACGTTATCACATTGTTCGTGGTGCATTAGACACTGCTGGAGTGCAAAAACGTAGCCAAAGTAGATCAAAATACGGTACAAAACGTGCGAAGAAGTAAAATTTAATTAGATAACCCTGGAAAAGGAGGGGATAATATGCCAAGAAAAGGACCTGTTACAAAACGCGATGTATTGCAAGATCCGGTATACAATTCTAAAATTGTTACTCGATTTGTAAATAAAGTAATGTTAGATGGTAAGAAAAGTGTTGCTGAAAATATTGTGTATGATGCATTCGATATTATCCGGGCTAAAACCGGCAAAGATCCATTAGAGGTTTTTGAAACAGCAATGAAAAATGTTATGCCAGTTCTGGAAGTGCGTGCTCGCCGTGTTGGTGGTGCTAACTATCAAGTTCCGATCGAAGTACGTGCAGATCGTCGTTTGTCACTTGGGATTCGCTGGTTGGTGAATTACTCAAGACTACGCGGTGAAAAAACTATGCGTGAAAGACTTGCTGCTGAATTAATTGATGCTTCCAATAATACTGGTGCTACAATTAAGAAAAAAGAAGATACGCATAAAATGGCTGAAGCCAATAAAGCTTTTGCACATTATCGCTGGTAATTTTTAATGTTTCTAAACAGTAAGGAGTGATGATAGTGGCCAGAAAATTCTCGCTAAATAATACACGTAATATTGGTATTATGGCACATATTGACGCTGGCAAAACCACTACGACTGAACGGATACTGTTTTATACTGGCAAAGTACACAAAATCGGTGAAGTGCATGAAGGCGCTGCGACAATGGATTGGATGGTACAAGAACAGGAGCGGGGTATTACAATTACTTCTGCGGCTACTACTTGTGAATGGTCTGGACATCGCATTAACATCATTGACACACCAGGACACGTGGACTTTACTGTAGAAGTAGAGCGCTCACTCAGAGTGTTAGATGGATCTGTAGCTGTATTTTGCGCTAAAGGTGGCGTAGAACCACAATCAGAAACCGTTTGGCGTCAAGCTGATAAATATGGTGTGCCACGTATGGCATACGTTAATAAAATGGATATTCTAGGTGCTGATTTTTACCGAGTTGTCGATATGATGAAAAATCGTTTAGGTGCAAATGCAGTGCCAGTTCAACTGCCAATAGGCTTGGAAAATGGTTTCAAAGGGTATGTTGATTTGGTACAAATGAAAGCGGTTGTTTATACAGATGACCTTGGTAAATTTAGTGAAGCTGCCGATATTCCAGAAGACATGCAAGAGCATGTGGCTGAATACCGTCAAGGTCTTTTAGATGCAGTTGCAGAAAGTGATGACGAACTCATGATGAAATATCTTGAGGGCGAAGAATTTACTTTAGAAGAGATCTATGCTGGTATTCGTAAAGCTACGATTGCTTGTAAAATGACTCCTGTTTTATGCGGATCTTCCTATAAGAACAAAGGTGTGCAGCCGTTATTGGATGCAGTTATTGCATACATGCCGGCACCTACTGATGTTCCAGCTATTAAAGGGATTAATCCTGATACAGAAGCAGAAGACGAACGTGCAGCTGATGACAGCTTGCCATTCTCAGCTTTAGCATTCAAAATCATGGCTGACCCTTATGTAGGTAAGTTAGCATTCTTCAGAGTATACTCCGGCGAACTTTCTTCCGGGTCTTATGTATATAATTCCACTAAAGGAAAGAAAGAACGTATTGGACGTATCTTGCAGATGCATGCAAATCACCGTGAAGAAATCGAAAGAGTATACACAGGCGATATCGCTGCTGCTGTAGGACTTAAAGATACTACTACTGGTGATACTTTATGTGATGACAAAAACCAAATTATTCTTGAGTCCATGGTTTTCCCTGAACCAGTTATTTCGGTAGCTGTTGAACCTAAAACCAAAGCTGACCAAGAAAAAATGGGTATCGCACTGCAACGTTTGGCAGAAGAAGATCCTACATTCCGTGTGAATACAGATCAAGAAACTGGTCAAACCATTATTGCTGGTGTTGGTGAATTGCATTTAGAAATTATCGTTGACCGGATGCTTAGAGAATTTAAAGTGGATTGTAGCGTGGGTAAACCTCAGGTTGCTTATCGTGAAACTATCCGCAAAAAAGTTAAATCCGAAGGTAAATTTGTTCGTCAGTCTGGTGGTCGTGGACAATATGGTCATTGTTGGTTGGAAATTGAACCTCTTGAACCAGGTCAAGGTTTCATCTTCGAAAGTAAAGTTGTCGGCGGTTCCATTCCAAGAGAATATATTGCACCTATCGGAGCTGGTTGTAAAGAAGCTATGGATAATGGGGTTTTAGCGGGTTACCCTATGGTAGACATTAAAGTAACTGTACTTGAAGGTTCTTACCATGATGTTGACTCCTCTGAAATGGCATTTAAAATAGCTGGTTCAATGGGCTTTAAAGCTGGTTGCGCAAAAGCCGGTGCTGTAATCTTGGAACCATACATGAAAGTAGAAGTTATTGTTCCAGAAGAATACATGGGCGATGTAATTGGCGATTTGAACTCACGTCGTGGACGCATAGAAGGTATGGAAGCAAATAACGGCTCCCAATCCATCAAAGCATTTGTGCCATTGGCTGAAATGTTTGGTTATGTAACTGACTTACGTTCAAAAACTCAAGGTCGCGGTAACTACTCAATGGGCTTTGCTCATTATGATGAAGTACCAAGAAGTATAGCTGAAGCGATTATCGCCAAAGTAAAAGGCGTATAATCCTGGAGAAATAAAGGAGGCAAAAATACAATGGCAAAGAAAAAGTTTGAAAGAAATAAACCACATATTAACATTGGAACAATTGGTCACGTCGATCATGGTAAGACATCTTTAACAGCTGCAATTACTATGACTCTTTCCAAACATGGTGGCGGAGAATTCATGGCTTATGACATGATCGATAAAGCTCCAGAAGAAAGAGAACGTGGTATTACAATTAATACAGCTCACGTTGAGTATGAAACTGAAAAACGTCACTATGCTCACGTTGACTGCCCAGGCCATGCTGATTATGTAAAAAACATGATCACTGGTGCTGCACAAATGGATGGAGCGATTCTAGTAGTAAGTGCTGCTGATGGCCCTATGCCACAAACACGTGAACATATTCTATTGTCTCGTCAAGTAGGCGTACCTTCAATGGTAGTGTTCTTGAACAAAGCTGACTTGGTTGATGATGAAGAATTAATCGAATTAGTTGAAATGGAAGTTCGTGAACTTCTTTCCAGCTATGATTTCCCTGGTGATGATATTCCTGTAGTTTGTGGTTCCGCTGTACAAGCACTTAACTGCGGTTGTGCAAGTCGCGAATGCAAATGGTGCGGTAAAATATTCGAATTAATGGATGCGGTAGATGAATACATCCCAACTCCTGTTCGTGCAACAGACAGACCTTTCTTGATGCCTGTTGAGGACGTGTTCACGATTACTGGTCGTGGTACAGTTGCTACTGGCCGTGTAGAACGTGGCGAAATCAAAGTTGGCGACAACATTGAAATCGTTGGTATGACTGAAAAGCCTAGAACTGTTGTTGTAACAGGCGTAGAAATGTTCCGTAAATTGTTGGATTCAGCAGTAGCTGGTGATAACATTGGTGCATTATTACGTGGTGTTGAGCGTAAAGATATCGAGCGCGGTCAAGTATTGGCTAAGCCTGGTACAATTAAACCTCACACAAAATATAAAGCAGAAGTATACGTGTTGTCTAAAGAAGAAGGCGGCCGTCATACTCCATTCTTTACAAACTACCGTCCACAATTCTACTTCCGTACAACAGATGTTACTGGTGTAGTACATTTGCCAGAAGGTGTAGAAATGGTAATGCCTGGTGACAACATTCAAATGTCAATTGAGTTAATTACTCCAATTGCAATTGAAGAAGGTTTACGTTTCGCGATTCGCGAAGGTGGCCGTACTGTTGGTGCTGGCGTAGTAACTGCTATTGAAGCGTAATGAACTTATTGGGGCGGCTATAGTCAGCCGCCCCAATAAAACTGGTTTTTATTCTATAAGTATGCGATGACGTGAAAGGTTGCCTGCAGGCTGCAGGGGGAATTTTCACGGAGAATGTCCGTTCTAGAAACTGGGCGATAAGGAGGAAATACAATGGCTAAACAACAAAAAATCAGAATTCGTCTTAAAGCGTATGATCATAAAGCACTTGATCAAAGTGCGGTAAAAATAGTGGACACTGCAAAAAGAACAGGTGCTATGGTTTCCGGGCCAATTCCACTTCCTACGGAGAAAAATATTTTCACTGTCTTGCGTTCACCACATGTCAATAAGGATTCCCGGGAACAATTTGAAATGCGTACCCACAAACGTCTGATTGACATTCTTGAGCCGACTTCCAAGACCGTTGATGCGTTAATGCGTCTGGATCTTCCGGCTGGTGTTGACATTGAAATCAAGCTGTAGGAGGAGGTGTAATAATGGCTAAAGGAATTTTAGGTAAAAAACTTGGTATGACACAAATTTTTACTCCAGATGGTAAAATGGTTCCTGTAACTGTAATAGAAGCAGGTAACAGTGTCGTGTTACAAAATAAAACTGTTGAAAATGATGGCTACAATGCGGTGCAGTTGGGTTTTGGCACTGTTAAAGATAAAAGCGTTACTAGCCCAATGAAAGGTCATTTTGCCAAAGCAGGCGTTAAACCTGTTAAGCTTATTCGCGAAATTAGATTGGCTGAAGCGTCTGAATATACTGTTGGTCAAGAAATTGGCGTAGATATATTCGCTGAAGGCGATATAGTTGATGTTACTGGTACTGCAAAAGGTAAAGGTTTTGCTGGTGTTATCAAACGTTGGAACTTTAGACGTGGACCTATGGCCCATGGTTCTAAATCACATCGCGAGCCAGGTTCTATGGGACCTAGGATGAGCGGCGGCGGCGGTAAAGTATTCAAAGGCAAAAAATTACCTGGTCGCATGGGTAATCAAAAAGTTACGGTACAGCGTTTGACTGTTGTTAGAGTAGATGCTGAACGGAATTTGATTTTGATAAAAGGCGGTATTCCTGGTCCTAAAGGTAGCTTTATGATGATTAAGAATACTGTAAAACCTAAAAAATAATCTCGCGGGTTCGCTGGTTTGTGGTTAGTTAAGCTCGCTTCAAATCTCGAACCTCGAACCACGAAAGGAGGATGTGCTATATGCCGAAAGTAGCAGTATATGATATCACTGGTGCAAAAACTGGTGAAATGGAATTAAATGATAGCGTTTTTGGTGTTGAAGTTAATGAATCCGTACTACATCAAGCAGTAGTAATGCAGCTTGCTAGTCAACGTTTAGGTACAGCTTCAACTAAAACTAGAGGTCTAGTACGTGGCGGTGGTAGAAAACCTTGGAAACAAAAGGGCACAGGTCGTGCGCGCGCTGGTAGTACCCGTTCCCCAATTTGGGTAGGTGGTGGTACTACATTTGGTCCGCAACCTCGTTCTTATGCGTTCAGCATGCCAAGAAAACAACGTCGTCTAGCAATTAAATCTGCTTTAACTGCAAAACTTCAAGATGGAGAATTGGTAGTAGTAGACAGCATTGCTTTTGATGCACCAAAGACTAAAAATGTAATCGACATGTTGAGTAGTTTTAACACTACAAGCAAGAAAAACTTAATCATTACTGGTGAAATGTTGGAAAATGTTGAAAAGTCAGCACGAAATATTCCTGGCGTTAAAGCAATTCCCGCTGCCAGTAGTTTAAATGTATATGATCTTTTGTATCATGACAAAGTGTTTGTTACTAAAGATGCAATCACCCGTATTGAGGAGGTGCTAGCCTAATGCAAAATTTGCGCGATGTACTTATTCGTCCGCTTGTTACTGAGAAAACCACTGCTATGATGGAAGAAAACAAATATACTTTCGTTGTACCATTGAGAGTTAATAAAGTTGAAATACGTCAAGCAGTAGAACAAATTTTCAAAGTAAAAGTACTAGCTGTGCACACCGTTCGTGTGATGGGTAAAACCAAACGTATGGGCAAGACACAAGGTAAGCGTCCAGATTACAAGAAAGCAATTGTAAAACTGGCTCCTGGTCAGAATATAGAATTCTTTGAAGGTGTGTAATCTGAAATTTATTAAGAAGGAGGGGCAACAATGGCAGTAAAAAGCTTTAAACCTTATACTCCAAGCCGAAGATTTATGACTGCGTCTAATTTTGAAGAAATTACCGCAGATAAACCAGAGCGTTCGCTAGTTGAGCGTCTACAACAACATGCTGGCCGTAATAACCAAGGTCGTATGACTGTTAGACATCAAGGCGGCGGCCATAAACGCCTGTATAGAATTATTGATTTTAAACGTAATAAAGACGGAATCGTAGCGAAAGTAGCTACTATCGAGTATGATCCTAATCGTTCTGCTCGCATCGCTCTACTTCACTATGCAGACGGCGAAAAACGTTACATTTTGGCTCCTAATGGCCTAAAAGTTGACGATAAAGTTATGAGTGGTCCTGAAGCGGATATTAAAGTAGGTAACGCGTTACCAATTAAAAATATTCCTGTAGGTACTCAACTTCATAATATCGAACTTAAAATCGGCAAAGGCGGACAAATGGTTCGTTCTGCTGGTGCATCTGCACAGCTCATGGCAAAAGAAGGCGAGCATGCACTTTTAAGATTACCATCTGGTGAACAACGTAAAGTGCATATTAATTGTAAAGCAACCATTGGCCAAGTGGGTAACTTGGAACATGAAAACATTACAATTGGTAAAGCTGGTCGTTCTCGTTGGCTTGGCATTCGTCCTGCTAACCGTGGTGTTGCGATGAATCCGATTGATCATCCACATGGTGGTGGTGAAGGTCATTCCCCAGTTGGACGTAAACATCCTGTTACACCTTGGGGTAAACATGCTTATGGTGTTAAAACTCGTCGTAATAAAACATCGAATAAGATGATTGTTAAAAGACGTACGAAGTAATTAAAGCCTGAGTTTACGGGCTAACTGGATAGAGAAGGGAGGCTAATCAAGTGTCCAGATCAATTAAAAAGGGACCTTATGTTCATCCGAGTGTGATGAAGAAAATTGATGCAATGAATGCAGCTGGTGAAAAGAAAGTTATTAAGACCTGGTCGCGTAGTTCTACCATTCTTCCTAATTTTGTCGGACATACCGTTGCAGTACATGATGGACGTAAACACGTACCTGTCTATGTTACTGAAGATATGGTAGGTCACAAACTAGGTGAGTTTGCACCTACTCGCACATATAAAGGGCATTCTGGTTCGGAAAAATCCACATCATTACGGTAATGTGGTGAAAGTTACTGGAAGGGGGTTAGTATATGGAAGCTAAAGCAATTGCAAGACACATTCGCATTGCTCCACGTAAAATTCGAGTTGTTATTGACTTGATTCGTGGTAAAAACATTGGTGAAGCTTATGCAATTTTGAAACATACGCCGAAAGTTGGATCTGAAGTTCTATTGAAATTACTCCAATCGGCGATTGCAAACGCAGAACACAATTTTGATATGAATTCCGATAAACTTTACGTTTCTGCAGCGTATGTTGACCAAGGACCTACATTAAAACGTATTCATCCGCGGTCACGTGGGCAAGCTTTTAAAATTTTAAAACGCAGCAGTCATGTAACAGTTGTTGTAAACGAAAGATAACTAGCGAAGGAGGGAAACAAAGTGGGTCAAAAAATTCATCCTCATGGGTTACGCCTTGGGATCATTAAGACTTGGGATGCTAAGTGGTATGCTGGTAAAGACTTTGCTGATAATTTGCATGAAGATATTAAAATTCGTAAATTTATCAAAACAAAAGCTTTCACCGCTGGTATATCCAAAGTAGTTATTGAACGAGCTGCTAACCGTGTTAAAGTTGTTATTCATACTGCAAAACCTGGTATGATCATTGGTCGTGGTGGCGCCGGTATTGAAGAGTTGAAAAAGAACTTAAAAACGCTTACTGGTAAGCAAGTTGATATAAACATTGCGGAAGTTAGACAACCAGATATGGATGCACAATTGGTTGCAGAAAATATTGCTGCTCAATTGGAAAGACGTATTGCTTTCCGCCGTGCTATGAAACAATCGATCCAACGCACTATGCGTATGGGCGCAAAAGGTATTAAAGTAATGTGTGGCGGTCGTTTAGGCGGCGCTGAGATTGCTAGAAGTGAAGCTGCCCGCGAAGGTAGTATTCCTCTTCACACTCTTAGAGCTGACATTGACTATGGTACAGCTGAAGCTCATACTACTTATGGCTTAATTGGCGTAAAAGTATGGATTTATAAAGGCGAAATTTTGCCAGAAGTAAAAAAAGCCGCTGCCGCTGTTGAAGGGAGCGAAAAATAATGCTACTGCCAAAAAGAGTGAAACATCGTAAACAATTCCGCGGTCGTATGAAAGGTAAAGCCCAAAGAGGCAATACCGTAAGTCATGGCGAGTTCGGTTTGGCAGCGTTAGAACCAGCTTGGATTACTAACCGTCAAATTGAGGCAGCTCGTATTGCAATGACTCGCTACATTAAACGTGGTGGTAAAGTTTGGATTAAAATATTCCCAGATAAACCGATTACAGCAAAACCTGCTGAAACTCGTATGGGTAGTGGTAAAGGTTCAACCGAATACTGGGTAGCAGTCGTTAAACCAGGTCGTGTAATGTTTGAAATGGATGGCGTTAGCGAAGAAGTGGCTAAAGAAGCTATGCGCTTAGCTGCTCATAAACTTCCTATTAAAACAAAGTTTGTTAAACGGGAAGCTGTTGCTGAACCGCAAGAAGAAGTGGGTGGTGAAGTACATGAAGGTTAAAGATTTCCGTGAAATGAACGCAACTGAACTTAACCAGAAAATAGCTGTACTTAAAGAAGAATTATTTAACCTCAGATTTCAACTAGCTACTGGTCAGTTGGAAAATCCTATGCGGATTAAAGAAGTTAAAAAAAGTATTGCTAGAGTTAAGACAATTCAGCGCGAACAAGAAATGAAACAAGCGTAGCGTTCTAATAAACGTTCTTAAGTAATAAAGCCGTTAATAGTAAGTAAGAACGGAAGGAGGCTAATTGGACGTGAGTGAAAGAAATGACCGTAAGGTTAAAATAGGTAAAGTAATTAGCGATAAAATGGATAAAACCATCGTTGTAGCTATTGAACGTTTGGAACAACATCCTCTTTATAAGAAATCAATAAAGAAGACTGTTAAATTTAAAGCTCATGATGAAAACAATGATAGTCATATTGGCGATATTGTAGAGATCATGGAAACTCGTCCGCTGTCTAAAGATAAGCGCTGGAGAGTTGTGGAAGTTATTGAAAGAGCTAAATAAGTGAGGTTTGGAGTTCGCAGTTCGAAAAATTGAACCTCGGACCTCTAACCTCGATAAGGAGGGAACAGGATGATTCAACAACAAACAATCCTTAATGTTGCTGATAACAGCGGTGCGAAACAAATCATGTGCATCAGGGCATTAGGCGGTTCTTACCGTAGATATGCTAACATTGGTGATGTTATTGTTGCAGCAGTAAAAGCTGCTTCTCCAGGCGGTGCAGTTAAAAAAGGTGATGTAGTAAAAGCCGTAGTAGTTCGTTCAAGAAAAGGCTTACGTCGCCCTGATGGTTCTTACATCCGCTTTGATGAGAATGCCGCAGTTATTATTAAGGAAGATAAAAGCCCTAGAGGGACTCGTATATTTGGGCCAGTAGCGAGAGAACTGCGTGAGAAAGATTTTATGAAGATTATCTCGCTGGCGCCGGAAGTAATCTAAGTTAGGAGGTATCCGGAATGTCAGAAGCGAAAAAATTACACGTCAAAAAAGGCGATAAAATTGTTATTTTGTCTGGTAAAGATAAAGGAAAATCAGGCAAAATAATCCAAGCATTGCCGAAAAAGAGTAAAGTTGTAGTAGAAGGTCTTAATACAGTAAAACGTCATACAAAACCTTCACAAAACTTGCCTCAAGGCGGAATTATCGTAAAAGAAGCTCCGTTACATTCAGCAAAAGTTATGCTGGTGTGCCCTGCTTGCGATAAACCAACACGCATTAAAAAAACGTCTCTTGCAAGTGGAGCATTCGTTCGTACTTGTAAAAAATGTGGCGAAGTTATTGATAAATAATCACGCAGAAAGGAGGTAACTACACTTGTCCAGAATGAAAGAAAAGTATAGTGATGAAGTAGCCAAAGCGTTAATGGAAAAATTTGGTTACAAAAACATTATGGAAATTCCTAAAATTGAAAAAGTGGTTTTAAATATGGGCGTAGGAGAAGCAGTTAGCAATCCTAAAGTCCTAGATGTTGCAATCAATGATATGACGATTATTGCCGGTCAAAAACCAGTAGTAACTCGTGCAAAAAAATCAATTGCTGCATTTAAAGTCCGTGAAGGTATGCCAATCGGCGCTAAAGTTACCCTGCGTGGGCAACGTATGTATGAGTTTTTAGATAAACTATTAAACATTGCATTACCACGTGTTCGCGATTTCCGCGGCGTTAGCCCAAAATCTTTTGATGGTCGTGGTAACTATTCTATGGGGATTAAAGAACAATTAATATTCCCTGAAATTGAGTATGACAAAGTGGATAAAGTTCGTGGTATGGATATTATTATCGTAACCACTGCGAAAACGGATGAAGAGGCACGCGAACTGTTAAAGCTTATGGGCATGCCGTTCAGTGCGTAAAAGGAGGGACACTCGTGGCCAAGAAAGCATTAATTGAAAAATGGAAGCTCGAACCTAAGTTTAGCGTGCGTAAGCACAATAGATGTAAGGTCTGCGGTCGTCCACATGGTTACTTACGTAAATTTGAAATGTGCCGTATTTGTTTTAGGGAATTGAGCTATAAAGGTGTCATTCCTGGGATAACTAAGGCTAGCTGGTAGATTACAGGAAGGAGGTAATGTTAAATGGTAATGACCGATCCAATTGCAGATATGCTTACTCGTATTCGTAATGCAAACTCGGTTTATCATGATAAAGTAGAAATTCCTGCTTCAAAAATTAAGCAAGCAATTGCTCAAGTTCTAAAGGCAGAAGGCTTTATTAAGGATTTTGAAATTGTTAAAGATGATAAACAAGGTGTGCTAAGAGCAAGTTTAAAATATGGACCTAATCGTGAAAAGGTAATTACTGGCATTAAACGTATTTCAAAACCTGGATTGCGTGTATATGCAAGAAAAGATCAAATGCCCCGCGTATTGGGTGGCCTAGGAGTTGCAATTATTTCAACTTCTAAGGGAATTATGACTGATAAGCAAGCTCGCCGCGATGGACTTGGTGGCGAAGTATTAGCTTTCGTCTGGTAATTTTTGTAGTTAAGGAGGTGCACATATGTCAAGAATCGGTAGAATGCCGATTGCTATTCCTGCCGGCGTAACTGTTACGATTGGCGAAGGCAATTTGGTATCTGTAAAAGGCCCTAAAGGCGAATTGACTCGTGCCATTCATAAAGATATGATATTGGAACTAGAAGACAATACCCTTGTTGTAAAAAGGCCTTCAGATGAAAAACAACATAGATCATTGCATGGTTTGACTCGTACCTTATTGTCCAACATGGTAACTGGTGTTACTCAAGGTTTCACAAAAACTCTTGAAATTGTTGGCGTTGGTTACAGAGCAGCAAAAGTAGGTAACAAAGTAGCATTAACATTAGGTTTCTCTCATCCTTTAGAAGTTGAGCCTCCTACTGGCATGTCTCTAGATGTTCCTGCTCCAAACAGAATTGTTGTTTCTGGTATTAATAAAGAAGATGTTGGCGCGTTAGCAGCTAAAATCCGTAAGTATAGACAACCTGAACCTTATAAAGGTAAAGGCGTTCGTTATGAAGGTGAAGTTGTTCGCCGTAAAGTAGGTAAAGCAGGCGGTAAAGGTAAGAAGTAGATTTTAAGCGAAAGGAGTGACCACTTTGCTTCGTAAAGGAATTAAGAATGAGGCTAGGCAAAAACGCCATTTACGTGTACGTAAACTTGTTACAGGTACTGCAGCAAGACCACGTTTAAATGTATTTCGTAGCTTAAGTCATATTTATGCACAAGTTATTGATGATGTTACTGGTACTACTTTGGTAGCGGCTAGTACTATGGATAAAGATTTAGGCTTAACATATGGCGGTAATACAGAAGCAGCTAAGGCTGTAGGTGCAGCAGTTGCAACACGTGCATTAGCAAAAGGTATTAACAAAGTGGTATTTGACCGTGGTGGTTATATTTATCATGGTAGAGTAGCAGCTTTGGCCCAAGCAGCGCGTGAAGCAGGGCTGGAATTTTAAGCAAAAGGAGGTAAATGAATGTCCAGAATTGATTACACAACTCTCGATTTAAAAGAGAAAGTTGTATTCATAAACAGGGTTGCTAAAGTAGTAAAAGGCGGTCGCCGTTTTTCCTTTAGTGCGCTAGTTGTTGTTGGTGACGAAAATGGTCACGTTGGAGCTGGCTTAGGTAAAGCTGGTGAAGTGCCTGAAGCAATCAGAAAAGGTGTGGAAGATGCTAAAAAGAACTTAATTAACGTTCCTTTGGTAGGCACCACTATTCCTCATCAAATTTTAGGTGTATTCGGCGCTGGTAAAGTATTTATGAAACCTGCATCGGAAGGTACTGGTGTTATTGCTGGTGGTCCAGCACGTGCTGTACTTGAACTTGCCGGGATTCATGATATCTTAACTAAATCCCTTGGTTCTTCTAATGCTAATAACATGGTACGTGCTACTTTAACCGGTTTGAAGCAATTGAAACGTGCTGAAGAAGTAGCCGCACTTCGCGGTAAAACCGTTCAGGAACTTTTGGGTTAAGGAGGAATTATAATGGCAACACTCAAAATCACTCTTACCAGAAGCCTGATCGGCAGACCAGAAGATCAACGAGCTACTGTAAAGGCTCTGGGGCTTAAGAAAACAAATACTTTCGTAATGCAACAAGATACTCCAGTTATCCGCGGCATGGTTCGCAAAGTGGAGCATTTAGTTACGGTTGAAGAAATACAAGACTAATTAGAGAGGAGGCGCTAATAATGAAATTGCATGAATTAGCACCTACGCCTGGTTCAAAGAAAGTGCGCACTCGTGTTGGTCGCGGCTTGGGTTCAGGTCTTGGCAAAACATCGGGTAAAGGTCATAAAGGTCAGAATTCTCGCGCTGGCGGCGGTACTCGTCCTGGTTTTGAAGGCGGTCAAATGCCTCTTTACCGTAGATTGCCAAAACGCGGTTTTTACAACAAATTTGCAAAAGATTATGCAGAAGTAAATATTTCTGACTTGAATCGTTTTGAAAATGGTTCAGTTGTTGACCCTGTAGCTTTAGTTGAAACTGGTGTATTGAAAAATGTTCGTGACGGCGTACGTATCTTGGGTAACGGCGAACTGACAAAATCACTTACTGTAATTGCTAACGGCTTCACTAAGTCAGCTGAAGAAAAAATTATAGCAGCTGGCGGAAAAGTTGAGGTGGTCTAAGTGCTTTCTGCTCTGTCCAATATACTAAAGATCACTGAGCTTAGACAAAAGGTAGTTTTTACCCTAGCCATGTTTTTAGTATTCAGAGCTGGAACGCATATTCCAGTTCCTGGAGTAGATGTTTCTGTTATTGAACAAATGTTTTCTAGTGGTAACCTATTTGGTTTACTAGATTTGTTTTCTGGTGGAGCATTAAGTAAGTTTTCCATCTTTGCAATGAGTATTACACCCTATATTAATGCTTCTATTATTATGCAGCTCATAACTGTTGTTGTCCCAACCTTTGAACAATGGTCTAAAGAGGGCGAGGAAGGTCGTAAAAAGTTAACACAAATTACTCGTTACGGCACCGTTCTTCTAGGATTTATTCAGGCAATTGGTATGGCAATTGGACTGAAAGCCGCAATTATTAATCCAGGCATTGCTTCTACAATATTGATTGCATTGACACTTACAGCAGGAACTACTTTCCTAATGTGGCTTGGAGAGCAAATTACTGAAAAAGGTATTGGTAATGGCATTTCGCTAATTATCTTTGCCGGGATTGTATCAAGATTACCTGATGGTTTGTATATGTTATATCAATATCTTGCCGCAGGTACCATTAATTTCTTCAATGTATTGTTATTCGTGATTATTGCTGTGGCCATGATTGTTTTGGTAATTGCCATTACACAAGGTCAACGAAGAATTCCGGTACAATATGCTAAACGAGTAGTTGGTCGTAAAACCTATGGTGGTCACTCTACTCACATTCCGCTGAAAGTAAATCAAGCGGGAGTTATACCAATAATCTTTGCGTCATCCGTGCTGATGTTTCCAGTAACTATTGCCCAGTTTGTTGATATTCCCTGGGTAAAAACCGTGGCAGGCTGGTTTGCGTGGGGTACGCCGCTACAAACAACATTGTATGCGCTACTCATTATTTTCTTCACGTATTTCTATACTGCGGTTACTTTGAACATATCGGATATGGCAGAGAACATGAAAAAATACGGTGGTTTTATTCCAGGACTGCGCCCGGGTAAACCGACTGCTGATTATTTGGATCGAGTCATGACCAGAATCACCCTTGCAGGTTCAGTGTTTCTTGCAGGTATTGCCATACTGCCCAACTTTATTGCAGCTGTGACAAATATTCCAGGGTTAAATTTTGGCGGTACCGCCCTTTTAATTGTGGTAGGCGTGGCACTTGACACAATGAAGCAAATAGAGGCCATTGTTCTAATGCGTCACTATCAAGGCTTTATGAAGTAGGGAGGTCGCTTCGCATGTATATCCTGTTAATGGGACCGCCTGGGGCTGGTAAAGGTACACAGGCGGCTGAATTAGTTGCAGAGTTTCAAGTCCCCCACATATCAACAGGCGATATGTTTCGTGCTGCTGTAAAGGAAGGAACTGAACTTGGCAAACAAGCGAAAGCTTGTATGGATGCTGGGCAACTAGTACCTGATAGTATCACTATTGGGATAGTAAAAGAAAGACTGGCTAAACCCGATTGTCATAAAGGTTTTATTCTAGATGGGTTCCCGCGTACAATTGAACAAGCGAACGCTTTAGATGGTACACTGGTTGAACTCGGAATAAAACTAGATCGTGTAGTTAACATCACTGTTCCTACGGAAGATTTAATTAGTCGCATGACAGGGCGTCGTATCTGCAAAGGTTGTGGCGCTACCTTCCATGTATTATTTAATCCTTCTACAGTTGACGGTAAATGTGATAAATGCGATGGTGAATTATATCAACGTGCTGATGATACGGAAGAAACAGTTACAAAGCGTTTATCCGTATATAACGGTCAGACGAAACCATTAATTGAATACTATCAAGACAAAGGTCTTTATAGCGAAATTGATGGACGTCAAGCGATCGATAAGGTATTTTCTGATATAGTTCACAGCTTGAGGGGCGAGTAGGTATGATCATCCTTAAATCAGAGCGGGAAATCAATTACTTGCGTGATGCAGGTAAGATAGTGGCTGAAACACTAGATGAAGTTAAAAAAGCTGTTAAGCCCGGAGTCACTACGCTAGATCTGGATCAGATTGCCGAAAAATATATTAAAAGCCGTGATGCTATCCCTGCTTTTAAGGGATACCATGGTTTTGCAGGAAACATTTGTTCTTCAATAAATGAAGAAGTAGTACATGGCATTCCAGGGTTAAGAAAGTTAAAAACTGGAGATAATGTTAGTATTGATATTGGAGCGGTAATAAATGGATACAATGGTGATGCCGCGATTACAGTGCCTGTTGGTGAAGTAGATGCTGAAGTGCAAAAGCTTTTGGATGTTACAGAAGAGTCTTTGTATAAAGGTATTGAACAAGCCGTCATAGGCAATCGTCTAAGCGACATTTCCCATGCCGTTCAGATTCACGCAGAACAACATGGATTTGGTGTAGTGCGTGATTATGTTGGGCATGGCATTGGACGGAGTATGCATGAAGATCCTCAAGTGCCAAATTATGGCGCTCCTGGCCGTGGTCCACGATTAAAGGCTGGTATGACCTTGGCCATAGAGCCGATGGTCAATCTGGGCACATATGAAGTAAAGACACTTGACGACGGTTGGACGGTTGTAACTCTTGACGGCAAGCGCTCAGCGCATTTTGAACATTCAATTGCTATCACGGATGGTAAGCCGGAGATTCTAACTAAGTTATAGGGGGCAGCTCTGGTGTCAGTCGTGAATATATCAATGGGGCAACTTGTTACTAGTGTTGCCGGACGTGATCAAATGCAAGTTTATCTTGTAGTTGGGATTAAAAATAATAAGATTCTCTCACTGGTTAACGGTAGAGAACGAAAAATTGCTAATCCCAAGCAAAAAAACATCCGGCATGTTAATGTTCTTAAATCGATTGCCAAAGGTCTGGCGGAAAAACTTCAATCTGGTATGAAAATTACAGACGAAGAAATCCGCCAAGCCATTCAGGTTTTATACAAGCCAGATAATCTGTGATAAGCGGACGAGGAGGGATATCTCGTGTCCAAGCAAGATGTAATTGAGGTTGAAGGTACGGTTGTCGAAGCCTTGCCTAATGCTATGTTCCAGGTCAAACTGGAAAATGAGCATGTCGTATTGGCGCATGTATCAGGTAAGATCCGCATGAACTTTATCCGGATTTTACCTGGGGATAGAGTAACTGTAGAGCTTACGCCTTATGACTTAAAGCGTGGCCGTATTACCTACCGTTTCAAATAGCGGATTCGTAAGGTAAGTGCTTTCGGTATCAATCGATAGCGCGAGTTCGTGAATATATGAAAAGGAGGACTGGCAAATGAAAGTGAGACCGTCGGTCAAACCCATTTGTGAAAAATGCAAGGTAATTAAACGTAATGGACATGTAATGGTGATTTGTGAAAATCCTAAACATAAACAAAAGCAAGGATAGGAGGTGTACTATAGATGGCACGTATTGCCGGAATAGATTTACCACGTGATAAAAGAATCGAAATATCTTTAACATATATTTATGGTATCGGTCTTAAAACTTCAAGGGATATCTTGGCACTTACTGGGATTAATCCTGACACACGTACTCGTGATTTAACCGAAGAAGAGGTTGTCAAACTACGTGATGCTATTGATAAAAACCTTAGAGTAGAAGGCGACTTGCGTCGTGAGCAGTCACTTAACATTAAGCGTCTGATTGAAATCGGCTGCTATCGTGGTAAACGTCATCGTATGGGTCTTCCTGTACGTGGTCAACGTACTAAGACGAATGCCCGTACTCGCAAAGGTCCAAAACGGACTGTTGGAGCGAAAAAGAAAAAAGCGTAGAGGAGGGATAAAGATTGGTTGCTAAGAAAGCTATTAGACCAAAAAGAAAAGAACGTAAAAATATTGAGCATGGTCAAGCGCATATTCGTTCTACTTTCAATAATACAATTGTGACTATTTCCGATACAAAGGGTAATGTTTTGTCTTGGGCTAGTGCGGGTGGACTTGGATTTAGAGGTTCCCGTAAAAGTACTCCATTTGCTGCACAAATGGCAGCAGAAACAGCTGCTAAAGCTGCAATGGAACATGGACTTAAACAAGTTGAAGTTTTTGTAAAAGGACCTGGCTCAGGTCGGGAAGCAGCCATTAGATCACTACAGGCATCTGGTTTAGAAGTAAGTTCTATTAAAGATTGTACGCCTGTACCTCATAATGGATGTCGTCCACCTAAGCGTAGAAGAGTATAAGAAGTTTCGGGAGGTGTTAAATATACATGGCTAGATATACAGGACCTGTTTGTAGACAATGCCGTCGTGAAGGCACAAAATTATATCTAAAAGGCGAAAGATGCTATACGGACAAATGTTCAATAGCTAAACGTGCGTATGCACCTGGTCAACATGGCCAAGGCCAAACACGTAAAAAAGTTTCAGAATATGGAATTCAATTGAGAGAAAAACAAAAAGCACGTCGTGTTTATGGTATTTTGGAAACTCAATTCCGTTCTTATTTTGACAAAGCTGATCGTCAAAAAGGTATTACTGGTGAAAACTTACTAGTATTACTAGAAAGAAGATTGGATAATGTGGTATATCGTCTTGGTTTCGCAGCAAGCCGTACGCAAGCTAGACAATTGGTTCGCCACAGACATTTCACTGTTAATGGAAAGAGAGTAGATATTCCATCTTATTTAATTAAACCAGGTGATGTAATTGCAGTACGCGAAAGCAGCAAAGAATCACCATTAATTAAAGAAATTACAGAATCTCTTGCTCACAAAACAGTGGCGCCTTGGTTGGAAAGACCAACTCAAGATGTAATGAATGGAACAGTATTGCGTTACCCCACTCGTGAGGAAATTGATACTCCAATTCAAGAGCATCTGATTGTCGAATTGTACTCTAGATAATCAAGGTATGCTTTTTGAAAAAAGTCCGAATGTATGCCCTCAACCGTGGGTATGGCGTAACTTAATTGTACGCAAAGAGGAGGGTTTTTCCAAATGATCGAAATCGAAAAACCGAAAATTGAAATAGTAGAGCTTAGTGAAGACAGCCGTTATGGTAAGTTCGTCTGCGAACCACTTGAACGTGGTTATGGTACAACACTTGGCAACAGTTTGCGTCGTATATTGCTGTCCTCCCTGCAGGGGGCCGCAATTACAGCCGTCAAAATTGAGGGTGTTCTTCATGAGTTTTCTACTATTCCTGGTGTTCGGGAAGACGTTACCGACATTATCCTGAATTTGAAAACATTGCGCTTAAAAATGCACAGCGACGAACCAAAGACATTGAGGATTGAATGTTTAACTGAAGGGGAAGTTACAGCAGGTGATATTATTGCTGACCCAGATATTGAAGTTCTAAATCCTGAACTGCACTTGGCGACCGTTGATGCTAGTGGTTCTCTTAAAATGGAAATAACCGTAGAACGTGGTCGTGGCTATGTTCCTGGCGACAAGAACAAAAAACCGGATCATGTGATTGGTATTATTCCTATTGACTCCATATTTTCACCTATTCAGAGAGTTAACTATCAGATCACAGATACTCGTGTCGGGAACGTCACTGATTATGATAAATTAACGCTGGAAGTATGGACCGACGGAAGTATTCGTCCGGAAGAGGCTGTTAGCAAATCTGCTAGTATTATGGTAGCTCATTTGAAGCTATTCCAAAACTTAGCAGGTATTATTCCTGAGGAAGATAGTATGGATGGCACTTTTACCGAAGTGGTAGAAGAGGGCAACTCCAAAATCATGGATATGACCATTGAAGATTTGGATCTATCTGTACGTTCTTACAACTGCTTAAAGCGGGCAGGAATTAATTCTGTGGCAGATTTAGTGCAAAAATCCGAAGATGACATGATGAAGGTACGTAACCTTGGTCGTAAATCAATGGAAGAAGTAAAGAAAAAATTAATCGAGCTAGGTCTTGGACTTAGCGAAGAGGAAGAATAAAGGGAGGGAAGAAAATGGGCTATAGAAAGTTAGGACGAGACTCTAGCGCACGTAAGGCGTTGTTTCGCAGCATCTTGACTTCCTTCTTTGCAAACGAGCGTATTGAAACAACAGAAGCAAAAGCAAAAGAAATCAACGGTCTTGCTGAAAAGATGATTACTTTGGCTAAGCGCGGTGACTTACATGCTCGCCGTCAAGTGTTATCAAGCCTCATGGATGAAGAAGTAGTTACAAAATTGTTTGACATAATTGCCCCTAAATATGCTACGCGTCAAGGCGGTTATACCCGTATTATGAAATTGGGACCGCGTCGTGGAGATGCAGCACCAATGGTAATATTGGAACTGGTCTAACGTTTGCAATTGGGCCAGGTGACAAAGGCATATACTTGGCCTCGTCGCCTGGTTATTGTGGTTTATAGGGAAAAGGCGGCCTTTACGGGCCGCCTTTATTTCTAGGTGAAAGTATATATTTTTTTGAGGATAGAGCGATGGGAGACGAAATGATTGAACCACAGAGGCACAGAGAACACAGAGCGAATATATTCGATAGTGTTTTCTGATTTTTTGGGTTAATTATCTTTTGTATTCTCAGCGTTCTCTGCGCCTCTGCGGTTCAAAACGTTCTATGTCTTAGAGAATTTGAAGTGATTTCACTATCATTTCGATATAAAGGGGAACGATATGGGAGAGTTTATTAGTGTGAAAGATATGTGCCATACCTATGCTAGCCATGAAGGTGAACAAGTACAGGCACTTGATCATATAAACGTATCGATTGCTAAGGGCGAATTTGTCGCCATTATTGGCACAAATGGTTCAGGGAAATCGACTTTAGCCAAACATTTCAATGCACTCTTAATTCCTACAGAGGGAGAATGTATAGTAAATGGATTAAATACACTCGACCTGGATCATGTTTGGAAAATTAGGCAGGCAGTTGGTATGGTGTTTCAAAATCCGGATAATCAAATTGTAGCTACGATAGTAGAAGAAGATATCGCTTTTGGTCCCGAAAATTTAGGGGTAGAACCAGCTGAAATTCGACGCCGAGTAGCTGAAGCTTTAAAAGACGTAGGTATGGAAGAGTATCGTAATCATAGTCCTCATTTATTATCTGGAGGTCAAAAACAACGTGTGGCGATTGCTGGTGTGCTTGCCATGCGTTCTAACTGTTTGGTATTAGATGAACCAACAGCTATGCTAGACCCTCAGGGGAGACGGGAAGTATTATCGACAGTATTAAGGCTGCATCGTGAGCAGAAAATAACAATCGTATACATTACTCATTTCATGGAGGAAGCAGTAGCCGCTGACAGGGTAATTGTTATGGGACAGGGAAAAGTTGTTATGGAAGGTACCCCAAAAGACGTATTTAGCCAAGTAACTCTCTTAAAGGAATTAGGTCTAGATGTGCCTGTAGCAGCAGAACTCTCCTACCATCTAAGGCAACGTGGTATAAATATTCCAGAGACAGTGATAACAGACGAGGCATTGGTGGTGGCTGTATGTCCATAAAATTGCAAGAAGTGACGTATGTGTATATGTCAAAAACTCCTTATGAAAAAATAGCAATTAAAAAAATTAATTTAGAAATAAAACGAGGCGAATTTGTAGCGATTATTGGCCATACTGGATCAGGCAAATCAACACTCGTACAGCATTTAAATGGTTTATTAAAACCCACATCAGGTACAGTTAGTATTGATGGGGAAAATATCCATAGTAAAGGACCAGCAGCAGGGCAAGCTAAACGCAGTGTCGGCATGGTATTTCAATACCCCGAGCACCAATTATTTGAAGAAACCGTATATGAAGACATTGCTTTTGGCCCGCGTAATCTTGGCATACCAGAAGCGGAAATCGATGATCGGGTGAAAAAGGCCCTTTCATTTGTCGGTCTTGATTTTGACAAGTTTGCTAAGCGCACTCCTTTTCAGTTAAGTGGCGGTCAAATGAGACGTGTAGCCATTGCTGGAGTTGTTGCTTTAGAACCACAATACCTAATATTAGATGAACCATCAGCAGGTCTTGATCCCCGGGGACGTGATGAAATTTTTAGCCAAATTATGAATCTATCCCAGGCTACAGGAATTACCGTTGTATTAGTATCACACAATATGGAAGATGTAGCACGGATGGCGAGTCGTCTTTTAGTAATGAAGGATGGGGAAATTAGCTTAGATGGATCGCCTAAAGATATTTTCGCTGACTATCAGGCAGAGCTACAACAAGCAGGTGTTGACGTACCTCCTCTTACTATACTTATGAATAAATTTAGGCAGCATGGTCTACCAGTTGATGCGACGGCAATAACAATGGATGTTGCTGCGGACAGTGTATATAATGCAGTGAGGAGGGGTTAATTTGTTGAAAGATATTATGTTAGGGCAATACTTTCCAGGAACTTCTTTCATTCACTTATTAGATCCTCGGACTAAAATTATTAGTACCTTATTATTTATTAGCAGTATTTTTTTGGCGGATAATTATCAGGCATATTCTATACTAGCTATTTTTGTTGGGGTAATAATATTATCCGCAAACATACCTGTTACCATGATGCTGCGCTCATTAAAGCCATTATGGATGATTATTGTACTGACCTTACTTATTCATATTTTTACGACACCAGGAAATGTATTATATACCATGGGACCCCTAGCGGTGACACATGAAGGAGTACGGCAGGGGATTCTTATGACCATGCGGCTTGTTTTTTTAATTATGGTATCTTCTTTATTAACTTTTACTACATCTCCTATTGCTTTGACAGATGGAATTGAGCGATTGCTCAAACCTTTCAAGAAAATAGGACTTCCCGCGCATGAATTAGCAATGATGATGACCATTGCTCTACGCTTTATTCCTACATTACTTGAAGAGACGGATCGCATTATGAAGGCTCAAATGGCCAGAGGGGCCGATTTCTCCTCGGGAAATATAGTACGACGTGCTCGCAATATGATACCCTTATTAGTACCTCTATTTATTAGTGCTTTCCGGCGTGCCGATGAATTAGCGACAGCTATGGAAGCGCGATGCTATCGGGGGGGAGATCAACGGACTCGGATGAAAGAACTACAAATCGAAAATAGAGACTGGTGGGCCTATGGGATATTATGTTTAGTCATCGGGGTTCTAGTTGCAATGAGAACATATAGACAATAAACTCTGAGACTTTTAGAGAAAAGGTAGGAGGTTATATGGTTAAAGACCATCCAGATTATGCATTAGAAAAAGCGCACTTAGAGAAGACATTGATTGAGATGAATGAAATTATCTCTTCATTAGAAGCAGATATTGAGAAAAGAACGCAGCAGATGCGTATATCATTAGAACATAAAGATAAAATTAGCACCTATGTTCATTCCATGATGAAGAATGATAATGGGGAAAAAATTTATGATATACAAGAAGCTTTGGACAGTCCCTATTTTGGCCGAGTTGATTTCAGGGAAGATGATACAGAAAAATATGAGAGTTTCTATATCGGTCGGGTAAAAATTACTCGATTAGATATTCTTACAATACAAGATATATTAGTTTTTGACTGGCGGGATCCTGTGGCCACTATCTTTTATGAGTGTCAAGATGGAAGAGCTAGTTATGACGTACTAGATCGATATCATTACAGTGGTGATGTGAATTTAAAAAGGCAATATAAAATTGTCCAAAGTATACTAGAAAAAATATCTGATGATTATATTTTTGATCAACTGGCTTCCCGTCAAAAGGAGGCTTTACTTGCTGACCCCTTTTTAACGGAACGCTTACTACAAGGCACTAGCAATAAGTTAAAGGATATTGTTACATCCATTCGGGCAGAGCAAAATAAAATTATCCGCGAAACCTTACATCAAATTATTATCATTCAAGGAGTAGCAGGATCGGGGAAGAGTACAATTGGCCTCCATCGATTATCCTACCTTTTATATAATGAAAAATTAGACCCACAAAAGATGATGGTCATAGCTCCTAATAAATTGTTTCTTGATTATATTTGTGAATTACTGCCAGAGATAGATGCGGATGATGTTAGACAATTAACCTTTACGGATGTAGTGAACGAAATAACCCAAACTACTTTTTCTATTACCCAGGATGAAAAAGCCCAACTCTTTTTGGAAAGTAAGGTACAAGATAGTAGGCGGGAACAGTTAGGAGCCGTTGCGAAAGTAAAAGGATCTTTAGAATTTATGCAAGTATTAGAGGCATGGATCGAGAAAAAGATAGAAAAATTTTGTGTAAAATTGAAAGAAATCCGTCTGTTTGATGATAAACTTCTCATCACAAAAGAACAGCAGATTGAAAAATTCATGGAAGGTAGTACGTCGAGTACTCCTTATAACGAAAGAGTAAAGACTTTAACTGGTTATATTCACTTTCGACTGAGGAATTTTCTCGAAGTGTTAGAAATTGAACAACAACGTAAAGTAGGTAGTACCGACAAGATCTATGAACAATACACAAGACAAGCAACGCAATTTCTGGCAAGTCACTTTTTAAAGTGGTCTTGTGATGATATTATAGCTTCCTATATTGAAGTCTTTAGTAATAAAAGTATTTTTAAACCATTTAAAAAGAAAAACTATGATGTTCCTTTTATTACAGAGTATTCCCTAGGGATTTTGCAGGAGGGAAAGGTCGAAAAAGAAGACTTAGCACCTCTTTGTTATCTGACCTACTTGGTAATCGGCTGGAATCATATAATGAAATTTGAACATATTGTGGTGGATGAAGCGCAGGATTTAAATGCCTTAGAATTTATGATACTCAAGCTATTATCTAAAAATAGCTCCTTTACGATTATGGGGGATATATCCCAAGGAATTACCTCTTACCGGAGTATTGAGAGTTGGCAAGTATTGATGAAAGAAGTATTTGCTGACGTAAAGTCTGTCTATCGTGAAGTCAATTATAGCTACCGTTCTGCACGTGAAATTGTAGAATGTTTTAATAAGGTTATGCCCAAAGGGCATTCAGCTGCGATTCCCGTATATGAAATAGGAAAAGATCCAGTATACCAACAAGTAAAAACAGAGGATGAGACTGTGGCGGCGATAGAGGATGCCATAAAAGGATTTAAAGAGAGAGACTGTAAATCCATCGGGATTATTACTAAGTTAGAAAGTAGCAGCATTTCCTTATACCATGCACTTAGGGAAAAGGGAATCGATCAGGAGGATCTGCATTTAATCACCAGTGATACCCTTTCTTATCAAGGCGGTATTTCGATTCTTCCAGTCGGCTTAGCCAAAGGATTAGAATTTGATGGTGTCATTATGTGCAATGCATCAGATAAGGAGTTTAAGAATAATAACTTCGATGCGAAGTTACTATACGTAGCTTTGTCTCGCCCGTTATATTATTTACATATCTTATATCGTGGTAATCTTACACCCTTGTTAATGGAGAAAGTTAAGACTAACGATTAACGCAGAGAGCGCAAAGATGCACAGAGACGTGTTATATACCCCTTTGTGTTCTCTGTGTCCGCGTAAGCGGCTTTACGTCCTCTGCGTTAAAAAAAATTTCGTTAAGTATATATAGTGAGTGACGAGGTGTGTAAATATGCGTAATATTAAATTAACAATCGCTTATGATGGGACAGCCTATCATGGCTTTCAACGCCAGCTAAATGCGATTGCAATACAACAAGTACTAGAAGACAAATTGGCGAAAGTATTCGGCCATAACTTTCGAATTCATATGGCTGGCAGAACAGACGCTGGGGTGCATGCTTATGGCCAGGTGGTCAATTTTAAGACTAGCTGCCCAATCCCTGTAGATCGTATTGTAATTGCATCCAGAAAGGTACTGCCTTACGATATTGTAGTTACACATGCAGAAGAAGTTCCTGACAGTTTTGATGCGCAGTACAGTGCGAAAAGTAAAATCTATGTTTATAAAATTTATCAGCATACGGTGCCCGATCCTTTTTTGCGAAATTTAATTTGGACCATTCCCCAGACCTTAAATGTCGCAGCTATGGAAAAAGCGATGCAAATTATATTGGGAACTCACGATTTCTCCGCTTTTCGTGCTTCTGGCGGTTCGTCTGTCAGCCCGGTTCGTACTATTATGGAAGTTAAATGTCAGTTGCAGGATAAGGTATTAGAGCTTTCCTTTTGGGGAGATGGCTTCTTGTATCATATGGTGCGCAACTTAACAGGTACTTTAGTGAATGTGGGCTTAGGAAGGACTTCTGAAGAAGGATTTAAGGCTATATTAGAGGGGCGAGATAGGAAGAAGGCAGGGGCTACAGCACCTGCTCATGGGCTCTATTTAAAAGAAGTGTTCTACTAAATTAAGTTGGGGAAAACTCGAAATCTGTGGGTAATTTCCTTTAAAATGTGGATAACTCAAAAAAAAATGATTTTACATGACGATAATTCTTGACATTGGGCAGGGAATTTAATACAATGTTTTTATGAGATTTATGCCATGACTTCCGTTAGCCCCGGAGCTCAAGGATACAAAATCAATTTTTTTTGTAATGTTGTGACAAGGAGGTATATCGCATGAAAACATTTATGGCAAATGCTGCCACCATAGAACGTAAGTGGTATGTTGTAGATGCTGAAGGTAAAACTTTAGGTAGATTAGCTGCCGAAGTAGCAAAAGTTCTTCGCGGCAAACATAAACCGACTTTTACTCCGCATGTTGATACTGGTGACCATGTTATCGTTATCAACGCAGATAAAGTAGCATTAACAGGTAAAAAATTAGTGCAAAAAACTTATTTCCGTCATTCTGGTTATGTAGGTGGAACTACATTCGTTACTGCTGGCAAAATGCTTGCGGACAAGCCAGAAAGAGTGCTTGAGTTGGCTATTAGGGGTATGTTACCTAAGAACCGTCTTGGCCGCCAAATGTATCGTAAATTGCAAGTATATCGTGGTGCTGAGCATCCGCATGCTGCACAATTACCTGAAGTATTAGAAATTAACGTAAGATAATCCGGAAAGGAGGAACATATTATGGCATTGGTTACTTACTACGGCACAGGTCGCAGAAAAACCTCGGTTGCCAGAGTTCGTCTGGTTCCGGGTGAAGGCAATATTCTTGTTAACGACCGTACTATTGCAGAATATTTTGGTCGCAAAACATTAGAACTTATTGTAAAACAACCGCTTAATTTGACAGAAACTCTTGGCAAATATAATGTACTAATTAAAGTGGAGGGCGGCGGTCCTTCAGGACAAGCTGGCGCTGTTCGTCACGGTATTTCTCGTGCATTACTTAAAGTGGATGCTGAGTATCGCCCATCTTTGAAAAAAGCTGGTTTCCTTACTCGTGACCCACGGGAAAAAGAGCGTCGTAAATACGGCTTGAAGAAAGCTCGTAAAGCGTCTCAGTTCTCCAAACGTTAATATTGTTTTATACAAAATCCAGAAAGAGTTACTCTTTCTGGATTTTTTATGTCTAGCAGGAAATAGGATAAATAAGGTATAATAAGAAGAAAGAAACGAAAAAGATGGAAGGAGTTAGTTATGAGAAAAATAACATTGTTGATCTGTTCTATGTTGTTTTTATTTTCTAGTGTAGCCTTTGCTAGTTTGGATGACACTAAACTATCGATTGAAAAACAATATGGAGATTACCGCTTGCTGATTGATTCTGATAATCAATTGTGGACCAAAGCTGATTGGGAAGCCAAAGGAGCGAAAAGAGCGAAGGCAGCATCTTATCGATATTCCTTTAGTCGTCAAGGAATTGGCGTACAGATGGAAGTCATGTATGCAAATAACAAACCTGATGCCTTAGTAGTCGCTCAGCGGTTCACACCTGACATGCCAATTACAATAAAAGAAATGAAAAAGTATTTTCCAGAAGTGTACGCTTTAACAAAAGCGCCAAAAGCTAATTTTTTTGCAACCTATAGCTCCATAAGCCGAAATTTTCAAGAGGGACAATCTCCTGTAAGCATGGGAGTACTTATTAGAGAATTATCAAATGGAAACTATTACACTTTATTAGCCTTCAATGTTCAAGATGAAGGACGTTTGCTAAAAAATATTGAGTATATTAGTGAAGATACATATATTAGGGAGTTTACCATAGAACGTGCATCACGCACGACAGTACATGATACTATGGATACAAGCAAGCCAGATTGGCAGCCAATAAAAAATTACTTTAATTAAAAAAGAGGCCATTGGCCTCTTTTTTATTATGCTAAAGATGTTAAGGTCTACAAACCACAAAGACACAATGCCGTTAACACGGCACACAAAGGATAAACTATAAGTAGAACTTTTTCGTAAACATCTCTTTGTGTCCTTTGTGTCTTTGTGGTTTGAATATTTTGTGTATGTTTTGAAGACACAAGTGTTTTATTTATTTTGCTAGCCTGATGGGAGCCGATTTGGCCTCCTCGGCTGTTTGTGGCCCAAGGAAACCTTGGCGGCTCATGACAGAGAGAACAATAGCCTGTCGATGTTTTGCAGCATTAAAATCAACGTAGGGTGAATTAAGAGATGGAGCGGTAGGTAGTCCTGCCAATAGGGCGCATTCGGCCAAATTAAGATTGACGGGTGCTTTATCAAAGTAGATTTTTGCCGCATCACCAATTCCATAAGCACCAGAGCCAAAATAAATCGTATTTAAATACATTTCTAAGATTTCCTCTTTGGAATAGCGCAGTTCCATATCCATCGCCAGTAAAAACTCTTCTGCCTTTCGGCCATAGGTTTTGTCTTGTGTAAGAAACAAGTTTTTGACAAGTTGCTGGGTAATGGTACTGCCGCCTTCCGTAAAATCTCCTGTTTGCATATTTACTAACATAGCCCTTAGTATTCCTTCAATATCAAAGCCAAAATGACGATAAAAACGACTGTCCTCTACTGCAATAATAGCTTGCTGCATTGTTAGAGGAATATATTGTATTTTTACATATTTCTTTTTATCTAGCTTTTCATCTACAGCACTTTTTAAAGCGATCATCCGATATGGACGCTCCCAAGAACTAGATAAGTGGCTGTTGATAGCTTGAGAGGAGGGGATAGCGGGTAATGATCCTTTTAGAAAGCTAGTGCCACCGGCCCAAGCAAAGGATAAAATAAATAATATCATCAAGAGCATTATCAATCTGCCAAATCTCATATGTAGCCTCCTAGTATGTCCTACTATTATTTTACCTCACTGCATGATGTTTGGCTATACGTGCTTTTTTACGTATAATACAAAAATTCGTTGCATAAAGTTAAAGGAGAGTGTCGTATAGTAGGGAGTTGTATAGAATGAAGTTATTTCTTCTGAGAAAATCCAGTTTGAAAAAGGTCTTTATGCTAAGCGTGACTATGGCAGTACTTCATTTTTTAACAATGCAATATATTCTAGGCGATGATATACAAAATGTGGACATGTCAGTACTCTCTGGGCATAGCATTACCATTGATCCTGGACATGGAGGCATTGACAGTGGCGCAACTGCCAATGAGGTGGATGAAAAGGATGTTACCTTATTGATTTCTATGAAACTAGCGACCCTATTAGAGCAGTATGGTGGGAAGGTCGTACTTACAAGGGATAAGGATATTGATTATTACACAAAGGGCAAGGGCGGCAAACGTAATGATTTATTAGAGCGTGTTAAGAGAATTGAGGAGTCAAAAGCTGATGTTTTTCTTAGCATACATTGCAACGCTTATCGAGGGGCAAATTTGACGGGAGCTCAGGTTTTTTATAATCCTCAGCTAGAAGAAAATAAGATATTGGCAGAACGATTACAACAAGTTCTTAAACAATTTCCTCCAGGAAATAAGCGTCAAGCAAAAGAGGATTCTCATATTCTATTATTAAAACAAATAAATACGCCAGGAGTACTCATTGAAACAGGATATTTAACAAGCAAAGAGGAAGCCTTATTATTAACAGATGAAAATTATCAACAGAAGATGGTGGAGAATATTGCGAAGGCGCTAGCGTATCATTTCTATAAAAATGCGGCAAAATAGAAGCTATACTGAGTTAAACAAAGAAGGAGACTAATAGGCCTTATAACTAGAAAGGAGCAGTCATATGAAAAATTTAGGAATTTGTGCTCTTATGCCTCATCCTCCCATTATGATACCTGAAATAGGAAAAGGTGAGTTGGATAAAATAAAAAATACAGTTACTGCTGTTGAAGAAGCAGCAAGGAGGATCAAGGAGTTTAATCCCCAAACCATTGTTTTAATGACTCCTCATGGTCCCGCCTTTGAAGATGCGGTAAGTATTAGTGTTCACCCTCGGCTGAAAGGGAACTTCTCTTCCTTTGGAGTCCCAGATGTTTCTTTAGGATTTGAGACAGATAGTTTACTTGTAAGGCATATTCTTAAGAAAGCCGATCGCCTAGGCGTAAACATCGTAGAGTTAACAGATGACATGGCTAAGAACTATAGATTGAAGTTAGAACTTGACCACGGGGCATTGGTACCCCTTTATTATCTGTATAAAGCAGGATTTAAGGGACAATTGGTTCATATTTCAGTAGGTATGCTTTCCTATGAAGAGATGTATACCTTTGGTAAAGCAGTACAGGGAGCCATTGGCATGGTTGATAAGCGAGTTGTTGTCATTGCCTCTGGTGATTTGTCCCATCGATTAACCCCTGATGCACCTGCGGGCTATAGTCCCCAAGCTGCCGAATTCGATCGGCAGGTTATGGAAGCGGTAGAGAATGTAAACATAAAATCCCTACTAGAAATCGATCGGGATCTTGTAGAGGTTGCAGGAGAATGTGGCCTTAGACCGATCTTTTTTCTCATGGGAGTCGTGGGCGGGCTTAAAGCTACGGGAGAAAATCTGTCTTATGAAGGTCCCTTTGGTGTAGGTTATGGAGTATCCTTAATTAATGTGACTAAATAAGGTAGAAGGAGGTGTTAATTATGACTGATGAAAGTAGCGTTGTAGGACTAGCTAGGGCTAGTTTACAGCATTTTTTAGAGAAGGGCAGTGTTTTGCCAGTACCGAATACTTTGCCCGAAGAATTAAAGGGGCAGAAAGGCGCCTTTGTCTCTTTAAAGAAACAAGGCGAATTACGAGGCTGTATTGGTACCTTTAGGCCGACTCGATCTAACATTGCCAGTGAAATTATCTACAACGCGATTAGCGCTGGTACAGAAGATCCTAGATTTTGGCCAGTAGAATTAGAAGAACTGCCCGAAATTACGATTTCTGTAGACATATTAGAAGCACCGGAGCAAATAGACAGCGTGGACAAGCTAGATCCACAGCAGTATGGCGTGATCGTTAAACAGGGAAGACGAAGTGGACTCCTTTTACCCATGCTAGAGGGTGTTAACACTGTGGCAGAACAAATTAGCATAGCTAGAGAAAAAGCAGGCATTGGTGCTGAGGAAGAAATAGGACTATATCGATTTTCTGTAACCCGTTATACATAATGTTATCTATTTTTTTATTAAATGCTAAACTGAATAAGTGTTACGAACCACAAAGACACAATACCGCTACGCGGTACACAAAGAGGACGTCTATAGTGTTCTTTGTGTCTTTGTGGTTCAATAAGTTCGCTAAAAAATCATAATGGAGTGACTTAAATGCGGGAGGCTATGTATTATCGGCCCCATGAGCAAGGTTTGCGCTGCAGTCTATGTCCTAAAGAATGCATAATCAGAGAAGGAGCAACTGGTTTTTGCCGGGTACGTAAAAACATAGGCAATACACTATATACTGCAAATTATGGTGAGTGCTCGTCTTATGCTCTTGATCCTATAGAGAAAAAACCTTTATATCATTTTTATCCAGGTAGCACTATTTTATCTCTTGGTACTTGGGGTTGTAATTTTTCCTGTTCTTTCTGTCAGAACTGGGAGATTGCGCAAGAGGATCCTAAGACGATGAAACTGTCGCCAGATCAAGCAGTAGAATTGGCTAGACAAGAGAAGAAAAACAGGAATATAGGGTTAGCTTATACCTATTCTGAACCAAGTGTATGGTATGAATATGTTCTTGATACTGCTAAAGCTGTTAAGCAGGCAGGTATGAAAAATGTACTAATAACCAATGGTTTTATCAACCGAGAGCCTCTAGAGGAAATTCTGCCATATATTGATGCGATGAATATTGATATTAAGGCATTTAACAAAGAATACTACCAGAAGGTATGTGCAGGAGAGTTGGAAGATGTCAAAGAAACGGTAGCGTTAGCATCTTCTGCATGTCATGTAGAGATTACCACGCTGTTAGTTCCAGGGCTAAATGATAAAAAGGATGAAATTGAGCAATTGACCACTTGGTTGGGGAAGATAAATGCGGACATCCCTCTTCATTTTTCTCGATACTTTCCAAATTACAAAATGGATTTACCTTCGACTCCTGAAAGCACCATGATAATGGCGCAAGAAATAGCAAGGAAACAGTTACATTATGTATACCTTGGAAATTTGGGGGAAAAAGGGATTAATACATATTGTCCCCAATGTGATAAATTAGTTATTGATAGAAAAAAGTGGCAAAGTGAGATGGAGAATAGAAATATATGTCCTCAATGCAAAAATCCAATTCATATAATTGGTGAGGTTAGTATTTAAAAATACCTATTTTATAATCAAAAAGAGAGTAAAAGTACCCTACAATTAGCAAAATTGTAGGGTACTTTTGCGAAAGTATAGAGTAGTTTGTTTAGATAGCAGGAAATGGAGGAAAGTTGCATAATACTATCTTTTATGATACAAATGTTCTTAGAAGTTGATTGATTGTAGCAGGGAGAGGGTAATATGCCATTAGAACGTGTTAAAAAGTTTCTAAGTCAATTTCCTGACCTAGAAATCATTTTATTTGATCAAAGTACTCATACAGCAGAGCTAGCGGCGCAAGCATTAGGTGTTTTGCCAGCACAAATAGCAAAAACCCTAGTATTTCTTGCGGATACAGCACCATTATTGGTGGTAACCTGCGGTGATAAAAAAATAAATACCAAAAAACTAGCTAAGAATCTTAGTTGTAAAAAAGTCCGATTTGCCGATGAACAAACAGTGGTAGATGCTACTGGTTTTTTTCCAGGTGGTGTTTCGCCGATAGGATTGCTTACAGATGTACCTGTTTACTTAGACCAAAGTTTATGGGATTTTTCGATTGTTTACGCTGCGGCTGGTACTGCTAATTCGGCTTTGCCAATAAAACCTGACCGCTTATGTGAAATTACTAAAGCGAAAATCATTGACGTTTGTTGTTGAATTTGCAATGTGAAAATACCTAAGAACCACTTTCTATGGGAGTGGTTCTTAGTATTTATTAGAATAATTGATTTCATAAGTTTAGATAGCAAAAAACGAAGGAAATTAAGAATATTTGTCGAAGTTATTACGGATATGTGCATTTTTACCAACTACAGAAAAGCTGCTTTTCTCGCCTTGAGATTGCACTGTAGATAACTATAAACTGTTGTGGAGGCGAAGATGAAAGTAAAAGCTTCTTTTTTAGCTTTCCTAACCGTAGTAACCATTCTTTTTGGCGTGTTTGTTTTTACCAAAATAGATCAACAACAATATCAAGAAAAGGTTCGGGGAGAAGTGTTAGGTCAGTTGCGGGCCATCCAGGCTAAATTGGAAGGGGAGTTGAATGCGAGGTTATCGATAGAAAAAGGACTCAGCGCCTTTGTATTAACCCATCTTCAGATACATCCTCAGCATGAGATTACCCAAACAGAGCTAGAACAGTTTGGCACAGAATTTATGCCTCAATTTTCAGGAATAAAAAGTATTTCTTTAGTGCAAGACAGTATAATTACTCATGTATATCCTTTAAAAGGTAATGAAATAGCGATCGGCGCAAATATTTCTCTGTTAAATGATCAACGTAAGGTCTTTGAAATGGTAAAGGAAAGCCGAAGTAGTATGCTTGCTGGGCCAGTGAACTTGTTTCAAGGGGGGAGGAAGCTAATTAGTCGTACCCCGATTTATTGGACCCCTAAGGGCGGAGCGGAAGCAGTTTATTGGGGCCAAGTTAGTCTTGTGCTATCCCAAGAAACCTTATTTGCAGAAGCAGGGCTGTATGACCCAGCACTTTTAGTTGATGTTGCGATTCGTGGTCGGGATGGGCTGGGCAGCGAAGGAGAAGTATTTTGGGGTAATGAAGATGTTTTTACAGGGAACCCTGTTATTGTAAATGTGAAAGTTGGCAACGGCTCTTGGCAGTTAGCTGCAACACCCCTCTCCGGTTGGGAAGCCAAGAGTCCAAATTTTGTTTGGATTTGGGTGATAGGTGGATTCTTAGCTTTTACCTTAGGAGTATTAGTATGGTCGTTAATCTATACCCAGGAAATGCAGAAGTCCTTAAAATTAAGCGAAGAACGATTTCGCCAAATGTTTACCAAGCAAGAAGCGATTATGTATTTAGTAGACCCAGATACATTTGATATTATCGATGCGAACGAAGCAGCCCAAGCTTTTTATGGTTATAGTTTAGACATATTTAGAAAAATGAAAGTGACGGATTTAAATCTTCTCTCAGATCCAGAGATGAAAGAGATATTTACTACCGCATGCGGCGAAAGAAAAGGACACAAGGAATTTAAACACCGCTTGGCTACTGGGGATATTCGGGATGTTGAGGTTCATTCGACCTTGATACCTTTAAATACGAAAGAGTTTTTCTTTTCTATTGTTCATGATATTTCAGAGCGGAAGAAAGCAGAAGAGCGTTTGCAATATGTAACCTTTCATGATTCACTTACAGGCTTATATGCAAGGTCTTATTTTGATGAAGAAATACACCGCCTTGATCAACGTCTTAGCGGCGCAGTAGGTTTAATCGTTTGCGATTTAGATGGCTTAAAACTTGTCAACGATACTTTGGGTCATGAAAGTGGCGACCAAATGCTAATTAATGCTGCTACGATTCTCAGAAATTGTTTTCGCGGCAGCGATGTGGTAGCTAGAATTGGTGGTGACGAATTTGTTGTTATCATGAAGGACAGCTCTAAGGAGCAAATGCAAGAGGCTTGTGAGCGATTAAAGGATGGGATTCGGTCTCATAATAAGGAACACCAGGGAGTGCCTGTTAGCTTATCTATAGGATTTGCCATAAGTAATAGCCCACTACTAGTTATGAGAGAGCTTTTTAAAGAAGCCGATAACAATATGTACCGGGAAAAGCTGCACCGTGGCCAAAAGGCGCGCAGCGCAATTGTACAAACTGTTGTCGATCTTTTGGCGGAGCGAGATTATATCATGGAAGGGCACGGAGATCGATTACAAGAGATGGTTTCTAGCCTGGCGAAAGCAATCGGCTTATCCAAAAGAAAAATCAATGATTTATGTCTGTTAGCTCAGTTTCATGACATTGGAAAAGTAGGAGTACCCCAAAGTATTCTGCTTAAAAAAGATTCACTTACATTAGAAGAAACAATGGAAATGAGACGCCATTGTGAGATTGGTCAACGGATTGCATTGTCTTCACCAGATCTAACACCCATTGCAGATTGGATCTTGAAACATCAGGAATGGTGGGATGGTACAGGTTATCCCTTAGGGATAGCTGGAGAAGACATTCCTCTTGAATGCCGCATTTTAGCGATTGCAGACGCCTATGATGCTATGACAAATGATAGGCCATATCGTAAGGCTTTAAGTTCAACTGCCGCGATTCATGAGTTAAGGCGATGTGCGGGAACCCAATTTGATCCAGCACTAGTGGCAAAGTTTTGTGAAATTGTCGGGATTGATAGTTAGGGATAGAATAATTGTCCTAAATAGGAGTGCAAAATATAAAAATGCGGCATCCTATAGTAGGAAAAAGTAGTAAAAAACTATTGCATTATTATACATGTATAATGTATAATTATAAACATTATAAGGGGGGACGGCAATGAAAGTTAGTATTATCGGCGCAACAGGGTATACTGGGTCAGAATTATTGAGAATCTTGTTCAGTCATCCAGAAGTGGAAATTGCTAATATTACTTCAGAAAGCCAGACAGGTGGAAATATTACAGATGCATATCCTCATTTGGCAGGATGTTATGATAAAAAATTGACAAGTATGAAGGATCTTAGTCAATTTGCTGACAGTCAAGCTGTGTTTATTGGTTTACCCCATGGGCATGCTATGAGTATTGGAAAACAATTAGCCGATCAAGGTATTAAGGTCATTGATTTAGGAGCAGATTATCGTTTTCGTGATGAGTCAGTATATGAGGCTTGGTACAAGGTGCCACACACCCATTTAAATTCCGGCGCCGTGTACGGTCTAACTGAGTTGTACCGTGAACAGATAAGGGCGGCAAGCATTGTTGGTAATGCAGGTTGTTATACGACCGCCAGTATTTTGGCGTTAGCACCTTTAGCAAAATATCAATTAATCGATATGAAAAATATTGTAGTAGATGCGAAATCTGGAGTTTCAGGCGCAGGACGTGGACTTAGTCTAAATACCCACTTTACCGAGATGTCCGAAAATCTAAAAGCATATAATATAGGTGGTCATCGCCATACACCTGAAATTGAGCAGGCCTTGCAGGAACTCGCAGGGCAAGAATCAATTATTAGCTTCACGCCTCATTTGATTCCTATGGCAAGAGGAATCTTAAGCACTTGTTATGCTACTTTAAAAGAAGGGGTAACACCAGAAGCAATTGATCAGGCGTTTTATGAAATGTATGGGCAGGAATACTTTATTAGACTCCTAGGGAGGGGCGGGTATCCAGCGACGAAACATACAAGAGGATCTAATTTCTGTGACTTAGGCTGGCATATTGACACCCGCACGAATCGTGTGGTTGTTGTATCAGCGATTGATAATTTAGTTAAGGGGGCGGCAGGTCAAGCCGTACAGAACTTTAACGTAATGTTTGGTCTTAACGAAACTAGCGGTTTAAAACAAGTAGCTTTATATCCTTGATGTAGGATAGTTAAATAAGGAGGCATATTTATGTATACAGAAATTAAAGGTGGCATTACAGCACCAAAAGGATTTAAGGCTGCCGGAGTGCAAGCTGGAATAAAAAAGAGCGGTAAACATGATGTAGCAGTTATCTATAGTACGGTACCTGCCAGTGTAGCGGGAGTTTTTACGAAAAACACTATGGCAGCAGCTCCTGTTGCTGTTTCTCGTTTAGCTTTGGAAAGTGGCGTTGCTTCTGCCATTGTAGTTAACTCTGGCTGCGCGAATGCATGTACCGGTGAGCAGGGACTGCAAGATGCTATGGCTATGACAAAATTGACGGCTGAATTACTAAGTATACCAAAAGAAGACGTTCTTGTAGCATCTACTGGAATTATTGGCGTGACTCTCCCTATGGAAAAAGTAAATGCCGGTATTAAAGCAGCTGTTGCTGAGTTAGGTCAAGATGAACAAGAAAAATCCATGTTGGCGATTATGACTACAGATACTTTTCCCAAGAGCTGCGTTTATGAATTTGAGTTAGGTGGAGTTCCTGTACGAATTGCAGGCATTGCGAAAGGTTCAGGGATGATTCATCCGAATATGGCAACAATGCTAGCCTTTATCACTACGGATGCAGCCATTGCTCCTGCTATGCTAAAACAAGCACTGACGGATGCGGTCAACGTATCTTTTAATATGATATCCGTAGATGGAGACACTAGTACCAATGATATGGCAAGTGTCCTTGCTAATGGATTAGCAGGTAATAAAAAAATTGAGAGCATGGATGAAGATTATGCTGCCTTTACGAAAGTACTGACAGATGTATGTATTTATTTAGCAAAACAAATTGTCGTTGATGGTGAAGGGGCTACCAAATTTTTAGAAATAAAGGTACGGGGAGCTGTCAGTTTTGACGATGCAAAAAAAGCGGCTATGGCAATCTCTAAATCACCTTTGGTTAAAACCGCTTTCTTTGGTCAAGATGCGAATTGGGGACGTATCTTGTGTGCAGTAGGTTATTCGGAAGCAGCGGCCGACCCGACGAAAGTATCCTTGTCGATTGGTGATATGACCATTGTAAAACAAGGAATGGGAATTGCTCTTGATGAACAAGCACTCAAGAAAATTATGGCGGAAGAAGAGATTAAGGTAGTGGTAGACTTAGGGTTAGGCCAAGAGGAAGCTACCATGTGGACCTGCGACTTCTCCTACGAATATGTGAAAATTAATGGGGAATATCATACATAAGAGGGGGCTGGAATGTGAAGAATTCATTGGAAACTGCCGCGGTATTAATTGAGACTTTACCGTACATGCAAGATTTTTATGGCAAAACAGTTGTTATAAAATATGGCGGTAATGCTATGATTAATAGCGAACTAAAAAATAGCGTAATTCAAGATATTACTCTTTTAAAATATGTAGGCATGAGGCCTATTGTTGTACATGGCGGCGGTCCCGAGATTACTAGTGTTTTAAATAAATTAGGTAAAAAAACGGAATTTGTCAGTGGTCTTAGGGTAACAGATGCGGAAACCGTATCCATTGCAGAAATGGTCTTAGTAGGCAAAATTAATACAGAGATCGTAAATCTGTTAAATCGGAATGGCTCTAAAGCCGTAGGGTTAAGTGGTAAAGATGCAGATCTGATTATGGCCAAAAAACATTTTGCTGAAGTACATGAAAATGGCAAAGTCAGTATGGTAGATATCGGATTTGTCGGTGAAGTTGATAAGATCAATACGGATATATTAAATACACTCTTAGACAGTGGTTATATCCCCGTTATTGCACCGATTGGTGTAGGGAAAAGTGGGGAAAGTTATAATATTAATGCAGACTATGTTGCAGGGGAAGTTGCAGGAGCTTTGGGAGCGGAAAAATTGCTGATGCTTACGGATGTAGAAGGCATCTATCGTGATTATAAAGATAAAAGCTCCTTCATTTCCTCGTTATCCTTAGTAGAAGCGCAGAAAATGATTGCAGAGGGGTCCATTGGCGGCGGTATGATTCCTAAAGTGGAAACTTGTATCAAAGCTTTAGAAGGCGGCACTGGAAAAACCCATATTATTGATGGAAGGCAGCCTCACTCCATACTACTTGAAATTTTCACTTCTCAGGGAATTGGCACACAGGTTGTAAAGTAAGAGTGTTTTCATAAAACACTGAATATGAGGAGGGCGTAATGTGAATACACAAGATGTGATCCAAGTTGTTGAAGACTATTACATGCCAGTCTTTGCGCGCTACAACATTGTATTGTCCCATGGTGAAGGGCCTTATGTTTACGATAAGGATGGTAAAAAATATTTAGATTTCTTGGCAGGTATTGCTGTTAATGTGCTAGGCCATGCTCATCCGAAGTTAGTAACAGCCATTGCTGAGCAAGCTGGAAAATTAATTCATTGCTCGAACCTGTATTATACAGAGGTTCAAGCTAAGCTAGTAAAAAAACTAGCGGCAGTCAGTGGCTTAGATAAAGTATTTATTGCCAATAGTGGGGCAGAAGCCAATGAAGGGGCAATGAAGCTAGCCCGCAAATATGCAAAACAAATCAATCCGAATAAGGTGGAAATTATTACGGCTACCCATTGTTTTCACGGCCGTACCTTAGCAACCTTAACTGCTACTGCCCAACCTAAATACCAGGAAGGGTACGAACCTTTGCCTGGAGGTTTCAAGTATGTCCCATTTAATGATATAGAGGCTTTAAAAGCGGCTGTATCAGAAACGACTTGTGCAATTCTTTTGGAACCCATTCAAGGTGAAGGCGGCATTAACATGCCTGATGCAAGTTATTTTAAACAAGTTCGTGAATTATGTGATGAAACAGGAGTACTTTTAATTTTGGATGAGATCCAAACGGGTATGGGGCGTACGGGCACTATGTTTGCATATGAACAATTCGGTATTGTGCCTGACATTGTAACTATAGCCAAAGGATTAGGCGGAGGAGTACCAATTGGTGCTTTCATTGCTAGTGACAAAGTGGCTTCCGTGTTTCATAGTGGTGATCATGGTTCTACATTCGGCGGAAATCCATTAGCTTCCGCTGCAGCCAATGCAGTACTGGATGTTATGGAAAATGAGAAATTATTAGAAAATGCCGCTAACATAGGCAATTATTTAGAAAAAGGCTTATTAGTACTTCAAGCAAAATATCCTAAACTGATTACAGAAGTAAGGGGAAAAGGCTTGATGCTTGGAGCAGAGCTAACAGTTCCAGGTAGAGAAATTGTCAACCAATGCTTAATAAAGGGCGTCATTATAAACTGTACTGCAGGTAATGTATTACGGTTTGTACCACCACTTAATATTGAGCGGGTACATGTGGATGAAGTGCTAGCGGTATTAGATGCCGTACTAGCAGCAGTATAAAGGGTAAAAAAGAGAATTATATCACAAGGATGATATAAAGATGTATGGGGGTTTTTGTTGTGGGTATAGAGGTGAAAGATTTAATATCTATTCATGATTTGTCGACTAAGGAAATCAATGACATAATGGACTTGGCTAAAACGCTAAAGGCACAATTGAAAAACGGTGAAGAACATCATTTACTAAAAGGCAAAACCTTGGGAATGATCTTCCAAAAGGCTTCCACTCGTACAAGAGTATCCTTTGAAGTAGGTATGTGGCAGTTAGGTGGCGCAGCGTTATTTCTAAATGCGAATGATTTGCAGATTGGCCGAGGAGAACCTGTCAAAGATACTGCCCGTGTATTATCGCGGTATGTAGATGGTATCATGATTCGTACCTTTTCCCATGATGAAGTAATAGAACTAGCAGAGTATGCTACTATTCCAGTAATTAATGCTCTCACAGATTTGATGCATCCTTGCCAAGCACTAACCGATATCTTTACTGTTCTTGAACATAAGGGAAGATTGCAAGGCTTGAAAATGGCTTATATTGGCGATGGCAATAACATGGTAAATTCGCTGCTGCAGGCTTGCGCGAAAGTGGGGATGGATATCTCCATCGCAACTCCTAAAGGGTATGAACCCGATGCTGCAATTGTGGCAGAAGCACTAGAAGTTGCTGCTGTGACGGGGAGTAAGATTGTATTATGCCAAGATCCTTTTGAGGCAGCCAAGGATGCAGATGTTTTCTATACCGATGTATGGGCGAGTATGGGCAAAGAAATCGAGCAGGAAGATCGCCGAGAAGTATTCGTTAACTATCAGGTTAATGATGAACTTCTTAGTGTTGCAAAAGCCGATTCTATAGTGCTGCATTGTTTACCAGCTCATAGAGGAGAAGAAATTACAGAAGAAGTATTGGAAAGCGAACAATCCGTTGTTTTTGATCAAGCGGAAAACCGCCTTCACGTGCAAAAAGCAATTATGGTATTATTAATGGGAAAATAGAAAAGCTACATAAGGGGGATTATAAAGATGAGTGATATTAAAAAAGTCGTATTAGCGTATTCAGGAGGCTTAGATACCTCTGTTATTATTCCGTGGTTAAAAGAAAACTACAATTGTGAAGTAATTGCTATGTGCGCCGATGTAGGGCAAGGGGATGAATTGGCCCCTGTACATGATAAAGCGCTAAAATCAGGAGCTAGCAAAGTCTATATTGAAGATTTAAAACAAGAGTTTGTAGAAAGCTATGTTTGGCCTACTTTGAAGGCTGGTGCAGTGTATGAAGGAAAATATCTGTTAGGTACTTCTTTTGCTAGACCTATTATTGCCAAAGCATTAGTAGCCATTGCAGAAAAAGAAGGCGCAGATGCCATTGCTCATGGTGCTACAGGTAAGGGAAATGACCAAGTACGTTTTGAGCTTACCGTAAAAGCATTAGCACCTCATTTAAAAATTATTGCTCCTTGGAGACTTTGGGATATTCGCTCTCGTGAAGATGCTTTTGATTATGCAGAAAAACACAACATTCCTATTCCAGTAGCAAAGAGCCGTCCTTATAGCATGGATCGCAATATCTGGCATTTAAGTCATGAAGGCGCAGATTTAGAAAATCCAGCAAATGAGCCAATGGATGATGTTTATATGGTGTCAAAATCCCCTGAGAATGCACCAGACAAAGCAGCTTATGTAGACATTTGCTTTGAAAAAGGGATTCCAGTAGCCATTGATGGTGAAAAAATGGGTGCAGTAGCATTATTAGAAAAGCTAAACACTCTTGGTGCTGAACATGGTATTGGTATTACGGATATTGTAGAAAATCGTTTAGTCGGGATGAAATCTCGTGGCGTATATGAGAATCCAGGCGGATCGATTTTATACTATGCTCATAGAGAATTAGAGTATTTAACATTGGATCGTGCAACGATGCATTACAAAGAACAAGTTGCCATTCGTTATGCAGAACTTGTATATGACGGAATGTGGTTCTCTCCACTAAAAGAATCTCTTGATGCATTTGTGGATTCTACCCAGCAGACTGTAACTGGTACGGTTCGCTTGAAATTATATAAAGGCAATATCATGAGTGCTGGATCTAAATCTCCTTACTCTTTGTACCATGAAGGCTTTGTAACTTTTGGTCGTGACGAAGTGTATAACCAAAAAGATGCAGAAGGATTTATTAACCTTTTCGGCTTACCTTTAAAAGTAAGAGCGTTAATGATGAAAGAGGCGGAAAAGAAATGAGTAAGTTATGGGGCGGTAGATTTGCCAAAAATACAGATGTAATGGTGGAGGAATTTACCTCCTCCATTTCTTTTGATCAGCGCATGTACGGAGAAGACATTGCTGGAAGTATTGCTCATGCCACCATGCTGGCTAAATGCGGCATTATTGCACAGGAAGAAGCAGATACAATTATTGAAGGACTCAAAACTATTTTGGCTGATATTGAAGCTGGAAACTTCAGTTTTGAAATTGCCTTAGAAGATATTCATATGAATATCGAAAAAAGGTTAACAGACCGTATAGGAGCAGTCGGTGGAAAGCTTCATACAGCTCGTAGCCGTAATGACCAAGTAGCATTAGATACCCATATGTATTTAAAACACGAAATTGGGGCTATTGGTACATTAATCCAAGATTTGCAGCAGGCAATTGTGGAAGTAGCGCAAAAATATCAATCCGTAGTTATGCCTGGCTATACTCATTTGCAACGGGCGCAGCCCATTCTATTTTCTCATCATATGATGGCTTACTTTTTTATGTTAACCCGTGATTTTAGAAGATTAAAGGGTGTATGGGAAGGTACGGACATTATGCCACTAGGAGCAGGGGCACTTGCGGGTACAACTTTTCCCATTGATAGGCATTTTGTAGCGGAACAATTGAACTTTAGTAAGGTTTATGAAAATAGTATGGACGCTGTCAGCGATAGAGATTATATTTTAGAATTCTTATCTTGTGCTTCCATTCTCATGATGCACTTAAGCCGTATTAGTGAAGAAATTATTCTTTGGTCTTCGGCAGAATTTTCCTTTATTGAACTCGATGATAGTCATTGTACCGGTTCTAGCATCATGCCTCAGAAAAAAAATCCAGATGTGGCGGAACTAGTAAGAGGAAAAACAGGGCGGGTTTTTGGTCACTTAATGGCTTTATTGACGACAGCGAAAGGCTTGCCTCTTGCCTACAATAAAGACTTACAAGAAGACAAAGAGGGTATGTTTGATACCATTGATACCTTAAAATTCAGTTTAAGCGTCTATGCTTCCATGCTGAGAGCTATGAAAGTAAATGATAAGGTTATGGGAGCAGCAGTACGTAATGACTTTTCCAATGCTACCGACATGGCAGATTATTTAGTAAAAAAAGGACTGCCTTTCCGCCAAGCTCATGAGGTAGTAGGGAAATGCGTGGCCTATTGCTTAGGAAACGATAAATGGCTGATGGATTTATCCTTAGCTGAGTTCAAAGAATTTTCCCCCTTGTTCGAGTCTGACATTATAGAAGCGATAAAAGTAGAAACTTGTGTGGATGCGCGTAATTCTTATGGTGGAACTTCGTCTACGGGAGTAAAACGTGAATTTACGGTAGCCCAAGAGATCCTTTCAAAACAGCAAAGCGTACTTGACATGTATACAAAAGGCAATATATAATAACCATAAATGTTACAACGTTACACAATATACAGCTTTTTTTTTAATGACAAGGAGGCGCTCTGGTATGACTGAGATTGCAGTTAAAATGAAAGAAACAGTAGGTACTATGCCACCTGAGGAAAAATTGGGATTTGGCACATACTTTACGGATCATATGTTTACTATGGATTATAATCCACAGAAAGGTTGGCACAACCCTACCGTTGCCCCTTATAATGAGTTTTCTGTTTTTCCAGCGGCTATGGTTTTTCACTATGGGCAGGCTATCTTTGAAGGTATGAAAGCATTTCGGACGGAAGATGATCGCATTGTTATATTCCGTACCAAAGATTATTTGGAACGGTTCAATCGATCGGCGGATGCTCTTTGCATACCAAACATTGATGTGGCTGCAGTAACAGAAGGCTTAAAGAAAGTCGTGGAAGTTGATAAAAAGTGGGTACCAACGAAAGTCGGTACAGCTTTATATATCAGACCATTTATTATTGCTACAGATCCATATGTAGGGGTAAAAGTATCTGATACCTATAAATTATTCATTTTATTATCGCCAGTAGGAGCCTATTATGCGGCGGGATTTGATCCTGTTAGTATAAAAGTAGAAGATAAATATGTTCGTGCTACCTTAGGCGGTTTGGGAGAAGCAAAAACTCCTGCAAATTATGCAATGAGTCTTAGGGCGCAAGAAGAAGCAAAAAAAGAAGGCTTTGCTCAAGTATTGTGGTTAGATGCTGTGGAGCGTAAATATATTGAAGAAGTTGGTACGATGAATATCTTCTTCAAAATCAACGGTGAAATAGTTACTCCCGATTTAGTGGGTAGTATTTTAGGTGGTATGACAAGAAGAACTGTACTGGAACTGGCTAAGGCATGGGGGATAAAAACTTCTGAACGACGTATATCCGTGGAAGAAATTTTTGAAGCTCATGAAAAAGGTCAACTGGAAGAAGTGTTTGGTACAGGTACAGCTGCTGTTATTTCACCTGTTGGCGAATTGTCTTGGAAGGGCAAAAAAATTGTCATTAATCATAATAAGACAGGGGAATTTGCTCAAAAATTGTTTGATACAGTAACTGGTATACAATATGGTAAATTAGAAGATAAATTCAACTGGATTGATGAAGTAACGAAATTATAAGACGAGAATCGAAGCATATAAAATTAATACCTCCTTTTTTTAGGGAGGTATTAATTTTTTTTTTGACTAGAAGATAAATAATAAAGGTTTTCCGTAATATTGGGTAGAATAAATTAATATTTATTGTTATTATTCTTACGATTATGATGAGGAGTTTGGCCTATGTTGCTACAAATTCAAGGAATTATCTCAACCATTAGCTTATTGGATCTTGTGGATATGGTTATCGTGGCTTTTGTTCTGTATAAACTGTATGTGATGATACGAGATACTAGAGCCTTAGCTCTACTAAAAGGGCTGATCGTTCTCTTGATTGCTACAGTTATCAGTAAATGGCTAGGTCTTAACGTCATTAACTGGCTACTGAATAAAACCATGACCGTGGTGCTGGTTGCCCTACCGGTTGTTTTTCAGCCGGAACTTAGGCGTACCCTAGAGCAGTTAGGGAGAGGAAAGTTATTCAAGAAGAGTGTATTCTTAGATGAACAAGAACAAGAAAATCTACTAGATGAGTTAGGTAAAGCCGTAGCTGTATTAGCCAAAAACAAAATTGGTGCCCTTATTGTACTAGAGAGAGAAACAGGACTTAGTGATTATATTGAGACGGGGATTAAAGTAGATGGCCTTGTTTCTAATGAATTTTTAATTAATATTTTTATCCCGAATACTCCAATGCATGATGGAGCTGCTATTTTAAGAGGAAATCGCATTATGGCGGCAGGCTGTCTTTTGCCATTGACAGATGATCGTAGCTTGAATAAAGAATTGGGCACAAGACACAGGGCTGCTATTGGCATCACAGAGCAAACCGATTCGGCCGTAGTAGTGGTAAGTGAAGAAACAGGTATTATTTCCTTGTCGCGAGGTGGCAGACTCGTTAGAGATCTAGATGCTAATTCTTTAAAAGAAAAATTACGGCCACTGTTTGCCAGTAAAAACCATACACTTGGTAATTTCTTAAACTGGAGGCAGTTTTCATAATGGATAGATTACCGAAGACAAATCTAACAGCAAAGATCGTGGCTCTTGTTTTAGCGGTTATCCTATGGGTGTATGTAATGAATGAACAAAATCCTCCCGTTGAAGTAAATATGGAAGTGCCGTTAGAAATACGCAATACTTCCAGTTCTTTAGTGCCTGTAGATATTCCCGAATTTGTACGCATTAGGGTACGTGGGCCACGGACTTTGATCGCTGGACTTTCTCAGCAAGATATAAAAACATATGTTGATTTGCGAGGGTTAACTGAAGGACTTAATACAGTCAAGGTTCATACTACCGTTCCGACGAGTATGGAAGTAGTAGAAGTGATCCCTGAACGAGTTACCTTTCGCCTAGACCGTGTTGCAAATAGGCAGGTGCCGATTGAAGTTAGGTTAGCCGGATCGCCTTCGATTGATAGTGTTGTGGAGAAAATTAATTACAGCACCGCTCATGTAGTGGTAGAAGGGCCGAAAGGTTTATTAGATACAGTAGTTAAAGCGGTTGCTACAGTGGATGTTTCCGGGAAGAATACTGATTTTACTATATCTGCCCCTCTTATTTTGCTGGATCAGAATGGTAAAGAAATGGGAGAAGGAGTAAGTTTTAATCCGGGAAATGTGTCTGTTACCCTATCTTTTGCACCTAGTGTTAGCAAAAAAGTTATCGATACCAAACCTAGTGTTACTGGGGAATTGCCAAAGGGTTATATTATAAAACAGATTATAACGAATCCACCTAGAGTTGAAGTAAGTGGCGCTCCTAACGTGGTAGAAAAAACAGACTTTATCTATACGGAACCTATCAGTTTGGATGGCATAGACAAAGATAAAGAGTTCGAAGTCAAGCTAATAGGAAAAGAGGGCATTGTGGTTCCGAAGAAGAGTATAAAAGTGAATATTAGTGTAATAAAACAGCAATGATAGAAATACAGAAAAGAAAAAGTATAGGTATGGATGGATACCATACCTTACTTTCCTATAATAAAGGAGCGAAAAGCTAGTTGTTACGGATAATAAATATGCGGGTGCTGCTGGATACCAATACAACAATCAATAAGTTAGCAGCAAAAAGGCTGAAATTACCACCCCAAGCTGTGCTTGAGGTGGTCATTGTACGTAGGGCTCTTGATGCCCGTCGAAAAAATAACATAAGTTTTGTATACACTCTTGATGTAAAGACGGCGGTTCCAGAGGGGCAAGTCTTATCCCGCTTAAAGGGGGATAAGGATGTATCCCAGGTGGCTGAATATGTACCTGAACCCATTATATTGGGACTAGAAAAATTAGAACATCCTCCTGTAGTCATTGGTTTGGGGCCAGCAGGTATGCTAGCAGCCCTAACCTTAGCGAAACATGGTTATCGTCCGTTGGTTTTAGAACGGGGACGAAAAATCGAAGATCGTACGAAAGATGTTAGTAAGTTTTGGCAGACAGGAAATTTTGACCCCATTTCCAACGTGCAGTTTGGAGAAGGGGGCGCAGGAACTTTTTCTGATGGAAAACTGACTACACGTGTAAATGATCCGTTAATGCGTCAGGTGCTGGAGCTTTTCGTTAAGGCGGGAGCACCCCAAGAGATTACTTATCTTCATAAACCACATATTGGCACTGATAAACTGAGAGATGTTGTAAAGAATATACGGCAAGAAATCATCGCATTAGGCGGCCAAGTGGAGTTCGAAGCCAAGGTAACAGATGTTGATATAAAGGATGGACAGTTAAAAGGACTGGTTGTCAATGAAAATCGGTATATTCCTTGTTCGGTAGCTTTACTAGGTATTGGTCACAGCGCTCGGGATACCTATGAGATGCTTCACAAACAAGGTGTTGCTATGGAGGCAAAAGCCTTTGCCATTGGTGTCCGTATTGAACATCCCCAGGATGTAATTGATGTATCTCAGTATGGTATTTCGGCGGGGCATTCCCAGCTGCCTGCTGCGGATTATGCTCTTGTGTATCATGATAAAGACGCAGGCCGCACTGCCTACTCTTTTTGCATGTGCCCAGGTGGCCTAGTAGTAGCTGCCTCCTCTGAAACAGGAGGGGTAGTCACCAATGGGATGAGCCTGTATAATAGAGCATCAGGAGTAGCCAATAGTGCTTTGGTAGTTAATGTTACTCCAGAGGATTTTGGCAATGAAATATTGGGTGGTATTGCATTCCAGCGCAAATATGAACAATTAGCATTTTCCGTTGGTGGCAGTAATTACCATGCACCGTTACAGACGGTGGGAGATTTTTTGGCAGGGACAACAGGTAGTACTACTTTTATTACAAAACCAAGTTATCGGCCGGGAACAGTTGCCACTGATTTGCGGCAATGCTTACCACAGTTTGTTACTGATACACTTGCGAAAGCATTGCCAGAATTTGAGCGAAAGATCAAAGGTTTTGCTCATCCCGAGGCTATCATGACAGGGGTGGAGACAAGAACCTCTGCACCTGTGCGTATTATAAGAAAAAGTGATTTTATTTCTTTGAATACAGAAGGGTTATATCCGATTGGGGAAGGCGCTGGTTATGCAGGTGGTATCATGAGTGCAGCTCTTGATGGCCTGAACTCTGCAATTGCTATTATTAAACAATATAAGGTGTAAGGGCAACAGATCGTTGCCTAGAGAAGGGAGTAAGTAGATAGATATGGGTAGACTTTTTGGAACAGACGGAGTACGTGGGGTAGCCAATACTCAATTAACACCAGAATTGGCCTTTAAATTAGGTTGGGCAGCAACGACACATTTTGGCAGAGAACATCACACAAGTCCAACTATGTTAATCGGGCGAGATACACGGGTTTCAGGACATATGCTAGAAGCAGCTTTGGCAGCGGGGATTTGTTCTGCAGGAGGACAGGCTGTATTATTAGGCGTTGTACCAACTCCTGCAGTGGCGTATTTAGCCGGAAAGATAAATGCCCAAGCAGGTGTAGTGATTTCTGCATCTCACAATCCATATCCAGATAACGGGATCAAATTTTTTGCCGGTACAGGCTATAAATTACCTGATGCGGTAGAAGATGAATTGGAAGAATTGGTAAGTAACTATAAAGAAGACATGGATCGCCCTGTTGCCGATGGCATTGGTACCATTGTTCATCGACATGATTTGCTGAAGGTTTATATTGATTATTTAGTAAGTACTGTAGATGTTGATTTTAAAGGCCTAAAGATGGTAGTCGATTGCGCGAATGGAGCGGCTTATGAAGTAGGGCCTATTGTATACCAGCGTTTGGGTGCTGAGGTTATTACCATAAATAACAAGCCAACAGGTACAAATATTAACGATAAATGTGGCTCTACCCATATGGAGGAATTACAGAAAGCAGTTGTAGATCATCAAGCGCATTTTGGCATTGCCCATGATGGGGATGCAGACCGTTGCCTAGCGGTAGATGAAAAGGGCGAAATCATCGATGGCGATCAAATGATGGTTATCTGTACATTAGACCGCTTAAAAGAAAATAAACTAAAAGACAATACTCTTGTTGCTACGGTTATGAGTAATATCGGCTTGTACCAAGCGATAAAAAAGGCAGGGGGAAAAGTCGAAGTAACGGCAGTTGGTGACCGCTATGTACTAGAAGCCATGCTAGAAAAGTCATTAATGCTAGGCGGCGAGCAGTCAGGACACGTTATTTTTGCTGAGTATAGCACAACAGGTGATGGCGTATTAACCGCATTGCAATTAATTGCTGCTTTGAAAAAAAGTGGTAAAAGTATGTCGGAATTAGCTTCTGTTATGACCCGATATCCTCAATTGCTTGTGAATGTTCGCGTAGAAAGCAAAGATGGCTGGGAAGAAAATCACGCGATTAAAGCTGCCATTGATAAAGGGAATTTAGAATTAGGTGATAATGGTCGTATTTTAGTGCGTCCCTCTGGCACGGAGCAATTGATTCGTGTAATGGCAGAAGGACCGAGTATGGAAGAACTAGATCGTATTGTAAATGAAATTGCTGCAGTTGTAAAAAAAGAACAAGGATGAGTTGACCAAAGTCACTCTTTATATTACAATGAGATATGCAAAGGAGCACACTAGTGCTCCTTTGCATATGTATACTATAAATGGAGGTGAGAAATGGATAAGCAACGGAATTTTAGTAGAAACTATTCTTTACTAGACTAAGAACAGTTATGGTGTAATAGCGCTGGAGCTTGCTTATCATTATTCACATTTTAGTGGTATCCTTTAGTAAGGGATATTCAAGCAAGCAGACGAGGAAGAGGTTTATCGAAAATTCAGCGGATACCTCTCGGCTACTCTGCGGCCGCCAAACAGCGACAAAACTGTAGGGCAACTTACAGGACAAAACGTCTGAGGCAGATTTAACAGAATGATTTGATTTTTGTATTGAAATTTAGGAGGAATTACCATATGTGTGGTATTGTTGGTTATATCGGCCCTAAACAGGCCTCAACATTTTTGATTGAAGGTTTAAGTAAATTAGAGTACCGGGGTTATGACTCTGCCGGTATTGCTGTATATGATGGAACTCAGGTTCATGTAGAAAAAAGTGTAGGTCGTTTGGCTAACTTAGAAAAAAAATTAGATAATGAGCAATTAATCGGTAATCTAGGAATTGGTCATACTCGTTGGGCAACTCATGGTCGTCCTTCCGATGTAAATTCTCATCCTCATACAGATTGTACTGGGGATTTTGTAGTCGTGCATAATGGTATCATTGAAAACTATATGCACCTCAAAGAAAAACTGATTGCCAAAGGCCATGTTTTTACTTCTGAAACAGATACAGAAGTAGTGGCTCATTTAGTAGAAGAGCATTACAAAGGTGATTTTGAAGCGGCAGTTAAAAAAGTATTGTCTGAAATTGAAGGCTCTTATGCATTGGTCTTTATGACCAAACATGAACCAGATAAGATTATTTGTACGAAACAAGATAATCCTTTGGTTATTGGCTTGGGTGAAGGGGAAAACTTTATTGCTTCCGACATTCCTGCTATCATTAACCGTACTCGTAAAACCTATATTTTAAGTGACGGAGAATTGGCTGTTGTCACGAAGGACTCTGTATGGGTTATGAATCGTCAAGGTGTACCCATTACTAAAAAAGTATTTGAAGTAAATTGGGATGCAGAAGCTGCTGAAAAAGGCGGCTATGAGCATTTCATGATCAAAGAGATCTATGAACAACCAAAAGCAATTCGCGAAACCATGTCAAGCCGTTTAGCAAAAGATGATAGCCATATCATACTAGACGAATTGAAATGGACGAAGCACGAAATAGCAGCTATTAAGAAAGTTGTAATCGTAGCTTGCGGTACAGCGTATCATGCTGGTATCGTAGGAAAATATTATATTGAATCATTAGCGCGCATTCCTGTAGAGGTAGATGTTGCCTCTGAATTCCGTTACCGTTCGCCGTTAGTGGATGAAAATACGCTAGCTATCGTAGTCAGCCAGTCAGGTGAAACCCTAGATACCTTAGCTGCTTTGAAAGAAGCCAAACGCCTTGGTGCCAAAACTTTGGCAATTACCAACGTAGTCGGTTCTTCCATTTCCCGTGAAGCGGATCAAGTAATTTATACTTGGGCAGGTCCAGAAATCGCAGTAGCTTCTACAAAAGCATATACTACTCAGCTTGTGAGTATGGCAATGCTGGCAATTTATATTGCCGGACTACGTGAGAACATTTCAGCCGAACGCAGTCGCGAACTTATTTCCGGATTGCGGAACCTACCTGCTCAATTGCATGAAATCCTTGAAGATGTAGAATCCATTAAGACTTTTGCTCAACAGTATGGTTTTAACGAAGATGTATTCTTCATTGGACGTTCATTAGATTACGCAGTAGCATTAGAAGGTGCTCTCAAACTAAAAGAAATTTCCTATATTCATGCAGAAGCTTATGCTGCTGGTGAATTGAAACATGGTACGTTAGCTCTTATCATTGAAGGTGTACCTGTTATCGCCCTAGCTACGCAACATGATGTATATGATAAAACCCTAAGTAATATTAAGGAAGTCAAAGCCCGTGATGCTGTTGTTATCGGTATAGCCCAGCAAGGTGATGACCAAATTAACAAATACGTAGATCACGCTATATTCATCCCTCAAGCTGACAAATTCTTGGCTCCAATACTTGCAGTCATCCCACTTCAATTATTGGCATACTACGCTGCTATCACTCGTGGTTGTGACGTAGATAAACCAAGAAACTTGGCGAAGTCAGTAACTGTAGAATAGTAAAATGATGAACCGCCCCTGTCCTCAAAATGCTTGAGGGTAGGGGCGGTTTTTTTGACAAGAAACGTCCTCATTGTCATTTTGGTTATGTTCTACATAAATGGGTAATTTTCCGCAAAAAGGAATATTTATGTTGAAAGATATTTTAATTTATTATATTATAGATGGGTTGCGAATTTAATACTTTATATATTAACTTAATTTACAGGTTTCGAAAGGTGGAATAATATATGTATGAATTAATAAAATATGGATCAGTTGGGTTATGTCTAGCTTTTATAATATATGCTATTTATTTAACGGCAACAGGTAAAGCTAAGTTTCAACAAAAGAAAAAATAAAAGCAGGGCATAATAGTAACAAATAAGGGTAACATGTAGAGTTATTTTCTCTATTACCCCTTTATTTTTTATAATCTATACGCCGATATAGGGCGCGACGGAAGCAGATGGGGACGTGGTTTTGTCTTTGTTTAAGGCAACTATTACCCCAAATTGGGCACTCGTGGTAGTGACATAGATAAACCAAGGAATTTGGATAAGTCAGTAACTGTAGAATAATAAAAAATGATAACCGCCCCTATCCTCTAAATACTTGAGGATAGGGGCGGTTTCTGCATTTAATAATTAGAGTTTTTGTTCTTTTTAGAAAGAAATTTTTTGCTGTATGGAAGGGAAAGAGTCAATTTTTACTATAAGTCAAGTCTGACCCCGATTACTGCTTACTGTAATTTTTGCACCAGAACCAAGGTTTTTTCACTTTGTTTTCAGACTTATACGTTATATTGATAGGATAAGCTTACCCATAATCTTTCTCCCATTAACACGAATAATACAAATAAGGTCATCCTTGTTAGTAAGTTATATCTATAGGACAGATATAATGCTGATTAATAGGAGAGCAACATTAACTAAAAAGGAGAGATATTAGTATGCAACATATTTCAATTGTGGTACCTGTTTTTAACGAACAGGAGAATATAAAGATATTTTACCAAGAGGTATGTAACTATATGGAACCACTAGGTTATTTATTTGAATTGATTTTTGTTGATGATGGTTCCACTGATGGAACCATTCTCATTCTTGAGGAGTTATCTAAGGCAGATACAAGGGTTCAAGCACTTCTCCTGGCCCGTAATTTTGGACACCAAGTAGCATTGACCTGTGGTCTTGATTACGCAAAAGGTGATGCGGTCATTACCATGGATGGCGACATGCAGCACCCGCCAGAAATGCTGCCTCTGCTACTAGGTAAATGGGAAGAAGGCTTCCAGGTGGTTCAGACCATTCGAGTTGATACACGAGATGTTTCTTTGTTTAAGAAATGTACATCTGCTATGTTCTATCGTTTAATCAATGCCATGTCTGATATTCATATCGTGGAAGGCGGATCGGATTTTCGATTACTAGATAAAAAAGTTGTACAGACTTTTCGGCGCTTTAAAGAAAAAGCTCGGTTTATTAGAGGAATCATTGGGGCAATGGGTTACAGGCAGGTACAGGTGGAGTTTGTAGCTCCACCTCGTTATGCAGGTAAGTCCAAATTCTCGGTGAGAAAAATGTTTACCTTTGCCCTAGATGGCATTACTGCATACTCAAAATTACCTCTACGCTTTGCCCTTTATCTGGGGTTGTTTTTTGGTTTCCTGAGTTTCGCGCTGACGCTAAATGTTTTGTATACCAAAACTTTCACTTCAGATGCCATTCCTGGGTGGGCTACAATCGCGGCTAGCGTACTGTTACTTGGTGGTCTTCAACTCGTTGGCTTGGGAATTGTTGGTGAATATGTGGGGCGTATTTTTGAAGAAGTCAAGCAACGCCCTCTTTATTGGGTGTGTGATGAATTGAAGAGTAGTGCACAAGTTAGACCTAAACAAAAGAATACGGTAGCGTGATAATGCTAATTCTGGCAACTATTTGAAAGTATCTATACAAGAAAAAGCTGGACTTGGACTGTCAATCGTTAAAGGGATAGTAAAGGCTCATAATGGGACAATCAAGGTAGAAAGTACGCCGAGGTGGGGAGTGCCTATTGTTATGACATCGGATTTTTGGATTACGCTCAAAAGGACAATGCTACACGTGATGTGATTCGTACAGCAAAGTATAAAAAAGAACTTGTTGATCGTAGAGTTATGGAAAAGTTTCATATTAAGAACGTATTGGGAACGGCATAGGCTCGACTGGGGAATAGTGACAGAGGAAGAACTAGATAAAAATTATAGCCTGAAGTCAAGGTAGATGCAAAAACAGGCTCGGTTATCAAAGTCGAGCATGATGACGATACCGAAACAAATGATGATGCAAACGGATAAAGCGTAGCATACTAAGAGAGCCTTATTGCCCAATCGTGGTGAAAAGGCTCTCTTTTCCTTATAGAATTTAATTTATAGTGAAAGCTAAAGGAATATATATATTCTTGCTGAAGAGGGTGAAGACATGACGAAGGTTTTACTTGTTGAAGATGAAGTGAATATGGGCTTGGAGTCAAGAAAGTGTTATACTTCCTGATGACCTAAAAAAAGTTTTGCTAGGCGTGAACTTTTTTGGCATGCTCATTGTCTTATAGTATGTAATAGCAAAAAAGGAGGAAAAAATTATGTTCTATGATAACACTCTATTATCTATGATTAATGGATTATCTGGGCATTCAGTTTGGATAGATAAAGTCATTATGATGGTTTCAGAGTACGGGCCGGTGGTATTTGGTTTGTACTTGATAGGACTATGGTTTAGCGGCAATTCAATAAGTGAGGTCACAGAGAACCGCAAGCGTGCTTTATATGCTTTTTTTGCAGCAATGCTAGCTATGGGAATGAACCAGCTAATTAGCCATGTTTGGTATCGTAACCGTCCCTATTTGGATCAACCAGTAAACCGGTTGCTGCAAGGCGCACAAGATGCTTCTTTCCCTAGTGACCATGCCGCTGGTGCGTTTTCCATTGCGGGCAGTCTCTTCGGACGCACAGTGGGCAGTAATCTTTTGATGGCCTTTGCTATCCTAGTAGCGTTATCACGGGTGTATGTGGGGCTGCACTATCCGAGTGATATCCTTGGTGGGATGGCGACCGGCCTTGTCAGTAGTTGGCTGATTGAACGCAATAAAGGACTGCTGGATAAACCGGTCACATTGCTACTCGCCATATGGACTATTATTGAGACAAAGTTGCACCTGCCTGTTCCGACACGGGCAAATAACCGCTAGTTAGGTGATGGATTTGGACGAACGCATAATAGCATATGTGAGCAAGGCCCGTGCAGGCGATAAAGAAGCTTTCGGCCAGCTGGTAACTGAATTTCAAATGCGGGTCTTTCGCGTGGCTTATGGTATTGTAGGCCACAGAGAGGATGCTGAAAATATTGCGCAGGATACTTTTGTGAAAGCCTATCGCTCCATAAGCGAATTGAAGGCCGATGTTACTTTCTATAGTTGGCTGATGCGTATTGCTGCAAATACCAGTATAAATTATAGAAAAAGTATGCACCGTCAGCAATTTGTTCCAATAGATGAAATTACTGAACCCATAGACCTTGGGGAAACGCCGGAAGGGGCTATGGAAAGAGTACAAAGCAATGAGCGGGTAGCAGCATTGCTCAACCAGCTGCCACATGAACACCGGGCAGTATTGGCACTTAGGGAACTTGGCGGTTTTTCTTATGACGAGATAGCAGGGATTCTTGATATTCCCTTAGGAACAGTAAAATCACGCATGAATCATGGCCGCGATAAATTACGGCGGCTGGTGAGGAAGGGAGGAACAAAATTGTGAACTGCACTACCTGCTCCGAATTTATTTATGATTATCTGGATAATGATGTTGATAATCAAACCCGTTGCGAACTAGAAATCCACTTGGCAGAATGTGAAGCTTGTAGGTTAGAGTTGATGGAAGTTAAGGAAGGCATGAATATGTACCACAATTGGGGAACAAGTATGGAATTGAGCACTGAGTTTACTGCGGAGGTATTAATACAGCTGGCTGACACGAAAACGGTATCTGCATATCCGATATTTCGAATCGTAGGTGTTAGTCTGATCAGTATATTGGCAATGCTTGCTTTCTTTGTTTCGCCTGTTTTGTATTCGCTAGGAACCGTAGCGTTCGATCTATTCGTCAATATCCTGCCGTTGCCAGGAATATTTCTTGCTGAGTTTCCTGTGGCGCAAACGACTAGCTTGGCTATTCTGGGCACCATGCTAGCGGGTATGACTTGGGTGATGCGGTATGCAATTGAATTGTAGGAGGTACGTATGAAGATAAAGAAGTTCGCGATACGCTTAGCTTTTACACTGGGAATGATTTTAATGCTTGCCCTGCCAGTATGGGCGGCAGCGCCGCTGACGGGTGGTAACATTGTAAATTTTGGCGATACAGAAGTACCAGTAGGCACCACGGTAAAAAATGTTCTTGTTATTGGCGGCCATGCTACCATTGCTGGCACAATCAGCGATGAAGTTATGGTCATCAACGGCAATTTGACGTTACTGCCATCGGCCTCTGTACGTGACCATGCTATCGTGCTAGGCGGCAACCTTTTGACGGAAGAGGGTGCCCAAATTGGTAAAGGCGTGTTTCGGATTGGCGGCGACTTTGCTTTTGTCAATATGCTAATGGCTGCAGGTGTAGTTACTACTGGTTTATGGATAGTCAATGCTATAATTACGGCCATTCTATTAATCTGGCCTGTCATTCTGGCATGGATATGGCGCTCCGGGGTAGAAGATGTGAGTGCAATGATTCGTGGTAACATTAAACGGACCATTGCCGTCGGTGGGTTAGGGCTTATGACAATGCTTGTTCTGATTGTGATGTTGGCCATTAGCATAGTGGGTATACCGGTGGCGGTGTTGGTAATGCTATTAGGTGTAAGCGTGTTTGCCACTGGCATAGGTGGCATGTGCCACGCAATAGGTCATTACTTGCCGCTCTTGCCAGAACAGGACAAGATGGGGAGGGTTCGTGTGACCTTTGTCGGAGCTGTTATGACTGCCTTGTTGTATAACGTCCCTGCATTAGGTTTCTTGGCGCTGTTTATTGTGGCTGCTACGGCTGTTGGCGGTATAATATTGAAAGTTTTTAAGAAAAAATCATGATCATAAATTAAGTATAAATGGAGATGAGTGTCATGGAACAATTTTTTCATGTCGTTATAGATTATATTACCCAGTGGGGTTATGCAGCAATTGTTATTGGGATGGCATTGGAAAGCGCCTGTATCCCCGTTCCTAGTGAACTTATCTTTGGTTTCGCAGGCTATCTAGTATATCTAGGCCAATTGGATTTTACGATGGCGGTTGTTGCTGGGGTAATCGGCGGCCTTATAGGCTCAATTATTGCCTATTTGGTGGGTTATTATGGCGGACAACCGTTAGTCGCCAAGTATGGTCGATATTTTTTATTGTCGAAACACAATGTCGATATGGCGCAGCGGTGGTTTGATCGTTACGGGATAAAGGCTACTTTTTTCAGTCGGTTACTCCCTGTTGTCCGAACCTTTATTTCCCTTCCGGCTGGGTTTGCGCAAGTCAATTTTGGCAAATTTGTTATTTACACGTTGTTGGGGTCCATTCCTTGGACAATCGGACTAACTTACGCAGGCATGGTATTAGGCGAGAACTGGGAGGCATTAAATGCCATTGGTCACAAGGCGAGTCTAATAGTTGCCGCGGGTCTGATTTTCATTGCTGTCTATTATTATCGGAGAAATCATACCCAACCTGTCTGAAGTAATATTGGATGCAGGTCGATAGGTCATTATTTAAAAGGACTAAGTGGTACTCGCCTATCAAAGAAAAATTTTTGACGATAGAACAGCGGTGGCAGGTGCTTTATATTGTAGCAAGCTTGGGCATTAGCGCTTTGATGTTAACGGCTTTTGGCATACTCGCTTGGGAAACCTTATTCCGCAACACAATGGTACTTTCTGATGATAGCTTTGTTTGGCTCATCCGCTATTTTGCTAATCTTGTCCTAGATAGGATTAGGGATGATTTTGGAGAAAAGAGTGGGGTATTTCTAAACTATAATAAGACCCATATCCTCAGAGTTCTAGAGGATATGGGTCTTATTATAGTTAGGGCTTTGTTTCATAATATTGAAGTAGTTCGCTTACTGTTACGAATTCATAACCGAGAGATCGAAGGCTGTCAATAATGAACTCAAGGGCCTCAGGTGTAGATGAGGGGGATATTCCATCATGTAAGAGAATAATACTTCCTGGCTTAATGTCTTTTAATACCGAATTTACGATGTTACCTACTGGAGGATAACGCCAATCTTGGGTATCAATTGACCAGAGAATTGTGAGATAACCGTTGTCTCGAGCCAAATTTATGATTTTATCGTTATAAGATCCCCCTGGTGGGCGAAAAAGAGTAGGTTTAGGGGCGACTGTTAAAATTACTTTTTCGGTCTTATTTAGTTCCTCTTCCAGTTGACTTTTACGTAGTTTAGTTAAATTAGGATGGCTATAAGTATGAGTACCAACTTCATGGCCGTCCTCAATTTCTTGCTGAACAAGCGTAGGAAACCGTTCAACCCGTTCACCTACTACAAAGAAAGTAGCTTTTATGCCTTTTTCTTTCAAAATACCCAAAATTTCAGATGTTGTTGTTTTAAGAGGGCCATCATCGAATGTTAATGCGACGACCTTTCGAGAAGTAGGCACGTTTTTAATAGTGGGTGTAAGATCTATCAAATGGTCTTCCAATTTCATGCCAATCCCTATAGCGAGAAAAAAGAAGAGGCCCCATATTCCTTGTGAAAATTTCATAGCGAACTCCTTATTCAATAATCTAATAGATTATACGTTCAAGTTTCTGAAATTATTCAGTGTAATAATTTTTGTAATCGACAAGTCTATATAGGGCGCGACGGAAGCAGACGGGGAATGTTGATTTTCTCATTGGAATAATTGGCGGTGACAGGGAATATGTATTACAGAGGTAAAACTAAAACCGGTTACAATGCAAAGGAATGTTGAAAAATGAGTATTAACATATATGATATTGCTAAAAAGGCAGGTGTCTCATCGGCAACGGTATCAAGGGTTATCAATAATAAACCACATGTGCGTGAAGAGACGAAAAGTAAGATTTTGGATATTATTTCCTCGATGAATTACACGCCCAATGCTTTAGCCCGTAGGCTTAGTACGGGTAATACCCTGAATATTGGATTTTTGATTCCAGATATTGAAAATCCCTTTTTTTCGCAGCTTTTGCGTGGATTAACAAATGCTTCTGAACGATATGGTTATAACATTTTTTTATATGGAACAGATGATAGTGTAGAGAAAGAGCATCGTTTTTTTCGTTCGGTTAAGGCTGAACGTTTAAGTGGTATTATTGTTATTCCTATCGATGCAAATAATACTGAAAGTTGTAAGCGGTTGCTGGAATTTGAGAAGGCGGGCGTTCCGGTTGTCCTTATCGACCGAGGCCTTAAACATTGTCGTTTAAACAGTGTGTTTTCCGAAGATTTCAACGGTTCTTATGCTGCTGTCGATTGTCTTTTACGGGAAGGGCATCGCCAAATTGCCACGATAAAGGGACCAGAGAACTCTCGTCCCGGAAATGAGCGTTGGCTGGGGTATTTAGCGGCCTTAGAAAAATGGGATATCAAGCCGGAAAAACGTTATATACGGCAAGGGGATTTTCATGAAGAATTGGCCTATGAGCTTATGCACAGTCTTATGGAGCAATCAGAACCGCCGACTGCAATTTTTTCATCAAATAATATGACCTCGTTGGGATGTCTTCATTATATTACGGAAAAAGGGATGAAGCTCGGTGAAGATATTTCAATGATTGGATTTGACGATATGGAGATTTTAAAATGTGCGAATATTCACTTAAGCGTTGTGGATCGTGACGTATATAGTATGGGATGGAATGCCATTGAGCTTTTAACAAGACGGTTAGAGGAGCTTCGTAATAAGGATAAAAATGAGACACCGTGCCGGCAAGAAATTTTTTTGCCGACAAAGCTTATCCTTAGGGGGTCGGAGAAATGGAGAGGATCGAAAAAATGACTTATCTGGAACTTTACGAACTACTGCTCGAGGAGCATCGGCAAGTATTTGCAGCACAGGATGAAATGCAGTTAGAAAGCATGATGAAGATGATTATTAAAGCTGCACGCATTTTTGTAACCGGTTGCGGACGTGAAGGAATTGCAGCCCGCAGTTTTGCGATGCGGCTGATGCATCTGGGAAAGGAAACCCATTGGCTTTGGGATGATACGACGCCAGGTATGCAGAAAGGAGATTTATTTATTGTAGTTAATGGTTATGGCAAGATAGGTCATATCAATTACCTTTTTGATCAGGCGGGAAAAACAGGTGTCAGCCGCCTAGTTATCACGGGTGCACCGCTAGAAAGAACGCCGCAAGAAGCTGAATACTCTTTATTTGTCCCTGCATGTGTCTATAAAGGAAGTGATATGAGGGTAGTGAAATCTGTTCAGCCTATGGGAAATCTTTTCGAGCAGCATTTGTTTCTTCTTTTTGATATTGTTGTTATGCTGCTAACGGATAAAATGAATTTGACACATGGGCAGATGGAGTCGCGCCATCGTAATATTGAATAAGGAAGGGAGATTTTTTCATGGGGAAAAAAGTTGCGGTTTTCGGAAGTTTTGTTGTCGATCTTATGGCACGAGCATCACATCTGCCGAAGCCGGGCGAAACGGTTAAGGGGTCTATATTTAAGATGGGAGCTGGCGGCAAGGGCTTTAATCAAGGCGTTGCTGCTCATAAATCAGGAGCGGACGTAGCAATGATTACTAAGGTTGGACATGACACGTTTGCAGATGTTGCGCTAAATGTCATGGATGAGCTGAATTGGAGCAAAGAATACATACTTTATAATCAGGATGTTAGTACAGGTTCTGCAATTATTATGGTGGATGAACAAACAAGCCAGAACAAAATCATCATTGTGCCTGGTGCGTGCAGTACGATTACGGCACAAGAGGTTGATGATTTGAGACCGCTACTGAAGGGGTGCGCTTATGTGCTTTTGCAGTTGGAGGTCAATCAAGATGCAAATGAGCGAGTAGTTGATATTGCAAACGAATGTGGATGCAAGGTAATTTTGAATACAGCTCCTTATCAGTCGGTCAGGGATGAATTTTTATCAAAGGTCTACATGGTGACACCAAATGAAGTTGAGGCAGAAATGATAACGGGTATACATGTAGAGGGTTTGGATGCAGCGAAAAGGGCTGCTGAGGTATTTTATGATAAAGGCGTCCAAGTCGTTTTAATAACATTAGGTGAACGGGGGGTGTTCATTTCTGATCATGGGCGTGAGGAAATTATCAGTGCATTTAAGGTTGATGCACTCGATACCACGGGTGCAGGGGACGCATTCAATGGTGGCCTCTTGACAGCTTTATCGGAGGGGAAAGACCTTTGGGAAGCTTCTCGCTTTGCAAGTGCATTGGCAGCGCTTTCTGTTCAGAGAATTGGAACGACTCCAGCGATGCCATCGCGAGAGGAGGTAGAGGTATTTCTTAAACATCATAAATAGATAGGAGGAAGGGGCATGTTAAAGGGGATTCCTAAATGCATTAATCCAGATTTATTGAAAGCATTGGCCGATATGGGACACGGTGATCAAATTGTAATTGCCGATGACTTTTATCCGGCAGTATCTATGGCGAAAGATGGTATTACAATTAATGCTGACGGTATCGGGGCGGCTGAGATGGTTGATTCAGTACTTCAGCTTATGCCGCTTGATGTCGATTATGTAGACCATCCGGTGATGATTATGGACATGATGGATCATTTAAAGGGTAAGATGGAAAGACCGAAGGTTTGGGATGACTTCATTGCTGCGGTTAAGCGAAATGAGCCTAAGGGAGAAAAGTGTATAGGATTTATCGATCGATTTGATTTTTATGAAAAAGGAAAAATCGCCTTTGTTACTGTATCCACGGGGGAACGGCAGCCATATGGCTGTATTATATTACAAAAAGGTGTCATGTAAATTAAGGAGGGGATATTCATGGGTAAGAAAAAGTATCTAGCAGTTGCGTTAGGGTTACTTTTCTGCGTCGGACTGGCTGGCTGTGGAGAAAATTCTAAGAAAGCTGATGCTCCGAAGGCATCAGCACAAAAGGTTGTTACAACAACGGACGTAGCGACACAGGGCCAAAAGAAGGACTGGAAAATTGCAGTTGTTGTAAAAGACTCTTCAAATGGATGGTTTGCCCGTATGGAGCAAGGTGTTAAACAGTATGCTGCTGATACTGGCATCAATGCTTACCAGAAAGGTCCTGCTTCGACGGATGCCGCACAACAGGTTCAGGTTATTCAGGATGTTATCAATCAGGGAATCAATGCGCTTTGTGTTGTACCAGTTGATCCGGCAGCTTGCGATCCTGTATTGAAAGAAGCCCGGGATAAGGGGATTGTTGTTATCACGCATGAGGGATCAAGTTGTAAAAATGTAGATTACGATTTAGAGGCTTTCAATAATGCTGGATATGGTGCTTTCATTATGGATAAGCTTCAGGAATCTATGGGCGGGAAAGGTGTTTATACTACAATGGTTGCTCATCTTACTAACGCTTCACAGAACGAATGGGCAAATGGCGCCGTTGCGCAGCAGCAGTCGAAGTATTCGGGGCTGCAATTGCTTGATAATCCAAAGCGTGTAGAATCGCAAAATAATTCGGAAAAAGCGTATCAGGTTGCTAAGGAAGTCTTGAAATCACATCCAGAGGTTAAGGGATTTGTAGGTACCTCCTCTATGGATACACCGGGGATTGCTCGTGCAATCAATGAACTTGGTCTAAAAGGAAAAGCTTTCGTTGTTGGTACCGGTATGCCGAATGAATGTCGCTCTCTTGTTAAAGATGGATCGCTTTCATATATTACGCTTTGGGATCCGGCAGAAGCTGGCTATGCAATGTGCGTTATGGCTCGTCAAATCCTCGAGGGCAAAAAAATCACTGATGGTACCGACCTTGGCTTAAAATCTTACAGCAAACTTATCCAGAGCAAGGATAACCCAACGCTTTTCATGGGTGCAGGCTGGATTGCTATTAATAAGGAAAACGTAGACAACTACAATTTCTAAGGGGTGTTTAGGCAAAAGCGATGCAGCATTGGATGCCGCATCACTTTTGCCGATACATAGTGACGCCATAACAAAGGCGACATGTATTGTGTAGAAGCAAGGGGGGAGAAGTGTGTCAGATTATATTATAAAAGCAACAAATATTAAAAAATATTTTGGTGGTGTCAAGGCACTTGATGGCGTAAATCTTGAGATAAAAAAGGGCGAAATTCACTGCCTGGCAGGCGAGAATGGTTGTGGCAAATCGACAATTATCAATATCATTTCAGGCTTCTATACACCGGATTCAGGGACCATTGAAATCAATGGCATAAAATATGAAAAAATGAACCCCAAACAAGCGATAGCGAATGGTATACAGGTTATTTACCAGGATCTATCTTTATTTCCAAATCTGACGGTCATGGAAAACCTTGCAATCAATATGGAAGTCGCAGCGAGTAGAAAGTTTGTGAGTAAAGCACGTATGCGTAAAATTGCGGAAGAAGCTGTAGCCAAAATCGGTTTTGAAATCGATTTAGATGAAACTGTGGAAAATCTTACAGTAGGTATGCGTCAAATGATTGCCATTAGCCGCGCTTTGTTAAATGATGCGAAGCTCATCATTATGGATGAGCCAACAACGGCTATAACGAAGCGGGAAGTCAAGGCATTATTTAAAATCATTCAACAGTTACAGGTGAAAGGTATAGCGGTGCTTTTTGTTTCACATAAGCTGGATGAGGTATTCGAGATTGCTGAACGATTTACGATTTTCCGCAGTGGAAAAAATGTTGCTGAGGGAAATACGAAAGAGCTTGGTCAGAATAAGTTTACATATCATATGACGGGGCGTGAAATAGTTTCATCGCGGTATGAATATACGAGAGAAAATGCGCCAACAGTGCTAGAAGTCAAGAATCTTTCCCTGAAAAACGGATTTAAGGATGTTAGTTTTTGCCTCAAACAAGGTGAAATTATCGGCATAACAGGTCTCTTAGGATCAGGTCGTACAGAATTAGCAGAGACTTTATTTGGTTATCACGAGGCAGATTCAGGAGAAATTTTGATTGAGGGAAAACCGGTGGAAATCCGTTCAATAAAGAAGGGCATTGAAAATGGTATAGGCTATCTGCCTGCGGATCGTGTTACGGAAGGCCTCTTCTTATCGCAACCGATTGCAGACAATATTTCCATTGAAAAATGGCATGATTATGCGAATTGCTTAGGTAAAATTAATCGTAGGTCGGTTGAGGAGATGACAAGGCATTGGGCTAAAGAATTGTCTATTACCCTTCACAACATTGAAGACCCTGTGGGGACACTTTCAGGCGGTAATCAACAAAAATGTATTTTAGCAAAGTGGCTGGCACTGGATCTTAAGGTATTAATCTTGAATGGACCGACAGTTGGTGTAGATATCGGTGCTAAATTTGATATTTATGAGTTGGTAAAACGCTTAGCCAAACAAGGACTTACGGTTATTATTATCTCCGATGATTTGCCGGAGGTGCTCACGAACTGTAATCGTGTTATGGTTATGCAGTCAGGCCGACTAGTTGAAATTCTCTCGACACAGGGCCTCGAGGAGAGCTGCCTTGCCGAGCTGGCAAATTAGAAGGATAGGAGGATTCATATATGAATTTGCAGAAAACGGTGAAGTCAACCGAATTTTATGTAGCATTGATCATCCTGCTCCTATGTATGGCCATTCAAGTAAAAAGTGGACAGTTTTTTACGGGTAATAATCTGGTTGATGTTGTGCGGGCATTTTTGGTACCAGCGATGTTCTGTATCGGCGAAATGTTTATCATTATTACTGGTGGTGTAGATGTTTCATTTCCGGCCATTGCTTCCCTGTCTATGTTTGTAGTTTGTTCACAGCTAGAAGACGTTGCCTCGAACCCACTGGTCTTTTTTGGGGTTGCGATGTTTATCGGATTGATGGTTGGTATACTCAATGGTGTGATTATCGCGCGTTTTAAATTTCCAGCGCTTATCGTTACCCTTGGTACGAGCAGTATATGTTTCGGAATTATGCAGGGCGTGTTCAAATCGCGAGAATACCCACTTTGTGCGCCTCTTAAGGAACTTGGCGAGATGAAATTGTTTTCAGCGACAAATCCTGTTTCAGGACTGACTTCCAATATGCCAATCGGTTTTATTCTTATGATATTGCTTATTTTTTTGGGATGGTTTATTTTGAATAGAACGATGTTGGGACGTGGTATTTATGCGATCGGTGGCGATGTGAAAGCGGCACAGAGAGCAGGTTTCAACGTTTTTGGCATTTTACTGTTCATTTATGCTTTTTCTGGCTGCATGGCAGGACTCATTGGTATATTGCGTTCGACGATGCTCCTTGCCGTACATCCAAATAATTTAGAAGGTATGGAAATGACAGTTATTGCTGCTTGTGTCCTTGGCGGTGTGCGGATGACAGGGGGCAAAGGCAGTGTGCTTGGTGCAATGCTTGGTATGGCACTCTTGACTATTGTAGATAATAGTCTCATTTTATTGGGCATTTCGACGGTTTGGCAGAAAGTGTTTACTGGTGCGATTATTATTATTGGTACTGCAGCTTCTGCAATCCAAGCGAAGCGTAACGAAAGAAAGCTTGCCATCAAGATGAGCGAAGGAGGAAACTGGTATGGATACAATCAGACATGCAATAAATAGAGATAAAAACTTGGCTCGACTCCTAGTTGTTTTCCTGATGGTGTTTATACTTTGTACAGCCCTTAAGGGATCTATGTTCGTTAGTGTTTCAAATTTCCAGTCTATGGGCAAACAGTTTCCCGAGTTTGGCCTTCTGTCTATCGCTATGGCATTTACTTTGTTTACGGCGGGGATCGATCTTAGTGTTGTAGCAATTGCTAATCTTTGTGCCGTACTTATGGCAAAGTTTTTGTCAATTGTTATCGTGCCGGATATGAGCAGCAGTGCTGTATTTATGATGATTGCAGCGGCCTGTTTTATGGCACTGGCTGTTAGTATTCTTTGTGGTGCGTTCAATGGTTTTTTGATTGGGGTTGTTGGTATTACACCAATTTTGGCAACCTTGGGAACGCAGGCTCTTTATACAGGTTTTGCTATTGTCATGACAAATGGTAGTACACTCGGGGGATTGCCAAAGCAGTTGGCAGCTACAATCAACGGCAGTGTAGCGGGCATACCCGTTCCGATTATTATCTTCTGTGTATTTGCGGCAATCTCTGCGTTTATTATGAGTAAGACTACTTTGGGGTATAAGCTCCGTATGCTTGGTACAAGTGAAAAAGCCTCTACTTTTTCAGGGTTTGATAATGTACGCCTTTTTATTATTAACTATGTACTTAGTGCTGTGCTTAGTGCTGTTGCAGGGATTATTATGCTGGGACGATTCAATTCGGCTAAGGCGGATTATGGTGCATCTTATTTGATGGAGGCTATTCTTATTGCTGTTTTGGGCGGTGTAGATCCATATGGTGGAAAAGGTAATATAAGCGGTGTCGTTATGGCAACCCTAATTGTGCAAATGGTTAGCAGTTGGCTCAATATGTATGAGGATATATCAAATTTTTATCGACAGATCATTTGGGGTGGACTACTGATTTTTGTCCTTATTTACAACTATATTGTCAATGAACGTGAAAAAAAACAAGCTATGAAGGGGTGATGGTATGGATATTGCACAGATAATTGATCATACAATGCTAAAACCAGAAGCAACGCAAGAAACAGTTCGCCGTTATTGCGCCGAGGCACGTACTTATGGATTTGCGACCGTCTGCGTCAATAGTTGTCATGTGGCATTGGTTACCTCAGAACTGAAGGGTAGTGGAATTAAAACGTGCTGCGTTGTTGGTTTTCCATTGGGGGCGATGATTACTGAGGTCAAGGCTTTTGAGGCTGAAGCTGCTGTAAAAGCTGGAGCAGAGGAAGTCGATATGGTCATCAATATTGGCGGAATCAAAGATGGAAATATGGATCTCGTAACGGACGATATTCGTGCGGTTGTTGAAGCAGTTAAACCTGCTCTCGTCAAGGTCATCATAGAAACGTGTTTACTCAGTGATGAGGAGAAGATTGCCGCCTGCGAAGCAGCCGTGCACGCTGGGGCAGCTTATGTTAAGACTTCAACTGGTTTTAGTACAGGTGGAGCAACGGTGGATGATGTCAAACTTATGCGCCAAACTGTTGGTAATCAGGCCAAGATTAAAGCTAGTGGTAGTATCCGCACCCATGAATTTGCCTGTCAGCTGGTTGAAGCCGGAGCTGACCGTATTGGTGCAGGCAATGGGGTTGTTTTACTGAAATAGTATTAAAGTTATTAAAATAGAAGAGCAAACTTTTCAGTCCATCGACTAAGAACTTCTGTTGGTATTTGCAGCAGAGGTTCTTTTTGTTATGTGTATGAATTAATAAAATATAGTTTCACCCTATATGCCTAATATAGGGCGCGACGGAAGTAGACGGGGGTTGGTGGCTTTGTGATATTAACTTTTAACAAAGTGCTTGATAATGATGCTTTACAGATAATCATTATCATCATATAATAAAAGTAATCAAACAAACACATTTAATCTCTGAGTAGGGATTTTAGATAAGAGAATTGATAATAAGAAAGGATTGATCATAATGAAAACTTGTTACGGCGGATATTGCTATGAACATAAAGAAGACAAAGAATTTAGTAGTGTTTTATCTTCACCGATGAAGCCATTTCTAGTTTCCTTGGCCATTGTACTTGCACTAGCTGTGGTGACAAGATTTTTGCGTCTGTAATTCGTGGTTGTGACGTTGATAAACCAAGGAATTTGGCGAGGTCAGTAACAGTAGAATAGGTAAATGAGTACCGCCCCTATCCTCAAAATATTGAGGGTAGGGGCGGTTTGTTAGGGAAAAACTATTCTTTTTAGAAGAGATATTTTTTCTGTAAGGAGGAGAAGGGTCAATGTTATTAACGCTACGCCGTGATACTTAACCTTCGCTTATAATAACATTGACCATTTCGACTATTTAGGTAGACTCATCAAATTTCATCATAAGTTAGTCCAGCCCTGCCAATGATTCTAGAAAATGAATGATGAAATCCTGGAAAGGAGATAAAATTAGTATTGTGGATGAGGCGCAGCCTTGTTCTTCATTGGTTAAGCTACTTATTCGTAGATAGTTACTGAATTTTAATATTGTATAGTACTTAAGATTAATCGGGGGGAATCGTATCATTGGTAATGGCGAAAAAATAAGCCATTTCCAAATTGTATTAATCTGGAAATGGCTTGTTTTTGTCAGTTAGAATGCATTGATGATTTGATCAGAATATAGCGAAACAATGCTTGCTGATATATTACACTCGCGTAAAGTACATCTCTTAAGGCGGTAATGGTTTTACAATTTTTTAAAGAAGGGGTTTATTAAAGCTTTTTTTCGGGCGATATTAGATAAAGATTAACTATTGAATCGAAAAAATCTGCAGCAAGAAGCATGCTGCAGATTTATAAGGGAATTGTGAATTTCAGGCTTGAGTAAGTTTATGGTTTATTGCTTTATATTTTTATATAATATGTCAATTAAGGTTCCATCCATATCTTTACTTAACTCCCACAGCATAACACCTCCAAGGTTATGATCGCGAACAAACTTTACTTTATATTCCAGTGCCTGCGGGTCGTCGTAGGTAATAAAAACTTTGGTTTTAGGATTGAACAAGTAGGCCGCTTTGGCTGTCTCATCCCAGTAGCGGGTAAACCCTGTTTGTTTGGTATAGGCGAAAACTATTTCTTTGTAGGAAACATCACGAGCATTTTTTGTGGAGGCTTTTTGATACAAACCGTTGTTCTTTGGCTCTACTTGTTCCCAGAGGCGTCCGTAAAACGCAGTGCCTAGTACAATTTTGCCGGAAGGGACACCGGCGGATATATAACGGAGCGCCGCATCAGCCGCGCCGCCGATGCCCAAAGTATCCAATTTGTTGGCATAGAGGGCGGTATGGTGTCCGGTTTGGGCTTCCCAGCCGCCATGATAATCATAGGTCATAAGATTGATGTAATCAACTAGCGGTATTACTTTGTCGATTTCAATATTGTCAATAGCCCATTGATTCACATTAGCGGCGTAGGTTAGCAGATAATCCTTTTTGGTGATTGTGCTCAAGTTGTCCAATTCAGCACGAATGGCTTGTAGGAATAAGGTAAAGTTTTGCTTGTCTTCCGGTCTGGCTTTAATAGCGCCCCAGCCGCCTTGAACCGGAAACTCCCAATCAATGTCGATTCCATCCAGATCATGTTTGCTCAAATAGTCAGCAACACTTTTAGCAAATATATCACGGGATTCCGGTGTCAGCGCGGCGTCGGAAAAGCCGTCGCCGCCCCAGCCGCCAACTGCAATTAATACTTTTAAGTCGGGGTTTTCCAGTTTGGCTTTTTTCAATTCTTGAAATTGAATAGCTTCAATCCCTTTTCCATCAATTTTTACGTTGGCAATTTTTCCGTCTTCAATTCGCGCAAACGATAAATTGATATGCGTTAATTTTTTAGCTGGAATGTCTTGTGCTGACCAGTTTTCCCAAGCAGCCAGATAAGCAACAATTTTGTGGTCTGTAATAGCATTGTCCTGAGCAAAAACGGGTGTGATGACAAGCGCACAGGAAATTAAAATTAATACCAGAACTGCCCCAAATGCCCTCTTAATCATTCGTAAAGATCCTCCCTCAAAATTTTGTAGGTCTATCACCGGTAATTGTTATCAGTCTTGACCTATTTTTTGATTATGCAAATAGCATGCCAGCTGGATCGCATTTTTAAAAACGTTGAAATGCAAGTTTAAAATAAGATAATTACTTAACGGATTCTAATTTAAATAGATTTTCAGGACATCTATTAATAAAGAAAAAACAGTGTAAATGCATTACACACTGTTTCTCTTTGTTCTACACGCTAGGTTTGAGTTTTACACACCTGTGGCTGGCTTCTGGGGAATGTTAGTATGGGTACCATGACACTTTGTGATGTTGTGGTCTTCATGCCCATTGCCTTTATGAATGCATGAGCGAACAGTATTGCCAAATTTCGCAGGAATTTGGCAGGAGTTCTTTATGATATGACAAATATAGATGGTTAATCAACACTCGTGTACTAATGTAAAACTATTTTAAATCAGTATTTATTTAGGATGAACATAAAAAGCATCATTTCTTTGAACCGAGAAATATTTGTTGCGAGCGCTTGGTCAAATTTTATGAAAGATTTGCAAGAGTCAGAGTGATTTCAATGGGAGGTGTTTATTTTGAAAAGCTTTGGGAAATTACAGGGGACACACTTGTTTAGTCAATTACCAGAATCTGTTATAGCTCAATACTTTAGTCATTGTCGTACACACAAATTCAAAAAAAAGGAAGAAATATTTGAATTAGAGGAACACTCGGACTATATTTATATTGTTCTTCAAGGGCGGATTCGCGTGTATTTACGGTATCCAAATGGCAAAGAATTTACGCTTACTATTTTAGAATCTGGTGCTGTTTATAGCGGGCATACGCGTGCTTTTGGTCAAGCCCTTGATGATGGTGAAATTGTATTTCTTCCTATACAATCATTTCGTAAATTGCTAATGGAAGTACCGTTGTTTGTGATGAGTGTAATTTCAGTGCTAGGCGATTCGTTAAAGAACTCTATTAATACAATTGAAAGTTTAGTGTTCAAAGAAGTGAATAAAAGATTGTATCAGTTTGTGTATAGTCTAGCCCTCGCTGGTGGTGAGCAGAGTACAGCAACCTTTCAAATTACTTTAGGTTTAACACATCAACAGATTGCAACGATCGTCGGTAGTACAAGACAAACGGTGAATACTTTCTTTAATAATCTTCAAAAGGAAGGATTGATCGTACTAGAAAAAGATAAAATTATCATTCGAGATTTTAATGAAATAACAAAGCGTGCAAAGGATGATACAGAGTAGCAAGTCGTTAACGCTATAAGTATACAATCAAGTAATTTCAACTAAAAAGGAGAAAGATGTCGGCTAGCTGACATCTTTTTTTTCATGTTTATGTTAGTTTATAAGTAGAGAAGGCTAAGATTCAGGAGTTTTTTTGCAATATAACGCCTTACAGGACTTGATTATCAGATAAATGGTGAGGGAGATGTATATATTATGCATAAATCACAGAAAATTCAGTCTATTAGTTTGGATCATGATATTGAGATTCTTTATAAAAAAGCCTGTGAGGAAGGAATTGAAACCGCTTTTTCTCGTGCGGAGCAAAGCGCTGCTCGTTGCCCTTTTGGTTCAGCTGGGGTTTGTTGTCGGCATTGTTTAGAAGGACCATGCCGCATAGCACCAAATGGTAAAGGAGCGCAACGAGGGATATGCGGAGCTGACGCTGATACAATTGTTGCGCGAAATCTATTAACCAACCTTATTGAAGGTGTAGCTGGCCATGCTGAACATGGCAGGGAAACGGCCTTGGCTTTATTAGAAGCAGCTGAAGGTCATTCCGACTATACAATTAAAGGGATAGAGAAGTTATATCAGGTGGCGAAAGGTCTAGGCCTTAATACCAATGAAAAAACAGTAGAGGCTATTGCAAAAGAAGTGGCTCTCAAGGCATTAGAGGACTATCAAAAACAAGCGGGAATTATGAATTGGCTGACTCTTCATGCGCAAAAGCAATCAATCGATAAATGGAATGAGCTTGGTATTACGCCTGTTAATATTCATTTGGAAATTTCAAAGGCGATTACTAGAACTTCAATGGGCTGTGATGCTGATCCAGTAAACCTTCTGTTGGGCTGCTTGACGATGGGGCTTGTGGATGGTTATGGCGGTTTGCATTTGTCTACAGATCTGCAGGACATACTCTTTGGTGTACCTAAATTAGTAAAGTCAAAATTCAAACTTGGTGTGATAAAACCAGAAACGGTTAACATTGCAGTGCATGGCCATGTTCCCCTACTATCGGAGAAAGTTGTGGAATGGTCTCGTAAATTATCAGAGGAAGCAAAGGAAGTAGGCGCAACAGGAATTAACGTTGTTGGGGTGTGTTGTTCCGGTAACGAAATATTGATGCGTCACGGTATACCGGCAGCGTCGAGTTTCTCTTCTCAAGAACTAATTATTGTAACTGGTCTGCTGGAAGCAATGGTGGTTGATGTACAATGTATTATGCCAGGTCTGCAAAAAGTGGCAGAGTGTTATCATACAGAAATTATTACAACCTTACCCTATGTTAAAATTGCTGGCGCCACTCATATTGATTTTCATACGACTGAGGCAGATCAAGCAGCACAGGCGATTGTTCGTAAAGCAATTGCCAATTTCAAAAAGCGAGATCCTCAAAAGACCTCTAATTTTACAGGAACAGTAGAAGCTTATGCTGGATTTTCTACAGAACAAATTCTAGAAGCTCTAGGCGCACTGAATGGAAAGGAGCCTCTACAACCTTTAATTGACGCCATCACCAGTGGTGCCATCCGTGGTGTTGCGGCTATCGTCGGCTGTACCAATCCTCGTGAATTACAAGACTTCGGGAATGTTACAGTAGCAAAAGAGTTGCTTAAAAATAATGTCTTGGTGGTTGCCACAGGCTGCGCAGCTCATTCTTTGGCAAAGCATAATCTGATGAATATGGACGGGTTAGAATATTGTGGTCAGTCTTTGCGAGGGGTTTTGCAGGCCATTGGGCAAGCAGTAGGGCTTCCATCATTGCCACCAACCTTGCATATGGGAAGTTGTGTTGATAATTCACGTCCTGCTGCTCTGCTATTAGCCGTAGCAGATTTTCTAGGGGTGGAAATTAAGGATTTGCCTGCTGTTGGAACTTGTCCAGAAACTCATAGTCCCAAAGCGCTAGCAATCGGTACTTTTTTTCTAGCAAATGGTGTAGACGTTCATATCGGCGTTGATCCACAAGTGTCTGGTTCTAAGCTTGTTACTGACGTTCTCTGCAACGGCGCTGAGGATGAAGGTTTAAATTTGGAAAAATTATTTGGTGGCAAATTAATTTATGAACAAGATGCTGTAAAAGCAGCTAATATTTTGCTTGGGCGAATTGAAGAGAAAAGATTGGCGCTAGGCCTAAGTTCAAATTTTGATAGGTGGCAGGAGAAATGAGACAGAAAGGAATAAAGATTGCTATATCTGGTAAAGGTGGTGTTGGGAAAACTACACTAGCCTCACTACTGTGTCATGTATTATCTTCTAGAAATATCAAGGTATTAGCTGTTGATGCTGATCCTGATGCTAATCTTGGTATGGCATTAGGGTTTAACCCGGAAGTTCTTGCTAAGGTTAGCACCATCGCCCAAGATGAAAAACTCATTCAAGAACGTACAGGGGCAACACCTGGTGGATTCGGGGAGTGGTTTACTTTAAACCCTTTGGTGGACGATATACCTGAGAAGTATCTGGTAAGAAAGGATCATATCGGCCTTTTGCAAATGGGTACAAAATCGATAGGCGGTGCAGGATGCGCTTGTCCAGAAAGTATATTGCTAAAATCTCTTTTAAACCATTTGGTGCTTGAGCGAAATGAGGCAGTTATTGTTGATATGGAGGCAGGTTTAGAACATTTAGGTCGTGGCACTGCTGAAGGAGTGGATGCATTTATTATAGTAGTTGAACCTGGACAGCGTAGTTTTGTGACGGCGCGTGCCGTGGCAAAAATGGCGAAGGATTTAAATATACAAAAAATATATATTGTAATTAGTAAATTTCAAGGCATAGAAATGACATCCATAATAGAACAATTAGAAGATTTAAAGATAATGGGGGTCCTTCCTTACAAAATGGAAGCGATTTCTGCTGATTTCCAAGGAAGGACCTTATTCGAACTATGTCCTGAGTTAGTAGAAGAAGCGGCCTGTATTCTAGATAGGATCATGAATGAAATCTAATATACAAGAGGAGTAATGGCAACTTAATAGTCCATTACTCCTCACCTCTAACGGCGAAAAACTAGCATTAAGCTTTGCGTGTCATTAGCGACCTACGCTTCACGCGCACAATAGCGAAGCATAAACTAAGCACTTTAAAATAAACTTTAGGAGAAACCAAAAGAAATCTTCAAGATACTGGACTGCTACAAGATTGAGGAAGAAATCGTACAAGCACTACAACGGGCAGCCGTAGCAAATGAATAGGAGGTCATTAGTATGCTTATTGAAGTTGGTTCAAAAGTATCTCTCTATTTTAATACCTGTCATAACGGAACGATAACTAATATAGATGGGGCTAAGGTTTTTGTAAGGTTCGATGATAAACCAGATCAGGAAGAATCGTATTCTATGAATGAATTTCTGAAGATGTTGAAGGTAACTGAAGAATAGAACTTTAGAGGTGAGACGTAGAACCGTATCATTGGTAATAGCGAAAATAGTAGAACTCCTGCCAAACTTGTGGATTTGGCAGGAGTTCTGTGTGTTTTAGGGAATAAGACTATTGTATTCTGTTTTGCAGGGCCGGTATTACTGAGTCAGCTAAGCAAGAAAGAAGATAAAAGGGACAAGTCACTTGTCACAATAAAAAGCAGTGTGTTATAGAATAAAAGAAAGGCTTATTTCAATATTCGATGACCGTTTATAGTCAATCAGAGAGTATTTAAGTGTTTTTTTAGTTAAAAGCTTTGATTAACAGTGAAATATAGCCTAATAACCCTATACGGAGGTTTAAATGTCTATTTTGTTTATTCAATTAAATGATTGGTTATCCAAAAACATGTTCATCGTAGTGCTTTCTGGACTATTCTTAGGCTTTTTCGTTACTATTACTGATTCCCCGTTTCTACGACAAATTGTGGTGGCTTTATTCGCTTACATGACCTTTATCACCGCATTAGGTACAAGTTTTAAGGAATTCACTACCGTGCTAAAGAAGCCCTGGATTCCTATATGGGTGCTGATTTTAGTTCATTTTGTTACACCGTTGACAGCTTGGGCTGTTGGCATGATCTTCTACCCCAATGATCCTGACATCCGGCTAGGCTATCTAATCGGCTCTTCAATTCCAATTGGGGTTACATCTATCATCTGGACTTCGTTAATCAAAGGTGATTTAGGCATATCTTTTGTTGCAGTAACATTGGATACTTTAGTTGTACCTACAGTATTACCGTTATTTTTCCATATTGTTGTTGGCCAAACCATCGACATTAGCTATAGTAAAATGGTTATCGACCTTATGCTCATGGTTACGGTGCCTAGCATCATCGGTATGCTCCTGCATGATTGGACAAAGGGGAGGAGTGTTAATTTCGCTAACAGCATTGGGGGTGCCACATCAAAAGGAGCACTTTTTCTGGTCATCCTAATTAATTCAGCAGTCGTAATGCCACAAATTAATTGGGACATCTCCATACTAAAAACATTACTCGTTACCTTATTTGTTGTATCAGCAAGCTTCTTTGTCGGTTACCTAGGATCATTTGCATTAAAAGAACGAACTCAGAGTATTATACTAACAATGATTTTTAATGTGGGCATCCGTAATAACGCTTGTGGACTCGTCATTGCACTCACCTATTTTCCGCCAAGGGTTGCAGTTCCTATGACACTGGCTATTTTGTATCAGCAGCCACTCGCAACAATTGTATCTCATTTATATAAACGTCTTCAAGCAGCAAAGTGTCAAGGGGACAGGTTCGTTGACATTAGGTAAGCAAAATATAAAATGTATAAGTAAGAAAGGCATCTATGTCAAAGGACCTGTCCCCTTGACGTTGGACATTAAAAATAAATTTGCCGGTTACGGTGGTTGGATGACCACTGTAACCGGCTTTTTACTTTTACAATTAAGAATGTTATGTTCTGTACTGCCTATTATTTTGAGTTTTTTTGTAGTGTTTGACATGAAGTATTGCCTAGGACAATATTTTGCGCTTCGCGAGCATATTGACCATCTGACATTGGAGAGATATCGTTAAGAACACCAGAGTAAATACTATGAAAGAAAAACATTACTCCTGATATGAGTACTACGACGGCAGTTTGGCGTGCTTTGCTTTTTATCATAAATACAACTCCGTCAACGGGTAGTACCGAAAAATTTACTTTTTCGTTTTCACCCATATTGTTATAGAACAATTAATTCATAATCGCGGCTGCCCATGCCGATTTCTTCTCCATGCCGCATTTGGATAGTGCCGTCGATGTGAGGACGCAAACCATAAAACTTGTCTGCCCCGGCTTCAAGGTTGGAAGAAAGCAAAGAGTGAGAGAAACCAAGCTGTTTATTGATTAGGTCATAGCTTGCCTGATCAATAGCTACAGGGTCAGTGGATGCCAAAAAGCCGATATCAGGAACAATCGGTGCATCGCTCCATGATGCACAGTCACAATCAGGCGTAATGTTCAATAAAAAGTTTATATAACCGATACGTTTCTCATGAGTCTTATGAACTCCATAGCCGTACTCGGTCATTCGTTCAAGAAAATCTGCTAGGTCTGTTGCCCAGTCCATTCCGTTGGCTTTTACCGGACAAACGGTCAAACACTCCCCGCAGCCAATGCATGCATCAGGAGAAACATTTGCCTTCATTTCACTCATGCGAATGGCCGTTTCTGGGCAAACCACGCTGCACTTTGAGCAACCAACACATTTTTCTTGATCAACTACAATCTTAAGAGCATGCTGCTCTTTTTTTCCAAGCGCCGGTGCTCCGCCCATAGCCAGATTTTTTATAGCGCCGCCGAAGCCAGCCATCTCATGACCCTTAAAGTGAGACAATACAATCATACTGTCGGCACTGACAATGTCTGTAGCCAGTTTCACTTTACTAAAGTGTTTTTTATCAATCTGTACTTCGGTCATGCTTTCGCTGCGCAGTCCATCGGCTATGATAATGGGAGCTCCTGTAACCGTATAATCAAAACCATGTTCCAATGCGGTTAGTAAATGATCAACCGAGTTATGTCTGCTTCCCGAATAAAGCGTATTCGTATCGGTTAGAAAAGGCTTAGCTCCATTTTCTTTTATCTTATCTACCACTTGCCGCACAAAAACCGGACTAATAAAGCCGTCACTTCCGTGTTCGCCGAAGGTTAGCTTTATAGCTGTAAGGGCATCCTTTTGGATAAATTCATTAAAACCGGCACGATCAAATAAACTTCTTATTTTGCTGATTTTATTACTTTTGTCTGTTCTCGCTCTAAGGTTTACAAAATATACTTTGTTGGACATGTATTCATTCCCCTTCCTAAAACAAGCTATGTATTGCTCATATTCTATGTTACAACTTTGAGTCTACTCAAAGTCAATAGGGTTGATGCAATTTTTTATCACCCTAGTCAACAATTTTGGGTAGATAGGCTATCCATTACAAAAAATGCTTGACTTAACTTTTAGGATGGTTCCGGAGCTCGACCAACTGTCAGAACCCGATATTCCCACATGGTCTCCATAACCTGGATAGACTGTTCTTCTAAGCACTGGACGATGATCGTGATTTCGGGTAATTTTTTCGGAAGATGTCGATGCGTACCCTTGTTGATGAGAAGATATATTCCCAAAGCGATTGTAAAGCCAATAACGGCAGCTATTAGCCCCACAAAGATGGGCCCCCATGGCAAAATGAACCCGATACTCGTACCAATGACAGCGCTTCCCGTAGCACAGGCTACGCCTACCTCAAAACCTTTGGTATAAAGGTCGCGTGCTTTGGTAATAAACCGGACTGAGGGAGTGGGTTCTGTATCCATGGGTATTACCAGGATATGCTTTCTGGCAATCCCGTTATGTTCCAATACTGCTAAGACCTGTTCTAACTCAAGGGAATGCTCAAAAGTTCCAATAATTAGCAAATTTTCAGCACCTACTTTGCGGGGAATATGCGAACTTCGGAATTTTGGTAGCGATCGACGAGATGTTGGCGCTGTTCCAGACGAAAAAGCCGATTATGTTCCAAGGCTGTATAAAAGGCATGATAAATCGACCCTCCCCAAACGGATGGCATAAATAATAGCCAGTGCGGGTTAAGTATGGAAATCGATTCTTGAACATTGTGATGTAACAGGTACAAGAGGAAAGTATGTGCATGGGATAAGGAAAGGTAAATCCACCACCAGGTCATTCCGTAAAATGCCAGTAACCATTGATGATTGTAAAGTTGACCCAGACAGGGAAAGAAGAAAGAATATAAAGCTGCTATCCATGGATTTCTTTGTTCCAGATATTGAATTTCAAACGGATGAATGATTGTACATCGTAATGGTTCATTTTCGAGCTCTGCAAGCTGACACATTTTGTTTTGCACCAAGGCAGATCGATAACTGTCCCATATTGCAAAAAAATAGATGATGACATAGCCCAAGAGCCAGTGTGTTTTTATGACGGCTTTGGCCATTTCAAATTGTCCGCAAAAGGAATAAATAATTGCTTCGTTTATATGAATTAGTGTATTTGTAGTTACTTCAAATAAAGTTAATAAGGTAGCCCGTGCATATTGATTAAGCAAATAGTGACCAAAACCGGGGTATGAAGCGGATAACCAAGCTACCATATAAGGATTCTGCCGTTGGAAATATGTAACGCCATACAGGCTGATGGTCATGAGGGGACGGCGGGGTTGATTATGCATAGTAATAGTACCTTCTTAATAAAAAGTTGAGCGATATGCGTGTCTTACTATATTCTACCAGTTATTTTTGTAATTATTCTTCTTCTGTTGGTATGAGTCATGACAGTTTTGTGGATTTGTATTTGCTGGGTTATTTTGCCTTACAACATTTAAAGGGATAGGCTGATTGGCGTGGAATTAGTGGATAGCACTTTTAAAATTGGATTTTACACTTTAAAGGTTTAAACTTGGGACAGGAAGTGAGGTGCCAAATTACATGACACCGGATGTAGTTCATTTATCAGTAAAAAACTTAGTTGAGTATACCTTGCGTTCGGGTGATATTGATACTCGCTTTGTGGGTACTAGCAGAGCGGTAGAAGGAACCAAAATACACCAAAAGCTTCAAAAGGCTGGTGGCGACAAGTATTTGGCAGAAGCCCAATTGAAATATGAAATTAGATACAAAGAGTTTTTATTCCTTATAGAAGGCCGTGCGGACGGGATCATTATCGAGGATCAGCAGGTGGTGATCGATGAAATCAAAACAACGGCTGTTCCTTTGGAACGGATCGATGAGAATTTTAATCCCCTGCATTGGGCTCAGGCGAAATGCTATGGACTCATTTATGGTGAGCAAAATAATGTAGAGCAGCTGGAAATTCAATTGACGTATTACAATATTGATACGGATGAAATAAAAAGACTAAGAGAAACCGTTACTATGCAGGAGCTGCAAACTTTCTTTTACGGATTGTTGGATTCCTATTTAGTATGGGCAAAACATCTCAAGGAATGGAATATGTTACGAGATTCATCCATAAAAAAGCTGAAATTTCCTTTTGCAACTTACCGCCAAGGCCAGCGTGAATTAGCGGTGACCGTATATAAAACCATTTCGGATAACAAAAAAATGTTTATACAAGCACCCACCGGGATTGGGAAAACCATTTCTACCTTGTTTCCGGCCGTCAAGGCTATAGGAGAGAATAAAACGAGCAAGATTTTTTATTTGACGGCCAAAACCATTACTCGTCAAGTGGCTGAGGAAGCAGTAAACGCCATGCGGGGATGTGGCTTGGCCTTTAAATCGATTACGATTACTGCGAAAGATAAAATCTGTTTTAAGGAAAAGGCCATCTGCAACCCGGACCATTGCGAATATGCCAAGGGGCATTTTGATCGAGTAAATGATGCCATTATCGATTTATTTGTGAAGGAGAGGGCATTTACACGGGAAGTGATAGAAGCCTATTCGCGAAAGTATATGGTGTGTCCATTTGAGCTTTCCTTGGACTTATCCATGTGGGCCGACTGCATTATTTGTGATTACAATTATGTTTTTGATCCCAGAGTGTATTTAAAACGTTTTTTTCAGACGAGTCAGGGTGATTATACCTTTCTAATTGATGAAGCGCATAATTTGGTGGATCGAGCAAGAGAGATGTTTTCCGCAGAACTAACAAAAAGCTCTTTCTTGAAGTTAAAGAACATCTATAAAGGCCATAGTATTGGCAAGACCCTGGGTAAAATCAATACGGTTATGCTGGGAATGAGAAAGGAGTGCAGTGAAGAGGGGTATTATACACAATTACATCAACCGGAGGAAGTCTATCCCTTGCTTTGGACGTTTGTTAACAAAGCGCCTGCTTTATTAACTGACAATAGTAAAACAGAGGGTTATGATGCATTATTGGAACTCTATTTTAATGTACTCATATTTTTGAAAATGGTAGAGTTCTATGATGATCACTATATTACGTACGTAGAAAAATCCTCATCAGAGGTTACGCTGAAACTGTTTTGCCTTGACCCATCCAAGTTGTTAGGGGAAGCTGTTAAAAGGGGCAAGTCCAGCGTATTTTTCTCGGCAACCCTGGCTCCCTTGGATTATTTTTGTGAAATTTTAGGTGGTGAGGCAATGGATGCAAAAATTGCCTTCCCATCGCCTTTTAAGACCGAGAACTTATGTTTATTGGTAGCCGATCAGATATCTACAAAGTTCAAAAATCGCGAAAGTAGTTATGATGAAATTGCTCAATATATTCATTTGGCTATCCAGCAGAAAACCGGGAATTATCTAATCTTTTTCCCATCCTATCACTACATGCAGGAAGTGCATCATGTCTTTTCACAGTTGCATCCTGATACTGAGACTATAGTGCAAACCAATATCATGTCTGAAGAGGAGCGGGAAAGTTTTTTAGATCGGTTCCAGCCGAATCGTAATCGCATGTTAGTTGGCTTCTGTGTGTTAGGGGGAATTTTTTCCGAAGGCATTGACCTCAAAGGGGATAAACTGTTGGGGACTGTCATTATAGGAGTAGGACTTCCTCAGATATGTATAGAGCGCAACCTTATAATGGAACATTTTAAAAAGAAAAACCAACTGGGATATGAATATGCCTATATGTATCCAGGTATGAATAAAGTGTTACAAGCAGCTGGGCGCGTAATTCGTTCAGAAGACGATAAAGGCGTAGTACTTTTGATTGATGCAAGGTTTTCCAATTACTATTATAAAAAGCTATTTCCGGCACACTGGCGTTATCCTAGGGAAGTGCGAAACGGCAGTAAGCTCAATGCATTGATTCAAGAATTTTGGGATAAGTAAAGGATTCACACTTCGAATAAAGAGGTACAGGTCTAGATAAGGGGACGTTCCGTTGATTCGATTGAAAAAATGTGATAAGGATTATGTTTTGAAGAATATATGTGCCAATCACATATACTGTCTACACAAAATATAGCAGTCGCTTGTGAGGCGGAATATAAAAATAATTCTTGACCGATCGTTCTCAAAAGATTATTATTACTATTAACAGGAGGGGATGTAATGGGACGAAGCAAAGAATTTGAGGAAAGTGTAGTTCTCCAGAAAGCCATGGAATTATTTCGGAAACAAGGCTATGAAAAGACATCTTTGAGCGACCTGGTAGAGCATATGGGAATCCATCGTAGAAGTTTATATGATACCTTCGGTGATAAACATACATTATTTTTAAAAACAATAGACTGCTACGGAGAATTTATAAAAGCCAGACTAACATCTGAAATCTTACGCGCAGAAACGGCAAAACAAGCTATACAGTGTATCTTTGACTTTACGATCGAAGGAAGCGGGGATAGACTATTGGGTTGCCTATTTGTAAACGCAGCAACTGAGTTGGCTTCCCGAGATAAGGAGGTAGAAGAAAAGACGAAAGAAGCATTTATGCAAGCAGAGCATTTTCTTGCGGAACTTATTCGCAAAGGACAGCAAACAGGTGAATTTTTATGTGATCTTGAAGCTGAAGTTGTGGCAGAAAGCTTGCATAATACTTTGCTTGGGCTTCGGGTACTTGCAAGAACCTCAGCTAGCAAAGAAAAGTTACATCGTATAGCGGATTTTTCCTTAGCAATATTGAACAAATGAATTTTTTTTACATCAATTAGAACGATCGTTCTCAAAAAAACACATGCTTTACGCTCTTTGAAAATCTTGTTGCACAATAAAGTAAGTAAAGCCACTATATAAATCATTTATAGGAAAGGATTTATTTTTATGAAAATGGATTCCAACACAATTCTCATAACAGGAGGAACATCTGGGATTGGACTCGAGCTTGCTACTCAGCTCCTTAAGCTTGGGAACACTGTAATTATTACCGGGCGGGATCAGTCCAAACTAGAATTAGCCAAAAAGAAACTACCAAACGTTCACACATTTCAGTGTGATGTAAGCGATCCAAAGGCAATTTCTGACCTTTTTGAAAAAGTAATCAGTCAATTTCCAAAATTGAACTTTCTGATCAATAACGCTGGGATTATGCGTAAATTGAACTTTCAGGCTGAAGAGGTTGATTTAGAGGATATCACTCAGGAGATTGAAATTAACCTCAACGGTTCGATCCGCATGGTGAAACAATTCTTATCGCATTTAAAGACGAAGAAATACGCTGCGATTATGAATGTCTCATCCGCACTTGCATTTGTTCCTTATCCGATATCGCCAATTTATTGTGCGACGAAAGCCGGTATTCACTCATTTACACAATCACTGCGAATCCAGCTAAAGAATACGAATATTAGAGTGTTTGAATTAGCACCTCCAGTTACTCAGACCTCATTAATTGGAAAAGATTTTGATGCCGACGATTTCAAAGGCATAACGGCAATGGATGCTGGTGAGATGGTTAGGGTCACAATCAAGGGGTTGGAACAGGATCGCTTTGAGATCATGCCGGGCTTTAGCAGTACGCTGAAGTTCATGAGTCGGGTTGCACCTCAGTTTATGTTAAAGCAGCTTAGCAAACCCGTTGATAAAATGCTGACTAAAATCAAGCGTAATTGATGCCTGTAATAGTGAAAGCAAAAAAATATGCGAAGGAGCAAATTTAATGAAAACATTATTTGACCAAACAAAATTAACAGGAAATAAAGTATTTGAGCCATTTACATTGGCAGGTATAACATTTCCTAACCGAATTATTAGATCGGCAACTTTTGAAGGAGTGAGTGATGAGAGTGGCAAGCCTACAGAGCAATTACTTAAAAAGTACGAGGCATTAGCTAAAGGCGGTGTTGGTGGAATTATTACTGGCTTTATTGGAGTGGGTCAGCAAGGAAAGGCTTCAGATAATACGCCCATGATTGATAAAGCTGAAAATATTGAGGCCTTCAAAGAATTAACGAAGAGAATGCATGAAATGGGAACCCCTATTATAGCACAGCTTAATCATTGTGGCGGTCAGTCAAAAGAAGAAAGTAGCCATATGCCAGTTGTTGCACCTTCTAAAATATCTGACTATAAAGCAAAAGAAATGACTAAAACTGAAATTTTAGAAGTAATAGAAGCGTTCGTTCAAGGAATAAAAAATGCCAAAGAAGCAGGTTTTGATGGTGTACAAATTCATGTGGCGCATGGATATTTACTTTCAGAATTTGTATCACCCAGAATGAACAGGCGAAAAGATGAATGGGGAGGAAGCACAGAAAACAGATTTAGAATTCTTAAAATGATATTTGAAAAGGCTAGGGAGGAAGTTCTAAGTTACCCAATCATTGTAAAAATGAATGGATATGAAACATTAAAAAATGGTATGACCGTTGCAGAGTCTGTAAAAATTGCTAAACTGCTAGAGCAGGTGGGATGTGACGGAATTGAAGTTTCAAATGGAACAATAAAAGCTGGGCTGGCGACAATGCGCGGGCAGGTGCCTTGGAAAATGATGATAGCTCAAAATCAGAAGTTAAATAAAATGCCGGAATTTATGAAAAATTTCGTTGGTATAGTAGCAAGAAAAATGGTACCACAACCTCAGCCGAAAAACTTATATAATTTGGAAGCAGCCATGTCAATCAGGGAAGCTGTAAATATTCCAATTATTGTAGTAGGAGGAATAACTAATTTAGAAGAAATAGAAGACGTAATTAACAATGATAAATGTGATATGGTTTCCATGTCAAGGCCATTTATAATCGAATCAGATTTAGTAAATAAATTCAGAATAGGAAAACAGACACAATCAAAATGCATACAATGCAATTTCTGTATAGTCGGCTTGGAAAAAGGACCGCTTAAATGCTATTATGGAAAGCTTCCAGTAAGCAAGGCTTAGCATTTACTAGATAATTGATTTTTCATATAGGAAACTCCGTCGTGAACTTTTGAGTAAAAATTTTGGAACGAATCCCTGTCTCCGTTTTTTTAGGTTGCGACTGAAGCAGACGGGGGACGTGGTTTTTTAGTGAAGTCATTAACAGTAGAGTAATAAAACTTTCCTGAACGTGGCTAGAAAACATCAGCAACTTAAATAGAGAGCCAATAAACAGAGAACACAATATTAATGCCCGTTGTCAGATAGACAACGGGCATTTGTTATAAGTATGTTTTGGACTATTTGGATGTATTTCATTCAGAGGTAGATGTCTATGCGTAAGGGTATACTAGTGTAGACTCACGTGAACGCAACTGCAGCACTTCAAGTAGCGCAATCGTGGCGGCAAATGTTTTTTCGTATCCATCCTATTTCAAATACTTGGAAAAGAAGGATGTGAGCTTGTCAAAGGGGATATAATTCACCCGGTCGTACAGATCCACATGACCTGCGCCCGGAACAATGTAGAGTTCCTTCGGTTCGGCCGCCAGCTTGTAGGCGTCTTCGCTGAACTCTATGGAATGAGAGTTTTCACCTGCGATGAAAAGCATAGGACGAGGAGAGATCGTCTCTATGTCATTGAACGGGTAAAAATTCAGAAACTTAACGTTACTGGTGAGCGTTGGGTGCGTTGTAAGTTTTGGTGACTGGCCTTTGGGAGTGAATTCACCTCTTGGAGTACGATAGAAATCATAAAATTCACGTGCAATTGGAGGTGAATTTTCATCCAATTCGTCTACAGTACCACTGGTGTATTTTGTTTTGCCACCTGAAAACTCTACATAGCGTTGTTCTGCTGCGCCTTCAAGAGTCTCTTTTCTCTGTTCGAGGGTCGCGGAATGCCTGAGTCCGTTACGGTTGGCGGCACCCATGTCGTACATGCTGACTGTCGCAATGGCTTTCATGCGCGGGTCGATCTTGGCTGCGCTGATGGCAAAGCTCCCGCTGCCACAAATCCCGATAACACCAATCCGATCCCTGTCAACAAACGACCGGGTGCCCAGAAAATCCACCGCGGCACTGAAATCCTCGGCATAGATATCCGGCGAAACAGCGTTGCGAGGTTGACCCTCACTCTCTCCCCAGAAAGACAAATCCAAGGACAAAGTAACGAATCCCTGTTCAGCCATTTTTGTGGCATACAGATTCGCACTTTGTTCTTTTACTGCGCCCATAGGATGTCCGACAATGATCGCGGGATTTTTGGTGTTTTGATTCAAACCTTTGGGAATAAAAAGATTACCTACAACCTTCATGTTGTATTGATTTTTAAATGTAACCTTCTGCATGGTTACCTTGTCGCTCTTGTAAAAGTTGTCTGCTCCATTGGACATGTCTGCTGCGGATGCAACACCAGCGCCCGTCGTGGATAAAACCAAGCCCAGTACCATTGCTGTAAGTAGGTGAAGGCCACGTGTGATAATCGATTTTTTTTTCATTTTAAACCCCTTTCAATATTTTTCTGATTTCATTACTCTGTTCATGTTTATAAATTTTACAAAATATATGTTGCTGGAATTCCTTATTCCCCCTCTCTAGACAAGTTAAAGAATGGATAACATGTCTAATACCATATTTTTGCTAACGGTTTTTCTATTAACAGTTAAAACGTATCATCTGGTGTTAACACCAAGTCAATAGATTTAACAAAAATTTTTTGTTACTAAGTTATAAAGAGAGTGGCAATTGCTTTCACTCAAAAAAATAAAAAAACTTGACCTGGAGTTAAGACAAGGTGATAGCCTTAGAGTATAACGAAAAATATTGAGGAAAGACTTGAAAGAATGAGAGGCAGTCCATTTGATTCATAATGATTGAAAGAGGGGGTATTTTGTGATTAAAAAAACTAATTTACTTATTTTTATATTAACCATAGGCGTTTTTGGCATTTTAAATACGGAAATGGGGATGATCGGCGTATTGCCTTTTATGGCGGAGCGGTTCCATGTAAGTATATCCCAGGCGGGACTGCTCGTTAGTCTCTTTGCGCTGGTGGTCGCCATATCCGGCCCGACGATGCCGCTCTTGTTTTCTGGGATTGATCGTAAGAAGGTCATGCTGCTGGTATTGGGGGTTTTTATTGCCGGCAACATTGTTTCGATCTTTGCGACAAACTTTACGATTGCTCTGATTGCCCGTGTGATTCCGGCCTTTTTCCATCCGATTTATTGTTCTCTGGCGTTTACCGTAGCGGCTGCGTCGACCAGTCAGGAGGAAGCTCCTAAGGCTGTTGCAAAGGTGTTTGTCGGAGTATCGGCAGGGATGGTTATTGGCGTACCAGTCAGCAACTTTATTGCCGGGGCAGCTTCACTGGAAATGGCAATGGTGTTTTTCGCTGTCGTAAACGTGATAGCATTTGTTGCTACAATTTTCTTTGTACCATCCATGCCGGTAAAGGCAAGGATTTCTTATGGAGCACAGGTAAGCGTCTTAAAGAAAACAACGACCTGGATTTCCATTATTGCTGTTGTCTTAATGAATGGTGCAGTATTTGGAGTGTTCAGCTATCTGGCAGAATATCTAGAAAGGATTACAAAGTTTTCCTTGCATACAATAAGCCTCGTATTGCTGGTGTATGGTTTGGCAAATATTCTAGGCAGCATTATCGCTGGAAGACTGCTTACGAAAAATGCGCTGAAAACGGTAGTTGCTTTTCCGTTTGTAATAGGAGCAGTTTATGTTATATTATTCGTGACTGGGCAGTTTACGGTGCCTATGGCTTTGCTTACTTTGGCATTGGGAACTTTAGGCGGCATAGGGGGCAATATTAACCAATATTGGATTTCCACTGCAGCTCCGGAAGCACCTGATTTTGCGAATGGATTATTTTTAACAGCAGCTAACCTAGGAACGACCATGGGAACAACGGTATGTGGCTACTTTATATCCGGCCTCGGTATAAAGTACGTTGTGCTTGGGGGACTGTTATTTTCGCTGTTAAGTATCGTATTCATTTTTATAAGAATTTACATGCAGCCCGGGAAAACCAAGTTCTGTTATGAGTGATATGGTTGAAACGGGAACGAATTAAGGTAAAACAATGGAGAACTAAGGAGTGAATCAAATGATAATTTCAGAGGTCAGTGAAAAATATGGTATGACACAAGACGCATTGCGCTACTACGAACGAGTTGGTTTGATCCCACCGGTTCCGCGTAAACCAAATGGGATTCGCGACTATGACGATTACAGCTGTGGATGGATTGAATTTATTCACTGCATGCGGAAAACGGGTGTTCCAGTAGAAGTCCTTGTTGAATATGTCCAACTTTATCAGCAGGGAAGTAAAACAAAGGAGATAAGGAAGGAACTTTTACTGGCAGAATTAAACCGTTTAGATGAACGTATTGCAAATTTGCAGGCAACAAGGAAACGATTGGCCTCAAAAATTGAAAACTATGATGATCTTGAGAAATCTTGATATGCGGCAACAACCTAGTCAATCTTCATCGCCAAAGAAACCTGGGGTGACTGAGACAAGTTCTATAGAAATCGTTCAGATAAATCGGGAGGGAGATTTAGATGAAAATAAAGGGCTCAAAAAAAATCTTTCTTTTGCTGCTGTCTGTGCTTTTAATGTTCTCCCTGACTGCTTGCAGCGCTGCTAAGATCTCTGGAGAAACAGCAGCAGGCAGTTCAATTTTCGCCAATTCGGGTTCAACAATGCTAAATTCTGAGTCATCTAAGGAAAGCAAAGGGAGCAAGAAGACTAGCGGTGTTGAAGGTGAGAAAATGAGAAACGCGAAGATTACAGTAGGTAATAAAGTATTCACTGCGAAGTTTTATGATAACGAAACAGCACAGGCTTTAGTTTCAAAGTTACCGATGACTGTCAATATGAGTGAACTGAATGGCAAGGAGAAATATTACCATCTGGTGGAGAATTTGCCTGCCCAATCGACAGAGACGCCTGCAACAATCCATGCAGGCGAGATTATGTGTTGGTCTTCTAATTCCTTGGTGCTATTCTATAATACGTATGCCAATTCGTATGGAGGATACGTTAAGCTCGGGTTTATAGAAGACGTTTCCGGACTTACAGAGGCTTTGGGGCAGGGGAATGTGCAAGTGACATTCGAAGTTAGCAAATGAAAAACTGGATTCCGCATTTGGCGAAATCCAGTTAGAGAATTTTATCTTTATGATTTGATTGCCCAACGCAATTTGGCAGAACGGGCACGGCTATTGATATGGCATTCTTCTGCTGATGCCCGAATAGGATCGGGTGCTATTTCACAATAAACGCCTTCACGAAAAAATTGTCTAAAAGATTTTTTAACGCGACGATCTTCCCCGGAGTGAAAGGAAAGTATGGCAACGCGCCCACCCGGTGCCAAAGCATTAGGAAGCTTTTCTAGAAATTCGTCTAATACATCAAATTCCTTATTGACATCAATCCGCAATGCTTGGAAGGTTCGTTGACAAGATTTTTTAATATCATCTTTGGTGACTTTTTGAACATATTTCAGAGCATCTGTGATGATATTTCGAAGCTCAGTTGTTGTCGATATAACAGTTCCTTTTTTAATGTTGGAAGTAATAGCACGAGCGATTACCTCGGCATGAGGCTCGTCAGCATTTTCTATCAGCATATCTTGTAATTCATCTTGAGATATCTTCTTTAAAAGGCTTGCTGCAGAGTAACCCGCTTTCGGATTAAGCCTTAAGTCCAATGGTCCTTCATACTTAAATGAAAAGCCTCTTTCAGGATTATCTATTTGCATAGAGGAAATACCCAAGTCTGCCAAGACAAAATTAAATAGCCCTGATTCGGGAATGATTTGATCTATTTTGGAAAAGTTCATTTGCTTGATCTCTAAAATTTCGGGACCATAACCCAAACGCTCTAAACGCTCTTTGGTGCGCGGCAATTCAAGAGGATCTACATCCGTTGCATACAAGCGCCCCTTTGAATTTAAACATTTAAGCATCTCTAAGGTATGACCACCATAACCTAGTGTTGCGTCTAAGCCTATTTGTCCCGGTGTAATTTGTAAGAAATCCAATATTTCTTTAACGCAGATTGAAATATGCATACCAGCAGGCGTATTGCCCTTTTGGATAATTTTTGCCACATCATCCGCATATTGCTCTGGTTGCAGTTCCTTATATTTTTCTTTAAAATTCTTAGGGTGAGTGCCTTTATAGCGAACACGTCGCTGATGTTTGGGCTCTTGCTCATCCAATGTGTGATCTGGGGCCATTCTATTCCCTCATTTTTATCATATATTTTTGTACTTTTGTTACAGATATATGATAGCAGGTACAATTTATTAAAGCAACTGCAACAGTAGAATAGGTAAATGAGTACAGCCCCTATCCTCGGAATGTTGAGGATAGGGGCTTTTTTGTCGTTGGGAGATATGGTTTATGCTCTTTTTAGAAGGGATTTTATTGTTGTAAGGAGGGGAAGGGTCAATGTTATTAACGCTTCGCCGTGATACTTAACCTTCGCTTATAATAACATTGACCCTTTGCTCTAGATAAGAAAGGCACTATGTCGAAGGACCTGTCCCCTTGACATTCGCGTTTAGCTTTTTCAAGTTTTTTTGTGCAAATAAGTCAATTTTAAACAACTCAAGCCTGACCCCACTGACTTCCGTCCGTTTACGAGAACCATATTATTTACAATGGTGGAATAGAGAGAATTCCTGTCAAATCCTGTTGGATTTAGCAGGGATTCTTTGTTTTTTATGGAATTTTATAACTTATAGAATAAAATGCTGTGGGAATAACCCGATGGAGCCGTCCCCTTGAGTACTCGGGTCAAACCCGGTTTTAGCGAGCAACCTTATAAAGGGAGTGATTACTTGGATAACGCTCAATATATTTTAAAACAAATACTTGAGGGAAAATACCAAAGAATAATGCAGTTTATAAGTGACGGGCAGGAAGAGCATCTTTGGTTGGACTTTAAGGAGAACTCAGACCCAACGCGCCCAGGTATCTCAGGTGACGATAAAAAGAACTATGCCAAAGCTCTTTCTGGGTTCTCAAATGCCAACGGTGGAGTAGTCGTATGGGGTATTAAGGCACGAAAGGAGAGCAGTCATTCTCCTGATGTCGCTTGCGAATCTAAACCAATAATGAATGTTAAGCGCTTTTTAACGGACTTAAACAGTATAACGGGTAGTGCGTTAGTGCCAGTTAATAATGGTATTCAAAATCAGATTATCTTTGTCGATAATGATGAAAGCAGAGATGAAGGTTTCGTAGTTACATATGTTCCCGAAACAGATGGATTACCCCATCGTGCAATGTGTAGAGAGAACATTTACTATACCAGGTCAGGCGATAGTTTCTATATGTTAGAGCACCATCAGTTGGCAGATATGTTTGGAAAACGCCAAAAGCCAGATTTACATATTTTCTATCGTTTGCAAAAAAGGCAGGTTGGTGACAAATTTAAGTTAGAACTTATAGTAGGTATCGAAAATAAAGGGCGGTATCTTGCAACGTATCCTGCACTAAGGCTAAAGCCTATCCAACGCTTAGAATTATCTCGTTTCGGGGTTAACGGAAACAGTGGAGGGTGGGTACTCTTTCCTCAGGTTCAGTCCCACGAGTCAATTCGTGATCAGGGACAACTTTTCTCTGGTGGCGTTAATGATACCATATACCCTCAAACAAAGCTTGAGGTTGCAGTGCTCGACTCGACAATTGAAATTCATCGTGACCAGTACATATTCGAAGTAAATCCCAACACTACAGTATTCCTATTCAGTTATGAGATATTCTGTGAAGGATGTCCGACGAAAAGCGGTGAAGTAGCTGTTACAGAGGATAAACTTAAATTATTTATTGAATTGTAAACCCAGCACTTCGATTGTCAGATCGCCATACGGAAAGGAGGACATTATGCCGCTCGACCATTACGTGTCGCAAGTCCATCTCAGAAATTTCTACTCACAGAAGCTTGAAGTCTTAATGTATGCTATCCGAAAGACTGATCTAAAGTCATTCAAAACCAACTCGGAATCAGTGTGTAGAATTGAAGAAGGAAATACGAACTTGTACCTACAAGAAGATCAACGAGCAGTCGAAAAGTTTCTTAAAGGCATTGAGCCGAAGTATAATAAAGCGCTCGAAAAGTTAACAACTAACAACATCGACCAAGAATGTGTATATGTAATCGCTGGATTCGTCGCATATGTTCTCACGTGCTCACCAGCAGGTATGCGCATTCAGTCAGTACCGCTAAAGAATTTTGTTGAGGAGACTGAGCGGATAATTGACTCACAGGGGATATCTATTCCTCCACCATCTGAACTCGGTGGTGAAAGTCTAACCGAGTTATTGATCAGCGATAAGGTGCAACTAACAATCGATCCCAAATATCCACAGGCAATTGGCATTGCTTCGATATCCTCTCTGACAGCGGCGTTTGGGAATTGCATATGGGACGTTCTCATTAACCCCTTTGACGATACCCCTTTCTTTACAAGTGACTTTCCTATCGCAATTGAAGAGACCGAAGATATTCGTATTATCAATAGAATTGTTCCTCTTTCTCCGAAGATCGCGATTAGAATACGTCCCAATCTCACGATCGACAGAGATCACACTGACTTCTCTTTCTCAAACTTTCGCTATGCCGTTCGAAAGTTAAGTCGTAAAGAAGTGGTTGGCATTAACAGGCTAATTGTTCGTTGTGCTGAGAGTGTAGTATTTTTTCGCGATGACCACGAGTGGATTAGCAAGTTTGTGAAGAAAAATGCTACGTTTCGCATTGAAATGAATACATACAGGATGCCTCGTGGAAAGGGGACACTTCTTGGGTCTATGCTAAAGGTAGTTGATAACAAACGTGGTATTATATCATAAAACTGACAGTTGGTACGATCCTTTTTTGACAACTTTATGTTGCAGGAAAGGGAACGTCCCCAGTGTCCTTATTTTTATCGGACAGTAATTTTTTGAAAATAAGTAAGGGGTGGTGGGGTAGAATGGAACTTAAACACGTATTCATCAATCAGTATCGAGGAATTAGAAACCTGTCATTAAATTTTGGAATTCCTAAATCGAATGCGGATCTATTTGGTGATTTAAAGATCTCTGTTTTAGTCGGAGAAAATGGAACTGGGAAGACATCAATCTTTAAGTTGTTAACACTTGCCCTATGCCCACAACTTAACGTCGCTGAAGAAAACTATTCTTGTAGAATTCACTATACTATTAATAATCAGGATTACAAATTTGAAAATGGAATACCAGAGAGCATGGGCATCAATGAGTATCCTAATAAAGTTATAGTTTCTTCTTTCTCGGTATTTGATCAGTTTGTCCCCCCGAGGAAAGTTAACAGAGATTCAAAAATAGAGGATGGTTCCCGCTATGTCTATGGTGGACCACTAAATGGCATAAATTCATCTAGTTTGACTACTGTTATTCAGATTTTGTTAGAAACCTTTTATAAGACGAAAAAAAATAATGAACAATATAATGCATATAGAAAGATGTTAGAGGTAATTGGATACGGAGATATTCAATATCTAGAGTTTTCCTTAAATTCAGATAATTATGGAATAGGTTCGCGCTATCAGGATAAGTTACTTGAAAATGAAGAGTATCACGTAGAATACAATAATCGAAAAAAACTACGAGAGAAAACTCGGAGAATTAGAATAAAAAAATCCAATTTCCCTCATCGAGCTGGATATATTGTCGCAATAGACGATATTGACGAGTGTCTTTTTGAGCTGATGCTTGATGTTATAGCACAAGGGTTTTGTCCAATACGCGATGTCTGGATACGTAAAGATAATTCTGTTGTACCACTATCACGTATGAGTTCCGGGGAGTTAACAATGCTATTCAGGTTTTTTCCTCTAATTTCAGAAATTACTCATAACTCACTTGTTTTGATTGATGAGCCTGAGACACATTTGCACCCCAAGTGGGTGCAACGATATATTTATCATTTGGTAAAAATCTTCAGTAGCTTTAAGGCTCATATTATTTTGGCTACACATTCTCCACTAATCACAGCAGATGTTCCTGTAGAATGTATTGTGGGATTGATGAGAGACAGTCACAATATAATAAGTCAATATCCCATTCCGGAGAAAACTTTGGGTGGAAATCCTGAAGATATTATGAAAGCCGTTTTTGGCTTAAACCAAATAAATAGTGAATTTACAAACGGTATAATGGAAAAAATTTCGCAGCTCCTAGGAGAGCAGAAAAGGGATACTGCTTTAGAGTTATATAGTAATTTAAGTAACACAACTGAAAAATATAATCTATTTTTGAAAATTAGGGATAAATTGGAGTAGAACTATGTGGAAGATACAAACAACAAAAATCAATGAAATATATAGATTTACCGATTACTTCATAAAGGATTTAATGGACTGGGCTATTGCTAACCCTAATATTCAATGCACAGAGTTTGATACAATACAGAGTACAAAAATTAATGATAAGCTAAAAAGTCTTGCAGAAAGATATGAAGTCTTAAGACGAATCATGTCTCAATTATCCTGTGCACCGGATATTAAAAACATATCAGAAGCATATGTAATGTGTACAACTTGCTACAAAGATATTCTGAATGGAAGTATGAACTCTCCATTATTAGAAGCTGAAACTAAGACGATGGTTATAAAAGCTTTTAGGTATTTTTATAACTACTTGATTGACCAAGAATATTTCTGGCATACTTATAATCAATACGATCCATTTGTCTCTAAGTCGCAATTTAGGCAGGATGTAGGGATGAAAAGGAAGGTTTGTCCGTATTGTGATGCTAGTAAAATTACTACTTCTCGGCGAACAAACACTGATCATTTTTTGCCAATAACGCAAGTTCCTTTGCTGGGAATATATTGGGAGAATTTGATTGTATCATGTGTTTCTTGTAATAATATTTTGGTTAAGGGAGATGATTTTAAGCTTCCGATAACACATCCCTTTTTTGACGAAACAGCAGATCATGTCTTTTTTTCGTTTGATGATAAATTACATACTATTGATATAAATGGTGCTACAGATGCCGAAAAGAATTTTATCGAAGTTTTTAAGTTAAAAGATACATATAAAAATGAATGGGATCAAGTAAGTTTTACTCACAAATTGTTGACGAAAAGAATTATTAAACGGTTTAAGAATACTCCTAATAAGGATGACATACCTTTGCTTATAAATGAAGAAGTTGCAGATTACATGGCGATATTATATGATTTTGTACGGCGAAAAGAGTATACAAAATTAAATCTCGAGGTTTGTAATTATTTTAAAGCACTTCATCTAGATGCGTTTACTAGCTACTTATTATTTGAAGAGACTCTTTAAAGTATGTTATTTTCAGAAGACGAAAAAAATTTGCCGTTACCAATGATACGGTGAAACGTATCATTGGTAACGGCAAAAAACTATAATAAAGACACAGCCTATCCCTTAGCGCAACAGGGCCGTGTCTTTTGACAGATATCCACTCAGTTGACCGAGTAATTGAGACAGGTACGTTGACACTTGAGTAAGAAAAAGCTAAATTTAAAAGAAAAACCGCCCATTACAGCGGAGCATTTTAGCACATTCATTTTTATAAAATAACAACAGCTTTTCCACTTTACTTTCTCTTGCAATCCCCATAAAAAGTAATATAATTAGTAATAGGTGGAAATTAAAAAGTCGCCGTGTCCTAAGAGTGTTGGCGCACTCCTAGGCACGAGCAGGTGAACAGAGCACCTACACGTAACAGCTAGCTGTCTACGACGACAATTTATTATACCGTGAACTTTCCTTGAAGACAAGGGATGGTATGTTCGGGGGATAATAGGATTGTGGTGTATTGGCAGAGGCTTTGCGTCTGCATGCAATCAAGATGAAGCAAAGCGCATGTGTAGGTTGAATAGACCTCGCATGCGCTTTTTAATTTCCCCCAAAACAGCTGTTTGCTGGTTTCTTCTATCTGCAAAGACGGATAGAAGAAACTTCATGCAGTATGAAGATGGGGGGATATATAGTGGTGTCAGTAGAAGGTAAGAGATGGGTAATGCTTATAAAAAGAAGATTACATGGAGTACACGGATAAGGACAATTGATTAAGGAGATAGCAGGAGTTCATTTTAAATACTAAGGAGAGGATTATTGTGAAAAAAGAAAGCCTTTTTGAATGTGCAATGGATTCTATGGAGGATATTAGCCTTAACATACCACTACAGCAAATATCAAACGACTATTATTATTCCAATATAGCGGCTAAAGAATATGAAGAGGAACTACGTGCAGCACTCCCACAGAATTTACACCTCATTTTAAGTAGGCTTGCGGATAAAAACAATGAAAGGGAAGCAGCGAGTATGGCTGTTAGTTATCGGCAAGGGTTTTCTGACTCCATACGATTTATTATGCAGGCATTGTCCTGGGAGCCGTCAAGGCGGTGATTTTTTGGCAATTAAATGAAAGGTACTCTGTAAAGGGTGCCTTTATTTGAAAATGATAACGTCCCTATCCTCAGAGTGCCGAGGGTAGGGACGTTATCATTTGTATTGGGTCGCTCACGATTCGATAATATATGCACTAACGATCTCTCCGTAATAAGCGGTATGAAAATCCTTGTTTCTACTGTGAAAGGAACTATCAACGTCCTGTGGGTAAAAGATAGTCTTGTTTTCTTCTGTAATTTCACACTCATCTTGTTTTTGCTTGTATATAACCCTACACTCAAGCGTTAAAGGAAGTTCCTTAATAGCAGGAACAGAAACAGTATTAGGTGTTTCAAGTGTCAAGTTAAGTTCTTTGATTTTATCAATTGTACGACCGGATTTTGTCCCGCAAATCGCTAATATCTTTTTGTCAAAAGCACCATATGGTATATTTATTGTGAATTCAGGATTTTTATCAAGTTGATGTTTTGTAAAACGATTTTCTCTAACGAAAACGGTAAAAATGGGTTTTGCCCATTCAATTCCGAGTGTACCCCAAGAAATAGTCATAGAGTTTACTTTGTCATCTACCTTCGTCGTCACCAAAACACCTGTTTTGACCGCTTTCATAATTTCATTCGCATAATCAAATACTTCAATCTTTTTTTTCATAGTGCTAAGCCTCCTTGAAACTTCGATGTTTCTATGGTAAACTAATATGCGCTTGATAACAAGTATGCACTTTTTTGTGAGATACTATCCAAAAGGAGAGTATGTGTATGGTTCAAGAAGATGAGGTATTTTCCGCACCATTTGAATATACATTGTCAATCATTGGTGGAAAGTGGAAAATGATTATAATGTTTTGGTTGTCTAAACGAAAAATAATAAGATATGGAGAATTAAAAAAATTAATAAAAGGTATTACTCATAAAATGTTAAGTAGCCAACTAAAAGAACTTGAACATGAAGGAATTATTATTCGCAAAGAATATCATCAAGTTCCACCTAAAGTAGAATATTCTTTGTCAGAGAAAGGCTGGACTCTTATGCCTATATTAGAGGAAATGTGCAAATGGGGACATTTGTATTTTGAAGACAAATAATTTTGAAATGAGTACCGCCCCTATCCTCAGTAGATTGGGGGTAGAGGCGGTTTTGTGCTTTTAAACTGCTTTATCAAGTTTATGTTCCTTTCTGAGCGTAGCATTTTTTCTGATTTTGATCGTACCGATAATAATCTCTGGAAGTAAGACAAAGAATAGGCCGATATAACCAACGGAACCGTATCCCTTGACAACGATATTCGTTAAGCCAAAGACAGAGATACCTGTGCATATTACGATAGTAATAAGAGAAATGGCGATTCTACGAGTTCTCAATTGTTTGAAAATATTTCTTTTACTCAACACGGGCTCGAAACGAGCGACTGTAGAAAATATTAAGGAAATTGCAGTACCTAGTAATGCTACAAACAAAATGACACTGTATAGAATTTTTAGCCAAGGCAAGTCAAGTTTGGTAGTGACAAAATATACTGGTAATGTCTGATTGAGAACTTCTGGGGAAAAGCCTAGCAGCATGATACAAATAATTGCTAGAAATCCACCGTTTAGAATCGTGCCAAACAGCATAAACCGATTGCAGTCCTGAGTCGTTTTAATATTATGCGAGACAGAGATGATTGGTAGCACTGTGAAAGCTTGAAAGCCAATGTAAATTAACATATGCCAAACCGCATCTCCTAAGCTGGTATCAAAGGTTTCATGAGTAGCCAGAATTCGCTCGAAATTAAAGGCACCCATTTGAATACCTAGTACGCAGAGAAGTAGAAGGGTAACGATGATAAAGTACGTCTTAAGATTTAAGACTTTAATAATTAATTCGCTGCCAAATATGGTTAATAACAATACAATAAGTCCCACGGCTACGATGCCGATTCCATAAGGAATTCCCAGAGAACTATTTAATAGGGCACCTGAACCTGCAATGGAAGTACTTACACCACATACAATCAACAGGATAAAACCCAACTCAAATATAAGGGAAAAATATTTTTCATAAGGGTGAAAAAGAGCATCACAAAAACTTTTATAATCATAGGTTTTATAATCTTTTGCCAAGACCAGTGCATTCCGATGCCCCCATCCTAACAATAGCATGGCAATCAGAGGGAGAAAAAGTGAGTACCAGCCATATTTTACAAAGTAATTAACTTCTTGGTTCCCGGTAGCAAAGCCTCCGCCACTATGGGTTGCAAACCATACAGCCGCCATGGCAAATGCTGTTCCTATTGAACCAGATTTTGAATTTCCCATATTTTCTCATCCTCTCTTTGGTGTTTTTATTACATAGAAAAGCCCCTATTGACATGATGTCAATAGGGGCGACAATATCGCGGTACCACCCTACATTAGGCTCGTAGTTCAGCCAAACGTAAATACAATGGCTGATATCCTATAACGCGGATGTACGCTTTTGCCTAACGAAGTTAAATTCCTACCTTCAGCAAAAGAATTCATGGGCGAGTTTCGCAAAAAATGTCTGTACCGGTTTTCACCAACCACCGGATCTCTGAAACAGAATCATAGTTGCTTTTTCCCAATCATTATTTTTAAATCGATTTTAAATTTTGTAAACATTACACGCCTGCAGGACGAAGTAATTATTATAATAGTACACTTGTTAACAAATTGTCAATAAAATATTGAATAAAGATGAAATTAGTATTTTGTAATAATACAAACGTTCTTCACATAAAGATAGTGAGAATAATAGGAATTCCATTGTTAATGAAATCTAGGTAGAGTTTTGTTGGTTAAGTTACGATCCGTAGATAATTAGCCTTATAAGAGACTTTCACTATAAAGGAAAAGAGGCTATTACAAAACTCAAACGAGTTCTGAATAGCCTCTTCGAATAGTTCCATATTCTATTTTATTACTTTAAAGTGTGTATATAATCAATAAGATCTTTAAATTGTGCACCATTCTTATCAATTACTGGTTTAACGGCTGCTTGCCACTCAGCTACGTTCTCAACAGGAGTAATTGTAACGCCAGCAGCTTTAATTTTTGCGTTGGATTTTTCCTCATATTTAGCCCATTCTTCCTTTTCTGTAGTAACAGAAGCAGTAGCGGCATCTTGAATAATCTTTTGATCAGCCGGTGAAAATTTCTTCCACATAGCTAAGTTCATCAAAAGTACTTCAGGAACACGTTGATGTCCATCTAAAATATAATTTTTCGCAACTGTATAATGGTTTGCAGATTCAAAGGAAGGTGCATTATTTTCGGCAGCATCAATTGTACCAGTCTGTAATGCTCCAAATACATCACCATATGGCATTACAATAGGATTTGCACCTAGAGCAGTAACCATCTCAAGGGTAATTGCACTTTGTTGTACGCGTATTTTTTGACCTTTCAAGTCGGAAAGCTTGGTAAGAGGCTTGCTGGAATAGAAGCTTCTAGCGCCAGACTCATAGTAAGCCAATCCCATCATATTAGACGATTGAAGGTCTTTTAGCAGTTTCTGCCCTTTTTCGCTATCCAAAAATGCCCATTCTTGTTTTGAGTCTGTAAATAAATATGGAAGAGCAAACAATCCCATTTGGGGGTTGAAGGAGGTAAGTGTAGCACTGCTAACTCTTGTCATATCAACGGTACCACCTGTTTGAACCTGACTTACAACTGAGTTTTCGTCACCTAATGTTCCGCCAGGATAAACTTCAACATTAATTCTGCCGTTTGAGGCTTGTTTAACAAGTTCTGCAAATTTCTTGTCACCTAATGTTGTCGGATAGTCCGCGGGGTGAGCTTCTGCCAGCCTGATCGTCACTTTTGCTCCTTCACTCGATTTTTCCGCGGTTTTTGAACCTCCTGAGCTACAACCAGTCAACAAAGCAGCACATAGCAGCGTTGCAGTTAGAACGGACAAACTTTTCTTCATTTTCTTAGCTCCTTTTTAATTTGTTATTTTAAATACTTAAATGTATTTAACGCAAGAAATGTGGTAAATACGTAGATAATTGAGGAACGTAGATAATGACCATCAAACAAACAAACAGGATCGCATAGAATGGGACCATGTGTTTGACAGCTCTCCCGATCGGTGTATCTGTCAAGGCACACCCGATAAACAATACAGCTCCATGAGGTGGAATCGTCAAGCCAATTCCTAGGCTGAGCATCATAACAATTCCGAAATGGACAGGGTCTATATGCATGCTAAGTACAACTGGCTTTAAGATTGGTGTCATAATCATAATTAATGGTGCCATATCCATCGGTGCGCTCAGCAAAATCAACAAACAAGCGATGATAAACAATACGATGAGCGGGTTACTGGATATTTGTAATAGAAGTGCAGTAACCATATCGGGTATACGCAAGATTGTTAAAACATAGCTAAATGCTGCAGAAGCTGCCATTAAGAAAAACACAAGAGAGCAGATTCTTAATGTTTTTAATATAATAGGCCAAAACTCTGTAATGGGAATATCGCGATAAAAGAAGAAGGTAATAATGAAAGCGTACAAGCAAGCAATTGCTCCTGCTTCAGTGGCTGTAAACCAACCTGTAAAAATACCCCCGAGAATGATAACGCAAGGCATAATAGAAAATATTCCGTCAAAAATAGTTTTTCCGCGTTCTTCCTGCGGTATTATTTCAATCGTTGTGTAACCATTTCTAATCGCTAGAAATCGACCAGCAGTCATTAAGATTGCACAGATAACGAGACCAGGAAATACACCCGCTAAGAAAAGAGCATTGATAGACGGAGCCGATGCGCCATAAGCAAGGGCATACAAAATCAAATTATGACTTGGTGGAACAACAACACCTTGTATCGCACCAGAAATAGTAAGGCTTGTTGCAAATTCTTTACTATAACCTTTTTTGACCATCTGCGGGATCAAAACAGTACCCACAGAAGCGATATCAGCAGCAGCTGAGCCGGAAATGTTACCAAACAATAGGCAAGCAAGGCAGTTTACCATAGCAAGACCACCCTTAAAGCGGCCAAAACCTAGCAATGCGAATTTTATTAATCGTTTGGCTAGCCCACCTTCACCCATAATTTGACCAGCCAAAATAAAGAACGGAATGGTAAGTAACGCATAGTTATTAAGGCCATCGATCATTTTGTGAGAAATTAACTCAAGACCAAAATCCTCCATTAAAAACACAACTAGGGTGGAGGAGACAATGCATAACGAAATTGGCACTCGTATCAGCATTAACCCAATAAATGTTACTGTAAGTGCAATAATTTCAAGCGTAGTATAATCCATCAATGCCCACCCCCTATTCCTTTATGTCTTTTCAAATCAACACCAAAAAATTGAAATACGCCATAGAACAGAATAAAGACACCTGATACCGGTATTGCGAGAGTTCTGTAAGCTATAGGCAAATCACCCATGGTAGGAATCGTTTGACCAAAGTCGTTTAACATAAGCTTTGATCCATAAACAATCAATATTAATGCAAAAATAATTTCAGTAATCGAAATGACCTTTTCAATATAAAAATTCGTTTTTTCGCTAAAGTCGATAGAAGTAAAAGCTAGGTGTATTCTTTCCCGAAAGCCCATCGCAATGCCCATAAATGAAAACCATATCAGTAAAAATATTGTGATATCTAAAGACCAAGTCGGTGTATAGCTAAACAATTTTCTCGCAAACACTTGAAAACATACAATCACGATCATGGTTAGCAGCAATATCTTTGATAATTCTTCAAAGGCCTTATCGATGGATACAAGTAAATTTGCTATCCAATTTACTCCGTTATTTTGAATTTGAGCGGGTTCTTTTGAATCTGCCAAAATATCATCTCCTCATATATCATTTAATACCAATTCTTACTACTTCACATGGTTTTACCGGCAGAAAGAGCAACAGCTGCAAGAATCTCCGAATCAGGTGATTTTAAAAGCTGCTGCAAGACCAAGAGTTTCGTTAATTCCATCACGTCCTTTCAAACTGCAGCCAGTTGCAGAACTTAATTAACTTAATTTAGTTAGTCTATATATTATGATAATTTGCTATTTGTTTGAAAATTCCTGCTAAATTCTTTATTCCGAATTTTTTATTTTTAAAAGAATGACAGCGGGGACGGTCCCTTTTGTCACATTAGTTTCTCTTCTAAAAAATTGTCAAACAAGGGACAAGGGAATCTCACTGTCAGGTTTCATTCATTTATCACTGGTCGTGAGGAAATCCTCCCGTAACGGTGTGAAAGCATCTACCAGAATTGAATCGTCTTCCAAGGCCACAACGCCATGCCAGACTGTCTTGGCAGCATAGTAACAATCACCCTGTTTGGCAACTTTTGTTTCGTTACCTACAGTAATTTCAAAACTTCCTTTAGCAACATAACCAATTTGCTCATGGTCGTCATGCTTATGCAAAACACCAATTCCACCTTTATCGAAATAAAATTCTACCATCATAATTTGATCCCCGGCGACGAGGACCTTTTGTGATGTTTTGTCACCTGTTTTTTTAATTTGCACGTCTTTGTTGGTTATAATCAAGAAAAATCCTCCTTTATTGTAGGAATCTAAGCTCTATTCCAGCATCCCCCAGTTCCTACTATCAATTATACTTCCAGTTTAATATAATTATCACCCTTTGTCTTGATTGAATATTGTGACAAAATGTTGTTATATTGCGATTTGGGAGTGATCGATTTATCATTGATAAATGATTTTGATTGTTGAACTAACTGCACATCCCCATCAATTTATCTGCCGTCATACCACCCCGGCGTGGAATTCATCTACGTTCACGAGGGAGAAGGTTCGGCTATCATTGATCAAGTCATCTATCCCTTCAAACCAGGATCGTTAATGTATTTTAAGACCTTCCAGCTTCACAGGGTAAAGGCGAAAATACCTGAAACAGGCTCTTACATTCGGTCAAAGCTGTGGTTAGAGCCATCGGTTCTCAAGTCTTGCATGGAACAATTAACAATCTTACAACGTTTCTTTCTATACTTGCGTCAGAAACCTGCTAATAAAAAACTATTGCTTTTTATTAGCAGGTTTTTGAAAACAAGGTTTTTTTTCTAAAAAAGAGGTGATGAGATATGCCAAGAGAAGCGAGAAAGTTAAGTGAGAGTGGTTCTACCATGTGATATTTAGGGGAACAAATCATCAGAATATCTTTGTAGAAGAAGACTTTGAAATATATTAGAGAAATAAAACTGACAGAAAAGAAACGTCCCGTGTGTCCAATTTGGAAAGGTTCCAGTAAGCAAGGCTTAGCAACCGCCCCTATCCTCAGAATGTTGAGGGGAGGGGCGGTTTTATTAGGGAAAAACTTTGCCGCTTTTGGCAAAAGTACTAGAGGTGTCCATTGATAAACTGCTTACTGGAAGCAATTTAAAGGAAAATACAAGTCCGTATGATGGGGAATATGAGAAAGAGGAATACTATTGGGGACTTAAACATTCTTTACTTGCCGAACAGGTTCTATAGAAATTAGCTTTGGATAAAAGAGCGGAATTCTAAAAAGAGGAAATTTAAGAAAGATATGGACTGATTGATCCAGAATTGTTATACTAATATTCGGAGGATGAAAAAAATGGCGAGACCCAAAGAATTTGAAAGAAAAGAAGCCTTGGCTCAAGCCATGAAGGTCTTTTGGCTAAAGGGTTATGATGGTACGAGTATTCCCGACTTAATAGAAGCAATGGCAATAAGTCGGTCTAGTTTGTATGATACTTTTGGTGACAAAAGGCAACTGTTTTGTGAGACCATAGAGTATTACGCTGCGATGGTTAGGCAACGGCGTAGGGAGATACTGGCATCGGCACCTTCTCTACGACAAGGTATAGCTTGTTTTTTGCAAGAGATAATAGATCTAGCTGTACATGAAGGTTATCCAGGGGGTTGCTTTTTTACCAATACGGCTACGGCATTGGTTACAGCTGACCAAGAGACTCGTGAGATAATACAGGGCAGCGCCGAAAAGATGGAAGACGAGCTGACTGCTTTCATTGCACAGTGGCAAGACCGTGGTGAACTAGCTGCTGGGCGGGATGTTCGGTCTTTGGCTAGGTTCTTCGTGGCTTTAGCTACTGGCATGAATGTAGACGCCAGACGGCGTTGTAACCGCGGTGTTTTGGAAGATATGGCCAAGGTGGCACTAACAGTTTTAAACTGAGGGTATTATAGGCATCGATTTTTTGAATTGATGCCTATATATAAAATAATTCTGGACTAAACAGTACAGAAAGGAGACGGTGGCATGGAAGAAAAAATTTTGGAGGAAATTCGTCGGTTCGTAGCGACAAGTCTGGGAAATCGGCATGAGGAAACGGGGTTGATATATTTTTCAGAACCTCTAGTGGGTTATGCATCTTGGGATGATCCCTTGTTCAAGGAGTACAAGAATAGTATTGGTGAGTTTCATCTTACGCCACGCGAAATCTTCGCAGCTACTTTGGATGGTAACAGGGGAGCAGCCGGAACAGTAATCTGTTGGGTCCTGCCTATCAGCGAACTAGCAAGACAAAGTAACCGTTCGCAGGAGCAGTGGCCTGGACGGGAGTGGGCTCTAACTCGATATTTTGGTGAAGAATTTAATTGCGAACTTCGTCGTCATATGGTTGAGTATCTTACTGGACTTGGCTATCAGGCGGTGGCGCCAACACTATCAGGCGTATTTCAGTGTTTTTCAGACACACCAGTAGGCATTGCCTCCAATTGGTCGGAGCGACATGCAGCCTATGCGGCAGGCTTGGGGACTTTCAGTATGAATGATGCATTCATCTCAGAAGCTGGTATGGCTATGCGATTAGGATCAGTCATCACCGACCTAAACCTGCTGCCAACTTTACGAAAAGAACAGGATTACCGAGCCAATTGTTTAAATTGTAATGCCTGTATTTCTCGTTGTCCCGTAGGGGCGATTACGATGAGTGGTCATGATAAGATCAAGTGCCGGAATTATTTATTTTGCGAAGAGTCAGTGCAGTTGGCTGAAAAATATGGTGGTCAAAGGACATCTGGTTGTGGTCTTTGCCAAACTCGTGTACCCTGTGAATTCAAAAATCCAAGGGGAAAAAACGAAGCAATATAAGTCAAAGGGGACATTTCTTTAGTACTATAAAAGAAACGTCCCGTGTGTCCAATTCTTTGAGTTTTCCTTGTGATAGAATGATCCTAATACTATTTTAATGGAGGGAATTAAAACATGAAAAAAGTGGTCGCTTTTTTGGGGAGTCCAAGAAAAAATGGTAATACGGCTACCCTCGTTAAAGAAGTTATTCACGGAGCTAAAGATGCTGGTGCCGAAATAACTACTTTTAATCTGTATGATATGAACATCAAACCTTGCCAAGGCTGTCTGGTTTGTCGTAAGACCGGACAATGCGTCATACAAGAAGACGATTTCGATAACATGTTTAAGCATATTATCGATGCTGATGTTGTGGTTTTCGGCTCACCTGTATATGTTTGGCAGGTAACAGCTCAAATGAAGCTGTTATGGGATAGACTCTGCGGCTTGTTCGATGAAAATTTCAAGCCCAGGTATGCCGCTAAAAAGCTGATTATGGTATATTCTCAAGGGAATCCAAACGCCCAGGCTTTTCAGACATCTTTTCAAAGCAATGAAGCTGTGCTTAAAATGTTTGGTTTACATGTAGTTGACACTATTTTAGTGACGGGCGGCTCAGACCCCAACACCGCAGCAAATAATAAAGAAATTTTATTAAAAGCTTATGAAGCAGGAAAAGGTGTTTAGCCAATAGGCAATAGTCAGCCTCTTAAAGGGGAGCAATTGGGTCAGGCTTGACTTATGTCAAAATTGAGTTGTTTTCCTCATGATCTCGTATTAGTCACATAAATCAAATTATTAATAACTCAAGCCTGACCCTACTTTTCCCGATTTATAATGCAGGCATTGTCCTGGGAGCCATCAAGACGGTGATTTATTGAAATAGAACGAAGGGTACTCTGTAAAGGGTGCCTTTTTGTTTCTTTGTCTTGACTCGGAAGGGACTGGTGAATGGTTAACTTTAAAAAGGGAAATCGCCTATTACAATTTATATGCTTTGTTGCTGCAGTATTGATAGTATATACATTCTGGGGTAATATTTAAAACTTATTTTGGCATCTATATCCTTCGGGAGAGGAACGCAGTGTGAATCCGATGTATAATGGATAAATATCCTTATCTATAATTTGCTTTCTTAGAATTATACATAGGAAGACTTTGTAATAGCTAAGGAACAGGGGCGGATACCATTGCCAAAGATAGCTATACCAAACTAGATAGCATGGATATCAGCGCGTTTAATTATGTATGTATTCACTAAAGGTAATGGAATTTAAGATTCTAAGAAGAAAGAAGGAAAAAATTGATGAAAATTTCGAGAATTGTTATTATATTACAAGTGTGTATGATTTTATTATTAAATCCTCAGGCCCAGGCATCCCCTTTTTATGTCGAAGATGGAAAAATTTTTGGACATAAAGGGCCGGATAGTACGATTTCATTTTTTGTACAGGATGCAGCTCCTAATTGGAAAACACAAATTCATAAAGTATTTTCCACCGATAGTAAATATTACTATTTTCTTTATGTAGATGTTATTGATCGAAATTTTGAAACAAATCCTCTTCCCAATATGGTGATGACTTTAAATGGTCAAAATATACCTTTGAAGTTGCTGGAAGGGACTAAGCCAGTTATTGAGAAAAAGAATTTAAGTGCTTATTATGAGTTGCCTGAAGAGGTCATTCAAACGCTTGCAAAAGCGGATACCATGGTTTTGACGCTTCAATTTGACAATGCAAAGGTTGCAACCCGGAAAACGATTCCATCAAAGTTTGCTGGATTTAAGCAGATAGCAGTAGTAGATAAAAGCTCCTACATTCGAGAAGGTCAACTATTAGACCAGAATCAAAATATTGAGAAAACGATTTTTCATCCGCAAATATTTATTCCAAACGCAACACCGGAAGAAGTAATTGATGCATTGATATATGAAACAAATTTTAGCACCTACAAAGGGAAAGAAGAGTTTGATTACTCAAGTGGATACTTTGTGTATCACACATCAGATCCGCAAGTTGTTCAACTGCTATGCAGGGAAGGTCTCAGTAGCGGCTATGATTTCGTCACAATAGCATGTCGTCCTTATAATAATGGCGTCTGGGTAACTCTAAGCTTAATGGCAGATGCTTCTGATGGCTATACATTCTACGAGCAGACAAAATCAAGTAGTTTTGTTGGTACAATGGGGTATTGGAGGAGCAATTCCCGGTTATGGGCTATGAAACTGCATTCGGTGTATGGGAAGCTTTATGGAAAAATAGACTATGGCTTTATCTGTGATCCGCAGAATAGCGAAAAAGGTCCTTTTAAAATTAAATCGGTGGACGTAAATATGTTTCCTCAGTTGGATGGTGTTAAGGTTGGCGATATTCTAACTAGTATTGATAATGTTTCTACAACGCTTATGTGTAGTCTAGATCAAGAGTATTGGCTAGATAATGGTATTGGCGGCCCAAGAACATTTACATTTAGAACTGCTGCAGGGGAAGAGAAAAAAGTTACAATAACTCCACAGTTCCGTTCCAGCAAACTGGAAGAAAGAAAGGATTACAAGAAAGTGCTTGCAGAGAAGATGCCTAAATGGTTCATAAAAAAAGAGACCAAGGTTGTTTCCCAAGATGGATATTTTCTGGAAAGCGATATCTATAATCCACTAGGAAGAAATCTAAAATAGTTTCGCCCTTATCAATATTTTATCTTTAGTATGGTTTTTGAAATATTTGTCCCTCCCTGCCGCCGTGTTTTTACGGTAATGAAGCAGAGGGGCACGTGGTTTTTTAGTGAAGTCATTAACAGTAGAGTAATAAAAATGATAACGTCCCTATCCTCAGAGTGCCGAGGGTAGGGACGTTATCATTTTTATAGAATCGCTCTTTAAGAAAGAATGTTCTTTTATTGTATGAGGGGAAGGGGCAATTTCAGGCAGATGTAGTGCCCTGCCCAATTTTTGTAGAAATTGTGGCAGGAGTTCTTTGTGCTTATAGGAAATATTACAAAGATAGAGTGAGGATAGTAGATTTTAATTATTGGATTGATTCGTCGGAGCCGGCTATGCGAATTTACTAAAAGATATGGCATGGACTACCTGAAGATAGAAAAACTTTCGAATAGAAACAAGCAAAAAAATATACATTGGAGATTTTTTAAATGATAAAGTTAATTGCATCTGACATGGACGGAACGCTCATATTTGATCAGAAAATTTCGAAGGAAAATATAGAAGCGATTCACGCAGCGCAAAAAAAAGGAATAAAGTTTGCTATTGCAACTGGTAGACCCTATGAGGACGTTAAGCCATTCTTAGATCAATACGGGTTAACATGTGAATGTGTGGTTTTGAATGGGGGAGAGTATCGGGATATTGCAGGTTCGATAGTGGAAGGAATTTATATTGAGAAGAGTTTGGTAACCGAAATTATAAGTATACTATCTGAGTACAAGTTAGCAATTGAGATATATACAAATGATGGATATTATACAACAAATACAGAGAAAGAAATATTAGATAGTATGGTTAAACGATCAAAGATTTTCCGACCGCACATTACAGATCCAAATGAAATTTACCAAAATGCGTTAAATCATCCGCATTTTGTTAAAATGAAATACATAACGAATATAGTTGAATTTTTGAAAAGCAATGTAGAAATAGGCAAATTTATATCTTTTGCCGATTCAGCTGATGAATTAAATGGACCACGAGAAAAATTAAATAAATTGAGAGGAATAGTGGTATCATCTAGTTTTACAACGAATATTGAAATTAATGATAGGTATGCAACCAAAGGACGGATATTAGCCAAAGCTGCAGCAAGAATGGGGATAAATAAAGACGAAGTAGCTATTTTAGGCGATGGGTTTAATGATTATTCTATGTTTGTAGAGTTTCCCAATTCATTTGCTATGGAAAATGCAATACCAGAAATTAAAGAGGTGGCGAAATATATGACGGCAAGTAATGTGGAACATGGTGTAGCAAAAGCGATTTATCGCATGTTAAAATGATCCTAATACTATTTTAATGGAGGGAATTAAAACATGAAAAAAGTGGTCGCTTTTCTGGGGAGCCCAAGAAAAAATGGCAACACGGCTACTCTCGTTAAAGAAGTTATTCACGGAGCTCAAGATGCTGGTGCCGAAATCACTACTTTTAACCTGTATGATATGAACATCAAACCTTGCCAAGGCTGCCTGGTTTGTCGTAAGACCGGACAATGCGTCATACAAGACGATTTCCAGAACATGTTTAAACATATTATCGATGCTGATGTTGTGGTTTTCGGCTCACCTGTATACGTTTGGCAGGTAACAGCTCAAATGAAGCTGTTATGGGATAGACTCTGTGGCTTGTTCGATGAAAATTACAAGCCCAGGTATGCCGCCAAAAAACTGATTATGGTATATTCTCAAGGGAACCCAAATGCCCAGGCTTTTCAGACATCTTTTCAAACCAATGAAGCTGTGCTTAAGATGTTAGGCTTACATGTAGTTGATACTATTTTAGTGACGGGCGGCTCAGATCCCAACACCGCAGCAAATAATAAAGAAATTTTATTAAAAGCTTATGAAGCAGGAAAAGGTGTTTAGCCAATAGGCAATTGTTAAATCAGAACATGTCAAGGGGACGGGGTTGTTGACACTATTGTTGTCGAAACCCCGTCCCCTTGACATCTTTAAAGCTTGACTTTAATTAGCTGGTCTTTGTCCCATCCAGGCCTTAGGGAAAGGCGAACCGGGGTCATGGAACTTTTCATAATAGATTTGCATAGTATATAACAGGAAACCCCAATACTCCAAAAAAAAATTAGAGGAGGGATGTATGAGTGAACAACTGTGACCATAAGCACATGCACGAGGAGCATATGATGCATGACAATTGTATGCCGATGCATGACGGGCATATGGAGCATATGATGCATATGATGCACGGTGGACACATGATGCCCGGCATGGACCACATGATGATGGCTATGATGAGTATGGCCTACTTCCGGATGCACTCCGACCCTATAACTGAATATGCTTGTATGCAAGTAAAAAAAGTCGGTGTCAAATGTGCTATCATGGAAGCAGCCCTGCTTGGGTTGCTGATTGGCATGGGATATAGCCATGAAAAGGCCCACATGGTACTTGACACCTGGAAAAAGTGCTAATTAAAACAGGAAACAGTCCGCCGCTCGTCAATGGTCAAGCACCATTTTAGTAGACACTGAAAAATACAGCTAAGTGATAAGCTGGCGTCTATACTCGACAGGCGTCAGTTTATTTAATTTTCGTTGGGCTCTATCTTTTTTTGTAAAAAGAATACACTCAGAAATACTCCTTAGTACTTCATCTAAATTTGATATATGATAAGGGTAGAGCGCTTCTACCTTAAGGTGTGAAAAGAACCCAATAGAGGTATTGTCTAAAAACGTGACAGGGTACTAACCATGACCGATATGGATTTAGCACTTTTCTAAGTCTTTGGTGCTTAGTATAAGTGAGTTTGAATATATAGCAGGATTTAGTATTTGTAAAAGAGAAGCTAATAAAAACAATTTAGAATTATCGTTTTTAATTAGGACAAGGAACCTGTCCCTTGTAAGATGTAGTATAGAAGGGTTATTTTGGAGATGGTGACGAAAGGAAACGTCTCCAGTGTCCTATTTTGTTGAAATAGAAACAAAAATTTAATATAATATTGCTAATGCACCAACGGGTGGGAGGACAGGCCATGAACAAAGAAGAACAGGTCATGATGCGTTTCAGGGACTTATACAACAAGATGGTTTGGCTTAATAAGCTTAAGATGGAAGACAGTTTAAAGGGGTATAAGCCTTCTGAAGTACATTGCATCGAATACATTGGAGGAAATGTAGATTCCAACGTGACAAAACTTGCGGAGCCCTTTTATATGACTAGGGGGGCCATAAGTAAAATGACCAAGAAGCTCATAAAAAAGGGTGTCATTGAAAGCTATCAGAAGCCAGATAATAAGAAAGAAATTTATTTCAGGCTTACTGAACAAGGGCAAGAAATTTACAAAGTCCATGAGGAGCTGCACAAAGAGTTTCAAGAGCGGGATAAAGCCGTATTTGAGCAGGTAACCGAGGAACAATTTGACAGTATGCTTAGCTTCGTGGAAAAGTATAATAGGCATTTGGATGCAGAAATAAAGAAACAGGGTATAGAGATTAAGTCGGAATAAACTAGACTTGATTCAGATGGAGTGTTAAACTCCATCTGAATCTTAGTCGACGTTATCCAGGGACTTAGCCGCTCTTTATTCACCGCCTATAGAGGCGGGAGTATTAGAGCGGGTTAGTCATCGGATAAACTTGAATAATGAAATGAAACCACAGGCAGCCCAACTCTATTGAGAACGGGCTGCATTTTTATTGCAATCATTTTGTTGACAAAGAAACAAAACGGTGATAAGATGATTTTTGTTGACAAAGAAACAAAAATATCATCTTTTGAGAGGAAAATTTAAATGTTCAAATTTAGATCACAAAATGTACAGAACACAGAACAAACCGTAGATAAAAAGGCTTTACTATTCGGTCTTATGTTTGTGTTTCTTTGCGGAATAGGCTTCGGTATCATAACACCTGTCGTCCCATTCTTAGTGCAGCCTTATACAAGCAATCCGGGAGATCAAGCGATAGCTGTTACGCTGCTGACCTCTGTTTATGCAGTCTGCGTGTTTTTCGCGGCCCCCGGACTTGGAGCTTTGAGCGACAGATATGGCCGTCGTCCAGTACTCTTAGTATGCCTTTTGGGTTCCGCAATCGGGTACTTAGTTTTTGGCATAGGAGGAGCTCTATGGGTACTATTTGCTGGGCGCATAATAGAAGGTATAGCAGGCGGGAGCATAAGCACAATCTTCGCATATTTTGCAGACATCACTCCTCCAGAACAGAGAACAAAATACTTTGGATGGGTGAGTGCGGCTTCAGGTGTAGGCTTCGTCATTGGCCCAACTCTAGGCGGATTACTTGCCAAGTTTGGTTATTCTGTACCCATGTATTTTGGAGCAATAATAACTTTATTGAATGTTGTTTATGGATTCTTTTTTATGCCTGAGAGCCTTGACAAGAATAATAGACTAAAAGAGATTGCCTTTGTAAGACTGAATCCATTTACACAGCTTGTAAACGTACTTTCCATGAAAAACTTAAAAAGGCTGTTTGTCTCAGCGTTTTTACTTTGGATACCCAACGGATCTTTACAGGCAGTTCTTTCACAATTTACAATAGATACTTTCAGTTGGGAGCCTGCACAAATCGGACTTGTGTTTTCAATTATGGGCTTCCAAGACATCATTTCACAAGGTCTTATAATGCCAAAGCTTTTGATAAAACTTAGTGATAAACAGATAGCAATTCTTGGAATGGTTTCCGAGATTATAGGCTACAGTCTTATTGCAGCATCGGCTTTGTTCTCATTCTATCCTCTTTTTATCGCTGGAATGTTTATATTTGGTTTTGGTGATTCGCTCATTGGGCCTTCATTCAATGGGATGGCCTCTAAGTCTGTCGATTCTAGTGAACAAGGAAGGATTCAAGGAGGTAGCCAATCTATTCAGGCTTTAGCAAGAATAATTGGGCCTATCATTGGAGGTCAAATCTATGTATCACTTGGTCATGCCGCACCCGCTTTTATGGGGATGATCCTTATAGCAGTGGCAATACCAGTTTTGTATAAGGGTACGCAAAAATCAATACACAATCTACAGAACAAACCGTAGATAAGGAGGAAAGAAGAAAAATGAAAATTATCGGAATTATTGCAAGTCCGCGGAAAGAAGGCAATACCGCCTGGATAGTAAACAAAATACTCGAAGGTGCGAAAGAACAGGGTGCCGAAACCCAATCTTGGTATTTCAGCGATCTTGATATCAAACCGTGCCAGAGTTGTTATGGCTGCAAAAAGGGCGATCGGGGTTGTATTATCAACGACGACATGCAGAAACTTTATGGCGCGATTGAGCATGCCGATGCCCTTGTTCTCGGCTCGCCGGTTTACATGGGGCAGATGAGTGCCCAGGCGAAGATATTCACCGACAGGTTGTTTGCGCGATTTTCTCCACGATTCTCTCCGTATTTCAAAGAAGAAAATGCCGCGAAAAAAAAGCTGATTCTTGTGTTTACTCAGGGTAATCCTGATTCCGGCATGTTCCAGTTGTATTTTGATTATACGAAAAACATGTTTCAGCTGCTGGAATTTGATGTTAAAGAGGTACAAGTCGTTGCCGGTATGCGAAATGAAGCGGCGCATGAAAGAAAAGATCTGCACACTGTCATGAAGGATATCGGTTCATCGTTGGTTTCGGAACGATTCCCGGAATAATGAGGATATTGCAATTGCGGATAAGCAGGGGTAGAGCGGGTGTATCGAGGGTTTAAGATTAATCGGGGGGAACGTATCATTGATAACGGTGCAAAATGTCCTCAATCCTTGTGTATGCAGGGATTGAGGACATTTCTAATTTTACTTTTTGCCAATAAAGATGTATTTATACGATTATCTATAGTTCTTTTTTACATTTTACAATTATAAATTTCACTGGAGGTTTATTTTTAAAGTTCTTATTTGACTCATCAATTTCTTCAAATTCTATCAATCCATATTTTCCAAATTCTCGTTTTACTGAATCAGAATCACAAAAGAACATTTTTACGCCTTCCATTATCTCAAATCGGTCTTTACTCAGTTGTTTTCCCTTTCCAAACATTGGAGCTTTTTTTGAAACAGTTGTAGGAGGGACAGGGGGACAGGGACACTGTCCCCGTTTTCCTCAGGGTCCATTGGAATCATTATTATGGTGATTTATTTAAATTGGAGGCTACCATTATATTATAAAATTGCTTAGGAGTAACACCATATTCATTTTTAAAAGATCTGAAAAAATTTGAATAATCACCAAATCCAGCTTGTTTGTAAACGCTATTTATTGGATAGTCTTTAAGAATTAGCTCTTTGGCGAGAATTAATTTTTTTTGCACAATATACCTGTGAATGGTAGTACCTGTATGCTTGGAAAATTCTCTGGACAGATGGAATTTACTAAGATAACTTTCTTTAGAAAGTTCATCAAGGGTAATGTCTTCATCGATATGATTATTAATATACTCAATTATTCCTTCAATTAGGTGGTTCTTCTGGACAGTAATATCTAAGTGAGATTTATCGTTAAAAGCAAGATTGTTTAAGTATATGGCAAGCTCTATAATATAAGCCTTATAGAGCAAGGTTTTGCCGGGAACTTTGTAGTTTTCTAGACTCAGCAGTTTATTGAGCTGTGTCTTTATGTTTTGTTGATTTTCAATATCAGCTCTTATTACATTTTTTTTTGCTAGGCTTTCAAAGCATAGGGTAAGATCAATTTCTGGTGTTGATAATCCCTGTAGAAAGGATTTATTTATCCAAAGCACGATACGCTCATAGGGAATCTTCATGCTATTAACAATTGCTTGGTGAAGTTCCCTTGTATTAATTAATACAATGTCCCCTAATTGTAGGTTATAGGATTTGCCTTCGATTAAGTATGTCACATCTCCAGACATATATAGATAACACTCATAAAAATCATGATGATGTAAATATAAAAAGGGAAGATCAGTATTTAAAAAATGAAAGACTTCATAATCATGGGGAAGCATATGTTTGCGTGTCAAAAATTCGTGTATGCCTTTTTTTTTCATTATTATCACCTTTTAAACAATTTGTATAAATTGCGGTAAAATTTTCTGAATTATTCCGCTATTAAAGAGTTTGAATGGTAAAAAATAACTGTAACTAGTAGTGCGTGTTAGCGAAGTTTATCTATATTATATTTTGTACAGCAATTTTTGCAAGTTTTTGAGCAATGAAAACAAACTTTTTATATCTTTGTTCAGTTATAATTTAGTCGTAGTATTTGAAATATAAAAAAAATTCGAATAAATTAAAGGAAATTCAATGAGGTGATAAAGGGCAATCGAACAATAAAAATAATCCAAGTAAGAGGGAGGAATGAAGTTTTTTCTTAACAGGGAGGGGGAATTGTTGTAGCAAGTTTATATTGATGCGACAGTAATTGAAAAAATAGAATAGTACGGTAACTTTGCTAAAAGTAGATAATAAACAGCCGGAATAAAATGTGTTAAAAGGAGGGGAAATATGAATTTATTACAGATTGATGTTAATGATGATTTTATTGAAATGCATACTGATGAAGCTTGGGTACGAATGATATTTCTTAGTGCAGACATCTTTCGGGTACGGGTTTCCTGGAATGAAAAGTTTCTGCCGGATCGTTCGTATATTCTGGTAAAAACAGCATGGGAAGACGAATTAGACGACTTTATGAGCAGTGAAAGGATAAAGGTAAAACCATATGTAGCCCGCCAGGAAGAAACAGCAGAAAATGTAATTTTTCATACTGACTCGTTAGAAGTCAGAATAAAGAAAGCGCCCTTTGCTATTTCTGTATATAACAAACAAGGCGTGTGTCTACATGCAGATGTTCCGGAGATTGCTTATGGCAAAGATCATTTGGGGCGTGTTTATCACTATAGTGTGAAACATCCTGATAATTGTTATTACGGTTATGGGGAAAAAACAGGATTTCTTAATAAAGATAAACGGCGTTTGCGTATGAGCAGCAAAGATACGATTGGCTATGATCCACGTCAAGCTGATCCGCTTTACAAGCATATTCCGTTTTATATGGTGCTAAATAAAGAGGGTAAAACCGCTCATGGCATTTTCTATCATAATGCGTACGACTCTACTTTTGATATTGGCGCAGAACGCAGCGGCTATTGGGCCCCTTATACTTATTTTGTTGCTGACGGGGGAGAAATGGACTGGTTTTTCTTTAACGGACCTACGGTTAAAGATGTTGTTGCTAATTATACAGATATTACTGGAAAAACAGTGCTTCCTCCGCGCTACAGCCTAGGGTATATGGGGTCAACTATGTATTATACCGAACTGCCGGAGAAATCTGATGAAGCAGTACTTGGTTTTATCGCGCAAGCTAAAGCAGAAGATATTCCCTGTGAAGGATTCTTCTTGTCTTCCGGCTATACCAGCGGTAAGGATGGCAAACGGTATGTATTTGAATGGAATCAAGATCGTTTTCCTGATCCGGCAGGGTTTGTTACAAAGCTGCAGCAAAATGGTGCTGAATTATGTCCGAATATAAAGCCGGGCATGCTGCTTACGCATCCACAGTATGCAAAATTTTCGGCTGGCGGAGCGTACATAAAAGATGCTAAAGGAGAGAAGGCGCGAATCGACCGTTTTTGGGGCGGTCCTGCGTCCTTTATCGATTTTACCAGTCCGTCTGGCCGGGAGTTTTGGAAAGAGGGCATGAAAGAAGCGTTGATTTCTAAAGGCGTTGTGGCTATCTGGAATGATAACTGCGAGTATGAAACGCAGGATATGCTGGCATCCTGTCATGGGGACGGCAAAGCTGAACCACTCGGAGGACTTCGCCCGATAATGTCAACACTAATGGCGCGTGTGGCTCACGAGGCTATGGCTGAAGCAAAACCTGGGGTGCGCCCTTATGTTTTAAACCGGGCTGGCTTTGCCGGGATTCAGCGTTATGCATCAACATGGTGCGGTGACAACTTTACAAGCTGGGAAAGTCTGAAATTCAATGTACCGACAATGTTAGGCATGGGGTTGTCCGGTGTAGCTAATCAGAGCAGTGACATTTGCGGGTTTGCCGGACCGCGTCCGGAACCTGAGCTTTTGGTGCGCTGGATTCAGCAAGGGATTTTTCAGCCGCGTTTTTGTATCCACTCCTGTAATGACGACAATACAGTGACTGAGCCCTGGATGTATCCTGACTATACTCCTTATGTCAGCGAAGCTCTTAAATTCCGTTACACCTTAGTTCCATACTTATATTCCTTAATGTATCAGGCTTCCATAGAAGGTGCGCCAATAATGCGTCCTATGTTGTTCGAATTTCAAAATGATTCTAAGGTTTATGAGGAAAGCTTTGATTATATGTTTGGACCGAGCATGTTGGTGGCCAATGTACTGGAAAAGGGGGCGACTACACGAGAGATTTATTTGCCGGAAGGTACAATCTGGCGCGAATGGGGTACTTGGCGGAAGATGGAAGGTGGACAGAAAATTACCGTGGAGACGCCGCTTGCTAGAATACCGCTATTTATTAGAGGTGGCAGCATTATTCCGATGACCGAAGGTATTACAAATTTAAGAACACAAGAAATCACCCGAATTAAGTATCTGATTGAGCCAACGGCTGCGGGCGAGTTTACGATGTATGAAGACGATGGTTATACTGATAAATATAAAGATAAAGAATATCTCACAACGCAGATTATTTGTACTGCTGAAAAGGAAGCCTGCAATATCGAATTTATCCGCAGTGGTGAGTACCAAAGTACTGTAAAGGAGGAGGAAATTCAAATAATTTGTCCCGAAAAGGCGCCGCTTGAAGTACGAATTAATGAACAATTATTACCAAGAATTATGAATGTTGCAGACGGAAAACAGGGCAAAGATAGTTGGTACTATGATGCGCAAGCAGGTATTGCCTCAATTTCTTTATTTCAGCAGCAAGAGAAGATAAGTGTAGAAGTGTTGTTTGCCAGCAAAGATTTGATTTCGATCTAATAATATTTAAACGAACTCAAAATAAATAGCAGGGGAGATACGAAAAATGGGCAAATTTAAACAATTGCGTTGGTCCATACTTGTCCTATTTATTGCCGGTGTAACGATAAATTATATTACAAGGAATTCGCTAGGAATATTGGCGCCTGAACTGCAACGTATCTTGCATATGTCTACGCAAGAATACTCTTGGGTTGTTGCTGCGTTCCAAGCAGCCTATGCAATTTTCCAGCCAATCTGTGGATGGGCTCTGGATTTTATTGGATTGAAGGTTGGTTTCTTTGTTTTTGCTACAGCTTGGGCGTTAGTCTGCATGTTTCATTCGCTGGCTAACAGCTGGCAAGTACTTGCTGGTTTAAGGTTTCTCATGGGAATAACTGAGTCTGTCGCAGTACCCGCTAACTTGAAGATTTTAACGGATTGGTTTCCAGCGAAAGAAAGAGGAGTTGCTGCCGGATGGGCAGGTGTTGGTTTTTCCTTGGGTGGCATGCTGGCACCGCCGTTAGTTGCTTTTATTAGCCTGCAATTTGGCTGGCAGATGGCGTTTTTGGTAACTGGTTTTATGGGGTTAATCTGGGCTGGTATTTGGAAAATTTATTATGATAATCCTAAAGATCACAAGTCGATTTCTGAAGAAGAAAAGGCTTACATTTTAGATGAAGAGACTGTAAGATCAAATGAGTCATTGAAAACTAATCTTTGGACTAGTATTAAAGACATTTGCAAAGTAAAAAAATTCTATGGCGTTGCTATACCTGCTTTTCTCGCTGAACCGGCATGGCAGACAATGAGCTTCTTTGTTCCTTTGTATTTGGCGACAGAAAGAGGGATGAATCTAAAAGAGATTGCCCTGTTTGCCTGGCTGCCATTTTTAGCAGCGGACATTGGAAGTGCTATTAGTGGCTATTTAGCAAAATTTTACCGGGGAAAATTAAAATTATCAAACAACAATGCCGCAATTTGGAGTTCAGTATCAGGAGCATGTCTTATGATTTCTCTGGCATTTGTTCCTTTTGTGCATAGCCCGTATGCAGCCATTGGACTAATATCGATTGGCGGCTTTGGGCATGCAGCGATTTCTGCGATGCTTGGTGTTTTGATTATGGAGAATTTTGAATCGAATCAGGTTGCTTCGGTCAACGGTATACGTGGTTTTTCAGCATGGACAAGCGGATTTTTATTCTCACTATTGATTGGCGCCATTGTACCGAAGTTTGGCTATAGTCCTATATTTATTAGCATGGGCTTTTTTGATATAATTGGTGCGGCCTTTATGTTGTGGTTTATTTATGAAAAAGGGGTAAAGACCTTAAAATCCAAGTGATTTTTGCTAAATGGGTGTCTTAGAAATGGGGCTTCATCCTGTCTAGACATCCTTTTTTCTATAGGTGTCATGGGGACGGAGTTGTCGGCACACAGCTGTAAGCAAGAATCGTGTGGACGGTCTTATCTGAGTCAGTCGGATTTGGTAGACTTAAGCAGAAACGTCAACGCGAGTCATTCCGGTTTTTTTGTAGGGCAATGAGGGCGACTCATTGCCCTGTTTCGCTGTTATACCCGATACGGGGAACCGTATCATTGATAACGGTGCAAAATGTCCTCAATCCTTGTGTATGCAGGGATTGAGGACTTTTCTAATTTTACTTTTTGCCAATAAAGATATATTTATAAGATTATCTTTATAGTTCCTTTTTACATTTTACAATTATAAATTTCACTGGAGGTTTATTTTTAAAGTTCTTATTTGACTCATCAATTTCTTCAAATTCTATCAATCCATATTTTCCAAATTCTCGTTTTACTGAATCAGAATCATAAAAGAACATTTTTACGCCTTCCATTATCTCAAATCGGTCTTTACTCAGTTGTTTGCCCTTTCCAAACATTGGAGCTTTTTTTGAAACAGTTGTAAAAATCATATATCCGTTTGGTTTTAACTGACTATAACAATCTTTAATAAATTTCTTCCTCTCACGATTATTTAATAAGTGAATAAGTGCATAGGAAAATATACCGTCATAAAGTTTGTTATCAAAAGGCATGTCAGTTACTGAACCATGATAGATACTAATATCAAGCCCGTTTTGTCTTGCCAAATCAATCGCTGTTTCTGAAATCTCAATGCCTGTTACATTAATTCCGTTGTCAATAAAAGCCTTTGCATTTCTGCCGTATCCAATACCTGGTATCAATATATCCTTAACTTTCTTTTCAAGGAAAAAGTCCTTTGTCAAGATTGTGGAGTCTGAAGGTTCAAATCCCCACATCGTTTGTTTTTCTATAAAACTTGATTCCCAGAATTCTGTCATATCTCTATCTCCTTTATGTTTTATTTTAATTAGAATATTGTCTTGCTTGCGGCTAGCGTAATTTACGTAATGCTTATACGTCTAAACTCCAATAAATAAAGTATTCCTATAAATACAGTCAACAGTACCGCGGGAACTGAGTATTGGACTAGTAATTTTCCAATCGGTTTCTTTTTAAGTTCTTCAATTTTGTTCATTTGTATCCCTTTATAAAATATATTATAGACATTTAATATCTATGATTAGAGTGCAAAATCCTATTGAATAATCAATCAAATACTGATTGATTATTCCGTACCGATTCTACAAGTTGATTTGCTCTGGGCTACTTCATAAAGCTTTTTATCCTGCAGATACGTCTCCATGATATTTTCTGCTTCTGCCATTGCTTTATGTATCAAACACTTGCTTTCTGTTTGGAAACTACAATCAAATAATGATCCGGTTCCTTCGGTTGCCTTAATAACATCCATAAAGGAAATGTCCTCAATCTTTTTGCGCAAGGCGTAGCCGCCTTTCACACCTGAAGTTGATTCAATTAAATCCGCCTTAACCAACTGCGTTAAAATTTTTGAAAGATAGGTAACGGAAACATTGAAGTGATCCGCCAGTGTCTGTACACTCAGTTTCTCGTTTTGAGCATGTTCAATCATGTATACAATCGTATGCAGAGCATAGTTTGTTGCTTTTGTATATTTCAAATGAAAACCTCCATAAAAGATATTGTAGACTTTCTTTATCTATGATTATATGAATAACAGATGATTTTGTCAATCCAATAAGTTGATTTATATTTTGAATACTTTAACGATCTCCATGATAAACTTAGCGGATTTTGTTACGCACAATCCAGTAATGCAAGGAATTTACGATGAAAAGACGATTTTATTGACACAAAATGGGTAGATTTACAAGTTCTCGGATCGCGTATAGTGCTCCTGTCCAGATGGAAAAAACTCGCTGTTTGATCCGATACGCAGAACTGTATCATCTTCCCATCATTTAATATACGTACTTTTTGGATATGGTGACGAAAGGGAACGTCCCCAGTGTCCTATCCAGTGTTACGTTCCTGCTAAAATATGGAGTACTATTACCTCTGCCAGGCTGTAAGAAGGTATCACACAAAAAGATTGTGAGTTTCTGAAATACTCTATTTAGTTAGATAAGTTATTCATTGGAAAGATCGTCAATCGCTTGAACAGCTAGTTCCAATGATTTAATTCTTCTTTCTAAAAGCGTTCTTTGAGGACTACCTGCCTTTGACTTAGCATAAATGTTCTCAATTGATGGGAATAAACCAATAAGAACATTGCGAGCTTCTGCTAAATCTTCCTGGGTATAATGATGGGGTCTTTGATTCCAAACGTTTTCTAGCATGGCTAAGCCGATGTAAAGAGCGTTGAGTCGTTTCTTTAATAAGGTAGTATTTGAGCCTTTCTGAGTCATCTGAGCTAAGGCATTTTCGGATTTACTGATTGTCGATTGGAAGGATTTTATTGATTCTAATTTATTTACATTTGATACGTTTTCCATGTTAATGCTGTCCTCTCTTCTTCTCTGAATTATTTTGCTTGATACTTGATAAAATTCGTTAAGAACCTGATCTCACTCACTCTGTAACCCCCAACCATAGTTAGAGAGTATTAGTAGAGGAATTTTATCGACAATCCAATAGTGCATACCTAGGATTAGTATTACTCTCTCTATCAAAACAAAACGTGCTGGGTCTGGCGTCTTAATCCTATCTCGAATAAAAAAGTGCGCTTAAACCAGGTGTTTAAATCACTATCAATTACATAGTGAAAACCTTTAATAAGTTTAACCTTATCTTTACTTTGAATTCGCACTTCGTTAATTTTTTTCACAGACCCCTCCCTAATTAAGAATTTTTTTTTTATATAAGCATGTGGGGTATTTATCATCAATACTCTTCTATATACAAGAGTGAGGGCAATGAGGGCGAGTTTAGTGTACTTTCCCGCACCATTTGACCCGATACGGAGAAACGCATCATTGGTAATGGCGAAAAATAACTTGTTATATACAAAAATAGTCGAAGTTCCTGCAGAAAGTTCTGATACTTTGCAGGAACTTCGTATTTTTATGGTAAATTTATTGATTGTAAGCTTAATAGGACTTTTAGACTCCAGAGAACCGTCCCCGCGAGTCTGCTTACAGTATAAATGAAATATAGGTTATTGACGAGAAGGACTTCTGCATGAGAAGTCTTATTTTTATGTATATTAGTAAATAATGAAGTAGGAGGCTATTCAAATAATGAGTAGCCTCCTACTTCATTAAGTGGATTTTACCGGAGAATTTCATCACCTGACACTGGTTATAAATTTCTATCTAACAACATTCCTACTTGTTCCGCCATAACACGAGGTGGAAATGGCATTTTATTTGCAAACCACCATTCTAGTATTCCTATATAAGCTGATGCAACAAACTGAATAATGATATCTTCATTTAGGTCTTTGTTCTTGCCTTTTGTTGTATTAACCTCGTTACTCAAATCTTCGATGAGAAGGGCAAGGAGCCGATTACGAAAAGAAGGGGCACCTTTACTCGCTAACATTGTTGAAAAAAATAGATAATTATGTTCAAAATATCCGAACCAAATCAGATTCCCGTCTATAAAATCCATATCACCGGATTCTTCGCATAGTCTTTGGAGTTCATTTATATGTGTTTCCATCAACTTATCTAATAGATCATATTTATCTTGATAGTGGAGATAGAGAGTTCTACGGCTAATATTTGCGCGGTCAGAGAGGTTTTGAATGGTAATGTCATCAAAATTTTTCTCAGACATTAATTCTATGAAGGCCTTAGTTATTGCGTCTTGTGTTTTGAGTATTCGTCTATCAACTTTAGACATTGGAAAAGACACCAACCTTTCTTAAAGATAATTATCATATCTACTTAGAACGTGCATTAATACACATTCTATACTTATTTGGCAATTGCAAATCGTTTGTTTTTGAATATAATTATACACAGATGAGCATTAATACGTCAATGTGAATTATTAATCTAATATTAATTGTTAGAGATAGATGGGGGGGATGTAGAATAACTCTGCAACCTTAAAGAGGATATTTAATAAATTTACTTATTAGAAAGTGAGGAATAATCAATGGAATATGTAAAACTTGGAAATACTGGACTGGATGTATCTAAAATATGCCTGGGGTGTATGAGCTTTGGCGATCCTAAAAAATGGCAGGCAACCTGGGTATTAGAGGAAGATGCCGCCCGCAAAGTCATCAAAAAAGCCCTTGATCTTGGCATCAATTTCTTTGATACAGCAAACTGCTATGGTCTTGGCGCAAGCGAAGAAATCCTTGGCCGCGCTTTAAAAGATTATGCGAAACGAGAAAACATCGTCCTTGCTACCAAGCTGTCTGTAAAAATGCGAGATACCCCAAATGGCAGCGGCTTATCCCGCAAAGAAATTTTCTATGAAGTAAACGAAAGCCTGAAACGCCTACAGACAGACTATATTGATCTGTTATATATCCACCGCTGGGATTATGGCACACCAATTGAAGAAACCATGCGTGCACTGAACGACCTGGTTACTGAAGGAAAAGTCAGATATATCGGCGCCAGCTCCATGTATGCATGGCAGTTCCAAAAAGCACAATATACTGCCGAAAAACATGGCTGGGTGAAATTCGTCACAATGCAAGGACACTACAACTTATTATATAGAGAAGAAGAACGCGAAATGAATCCTCTCTGCAAGGATATGGGCATTGCCCTGACTCCATACAGCCCACTGGCTGCGGGAAGACTAAGCCGCGACTGGTTCGCAACAACCGCCAGAGCTGAGCAGGATCAGATTGCAAAAATGAAATACGACAGCACTGAGGATTCCGACAAAATGATCGTTGACCATGTCGGCGAAATTGCTGAAAAGAAGGGTATTACAAGAACAGCGGTTGCTCTTGCCTGGCTCTGGGCCAAAGGTGTTGTCGCTCCAGTTTACGGTCCAACCAAGGAAAAGTATCTTGATGATGCGGCCTCCGCTTTGGATGTCAAACTGACTGACGAAGAAATCTCCTATTTGGAAGAACCTTATATCCCTCACAAAATTATGGGGCATTGCTAAAAAACATATCCCGGAATCCATTCCTGTACGTAAAGATAAATAAAATACCGAAATGTGATTTACACGATATCCTAAAAAAACAAAACCATATTTACTAAGAAAAAGAGGTTAACTATGGAATCCACAAAAAAAGGAACTACTATTTTAGATATGTCACGTCCAAACAATAAAGTTTTAGCAGGACGCGTAGCCTTAGTTACTGGAGGCAGTTCCGGGCTTGGTTTCGGCGCTGCTAAGCGCCTGGCTGAGGAGGGCGCATTCGTTTATATTATTTCGCGGCGAAGAGATCAGATTGAGCAGGCGGCAGCGCGGATTGGAATATCAGTGCGTGGAATCGCGGTTGATGTTACGAAGAAGGATGATATGCTGCGTCTTGCTGAGACAATCAGGAAAGAGCATGGTGGCCTTGACATCATTTTTGCAAATGCTGGCGGAGGTAAGGCCATCTCGTTCGAAGATCTTACAGAGGAAGATGTCGACCACTTGTTGGGCGTCAATATCAAGGGCGTAATCTTTACTGTTCAGACAATGCTTCCGATTCTCAAGGACGGCGCTTCAGTTATTCTGAACGCTTCGATTACCGCCGATATGGGCCTGCCAGGGTTTGCTGTTTATGCGGCGACGAAGGCAGCTATTCGGTCCCTCGCCCGCAGTTGGACTACCGACCTCAAGCATAGGGGCATCAGGGTGAATTCGGTTAGCCCGGGCGTTGTGCCAACGGAGGGATACAATACCGAGCAAAACATGACTGACGCACAGGTGGCCGATTACGTGCAGCGAGTTACGAGTGAGATTCCGGCAGGCCGTGTCGGAACGCCGAAAGATATCGGTGATGCTGTGGTCTTTCTAGCCTCTGATGCGAGTAGCTTCATTACTGGTATTGATCTGGTAGTTGATGGTGGCATGACGCGAGTGTATGCGGGGAGAAATTGATCGATATCGATCAACACGCTCATTGAACATAAAGCCGGAAGGTATGCGAACTCTACTAACTAAAAAGGAAGATGACCAATGCAAAATTCAAAATTAGACGAACAACACATCATTTGCGAATTGCGTTGTGAAACACCGAACCGCGAAAAGGTAAAAGAACTCATCTTAGAATTTGTCGGGCCTGCACGTCTTGAAGAAGGGTGCCTTTACTACGACTTATATCAAAAGATCGAAGATTCCAACATTTTCTACATCATTGACGGTTGGGTTAATGAAAAAGCTGTTGCTGAGCACGCTCAGCATCCGAATGTGGCAAGAGTTATGGAACATTTGGGCCCCTTACTTCTGTATCCTCCGAAGATTACACTGAGTCAGCGTGTGAGTGAGCCGTCATAGTTGCAATATTGACTAGGTAGGGGGAGCTATTAAATCGATATTCCCAAAGATAAAAAGGAACTGAAAGAAGTTGTATATCAACTTTCGGTTCCTTTTTTCGAAAATGAAGTGTAAATACGGCTAGTTCAAAAGTGAGGGAAAAGTATGGCATGACAGGATACGTTGGGATTATGAACGCGTGGGACTGTTAGGAAAATCATTATATTAGGGGATGGATAATATGAACTATGTAACTTTAAATAATGGTGTGAAGATGCCAATACTAGGTTTTGGTGTTTATAAGATGGAAGATGAAGCACAGTGTGAACAGTGTGTATGCGATGCAATCCAGAGTGGTTACCGATTGATTGATACGTCATCAGCATATTTTAATGAAGAAGCAGTTGGAAGAGGAATAAAAAGAAGTAGAGTTCCAAGAGAAGAATTGTTTATTACAACGAAATTATGGATTCAGGATGCCGGATATGAGAATGCAAAGAAGGGTTTTGAAGAATCATTAAGAAAACTTCAGATGGATTATCTTGATTTATATCTGATACATCAACCTTTCAATGATTATTATGGATCTTGGCGTGCAATGAAAGAGCTCTATAACGCCGGAAAAATTAGAGCAATTGGTGTTTCTAATTTTACAAGTGATCGTTTGCTAGATTTAATTATAAATAATAACATTGTTCCGGCTGTAGATCAGGTAGAAGCTCATCCGTTTTATCAGCAAAAAGATGCGAAAAAATTAATGGACGAATATAAGATTCAAATGGAAGCGTGGAGCCCATTTGCTCATGGTGGGAATGATATTTTCCAAAATGAAGTTCTTATTTCCATAGGCAATAAGTATGGGAAATCAGCTGCACAGGTAGTTCTTCGCTGGCATATGCAAAGGGGCGTAGTAGCTATTCCAAAATCAGTTCATAAGGAACGTATTCAGGAAAATTTCAACATTTGGGATTTCAGTTTAAGTGATGAAGATATGAAAGTGATTGCAGCTATGGATAACAGGGGAAGAATAGCAGATCTTAGTGATCTGGAACTGGTAAAAAGGCTGAATGCTTTAAAAATCCGCTAATGAATTCGTCGACGGTGGAATCTCAAGAGCAATTGGGGTCAGGCTTGACTTATGTCAAAATTGAGTTGTTTTTCTCATGATCTTGTATTAGTCACATAAATCAAGTTGTTAAGAACTCAAGCCTGACCCCAGTTTTTGCACTCGATATAATAGAATAGATCTTCCAAGAAAATCATTGATGGGAAACAGCTATTTGTCTAATGATAGGCAAATAGCTGTTTTTTGTGTGCCGTGGGGAGATGTGGTGTATAATTGTATTTAAAAAACATTGACAAGACGACATAAAATGTTGCAATATATACAAATGACCTCATAATATTTTTGTTTTTAAAAATAAAGGAGAATTATATTATAATGATACTCGATAACTACGACAAAGCAATTCTTAGAGAGTTGCAAAAAGATTCTTCAATATCCAATTTAGATTTATCAAAAATGATTGGTTTGTCTACCTCAGCGTGTCTAACAAGGACAAAAAATCTAAAAGAACTAGGTGTTATCAAGCAGTTCACAACGATTGTTGATGAAAAAAAACTTGGAATGGAAACTATTGCTTTTATTATGGTGGTTTTGTCTCCGCTGACGAGAGAAACAGTTGATTTTTTCTTGGAGCAGATCAATAAAATTCCACAGGTTCTTGAATGTTATGCGATTACTGGTAATCGAGACTATCTTTTAAAAATTGTTGCAAAGGATATGCCTACTTACAAAGATTTTGTAATCGATTTACTTATGGCGATACCTGGAGTAAGTCGGGTGGAAGCTAACATTGTAATAAATACGGAAAAAAGAACATTATCAATACCAATTGACGAAGATTAATTTTGTAAGAGGGGGAGAAGTATGGACACCAATAATACGAATCAGTATGTGCAACGTGGACTTAAGAATCGTCATATCCAAATGATCGCGTTGGGGGGAGCCATCGGTACAGGATTGTTCTACGGTTCTGCTACAGTAGTAAAAATGGCTGGACCAGCGATTACTTTATCTTATTTAATCGGTGGCGCAATTATATTTTTTATTATGCGAGCATTGGGAGAAATGGCTGTCGATCATCCAGTGTCAGGCTCATTCAGTGAATATGCTTATCAATATTGGGGCGAACTTCCGGGATTCATTGCTGGCTGGAACTATTGGTTTAATTATGTAGTTGTTGGTATGGCTGAATTATCAGTGGTAGGCGTTTATATTAATTATTGGTTTCCGGATATTCCAACATGGGTTTCAGCACTGATATGCTTGGTGGGCGTTACATTAATTAATATGATAAATGTAAAAGTTTATGGCGAGTTTGAATTTTGGTTTGCCATTATTAAGGTAATAGCAATCATTGGCATGATTGTTTTTGGTATAGGGATGATTGTTTTTGGTGTTGGTAATGGTGGACAACCTATTGGGATCAGTAACTTATGGACACATGGAGGATTTTTACCAAATGGCATACAGGGAGTGGTGATGTCGCTGGTTTTAGTCATGTTTTCATTTGGTGGTGTAGAGCTTGTAGGAATTACTGCTGGTGAAGCTGAGAATCCTGAAAAAACCATTCCACAAGCCATTAATCAAGTTGTATGGAGAATTTTACTATTTTATATAGGAGCTATGGGAGTGATTTTAGCAATATTCCCGTGGATTGAAATGGAGTCAACGGGGAGTCCTTTCGTACAGATATTTTCTCATGTAGGTATTTCGTCAGCAGCTAATTTGTTGAATTTTGTAGTTCTTACGGCAGCTTTATCAGCATATAATAGTGCTTTATATAGTAACGGAAGAATGTTATACGGTTTGGCCGAACAAGGAAATGCTCCGAAAATCTTTGGTAAATTAAATTCAGCAGGTACACCAGTAAATGCAGTATTGGTTTCTACAGTGTTTACATTAATTGTAGTGTTATTAAGTTATTTAAACCCAGAGAAAGTATTCTTATACTTAATGTCATTGGCGACTATTTCGATTATTATTAATTGGGCGATTATTTTAATTGTACAGTTAAAGTCTCGCAAACATAAAGAACAGGCCAATAAACACATATTGTTTAAAATGCCGTTATACCCTATTGCATCTTATATCGGTTTAGCTTTTTTAGCAGCTGTTGTTGTTATTATGGCTTTCATGCCTGACATGCGTTTCTCGTTGTATATTGCACCTGTTTGGTTGTTATGTTTGTATATTGGTTACAAAATTAAAACAACAGCCCAAAGTAAATAGCTGTAGTTATAAAAGGATGGTAAGTAGAAACTTATCATTTATAATGACGAAAGAATCCCCTGCCGCAATTGAAGTGCACCCTAGTTCGGGAAGATAAAAAAACACCATATGTAGGATTACTTGAAATTAAGCAGACTGGCGCCGTTTTTCAAACGGTGTCAGTTTTGTTTTGAGGTTATACCGTTCATAGTTATAGTAATGTATGCATTGCTCAACAGCTTCTCTTGCTTCATCTATGGTTATAAACTGAAGCCAAAGTTGCCCAAAAAGCACAGTATCAGAGCACGTAGGATACGTCTACCCTTTTTAGGGAATAACAGCAATAAATTAGAACCAATAATTATTTTAAAAAACAGAAGTCTGTTTTTAAGGTAGTACGCCTTTATGGATAACGCGAAAGGCAATATGAAATTCCCTCAGCTATCAAATGATAGGAACAATGATGTAATTCTTTGCGATGACGAGAACGTATACCCTATAAGGACAATGGGATGAAATGTAGTAAATAAAAAGAGGATTTACAAATTTTGTATTGAAAAGTAAATAGTAAGAATATTGAAAATGTACAGGAGGATCATATGGAAAAGGTTTTTTCTAATTTGGATGCTAGTAAGGCCGACCTCGTTAAAGCAATTCAGACAGTAATTGGATTTCACAGTGTTAAAGGAGATCCACAGCCAGGTGCGCCATTCGGCAAAGAGAATAAAGATGCGCTGGACTTTGCATTGGCGGAAGCTAAAAAACTTGGTTTTACCGTAAAGAATCTTGATGGATATTGTGGTTATGCTGAGTATGGCGTGGGGGAAGAATATGTTGCCGTACTTGGACATTTAGATATTGTACCTCTTGGTAAGGGCTGGACTTCTCCACCTCTTGAGGGGAAAATTGTGAACAATTGTATCATAGGACGTGGGGCGATCGATGATAAAGGGCCAATTTTTGCTGCTTTATATGCCTTGAAAGCCATTAAAGATGCGGGAATAACGCTGAAGCATCGCATTCGAGTTATTTTTGGTTGCGATGAAGAAGTTGGTATGATGGATATGGAGCATTATTTGAAACATGAACCAGCACCATGCTTTGGTTTTACTCCTGATTCTACTTTCCCGGTAACCTATGGAGAAAAGGGACATGTCAATATTTTTCTCTCCGCAGTGCTTGGGGAACAACCAGCAACCAATGTGATTGTAAGCATCGGCGGTGGCGATACGATGAACGTCGTACCAGATTATGCAGAAGCTACCGTAAGAGTAACTGATCCTAGTGCTTTCATAGCATTATCCCAGAGATATACCCAACGGGAAAAATGTCAGCTGACTGCCGAAGGCGGTAATGGCAATGAAGTGGTGATAAAAGTAAAAGGCAGACCTGCTCACGCTATGGAACCAGCGATGGGTGATAATGCTGTTAGCCGTCTGTGCGCTTTTTTAGTTGAATGTCAATTGAGCGGGACCCTTGCAGAGTTTGTTGGCAAAATCAATACACTCCTAGGGCGGGAATGTGATGGGCAGTCTTTAGGTATTGCGTGTAGCGATGAAGTATCCGGTGGTCTGACCTTGAATTTTTCACGAATTATATGCAAGAATGGGAATGTGGAAGTTGGCTGTGACATCCGTGTACCAGTGACTGTCAACCCAGAAACGATAGCGGAAAAAATAAAAGGGGCTACCGCTGCTTTAGGATTAAAACTGGAGATACCCGAAATTACCCAGCCTCTATATTATCCTAAAGACAGCTTTTTGGTCACGACATTGACCGAAATTTTTTGTCGGCAATTTGGCAAAGAAGTAGCACCTATGACTACAGGTGGCGGTACTTATGCAAAAACAATGCCTAATACTGTGGCTTTTGGTATGGCCTTTCCTGGAGGAATATCTAAAGGTGAACATGAGGCTGACGAAAAACTTGATTTAGATGAATTGACGCTAGCGACAAAAATACTTGCGGAAGCCATGATAAAACTAGCGCAATAATAAGGTATAATAGTAAAAAGATAAGGGGTAGTAGAGTTATTTTCTCTACTACCCCTTATCTTTTTATAATCACACGTCTATAAAGGGCGCGATGGAAGCAGACGGGGGAAATGGTTTTGTCTTTGTTTAAGGCAACCTTAACTTACGGTGGATGTCCTCAAAAGTTCTGTCAATTATTGAGCGAGATTTGTTTGTATATTTGCATAAATAGTTTAACTTATTTATGGATATTGTCTCTATTTATACAATTTTTACATACTCGTCTTTTATTTTTAGCGTAATTTTTTCACTTAGCTCTTACCCAATAGTTATGAGATTTCGACCATTGTTTTTGCTCTGATACATTAATTGATCTACACGCTTTATTAGACTGTCTATAGTATCTTCTGCTTTTACTAACGTACCTCCACCTGATACAGTTACACACAATAACCCTTCGTTGATGTGGAGACATGATTTTTCTACCAAGATTCGAAGTTTATTAGCAGCATATTCTAGTTTATTTTCTGTTAAATTACCACTGAGAATAGCTATTATTTCTTCGCCACCCCATCTAATGACTACATCAGAAGCTCTGAGGCCGTTAACTAGTGTCTTGCTAACCATTTTTAAAACAGAATCACCAACGTCGTGACCATACTCATCATTTACTTGTTTAAAATGGTCAATGTCAAAAAAAAGTATTCCTAGTATAGCCCCGTTTCTGTGCACCTCATGTAGCTTGGATGTCAGATAGTCCTCAGCAAAACGTCTATTCTTTAGGCCGGTAAGTGTATCAACCATTACTAGCGCATTCAGCTGGTGGATTTCTTTTGTTAATTCATCGTGAACTGAGTTGTCTACAAATACTTCTGTTACTCCCAAAGTTTCGCCATCATCATCCAATAAAGGAATTACCCGTATAGACACTGGAACCCGATATCCTTCTTTATGATGAATGTAAACTTCAACTTCGCGAATTTGAGAGTCTTTTAGAGTAGCATCAATTGGACATTCCTTCGTACAGAGGTTATTTCCTTCTCCATCAATATGCATTAATATGTTACTGCAATAGGGTTTTTTAATTACTTCGGAATGTGAGTAGCCAGTAATCTTTTCAGCGCTCATATTCCAAAATAATATTCTCTTGTCTTTATCTACAATATAGAGACCATCATATAAGTTATTTAAGATGCTCGGATTGTAAAGTTTTTCTTTCATATTCTGGTCGTTGCCTCCTTACGGTAATAGCACTAATTCGCCAAAACTTTTCAAACTCCTGTCCAAGCAGTTTAACGATATATAATAGCTAAGAACTCCCGCCCAATTTGTGGATTTAGCAGGAGTTTCGTACGTTTATGAGAAATGTTACAAAGATAGATTAAGGGCAGTAGATTTTGTTATTGGATTGATTTATCGGAAGAAGCGTCCTTGAGAGTCTGCATTAGGGCGAAAGTAAATGTTATTAAGCAAAATTTCCAAAAACATTGATGAAGATGTTGTTATTGGAGGCTCTTTTAATTATGGAATTAAGACAAATTGAATATTTTTGTATGGTAGGCAAATTACAGAGTTTTACCAGAGCGGCGGAACAATTACATATTTCTCAGCCTTCTATTACTCAGGCCATTCGCAAGCTGGAGGAAGAAATTGATGTTCAGCTTTTTGACAGGAGTAAAAAGAAAGCCGTTCTTACGGCAGAAGGTCAGGCTTTCCTCTCACGAATGGAAAAGATTCTTGATGACTGTCAACAAGCCGTTCAGGAAGCAAAGGACTTTAAAACATGGCGAAAAGGTACGGTTAAATTAGGTGTTCCGCCCATGATTGAATCTTACTTATTTCCTGACATTTTCTCTTGTTTTAAACAGGCCTACCCAGCTTTACAACTGATTGCTTTTGAAGAAACATCCTCCTTGGATGCTGCTGCTAAACTAGAAAAAGACGAACTTGATTTGGCAATCATCATTCTTCCTGAGAATTCGGAAACTCTCAATACCTCGGTAATCACCCAGGAACAACTTGTTTTGTGCATGCATCCCAATCATCCACTACGACAGCAGAATGCAGTACGATTTGATCAACTAAAGAACGAACAGTTTATCTTATTAAAAGAAAAATCGTATCAGCACCAAGTTGTCATCAGTAGGTGTTTGCGTCAACACTTTATGCCTAATACGATACTTTCTTCCAATCAAATTAAAACAATAAAGAGTTTAATCTCCAATGGTTCGGGAATTTCGTTACTAATGACGATGGTTGTTCGTGATGATCATCATATTGCTGTTGTTCCATTACAGGAACCTATTATATTTGATATTGGCTTAGCGTGGAAAAAAGATAAGTGTTTGTCCAATGCATCCATAGCGTTTATAAAGTTTATTAAAGAGCAGTACAAGCTTACAAAAAATCACTGATTCTGCTAAACAATAAATCATAACGACTTTTGATGTATTGTTGCCTAAACCATATAGTAAAAAGAAACGAGAATTTCACGTTTCTTTTTTTTTTTGCTACTTTGTTATCAAGCATCGCTCATCCTGCTAAGAGGAGGCCTTAGTATTTTAAGCAGCAACAACTGTCAATTTCAATTAATTACAATTACTATAGGAGTAAGTTATCAACTCATTGTTATAATATATTTCACTTTGATGATTGTACATGATAGTGTTTATTTATGGATATGGAATTGCAAAGTAAATAATTTTAGTTTGCAAATTTATTGGAGGTAGAATGAATGATAACCGATGAAATCAAAAAGAAAATTCGTAATATTGTTGGGGTAGAAAATGCGATTGATTCGAAAGACGAGTGTTTTGGCTATTCTTATGACTCATCCTTTGTGCCCATGTCATTAGAAAATATTCCCGATCTCGTAGTCATTCCGAGCACTACCGAAGAGGTATCAGCCGTCATGGCGATTGCAAATGAATATGGTATCCCAGTCACACCTCGTGGTACCGCAAGTGGTCGCACGGGCGGCAGCATACCTGTCTGTGGTGGTATTTCTCTAGCGCTACATCGTATGACAAAAATCATTGAACTGGATGAAGGTAATATGATGATTACCGTGGAAGCTGGCGTACGTACTATCGACATTTACGATTATTGTGCTGCCAAAGGTTTGTTTTTTCCTCCAGATCCAGCTAGTTGGAAGTATTCAACCATTGGTGGAAATGTAGCAGAAAACGCTGGTGGCATGCGGGCCGTTAAGTATGGCGTGACCAGTAACTATGTCATGGGGCTTGAGGTCGTATTAGCGGACGGTAGTATTATTAATACGGGCGGTAAAGCACTGAAAAACGTAACGGGCTATAATCTTACGCAATTGTTTACCGGTTCGGAAGGAACCTTAGGGGTTGTCACAAAGGCACTATTGCGCTTAATTCCGATGCCCAAAGTACGGAATACCATACAATTAATGTTTTCTTCACTTGATGATGCTTGTAAGACCATTCACAAAATGCTGATGTCAGGAGTGATACCAGCGGCGGCAGAATTAATGGATAAAATTAGTATTCAAGCAGTAGCCAGACATCGTAAGCTTGAGATTGATTCTTCGATAGAAGCCTGTGTAATCTTAGAAATTGATGGAGCAAGCAATGACGATTTAGTAGAACAAGCTGAGAGAATTCAAACTATCGCTAGCGAATTTGACGTAATCGAAGTTCGGGTTGCGACTTCTCAGCAAGAGATCGATGAAATTTGGGCAATACGCCGTGGACTTAGTTCAGCCATTGGTGCTGCGGCTCCAAATAGATTTGGCGAAGATATTTCTGTACCACGAGATGCGTTTCCTGAGACCGTTCGTCTTATCCGCAAAATATCAGAAAAATATAAGCTGACAATTGCCGTTTATGGACATGCTGGTGATGGAAACATCCATCCTTCTGTACTTTGCGATCTGTCTAAGCCTGGAGAAGAAAAACGAGTTCATGAAGCTGTAGATGAAATTTTTGCGGCAGCTCTTTCGGTAGGCGGTACTTTATCCGGTGAACACGGTATTGGCATCACCAAACGGCCTCATATTGCCAAGGCTTTAGGTGAAGCAGGGGTCAATGCGCTGGAAATGGTCAAGCAGTCCTTTGATCCTAAGGGAATTCTTAATCCAAATAAAATTTGGTAGAGAGGAGTTTGAAATGATAAATACAGATATAAAATCATACTTCAAAGACGTGGAAGATATTGTGAGTCAGTGTGACCGTTGTGGTACTTGTCTAACAGTATGTCCTTTATTTGGAGCAAAAGATATAGAATCATCAAGTGCCCGCGGCAAAAATAATATAGCCAGGGGATTGATACAGGGAGTTGTTAAACCCAGTACTGAGATACTCAACATTGCTAATTTCTGCCTTTTGTGCCGAACTTGTGTAGATAACTGTCCTAGCAAGGTGAAAACCGATGATGCGATGATTGCTCTTCGTCAATATTTTGCCGATAAAAATGGTAGTCCTGGTGCTAAATATAAAGCGTTAGGTACCTTAATGAAGAATCGAACCCTTGTAAAATTATCTGCTGGGGCACTTAAGGTATTACGTAAGGTTGGCATGAATACGATGATCCCGCATGGTATGGCCCCTAGCGAATTTACCCGCAAGCAGTATTTGGCATCATTTGCAGGTCCTGCCGCCCTGGGGAGTGTTGCACCGATGTCGCCTATTAAGATATCAGATAAAAGCAAGGTTGCCTATTTTAAAGGATGCGGTATGCGCATGATGTTCCCTGATGCAGTAGAAGGGACACTTGCTATCTTACGGACACTAACAGAACCACAACTAATCAATAACATGTGTTGTGGATTACCCCACCTTGCTCATGGACTTCGTACTGATTTTTTAGATATGGCAAAAGAAAATATTTCTTTATTTGAGAATGCTGATGTGATTGTTAGTGATTGTGCTAGCTGTAGCGGTACATTGAAGCACATTGGCGCTTATTTCACTGACGACCCAGTGTGGAAAGAGCGAGCAGCGGTCTTTAGTCAGAAAATCATGGGCCTGAGTGAATATCTCATCCATGTTGGCTATAAGCCTCAGCACAGTGTTAATACAAAGCTGACATTTCATGAACCGTGCCACTTGGGGCGAGGTCAAGGCATAAAAAAACAGCCTCGTGAGCTTTTAAAAGCAACTGGCAACTTTATTGAAATGGCAGGATCCAATATTTGCTGTGGCGGTGCTGGATCCTTCCATATCGACTATCATGATATTGCAGCATCCATCTTAGAAAAGAAACGAATTAATATTGAAAATTCTGGGGCACAAATTGTTGTCTCAGAATGTCCCACTTGCCTTGTTCAGCTAAATAAAGCAGCAGCACAAAGTGGTGGTAAATTCAAGGTAATGCATATTAGCCAAGTCATTTAAAATAACTAAGGTTCAGGTCGGTGCGATAAGGATAGGAAATTTTAGGGAGGTTTAATTAATGATTTGGATTGGTGTTTTAATTGTACTTTTAACATTCCTCGCTATCATCAAACGTTATGAAACTAGGTTGGTTCTATTTGTAGCAGGTGTTGCAATGGCTTTAGTCATCGGCAAACCTTTAGTTGCCATAGATGCATTTGCCAAAGCAATGGTGAACGAAGGGCTTGTAACCACGATTTGTACAGTGATGGGTTTTTCTTATGTAATGAAACTGACTGGCTGTGATAGTCATCTAGTAAACTTCTTAACTAGCTTATTAAAAAGATTTAAATTTATCCTGATACCAGGAGCCATAATAATGACTTGGGTTCTTAATATTGCTTTACCGAGTACGGCTGGGTGCGCCGCTGCAGTTGGTGCTGTATTAATACCTACTTTGATTGGAGCTGGTGTACACCCTGCTATGGCTGCCGCTGCTATCATGTCCGGCACATTTGGTAGTACCATGAGCCCTGGTCTTGTTCATAATCCATTTGTCGCTAAGTTAGCTAATGTTGATGTGATGACAGTTATTGCTGGTCATACCTCAGCTGTGCTTATTGCACTTGCTGTTGCAGCACCGATACTAACTCTTGTTTCCTATTTGCGCAAAGAAGGTCCTAGTGCTGAGCGTGCCGGAAAATTAGCTATCAATGAGCAAGATTTTAAAGTTAACTTTGTAAAAGCGCTAGTTCCTATCGTTCCTCTTATATTGTTGGTGTTAGGCAGCAAAATGGTTGGTTTTATTCCTGCCGTTACAGTTCCCCAGGCTATGATTATGGGTGTCATACTAGGATTTATAGTAACATTGGGGAACGCTCAAGAAATATCCAAAAGCTTTTTTAAAGGCATGGGTGAGTCTTATGGCGAAATAGTGGGTATTATTATTGCAGCTGCTGTATTTACACAAGGGATGGAGACAATTGGACTCACTGGTGCACTCATTGAAAAAATGAAGGAATCACAGGATATAGCTAGATATGCGGCATCTTTCGGCCCATATTTGCTTGCAATTTTGAGTGGTTCGGGTGATGCTGCCGCTCTCGCATTCAATGGTTCAGTTACCCCTCATGCTGCTCAATTTGGTTTTAAAATCACTGATATGGGCTCACTTGCTACAATATCTGGAGCTCTCGGACGTACTATGTCTCCAGTAGCAGGTGCTACCATTGTTTGTGCAACAATTGCTGGAGTAAACCCTATGGAGATTGCTAAACGTACTGCCCCAGGAATGTGCGTTGCGATAATTGCCGTTTTAATTGTGTTCTCATTAAAATAATTCGTCGTTTGACTCGATACAAAGTAGTCTCAAACCTTGTAAACACAGGGGGAGAGACTACTTTTTGAGAAAATGACTTTTTACAGTTTTGTAAGCTTTTCAGCTATCAAATGCAGAGTGCGATTTGAACCTGCAATCATTTCTAAAATGTCACAAATTGGCTGGTTTGCAAGCCGATCAATATCTAAGCGATTACTGTGGGTATCAAAAATAATAACATCGGATGAAATATTATTAAGAACAGATTTTGTAACGGCATTTTGAATAATATCCAGCGCTTTATTACTGGAAACAACTAGATCGTTGACTTCAAGCCTGATTTTTTTCAAATCAGCTTCAGCAGGCGAGACGTTACTTTGCAAATCCGACTTTATTTTTTCAATGTTATCAGCGATATGACGGTAAAATTTTGTAGCAATATATTGAATTAGTACACAGGCAGAATGGACAGATGCGGCGCGGGTTGCTGGAATGATTGTGACGTCTTTACGCAAGTAGGGGCGATAGGCTGGTGACAAAAGACCACCTTCACCAACAAAGCGGTCAACGCCGATTATATATTTGGCTTTTTGCAATCGCGCTGATATTTCTTCTTGCGGCATTTCACGATAGGCGATCGGCACAAACTCAACGCAGGTAATACCAAGGTTTTTGCAATAATTCCCTAATATAGTTGCATATTCTAAATGATTGTTAAAAATATAAACCGTTTCGTTTTTAGGAATACGAGCTACTGCAATAAAAAATTTTGAGTTGGGCATTAAGTCAAGTAGAACAATTTTTTCTTTTGGGACTACTTGTGACAGTGACTTTAGCTGTGTTTGGGCGCAAATATAGATATCAGCAATGGAACTATCCTCAATTTCACAAGTCAAGTATGTCTGAATATCGATATTTTCACTTAACATTGATTGTATAATACCCGCGATTTCACCAGCAATCAATGGGCCGCTAGCAACAACAGCGATGTTCAATTTCATAGTAGTATCTCCTTTTAAAATAATAAAGGCAATTTAAAGGTGTTAAACAAAAGTCTCTTTCGCTAAATCAAGGAAAGCTTGTGCAGCATGTGAAAGAGCTTTATTTTTTTTTATAGCAATGGCGATATCAATCATCACGGGAGTATTTAGCGGAATAGTGATCAGAGAAGTGTCACATAAATCCTGCGGTAAGATTGTGAGACCTGCATTACAGGCAACGAGGCTTTTAATGGTCTGGATGTGATTGGATTCAAAGGCTATCTGGGGTAGTGTATTGAGCCTTTCAAATTCCTTTATAATTATCTTTCGGAGCAGACAGTTTTGGGTAAGCAAGATTAATGGCTCATTTACTAGTTCGGACAGCTCAATAGAATTTTTTCTTTGAAAGCAGTGTTCTTTTGAACAGCAGACAACTAGCTCTTGTGAGCCGAGGCGAGTGTAATCGAGAAGGATATTATTGTCACCTAAAATGACGATGCCAAGATCTGCTTTATCCTCAATTAATAATGTTTGTATCTCGGGGACATTACCTTCAATAAAAGAAAGCTTGATATTGGGATATTGTTTTTTAAACATTTTTAAAAACATAGGAATTGGCCGTGTTCCGGCAATTGGCGTAATTGCTAAAGTTAAAACACCGTTATTCAGGTTTTTTAATTCATTTATTTCAAAAATTGTTGTTGATACGCCACGCATAATATTCTCGACATGCTTACAGAATACTTGTCCCTCGGTTGTCAGGATTGCTTGCTTTTGATTACGGTCAAATAGCTGGATGCCGAGTTCTTCCTCTAAACTGCGAATAGCGTTTGTTACGGCAGGCTGTGATACGTAGAGCCGTTCTGCTGCCCGCGTGAAACTGTTTGTCTTACTTACCATAAGAAAGTATTCCAGTTGTCGTAATTCCATAATCGTTGCTCCCACGCATTTATAATATAATTAATTCTATCATGGAAAATCTAATTAGAGTGACTTTTATGCGGGAAAAGCGATAAGATTTTCTTATGATAAAATAAGTTAAATTTATTCAACTATTAAAAAAGTAGAACAATAAATAGTTATAAGCTAAACTTTTTCGAAAAGAAGCTGTTTTATCCGATAGCTAACCCGCTCTAATACGCCCACCTCTATAAGCGGTGCATAAAGAGCGGCTAAGCTCCTGGATAACGTCGACTAAGATTCAGTTGGAGTTTTAAATCCAACTGAATCTTAGTCGACGTTATCAGGAGAAGTAAATTTTGCATAAGATTTTGTTATGAAATGATAAGTTGCCGATATTTCACTGTTAATTCTGAAAATGATAACATTTAGTCAAGGTTATTCATTGCTTGCGCTATGTGCGCAGGGGGAGTGCTGAACGAAATTTCGAAAGGGGTTTTATAAATGCCATCAACAACAATTGACAGTCAAATTTTTGGATGTCTATTTAGTACTGACAAAATGAGGGAAATATTCAGTGATAAGAATATGGCTCAGAAATGGCTGGATACAGAAGCTGCACTGGCAAAAGCACAGGGCGAACTCGGTATTATCCCAAAAGAGAAAGCCGATGAAATTAATGCGAAAGCCAATGCGGAATTATTAAATATTCCACAGATTGGTGAAAACTACAAAAGTTCAATAACTATAGTACCGTTATTAAAAGAATTTAAAAAAGTATTGGACGGAAATGCCGGTGAATATGTTCACTGGGGTGCAACTAGTCACGATATTGTAGATACTGGACTGGTTCTACAGATGAAAGAAGCGTATGCCGTCATCTTAGAACAAATGAAAGCATGTCAAAAATCGACACTGAAGTTAGCCAGAGAGCATCGCGATACCATTATGTGTGGTCGTACCCACGTAATTCATGCATTACCTATTACTCTTGGTTATAAAGTAGCGATCTGGGCAGATGAATTGGGCAGAAATATTCAGCGTTTAGAAGAAATTAAAGACCGAGTTTTTGTCGGCGAACTAGGTGGTGCTGTAGGCACACTTGCATCACATCCGGAAAAAGGACTTGAAGTCCAAGAAAGAATGATGGAAATTTTAGGTCTGAATGTTCCGGCAATTGCTTGGCATGTAGCACGGGACAGTCAAGCAGAATTTGTTAGCGTACTTGCTATTTGTGCAGGTACAATCGGCAGAATTGCCAGCGAAATTCTTTCCTTGCAGAGAACTGAAATTATTGAATTAGAAGAGCCATTTTTCATGGGGAAAGTGGGTTCTAGTACCATGCCTCATAAACGCAATCCGCAAGTCGTTGAGAATATTATCGCTGTTTGTCGTAGCGTTAGAAGTATAGCTCCGGCAATTGTAGAAAGCATGGTAAGTGAAAATGAACGTGACTGGGGCTGCTTCCTTACCGAATGGGAAGCAATTCCACGTGCTTGCCATCTCATGGGCGCAGCACTAGAAAAATCCATGGATGTATTAGAAAATTTAATCGTTTATCCAAAACATATGGAAGCAAACTTAAACAAATTAAGAGGCATAATGATGTCAGAATGTGTAATGATGCATTTAGCGCCTAAATTAGGGCGGATGACAGCCCACGATATTGTTTACAGGACTTGTATGAAAGCATATGAAGAAGAAGAGCAGATGGACATAGCATTAAAGGCTGAACCCAAGGTCCGCGAAGCCTTTACCGACGAAGAAATTGCCGATATGATAAACCCTCGGAAATATATTGGTTATGCGCCGCAATTTGCTGATCGTGTTCTTGCCAAATATAAAGCATAACACATTTCAATAAATGTCCGAATTAACGGGCGTATGCCGTAATAATTATGTGAATTTTCATTTATACGGCATACGCCTGGTTTCTAAGTTATAGTCAACATTTGTAGCAGATAAATTGGAATTTCTAAAAAAGGATGTGAGATAATGCCATGAGCAAAGATATGCGTAATGGATTAATTGTATTGGCTGTTGGCGCCGTTATATGGTTCATGCCGGTTCCGGCAGGTTTAAAGGTGCAGGCGTGGCACTTATTCGCCATATTCGTGACTACGATTTTAGGCTATATTCTCCAGCCCTTGCCCATAGGCGCAATTGCCTTTATTGCTGTTACCTTTAGCGCTCTGTCCGGAACACTGAAGGTGGCAGAGGCTCTGATGGGCTATGGCAACGGGACAATGTGGCTGATTGTCTCAGCGTTTTTGTTTGCCCGCGGTTTTATAAAAAGCGGCCTGGGCCGAAGAATCGCTTTTGTTATTATTAAATTTATAGGCAGGTCTTCCTTGACCCTCGGTTATGCAATTACGCTTAGTGATTTTGTGATATCACCGGCAACGCCTTCCAGTGCAGCGCGGGCTGGTGGTATTATCTTCCCGATTATCAAGGGGTTATCTTCGGCCCTTGACTCTGAACCAGGGCCGACAGCTCGTAGATTTGGCGCCTATATCATGCTGGTTGAATATCATGCCAATGCCATTACCTGTGCCATGTTTATGACGGCTATGGCGGCCAATCCTCTTTCCGTTGAGATTGCCTCTAAAGCAATCGGCGTGCAGCTTACCTGGACTTCATGGGCTGTGGCCGCCTTTGTTCCCGGTGCTGTTTCTTTGCTGCTGATTCCGTACATTCTCTATAAACTGTATCCGCCGGAAATTAAGATGATGCCGGAGGCCAAAGGCTTAGCGATTAAGGAACTGGAAGCAATGGGACCCATGACGAAAATGGAAAAAATTGTATCATTGGTATTTATAGGAGCAATGATCATGTGGGCGACCTCAGAAATTACCCATATTGAAGCAACTGTTGTCGCCATGAGCGCCGTTTGTGTCATGGTTATTTGTCAGGTACTTACCTGGCAGGATGTAATTGGTGAGAAAGGCGCATGGGATACGCTGTTTTGGATGGGTTCCCTTGTTGCTTTGGCAACAGAACTGGCAAAATCCGGCTTCATTGCATGGATTGCAAAATCGGCAGGGGTAGTAATTACGGCATCCGGTTTATCTTGGATCATGGCCTTTGGCTTGCTGATTATAATTTACGTATATTCTCACTATGGCTTTGCTAGTGTTACTGCACATATTAGCGCGATGTACGCAGCGTTTATTGCCATTTCTGTAGGGGCAGGGGCACCGCCGCTTCTTGCGGCATTAGCTTTTGCTTTTCTATCTAATGTTATGATACCCTTGACCCATTATAGCGGTTCGGCAGGTCCAATTCTCTTTGGCGCGGGCTATGTAACACAAGGGGAATGGTGGCGAATGGGTTTTATACTTACCACCATTAATGTAATTATCTGGCTCGGTATAGGCGGTGCATGGTGGAAGGTTCTTGGTCTTTGGTAGTAAAATTGCAAACTGGATAAATATTAAAGCAAGAAGGCACAAATAACACAAGACTCATAATTTAGGAGGGGAATTTATGCCTAATCATTTGGTGCAAACACCGACGGAAGGGCCTCCAAACTCTTCGGCTACGCCTTTCTATGCGGGGTTGGGTTTTCAAGTTACAGCTGGAATTGTATTAGGTTTGGCATTAGGCTTTATCGCACCTAAAATAGCTATCGACATGAAGGTGCTAGGCGACATCTTCTTGCGTCTCATCAAGATGGTAGTGGCTCCACTGGTATTCTTAAGTGTTGTGCATGGTATCACTTCTGCTGGAGACATGAAAAGTGTTGGTCGTATCGGTTTGCGAGCTATTATTTATTTCGAAATTGTTTCAACGATAGTATTGATCATTAGCATGATCATTGCCAACTTTGCCGATCTCGGTACGTCTATGCACTTAACCGCTACGGCAGCGGCGAAAGCGGAAGCGGCGGCTAAATACGCAAAGAGTGGCGGTGGGATGACCATGCAACACTTTGTTGAAACGATTGTTCCCGAGAATTTCCTAGGGGCGTTTACTACTGGTGGATTACTTCAGGTTTTAACAATTTCAATCGGTTTTGGTGCTGCTGTTTTAATGCTAAAACCTGAGCAACGACTCGACGTTGAAAAATCACTGGCCCAAATGTCGGAGTGCTTTTTCAAGTTTGTTGATGTCATCATGAAATTCTCGCCATTCGGCGCATTTGGTGCCATTGCCTATTCCATTGGTAGCAGTGGCATGACAGCTGTGATCTCCCTCGGATATTTACTGTTCGTTATGTATGCCGCGCTGGCATTCGTCATTATTGCTGTTTTCGGCATCATCATGCGCATCTATGGCTTTAATCACTTTAGGTTTCTGCGGTATTTCAAGGAAGAAATCGTAATTCTGTTTGCTACAGCATCATCCGAAAGTGTTTTACCCAGGCTCATTGAAAAATTGCCAAAACTGGGATGTTCAAAACAATCCGTCGGTTTGGTGATTCCCACCGGATATGCATTTAACCTTGACGGCACCTCTGTCTATATGCCGCTGTGCACACTGTTTCTTGCCAACGCATATGGTGTCAGCCTCGACTTTCAGCAGCAAGTCGGAATTGTTTTGATCATGCTGTTAACCTCTAAAGGAGCAGCAACCGTCTCCGGAGGGACATTCATCGTTTTTGCTGCAACAGTGACGGCGTCCGGAATTCTTCCAGTTGAAGGGTTGCCGTTATTATTTGGTATCAATCGGTTTACGTCTCAAGCCGTGTGCGTTTGCAATGCTATGGGTAACGCCGTAGCAACAATGGTCGTCTCGAAATCCTCTGGCGAGTTTGACGCCAACACAGCGAGAATCGAGTATCAACAAACATTCGGAAAAGAGATTGGCCAAATAATATAAATATTAATTCTGATAACGATGTGAAAAAACAAAAGCTACAGGTTGGCACTACTAGGAGGTGCTACCCTGTAACTTTATCTTTTCAAATGGAATTTGTACATACGTTAATTAGGTTGAATTAAGATACTAAAAAAAGATGTAAGGATATGACGAACGATATTTAATAGGGTCAATATTAAGATTGGAGAGGTTGAAAATGAGCATAAGAACAAAAATAATTTGTCTGTTGGTAAGTATGATCTTTGCTACAGGAATTTTGCTCAGTGGTACATATTTATATTCGTTGTATCAGTCTGTGCACGAAGATAATAAAGTAAATCTCCATAATCAAGCACTTCAACTCTCAGATGCTGTTGACGCTTATGTTTCTTGTATAAAGAGTACAGGACTAGCAATATCGATGAATCCAATCATTGAAAAAGGTGATTTTATTGCGAAGCAAGCGCAACTAGAATATTTTTTCAAGGCCATTCCAGGTGTCTACATTCTATCAATTACCGATATAAATGGTTCAGTTGTTAATACCTATCCATATAGTGCCAAGGCAATAAGCGCAAGTCGTGCTGATCGTGATTATTTTAAGGCTGTAATGACGACAGGGCAGCCCCAAATTAGTGATGTAATCGTATCGAAGGATACGGGCAAAGTTGCAATTGTGTTTGCATATCCGATAAAAAGTGATAACGCAGTAACTGGAATGCTGATTCAAGGTGTAGAGGTAGATTATTTGCAGTCTATAATTAGCAAAGAGCAGATTGGTAAGACTGGATATGCTGAAATAATCTCACCATCTGGTAAATTTGTCGCTCATAAAAACAAAGAATGGGTAATTGAAGGAAAAACAATTTCAGAAGAGGTAAAAGCATTAATAAAGGACTCTTCAATTATAGCTAATGAAATAACGGATGAAACAGGCGAAAAAAATATTGCAGCCGTAAATTCGGTGCCATCCTCAGGCTGGAGTGTTTTAGTAAATGTACCCAAGAAAGAAATATTAGAGAACTTTTATCATAGTTTAAAATCATCATTAATTATTTTATTTACGCTGGCCATACTACTATCATTTTTATCATGGATAATTTTAAAACAAATGTTGCAACATCTTTCTATGATTATGGAGTTTATTGGATATTTAGGCGATGGAGAATTAAGAAAGAAACTTTCAATTAACGCATCAGGAGAACTGGGGCAATTAGCCAATGAAGTCAATAAAACGATCGATAAAATGCGTGATGTTACATTTAATCTAGTAAAGCATTCTGAACATATAGCAGCATCTTCTGAAGAAATGACAGCGGGTGCTGAACAGTCCGCTCAAGCCTCAAACCAAGTAGCTGTATCTATTACGGAAGTTGCACAAAGAGTAAATGAACAATTAAAACTTGTAGATTCTACAGTAGAAGTTGTTGAGGAAATATCAAAAGAAATTCAACAAGTTTCGCAAAAAGCAATGATCGTTTCTGAATCGGTAAAAAGGACAGAGCAAGCGGCTAATGATGGTGAGCGTTCTATAGAAACAGCAGTACGTCAAATGGGTGTAATTGAAGAAAAGACATATGAGACTGCAAATGTAATTGGCGAATTAGAAGAAAAATCAAAACAAATTGGTCAAATTGTTGAAGCAATAGCTGCAATTGCAGGACAAACCAATCTTTTAGCACTGAATGCGGCGATTGAAGCAGCAAGAGCTGGAGAAACAGGAAGAGGTTTTGCTGTTGTTGCTGATGAAGTTCGTAAACTTGCTGAACAGTCGCAAGAATTCGCAAAACAAATTGCTACCTTAATTGCTGAAATTCAACAAAAAACTAATAATGCAGTACTATTTATGAATGAAGGTAGAAAGGAAGTCAATCGAGGTTCAGAAGTTGTAAATCTAGCAGGAAAAAGTTTTCGAGAAATTATTCAGATGATTAGAGAAATATCAAATCAGATACAAGGAATATCTGCTGCAACTCAGCAGATAATGAGCGGAGCTGAAAATGTGGTAAATGCTGTGCAAGGGATTGATAAAGAAAGTAAAATTATTGCGGAACAAACAGAAACAGTGTCAGCGGCGACAGAGGAGCAATCGGCATCTATGGAAGAAATTGCGTCGGCGAGTCAATCATTGGCTACAATGGCAGAAGAGTTACAAAAAATAATAGGAATGTTTAAAGTTTAAAAAACATTTAAAAATAGATAGTGAAAAATACCCTCTCTTGTAGAATTTCAGTTATGAAATGGACAAGAGGGGGTAGTTTTATATGATTTGGACATTTCAAGGAGAGGAATAGATATGGAAGGCCTTGATGAACACTAATTAACTTTTCATCATATTATGTTATATAGAGCTTAAAAAGGGGGGCTATTATTTATGAGGCAATACGGACCTCCGACCTCTCCGCCACCAACAGTTATTCCCCCAAAACCATCATATTCTTATATCATTGATTGCTTGTACTACACCACTTATGTATGGTTTAAGAATGGAAGACAATTTTGGTTTTATCCAACAAGCGTAGAGTATGGTGCAGTTACGGGCTATAGATGGACTGGAAGGCATTGGACTTTCTATGGTTTCGACTCAAGATTGATTGATGAGGTCGCATGTTTGGTTCCTACACCATATCGTAATTTATCCGATGACAAGTCGCTCTAAGACTCCCATCTTCTCCAAGTGGGAGTCAAGAGCGACTAAGTCTCTGGATAAGTGCGACTAAGATCCAGATGGAGTTAAAACTCCACCTGAATAAAGTCTTCTTTATAAGCTAACTTTAGCATCTAGACACTGCTACTTTGTTGGCAGTGTCTAGATATTTATATGCCCCCTAAGACATTCCTTTGCCAGTTTTTTGGCGAGCTGCCAAAAATTAAATCTGTGTAGGTTGCACTCAAATGTGACTTACTTCTTGGCTATTCATTGAATATCCATCTCTCATAAGATCACTTGTATATAATGTATTATCTTTTATTTCAATAGTATTAAGTTTCTTAACTGCTCCATAAGGTTCTTTTAAGGAAAGCTTTTCTCCTCTCCCAGAAATAACCCATAATGTTTTATATCCCTTAGGTATTGAGAGAAGTTTATCTTCACCTTTGCCATCTGTAAAATACACTAACAAATTAGTCTTATTATTATTAGCATATTCAAAAACGGGGGTAAATTTAGTGCCTCCTCTTAGATTCATTCGAGCTTTTATATCCTTGACAGATTTGACTTTATACACACGTCTGATTTCACTATCACATTCTATAATCGTAATTTCATGATTAACATTTTTTACTATATTGAGTACTTCTTTTATGGCTTGATTAAATTCTTCGTCACTAATGCTTCCACTTATGTCAAGGGCAACAACAACTTTTGCTTTATGACTCCTAAGTTGACCTCTTAAATCGAATCGATCGGGCTGTCTTCGATTTCTTCTTGTTATAATCTTCTTTTTATTACTTTCAACAGTTCCCATCATCCTCTTAAGATATAAATTCCAAGGCAATTCAGCCTTGCTATTTTTAAGTGATGATATCATGCCTTCTAAATAGTTTGGAATATTGCCTTTTTGCGAAGCATCAATAAACTTCTCAGTAAATTCTTTAAGGGTTTTTTCATCTATATCACTAGAATCTTCCCAAATATCATGGGTTTTTTCAGGGGCATAATCAGTTTCTATTTTCTCATCTTTATTACTATCATCCTCTGCTGCATCTTCATCTTCTTCTAATAAATCTATGGCAATTTGAATTTTTTCTGCATAATATTCAAAGGATTCAAAGGGCAAGAGTTTTAAAGAGTAATTTAAATTTACCCATTCTAAAGTTGTAGCATAGGGGGGCAGATGATCTAAATATGTATTTACTACTACATCCATTGCCATATTAACAGCTAATGTTCCATATTTAGCCTTACATTCTTTTGCTCTTATTAAATGCATAGATAATATATGGAGTATTTCGTGTTTAATTGTACTTTCCATTTGTTTTATAGTAAGGGTTAAAAAAATTATGGGGTTAAAATAGATAACATATTTCGAACCTTTAAAATTCACGGCAGTAGGACTGCTTATATCAAATCTTATTTCTCTTGACATTTGAAACAAAAAATATCCATAGAAATTATCTTTGTCTTCCATCAGACTTAAATTCACTTTATCTACAAGGCTAAAAAACTCTTCATTAAAATCTTTTGGTATATTTATTTTAACATTATTATCTCTACGATTTTCTTTTATAAAAATGTTAATAATTTTCGTTACTTTTTCATAAAGCACTTTAACAAGGGTTTCAAAATAAGTTTCCATACATTATCACCTTATTGCATTATAAGATTCAAAATAGGATTCTACAAAAGCTTCATTTTCTATGGCATGTTTGTATACTTCAGGATAACTATTTTTAATATCCTTCATGATTCCTATCATTAAATCTACAGGATATATTTTTAAAAACTCAATCAGTCTGTCAATATAATAACTTGTGTCATAATCACCATTTTTTATATTGGCTTCTAAGTTTTTTAGAATATTCTTTGCGGATAGATAAAGTCTTGTATGACTTTCGTTTTTTACTCTTTCTATAATAGAATGATGAAGAGAATCTCCTGAAAAAACATCTTCATAAGAAAGTAGTGAACTATAATCTGATTCAACAAAGCTAACAAACTCTTCTGCAATGAATTTCCCGACATTTCCTTTTATAACATTTAAAAACACGGATCTAGGTATTGAATCTTTTTTCTCCTTATAAATTTTATAAATGCTAGAAATTCTTTCGTAGCTTCTTGGAGTTGCTCTTATATCATCTTCATTTATTTTATGTAAATATTCTGGGAAAGTTGAGATAAACTCGATAACCTTTTGCTCAATTCCTATATTGATTGCCCAATCTAACCACTGCATATAATCAGGTTCCATGTGTAACCACACAAATCTATTTTCTTGCGCTACATCCATATCTACAACTTGGTAATCAAAATCCGAACCATATTTACTTGAAGGATTCATAGCGGCTATTATTTTTACATCTTCGTGTAACTTATATCCATTAATTTCTCTATTTAATATTAAATTCATAAGTTCCTGTTGTACTGTATGTTCACAACGATTTATTTCGTCGATAAATAAAAGAACTGTTTTTTGTTGCGCTATTGCTTCATCAATTTCCCTTAACTTATTATGAACGGCATATACTGTAGTTTTCTTTTCAACTTTACCTCCTTTAGAATTAACTTTTGTATAAGATTCTATAGTTGGAAGACCACCTATTTCACCTTCTTTAAGGAGATTCCCGTCAATAACAATTAAACTCCAATTATTTACACTCGCAATTTCCTTGGCTAAAGCTGTTTTTCCTATGCCACTTTCGCCAACGATTAAAGGTACTTCTCCAGTAGATAGTACTAAATCAACACTTTTTAATGTATCTATAAAATTCATTATATCTCCACCTATTTCATCTTTAGCTTTTCATCTACAGCTATTTTTTTTGCCTTTTTACTTCCATATTTATAAATAATCATCATCTTGTCCATTCGCATAATATCACTATTCTTATTTATAGTACTATTTAAATAATCTCTAACATATTTTTCTTCAACATCTTCATTTGATAATGCTTCCTTTAAAACTTGTTCTAATTCATCTTTAGATATTTCTATTTCTTGCATAACATATTTAATCACTAAAATATTTACTTTCAAAAATTCTAATATCTTATTTTTATCTAAATCAGAGATAAGTCTAATAGCCCTCTCATCATTCTTGACAGCAATAAGCTCTGCATTATGTGTAGGTGAATTTATATATCTTAATGCATCATAACTTATTTTTACCGCTTCTTCTTGTACACTTTTGTAAGGTTCTTTTATAAACTTTATTGAATCGTAATTTTTTCTTACAGCTAATAATTGCAATTCCTCACTTGGATTATTAGCATATTTAATAGCCCATCCAGTCTGATTTATAGCGAATTTAATTAATGTATCGGTTGGATTTTTAATATACTCTAAGTTAACCCATCCATCATTTATAACTTTTATCATCATATCTTCTGTAGGGTTATTTATAAATTGAATCGCTCGAGCATTATTGTCTATAGCTGATTCTTGCATCTCTCTAGTTGGATAATCTATATATTGTAACGCAAGTCCGTTTTTTTTAATAGCCAATAACTTCATCTCATCTGTAGGATTATTTATATATGCTATAGCATTAGGATTATACTTTATCATTTCAATAAACTTTGATTTTTCCATAATGGTACTTTCCCTCTGTCATTATTTTTTTATATGTAATTATTACTTATTATCTTTACGTTAATCTAAATAGAATAATTATACCACTGTATAAAAAAAGGGGCTATAAATGCTACTGAAACAATAGTGATTGACATGCAAAAAAAAGCCGCATAAAATGTGTAATTCAGAATTAGATAATGAGAATATACGTCGATATAGTAGTTACGGAGAACCGTATCATTGGTAACGGCTAAAATTATGAAAGAAGGGACAAGGGGACAGGTCACTTGTCTCGGCAAAAAACAGTGTATTATGGAATAAAAGATTAGGTTTATTTCAATGTTCGATGATCGTTTATAGTCGGTAAGAGCTTATTTTCAAGAACGGCTATGGTGATGGGCAATTTATGACTGTGAGTTAGTGATGGTTTTTGAACATATTAGAAAGGGAAATCCTTGCTGTTGACGAAGTGTAAGGAAAAACTTAATCGTAAAAAACAGATGAACAGGCATATTGTTTCATTGAAAGGATATTGGTATATATGAAGTTAGATTTTGATAGAAATGAAATACCAAATTATTTAAGATTGGAAGCCACGAATTTCGTGGTTTTTTTGTTTGTGTGAATTTGGTAGGGGGGAGTTTGCTAATGAATTAAAGCTTGTAAAAATTGAGTGTGGGGTGTTTATCAAATGCGTATGAATTTTTGCAAAAACATATTGCAAATAGTTCTACTTTTTCGGATTGCCATTAGTCTTTATACTAAACATGCGAGGTGGATACCATGACTAGCAAAGAATTAGATCTAATTCTTCTCTTAGCATCACGAAATGAATATATTACATACCATGACCTGAAAACAACATTGCAAAAATCAGAAAGAACAGTTCGGTATTATTTAGAACAAGCCAATCAACTTCTACAGCAAAATCACTTGCCTCATATTGAGCAAGATCGCAAACTTGGTGTGAAATTAGAATTTACGGATTATCAAAAAGAACAGTTTTCCTATCTACTTAATTCTGCGCAATATCATGTGGAGTATTATTCGGCGGAAGAACGGGTGCTCATGATCTTATTCTCGATTTTAGATGAAATCACACCCACCTTTGCGACCACTTTTATTGACGAATTAATTACGAGCAAGAGTTCTATCGATTCAGATATGAAAACAATCCGCAAGCTGGCTCAAGAATATGGGGTAATTGTTAAAAGTACGCCTAAAGAGGGGTTTAAGCTTCTTGGCGATGAATGGTCAATCCGTTTATTTATTAATAATGTTATTAATAAATATATCAATTTAGAAATGATGATTGATAATCGTAGCAGTCATTCTGTTTTTTCTAAGAAAGAAAAGGTCGTTATTGCGTATTTACAGAAAGAACTTCCTGCTAAAATTTATCAGTCTCTTCAACAAATAGCCCAAGCAGAAGGATTAGTCTTTAATGAAATACATTGCTGGCAAATGTCGATTATTTTTGCTATTTGGTATAAGCGCTTTACGCAAGGGTATATGGTCAATAGTACGAATAGTCTGCCACTTCGTTATGAAAAACTGCATTCGTATCAAATCGTTATTCAACTATTGCAAGACGTAATGGGGATTCAGGCGAGAACAATCAGTGAATATGAACGCTATTATTTATGTTTTATTATTGATAGCTTTAATATTAAAAATCTAGCGTCTTTGAAAATCGACTGGGGAGGATTGCAATTACTGACCATTCAGTTGATTAAAGAAATGGAGCAGATTACATTGATTCCTTTTCTTGAAGATAAAGAACTTTTTGAACGATTATTCAACCATATTGAGCCTTTGGTTAACCGTAGCAAAAATGGGGTAAGTATCTTTAATCCTCTTAAAAATATGATTATGGAGCAATACAGCACTACGTATAATGCAGTTCGTAAAGCTGTCCGAATCTTAGAAGTATATTGCCGCCAAAAGATTTCTGAAGAAGAAATTGCCTACATTACTCTTCACTTTAGTGCTTCAGAAGAAAAGCTTGCTCAACATAATCCGGGTAAGTATAGAGTTGTTGTTATTTGCGGTCATGGGGTAGCAACTGGCGAATTATTAGCGGAAAATCTAAAAAAATATTACCAGTTTGATGTACTGGGGGTTGTCAATGGTTATGATATTCATGCCATTAAGCGGTTGGGAGCTGACTTCGCCTTAAAAACGATTGATATTGAAATTGAAAATTTGCCTTCTTTAAAAATAGATCCGCTTTTGACAGAGTATGATCGAAAAAAAATAAAAAGATTTATCGAAAGTAATCCTGATATAGAAAAGTCGGGCGGATCTAATTTTGATGCAGTTGATTTTTTTAAAGAAATTTGTAAAGTTGCTGAAAAACACAGCATGAAAATAAAGATGGAAAATTTCATTGAAGATCTTGAACAACTATTTGAAAAAAATAAAATCATTCTAAATCGACAGGGGGTTCAACCAATGATTCATGAAGTACTTAAAGACCAGCATATTTTATTGCAGTATACAACAAAAGATTGGGAGACCTGTATTAAAGATGCGGCGCAGCCATTACTTGATGATCACTATATTAATCAAGATTATATTGAGGCAATGATTGCAGCTGTCAATAAATATGGGCCATACATTGTCGTCGGAAAAGGAGTAGCGCTTGCTCATGCGCGCCCAGAAGATGGCGTGATCAAACTAGGACTGAGTGTTATGACGTTAAAAGAACCAATTTCTTTTGGTCATGAAACAAATGATCCTGTAAAATTAGTTTTTTGTTTAGCAGCAACCGACAATTTTTCGCATTTGAAGGTTATGAAATCCATAGTTAATATTATTAATGAAGAATGGAAAATTGATAAAATATCAAACCAATATACTATTGATGATTTTAAACATGTATTAGATGAGTTCGAGGAGGTCGTATAGATGGCGAAAAAAGACTAACTGTTATTACAAGAGGTGGCGGATACAAGTGGCATTAACTTGATATTTCATGGAGGCGTAACGCATCTTAGCAAGGAATGAATACGGCTAGTCGATGGTATCAGTGGCCAAATGGTAGGGATAGAAAATAATTATTTTTATGCTGTTAGAAGCAGTAGTTATACATAAAAAGAATAGGATAAAAGACATTTTGTATGTTGGTAGAAAAAATTAGATTATTTAGAAAAGAGGGGTAATGATGAAGAAAAAGGTCAAAATGTTAATGGTGTGTGGGGCGGGGTTAGGCAGTAGTTTTGCTTGTCAGATGAGTGTGGAAGATGTTTTGCGCAAGATGGGGGTGGAAGCGGACTTGGATCATTGTGATATTTCGTCGGCAGTTTCAATGAATCCAGAAGTTATCATTACGGCTATGAATTTTAAAACACAATTTGAACAGTTTACGATTCCCGATACAACGACAATTTTATATTTAAAAAATATTGTTGGTAAAGCAGAAATTGAAGAGAAATTGACTCCAGTATTACAGGCTAAAGGTGTGCTATAGAGGTAGCGATAAAAAGTAAGGGGGATTTTTGATGTCAATTATTAATTTCATCATTACCAATATTTTGACGCAAGCGGCGATTACAATTGCTTTAATTGCTATGCTTGGTTTGATTCTGCAAAAAAAATCTACTGGTCAAACTATAGCTGGAACGTTTAAAACACTATTAGGTTTTCAGGTATTATCTGCTGGTGCTGGTATCATTGTTGGGAGTTTGATTTATTTTGGCAAGATTTTTAGTGAAGGCTTTCATATGCAAGGTATTATACCTTCAATAGAAGCGATCAATGGACAGGCTATGAATGAGATGGGACTGGGCAGCCCGATTGCTTTTACTTTTCTAGCGATTTTCATTGTAAATATTATCATTGCCCGATTTACTAAATGGAAATATATATTTTTGACTGGTCAGGCTATTTTGTGGATGGCCACGATGTGTACGGTATTTGGTTATTTTGCGGGTTTGAGAGGCGCAACTTTGATTATTGTCGGTGGTATTATTGGGGGCATTTTTGCTGTGGCAATGCCGGCTATTGCTCAGCCTTTGATTCGCAAGATAACCGGTAGCGATGATATTGCTTTAGGACATTTTTGCACCATCGGGTATCTCTTTGAAGCAGGGGTGGCCAAATTGGTTGGTAACCCGGAAGATTCTACAGAAGATATCAAATTGCCTAAAGCATTTGAGTTTTTACAAGATACTTACCTATCTGTTATGGTCGTTATGGTACCACTATATTTAGTAACAGCGTTTTTTGCTGGACCTGAATTTTGTGGAAAATTAGCCGGCCATACGGATTATCTGGTACATGCATTTTTGCAAGCCATTCAGTTTGTCGTTGGGGTCTATGTATTGTTGGCTGGAGTACGCTTGATTTTAGCAGAGATTGTGCCTGCATTCCGCGGTATTGCTATGAAACTGGTGCCGAATGCTATACCAGCGCTTGATTGTCCGGTACTGTTTCCCTATGCACCGCATGCTGTTATTATTGGCTTCATAACTACTACTATTGGTACAATCATTGCAATGTTTGTCTTACCGACGTTTGGTTTAGCGATGATCTTACCGGGGATGTTAACTAACTTTTTTGCTGGCGGCACGGCGGGGATTTTTGGTAACGCTACTGGCGGCAAACGGGGAGCGATTATTGGCGGGATTGCCCATGGATTTTTTATTACACTGTTGCCAGCGCTGTTAGTGACTATTTTTAATAACCTAGGATTTGCCAATTCGACGGCTACGGATGTTGATACGGTTGCTGCCGCATTATTATACGCTTGGATTATTACGCCACTGATGAATATATTCTAAGATAAAGAGGGTATCTAAATGTTCTTCTTTAAGAAAAAAAATCAACCTACAGAGACGGTAGCTAGTATAACAAAAACGGAGGTTGTTGGGCCGGATCTGCGTATCAGAGTCGAACAGCTGAAAAATGAATTAGAGGTAGCAAATGGTGATTTGAGGCTACAGATATTAAATGAATTAGGTAGCAAGTCATTTGTATTACAGGAAACGGATGCTGCTATCCAATATTATGAAATGAGCATTCAAGAAAATCGTACCTTGGGAAAAGCCTATACCGATTTGCTTAAATTGTACAATATCAAGAGGAAAGAAGCAGTTAATAGTAAGAACGATGAACAATTACAGCAATATTTAAGTAAAATTGATGATCTGATGAAGCTTTCTAAAGACGTAATTCGCGGTTTAGACTGAGTGAAAGTTATCTTACAGTAAAAAACAGGAGGATTTGTACGGTATGTATACAACCTTGAAAAAAGTAACAGATAAAGCGACACGTTTGAATTTTACAGTAGGGGCATTTAATATGCATAATTTAGAAATGCTGCCCGCAATGATTAGAGCAGCAAAAGACATGGGATCGCCCATTATTATTCAAACTAGTGCAGGAACTGCTGAGTATATTGGCTATGGCGTAATTGCGAATGTATGTAAGTATTTGGCGGAGTATGAAAGTGCTGAAGTGGTACTACACTTAGATCATGCTAATCATTTTGCCGATATACGAAAGGCGATTGATGCGGGTTATTCTTCTGTTATGTACGATGGTTCGTCCTTGAGCTTTAAAGAAAACGTGCTGAGAACACAGGAAGTTGTTGAGTATGCTCATGCACGAGGTGTATCGGTTGAAGGTGAACTGGGAACAATCGGCGGAATAGAAGATGGTGTTGCTGTACAAGAAAATAAAAAAGCGTATACGAATCCAGAAGATGCCAAACGATTTGTTGCTGAAACTGGTATTGATGCCTTAGCAGTTGCTGTTGGTACCAATCATGGTCAGTATAAGTCAAAGACGGAATTAAATATACCTTTATTAAAAGACATTCACGGAACAGTGGATATTCCTCTGGTGATTCATGGCGGAACCGGAGTAAAGGATGAAGATATTCAGCAATGCACCAATCATGGAGTACGCAAATTTAATGTAGGAACTGAATTGCTAGTCGGGTGGACGCGGGAAGCAGCAAAATTATTCTCGCAAAGCAAAGATAATGCCTCATTGCGAAAAAATATTGTTCCTTGCAATGAAGTGGTTGCTAATGTGATTAAACATAAAATTGGCATTTTCTTGAATGCTTAAAAGACGATTTACTATGATATTAATAATGTTCAAAGAGAGCTTGTAGAATCTTATTATAGGCGGATAATTATCATTTGGTCATGAATTGATTTAATATTGTGAAGTTTCTCGGGTTGTTATGAATCTTGTCGAACAGACCATATGGTTATGAACTATGCCATTGGACGTTCTTGAAGATCTATAACAACCTCTTATTTTGTAAAAGGGGTACTTATAAAATGAACAAAAAACTTATATTATTGGCTGGATATCCAGGTACGGGAAAAACATATTTGTGTAATATTATACTAGAATGGAGAAATTGCTTTGTTGTATTATCACCAGATGATATTAAAGAAAAGTTTTGGGATGAATTGGGATTTGATAGTTTAGAAGAAAAAGAGAAAACTATACAACTGAGCTGGGATTATTACTATAAGAAAATGAAAGAAATAATGCAAGGTGGGTCATCCATTATTTCCGATTATCCTTTTAGTGAAAAACATAAATCAAAAATAGAGTTGCTATCGGAGCAATATGGTTATCAAATTGTTACTATTCGATTAACTGGAGATTTGGATGTTTTGTTTGAGCGACAGAAAAAAAGAGATCTTGACACTAACAGACACTTAGGGCATATTCTTAATTGCTATCATTATGGAGAACATGTAAAGAACCGGAGTGAAGCAGATGGCTTAGTTGATTATAAAGAATTTACAAAGCGTTGCCGAACTCGGGGTTATGGAAATTTTGAGTTGGGGCATTTAATTGAGATGGATATGACAGATTTTAGTTCTATTGATTACTCTGAGTTACTTCGACAATTAAAAAAATTAGAATAGTTCTATTGGAATCATCAAGAAACACAGGAATCTAAAATGTCCCCTTCTTTCAGGATCTGCTCGGGTTTCTACTTAAGCAATATCCTGAATCCAAGAAGACTATCTTCCTTAGAATCCGGATGTTAAAGCAAAATTAAATAAGTAGAGCAAAACTTGAGTATTAGTATACACCAGGTTTTGCTCTTTTTTTTATCTACCTTCTTATTGGATGTTTGCTTTCAATAAAATAATTTATCGGTAAGAGCTAGCAAGAAATAACCTCATTAATTCCCCCAATAATTATAAATAGCATAAAGAAATGCTCTGAGAAAATTGAAAAAGTGGTATGGATTAAGGTACGGAGAAAGTTATTACTAGTAATATAAAAAGAAATAAAAAATTAAAAAAACTATAGATAGATGAAGGGATTGTATACATTGTGACGAAGATTGTAATCTCGTGAAAGAATTTATACTGTGACATGAATCACTTTAATTATTCCTTATTTATGATACAATCGTCAAAAACAGATAAAAACATGAATTGAGAGATAAGATAGATATATATGCTTAGCTTGCATTTTGTATTCTGTATTCAATATTCTGTATTCTAAAGTAGTAAATGCGCTGGAGGAGTGGGTGAGAAAAACAAGCGGATATGATTTTGGAACGAATGGAATAAAGAAATAGATGACTATAATAGCCGGAGCTTTACGCGTTTTTTAGTATAAAAAAAGGCTGTCAAAAGAAGGTATGATGTCGAGTGTGAGTGGCAGACTACTATTGTACGTAAGTAATTCTTTATCGAAGGAGGAGAGATAATATGTTACTAGATTTTGGAAATATTGGATTATTACTGCTCGTTGCTTTGGTTTTTCCCCTATTAGCGTTAGGGACTGCATTTTTTATTCGCCCTCGCCCTCGCCAGCATGGTATAGAAAAATCTTTGCCTTATGAGTGTGGTGTAGATACGGTTGGCGAGACTTGGGTACAATTTAGAGCAAGTTATTTTTTGTATGCATTAGTATTTGTCGCTTTTGATATTGAAACTGTTTTTCTATATCTTTGGGCGATTAAGTTTCAGCAGTTGGGAAAGTTTGCCTTTATTGAAATGTTTATTTTCCTTAGTATTTTATTGGTAGGGCTAGGATATGCCTGGAAGAAAGGAGCCTTGGAATGGAAGTAACTAAACTGCAATCACAAGAAGAGCAAGACAATGATTTGTTGCAGAAAAATATAATTTTAACAAGTTTTGATACCGTATTAAAATGGGCGCGAAGTAATTCACTGTGGCCGCTGTCTTCGGGTCTTGCTTGTTGTGCGATAGAGATGATGTCGGCTGCCGCCGCGCGGTTTGATTTGTCAAGATTCGGGTACGAGGTTTTTCGTGCTTCACCAAGACAAGCTGATTTGCTCATTGTTGCGGGCACCGTGACTTGGGCAATGGCTGGTCCGTTAAAGCGTTTGTATGAGCAGATGCCTGAACCCAAATATGTCATCGCCATGGGCAGTTGTGCAAATTCTGGAGGTCCTTTTGCCGACTCGTATTCGGTTGTTCCCGGTGTGGACAAGATTTTACCAGTCGATGTGTATATTCCTGGTTGCCCGCCGCGTCCGGAAGCTTTGATTCACGGAATGTTGGAATTAAAACGCAAGATTAAGAATCCCGAGGTTGCGAGGAGAAAGTCATGAGTAATCAAGACATAAATAATTCATTGGCTGAGCTACAAGCTCGGTATTTAGAGGACGTAAAAATTATTGGCGAGGAAGCGCAGTCAGCTTTACTTGTGGAGCCACATCGTTTGCTAGATATACTCGAGTTTCTTAAAACTAACGAGTCGTATCAATTTAACATGCTGCGTAATCTGACGGCAGTCGATTATTTGGAATATATAGAAGTTGTTTATCATTTATATTCCTTGCCGCTTCGTCAGTCGATTACAGTAAAAACCCGTTGTGGTATGGAAGATTCTCAAATTCCATCAGTCACCGTTATTTGGCCTTCTGCAAATTTTCAGGAGCGGGAAATATATGATTTGTTAGGCGTAAGATTTACCGAGCATCCTGATCTAAGGCGTATTTTACTGCGAGATGAGTTTGATGGACATCCATTGCGCAAAACGTACAATATTGGTAATGCAGGGGGAAAGGAGGTAAAGAGTTCATGCTAAAGACAGAAACCTTTACTTTGAATATGGGACCGCAGCATCCTAGTACGCATGGTGTATTACAAGTCGTGCTGGAATTGGATGGCGAAACGGTAGTTCAAGCTATCCCGAATATGGGGTATCTACATCGTGGCATTGAAAAGTTGGCGGAAAGTCGAACTTATGCCCAATTTATCCCCTATACGGATCGGTTGGACTATGTTTCATCCATGGGAAATAACTTAGGATATTGTCAGACGGTAGAAAAGATGATGGGCATTAAAGTGCCCGAACGTGCGGAATATTTGCGAATCATTATGACTGAATTGAATCGAATTGCCAGTCATCTGATTTTTATGGGCTCGCTGGCAATTGACCTTGGCGCTTCTACCGGAATGATGTTTGGTTTTCGCAGTCGTGAGCGGATTTTGGATTTGTTTGATATGGCCTGCGGTGCTAGGCAGACCTATACTTATATACGATTTGGCGGTGTCTCAGCTGATATACCGGCAGAGTTTATCCCCGCACTGCAGCGTTTTTTGACAGATTTTCCTGCTATGCTTGATGAATACCACCGTTTATTGACAGGCAATGAAATTCTGTATCACCGTTTAAAAAACACTGGCGTGATTAGTGGTCAAAGAGCAATAGAAATTGGTCTGACTGGACCTGCCTTGCGGGCTTCAGGCGTTGACTATGATATTCGAAAAGTGGAGCCATATGGTATTTATGACCGTTTTGATTTTAGTGTGCCACTAGGCCAAGTTGGTGATTGTTGGGACCGTTATATCGTCCGAATGGAAGAAATGAAGCAGAGCGCTAGTATTGTTGCACAGGCGCTGGAGCAAATGCCTGAGGGTATTGTTATGGCTACTATTCCCAAAGTGTTGAAGCCACCAGCTGGTGAGGTGTATCATTCCATCGAAAACCCGCGCGGCGAGCTAGGGTATTATATCGTTAGCGATGGCGGAGTTAACCCCTATCGCCTCCATGTGCGCCGCCCATCCTTTATTAATCTGCAGGTACTGAATGAAACCTGCCAAGGCTTGCTTATCGGTGATGTTGTAGCTGTACTGGCGACATTAGATTCATTGATGGGGGAAGTGGATTGCTAAACTTTATTAAGAGGAGTCATAAGGCATGCAAGAGATAACAGGATTGTTTAAAATTGCAGAAATACTAAGAGCTATCTTAGGACGCTTTCTACCTGACCCACAGTTAGTAGATATCTGCATGAGTTTAATAAATATTGGGGCTATTTTTACGATTATTTCCTTGACGGCAGTTGTATTGGTTTACACTGAGCGAAAGGTAAGTGCCTTCATGCAGCGACGGTCAGGTCCTAACCGCGTCGGTCCAGGGGGTACGTTACAGTCGGTAGCGGATATGATTAAGCTAATGGCAAAAGAAGATATTATGCCAGCTGGCGCTGACAAATGGATGTGGATGTTGGCACCGATGCTCTTGTTTATCCCCGCAGCTGCAGTTTTTGTAGTGTTTCCCTTTGATAATAAGGCTATTTTTGCGGATTTAAATATTGGTATTTTTTATTTTATAGCTATGTCCTCCCAGTCGGTTTTACCGTTTCTGATGGCAGGGTGGGCCTCGAATAACAAGTATTCTTTGGTGGGCGGTATGAGGACGGTCGCCCAAATGCTTAGTTATGAGGTTCCGATGGTGCTTTCGATTCTAGGAATCGTGATGATGTCGGGATCGATGCGGATGAGCTCGATAGTAGCCGCACAACAGCATACTTGGTTTATCCTTTTACAACCTATTGCCTTTGTGGTTTATGTTATTACGGCAACAGCAGAAATTAATCGGGCGCCTTTTGACTTAGTTGAAGGTGAGTCAGAAATCGTTGCTGGACCATTTACCGAATATACTGGCATGCGATGGGCTCTGTTCTTTTTGGCAGAGTATGCAAATTTATTGGCGGTTTCAGCGATAGCAACCACATTGTTTTTGGGTGGTTGGAGTGGACCATGGCTTCCTGGTTGGGTCTGGTTTTTTCTTAAAGTTGGCGGAATGATTTTCCTATTTATGTGGTTTCGCTGGACGTTTCCCAGGCTGCGCATTGATCAACTTATGTCTTTCGGATGGAAAGTGTTACTACCATTGGCGCTACTTAATATCATTGTTACCGGAATTGGCATGTATATTTACGAGTTTTTTAGTTAGGAGGGGAAGCTATGGTTGGTAAAGGATTATTAGAGGGCATGCGCGTAACCTTAAAAGCTTTTTTTAACAAAAAAGAAACGCTGCAATATCCCGAAATAAAGCTAACCATGCCCGATCGTTTTCGTGGCGGTGAGCTGGAGTTAGATGATAAAAAATGCATCGCGTGCGGACTGTGCGCAAGGGCATGCCCTAATCATGTTATTGAGATGACTACAGGCATTGATGAACAGAAAAAACGGCACTTAAAATCATATCTATATCATTCAGGATTGTGTCTGTATTGTAATTTTTGTATTGAAGCATGTCCGACAAATGCTATTTGCTGGGACAAAAATTATGAGAATTCTCGGTACTTTAAAAATGACTTGGATGTTAATTGTTTAGCGATTGCAAAGCAAAAGTCAGCGGCAACAGTCGATGTAGTCCAAGTGGACAAGCCCAATGCTGAGCAAGAGGATACCTTAAGAGGAGGGAGCAGGGATGAATGAGCTGAGCTATACTGTCGCATTTTATATATTTGCGGCGATTACAGTAGCTGCTGCCTTTGGAGTTGTGACAAAAAGTAATCTTGTACACAGCGCATTACTGCTGGCTTTATGTTTTATCGGCGTAAGCGGGTTGTATGTGCTATTGCAGGCGGACTTTTTGGCAGCAGTCCAAATTCTGATCTACAATGGGGCAATTGCTATTGTTTTTGTTCTTGGGACGATGCTTACCAGGCGTAGTCAGCGGCATGGGACGAATGATACGGACGTAAATATTCCGTCTCGCGTAGTTACACTGGTAAGCGGCTTGTTTGTCGTTGTTACCTTGGGAGTCATAGCTACTACACCCTGGCATTATTCCAGTAGTGTCATTGTTGAAGATACCCCATCACTCCTTGCTCAGTTAATACTGACCGATTATATGGTGGTAATGGAAGCAGGGGCAGTACTCTTACTGGCAGCTATGATTGGTGCGATTGTTTTGGCAAAGGGAGTGGAAGAGTGATTGGATTAGTTCATTTTTTAACAGTCGCGGCTATCATATTTGCGATTGGCTTGTATGGGGTATTGAGCAAGAGGACAATCGTCGGTATTCTGATGAGCATTGAGCTGATGCTTAATGCGGTCAATATAAATTTAATTGCCTTTTCACGCTTTATAACACCGGAGGTTTTAACCGGACAAATATTTGCCATATTTACGATTACAGTAGCGGCTGCTGAAGTAGCGGTTGGAATGGCAATGATCTTTCGAGTATATTATGATCGGAACACGGTGCATGCTGCGAGACTTGATGAGATGCGCTGGTAAGATTGCATTAGAGAGTAGGTGAAGAAATTTGTTTAGCCAATATGCGTTGTCTCATGTTGTGCTTATTCCGTTGTTACCGGCAATAAGCTTTATAATATTGGGATTTTTTCTGCGTCGTCTTCCTATATTGGCAGCGACGGTATCTGTTTGCATGAGCTTAATCAGCTTTGTCTTGTCCTTAGGGGTAGGCTATGGTGTGATAGCTAATAATATCACGGTGGATAATCCGTTGATTCAGAGAATACCTTGGTTTTCTATATCAGGACTCACTGTTGATATGGGAGTATATATTGATCCTATATCGGCTATGATGCTGGTAATCGTTACATTGGTAGCTCTGATGGTGCAAATCTATTCTATTGGATATATGCGTGGTGATACTGGATTTGGACGTTTTTTTGCGTACTTATCATTGTTTGCATCTGCCATGTTAGGATTAGTTATTGCGGTTAACTTTGTGCAGTTGTTTGTTTTTTGGGAATTGGTTGGATTATGTTCCTATCTCTTAATTGGCTACTATTTCCACAAGATTTCTGCGCGGGAAGCTGCTAAAAAAGCCTTTATTACTACGCGCATTGGTGATTTCGGATTGCTGGTTGGAATCTTGTTTTTGCAGATTTTATTTGGTACGTTGGATTTTCAGCAGATAGCATCTAATTTGCCTCTATATGTTGCAGAGCATGGCACAAATTTGCTGGCGATAGTAGGCATCCTCTTATTCCTTGGTCCTATTGGAAAATCTGGACAATTTCCGCTGCATGTATGGCTGCCTGATGCGATGGAGGGGCCAACACCGGTATCAGCCCTTATTCATGCCGCTACTATGGTAGTAGCTGGGGTGTACTTAGTAGCTAGAGCTTTTTTCTTATTCAGTGTTTTGCCAAATGCAATGGAGGTAATAGCCTGGATCGGAGCGTTTACAGCTTGCTTTGCTGCTAGTATCGCATTTACCCAGCGGGACATTAAACGCATTTTAGCGTACTCTACTGTCAGTCAGTTGGGGTATATGATGTTAGCGCTTGGAGTAGGTAGTGTTACGGCCTCCATGTTTCATCTGATGACACATGCCTTTTTCAAAGCATTGATGTTCTTAGCAGCCGGCGCGGTATTACACGGTTTGCCAGATAAAAATGACATTTTTGAGATGGGCGGCTTGCGTCAGAAAATGCCAGTTACTTTTGCCGCTATGACGATTGGTGTACTCGCTATATCCGGTATTCCGCCATTTGCTGGATTCTTTTCAAAGGATGAAATTCTGTTGGTGGTTTCCCAGGTTAGTATGCCATTATACACCATTGCCGTAGTGACTTCTTTTATGACGGCGTTTTATATGGCAAGATTGCTGATTGTCGTCTTTTGTGGACCGGAGAAACCTGACAATCATCCCCATGAGGCGCCAATGTCCATGCGAATACCATTGGTAGTGCTTGGCGTTCTTGCTGTTATTGGCGGTTATATACCTTATGCTAACCATTTTGGTGACTGGGTTCGTTTTGGTTCGGCATCACACGAGGGCTTAAATTGGAGTATCGCGGCAACGTCGACGGTATTGTCTATACTAGCGATTTCCTTGGCTTGGTATATATACGGTTCGGGCAAGGTTTCATCTGATAAACTGTCCAGACGTTTTAGCACTTTATATAAGCTAAGTTTCCACAAATATTATATTGATGAGTTTTACTTGTGGCTCAATCACACCTTTGTTGATGGATTAGGCAAGATTTTATATTGGTTGGAGCTTCATTTTGTTGAAGGTATTGTAAATGGGATAGCTGGTTTACCGGTTGGACTTGGCGATTTGGTGCGCAAAGGCCAGACTGGTAAGCTGCAGCGATATGGTTTAATCATGTTCGGAGCCATGTTAATCGTTGTAGTATGGTTAGTGTTACTCAGCCCACTATTTAAGGGTGTCTTATCGGGAGGTGATTACTAAAATGGTTGATTTTCCATTATTAACGGCAATTTTACTAACGCCTATCTGGGGGATACTAGTATTGTCCTTTATGCCGCGTGAAGCTGACAAAACGATAAAAATGATATCAGCTGTAACGATGGCAATCGCTCTCGGCCTAACCTTGTATGCCTACTGGGCCTATGATGTTAGCTTGGGTGGGCTTCAATATATAGAGAATGTCCCTTGGATTACCGAGCTTGGAGTATCGTATGCTTTAGGTGTGGATGGAATTTCCTTGCCGCTGCTGCTATTAACTATGCTAGTTGGTTTTTCCACTATCTTTGTTTCTTGGAATGTGGAGAAACGCTCTAAAGAATTCTTTATTCAATTGCTGCTCTTGGTAGTCGGTGCAATCGGAACGTTTGTATCTCAGGATTTGTTCATATTCTTATTGTTTTATGAACTAGGGATAATACCAAGTTATATTATGGTAGTTGTTTGGGGTTCTTCGGAAAGAGTGAGTAAAGAATACGCGGCGATGAAGCTGACAATTTACTTATTGTTAGGCTCAGCCTTCATGCTTGCCGGGGTTATCGCGTTATACGTTAATGCTTTTCCGGCAGGGATGCGAACATTCAGTATGCAAGTTCTAGCTCAGGCTCATATGATTGGAAACTTATCAGAAGATGTTCAAGTCTTCACATTTTTCTTATTGCTACTTGGCTTTGGTTCTACTTTATCAATGTGGCCCTTTTATAGTTGGGCACCGGATGGTTATGCGGCAGCTCCGACAGGGGTATCTATGCTCCATGCTGGAGTGTTAAAGAAAATTGGCGGCTACGGCTTGATTCGAATTGGGTTGCTGATTTTACCGCTAGGGGCTAAATTCTGGGCACCGTTTATTGCGTTTTTTGCAGTGGTTAATGTTTTGTATGCCGCGTTTGTTACCATAGCGCAAAAAGACTTAAAATATATTGTCGGGTATTCGTCAATATCTCATATGGGATATATACTGATTGGTTTTGCAGCCTTAAATGTTATCAGTATTGATGGTGCGATTGCAAATATGTTTGCCCATGGGATAATGAGCGCCTTATTTTTTGCAATGATTGGTCTGGTCTATGATAAAACAAATACTCGGCAGGTTCTCAGTCTTGGCGGGTTAGCACATCAAATGCCCCGTGTTGCTACTGGCTTTATGTTAGCTGGGATGAGTTCCTTGGGACTTCCAGGGTTAGCTGGATTCGTCCCCGAGTTTACGAGCTTTGTGGGCGCGTTTAAAGTATACCCCCTCTTTACTCTTCTAGCCATTTCCGGTATTGTTTTCACTGCGCTTTATATATTGCGCGTGCTGGCAAATGTGCTATTTGGGCCGCGGCGTGAAGAATTTGATACTTGCCGTGATGCCTCTGGAGTTGAATTAGTATCCCTTGTATTATTGGGGACTGTTTTAGTAGTAGTTGGTGTTTTCCCACAATTATTAATGGGTATGGTTAATAGTGGTATGGAGCCGGTAATGGCGTTACTGGTTAAGCTGCACGTTACGCCGACCTTGCTGGGAGGTGTTTTTCAATGAATATTGCGCTGTTGACCAGTGAGATAGCCGTTGTAATTCTTGCTTTGCTTATCATTGTCTTTGACTTACTGATGCCGCGTCAAGAAGCTCGCCGTAGTTTAGGGTATTTTGCAGTTTGTGGTTTATTGGGGATTCTAGTTTATACCTTTAACCAACATGGAACTTCAGCTACGGTGTATCATGGTTTTTTTGTTGTTGATAAATTTGCTTTGTTTTTCAAGCAGTTATTCATAGTGGCGACGATCTTAACACTGCTGTTTTCCTTTGATTATATAGAAGGACTAACTCACAATACTGGGGAGTTTTATGCATTATTACTCCTAAGTTTAGTGGGTATGATGGTTATGGCGTCCGCAAATGATTTATTAACGGTGTTTGTTGGCTTGGAATTGATGACCATTATATTTTATATTTTAGTTGGATTTGATTTAAGAAGTATTAAGTCAAGTGAAGCTGGCACAAAGTATTTGATTCTTGGTTCGGCAGCGAGCGCAGTTTTGCTGTATGGTATGAGCTGGGTATATGGCTTTACCGGCAGTATTGTGCTGAGTCAAATCGCTGCTCATCTTACTGCTAGTCCGGCTATGCTTTTAGGATTAGGGCTTATGCTTGCCGGTTTCTGTTTTAAATTGTCTATTGTTCCTTTTCATATGTGGGCTCCTGATGTTTATGAAGGCGCGCCGATTCCCGTTACTGCCATGTTGGCGATGGCATCAAAAGCTGCTGGGGTTGCGGTATTACTGCGGGTTTTCTTAGTAGCATTTGCAGACTTACAAGCATATTGGTTGACTATTGTCAGTCTATTAGCTGGGCTAAGTATGATTGTAGGTATTGTAGTTGCGATATGGCAGACTAATACCAAGCGCATGTTGGCCTATTCCTCCATAGCGCAAGCTGGTTACATTTTATCGGGTCTCTTGGCTGCTGATGCAGCCGGAGTCAAGGGGATGTTATTTTATGCTGTGCTGTATATGGTGGCCAATGTTGGTGCCTTTGCAGTCACTACTGCCGTTAATAACCAATACGGTTCAGATAAAATTGATGATCTTTCCGGATTGTCCCAAAAGTCGCCGTTCTTGGCAGTGGTTATGACGGTATCATTGTTATCTATGGCAGGCCTTCCGCCAATGGCAGGCTTTGTCGGTAAGATGTATATATTTATGGCAATTACAGATAAAGGTTACTTCTGGATTGCTATGTTAGGGCTTGTAATGTCGATGGTTTCGGTGTATTATTACATGCTTGTGGTCAGAGTGATGTACAGTAAGGAAGCAAAGAATGAGCAGGAGTTTACTGCTAGTGTATCACTGCGTATTGTGGCTCTGATTAGTTTGATTGCAACTTTGTTTATTGGTATATACCCTGGCCCATTAGCTGAGCTAGCAAATGCTGCTGCTCGGTCGCTCTGGTAAAGGAAAAGGAATTTTTCCTCCAAAACTTTTAATTAAAACTTTAGCAGCTATAAATGATATGGAGAACCATATCATTTATAGCTAAAGAACTCCTGTCAGATTATTGTATAAATCTGGCAGGAGTTTATTTTTGCTCGCCAACCGAACTGCCAACAATTACTCGTTGGCAGTTTTTTTATGTGCGCCCAGCATGGGCGCTTACTAGTCGATGTAAGTCCGATACAGGGGCTGATAGTGCCAACCTTAGCTTAAGACAAGGCTCCCCATCGTGAGGTGAAATCTGAAGGAAATTGGTGGCAAAGCTCTGCTCCGCATACCAAGAATATGATTGGCTGTGACTTATATCATAGCGTAGTAGATGCAGTCTGTTTTATCACTAGTTATGATATTGATTAAAAATAAAGTGACTTAATAACTGTAAGGGTGATGTAATGTTTCGTTTAGGCGTAGATATAGGCTATTCTACATTCAAATATATCATTTTAGATGACAAAGAACGAGAGATAGGTAGTGAATATGTGTTCCATAGAGGGAATATTGAAACAGCATTTAGTAACATGCTGCAAAAAATAGAAAATGAATATAAAATCAAGGAATTTTACTTTGGTATTACTGGGGATCAAGCAGAGCGGATGCCTAAATTGGGAACGTCGCAGTGTTGTAGTAGTGCAAAAGATCAAGTTAGTATATACGGAGATAATATTGAAAAAGTACCAACTGTTACAAAACAATATGAGATGGTAATGAGTGTTTAAGGTAAGCGTGGCAATAATACTTACAGTTATCTGTCCATTGATGCCATATTAAATGAAATAAACCAATTTTAAAATCCCAGAAGCCTTCAAAATCAAGGTTTCTGGGATTTTAAAATTCTGGTGGGCATGTCCGCGTACTGGCGGGCTTTCCGTTGTCAATTTAGGGCATACTAAAAAAATACTTGACTTGGAGTTAACTTCAAGTGATAGACTAAATTTCAGGAAGTAAACAATTTTGCATCAAAAGTTATTGAATTAACCGATGATGTTTTATTTGGATAAGTTCTTATAATTAGGAGGATGGATTATGAAATATCGAACAATAGGGAAAACAGGAATTCAAGTCTCAAGTTTATGTTTTGGTACGATGTCTTTTGGCGGAAACGCTGATGAAGAAACATCCAAAGCAATGTTTAAGCGTTGTCGTGAAGCTGGTATCAACTTTTTTGATACTGCAAACGTTTATAGTCAAGGGCGGTCTGAACAAATACTAGGAGAATGTATTGCTGATTGCAGAGATGAAATTGTACTTACTACAAAAGTTTTTTATCCAACAGGAAAAGATATTAATGCCGGGGGACTTTCTCGTCGTCACATTATGCTTGAATTTGAAAAAAGCTTACGACGGTTAAAAACGGATCGCATTGATTTTTACTTTGTGCATTGTTTTGATGAGAATACCCCTATGGAAGAAACACTTCGTGCACTTGATGATCTTCAAGCACAAGGTAAAATCCTCTATCCAGCGGTAAGTAATTGGGCAGCTTGGCAAATTACTAAGGCATTAGGGATTTCTGCAAGAGAGCAGCTTGCTCGTTTTGAATTAATACAACCCATGTATAACCTAGTTAAACGTCAAGCTGAGGTTGAGATTTTGCCTCTCGCCGTTTCTGAACAAATCGGAGTTATATCCTATAGTCCTTTAGGAGCTGGACTTCTTACAGGTAAATATGGGGTGAACAAACGGCCAGAGCAAGGACGGCTAGTTGAAGAAAAAAGATATACGGATCGTTATACAGATGAAATAAATTTTGTTGTAGCCGACCGATTTAATGCATATGCTGCGGAACATGGCTTGCATCCTGCAACGCTTGCAGTTGCCTGGGTTATGTCTAATCCTGCAATAACAGCCCCCATTATCGGGGCAAGAAATTTAGAACAGCTCGAGTATTCCCTCGCTGCTATTGATGTGGATATGAGTCCAGAATGGCGTAATGAAATCTCTTCACTTTCTATTACTCCTGCACCTGCAACAGATCGTGCAGAAACCCTGCTACCTAGTTGGACATGATTTTTGGATGAACATCTCTATCTAAACATAGGAGGGAAATTTGGAACAGAAATTTGTAGCAGCAAAAAAGTTATTTACGAATCAGGATTTATACAAATTATTTCTGCCCGTTATCGTAGAGCAGTTTTTAGAATATCTAGTAGGATTGGTAGACTCCATCATGGTAGCGCATGTGGGGGAAGCAGCCGTGTCTGGCGTATCTTTGGTGGATTTTGTCATGGCACTACTCATTAGTTTGTTTGCAGCGCTGTCTACTGGTGGCGCAGTGATTGCGGGGCAGTATCTGGGCAGGAAACAGAAGGAAGAATCGAGAGAAGCAGCAAATCAGCTCGTATGGTTTTCCGGTGCCATATCTATCATAATCATGGTCATTATCTATCTAGCGAAACCGCTTATTTTAAATGGTCTGTTTGGGCAGATTACGGATGAAGTACGTAGGGATGCGAATACTTATCTGATGATTACAGCCATATCCATTCCCTTTTTGGCACTATATAATGCGGTCGCGGCAATATTTCGTACCATGGGTAATTCAAAACTGCCTATGAATATAATGCTGGCTATGAACATAGCGCATGCGGTAGGAAATGCAATACTTATTTACGGCTTCCACTTTGGGATTGAGGGTGTTGCCATACCGACCTTGCTATCACGTATAGCGGCTGCAGTTATTATAATCACATTGGCTTTCAACAAAAAGCATTCCATATATATAACGAAAAGTTTAAAACATAAATTTAACTGGTCGATGATCAAAAGAATCTTAAGCATAGGTGTTCCATATGGAATAGAAAATGGTTTGTTCTATCTGGGAAGAATTATCGTGCTCAGTCTTGTTGCTACGTTCGGTACGGCAGCAATTGCGGCAAATGCGGTGTCAGGCACCATTGTAATGTTCCAAGTGGTGCCGGGGATGGCAATTGGTCTTGGATTAACTGTAGTTATAGCAAGATGTGTAGGCGCAGGGGATTATGAACAGGCTAAATATTATACCAAAAAGATTATGGGTATTGTGTATGTGGCTCATGTGGTGAGTTGTGCAGTGGTACTTGCTTTACTGCCTTCCATAATGGATGTTTATGGGCTATCTGAGACGGCGACTGCGATGACCACGAAAAATGTATGGTGGCATGCAGCATTTATGGTTGTAATTTGGCCCCTTGCTTACACCTTACCAGTGACGTTCCGTGCATCGGGAGATGCCAAATATCCCATGATTGTTGGTATTTTGTCCATGTTTTTCTGTCGTATTGCACTAGCTTATTTACTAAGTATTTATTTTAATATGGGAATGTTCGGCACATGGGTAGCTATGTTTATTGATTGGATTGTCAAGTCAATCATTTTCGTTCACAGATATATAAGTGAACGATGGACTCAGTTTCATGCAATTTAACTGATTTCTGTATAGGATCCCGCAAACGTCTGAAAGTAAATGCGGTTGCCCAGTACTATCAGCATTGCGTCGAGAAAGTTGCCGGAGTCCTACAGAGTCTGATTAAGGAAGACAAGGTCAAGTATAGGAGGGAGGGTAAATATGGAATATCGAATTTTAGGAAGAACAGGTATCAAAGTAAGTGCCATTGGGATTGGCGGTGAGGGATTTGAAAATAAAAAATATGAAGATTGCGAAGCAATCATTGATTGTGCAATCAGTGAAGGTATTAATTTTATTGATCTATATAATTCAAATCCAGAAGCTAGAAATAATGTTGGTAAAGCGTTAAGTAAATATCCTCGAAGTAGTTTTGTTATTGAAGGACATCTATGTTCTACTTGGGATAACGGACAATATCGACGTACCAGGGAATTTAATGAAGTTGTTAATGCATTTGAAGACTTCTTAACTAGAATGCAGTTAGACTATGTCGATGTAGGGATGATTCATTATGTTGATGATCAAAAAGATTTTGATAACATTTTTAATGGAAAAATAATTAAATATGCAGCAGAATTAAAGGAAAAAGGAGTTATTAAGTCTTTAGGAATATCCACACATAATACAGATATTGCTTTTAGAGCAGTGGAAACAGGAATCATTGATGTAATTTTATTTAGCATCAATGCTGCTTATGATATGCTGCCAGCCAGTGAGGATGTAAATATATTATTTGAGGAAAGTACTTTTAAAAACAGAACTTATGAAGGTATTGATCCAAAACGTGATAGGTTATACCATACTTGTCAAAATGAGGGTGTTGCATTGACTGTTATGAAGGGATATGCTGCGGGAGTGTTATTAAGTGACAAAGGATCGCCCTTTGAAAAAGCACTGACACCAGTACAATGCTTACATTACTGTTTAACGAGACCGGCAGTTGCTTCCGTAATGGTTGGAGTATCTAATATAAATCAAATACTTGCAGCAACCGCCTATGTCACTGCAAGTAATAAAGAAAAAGATTATAGTGAAGTTCTTGCAAAAGCACCAAGGAATTCATTTAGCGGACATTGTATGTATTGTGGACATTGTGCCCCATGTTCGAAAAAGATAGATATTGCATCAGTAAATAAATATTTAGATTTGGCATTAATTCAAGAAGATGTTCCTGAAACATTAAAGAATCATTATGATTTATTAGAACATCACGCAAATAAATGCATAGAATGTGGGTTATGTATGAAAAATTGTCCATTCAATGTAGATATTATTAATAAAATGAAACAGGCTGTTACACTTTTTGGCAAATAAGCAATTATGAGGTATATGGAATACTATAGCTTTTCAAAACTTGCACTTACATGCATTGAAATTATTCTGGAAAATAACTGAAAATAAAGGAGACGATATCGACATGGAAAAGAAAAAATTGGGATTTGGATTTATGAGGTTACCTGTAAAGAATCAGAATGATCCAGCAAGTATTGATATGGATACATTAAATCAAATGGTAGATACTTTTTTGGAAAGAGGCTTTACTTATTTTGATACAGCTTATATGTATCATATGAATAAGAGTGAGATAGCAATAAGAGAAGCGTTAGTAAAACGTCATAAAAGAGACAGTTTCACGTTAGCGACAAAATTACCAACAATGTTTTTAAAAACAAAGGAAGATCAAGAAAGAATTTTTAACGAACAATTAGAAAAATGTGGTGTGGATTACTTCGATTATTATCTTCTTCATAATCTTGGGGTAGCCCATTATGAGATAGCACAAAAATTTGATAGTTTTGCATTTATTCAGCAAAAGAAAAAAGAAGGAAAGATCAGGCATATCGGATTTTCTTATCATGATAATGCTGATTTATTGGATGAAATCCTGACAGCACATCCGGAAGTAGATTTTGTCCAGTTACAGATTAATTATCTGGATTGGGACAGTGAAAGTATTCAGTCAAGAAAGTGCTACGAAGTGGCAAGAAAGCATAATAAACCTGTTATTATTATGGAGCCTGTCAAAGGCGGTATGCTTGCGAAAGTGCCTGAAAAAGCAGAGCAACTATTTAAAGAATATCATCCTGACATGTCTATACCATCATGGGCTATCCGTTACGTGGCAAGTCTTGAGGGAATTATGATGGTATTAAGCGGAATGTCTGATATGGAGCAGTTACTGGATAATATGGGTTATATGCAAGAGTTTAAGCCATTTGTTCAGGAAGAATATGATCGTGTTGAAAAGGCAGTTAGGATTATTAATGAAGCAATTGCCATTCCCTGTACAGCTTGTCAGTACTGTGTAGAAGATTGTCCGAAAAACATAGCGATTCCGAAGTATTTCTCGTTATATAATACGGAAAAACAAACTTTGAGCACCGGGTTTTCTATACAAAGAGTATACTATGATAATTATACAAAAACACATGGAAAAGCATCCGAGTGTATCGGATGCAAAAAGTGTGAAAAAAATTGTCCACAGCATATTGAGATTACAAAATATTTAAAAGATGTAGCGGGTGTTTTTGAAGCATAACTTCCTTTCCAAAGATATGGAACAGAAAAATCCTAAGTGGATGAGAAATGTCTATACGGATTAAATACTCCAGAGCTGTTAGAAAGAATTATGAGGATTACATGTTCATGAAATAAACCAATTTTAAAATCCCACAAGCCTTCAAAATTAAGGATTGTGGGATTTTAAAATTCTAGTGGACATATAATGCGTATAGTCTGTTACATAAGTGATTGTGAAAGGATTAGGCAATCATTTGGGACGAATGCGATAACGGTCTCTTTCTTATTTGTTGCATAATTATAATAAGGATGCTGAAGCTTGCTCCATAACTTTATAGGAAAAATAAGGCTCTATTTCAATTAGCCAGGCTACTTATAACGAAATCACATAAGACCATTAAGTATAGGAGAATATAATGCTTACCTTTAAGAAAATACTTGAACCACAATACCTTAAGAAGTTTCATTGCATAGCATCCGCCTGTCAGGACAGTTGCTGTACGGGCTGGGACGTCGTTGTTGATAAGGCTACCTACGATATTTACCAGCAAAGTCAGAATATACTTTTAAAACCTATGTTTCATGATCACATTATGATCAATATTGACAGTACCGGGAACTCTTCCTATGCGCGAATTGCAATGAATAATTATGTTTGCCCATTTTTAACGGAAGATAGACTTTGTATAATTCAAAAGACATTGAATGAAGAATCGTTGTCTATAACTTGTGATACCTATCCACGCACTTTTAATAATCTTGACGGATTGCTGGAACGATCGCTGTGTGTATCATGCCCTAGTGCTGCTGAACTGGTGCTGATGAATGAAGAGCCAATGCAATTTAATAGTAGTGAAACCGTTGTTTTGGTTCGGAATAACCAGATTCCCGTATTAAATACTGGTGACGACGTGAACGCTAAACCATATCGCTACTTTCAGGAGATACGCAACTTCATTATTACTCTATTGCAAGATAGAACGTATCCACTGTGGCAGCGCTTAGTTATTCTCAGTGTGTTTTGCGACCGCCTCGACCAAGTTAGCGCGGAGTTATACGACGAAGATATTCCATATATTATTGCGTATTTTAAGGATAAAATTCAGAAGGGAGAATTCCGTGAGTCAATGGATAATGCTGGCGACCGGTCGGAGATACAACTGCAGGTAATGAGAATTCTAATTGACCATCGTTTAAATGGAAACTTTGTAAGCAAGAAGTTTCTTGTCTATGTGAATGAGTTTGTCAAAGGGCTTGGCGGTATCGATGGTATTTGTCAAGAAACAATTAGTTTGCGGTATAAAGAGGCATATACTACATACTATCAGCCGTTTATGGAAAAACACGAATATGTCCTAGAAAATTACCTAGTGAATTACGTATTTAAGAACCTGTTTCCCTTTAGGCCACAGAAGAGTATTTATTTTGACCAAAAGAGCATCTATACAGAATACATCCTATTGGTAATCCATTACTCCCTGATTAAAACTTTATTGATTGGCATCGCAGGCTATCATCAGGAGAATTTTAACAGCAAGCATGTGATAACGCTTATCCAAACATTTGCCAAGTCAATTGAACATAACCTGCCCTATCTTAAGCAAGCAGTGCAGTTTATTGAGGCGAGTAATATGAACAATACGAGCGGCATGACGATATTAATCAAGAATTAATGCATTATTCCTTAAAGATGTCAGGCATTGTAAGTCAAGACACTAGGGTGAATCGGTATTGTTGTTAATAATGCGATTAGAGAGTCATGTGTAAGTCCTAGAAAATGCACAGGCTATTTTTTATCCCGTGACGAGAATAGTAAATGGGATGGGATTTGTCATTCATACTTTTAGGAATTTACTGTTGACTTGGAGTTAACTCCAGATGATATGCTGTTTTTGGAGGTGAAATCGTATGACGATTACAGAAGTGAGTAAAAAGTTTGATGTTTCCCAGGATACACTCCGCTATTATGAACGCATCGGACTAATTCCGAGTGTAAACCGTAATAAAAGCGGGATTAGGAATTATACGGAAGAAGATTGCAGATGGGTTGAATTTGTCAAATGTATGCGAAGTGCAGGTCTTCCGATTGAAGTATTAATTGAGTATGTTGGGTTGTTTCAACAGGGAGATGAAACAACTGGGGCAAGAAAAGAACTCTTAATTGAGCAACGTAAACAGCTCTTAATAAAAATGGAAGAGATGCAGAAAACGGTGGAACGCCTGGATTATAAAATTGCAAGATATGGACAGGCAGCAGGCGGAATCGTTTTGTGGTAAAAAAGTATATGACTTGGAGTGAACTCTAAGGTTTACATTGGCAATACAAGATAGTTAGGAGGTTCTCAAATTCAGTTGTGCAAAAATAGTTTTGCTCAACCAGATACGAAGATCAGGAAAAAATTAGAATAAAGGAGAAATTAGTATGGAGTATGTAGAATTGAACAATGGTGTCAAAATGCCAATTTTGGGATATGGAGTATTCCAAATTGCAGATCAGGAAGAATGTGAAAGATGTGTATTGGATGCAATAGATGTAGGTTATCGCTTAATCGATACTGCTCAGGCCTATGGCAATGAAGAAGCGGTAGGAAAAGCTATTAAAAAATGTGGTGTTCCAAGAGAGGAATTATTCATTACTACAAAAGTGTGGATTTCCAATGCTGGATATGAAAAGGCAAAGAAATCTATCGAAGAATCATTGGAAAAACTTCAATTGGATTATTTAGATTTATTATTAATCCATCAGCCTTTTAATGATTATTATGGAATTTATTGTGCAATGGAAGAATTATATAAGGAGGGAAAAATCAAAGCAATCGGTGTAAGTAACTTTTATCCAGACAGATTAATCGACCTCATTAAGTTCAATGAAGTTGTTCCAGCAGTAAATCAGGTTGAAACACATGTGTTTAATCAACAAGTAAAGGCTCAAGAAGTAATGAAAAAATATGGTGTTCAGATTCAAGCTTGGGCACCTTTTGCCGAAGGGAAAAATAACTTATTTAGTAACGAAACATTAAAAACAGTTGGAGATAAATATAACAAATCAATTGCACAAGTTGCTTTAAGATATCTTATTCAAAGAGGAGTATCAGTCCTTCCTAAATCAGTTAGTAAGGAAAGAATGATACAAAATATCGATGTATTTGATTTTGAATTAACAAAAGAGGATATGGATTTGATTTCTGCTTTAGATAAAGCAGAAAGTTTGTTCTTCTCACATTATGATCCACAAACAGTTGAATATTTAACAGGCTTAGTAAGATAGAAGAGAAAAACAATCTAAATGAACGGATGGCTAATTTCTGTATTGATTTAGAGTTAACTCCAAGAAGTATAATTGCTTCATAAAAGCAAATAAAGATATAGCCTAACAATTTTATAATTATTAGAATTGTTAGGTTATAACTACTCTGAGATAAAGTTAATAGGTAAAGGCACAGAAAATAATGAAGAAATATGATACACGCACTGGTGGGAAAGCATAAAATAACTAGCCGGAAAAAGGGGAGAGGTTAAAATGAATGGTATGACGAGACGTAATTTTTTACAACTTGCTGGCGGAGTAGTGATCAGTTTGGCTTCTTATAGCATGACCGGTGTCAGTGCTGGTAAAGTTAAAGATGCTTGGCCGGATGCCGCGAAATCCAATGTATTTTTTACAAATGACATCAGTGTTAACGGGCTGCAGGAGATTTATTCTCGTATCAACAACGGAATAACCGGGAAAGTAGCTATAAAATTACATACGGGTGAGCCACATGGTCCAAACCTTCTGCCGATTGAGCTTATTAAAGGCTTACAACCTAAAATTCCGAACAGCTCGATTGTAGAATGTAATGTAATGTATCCCAGTCCGCGTCGTGAAACGGCTACCCATCGTGAAGTAATAAAAACAAACGGTTTTGATTTTTGTCCAGTAGATATTATGGATGAAGAAGGCGACGTTATGTTGCCAGTACCGGGAATGCAAGAATTTTTGGCGAACGGTCAAGGTTATACTCAAGGTAATCATCTTACCGAAGTAGCTGTTGGCAGTCATCTCTTAAATTATGACTCGCTGTTTGTTTATACCCATTTTAAAGGCCATGCCATGGGCGGTTTCGGCGGATCTTTAAAAAATATCGGTATTGGTATAGCTTCGGGTCATGCGGGAAAAGCGATGGTTCATGGCTTCGATTTTAATCAACCTAACATTAATTTTATGAATTACATCGGTCCGGGTTTTCTTGAAAGAATGGTTGAATCGGGCAAGGCTACTACAGAGCATTTTAAAGGTCATATCACTTATATTAATGTATTGAAAAATATATCGATTGATTGTGACTGCGATGCACATGGCGCTCCGCCCAAATGTCAAGATATCGGTATCCTTGGCTCAACTGATATTGTAGCAATTGACAAGGCCTCCCTTGATCTTGTGACCAATCTGCCAGCTGAACAAAATCACGATCTCCTTGAACGTATCGAATCTCGCAGTGGCCGCCATCAAGTTGAATATATGAAGACACTCGGCATGGGTAATACTGACTATAACCTCATCCAACTATAATGTGATTTCGAAGTATAAAAAATAAGTGTGTAAGTTCGCAAGAACTTACACACTTATTTTTGTATTAAGAAAACCGTTTTAGAACTCTTCACGTTCGCCCATTACAGACATATTGGAATAATGTATATGCACCAATCCCATTCCGGCTCGGTTTTCATAAATACTTGGCTTGTTTAATCTATGGTGAGCGAGGTTAGCGGGCTCTGCTGCTTATAACTTTGTTTAGCACTGCGGTCGCATTATCGGCTTCTTTCTTGCCAACGTTGGCTTCAAGTACGGAGATGAGGCTTCTCATTTGCATCTCGGTCAACCCTACGTTAAACCCGACGTTGAAATGTGACTGAAGCTGGCTGTTGACACCTTCCATACTGGACAGAGCCGAAATGGTTGCAAGCTCTCTACTTTGGAAATCCAGGATGTCGCGTCCGAAAATGTCTCCGAAAAGATGCCCCTTTAAAAACTGATCAATTTGAGGCGCGAAAAAAGTTAATTGTGACTTGTACGGCGCTCCTACCAGTTGAGTCTGGATTTCTGTTCCGCGTTCTATACTGCTTTTTCCGGCAGGCAACGGGTTTGCTTCCCGGCCAAGCTCATCTTTGATGCCTTTACCCTCGCGCTCCTCCATGACAGTCATAAAGGTGCTGATACCGTTAAGGCTGCGGGGGAATCCTGTGTAGGCATACATCTGTACCAAGACTTCTTTTATTTCATTTACGGTCAAACCAGCATCTAGTCCTTCGTTTAGGGCCGTTTTCAATTTTTCTAAATTGCCGTTGGCTGTGAAAGCGGCAATAGTGACAATGCCCTGCTGTTTGGCGCTCAAGTCTTGAATATTTGTCGTCTGCGCCTGTGAAATCGATGTGAAATTAAGTAACGAGAGGAAAATACCCGCCAAAATTACAGCAATTTTATTATTCATGATATTACCGCCTTTGTTTTACAATTTTTAATTTAAGCTTAAAATTCTTGGACAGTAGCATTGACTGTCAAAGGAAAATGTGTGCTAAAACGACTTTACCGGCAAATATTGATCATCGCTGACCTGTTCCAACCATTCAACGCTTTTGCCATCGAGCACTCCTGTGAGTGCGATATGCGTCATGGCAGTTGTTGGTGAAGCTCCATGCCAATGCTTGATCCCAGGTGGAAACCAGATCACATCGCCAGCGTGGACTTCTACAATTGGACCACCCCATTCTTGTATCCAACCAACGCCGGCTGTAACTATCAGACGTTGCCCTGTCGGATGGGTGTGCCAAGCGGTGTGGGCTCCTGCCTCGAACGTGACGTAAGCAGCTGAAAAGTGTGTCGAATCATTTGCAGGGAATAAGGGATCAACACGTGCGTTGCCGATAAAATGTTCAGATGGAGCTTTATAGGAAGGCTGCGAACCGGCTCGAATAATTGTTTGTGAATTTTGGTTTGCTTCGGCAGCTATTGCTTCACCTGAGAAAAGGGTTACTGAAACGAGCAGAGAGAGTGATAGAGCCATTACTGTTAGTCGTCGCATTTTGTCATCCCTTTCAAATTAATTATTTTACTGATGGTGTGAAGTTATATGAGTAAAGTGCTGTTTAGAACAAAGCAAAGACATGAAAAACAGCACAATGAACGGACTATAGAATTTGGCGGCGTCTAAAAAATTGACGCCGCCGTTCTACTGATGACCGACGAAATTTGTTAATAACCCATTATATTTCAATACTGAGCAAAAGAATTTAGAACGAGTATGGCGGCAAATCCGCTTAATTAAAGACTTTTACCGTAAAATTCCGTCAGCTTTGCGACTACTATCGGTACATATTGAGGCTTGTCGTACAAGTCCATATGCGTAGCCCCCGGAATGATGAACAATTCTCTCGGCTCTTTTGCTTTGTTGTACCCATCTTCACTGTAATAAAGCGTATCAGCCTCAGAACCAGCAACAAAAAGAACCGGACGCGGCGAAATCGTGTCGATCTGATCATATGGGAAGAAGTCCATCTGTCTAGCAAGGCTTGTGAATACATAACGAGCTGGAGCATTCGGATGCTGACCTCTCGGCGTACGGTAATATTCATAACCTTCCTTGTAAAGTACTGGTGTCTTATCTGTGAACTGAGCCGGTGAATCAGGTATTGCCGCAGCAAGACGAACTTCTTCACCGCGTGCTTGGCGCGTACGTTGTTTACCGACTTCCTCCAATCTCTTTACGCGTTCTTCATAAGACATCGAATTGTTTAATCCTTCCCTGCGGGCACGGCCTAAATCAAAGGTGCTAACGCCAGCAACGCTTTTGATCCTATAATCTCTCTGAGCAGCTTTGATTGCGTAAACACCACCCGTGCAAATGCCCAGTGCACCAATGCGATTTTCATCTACTTTGGAAAGCGTCGTGAGATAATCCACTGCACTGCTCACATCTTCAATACGCATGTCCGGAATTTCCATCAAACGAGGTGTACCTCCGCTTTCTCCCTGGTAAGAAGCGTCATAAGCCAAAGTAATAAATCCCTGTTCAGCAAGCTTTTGTGCATAATGCCCAGAAGTTTGTTCTTTTACGCCACCAAAGGGGTGAACTACGACTATGGCCGGATACTTTTTACTTTTATCAAAGTTGGCGGGGGTATATAGATTCCCGACCACGGTAATCGCATTGTTTGGGAAAGTTACTTTTTGGACGCTCACGCCCTGATTGGTATCAGCCATATTCTGTGCCATCGAAATATTCATAAGGTTAAACAATGAGAAAATAATCCCCGTCAAAATTAAAGTGATTTTTTTAGCCAATATTACTACCACCTTTCTGTTTTTGTTACAGCTTATTGCTTTCAGCAATCGTCATTTTTACCTTCTTAAGATTAGGACTATCACTTGGAGTAAACTCCAGATCAAATATTCAAGGTGCTTACTCAGTAATATCCAATATCCTCCTTTCTTTATAAAGTTATGGAGCAAGCTTCATAACTTTATTATGCAACAAATGAAAAAACGACCGTTATCCCATTCGTCCCAAATGGTTGCCTAATTCTCTCGCAATCACTTAGAGATATGAGGGGAGTGCAGCTTTAGCTGCACTCCCCTCAAAAAGTATTTATTCTTTATTCATATTGCGCTCTCAGGCGCTTTATATCTTCTCTAGGTGGAAACCCAAACATACGGGAATATTCACGGCTGAATTGCGATGGACTTTCATAGCCTACCCGAAATGCGACATCAGCGGCATCTGTTGACTCGGATAATAAGAGGCGCCGTGCTTTCTGCAATCTCAGTTGTTTTTGGAACTGAATAGGGCTCATAGCGGTTACTTCTTTAAAATGCCTATGAAGTGAAGAAACACTCATATTTGCTGTTTCCGCAAGCTCCTCAATCTGAAAAGATCGATCATAGTTATTCATGATTTGTTTGATAACGCTTCTAATTAGATAAGTATAGCTTCCTTCGATTGCAATTTGCTCCAGTGTAACCCCGTGTTGCCCTTGCAGAACCCTATAGAGAATTTCCTTCACAAATAGTGGAGCAAGTACTGGGATATCCTTAGGAGTGTCTAGCAAACGAGCTAACCTGATTACCGCATCCAACAAAGATAACTCCATCCGACTGACAAACATAGCTCGCTTAGCATTTTCTTTCGGGCCAACTCGAACTTGAAAATCACTTAAAACCTCTAAGACTTGACTTGATGTAAATTCAAGTTTGAGAGACAAATACGGAACGTCGGAAGAGGCTTCCATGACTTGGCCAGTAATCGGCAAGTCAATGGATGCAACAAGGTAATCAGCAGGAGTGTACCTAAAACGCTCCTGTGCCAGCCATATTTCCTTGGCACCCTGAACGATAATACATAAGGAGGGATTGAGAACTCCGTAACTTTGTCCGGTAACATTAGATTGACGATTGAAAAATAAAGACGGAATAGCAGTGGCGTGAACACCGTCCCGGCCGGAATAACGCTCAATGAGTTTGGCAAGCTCATCCTGCTGCTTATATATTTGTTCAGACATAAGATCCTCCTTGTTTCTTCATACTTGATAGTTCTATTATAATGCATATTTGTCTGTTACATAAGTGATTGTGAGAGGATTAGGCAATCATTTGGGACGAATACGATAACGGTCTCTTTCTTATTTGTTGCATAATCATAATAAGGATGCTGAAGCTTGTTCCTTAACTTTATTATGAGCGCAACATTATCAACATAGATAAAGGAGTAGATAGAACATCGTGAATAACACCTGGAAAATTTACATGCTGGCCAGTATCAGTTTTTTGGTTGGTACGTCACAATTCGTCATAGTGGGTATTCTAGATAAAGTCGCTGCTTCTGTTGGTGTATCGGTAGCGACTGCTGGGCAGCTTATTACCGCATTCGCCCTCGCCAACGCAATCGGCACGCCCATTGTTATCGTGGCGACGGCAAAGATGAACCAAAGCAGGCAACTACTGCTGGCCCTCGCCATTCTTTTACTTGGTATCGTTTCAACGCTAACTCTTCCGGGCTTTGGCTTTCTAATGGTGTCTCGTGTCGTACTCGGGATCGGAACGGGTGTCTTTATCGTTACTGCTTATTCTATAGCTGCGAAGTTAGCTTCTCCCGGACATCAGGGGGAAGCGATGTCTAACGTCTCAATGGGCTTTAGTGCATCACTTGTCTTCGGTGTTCCTATCGGACGCGTTATCACGGTAGCATATGGTTGGCAGGCGATATTTTGGATTATAGGGTTTTTCAGCCTGTTGGGAATCTTCGCCGTAGCACGAACCATTCCTGCCACAATAGGCGAAGGTAGTACTCCTCTCGGTAAGCAATTTTCCCTTTTAAAAAAGCCGAATATCATTGTTGCACTCGGAGTAACGTTCTTTGTCTTTATCAGTTATTCGGTAGTTAACACATATATCACTCTGTTCTTGGCTTTTGTCAAACCAATGAGTGAACAGGAAATGAGCAGCATTCTCTTTGCTTTAGGTATTGCAAGCTTGATAGGATCTAAGCTTGGTGGATTCTTAGCGGATCGAATTGGTATTACTTATACGCTCATTGGCAGCATAGTTGTCCAAGCCATTGCTCTCGCATTGCTGCCCATTACTTCTAGTTCGATAATCTTTACCATCGTATTGATTATGTTTTGGGCGACCTCAGCCTGGACTTTTGGACTAACCCAGAGTTTTAATATAGTCTCCCTTGCTCCAGAAGCTTCCGGTATCATGCTGAGCCTGAACAGTTCATTCGTGCAGCTTGGCTTTGCCGCTGGCGCTGGCATTGGGGGAATCGCCGTGGGAAGTTCATCGATAATGGCGATCAGTTGGATTGGTGCCGCCTCGGTCGCGTTCGCGGCCTGCATCGCGTCCGTCTTTTTTGGATTTACCCGCTTGTTATCAATTGCGCGGTAATTAATTTCTAGAAGATGGACCCGGCAGATACTCAGCTTCAAAACAGCAAAGCATACACGAAACCATATCTTAGTAGGAAGTGTTAGTCAGAATAAAAACTACAAGCTTTTTATGCCGATGATCGGGAGCCAGTAGAAATTGAAAATCAACAACAACTCTTTGCCTGCTGATGGGAAAGGGAGAAATAATGACTGCGAAATGAAATTAGGAAAGGGAGAAGAAGAATATGACACAGAAAAATGATCAGGTCTGGTTTATTACAGGAGCGAACAAGGGCTTGGGCGCAGCAATCGCCAAGGAAGCCTTAGACAAAGGATACAAGGTTGTTGCTGCAGCACGTAAAACAGAAGGGATGGAAAAATTTCTTGGTGACTCTCCGAACCTGCTGATCGTCAGGCTAGACATAACCAATGATGAGCAGGTGCAGTCAGCCGTTAACGCCGCTTTGGTTCGGTTTGGGCGCATTGATGTGCTGGTCAACAACGCTGGATACGGGCTGCTCGGGCATTTTGAGGAAATATCTGAAAAGTTGATCCGCCAACAGATAGAAACTAATGTTTTCGGGACGATGAAACTTACCCGCGCCGTGCTCCCGCTCATGCGCAAGCAGGGGTCGGGCTGGATCATTGTTGTCAGCTCAACTTCGGGAATCAGGGCGGTTGGAGGCGGCTCCGTGTACAGTGCCTCTAAATTCGCATTGGAAGGCTGGACTGAAGGCCTGAGCATGGACCTTAAACCTTTCGGCATCCGGTGCATGCTGGTTGAGCCGGGCCCATTCCGCACCGACTTTTTAAATGCAAAGGCCTCCTGCACCTTCTCTGATTTAGAGATTGACGATTACAAGCAGCAACGTGAAATTATGCACAGTAATTACATTTCGGCAGACCAAAATCAACCAGGTGATCCCGCAAAACTTGCCAAGGCGCTGATGACAGCGGTGAACGCATCCAATCCGCCTCTGCGTTTGATCGCGGGCAAGAATGCCGTAGCCTCTATTGACCAGTATCTCAAGGAACGTCGCTCAGAACTTAAAGTCTGGCGTGAAGTCTCAAGCTCCACTGATTTTGACTAAGAGGCCGGTGAATTGTATCGTTGTTTTCGCAGAGGACAGTTGTTTAGTTCAAGAGTTGGTCACATCAGACGGACTAATGATCTTAGAAATTCTTTAATGTAAAGGAGGATTCTACGAGTATGAAATATCAAAAACTATTTGCAGCACTCCTACTAGTAGCCAGCATTATAATGCCAGGGAATGCAATGGCTGCCGAAAGCAGCAGGCCCAAACCGCTGATTATCCAAGAGCAGGGAAGTTTCGCAGTCGGGGGAACAGTAAGCAGCAATCCTGGCACCTTTGATCTAATTAAACGGACTCCTGAGGGACAGACGCTCCACGGTGATCATGCTTCTGTTTTCTATCAGATCCCGGCGAAGGCTCGCAAACTTCCCCTCATGTTCCTGCATGGAGCCGGGCAGTCTGCGAGAACCTGGGAAAGCACGCCGGACGGACGCGAGGGCTTTCAAAATATTTTCCTGCGTCGAGGCTTTGGAGTCTACTTAATAGACCAGCCACGTCGCGGCGAAGCAGGACGCAGCACTCTGCCAACCACAATTACGCCTACGCCCGACGACCAGTTTTGGTACGGTATGTTCCGCGTCGGCAATTGGCCTGACTTCTTTCCAGGCGTACAGTTTCCACGCGACCCAGAATCCTTGAATCAATACTTTCGCCAAATGACGCCCAATACGGGCCCCTACGATGCCGGTTTGATCTCGGAGTCAGTTGCCGAGCTGTTTGACAAAGTTGGACCAGGAATTCTCGTCACTCACTCACAAGGTGGAGGTCCAGGTTGGATGATGGCTATCAAGAACCAAAATGTCCGCGCCGTCGTTGCCTATGAACCTGGCAGCGGATTCATCTTCCCGGAAGGTGAGGTGCCTTCTCCGATGCCTAGCTCCGCTGGCACGCTTGAGGCGTCTAGTGTACCTCTATCAGATTTCATGCAGCTCACGAAGATTCCGATTGTCATCTATTACGGCGACAATATTCCAAATCAGCCTTCGGAAAATCCGAGTCAGGATAATTGGCGCGTACGTCTGGCGATGGCAAGGCTTTGGGCGGATGCCGTGAACCGCCATGGCGGTGATGTCACTGTAGTGCATTTGCCCGAAATTGGAATTCGTGGTAATACACACTTTCCTTTCGCGGATCTGAACAATGTAGAAATCGCAGACCTTCTTTCTAAATTTCTTAAGGAGAAGGGCTTGGATTGAATAAAAAATAAGCTTTATAAGCAGACAAATCTGCCTTAAGAAATTATTATACGAGGGGCGTATTGATAATCGCTTTAGGTTTTTTTGTCGTTGCAATGGATACAGCTTTGAGATATCTCCAAATCGAGCTTGTTGTTATAATAAAAAATTTTTTAAAAAGCTATTGACTTGGAGTGAACTTAAAGTGATAGGATGAAAAATAAAATGAGTGGGGGATAGAAATGAGATTTAAGAAGACAATCATAGGAATTGCACTTTTAGCGGTTGCCGGTTTTGTATTTGCAGGAGTACAGTCCCTGGAGTCGTCAGGATTAGAAAAACTAGCGGCTGAGAAGCCGCCTACTGTAAAGGATGCGGATAAGAAGGAGCAAACAGCTATGGGAAAAGATAAGAAAATCTTGATTGCCTATTTTTCGCATACTCGCAATACGAAAGCATTTGCGGAAGGAATCCAGAAGGAAATAGGCGGTGATTTGTTTGAAATCGAGCCGCAGGATGCTTATCCGCAGGATCACGAGGCAGTAGTGCAGCAGGCAAAAGGGGAAGTCAATTCCGGTTATACACCGAAGCTGAAAAATAAAGCCCTAGATATCAGCTCTTACGATGTAATTTTTATTGGTACGCCGATTTGGTGGTATACCGTTGCGCCGCCGGTAAGAACATTCCTCACGGAATATGATTTGTCTGGCAAGACGATTATTCCATTCAGTACGCATAAAGGTAGCGGTCTTTCCGGCATTGATAAGACCATAAAAGAGCTTCAGCCGAAGGCAAAAGTTTTAGAAGGATTTGCTATCTGGGACGATCGTGCGAAAAATATGCAGCCGGATATTGCTAAATGGCTTCAGAGGCTAACGTTTTGATTAGAAATCTGCTTAATCTGGCAATGGCGGTACTCATCTTGATGGTTGTGGACTACCGCTTTATCGGAAATACCGTCCATGAAATACTAGGATTGTCGGCTGCCTTGCTTATTATCGTCCATAATGTGGTGAATCGCCGCTGGTATCTGACCCTTTTTAAGGGCAAAATGAATCTGCGCCGTTTACTGAATACGGTTGTTAATCTGCTGCTGTTTGCCACGATGATGCTGCTTATCGTAATGGCTGTATTGATTTCGCAGACGATATTCGCTGCGGTTTCGCTTAATGGCGATATCGTGGCGCATCAGCTGCATATGATGGCAGGATACTGGTTCTTTATTCTCGTCTCGATACATTTGGGGCTTCACTGGGAAATGCTTGTTGGAAAGATGTACCGCTGGCTGGAAATCAGCTGTACAAGCCGAGATATCATGGTGAGCCGTATTTTCTCGATTTTCATTATCGGTTATGGGAGCTATGTCTCTTTTTCGAGGCATATAGGCTCGAAATTGCTTGTTCAGCATACTTTCAGCAATTGGGCAACAGCACCATCCATGTCCAGTTTTGTGTTCGACTATTTGGCGATCATGGGTTGCTATATCGGCGTGACATATTATCTTATGAAACTATTAAAAGTATGAATGAAAATGATTTATACAAGAGAGGTATAAAGTTGATTTTAAATAAAAAGTCTGTGGGAATAATACTGGCGGTAGTAGTAGGTCTGTTGTTTACAGGGATACAGTTTCAGCATTTTGGGGAATCACCGTCTCCATCAATGTCTGCTGAAAAAAAAGCATCTGATGCGAAGAATGCTTTGAGTAAGGAAGAACGGGCACAGCCACCTTTAGCCCCAAAGGGGAAAAAGGTTCTGATTGCATACTATACACGTAGTGGCAATGCGCGTGATGTAGCTCAGGAAATCAAGCAGCAATTCGGTGGAGATTTATTTGAAATACAGACGCGCAATGCTTATCCGGAAGCTTATCCAGATGTAGTCCTTCAGGCAAAAAATGAAATCCAACAGGGTATCAAACCTGAACTGAAAAATAAAGTGCAGGATATCAGATCTTATGATGTAATTTTTATTGGCACGCCGGTTTGGTGGGGAACACTTGCACCGCCAGTAAGCTCATTCTTGTCAGCATATGATTTTTCGGGCAAAACAGTCATTCCTTTCTGTACCTATAAGACCACTGGGCTTGGCGGAATTGTCGGTGACGTAAAGACAATCCTGCCGAATGCAAATGTATTGAATGGTATTGCGGTAAAAGACGGGGAAGTAAGCCAATCTAAAGATGCAATCACTGTATGGCTCGAAGGGCTGAAACTCTGAAAAATCTCTTAACTTGGAGTGTCCTCTAGATGATAGGATAAAAGATAAGAAAATGTATTGAAGCTTATGTATTGGGAAAAACAATCAATAGGAGGTCTGAAAATGAAAAAACGTAAATTAGGAAACAGTAACCTGGAAGTTTCAGCTGTTGGGCTAGGATGCATGGGAATGAGTCATGGTTATGGTCCGGCATCAGACAAAAAAGAAATGATTTCGCTGATTCATGCAGCGATTCACCGGGGGGTTACTTTCTTTGATACTGCTGAAGTCTATGGCCCATATGTAAATGAGGAGCTGGTAGGTGAAGCACTTGCTCCATTCAAAGGGAAGTTGATCATTGCTACTAAATTTGGTATTAAAGAGGTAGATGGCAAGCAAATACTTGACAGCAAGCTGGAGCATATTAGGCTATCAGTTGAAGGCTCGCTCAAACGCCTAAAAGTTGATACCATCGATTTGCTTTATCAACATCGTGTTGATCCAAATGTACCGGCCGAAGAAGTAGCCGGAGTAGTACAAGACCTAATCAAAGAAGGCAAGGTCAGGTATTGGGGACTTTCTGAAGCAGGGGTGGAAACGATTCGTCGCGCACACGCAGTTCAGCCGCTCACGGCAATTCAAAGCGAATACTCGATGATGTGGAGGAAGCCTGAAGAAGAACTGCTGCCTGCGCTTGAAGAACTCGGCATCGGTTTCGTTCCGTTCAGTCCGCTGGGTAAGGGATTCCTGACTGGAAGAATTGACAAGAATTCGACCTTCGGCAGTACCGACTTCCGCAGCATCGTTCCCCGCTTCACTCCGGAAAACATTGATGCAAATCAAGTTTTGGTCAATCTGATCAAGAAGGTTGCTGCAGAAAAAAACGTAACGCCGGCTCAAATCGCACTCGCATGGGTGCTTGCACAAAAGCCATGGATTGTTCCGATTCCCGGCACTCGCAAATTGGAGCGCCTGGAAGAAAATCTTGGCGCAGCGGACGTTGAGCTGAAATCCGAGGAGCTGTATGATTTGAATGACGCACTCTCGAAGATCGAGATTTCGGGAGATCGCTATCCCTCAGGTTCAGCATATGCAAAAAGAACGGGCAATTAACAGGAAAAATCGTAATTGCTTCAAAAGTATTCAATGCTGATTACTGAGCTGGCAGAAAATAAATGGAGGCAGATAAGTATGAATGTTTTATTGGTAAATGGTAGCCCTCACGCCAATGGTTGTACCTATACGGCACTTGAAGAAGTGGCAAAGACGCTAAACACCGAGGGTATTGAAACACAGATATTCCAGGTTGGAACAAAACCTCTGGCCGGTTGTATTGCCTGCAAAACTTGCGCAAAAAACGGGCGCTGCGTTTTTTCGGATAGTGTCAACGACTTCCTTGATCTCGTCAAAGATGCCGATGGATTTATTTTTGGTTCCCCTGTGCATTATGCGGCCGCAAGCGGTGCGATTACTTCCTTCATGGATCGCGCATTTTATACGGACTTGCTTGCAGGTAGACAGTCTTTTTACTTAAAACCAGCTGCGGCCATTGTTTCTGCCAGGAGGGCAGGAACAACTGCTACCTTTGACCAGCTTAACAAGTATTTCACCATATCGGAGATGCCTGTGATCTCATCTCGTTATTGGAATATGGTTCACGGTGCCACTCCGGAAGATGTGAAAAAAGATCTGGAAGGACTGCAGACAATGCGCGTACTGGCAAGGAATATGGCATGGTTTCTGAGGTGCAAGGAGGTTGGCATGAAAGCTGGCGTGCAGTTCCCTGTGAAGGAAGAACGCATAAACACTAATTTTATTAGAGAATGATCCAGATTTTTCCATAAATAGGCTCGTATCGAAGATGTGGTAGCGGCTCTTTTAATTAAGTTAACACCTGAAGAAATTGCGTTGCTGGAAGAGTCGTATGTGCCGCATTCAGTGCTTGGTATGATGTAATCGTGGTGCGGATATTCTGATGTCTCCTATATCTTAGTGCAGAACAACATGAGCTGCACTTTTTATTTTAATGCAATCACTTCTACATGACTATGATACAAGAATGCACGATAACTTTGTAAACATTATCGTGCATTCTTTATATATATTGGTGGTGATGGATTGATTCATTATAGTACGGTAGCTGATAACTGATCTATTTAAAAACTCTTGACCTAGAGCTAATTCCAAGTGTTATAATATCAGATATTAGGAGGTGAAACAGCATGGCGATTGCAGAAGTAAGTAAAAAATTTGATATTTCACAGGATACACTCCGCTATTATGAACGCATCGGACTGATTCCCCGTGTGAACCGTAATAAAAGCGGAATCAGGGAATATACGGAAGAAGACTGTAGGTGGGTCGAATTTATCAAATGTATGCGAAGTGCAGGTCTTCCGATTGAAGTATTGATTGAGTATGTTGCGCTGTTTCAACAGGGTGATGAAACAGCTGAGGCAAGAAAAGAACTCCTAATCGAGCAGCGTAGGCAGCTCATAATAAGAATGGAAGATATGAAGAAAACGCTGGAACGCCTGGATGATAAGATTGCAAGATATGAACAGGCAGTAGTTGAAGCAGAAAAAACACTGAGAAGGCCAGAGGACTAGTTTTTTATTATTAAAGAGGTATTTAAGAAATTAAAGAAGAATGGAATTAAAACGGAAGAAAATCAATAATTGGACCTTGTAATCGCGTATATAACAGATGCGACACCCTAGCTCTTTTGGGGGGGGGCGTAATCTTTTCGTAAAATTAGATTTTTGCGTATAGTATTAAATTGTATGGACACATTTAAAAACTCCCAGAAACCTTCAAAATCAAGGTTTCTGGGAGTTTTATCATCTAGTGGGCACACCTATTACTTATCCAGTTACATGCGACTTAGTAAAACTATACACAAGATCAATGGACGCCTTGTCAATAGCTACAATAGCTGTTAATTATTCGATACTGCTCTGCCTGGCTAATTCTGTAATACGAGCCCAGTTCGCATTGACGGCAGCCGCAATTTTCTTCTTCCCATCGATGTCCAAATGCAGTCCGTCAACTGCCAATTTCGAAGGAAGGATTCCATTCGTGTATTTCATTTCACTCGCCACATCGATATGCACCTGAGTCCGGATGAAATTGTTAACTAACCGCATTTGCTCCTGCCAATCCGGGGTCGTAGGCTCATTAAAAACTTTTTTGATATTGTCCGGATTAATCGGCGGCAGCGTCATAAATACAGGCCGGATATTGTTAACGAGACATTTTTCTTTCAACACCTTCAAATCTGCTATAACATTTTCTGCGGTGACTCCTCCCCGTAGACTGTTTGTACCAGCCAAAATTATTAGGTACTGAGGATGAAAAGGCAAAACATCCCGCTCAAACCTTTCTACCATTGTTTCACTTGTATCACCGCTTTTGCCAAGGTTTATACTTGGGAAATCAAGATAATACTGATAGCTGTATTCCCAATCCGCCGGTGAATAGGAAATACTGCCGCCGCCGTGAGTGATACTGTCACCGAATGTAGCCACTGTAACATGTCTATTAGGGTTTATACTGAATTTCCCGGCGTCTGAATACACCCCCACCGGATTTCCATCTTGGTCCAGGCCCCTGACTCTCCAGTAAAAAGCGTTCTTAGAAATTCTAGGATTTTTATCATAATAGTCAAATCCGACAGCTAATGCGGAGTTGATCCTATGGATGGATGGAACAATTCCGTTGGGGTTTTCCGGCAAATCATCTAGTATTTCAACTTCATAATTTTCCGCTCCGGCGATTGGAATCCAAGCATAGACCGGATATAAGAGCGTAGCACCGGTACTCTGATTGAAAATGGAAGTAGGAATAGGTTTTTGAATAACGTTTTGCTGCCGATCAATATATACCTTTTCCGCATCAGAAAAAAGACCTATGGGGTTGCCATCCACATCCAGTCCGCGAACGCGCCAATAAAAGGAGTCTTCATTTAAATACACTGATAGGTCAGCATTAAACCCGTTAACATAGATCTTTTTTGTTGAAAAGAAACAAATTGGATATGTCGCAGATTTGTCGGGAGTTTTTGGGGGTTTAGTTAATAACTCAAGTTCATAGGCTACCGCTCCTTCGACCTTGGTCCAGGTCAACACAGGCTTTATAGAAGCCGGCCCTTCTTGGGAAAAATGAACGGTTGGAACGGGTTTATTTATCCGCGCATGTGCCAAGCATGCAGCCCACGCCGACACCACATTGGTAGTCCCGGAAAATCCTGCCCAAACTAGCATTGCAACACTTAATGAAACAATCAAAAAAGCACTTCTACATAATATCCTTCTCATCGATTGCCTCCCTTAATTACTATGAAGAGTTTTAATTAACGTACTGCATAAGTAAAAGTAGTATTTTCATTTATGTTACAACGTGGAGTGCACTCAAAGTCAATAGGTTTGATAAAAAAAATTAACCCAACAGCCCAACGGCTTAACGCGAAAAGGCCCTCCCAATTATGATGGGAGGGTTGTTTAACTATACGCAAAAAAAACTTGACTTTGAGTTCACTCCAAGTAGTAGACTGATTCCATGGAGTTAAACAGACGATTGCAGAAGTAAGTGAGCAATGCATATTTTACAGCATACACTTCACTATATCAAACGGGATGCTATTGATGCCGTTGTAGGCGTAATTGCGGCACTTTTACTCGAAACAGCATTATCTGTTTAGTTACAATTCCTTCATTAAATTTAGAATAAAAAGGTGGGTTTATTTTGCTGTATAGAAAGTTCGGAAAAACAAATGAGATGGTTTCTGCTTTAGGTTTTGGCTGTATGAGGCTGCCGATTATTGACAATGATCCAACTAAAATCGATGAAGAAAAAGCATTACAGTTGATACGGCATGCTATTGATTCTGGAGTCAACTATATTGATACGGCCTATCCTTATCATGGAACCGGTTTTACTCAGGGGGGAGCAAGTGAGCCTTTTGTTGCTAAAGCTCTGAAAGATGGCTATAGAAACAAAGTCAATATAGCAACAAAGCTTCCAACTTGGCTGATAAAAACGAGAGCAGATATGGATCGATATTTAAATGAACAACTGGAACGGCTTGAGACAGATGTAATTGACTTTTATTTACTCCATAATTTAAATAATAATGTTTGGCCGCAGTTAAAAGAGGCAGGAGTTAAAGAATTTTTGGATCAGGCCATTAAAGATGGGAAAATCAGATATGCCGGGTTTTCCTTCCATGAACAAGGCGGGTTATTTAAAGAAATAGTAGATTACTATGACTGGTCATTTTGTCAAATTCAATATAATATTTTAGACGAAAATTACCAAGCGGGAAAAGAAGGTCTGGAATACGCTGCTAAGAAAGGCTTAGGCGTTGCCATTATGGAACCGTTAAGGGGAGGTAACCTGGCAAGGTTGCCCAAAGATGCAAAAGCTGTTGTTGATCAAGCCGACATCACAAGAACTCCGGCAGAGTGGGCCTTGAGGTGGGTCTGGAATCACCCTGAGGTATCCGTTGTATTAAGTGGCATGAATGAGATGGAGCATGTTATTGAGAATATTAGAGTGGCTGGGGAAGCACAAGCCAATTCTTTAACGGCAAAAGAAGTAGCTATTGTTGAAGCAGTGAAGAAAATCTTTAAAGACAAAATAAAAGTCAATTGTACAGGATGTGCTTACTGCATGCCTTGCCCTATCGGCGTCAATATCCCGATATGCTTCTCTACATATAATGATCATTGGGTTTTTGACGGTGCACCTGAAGCAAAATTTATGTATGGAGCATGGTCGAAAATGGGGGCTCCTGCTTCTAAATGCGTGGAATGTGGTAAATGCGAAAGTCATTGTCCACAAGGGCTTGAAATTCGCAAGCAATTAAAGAACGTCGTAGAAGCGTTTGAATAGTTATTAAGAAAGCTGCAGACATATTAGAATGTTTCTAATATGTCTGCAGCAATGCGGAATTGGATAAGCAATATTTCTTTTGCAGGACATATGTGGAATATGGTGAAAAGATAGAGTGAGTCGTAAGAAATAGATACTGGTGAATAAAAATATGTAATGGAGAGCTATACAATGAAAGTGTTATATTATGATTGTTTTTGCGGCATCAGCGGCGATATGAATCTAGGTGCACTCTTGGATTTGGGGGTAGATGAAGCTTATTTAAGGCAGGAGTTGTCTAAGCTGAATCTAGATGCTGAATATGAGCTGCAGGTAAAAAAGGATAACAAAAAAGGAATAAGCGGAACTAGAGTGGATGTAGTATTAAAGGATGTAATGCATATTCATAAGCACGACCACCACGGCGAACATCATGACCACCATCATCATGAAGCACAGGCCGGTATGGAGTCTGACAATGGTCATACTCACCATGCTCATAGAAACTTAAAGGATATTGAAAATATAATAATAAGCAGCAGTTTAAGTGATAGAGTTAAAAAAATAAGCTTGGATATTTTTATGGAGGTAGCTAAGGCCGAAGCAAAGGTTCATGGAAAGCCTCTATATGAAGTGCACTTCCATGAGGTTGGGGCCGTTGACTCAATTGTTGATATTGTGGGAGCCGCTGTGTGTTTAGATTATTTAAAAGTTGATAAGATTATGGCTTCATCGGTTCAGGTAGGAGGAGGGTTTGTAAAATGTGCTCATGGTATCATTCCCATTCCGGCACCTGCAACAGTAGAAATCTTAAAGAATGTCCCCATAAAATCAGGTATAGTGCCTTTTGAAACAACTACGCCTACTGGGGCTGCGATATTGGCGGCAAATGTGGACGCTTTTACAGATCATATGGATTTTTCAGTAGACAAGATTGGCTATGGGATAGGTCATAGAGATCTTGAGATTCCTAATGTTTTAAGAATATATCTTGGTTACGAAGATATATGCGCTAAAGAAGCAAGTTTACAAAAGGATAGAGGTTAACGATCATGATTAATAATGAAAAGTATATAAATTTGATTCAGTGTTTAAAAGATATGGAGAAAGTTATTTTGGCTTTCTCTGGAGGAGTAGATAGTACTTTTTTACTTAAAGCAGCTAAGGAAGCCTTAGGAGATAACTTTAAAGCAGTGACGATACAATCTCCCTATATTCCTAAATGGGAAATCGAAGAGGCCAAACAATTAGTAGCAGAACTTGGTGTAGCATTTGAAATTTTAGAGGCACCTATTATTGATGAAATTAGAAACAATCCTGAAAATAGATGTTATCTTTGCAAGAAGGCGGTATTTAGTCAGATCAAAGCCATTGCGCAAAGAGAAGGTTATCCTTATGTTATTGATGGCACCAATTTTGATGATATCAGTGACTATAGACCGGGGTTAAAGGCGCTTAGGGAACTGGATATAAAAAGTCCTTTATTAGAGTGTCAGTTAACAAAACAAGAAATTAGAAATTTATCTAAGGAACTTGGGCTTAACACGTGGGATAAACCACCCTATGCCTGTTTGCTTACAAGAATACCCTATGGCAATGCACTGAAAGAAGAAGATTTTATAAAAATAGAAAAAGCGGAAAAGTATATGATGGACAGAGGATTCCGTGCGATTCGAGTGCGATGCCACGATGATCTGGCGAGAATTGAAGTGGATAAAAAGGATAAAGGTAAATTACTTAATGAGGATCTGCTTGATGAAATATCTGATAAGTTTAAGGAATTTGGCTTTAAGTATGTAACCTTAGATTTAGAAGGATATAGGGTCGGAAGTTTTAACGAGGCAATAGGAAATAAATAATAAGGTTTATACCTTTAGATATTCCGGGAGGAAATGATGAATAAGGCGGATATTAGAAAGCTGCTGCAAAGAGTAAAGGACAATGAGATAGAAGTCGAAACAGCAATGGAAGTCATTGAAGATTTACCCTATAAGGAAATGGGGTTTGCTAAGATTGATAATCATCGTGAAATACGGGTAGGATACCCGGAAGTCATCTATTGCGAAGGAAAAACAGTCGAACAAGTGAAAAGTATCATCGAGTTCATGCTGACTAAGGATAATAATATATTAGCAACTCGCGCTAACGAAAAGATGTACGAAGCAGTGAAAACTATCTGTGCAGAAGCCAAATATAATCCTCTGGGAAGGACAATTACCATTCGACAGAGAGAAGAACACCTTACCGACAGTTATATTGCCATTGTTTCAGCTGGAACTTCTGATTTGCCGGTGGTGGAGGAAGCAGCAGAAACAGCAAGCATTCTTGGCAACCGCGTAGAAAAGGTTGTGGATGTGGGAGTTGCAGGCATTCATAGACTTTTCGCCAAGATTGATGTTATCCGGGGGGCAAAAGTAGTTATCGTAGCTGCAGGCATGGAAGGCGCACTCGCCAGCGTTATAGGGGGAATGGTAGATAAGCCTGTTATTGCTGTCCCGACAAGTGTTGGCTATGGGGCAAGCTTTGGCGGTCTTGCTGCTCTATTATCCATGCTGAACAGTTGTGCAAGCGGTGTTAGTGTAGTTAATATCGATAATGGTTTCGGCGCAGCTTATAATGCCAGTATAATTAATAAATTATGAGATACTAATATAACTAGGAAAATAGGATAAGTTTACCTCTGACATTTAAATTAATATCTGGAGAGTGTTGTATGGATAGTAAGAAACATAAGTGGTCCAACTGGATAGGGTTTGGCATGAATGTAGCATTGCTGCATTTGATTGGTATCGCCTGTTTGGTATCTTCAGCATCCGGTCCGACTCTTTTGGGCTTAGGCTTTTTAGCATACACACTAGGACTACGGCATGCTTTTGATGCAGACCATATTGTAGCAATTGATAACACCATACGTAAGTTGGTACAGCAAAAAAAGAATGCTGCAGGTGTTGGCTTTTACTTCTCATTAGGACATTCCACCGTTGTATTCCTTATGACAGTGGCCACTGTTTTCGTAACACAGTGGGCAGAAACCAGTATGCCGGAGTTAAAAGAGATAGGCGGTATTATCGGGACCACCGTTTCAGGGGTGTTCTTGATTTTAATAGGAATATTGAATCTAATTGTTGCCATTGATATTTATAAAGTGTTTATCAATATGCGCCAAAAGTCTTATGATGAAAATAAAATGGAAGAATTGCTGCACAATAGAGGTCTTATAGCTCGTTTTTTGAACCCTCTGTTTAACTTGGTCAGCAAAAGCTCACATGTGTATCCAATCGGCTTTTTATTTGGTTTGGGCTTTGATACAGCAAGTGAAGTTGCTTTGCTGGCCATATCATCAGCAGGAGCAGCTAAAAGTGATGTTGATATTACCGGTATTATAGCTCTTCCTATTTTATTTGCTGCTGGAATGAGCTTACTCGACACCGCGGATGGAGTATTTATGACTACCGCCTATAAATGGGCGTTTAACACACCGCTTCGTAAGGTATATTACAATCTTACAGTCACTAGTTTGTCAGTGATTGCTGCGCTCCTTATCGGGACTATTGAGCTGGCGCAAGTCATAACTTCTAAAATGGGTTTAACATATGGAGTTTGGAAATGGGTACAGAATCTGGATGTTGGAGCGGTAGGCTATATCCTAGTGGTGTTATTTGTGCTTATTTGGATGACTTCCTATGGTATATGGAAGTTTAATAAAGTAGAAGAAAGTTTTATTAAATAATTCGCGATTGTTTCGGGGACTGGCTTGTATTTATGCAAAAGCCCTGTAGCGCGAAATCGAAGCATGTCCATATATCAACTACAACCCGTTTCTCCTGGTTAATTTGATAAATGAGACTTGATTCAGATGGGGTTTTAACCCCATCTGAATCTTAGTCGAATTATCCAGGGACTTAGCCGTTCTTTACTCCCGCCTGCAGAGGACGGGAGTATTAGAACGGGTTAGTCATCGGATAAATTGAGGGGGATGCGAACTGTTATTGTAGTTCCTTCTCCCAATTTACTATCTAAGTGAATTGTACTATTATGCTGCTCAGCAATCAAACTGGCAATGGAAAGCCCGAGTCCAGTGCCGCCGGTAACTTTGGAACGGGACTTATCAACTCGATAGAAACGGTTAAACACATGAGGTTGCTCCTCGTCCGGAATTCCGATTCCCGTGTCTTTAACAGTGACTTCAAAATCGTGTTCCATTTTTCTTGCGCCAATCATGATTTTCCCATCGCTCAGGGTATATTTTATACTATTCTCGATAAAAATTCTCAGCATTTGTTTGATGGATGCGGAGTCGGCACAAATAATGGCGGGATCGTTTTGCGTAAGAATGATCTTGTGGTTTGGCGCAATAATACAAGTTTCTTGAAAAATTTCCTCAATGAGGCGCTCCGTGTTAAGCGGGGCCTTTTTTAGTATTTGACGGTTCTGGTCAGCCCTAGCTAAAAACAGCAATTTTTCAATTAATCCATACATATTGTTTGCTTCAGATTTTATAGCTTCAATTCCTTCCTGTAAGGCGGAAGGATCTTGTTTTCCCCAACGATCCAGCATTTCAGCATAGCCGCTAATAACGGTTATGGGGGTTCTTAGTTCGTGGGATGCGTCTGATACAAATCGTCGTTGTTTTTCAAAACCCAGTTGAATTCGGTTTAGCATATGATTAAAGGTTTTAGCCAATTCATGAAGTTCATCGTTGCTATCGGTCAGCGTAATCCGCTTTTCTAAATTTTTAATTTCTATTTCTTTTGCAGTTTCCGTTATATTGCGAATCGGTCGTAATATCCGATTACTAATGAATATACCAGATATAATTGCAATGATAAGACCTAGCACATTGGTAATAAAAAGGTTTACAATTAAATTTTTTAGAAAATGGTTTTGCTCCAGCATTGGTTTCATAAAGTGTAACTTAAATAAATGCCCATCTAATGAAATTTGCTTTTTATCATAATAGAAATAAGAACGCTCAGTGTCGATTAGCTGCGACACTTCTTCTTTCATTGCCGCAAATTTACGATTGCCAGATTCATGATTATCCCACATAGGGGCATGCATATCCAACGCATGTGCATCGCTATCAATGATCAAGGAATTTTGATCATCGTATATTTTTAGTATTACCCCCGGCTGCAGGAGATTTTCCTCTAATAACCTACTGTCAACTGTATTTGCCTTTTCTAGGTATTGGGTTACGTTGATTACACTTTGCCGTAATTCAGCATGGGCTTGGGTAAAAAGTACATAAAGTAATCCTGTAAAGGTAAGACAGCTTGTAAATAGAAGGATGCATGACAAAATGACTGAGTAAAGCATTGTTAATTTAATCGAAATCGGCATCTGCAGAAGTTTAATCTTTGACCACATAGCCAACTCCTCTGACTGTATGAATATATTTTCGTTTGTAACGTTCATCCAACTTGCTTCGTAAATATCGAATATAGACATCTACTATTTTTGTATCCCCCATAAATTCATACCCCCAAACCTCCTGAAGGATACGCTCGCGATTTAGAACAATATTTCGATTGCGGATTAGGTATTCCAGGAGGTCGTATTCTTTCTTGGTTAGTTCTACCGACTGTTGATCAATGTGTACTTCGTAGCGTTCAGGATACAAAACCAGGTTTTGTACCCTGAATTCATTATTGTTCGCTGAATGCAGCGCCGGCTTATTTTTACGCAGTGCAGCCCGAATACGAGCAATAAGCTCTTGGGTTGCAAATGGTTTTGTTATATAGTCATCTGCACCGGTATCAAGCCCCATAACTTTGTCAATAAGATCGTCTTTGGCAGTCACCATAATGATAGGAACTTCCGATAACTCCCTTGCTCGCTTGCAAATTTCTATTCCGTCCATTTCCGGCAACATTATATCTAAGAGAACTAAGTCAAAGCTTTCCTGCATAATACGGTCCAATGCTATGCGTCCATTTGCCTCAATGGATGTTTTAAAACCCTCATGTTCTAATTCCATTTGAAGAAAACGGGCGATTTTCCGCTCATCCTCCACAATTAATATTTTCTTATAGTCAGCCTGCACGAATCCATTACCTCCTGGTCAATAAATATCTACCAATTATATAAAACCATTTTTTCACACTATTGAAAACTATTATTTATCATTTTTAACCAAATTCTAACTTTGGTCTAATCAGAAGTTAATCTTTAAGGCCTATGCTGTGATTAAGGCAATGTCCTGGGGAGGGAAATTATTGGTTTGGAAATGGAGGTAAATACATATGGATAAAAATTTATCATCGACCATGAAGGGGACATTAAGTAAGGTTCCGGAAATTACGGTTATATTTTGGATTACGAAAATTCTAACCACCGGGATGGGGGAAGTATTCTCTGACTATCTATTCTTTAATCAGTTAGATCATCAAACTGCTATGGTTCTGGCGTTAATTGGGCTGGCTGTTTCGTTGACAATTCAGTTCTCAGTAAAGAGATATGTGCCCTGGATCTATTGGTTAGCTGTCGTCGCGGTCAGTATATTTGGAACGATGTTTGCCGATTTTATACACGATGGTTTGGATCTACCCTTCATCGAATCAACTACCTTCTTTTTGGTGTTTCAAGCCGCCATATTTGTAATTTGGTACATGACGGAGAAAACATTGTCGATAACCAGTATCTACACCCGTCGTCGGGAAGCATTCTACTGGGCTACAGTACTAGGTACTTTCGCACTGGGTACCGCTGCCGGAGATATGACCGCATTTACGATGGACTTAGGAACATTCTCATCGGGGGTGTTATTTGCCATCTTAATTGCAATCCCAGCTTTGTCCTATAAGCTTTTTGGATTAAATGAGATTTTTGCCTTCTGGTTCGCCTATATCATGACGCGGCCGCTAGGCGCCTCATTTTCAGACTGGATGGCTCTGCCTCAGAGTCATAGCGGTCTCGGATGGGGCAGCGGGATGGTTAGTTTTGGCTTAACTGTTATTATCATTGTTCTTGTCGGCTACATGACAATTGCCAAGAAGGATGTTAAGGAAGAACATGTCGCGATTCGGTCAAATGAGCAAACACATTGTTAACAGTGGTGCAAAAAGAACGTTACGTCGTTTTGAGTGTGCAACTTCTTGATTATGTACGATTATTAAAAGGAGGCGTTTCTAGTGATTATTGATTGTAATATGCATTATCTCCCTGAGGATCTTTTTACAAATGAAAAAATACTAAATGGATTTCTTGATTGTGTTCCGAGGACTTTCGGTGAAAATGCCTATCTGGGAGTTGTCCCAGGCACAAGTATTCGCCAAATTATTCTCGAAAAGCCCAAGGGCTACGAAAACTTGAATTACGCTGAAGGCCAATATACTTTGGAAGCCAAATTGCAGGATATGGCTGATGGTGGGGTAGATAAGGCCCTTCTTAGAATACCGGTTTGGCAGGAATGGCTTCCTATCGAAATGTGTAGAATCATTAATGACGGACTAGCGGACATGGTTAAACGTAGCAATGGCAAATTTTTAGCCAATGCTGTCCTTCCGCCGTGGGCAAACAAGGAATGTATCTACGAATTGGAAAGATGTGTAAAAGAACTTGGCATGGTTGGTGTGCAACTTGCCTGCCATTATGGAAAACTATATCTAGATGATGAAATTTTTAAGCCATACTTTAAAATATTAAATGAACTTAAGTTGCCGGTTGTTGTACATCACACTCCGTTACCAGTGGAATATGAATCAATTACCAGCTATACCAACCTACGGCGGTTCTATGGAAGGTGTATCGACCAAGGGACAGCTGTAGGAAGAGAGCTGTTTAGCGGAATGTTCGATGAATTTCCTGATCTTAAATTAATTCACACTATGCTAGGCGGAGCATTCTATTCTTTTGTTAACATCCTCCTGCCAAACGTCTCCAAAACCGGTGAAGTGATGGAACGCTTTAAAACAGATTCGGATAAGCTTATAGGGCATCTGAAAAACAATCTGTATTTTGACATGTCGCATGCTGCACCGTGGGGTAAAGAACAATTAGAATGTGCAATAAGGGTATTTGGTGCTGACCATGTACTTTTCGGTTCTTCCTATCCGGTCAGAAGAGAGTGGCTGATCAAGGGGGTGGAGGTTATTAAATCTTTAGACATTGGTGAAAAAGAAAAAGCTTTGGTTCTTGGTGAAAATGCCCAAAGATTGTTTAATATTAAATAGACTTAATTTTAAATGTTAGTTACATTTTTAGCTGGGAGGCTTAGTATAAGCGAGTTTCCCAGCACTTTGCTATACTAAATTGCTCATAACGTTTTAACATTTAGGGTTTTTATTGAGTGCCCCTGATGGCATCAAAATAAGCCCGAATACAGATTTTTTCTTTTTCTATTAGTAATAAAAAGGTGGAGATGGATTATGAGAAAAATTACATCCATTATATTGACGATTGCATTCATTATTGTATCTGTATCAGGGGTACAGATGGCTGTTGTACCCAAACCCAAAAATGTTCAGCAGCAAATGATAGGTAACCGTGATGGAGATAAATCAATGGCTATGTGCGGAATGGCCTTTTATCCTAAAAAAGCTCATGAATGGGCTGGATATCTCTTTATTGGAGCGGGATTGGTGCATATCGGCCTCAATAGAAGACCAATGTTATCCTATCTCAGGTTTAGAAAAAGTAGCAATTAATGGGCAATTGTATTAAAAAAAGAGAGTTCCTGAAGTTAGTAAAATTTATACGTCAAGGACCATCGCAATGTAAGTCTTTTTTTGAAAACTATTTTTGCTTGTTATTAATTTTGGTTATTTGTTTTTTAAGGAGGAGTTAGTTTTTGTGGAGAACATTATGGAAGTAGAGAAACTTTGGACGAGGGAGTTTATATTCAGTTGCTTGTCAAATCTATTCGTTTTTATGAGTATGTACTTTCTTTTACCAATATTGCCACTGTTTATAACCGAGGTTTTTGCAGGGGATAAGGGACAGGTGGGATACGTGTTTGGTATTTTTGCATTTGCAGGGGTTATTATAAGACCCGTGGCGGGATATTTATTGGATGTGATGGGAAGAAAACCCATAGCTTGGATTTCAATAAGTTGTCTATTTTTAGCCATGTTGTCCTATAATTGGATGACAAGTTTATTGTTACTCCTTATTTTAAGAGGCATTCATGGAGTATGTTGGGGAGTCTCGACTACATCTCTTGCAACTTTGGTAACAGATTCTATTCCCTTAAAACAACGTGGAGAAGGGATTGGGTATTATGGTTTATCCATTTCCGTTGCCATGTTTATTGGTCCTATACTTGGATTAGATATATTGCGGTATTTTGGTTATTCTATCTCGTTTTATCTAGGTACTGGTTTGGTAGCGATTGCCCTATTCTGTTTATTTGCGCTTAAAAGGCAGGAAGTTTATCCAGTGTCAAACGAGAAACATAAGGGAATGTTAGAAAAAAAGGTACTTTCCTATGCATTACTCGTGTTTTTTTTATCTTTGCTATATAGCGGCATTCTCTCTTTCATAGTATTATTTGCTAAGGAAATCAGCATAGAAAACTCAGAGGTGTATTTCCTTGCCAACGCTTTAACCTTGGTTGTCAGTAGACCATATGCGGGAAGAGTTTTAGACAAAAAAGGGCCAATAAAGATTATGTGTATCGGATTTCTAACATTATTTGCTACCTTTATATGCTTGTTTTTTGCTGAAAGCTACTTTCTGTTCATAATGTCCGCTTTGTTATTAGGAATTGGTTTTGGTATTGTCCATTCAACAGCAATTACTTTGGCAATTAACAAAGTCGATGCATCTAGGCGCGGAGTAGTCAACGGAACAATATTAACAGCTTTTGATTTAGGGGTTGGGATTGGTTCTATGTTGCTAGGAGTTTTGTCAAATTATGCGGGGCTGAAAATTATGTATTTGGTAAGTGGGTTTATGGTTCTTATACCGTTTAGTATTTTTTACGTAACACATATGATAAAAAACAAGGAAACAGTGGTAGATGGCAAAATCAAAGTATCTGGTAAGGTGCCTAGCAAAGAAGAAATTAAAACAATGTTGAAGCAGGAATAAATGTAAATAACGTTGTCCTAGAGTGATAGGTCTACTAGTTTGAAATCGGTGAGTCGGGATGAGGGTTCCATGGGCGAAGGAAAAAAGCAGGCTATTTCTTGATTACAAGAAATAGCCTGCTTTTTTAACTGATATAAGAGAGTACTAGGTTTAGAGAAAAGAAGGGAAAGGTAAATCGATATCACCTTCAAAGCAATCATCAAAACCACGAGGATAATGATATTCACGTTTGTCTTTATCGGCTGGGAAAACAAATTTTCCGCCCACCTGCCAAATGAAGGGTTTAAACTTATATTGTAGTCTGTCCTTTTTCATTTCAAATAGGACATTAATCTCTGCAGGATCTGCTTGGAAGTTAGACCATATATCATGGTGGAAAGGAATGACTACTTTAGTATTCAAAGATTCTGCCATTCTGAGTATATCAGAGGCAGTCATTTTATCTGTAATACCACGAGGATTTTCACCAAAAGAGCCTAATGCCACATCAACTTTATGATCGTTGCCGTGCTTGGCGTAATAATTTGAGTAATGAGAATCACCACTATGGTAAAGGCTTCCACCTGTTGTTTTTACAAGATAATTCACAGCTCTTTCATCCATGTTACCAGGCATTTTACCTGTCAAAGTTTCTCCTTTAGGGACGGTAATCAATGCTGTACGGTCAAAGGACTCAAGGACTACAAGCTCAGTATCTTTAATTTTAACCACATCACCTGGCTTGACAACAATGCAACGTTCTGCAGGCACACCCCAGCCAATCCAAAGATCAACGCAAGTTTTTGGTCCAATAAAGGGGACGGATGAATCGCAATTTTTCATGACTGCTGCTGCTACATTTACATCAATGTGATCATTATGATCGTGCGTTGATACTACTGCATCAATTTTATTAATAGCAAAAGGATCTAGAACAAAAGGTGCAACTCTTAGGTTTGGCTGTAACTTTTTGCCACCCGTCATTCTTGCCATTTGATGATGAGAATCCATCAGTGGTTTAGACTTGGTTCTTTTACCACTTCCACACCAAAAATCAATACAAATATTCGCGGAACCCTCAGATTTAATCCAAATGCCTGTACAACCTAGCCACCACATGGCAAATGTACCTGGAGCAACTATTTCTGATTCGATTTCTTCATTAAGCCATGTTCCCCATTCGGGAAAAGTACTTAATACCCAAGAATCGCGTGTAATTTGATCAATTTTACTCATTTTTCACCCTTCTTTTTATGGTTTTTTTTGTTTAATTATCGAAATTTTCTTAAATTATTAGATGGTTTTATCCTGATTTTAAAAGCAGATAAATAATCTTATGCAATAATGTATTGATTCAGCAAGTAGATGCAAGAGTTGGTTGGCAGTATGTTAACTATTTTCACTCAGTTATTTCGTAAATTGCCACCTCGCCAATTTCTCTGTTGGCAGCGAGAATTACGTCTGAGGTCTTCTTATTCAATACAGCTATATTGCTAGGACCTCCTGTATTATCTATGGTGAAATGCTTAATTTTTCCGGAGTCATCGTCCATTTGAAAGCAGTTCAATTCCCTGTTTCCTTTTCGGCCGCCGATAATAAATGAGGGTTTATTCAATATCTTTCCTCCCCAGACAACATGCCCAAATTCATATGCATGTTCGTGGATTGGAATCAATTTGCCATCTATAGATTTATAGATAATACCACGGCTGCCGTGAAATGACTCTATAGTTGCCAGTTCCATATGCCCGTCATTATCAATATCAAATACAGCAATATCGCTAACCTCATGGTTCAATAGTTGTTCTGATTCCCATACTTCACTATCCTTTTCAGGGAGGTAAAGAGCGAAAACGCCTTCTGATCCAGATATGAGATAAACATCTCGGTTGTTCCATTTTCCCCTGCAAAAACCATGATTTTTTGTAATGCCTTCCAGTATTGGTTTTAACGCAAAAGGTTTACATATCTCAGGGGGTATTTCTGCAACATAAACTTTGCCAGGTTTCGACCAGTCTTCCTTAGAGTCTTTATCTTCACACAGAGTTGCACCAATGAGAAAAAGTTTATTATTTAAAACAAATACGTCGAATCTGTGGAGATAAGGAATCGTCATAATAGGACGAATTGTCCATTTTGAGTCACTATCGCATTTGGCATGAACAATTTTTGATTCTTTTGCCTGAAATGTGGGAGTGAAATCTTGTGTTGCAATAAACTCATTTTTTCTACCAGGTATAGGCACAATATTCATAGTCCCCCCCGGTCCGGGCCAGACGTCACTTTCTTTCCAAGTATTTTCATTGAACGCTATGCAAGGGCCATAACCCTCGGTTGCAACTAGGTAGTTTGTCTCCCCGTTGACTTCCATAATTGCAGTTGCATATGCCTTGTCCAGTTTCCTTGAAAATCGTTTAGTTATTATCATGGTAACTCTCTCCTTTTCTCATAATCTAGGTATGAAAATGGTATGGCACATCATTTAAAATTTATTATAGCAGAATTCAGAATTAGTAAATAAGAACAAGTTTTGTACAGCCAATCTCGCAAAAATGTACTTGTGCGACACAATTTTGCATAAATGATTTTTCATTTATTGTTCTTTTTTTTCAGCACAGAACAATTGTATAATCAATTTAGAAAGTTTGAATAATTTAAAAAAAGTAGTGAGGAGGTGCAGCAGGAGACATGATCATTCTTAAAAGTCGGAGTAGAGCGATATTGAATTATATTTTGTCGCGGGATGGATATGTGACATTAGATGAAGTAGCAGAACAAATTCATATTTCTAAACGTGCTGTTTATTATGACCTCCACGAGATTATTGACTGGCTGAAAAGCAAAAATATCTCATTACTAAAAGTTGAAAGGCAGAGGGGCATATTTTTGAGCGCAGAGCAAAAATCACTTGTCCTTCAGCATCTTGGAAAGTCATCAAATACCGCATTTTATACCTTTTCACAGGATGAGCGCCTAGCGGTATTGATTTGCAAAATGTTAACATTGACGGAAGTTTGGCATGCTGACAGGCTAGCTAGTCTATGCAACGTTAGCCGCAATACTGTTTTGAGTGATTTGAAAGCAGCTAAAACTGCATTAATGGAATATAAGTTGAAATTGACTTATGGAATTAAGCAAGGGTATGTGATTTCAGGTGACATCATTCGACTACGAGCAGTTTTTCTGTACTACCTTGCTCAGATAATGCCACTGGCAAAGCGTGGGATTTTGCCATATTTACAAGATGAAGTTGTGAAGAAAAGCTTGGTCTCTTTGACAGCAATAGAACATGAGCTAGATACTGAATATGTGGATGGCACATTAACGCAACTGGCAATTTTGATTGGGATGATGATGCATAATAATGATCGAGTCATCATTGGATTCGAGCGAGAAGAGATTGTAAACAGTAAAGAGTTTCTATTGATCAATCAGTTCTTTCCCGAGCTTCCAAATGAAGAACAAGTTTACCTTGCAATACATCTTTTAGGAGCTCGTGTCCAATTTCCTAAGGAAATTACTGGTGAAGAGAAACATAACTATGCAGATATGTCAAGGATTGCCATGCGAATGATTCATGAATTTGAGCGACTGGCATGTGTTGATTTTAGTGAAAAAGACAATTTACTGCAGAAAATAGTCATTCACTTGGATAGCTCTTTTTATCGTTATCGTTACGGTATTTTAGAAGGAACTCCAGTTGTTGCAGAAATCGAAAAGAAATATCCAGAACTATTTGTCATTACGCAAAAGGTATCAGAGTCGTTAGCAAAAGCCATCGGTTATCCGATTCCTAAAAGTGATATTTCTTATTTGACGCTGCATTTCGGTGCACACCTACGCACGTCAGGACGAAAAAAATGTCTCATCAAGATTCTGATTGTTTGTCAGAATGGTGTAGCTACTGCCCAGATCCTTAGTAGGGAAATAGAGGAATTACTTCCTTTTATTGAAGTGGTTGACATTATATCTGCCCGTGAATTAAATGGATACAGCCAGCCCTATGACCTGATCGTTTCCACCGTGCAATTGTCAGCAAATTATCAGGCTTTAACAGTCAATCCCATACTGACAGTGGAAGACAAGCAGACTATCTTGGCACATGTATTTAGAATGCGAAAGTCCGTGCGAAAGAAAGATGATGCAGAACGGATTTTTGACATAGTAAAGCAATACGTACCAGAAGATATGCATTATAACGTAAAGAGGGAACTTGGCAATTATTTTAACGAAAAACATTCCTTATTTCGTGAAGTTCTCGAACAAGGACAACAGGGGTTGGCTGACCTGATTACACCAGGACGAATTCAATTAATAGAATCTATGGATGATTGGCGTGAAGGAATTAGTCTGGCTGCTGCTCCACTATTAGAAGAAGAGTTAATTAATGATTGTTATGTAAATGCCATGATTGAATGTGTTGAAAATTATGGTCCATATATTTTCATTACGCCTGATGTGGCACTTGCTCACGCTAAGCCTGAAGGTAATGTGAATGGATTGTCTGCATCAATGCTGCTGGCTCATGATGGTATCCTTTTCCCTGACAATAAAGTAGCACGGGTCATCATTGTATTAGCATTGATTGATGATGAACAACATTTGGGCGCAATGAAAGATATTTTAGATTTCTTTGGAGATGAGCACAATACGGCCAGGCTGTCCAATGCTGTTAATGAAGTGGTGGCCTACAGCTTGATCGCTGGTATGCCAACCAATTAGTGGAAGTGGATTAGTAAACCCATAATGAAAGGAAGCTGGTTTTATGTTTAAAGAATTGATCGCAAAACAACGTGTTGTATTTGCGGATGGTTTTGACCACTGGGAGGACGCCATACGGGCAGCAGCTCAACCCTTGCTGCGGGATGGTGCAATTGAAGAATCCTACATCGATGATATGATTGCCAGTGTTAATAAATTCGGGCCCTATATCGTGATTGCTCCTGATGTAGCTATGCCTCATGCCCAAGGCGGAAACGGGGTAAAGGAAACTTCTATTTCTTTTATGAAGGTGAATCGTCCGGTAAGTTTCAGTGCAAGCAGCGAACATGATGCGCGGCTGTTATTTGTCTTAGCTTCCATTGATAGTAATTCACATCTGGACATGCTGCAAGCTTTGGTAGCTGCTATTTCTGATGATAATATTCTCGCTCAACTGCCGAATACTACATGCGTTGCCGATTTGCAAAAAATGTTTGCATGAAGATAAATTTCTTTTTGTTGTTACTTTAAAAAAAGGAGAGTGATAGTGCCTTAGATTGGAATTCGATTTTATGGGCCTGATTTAATTCAATAAAGAGTATCCTATACAATATGAAATGGAGGATGAGAAATGGGAGATTTATATACAACGATTAATACAGCAAGTACAATATTTGCAAATAATATCCTGTCAAAACCGGAATTTTTCATAGGTATATTAGTTTTTATTGGTTATATGTTACTAGGTAAGCCAATTTATGAAGCCTTCGGTGGGTTTATTAAGGCGGCTGTTGGTATGATGATCTGGAATGTGGGGGCTGGCGGCTTGGTTAGCACGTTTAGACCGATATTAGCCGGCCTAAACGATCGTTTCCAGCTTAATGCGGCAGTTATTGATCCATATTTTGGCCTAAATGCTGCTAGTGAAGCGATTAAGATGATTGGTATGTCTCTTTCTTGGACAATGATCTCACTAATGGTTGGGTTTGGCTGGAACATTCTATTAGTTTTATTGCGTAAGTACACTAAGCTTCGTACATTGTTCCTGACGGGTCATATTATGATTCAGCAGGCGACAACGTGTACTTGGATCGTATTCTGTGCCATTCCTGAACTCAGAAATTTCAGTGGTGCTCTCTGGATTGGTCTTTTAGTTGGTACCTATTGGTCAGTTTTCTCTAATCTTACAGTAGAGCCTACAGAGGAACTCACTGAGAATGCTGGCTTTGCTATCGGTCACCAACAAATGTTTTGGGTATGGTTAACGAGTAAGATTGCACATAAATTTGGGAGTCCAGATAGTAGTGTAGAAAACGTCAAAATGCCTAAGTGGCTGACTGTATTTAATGATAATGTAATTGCTACTGGTACATTGATGCTCATTTTCTTTGGCACGATCATGGCAATTCTTGGCGAACCCTATATGCGCAGTATCGATAAGGCTGGTTTTCCAGCAACGTTAGCATTTGCTACCTATATTTTAGCTAAGTCGCTGTCCTTTTCAGTATACTTGTTTATTCTGATCAGTGGCGTCCGAATGTTCGTATCTGAGTTGACAGAGTCTTTCCGCGGTATTTCTGAAAAGATTCTGCCAGGAGCGCTGCCGGCGGTTGACTGTGCTGCAACCTATGGTTTTTCTTCACCGAACACTGTTTTATTCGGATTCATATTTGGCTGTATTGGTCAATTCATAGCCATTGCCGGATTGTTTATCTTCAAGGCTCCAATTATGATTATCACAGGTTTCGTACCTGTATTCTTTGATAATGCGACTGTCGCTGTTTTTGCCAATAAGTTTGGTGGGGCTCGCGCAGCTGCCATATTACCTTTTTGCACAGGTATCACTCAGGTCATGGGGGGAGCCATTGCTGCTTGGTATTTTGAACTTTATAAATACGGCGGATGGCATGGTAATATCGACTGGGATACCTTGTGGCCAGCCATTGGATTTATTATGAAAAATTTATCGATTCCTGGATTGATCCTTGTGATTGTAATGATGCTTCTTATTCCACAGCTTCAATATAGACGCAGTACAAATAAGGAACAGTATTTTAGAGTAACTGATGAAGGAGGATTATAATGATTAAGGTTGTTGCAGCTTGTGGTAATGGGATGGGGTCTAGTCAAATTATTAAGATGAAAATTGCTAAGGTGTTTAAAAAAATGGGGATTGAGGCTACGATAGATCACATGAGTGTCGGCGAAGCTAAATCTGCGGCCGCAGGGTATGATGTGGTATTCTGCTCTGCTTCACTAGTAGATAATTTTAAGGTCAAAAATAATAGAACCAAAATCGTTGGTTTAGTGAATCTACTATCGGAAGCTGAAATTGAGGCAAAGATTATAGAAGAAAATATTAAATAGCAACAAGTAAGGATGCACCAGTCAATCCTTAGGTGCTGCACCTTTGATTGGTTGCTAGGATTTATAATATTTTTAATTTATGAAGTTGTGGTGAGAAAAGTGGAAAATTTATTAGGACTTTATGAAAAGGCTTTGCCGAAAGATATGGATTTGTCTACTAAATTGCAGACAGCTAAAAAACTAGGTTTTGATTTCATCGAAATTTCCATTGATGAGACAGATGAACGACTGTTTAGACTGTATTGGACTAAAGAAGAAAAACGCCAGTTGTTACAAGACATGGCAGAACTAGGAATGCCGATCATGTCTATGTGTTTCAGTGGTCATAGGCGATACCCTTTAGGCAGTCGTAATCAGGAAGTAAGAGAACGGGCATTAGAACTTATGGCCAAGGCCATTGAGTTTGCAGGTGATATAGGAATTCGTGTCATACAAGTTGCCGGATATGATGTGTATTATGAAGAGCATGGTGAGGACACACTCGCCAATTTTATTGAAGGGTTAAAGCAATCTGTGGCCATGGCTGCTAAGCATCAGGTTATACTAGCTATTGAAATTATGGATACGCCCTTTCTCAATTCTATACAAAAATATATGGTATATGAAAATTTAATTAAGTCACCTTGGTTAGCTGTATATCCTGATATCGGAAACCTTAGCGCATGGGGGAATGATGTAGGGTATGAGTTAGAGATTGGTCATTCCCGTATTGTTGCTGTTCATGTGAAAGAAACATTAAACGTCACTGATAGCTTTCCTGGTAAATTCCGTGATACCTCTTTTGGTACAGGGGATGTAGATTTTGTTCCGATATTTAAAAAATTAAAATCACTAGGATATAGCGGACCTTTCCTTATTGAAATGTGGGCAGATACTTTTGAAGATCCACTGATTGAAATAGTCAGATCCAGGGAGTTTGTTCTTGATAAGCTCAAAGAAGGCGGATTTTAATAGTACGGGATTAAATTAGTAAAAGGGAGGAGATTATGGATAAATTAATTCGGGAAGTATTAGAAGCGAATCTTGACCTTCCACGTTATGAAATGGTGACTTTTACCTGGGGAAATGTTAGTGCGATTGACCGCAGCCGCGGATTGATCGTGATAAAACCAAGTGGGGTACCTTATGATGTAATGGCAGAAGAACATATGGTTGTAATTGATCTAGAGAATAATGTTGTGCAGGGTGACTATAGACCATCTAGTGATACTAAGATTCATCTGGAAATCTACAAGGCATTTCCAGAGGTTGGTGGTGTTGTTCATACCCATTCTCGCTGGGCCACTATTTGGGCCCAGGCCAGACGGGGGATACCAGCCTTCGGTACGACTCATGCTGATTACTTTTTTGGTGAAATTCCCTGTACTAGAAATCTCACAGCAGAAGAAATTAACACTGCTTATGAACAGAATACAGGCAAAGTCATCATCGAAACCTTTCGTGAACGTTCCATTGACCCTGTTGCCGTACCTGGTGTATTGGTGAGCGGACATGGGCCTTTTGCCTGGGGGAAAAGTGGTGAAGATGCCGTGCATAATGCTGTTGTTATGGAAGAGGTAGCCATGATGGCCATGAACACATTGCAGTTGAACTCTAGTTGCCAACCTCTTGAACAAGTACTGCTTGATAAACATTATTTCAGAAAGCATGGGAGTAATGCTTATTACGGACAAGAAAAATAGAGTGAAATATTAAACACCTAAAAGAACAAGCAAGCCGAGACGTAATCTCGACTTGCTTGTTCTTTTAGGTGTCGGTTACTTGTTTTCCATTTATGTAATAATGATATAATAAGTGGTGGATTGTGATACTGTATTAAAATGATCGAGATATCAGATGACTCTCCTAAGATCTAGATGATCTGATGTATAATATAACGATGATAAGAGTATGGGTACTATCTCCGAGATGGAGATTGATCTATCGGATTTTACATCTAAATTTGGGAATACTGTAGTTGATTCATGCAGGAGCCTCTTATAATCCTCCTGTTGCTTTGGGTTAATGAGCCCAGGTTAATTAAGGCTAAAAATTTGATACGGGGGATGTTTATGGCTCAATATGCGCGAGTGGTCAAATGGATCGTGTTTACTTTTATGAGTTTACTTATTCTTACGAGTGTTTGTTTCAGTGCTACTAGGAAAGGCGTAGAAGAATTTCCCGATGTCTTTGTGCACGAGAATACTTCTATTGGGGCGGGGCAAGCCATAGGCAAGCTTATGGTGGCTGGAGGCGACGCAAGCGTAGGAGGAACGGTAACGGATGGCATTATTGTTGTGGATGGCAACTTAATAATAAAATCTGGGGCAAGGATAACCGGGCGAGTTGTTGTACTTGGCGGAAGCGCAATGATTGAGCAGGGCGCAAGTGTTGAATATAAGCCATGGACAATCGTGCCACAGGGGCATCCCTTAGTGCCGGTAGTGGTGGGGGGGCTTTTTCTAATTGGGGCGGTAAGCCTCATCATTCTACCGGTACTATTTTGGATCATTGGTCATTTATTTAAAAGGACCAAGTGGTATTCTCCAATCAAAGAAAAATTCTTAGCAATAGAGCGGCGGTGGCCAGCGCTTTATATTGTAGCAAGCTTAGGCATTAGCGCTTTAATGTTAACGGTGTTTGGCATACTTGCTTGGGAAACCTTATTCCACAAAGAAATGGTGTTATTTGATGATAGCTTTGTTTGGCTTATCCGCTATTTCGCGAATCCCACCCTCGATAAAATAATGATTATAATTACCAATATAGGATTTGGCACAAGCTACATTGTAATTGTGGCTATTACTCTTTTACTACTTGCATATCTTAAACGCTGGCGGGAGTTGGGGGCACTGACTATCTGTTTAGCAGGTGGAGGGTTGCTTAGTTTTCTGTTGAAAATTTTGTTTCATCGTACTAGGCCAGACTTGTTTCGGGTTGTGCAGGAGACTGGCTATAGCTTCCCAAGCGGTCATGCCTTGGCAACCATGTGTTTCTATGGGATGGTGGCATTTCTAATTATGCGTACTATAGATTCTTGGCGAGGGCGGCTGACTGTTATGACATTGGCAGTAATTTTGAGTATGTTAATCGGTATAAGCCGTATTTATTTAGGTGTTCACTATCCCACCGATGTGATAGCAGGATATGCCGCTGGTTCAATGTGGCTTGCTTTTTGTATATCACTCTTAATGTGGTGGGAGAGAGCGCGGGTATAGATAATAAATTGAAACACTATTTGCTAATCAAGCAAATAGTGTTTTTTTACGGAATCAGAAAGTATAACACTTTCTTGATTCCAAGTAAGAACGACTAAGGCTTCTGCCTGCGTCCGAGGACTTGGCACAAGCCAAGTCTTTTCTTATCTTTACTTTCTTTTGACACAAAAGAGTTATTTCCTGACGCCATCCTTACGGCAAATCATGCTACTATCAAGGTGAAAATAGTTATGGAGGCGACAACGATGGTGGATTTTACAACTATGTTACAAATCAAACTAGTACTAAGTTTGATAATTATGATAGTAGCATATTTTACCTGCATTTCTTTTGAGAAAGGCATTGAGTTTTTTAAGCACTATAGATAGCATCACTAGCTACATCTTGTTTATCAATTTTAAAAAGAAGGTGAATAGTATGACAGAGGTTTTTCCTCTCTTTACATTTTTTTTAGGATTTTGCATTGGTTTATTATTATGGCCTAAACTTATAGGATTTAAATAAGATCATTCAATATTTACAACTTCTTTACAAGGTAACGCGGCTTCTTTACTGCATCTTTACTTAGAATGGAGCTAATATAAAGGTGTAGTAATTAATTTATCACGAGAAAGAGGGGATACAAATGGCTGACTTATGGTTAGCTGGAGGGATCACGGTTCTTCTACTTTTATACTTAGTTTATGCATTAATGAGACCGGAGGAGTTTTAATATGATTAATGATATAATGATGTTCGCCTTTTACATTGTGGTTTTGCTACTGTTAGCCCTGCCTCTCGGAAAATATATGGCAAAAGTATTTTCGCAAGAAAAAACTATTTTTGATTTTGTGTTAAAACCTATAGAGAAAGTAATCTACCGGATTACCGGAGTAAAAGAAACCGAAGAAATGAATTGGAAGCAGTATGCTGCTACTTTAATTATTTTCAATCTTTTCGGTATGATTTTGGTTTTTATGATCCAAGTATGGCAGGATATTCTGCCATTTAATCCTGAGCAACTGGCTGGGGTTGATCCGTGGCATTTGGCTTTGAATACGGCAGTAAGTTTTATGACGAATACAAATTGGCAGTCTTATTCCCCAGAAGCCACAATGAGTTATTTTACGCAAATGACTGTATTAACAGTACAAAATTTTCTTTCTGCAGCAACTGGCCTTACGGTAGCAGTAGCCCTAATCAGAGGTCTTACTCGTAAAAATGCTAAAACTATAGGAAATTTTTGGGTTGATATGGTACGCAGCATTATGTGGGTGTTACTGCCTCTAGCTATAATTTGTTCTACCATCCTTGTAGAACAAGGTGTGCTGCAAAATTTATCACCTTATGTAACCGTTCAAACGCTGGATGGTGCCGATCAAAAATTGGCTATGGGGCCTGTAGCTTCTCAGGAAGCGATCAAAATGTTGGGGACCAATGGCGGTGGTTTTTTTAACGCCAATTCGGCCCATCCTTTTGAAAATCCGACTCCTGTAAGTAACTTTATCGAGATGCTCAGTATATTCCTGATTCCTGCTGGGTTGGTATTTACTTTTGGACATATGGTGGGCAATAAGCGTCAAGGTTATGCGATTATTGCTTCTATGATTCTGCTGTTCATTATTATGCTTGGTACTCTATATACGAGTGAGTTAAACGGGAACCCCATTTTGAGTTCTATAGGAGTAAGTAGTCCCACATCTATGGAAGGGAAAGAAGTTCGCTTTGGCATAGGGGGATCGGCACTCTTTGCTACGATTACCACAGCTGCTTCCTGTGGTGCGGTTAATAGTATGCATGACAGCTTTACCCCCCTCGGCGGTCTAATTACTATGTTACAAATTAAGCTTGGTGAGGTAATCTTTGGCGGCGTAGGCGCAGGCTTTTATGGCATGATGATGTTTGTTATCATCACCGTCTTCATTGTCGGTTTAATGGTTGGAAGAACCCCTGAATACCTTGGTAAAAAAATTGAAGCATGGGAAACAAAAATGGCAACGATTGCTATCTTGATTCCCTCGGTTATCATTCTCATTGGTTCCGGTATTGCATCAGTCATCGATCAAGGTACATCAGCTCTTACAAACTCTGGACCACACGGTTTGAGTGAAATTCTCTACGCATTTGCCTCTGCTGCAGGGAATAACGGTAGCGCTTTTGCGGGATTGAGTGCTAATACACCTTTTTATAACTTAATGCTGGCATTCAATATGGTTGTAGGGCGCTTCGGGGTGATTATTCCCACTCTTGCGATAGCAGGCAGTATGGCTGCAAAGAAGATTTCGCCGCCAGGACCTGGAACATTCCCTACTACTGGCTGGTTATTTGTTGTTTTGCTAGTGGGCGTAGTTTTAATCGTCGGAGCCCTAACATTCTTACCAGTGCTGTCATTAGGGCCGATTATTGAACATTTGTTAATGCTAAAAGGTACAACGTTCTAAAAGGAGAGTAGAAATTATGAGTACTCGCGAGAGTTTTAATAAGGAAATACTAGGCGTGGCAATCCGTGATGCCTTTCGAAAGCTAAAGCCGGCGACACAATTCAGAAACCCGGTCATGTTTATCGTGTATATTGGTTCGTTTTTAACCACTGGTTTAATGATACGGGATATTGTGGGAGGAAATACAGCCCATGTTGGTTTTTCCTTGCAAATAGCCTTATGGTTATGGTTTACCGTATTATTTGCTAATTTTGCCGAGTCCGTTGCTGAAGGTAGAGGCAAGGCCCAGGCCCAGGCTCTACGAAATGCACGAACCCAAACGAAAGCTAATAAAGTAGTTGATAATACAACGAAACAGGTAGACGCTGCAGATCTGCGTAAAGGTGATCTAGTAATGGTAAAAGCCGGCGAATTTATTCCTGGTGATGGTGAAATTGTTGAAGGAATGGCATCTGTAGATGAAAGCGCGATTACCGGAGAATCTGCTCCCGTAATCCGTGAATCAGGTGGAGATAAATCAGCTGTTACTGGTGGTACACGGGTATTGTCTGATTGGATTAAAGTACGAATTACCGCTAACCCAGGCGAAACATTTCTTGATCGTATGATTGCGCTGGTTGAAGGTGCCAAAAGGCAGAAAACTCCTAATGAAATAGCCCTTACCATTTTACTTGTTGGTTTAACCCTCATTTTTTTGGTTGCTGTAGCCACAATTGAGCCATTTGCGGTTTATTCCGGCACATTAATACCAATTCTAATTTTGATTTCTTTGTTAGTTTGCCTTATTCCCACGACCATCGGCGGACTTTTAAGTTCCATCGGGATTGCTGGTATGGATCGTCTTTTGAAAAGAAACGTATTGGCAATGTCCGGACGTGCTGTTGAAGCTGCGGGTGATGTTAACGTATTGTTATTGGATAAAACAGGCACCATTACACTGGGCAATCGGATGGCAACTGAATTTATTCCTGCACCTGGCGTAGATAAAACTCAGCTTGCTGACAGTGCTCAATTATCCTCCCTTGCAGATGAAACTCCTGAGGGACGTAGTATCGTTGTATTAGCAAAAGAGAAATATAATTTAAGGGAACGTGATTTGCAGGCATTAGGTGCAGAGTTTATTCCCTTTACGGCTCAGACGAGAATGAGCGGAGTGAATATTAAGGGAGAACAAATTCGCAAAGGATCCATGGATGCCATTCAAAGATATATGACTGAACAGGGGGGCATGTTCCCAGAAACGGTAAAAAGCGATTGCGAAAAAATTGCCAAATCAGGTGGTACTCCTCTGGTAGTTGTCCAGGGAACCCAAGTTCTTGGGACAATTTACCTGAAAGATATTGTTAAAGGCGGGATTAAAGAGCGCTTTAAAGATTTGCGGCAAATGGGTATTAAAACGGTCATGATTACAGGGGATAATCCTCTTACCGCAGCTGCGATTGCGGCTGAAGCCGGAGTCGATGACTTCTTGGCTGAAGCTACACCTGAAGCTAAATTGGCATTGATTCGTGAATACCAGGAAAAAGGTATGCTGGTAGCTATGACGGGAGATGGAACCAATGATGCTCCGGCACTAGCCCAAGCGGATGTGGGTGTAGCCATGAACAGTGGTACCCAAGCTGCAAAAGAAGCTGGTAACATGGTTGATCTTGATAGTAATCCGACAAAACTGATTGAGATCGTAGAAATTGGCAAACAACTGCTGATGACTCGGGGAGCGCTGACAACTTTCAGTATTGCCAATGATGTGGCTAAATACTTTGCAATCATTCCAGCTATGTTCCTAGCGGCATATCCGGAAATGAATGTCTTTAATATCATGAATCTGGCTACATCGGAGAGTGCTATTTTAAGTGCGGTAATCTTTAATGCCCTCGTTATTGTAGCTCTTATTCCGTTAGCCTTGCGTGGCGTAAAATACCAACCATTAGGAGCAAGCGTAATTCTTAGAAGAAACCTACTGATTTATGGTCTTGGTGGGCTGATTGTACCGTTTATCGGCATTAAAATCATTGATATGATTATTGTTGCCTTGGGATTGGTATAATGCCTTCATTACCAATCATGTTCTTTTAGAAAGGCTAATTTATTGAGAGGAAGCGAACGAATTATGTTAAGACAAATGTTAAATGCATTTGCCATGTTGCTAGTTTTTACTATCATTACCGGCTTGGCTTATCCTTTAGCCATGACTGGGTTGGCACAAGCTTTATTTCCCTTTCAGGCTAACGGTTCCATCATTGTCCATGATGGTAAGCCCATTGGATCAGCACTAATTGGACAAAACTTTACAAGTGCTAAGTATTTTTATGGTCGTCCCTCAGCGGCAGGAGCAGATGGTTATGATGCTGCCAGTTCTGGTGGCTCTAACCTTGGACCGACTAGTAAAAAACTTGTTGATACAGTCGCAGGCAATGTTGCAAAAGTTCGTAATGAAAATCAGCTTGATGAGCAAAAACTGATTCCATCTGATCTAGTTTTGGCTTCGGGTAGTGGACTGGATCCGGATATTTCTCCAGCAGCAGCCCAAATGCAGATAGGACGGATAGCCAAGGAACGAGGATTATCTGCTGAGGAAGTTCGTAATCTTGTAGATCATCATATAAAAAAACGTCAGTTAGGTATTTTGGGTGAGCCAAGGGTCAATGTGCTTGAACTCAACTTAGCACTTGATGCGCTGAAACACTAAAGATATTTTAAAAATACTACAATTACGAATTATAAAAAAATGTTGTGTACTTTAAACCTTTGTGGTTCAATTGCTTTAGAAACGACTAACATAATGGAGGCAATGACATGCCTGAGGAAAGTAAAGAAAAAAAACGTCCAGATCCTGATGTCTTATTAACGAAGCTAAATAAAGAAAACAGAGGTAAGCTGACGGTGTTTTTAGGTGCAGCTGCCGGTGTTGGTAAAACCTACACCATGCTAGAGATTGCCCATGAGATGTTGGCTTCTGGTGTAGATGTTGTGATTGGTTGGGTAGAGACCCATAAACGTGTGGAAACGGAAAAAATGGTGGAGGGTTTACCTCGTTTGCCGGCAAGGGAAATTGAGCACCGAGGTAGGACTTTGCATGAAATGGATATTGATGCTATTTTGGCGCGTAAACCGAAAGTAGTGTTAGTTGATGAACTGGCCCATACTAATGTGGCCGGTTCTCGCCATGTCCGTAGATTTCAGGATGTAGAAGAAATATTAAATGCTGGCATTGATGTATCTACGACACTAAATATTCAACATATTGAAAGTTTAAATGATATTGTCGCCCAGATTACAGGGGTAACAGTACGGGAAACGGTGCCTGATAGTATTGTGGAGCAGGCTGATCAAGTGCAATTGATTGATATTCCCCCCAATGAACTCATTAAGCGCTTGAAGGAAGGCAAAATATATATGCCTCATCAGGCAGAATTGGCGTTGAATAAGTTTTTCCGCCCCGGGAACATTAATGCCTTGCGGGAACTGTCTCTTCGCTTTACAGCATATCGAGTGGATAAAGAATTAAATGAATACATGCAGGAACATGATATTCCTGGACCTTGGCCAGCAGGCGAGCGGGTGATGGTCTGTGTGAGTTCTAGTCCCTTTTCGGCTCAGCTTATTCGGGCAGCACGGCGGTTGGCTCGTGGTTTACAAGCTGAATTATTGGCTGTACATATTGATACACCAAGACGTCTAGAACTTAGCGAGAAGGAACGGGATCGTATTTTTCGTAATATGCGCCTGGCAGAGGAATTAGGGGCTAAAACCATAAGTGTCGTTGGTAAAGATCTGACTGAAGAAATATTATCAATGACACGGGAGTATAATGTCACTCATCTAGTAGTTGGTAAACCACTACGTGGACGTATATGGGAGTGGTTAAATGGCGGTGCGGTAGTAAATAAACTCATCCGTTATAGTGGTGGTGTTAACATTCATGTTATTCAGGGTAACACAGAGGTAAAGGATGAGCCGAAATTTAAAACCTTAGCAACAAAAGCAACGATTCCTTTATGGAATTATATGGCCGGTGTGCTAATGATTTTCTTAATTACTGCTGGTAATTGGTTGTGGCGTGAATATATTGAGTCTATACATATGATGTTATATTTAGTGCCTGTACTTTTGTCGGCAGTATGGTGGGGGAAGGGACCATCTTATGTGGTGGCATTAGCCAGTGTATTACTTTTTGATTTTTTCTTTATTCCACCTTTTTTTAGTTTTAGCGTAGCAGATCTTCGTTATCTGTGGAGTTTACCACTTTTTCTCTTAGTATCTTTTACTATCGGCGGACAAACTGAAAAACTTCGTCTAGAGGCTATGTTAGCTAGGCAGCGGGAAAAGACTACTCGAGCACTCTATTCTTTCAGTCGTGAGATTGCAGCAGTAGTGGAGGTTAATGCTATTGTAGGTATTTTGGTCGAGCAAGCATGGCAGACTTTGGAACGACCTGTGGCAGTATTTCTACCCCAGGATAATGGTACTTTACTGTTGGCCGCTGAAGCAGGGACCAAGAAAAGTGGCATTGATACAAGTGAGCAGGCGGTGGCTATTTGGGCGTATGAGCATAGCGAAATTGCTGGACGTTGTACAGAAACCCTTCCAGGTGCTAGATACATGTATTTGCCATTAACGACAAGTGATAACACGGTTGGTGTTTTAGGTATTCGGATTCAGGAAAAAATGCTTACTCCCGTGCAGAGGCGATTGATGGAAGCATGGGCAGGATTGGCAGCTATTGCTGTGGAACGAGTTAATTTAGCCGATCAAGCTAGGCGCGCTGCCTTATTAGTAGAATCAGATCAATTACGTACTGCCCTATTTAATTCTATTTCTCATGAGCTTAGGACGCCATTGGCATCGATAATTGGAGCAGTTTCCGGTCTTTTAGACGTGGAAGGTATCTATTCAGGAGAAGATAGAAAAGAATTGTTAGAAACCGTGAAAGAAGGGGCAAATCGTATGGATCGCTTGGTAGCCAATCTTTTGGATACTGCTAGATTAGAAAGTGGTATGATGCAGCTGAAAATCGATTGGTGCGACATTGAAGATATTACAGGTATTGCTCTAAGGCGGGTCGAAGAATCTCTTAACGATAGAGCTTTACTTGTTAGAATACCTGCAGATCTACCGTTGGTGAAAGCTGATTGCGTTCTCGTTGAATTAGTGCTAGTAAATTTACTGGACAATGCTTGTAAGTATTCCGCACCGGGGAGTGAAATTGTAATTACTGCCAGTCAGGACGAAAAGGTAGTAAGAGTATCAGTAGCTGACCGAGGTCCAGGTATTCCATCTGAATATTTAACACGTGTTTTTGATAAATTTTATCGGGTAGAACAGCCTAAGAGCGTTAGCGGTACAGGCCTAGGTTTATCTATATGTAAAGGAATAATTGAAGCTCATGGGGGAACAATTCATGCCGAAAATCGACCAGGTGGTGGTACAGTGATGACCTTTGCCCTTCCCTGTGATGAACAGCCACCTTCAAATATGGTATAATATAGAAAACAATATATGATTTTTATCCGATGACTAAACCGCTCTAAGACTCCCATCTTCATCTCGTTAACAGTCTGTAATACCCTTCCCTCTGGTCAGGATAACAGTCTGTAAACTCGAAGTAAGTTCGCTCTAAGGATTTTCGAATCCAAGGCTCACTTATCTCGTTAACAGTCTGTAATTCCCTGCCCTTGACGGTCAGGGAAACAGGCTGTAAACTCGAAATAAGTTCGCTCTAAGGGTCTCCGGACCCAAGGCTCACTTATACAAGTGGGAGTTAAGAGCGGCTAAGTCCCTGGATAAGTGCGACTAAAATTCAGGTGGAGTTAAAACTCCATCTGAATCAAGTCTTATTTATTTTCTTTGGAGGAGGGTGGTGTAGATAATGGAAAAAGGAGCACGAATTTTAATTGTTGATGATGAACCTCAAATTAGGCGATTGTTAAAAGTCTCATTAACTGCTCATGCCTATGAAATTGATGAATGTCAAAATGGACAGGAAGGAATCAATAGAGTAGCCATATTTAAGCCTGACCTGATTCTTCTGGATTTGGGATTGCCTGATATGGACGGAAAGACAGTAGTGGAGTCAATTCGTGAATGGTCAAAAGTACCTATCATTATTCTGACTGCCCGTGATCAGGAAAATGAAAAAATTGCAGCACTAGATGCTGGGGCAGATGATTATGTTACGAAACCATTTAGTATGGGAGAATTGTTAGCACGCTTGCGGGTAGCTCTAAGGCATACTGTAACGGTGGAAAGTTCTCCAGTGATAACTTGTGGTGAATTGATGATTGATTTAGTTGCTCGTCATGTAACTCGAAATGATAAAGAAATAAAATTGACACCTACAGAATATGAGATATTAAAAATATTAGCCCAGAATATTGGTAGAGTATTGACTCATAAACAGCTATTAAAGGCAGTATGGGGTACCGCTTATAATGAAGATACTCATTATATTAGGGTGTATATTGGTCAGCTCAGACGTAAGGTAGAGGAGAACCCAGCTCAACCTAGATATATTATTACAGAGTCAGGTGTCGGTTATCGGTTAATGACTGGGATTTAGGAGAGACTTAACGGTAGAGATATAAAATCTCTGCCGTTATTTTTATTACTGGTAGAATTAAATATTCTTCATTTGAACATATATAATCTTAGTGTAAAGATTATATAAAGATTGTGCAATCACACTTCCATTTTCAATAAAATATTGTATACTTAATCTCATGCAAAATAACAGTTTATATTCGGTGGCCACCTTGTAAATTGATAGTATAATATTGAATATTTTACCAAAAGATAATACTCGTAGGGGTGGATTAATTATGATGAAATTTGTTCGGCGAATACTGATTGGCAGACCGTTACATAATCAAGAAATGAGCCATGAAAAGCTCCCTAAATGGAAGGCTTTGGCAATATTTTCTTCCGATGCCCTCTCATCTGTGGCTTATGGCCCTGAGGAAGTCATGATCATGCTAACACTTCCGGGAATTATAGCTTATGGCTATTTAGCACCAATCAGCTTGGCGATTTTGGCTTTGCTCGCTATTGTCACTTTTTCCTATGTACAAGTAGCCAAAGTGAACCCCGGCGGCGGTGGTTCCTATTCTGTAGCGATACATAATCTTGGCGAAATGCCAGCACTAGTAGCTGCAGCTGCCTTATTTGCTGATTACACACTTACTGTGGCCGTAAGTGTTTGTGCTGGTACAGCTGCTCTTGCATCAGCTTTTCCTGCATTGGCGGCACACCAAGTAGGGATTGATTTAGCCGTTTTATTTTGCATTTTAATGTTAGTGAATCTAAGAGGAGTCAAGGAAGCCTCTACTGCCTTTGTTTACCCAACCTATGCATTTATTTTCGGTATTATCGCTTTGATTTTTACGGGAATATACCAAGCTTTGACTGGGCAGCAGCCCATTATTCCGCCAGAATCCTTGGCTAAGCAATTTGATTGGACAATGTTGGTACTACTTTTACGTGCCTTCGCTAATGGCTGTAGCTCTATGACTGGGGTAGAAGCCCTTTCTAATGGTGTACCTATGTTCCGCTCTCCTGAAGTACGTAATGTAACAATAACGACATATTGGATGTCAGGTATTCTAGGCTTTATGCTTATGGGTATTTCCTTCCTAATTATGCACTTTCATATTTTACAGATAGAAGGCGTAACCACCTTGTCGCAAATTGTTGAAATGACCTTTGGACGAGGTTGGGGATATTATTATATCCAAATCACCACCATGATCGTATTATATTTAGCGGCCAATACCTCGTTTAATGGTCTACCTTCTCTTTTATCCCTTCTGGCTAAAGACGGCTATATGCCACGCTATCTAGGAATCAGGGGTGAACGTTTGAGTTTCTCCAATGGCATTGTCCTACTCAGTGCGATAGCTGGTCTGTTAATTTTTATTTATGATGGGAGTACTGAGCATCTAATTTCCCTATATGCTATCGGTGTTTTCCTCTCATTTACCATCGCCCAAACAGGTATGGTTGTCCATTGGCGTCGGGAAAGAACCCCTGGTTGGATTATGAATGCTACTATAAATACAATTGGTGCCATCGTCACTGGAATCGTCGTGCTTATTATCGGTATTACCAAATTTTCCCACGGAGCCTGGGCTGTTATTGTGTTTATTCCGTTTATGATTTTTATTTTCAAGAAAATTCGTTCTCACTATATTGATATGTCTGAACAACTACACTTACCAATGGAAGACTTTGACCCTGCGATTGCTACTACTTTTAAAGTAGGTAGAAATATGGTCATTGTACCTGTTGCTACTCCCACCAATATCGTAGCGCAAACCCTCACATATGCGAAAAGCATTAGTAAAGATATTGTTGCCTTACATATTGCTACTGATGAAGTAGATGCTCAAAAGGTAGCAAAAAAATGGCATGACTGGAATCCGGGTGTTGAGTTAGTAACAGTTTATTCTCCCTACCGCTTAGTAATTCAACCACTACTTGATTACATCATCCAACTAGAGCGCCAAAAAGAACCAGAAGATTATATTACAATTCTAATCCCTGAGTTCCAAACAAAAAAATGGTGGCACCGTCTGCTTCACAACCAGACAGGTTGGGTGCTCCGTACTTTACTAATTCTAAAGGAAAATGTGATTGTGACTAGCGTTCCCTTCCACTTGAAAAAATAGAATGAAATTTGCTAAAGGAGCAGCTTCAAAATAGAGGCTGCTCCTTTATTTATGGTACGTTCAGGTGGCGCTAATTATTAGGTCTGACTTTAAAATTAAGTTGATGAATAAAATGAGGATGGGGACTAAATAAGTGCTTAAGTTCATCTATACTGACAACTTCCGTTGAAACGATAGTGAATTCTCCCAGAAAAGTATGGAGTGCACCACAAAAAATCAAATCCGTATTTGTAATGCTTACTTCAGTTACCTTACTACCTAGAATCTTTTCATTCATCCAATCCACTACTGTGGAAATTTTAACATCTTTGTCAATCTCAAATGTCACCATCATTTCTTGTGTCATGATAGATTCTCCTTACTGCTTCTCTTTTCCTATTTCATCTTGATGATAACATGATCTCATCTCAAGAAGGCGTAAAGAAACAAAGGATTTATATCAAGAAAAAGTAAAGGTAGCTTCGTAGGGAAAGGGGATTAACAATGAAGAGGAATACCTTCTCCCTTTTTGGCATTTATTTATTGTTGGTTTTTAAAGTGAAAATTAACTTATAATAAGCGGAATCTATTTGCCTAATTGATAAAGAATGACATAGTAATAACATAATACGGTTAACAATTTGTTTATGAGGGAAATACTATTAAAAGTATATATAAGGCTTTTCAAGGGAGGGGAGAGGTATGAAAAAGAAGGTACTTTCTCATAATAAAAAAACGTCAACTAGTGAGTCGTTAGCTTCATGCCCTGAAAATAACTCTGCGTTAGAGTCATTACAAATGATGATTGAAGGCAGTAAGTACATTACTCAAGATATGTCTTCTATAATTAGGCAATTGCGTCAGTCAGGAATTGAAGTACAGCAGGTATCTTCTAAGATAAAAGATAATGAGCAATATATAAAAAATATCTTTGATAAATGCTCTGATATAGTGATACGGGAAATTAAAATCACCAATAATCCTAAATATAGCGCCCTCCTTGTATATATTGATGGTATGGTAAAACAAGAACTCATTGAAGACGCCGTTGTAAAAAAAATGGTCAGTCAACCTGCAGATTCTACCTACCTTCCTGCCAGTAAGGAATATGTACAGTATTTAATCGGGATACGACCTGAGGATATCTATGAAGAAATGAGTCAGGTCATAGAAGCGATATTAAGTAGTAAAATTATTGTATTTGTAGATGGGGTAAATAGTGCACTGACAATCGATTTTAAAAATCCTCCTACCAGAAATGTGGAGCAGCCGGAAGCGGAAAGTTCTCTGCGTGGACCGAAAGAGGGGTTTACAGAATCCATAAGGACGAGTACAGGCTTACTTAGAAAAAAAATCAAAAATATAAATTTGAAGATGGAATCTTATAAGATTGGCAGAGAGACCAAGACAGATATTGTTGTTTGTTATCTCGCAGGCATTGCCAATGATAAAATTGTAAATGAAGTGAGAGAGAGATTACATAAGATTGATATAGATTCTGTATTGGGCAGTAGCTATATTGAAGCATATATAGAGGACAGTCCTTTTTTTATCTTTCCTACGATATTCCGCACGGAAAAACCAGATGTAGTGGCAGGCAAACTATTAGAAGGTCATATTGCCATTATCGTTGACGGAACTCCCGTTGCTATAACCGTTCCCTGTCTTTTTGTAGACTTTATTAAGACGGCTGATGACTATTACTTGAAATTTATTCCTGCCACATTAAGCCGATGGATTCGGTTTGGAGCATTTTTTATAAATCTTACCCTTACAGGCTTTTATGTGGCATTATTAACATTTCATCAAGAACTGATTCCTGATTCTTTAGTTCCTAGCCTGATAAAATCTCGAGCCGGAGTGCCCCTTCCTGTAATGTGGGAGTCCTTTGCCTTGTTATTTACCTATGAGGTATTGAGAGAAGCGGGTATTCGAATGCCAAGAGTAGTAGGACCGGCTGTAAGTATCGTTGGCGCACTGGTATTAGGTCAGTCCGCTGTAGATGCAGGATTAGTAAGTACACTGACGGTTGTTGTAATCGGTTTTACCGCCATAGCCGCCTTGACAGTACCTTATCCGGAGATGAGTATGTCACTCATTTATCCTCGATTTATCTTTCTGTTCTTAGGTGGAACCTTGGGTATGCTAGGACTTACAGGCGGTATCATGATGTTGTTCATGAACATGATATCGGCACGATCCTTTGGCGTGCCATATATGGGACCTCTGGCACCTCTTGTTAAAAATGAACTGTCAGATGTAGTGATCAGAGCACCGTTGTGGTCTATGCTTAAACGATCAAAACTCATTACGTGGAAGCAATCCATACGAAAAAAAACAAAGGTACGCTAAGCGGATAGGAAAAGAAGAAAGGGAGTCGTCCATGAAAAAAGGTATTGCATTTTTCATGATTTATATCATTATGTTTCTTACGGTAGGCTGTATGGCGAAAACTGAAATTGAAAAACTGGCTATAGTAGTAACCTTTGGTGTTGACATTACAACAGATGGGAAATACATGATCTCTACCCAGATATTAAAAACACAGAAACAGTCACCTGGAGGCATGGGGGGATCAAAAGGCGAGAAGCAGCCTACGGAGGTCATGGCATTAATCAGTACAGGGGATACTATACCTGATGCATTAGATCATTTGTCGAAAGAACTAGGCAAAAAGGTAGCGTTATCCCATGTGAAGTTTATTGTCATCGGTGAAGATGCCGCAAAAGCAGGAATCGCTGAACTGATGGATTTTTCGGCAAGAGGATACCAGCTTCGCCCTAATGTTGTTTTCCTTGTTACAAGTGGTAAGGCTTCTGAAATACTAAGAACATCAACACCAGAAGATTCTATTCCTGCTAACGCCATTGCAGCCATATTGAATTTACAAGCAAACTATGGATACGTACCTGTCACTACTACTATGGAATTTGCTAATTCCCTAGCCAGCAAGACGGCAGCACCAATGGCAGGGGTCATTAGCCTGCATGGAGATGAACAAGTGGGTAGAGTATTCAAAATGATAGGAATTGCTGTATTTAAAAAGGATAAGCTCATTGGATATATGATGGGGGAAGAGGAAGTGCGGGGTGTCCAGTGGATACGGGATAAAGTTAAAGCAGGAAATATTGTAATGCCGTCACCTAATAAAGGTAGCATAACAATAGAAATTATTTCTGCAAGTAGTGAGATAAAGTCTATCGTAAAAGATAATAAACCCATCATACATATAACCATAAATAAGAAAGGAAATATAAGGGGAATGGTGGGAGATCTAGATGCTATGAAAAATCCTGAAATATTAACAGAGTTTGAGCAATTAGAGAATGAGGTCATAAAGAAAGAAGTTGAGAAAGCGTTATATGCAGCGCAAAAGACATTCAAGGCAGATATATTTGATTTTGGCGAAACAATACACAGGGACTATCCTGATGAGTGGAAAAATATAGAAGAAAGTTGGAGTGAGATTTTTCCTGACCTTGAGGTAGAGGTAGAAGTACATTCTAGTATACAAAGAATAGGTGTAATATCTAAACCTCTATATTAATCGGAGGCTATATTGTGGAAACAAAAATATCGGCGTACCAATTGTTTGCTATCATGGTGTTATTGTTATTTGGCAGCGCTATACTCTTTTTTTTAACTCCTGAAGCAAAACAGGATGCATGGTTGGCATTACTCATTTATATACCGGTAGGCATTATAGAATCACTTCTGTATACAAATCTATATTACAAATATCCGAATGATACTATAGTTACATATTTGCCTAAAATTTTCGGCAAATTTATAGGATATATACTGAGTGTTGTATACATTCTATATTTTACTTATTTATCAGCGAGAATAGTGAGAGATTTTTCAGAACTTATACTGATTGTCTCATTGCCTGAATTACCTTCACTTATCGTTTCCATCACAATTATGGTGATATTTGCTTATGGAGCGTTCGCGGGGATCGAAAATATTTCACGAGCTGCACAATTAACACTACCAATATTGATGTTTTTCGTTATCCTAGTATTCATATTGTTGTATGCAACACCAGATGTGGTGAAAATGCAAAACCTAAAACCAGTCCTTGAAAATGGCATATCATCTGTCATAAAACATGGATGGCTGCTCATTACCTTCCCTTATGGTGAGACTATCTTCTTCACTATGATCTACTCATCTGTCAATGAAGCAGCCAATGTAAGAAAAGTATCGCTGCTTGCTGTCCTGTTTGTTGGAATAATCCTTTCCCTAAATACGATTATGTTCATAGTTTCATTAGGAGTAGCAGGTGCATCTGCTTCCCTCTTTCCCCTTTTTTCAACCATGCGTCTTATAAAACTAGGATTCTTGGAAAGATTAGATGTATTTGTTATCGTTATCATGATAATAGGAGGTTTCTTCAAGGTAAGTATTATTACCTACGCGGCCATGCTTGGTACATCCCAGCTTATCAAATTAAAGGATCCCAAGTATTTGGCTATACCCTTCGGTTTAGTAATTGTAATATTTTCAATATTCATCGCTAAAAACTATCCAGAGCACATTGTGATAGGTCTGAAGTGGACACCATTATATATTCATATACCATTACAAATTATAGTGCCATTGACTGCACTAATGATACATTATATAAAAAGAGGTAAGAAAAAAAGTCCCTATGACTGTCAAAATAAAGGGTGAGCCCAGTATATGTTAATTAAATAAAATTTATGAAATTGTGAACATAAAATTTTATAGCCTACTACTAATTTATAAATTAGCAGTAGGCTATACTAATTTTTGACGAATTTCCACAAAAATTTTAATTCTATACCTTTTGGCGGAGGCATGAATGTTCCAAATGTTTTATTATAGGATTCATAGAGCTCTATTTTGTAAATTGAATGTGTTAGATTTCGGCAAACTTATCGAAAGGTAAGGACGCAAAGCTATGGGTCTAAGAATCTTAGGATTTAAGGCTGCCAGGTTGCCATTGACTAACGTCAATGTTGCCATGGCAGTTTTTAATATTTTAAGAAAGAAGGTAATCGATTTAGAAGATTGTTCTTAGCAATAGTTGAAATCAAAAAACTTACAATAACAGGAGTGTGTTCTATTTATGAATAGTAAAAAAAGATTGCCTATTATTTTACAGTTAACAAGTATGTTTGCTATCGCTGCAATGCTATTATTATCAGCCCTTGGTTATACAATTTATAATTATCTTTCACTAGGCGACGAGTCAAATAAGCTGGTATCATATACTGCAGTTAGGACAATGTCTATTAAGGAAGCTCATACAGATTATGTTAGAGCCCTTCTTAATTTCCGTGGATTCTTGCTGTATCCTGATGGAGCAGCTTATGAGCAAGGATATCAGGAAGATATGAAAAAAGCGATTAAAACAGTGAAAGAATTTAATTCTAGTTCCGCGAATCAAGATTCAACTGTAGAAGGTGCTAAACTTGAAAAGTTACTAAATGAATATTTAGGCCTTGTTGAAAAAATGATAATTGCCAAGAAAACCAATGATCCAACACTGAATCAACTGACTACAGAGGGGCGCAAACATACAAAGGATATTGAAGATCAATTTACAAAACTGGCTGAGATACAACAAAAATCTATGACAGATAAAAGTAATCTTATGATTACACATGCCCAAAATAGCAGTAGAAATATTATTTTACTGAGTACCTTAATTTTTATAATGGCCTGTATTGTGGTAATTTGGTATAGTCGCAATTTGGCAATGCGTTTTAGATATTTAACGAAATCAATGACTATGATTGGGCAACTAGACCTTACAGAAAAGGATATTGAAATTCGTCGAAATGATGAAATTGGGGATATGGGGAACATCCTTAATTCTATGCGTAATTCCCTAAAAGAAATTGTTGCATTGCTTCACACCAGTTCTCGAACATTGGCCGCATCCAGTGAAGAGTTGAGTGCATCAGTCGAAGGACACCTAGAAACCGTAGATATTGTGGCTAATAGTACGGGAGAGATTGCTGCGGGTGCTTCTAAAAATTCGGATAGTATTATCAATATCTCAGGAGCAGTTGAAAAAATTTCAGCTGGTGCAGAAGAAATTAACGCTAATGCAACAGAGGTAAATGCCAATACACAAAATGCTGTTGCGGAAGTAGATCGTGGTATGTCCATGTTACAAGCCGTTGTAGAACAAAATGAAAATGTTGCCTCTTCTATGGCTGAGATTACAATAGTAACAGAAAAATTGGCGCAAGGATCGCAGGAAATTAAAGGAATTGTAGATGTAATCACCAATCTTGCTGGACAAACAAATCTTCTAGCCCTAAATGCAGCAATTGAAGCTGCCAGAGCAGGGGAAGCAGGTCGAGGATTTGCTGTCGTAGCAGAAGAAGTTCGTAAGCTAGCTGAACAAAGCGAAAAATCTACAAAAGAAATCACAGAGATCATTTCCAATATGGGAAGTGAGATTGCAGTGTCAGTAAATGCAGTGGAACGAGCGAACGGAGAGGTTGTGAAATGTAAAACCTCAGCTCTCGATACACAAAAAGGCTTTCAACTCATTGCGAAAAGGCTAATTACTGTAAAAGATGGTATTGAGCAAATTGCTTCTGCAATTGGTGAAACTGCTTTGGGGACACAGTCTATGGTAACTAGCGTAGAAACCATACGGCTTGTAGCAGATACTACCTCGGAAGGTATTCAGACCGTTGCAGCTTCCACAGAAGAGCAATCTGCCAGTATGCATGAAATTGGTGATAACGCTGATTCACTTGCTAAGCTGGCAACGGAACTGAATGCAGTAGTTCAAAAGTTTAAAGTATAAGTGAAACCGTTATTATTAAAATTCGGTGGAGGCATTTTATGAGTGAAATTGCAAATGATAAAAAGGGGATCTTATTAGAGACGGGTACAAATGAGTTTGAAATTATTGAGTTTATAGTTGGCAAAGTGCATTATGGAATTAATGTTGCGAAAGTAAGAGAAGTGATTACTCCGGTTCCTGTTACGCCAATGCCAAATTCACATCCTAATGTGGATGGAATTTTTACCTTGCGTGGACGGGTGATGCCACTAGTTAATTTGCTGACATGCTTAGGAGTTAAAGACCAAGAAGCAGCTAGCAAAAATATTATTATAAGTGAGTTAAACACTTTTTTTGTAGGTTTTTTAGTAAATCAAGTTTCGCGGATACATAGGGTATCATGGTCTGCGATGGAACCAGTCCCTGATACTGCTGCTGATTCTGATATGGCTGTTGGTATTATCAAGCTAGAGGAAAAGATGATTATTCTATTGGATTTTGAAAGAATTATTGCTGAAATTAATCCTCAAATTAATGCTAAAATGGTAGATGTTTCTCAAGGGAGTGTTGAATTGCAGGCAGTCAGGAAGACGAAGAAAATCATGATTGCTGAAGACTCCAAAATGTTGAGAGAACTTTTGATAGAGTCACTTCACAAAGCTGGGTATATCAATATAACAACCTATCATAATGGTAAAGATGCTTGGGATGCATTAGCGGCATTAGCAGATGGAGGATTGCCCATCGAAGAAAATGTACATATACTGATTACCGATATAGAAATGCCGCAAATGGATGGGCATCATTTATTAAAGAAGGTTAGAGAAAACAAAAAACTGGAAAAATTGCCTGTATTAATTTTCTCTTCTTTAATTAATGAGGAAATGCGTCTCAAAGGCGAAACGATTGGAGCTAATGGTCAAGCTTCCAAACCAGAAATTAATAAATTAATTAATTTATTAGATACAATGAGCCTATAAATATATTGTAAAGAAGATAGTTAAAACGTTCTAAGAAAAAAGGATGTTAGGGAGTAAAGACTCCCTAACATCCTTTTCTTACTTATATGTCGTTACCATAAAGGATGGATTACCACTTGCCCTTTGTGATATGGTTTTCTATTTCTGCTTTTGAGCGCTGTTTAATAACGTAGGCTTCATGTTTTGCTTGTGTAAAACCAGATGTACAGGGAGGATCAAGATTAATCTCAATGCCCTCTTTTGCTAGTTTTACAATTTGGTCCGTTAAAGCAATAATTTCCATATGGATGTCATTCGTTCTTTCTGACTTGTAAATCTTAGCGGTATCTTCCGCGGTTAATTCAATAAACTTTTCTTGTGGCTGACCACATTTGGGACATTTGTCAATTGCATTATCCCCTTCATGAATAAAACTGCAAACGCTGCATTTAAAAAGGTTTTTCATTGTTTAACAATCTCCTTTTTACATATTATTCTAGTTAGTGACACTATTCGCTAAAAGAAATTAAAATCCTTCTTATACAAAGAAGGATTCAGATAGAAGGAAGCGGACTATTGTAGTCACCATATTTGTAAATAATGCTGTACTGCAAGTGATACAAGGGCTACTGCTAACCAACAGAATAGTCCGAGTAGTATTGGCCTAATACCATTATTAAATATATGTTTGAGATGTGTTTTTAGACCTATGGCGGCCATAGCTATAACGATAAAAAACTTTCCAGTATGGGAAAGGAACTCACAGACAACTGGAGGGATAAATCCAGTTGTGTTTATGATGGAGGCTGCTAAAAATCCTAAAATAAACCAAGGAAATATTTTTGCAATACCAAAATTGCCCGTACTAGTTTTTTTCCTTGCAATAATAAGAGCAAGAGTTAATGTGACTGGCACAATCATTAAGGCGCGGGTTAATTTAACAATGGTAGCAAAATTACCTGCTTCATGACTGTAGGAATAACCGGCGGCCACTACCGAAGAGGTATCATTGATCGCCGTTCCTGCCCACATTCCAAAACCCATATCATTCATACCAAGTACGTGCCCCATGAAGGGGAAGATAAACACGGCGGCTATATTAAATAAAAATATTGTTGATATAGAATAGGCGACGTCTTTATCATTGGCAGATATTACGGGTGCGGTAGCCGCTATTGCGGACCCACCGCAAATTGCTGTTCCTACGCCAATAAGAATACTCGTATTTCCTGGTAATTTTAAATACTTACCTACAAGCCAGGCCGATAGGAATGCAGCACTTAATGTGAAAATCATGATATATAAAGATTGGCTACCTACTTTAAAAACATTAAATAAGTTCATTTCAAAACCAAGTAGTATGATGGAAGCTTGCAATATTTTTTTTGATGCAAATGTAATACCATCCTCATAAATAGCAGGCCTTTTCCAGCAGGCTATTATCATGCCTAAGAGTATTCCGAACACGGGACCTCCTATTAATGGCACAAAGGACCCTAAAAACCAAGATGGGACGGCTATCGCAATAACAATAAAAATTCCAGGTAAAAGCTTCATTAATTCGGTATTTTGTGTCATATAAATTCCTCCTTTGCCTACTGTGATGATACCATTTGAAATCTGATACGTAAAATACTATAATATGATAAAAAAGATAGGCTATTACCTATAGATAAAATATAGGAAGAGAAGATTCAAGTAGTACTGACCTATAAAAGTCAATAAAAAATACTACTCCAGATACTGGAGTAGTATTTTTTATTGACTTGGAAGGCAATCTGGCTTAAACGGTATTCTACTAGTGTGTTGCAATGGGAGCACCTTTTTTCTTTATGGTGTTACCCGGCATTAGCAGAGCAACAATGGCTAAAACCACTAATATGATGGCGACGTAGTTGTAAGCATCTCGATAGGCAAGAATACTTGCTTGATGGATAAGCTCTTGATAAATTTTCCCCATAGCTGTTGATGACGCTTGGGAGTATGGTACACCAAGATTCATAATTGATTGGGTGTAGCTTGCTATTGAACTGTGAAAGCCTGGGTCAGCAGCCGTTAGATGCTGTACCAGATAAGATTGTTCCATCTGCTGACTATGCAAGAGTTTGTTAGTGACCAATGCGATACCAATACTGCCTCCTAAATTACGCATTAGGGAAACAATTGCTGATGCATTGCTGCTATTTTCGGGAGAAATTTTTGAGAAAGCAAGTGTACTGGCAGGTATGAACAGGAATGGGATACCAACTGTCTGAAGAGCACGTACTAAGACGAAGGTGCTGTAACCCGTTTGAGGCGTCACAAATCCAGTTGCCCACATACCAACAGCGGTGATCAGCATACCAAAAGAGATAAGGTATTTTGACTGAAATACATTGACGAGTCTGCCAACGACAGGCATCATAACGAGGGTAGCAATTCCTCCTGGCGAAAGTACAAGTCCGGATAAGGTAGAATCATAGCCAAAATTTGTTTGTACCAGCATCGGTAACAGCATGGCACTTGAGTAAAGGGCAAAACCGACAAAGAAAATCATAATGCAGGGTAAACTGAAACTAGGAATAGCAAAAAGCTTCAGCTGGACTACCGGATTTTTTTGCCGTAATAGCCAGAAAACTGCCAAAATGAGACCAGCGGCGGCAATAAAGGCAAAGATCATGATAAAGGGACTGTCAAACCAATCTTCTTGCTGCCCTTTATCAAGAACGATTTGCAGTGCTCCAAGGCCGAGGGCGATGAGGCTAAGGCCAATATAATCGATAGAGTCCACCTTTTGCTTTTGCGCACTAGGCGGATCCACGACCAAAATCTTGACCAGAAAAGCAGCTAATAGGCCGACAGGTACATTCATGAAAAAAATCCAGCGCCAGCTAAAGTTATCTGTGATAAGACCGCCTAGGGTTGGTCCTAAAATTGGCGCTAAGACTGTTGTTATACCTGTAATAGCAAATGCCATCCCAAGTTTTTCAGGGGGAAAGCTATCCTTGATGATAGCCTGTTGGCTAGGCTGTAGGCCGCCCCCTGTCAAACCCTGTAGCAATCGAAAAACGATTAGCATGGGAAGGGACGTTGCAATACCGCACAAAAACGAGGTTAAGGTAAATCCCAAAATACAAAAGATAAAAAAATTCTTACGCCCCATCAGTGCGGATAACCAGCCAGACAGGGGAAGGATAATACCATTAGCTACTAGATAGGAGGTTAGTACCCAGGTACTTTCCTCCGAACTAGCTCCTAGCGAGCCGGAAATATGAGCAAGCGCAACATTGGCAATCGTTGTATCCAGCACTTCCATAAAAGCAGCAAGACTGACAGCGGTTGATATCAATAGCGGGTTTACAGGCTTTAGAGCATCGTCACTCATGATTGTATCCTACGTTTTCTGTGTATACCGTCGGTACCACCGACATGCCAGGTCCCAGATGGACTGAGGCGTCTGGGAGACTATCAAACACGATTTTTACGGGAACCCGCTGTACAATTTTTACAAAGTTTCCAGTCGCATTTTCTGCAGGAAATAGGGAAAAACGAGAGCCTGTTCCAGCTTGTATGCTGTCTACTTTACCGTGCAACTTTAAAGAAGGGAAGGCATCAATCCGAATGTCGACAGGTTGTCCAGGTTGCATGTGTTCTAACTGTGTTTCCTTGAAATTGGCAACAATCCATAAATCCGTTCCGACTAGTGAAGCTAGTTGGCTTCCAGCTTGCACATAATTTCCGACTTCTACGCTGCGGTTTGTAATGCGCCCATCTATGGGGGCGATAATTTTGGTATTTGCCAAATCATTTTCAGCTTGGGCAAGATCAACTTGAGCTTGCTTAACTTGTGCCTGCAATTGGTCACTTGTGCCTTTAGCGGATGCGATTACACTAGGTGCTGTATTTGCTGAATGAAGGCTAGCACGCATCTGATCCAAGGTAGAACGGGCTGATTTTTCCGTTGCTACCGCCTGATCCAGTTGTTGCTGGGAGGAAGCGCCAGCGCTAAATAGGCTCTCCATCCGTTGCCGATCGGCTAGTGTTTTTTCCCAAGTTGCCCGTGCAGATGCTACCTGAGCTTCTGCGGCATCAATTGTAGAGGGAGCGGAAACGGTGGTTGTTTCCAAATTGCTATTAGAGGTATTAGCTGCTGCCTGAGCAGCAGCTAATGCGGCTTTGGCTTTGTCACGATGGACAATATAATCAGTAGGATCAATTTCGAGTAATACATCCCCGGCTTTAACCAATTGATTGTCTTGCACATTTAGGGTTTTGACATAACCTTGTACCTTCGGACTTAACACGACTGTGCGGCCATTAATGGTGGCGTTATCCGTTGATACCTCACCGCGTTGGGAATAATAATAAGTGCCAGCTCCGGCTAATAGGAGTAAAATCAAGATTGCGATTTTAATAAATTTTGTAGTAAGTTTCATAGTATCACCTTTTCCTAAATATTTAGATTCATATACTGTAGCAACGAAGAAGGGAAATTCAAAAGAGAAAAATTTTTAATTTGGTAAGTGAAATTGCTTAGTTGTTTAAGGGAGAGAGGAATGTTAGAGCAATATAGTTTATGAAATAAGTTTACTAGGTGAACAATCTGAGAAAAACTATTCTTCTTGTCTGAACTTATCAATGTACTGCTCGACTTCGCTCATGAGATCTTGAAACATAAGCAGATCTGCTTCTTTTAAGGAATTAAATTTTTTTATAATTCCATGGTCCAGTTTTTTATGAAATTCAGCATGGCTGCGAAAAGCCTTTTGACCCTTTTCGGTAAGTTTTAATAGAACCATCTTTTTATTGTCTTTTGCTTGGTAGCGGTAGATTAGCTCTTTTTGTAGGAGCTTACAAATAATTTTAGGGACGGCCCCCTTAGTGATACCAAGTTTATGGGCAACTTCTGTAACATGGATTCCTGGGTTTCGACCAATAACATCAATCATGTGAATTTCCGAGGCATACAATACCTCAGTCCCAAACATTCGCGGCTCTGCCATTAATTCAGAAGATTTATTAATAATTCGTAACATGGTATCAAGTACACACTGACTTTGGTTAGACATTCGTTTACTTCCTTTTCTATTACGAAAGATAATTTTACTTGGTATAGTAGTAGTATACCAAGTAAACAATTCATGTCAAGGACTAACTTAATCTTTACGCCAAACTCGAAAGATTCAAATTAGTATGAGATTTCTCGAATTGAATTTTTAAGGGATATAGATGAATCCTGCGATAGAAGATCCGCCCTCTTTAAGTAAATATGCTTTGAGATTCTGTAAAGCGTTAAATGCCTGGGTAAAGTTTAAACGTAACCAAAAATGAAGGAATGTATGTGTTCCGCCTCCAAAGATGGGAATTCTATTTAGGGTATATAATGTTGAATTTACCTTATCTCGTCCAAAGTTCACAGTAAAAGCCGCTCGATACCCAGATTCCTTTACCAACTGAATTACCCTCTGATCATATTCTCCACCTGGATAAGCTAAATATTCCACTTTTTTGCCCAGCCGCCATTCCAGTGCTTCCTTTGATTTAACGACTTGATTACGAATCTCTTCATCAGAAGCCTTGGGCAGTGAAATATGACTAGTTGTATGATCTTCAAAACTGATTCCGTTACCATTCATTTCTTTTATTTGATCCCAGGTTAAGTACTTATTATAATTACCCACAAAATCAGTGATCAGAAATATAGTTGCAGGGAAATGATATTTCTGCAAGATAGGATAGGCTACCTGGTAATTATCTTTATAGCCATCATCAAAAGTGATCAAAACTGGCTTAGGGGGAAGTGGTTTTCCGTATTGCAAATAATCGGCTAGCTGGTCTGGTGAGATCCCAGTGTAACCATTCTGCTGTAAATAATTAATTTGTGCTTCAAACTCGGAATCACTGAGGGTTAATGCATTATGGTCTTGATTATTGATTTGATGATAATTTAAGACAGGTACGCCTTGAAAATAATTAAGTGAGCTATACCCTAATCCAACTACTATACAAAGTAAAATCAGATTTCTATATGAGATAACTTTTTTCATAACCTTATGCAAAAAAAATACAACTCCTCTTTGGTTTGATCTAGGTTAGTAACTATTATATATGAATATTTTACTTGTAAAGCCATTTTACTTCAAGCTGTAACCTATACCAATCTTAGATCATCTTAAGAAATGCATGGATCATGGGGTGGCGTAAGTCACTTTTTCAATGAAATAAGACCTTATCACATTAAAAAAAAGTATATTAGGGCATAATAACGTCGCTAATATTTTCGAGTTAAGTAGTAGTACTATCATGTTAATAATTATGTTCAGGAGGTGGAGAAATGTCAGCAACCAACTTAATTACCCCTCACGAGATTTTGAAACTGCATGAAATTGTTCAGAATGAAGTTGCCTGCGCAAGAAAACTTCAGGCTAATATGAACCGGATTCAGGATCAAGAACTAAAAAACTTTATGCAAAATTCCTTGCAGGCCAAGCGGGAAACTCTTACTGAATTTAAAAGTTTATATTATGGGCAGCAATTGCAATAGGAGGTAAGACTATGGATATCTTTGAAATCGATGCCAATGAAGTATTAGCTGAAGAAGAAATAGCCTTTGATATGTTCAAGGACTCCAAATTCGCTGTAAACTCTTTGGCGCAAGCGATTGTAGAAGTGGCACACCCGGAGGTACGTAAAGTATTACGCCGTAAATTAAATAACGCGATAGACCAACATTATCAGTTATCAGACATTCTCACCCGGAAAGAATGGTATCAACCATACCTAGCACCTGGGCAACAGATTAGTCAGGATATACAAATGACTAATCTGTGAATAGCAACATTATAAAAGCCGTCATAGTTGACGGCTTTTATAATGTTGCTATTAGTGAAACGTAAGGAGTTGGTATCGTTAGCATTAAATAGATTTCTACTCCTCATTAGTATTTGCAGCTTCCTCGATAGAATTTTGTGCCATTTGTTCTTCGGCCATTTCAATCATCATTTTGACTTTTTGGCCGCCGATTTTACCACCAATTTTGCCAACCTGACTTGTTGTTAGCTCTTCGTTATGTCCTTGATCTAGTGGTATCCCAAGCTCCTTCGCTACCTCATGCTTATTGGGAAGGGCAGCATTAAGTTCTTGCATAGTGTCGATTTTACCTTTTGTCATAAGTCAACCTCCTATATAAGGATATTTAAATCTAGAGCTTTATCTATGGGATAGTATATTACTACAGCGCTATTGATCCCCTTTTACTGTGTTAGCAGCTTTATCTGTAGCTTGTTCCATTAGTTTGTGAGTGTTTTTTTGTTCAGACATTTATTGTATACCTCCTAATAAAAGTGTGTACAGCTTTTGGTAAAAATACACCCAACATTAAATGGGATATAGTAGAATGGAATTCATCATTAATAAAAATGTAGACAAGTGTCTCAAAATTAGATATGCTTATTCAAGACATCGGTCTAACTATAACTTTTGATAATATAATATTTATGAGCAGTGGCGCTCTAAGAAATGAAAGCACTTTCTTTTCTTAGAGCGCCTTTTTATATTAAAAAGGAAGGTGATTTTATTTGGTAGGTTACAAGAAAGTTGGCTGAAATTTATATGTAAAATATAGAAATGGGGGATACATCATGAGCGTAACAAAAAAAAATCATCCTGTGGATGAAAGATTACCTATAAATCAATTATTTTTATATGGCTTACAGCATGTATTGGCTATGTACGCAGGAGCTGTGGCCGTACCTTTAATCTTGGCAAATGCCCTAGGATTGGGGAAAGAACAGCTGATTTACTTAATTAACGCAGACTTATTTACCTGTGGGATTGCAACACTGATTCAAACTTTGGGTTTCTGGAAAATGGGTATTAAAATTCCTGTTATTCAAGGTGTGACTTTTGCAGCGGTAACCCCAATGATTCTGATAGGGAAGTCTCATGGATTAACTGGTATCTATGGTTCCGTTATGATTGCTGGTATTATAACATATTTGGCTAGTCCCTATTTTAGTCGACTCATTCGTTTTTTCCCACCAGTAGTCACTGGTTCCATCATTACTATTATTGGTGTTTCTTTATTGCCTGTTGCCGTACGTTGGGCTGGAGGCGGTGTTCCTAGCGCAAAAAACTTTGGTGATATCCAATTTATTGGTCTAGCTTTTTTAGTTTTAGCTTTGGTTGTCTTCTTTTATCGTTACTTCAAAGGATTTTTAAGTAATATTGCTGTTTTATTGGGCTTGGCTGCTGGTACGCTGATTGCCCTTCCTTTAGGATTGGTTAATTTTTCTGGGGTTTCAAATGCCGCTTTGATTGGGATAACAACTCCTTTTGCATTTGGTATGCCGATCTTTGATATTCCTTCTATCGTAGCCATGACTCTTGTAATGTTGGTTGTTATGACAGAAACAACGGGTGATTTTATTGCAATCGGTGAAATTGTTGATAAGCCAATCAGTCAGGAAGATTTGACTCGTGGACTAAGGGCTGATGGTTTCTCTACTTTGTTAGGAGGCATTTTAAATGCTTTCCCATATACTGCTTATGCACAGAATGTTGGACTCGTTGGTTTAACGCGGGTGAAAAGCCGTTACGTAGTAGCTGCTGCCGGTGCTATCCTTGTTATATTAGGTCTCTTTCCTAAAGCGGCAGCAGTTGTTGCATCCATTCCTACACCTGTTTTAGGTGGAGCAGGGATTGCTATGTTCGGCATGGTAATGGCTAGTGGTATTAAAACTCTTTCAAAAATCGATTTTGACAACAATCATAATCTGATGGTAGTGGCAGTTAGTGTTGCTGTTGGCTTAATTCCTTTAGCAGTGCCAAGTATTTATCAAAAATTCCCTGAGGCTCTGCAAGTTATTTTAAATAGTGGCATTACTGTAGGTAGTGTAGTCGCAATTGTACTAAATGCCATATTAAATAAAATCGATACTGTACCGTATGCTACAAATAACAAAAGAGCTAATTAACTGATAGGATGTTTGTCACCTAGTCATATTTATCTATGGCTAGGTGTAACTAAATAAAACTAAGATGCTTCTAAATCAGTAGTATGTTAGTGCAAGAATAACTCATGCGTAGGGTCAGGTCGATATAAAATGGATTTTTTATTAAGTAAAAGAGGTGTAATATTATGGAATCAACTAGCCAAACTCGTCTTTATTTTGCCTATGGTTTTAATCTTAACTTGGGAAAAATGAACCAAAAGTGCACTAAACCACGTGTTCTTGGTATTGCTCGCCTCGCTGGGCATAAGATTGGATTTTATGAACACTCTGTTATTTGGGATGGAGCTGTAGAGACCCTTATTCCAGATGCTCAATCCGAAGTTTGGGGCGTCTTGTATCAACTAGAACCGTACGCTTGGGACGAATTGGACAACTGTGAGGATGCTAGGTTAGATGGTACAGGGGAATATTTTCATTATCCAATAGAAGTACTAGATGCACAAAACCAGGTCAGAGAAGCAAGTATGTATAAAAAAGCTAGATTGGGAGAAGCAAAGCTCCCTAGTACGGAGTATTTAGATTTAATTATTCAAGGCGCAAAAGAACAGGGATTACCAGAAAATTATATTGTAACTTTGCAAAATATTGCTTCTAAGCCAGCTTCTTACGCTGTGCCACGACAGCGTACTCAGAATAAGATAACGGTAAGTGAGGGGTGTGAGGGTTGTTTAGAATGAGTAAAAAATATTTATAAGGATGTTTTGCAGACATATGGGACTGAAAATCGTGTAGTTCTGTGGAAAAATAATCACGATAAACCAAATGATGATATATTTCCTGGAAATATATCATCATTTGGTTTATTTTTGTTGAATTTCCTAGCATATTTTAAAATTAGGAACAAAGAAGATGGTGGAGTTAGTGTTGTTGTCTCAGTAGCAATAGAAGAAGCAAGTAAGATATCACAATATGATAAAAGAAGAGTATACTTTACAAAAATTAAAGGTTGTAAGCAAAGGAGTCTAGACTATATTTGCCAAGCATTGCTACCTAAGGTAAGATTGTTGATTCTATGTATTCTTTTTGAGATTGTATTAAAATTTCCTTAAAAAGTTAAATAGTTTTCTTAAAATATCTAATTAATAAATAATAGAAAGTCTTATAAAATGAGATGTAGAAGAGGTTCAGTATATGGATAGAAAAAATAGTTAAAGGAGAGCTATAACTTGAAAAGAACGAAAATTGTGATAATATCAAGCGTGTTTGCTGCACTTATATTTACTACACCGATGAAATTTGGTTCTGCGGCAGAGAAGAACGCAGTATTGCCACTGGAACCGCAAGTCAGAATCATCACCATGATTATGGAGGAACCCAATTTTTCTGATAATGGAGCTTATCATGAATTGGAGGAGGGGCTTTATACTAAGCCGCTGACGAAAAATAATGTGGTTATGGCCCCACTTAAGGATGTCATGGAAACCATTGGTGGAAATTTTGAGTGGTCTGAAAAAGAAAATAAGATTGTTTTAGAATTGAATAACAATAAAGTAATCTTATTTGTAGGCCAAAATAAAGCAATAGTAAATGGCAAGGAGAAAGTTAGTGAAGTTGCTCCTGAAATTATTGAGGGCAGACTTTTTTTACCAGTGAAATTCTCTATGGAAAACCTAGGCTGTTTATACAGATGGGATGCAAAACGCACCATGGTGTATGTGATTGCCAATGTGACGCCAAAAGGGGACAACCTCCCATTAGAACGCGGAGGCAAAATTACGATTGCCAATATGGCAGAGCAGCCTAAAGAGTGGTATGGAACGTTGGAGGCTCAAAAAGTTGCTGACGTTATTTTGGGATATCAAAATAGTGATGGCGGCTGGATCAAATTAGCTCCGAATGTAAACGTTACAAAACCAATCGTGGGCGTGGGTGAGCTTAATGCGGGAACACGTAAGTCTACGATTGATAATGATACTACGAGTACGCAGATACGATTGTTAGGCAAAGTTTATTCGGAAACAAAAATTGCAAAATATAAAACAGGCTTTTATAAGGGACTGGATTACCTTCTCAATGGGCAACTAGAAAATGGCGGATGGCAGCAATTTTTCCCTGTTGCAACTGGTTACCAGAAGCTGATTACTATCAATGATGATGCCATAACGAACGTTCTTGAATTGATGCGTGATATTGAGAATAAAGAAGAAGGGCTTGCTTTTGTGGATGAAAGACATATTGCCCAAGGCAAGACTGCTTATAATAAAGGGTTAAATATGCTTTTAAATACGCAAATTCGTGTCAATGGCAAGAAAATAGCCTGGTGTCAGCAGTATACTCCCGATACACTGGAGCCTGTTATGGGGAGATCATTTGAACTTGCTTCTTTTAGTAGTCAAGAAAGTACGAAAGTAGTAAGGTTCTTAATGAGTATTGATAACCCAAGCCCTGAAGTGATTGATGCGATACAGTCAGCTGTGTTATGGCTAGATTCTGTTAAAATTAATGGTATTAAAGTGCAGGAGAAAAAAGATCCTACTACGGATTCAGGACTTGACAGAACGATTGTTAATGATCCAAAGGCTACTCCTTTATGGACACGCTTTTATGAAATTGAGAGCAATAAACCTCTGTTTGCTAATCGTGATAGTTCAAAAAAATATAGCTATTGGGAAGTAAGCACGGAAAGAAGGACGAAATACAATTGGTTTAGCAAAGAGCCATTGAAATTATTAACTGAGGACTACCCTAAATGGCAGAAAAAATGGGCACCGGAAAATAATGTGTTATTGAAGTAAAAGTCATATTTTGTTTAACATTCAATCGGAAGTTCTATGTGGCTATAGGCTCAACAAGCAGAGGGATACTGCAGTTGAGCCTATTAGCTATCTATTATCATTGAACCGGTCCTTCACTTATAGCAGGTATTTATCGAAATAAGCAGAATATGGGTTAAGGCGTAAAATTATTGTAAACCGAATTTATCCCTTATGATTTTTCAATGAATTCATACTATTCTTAGTTCATTATTAGTAATTGACGTGATCATGATAATTCTAAATATGCAGTAGTAAAGGAGGGACGACTTGAAAAAGTTAAGGATGTTGGTTAGATGGCTGAATGATAAACTTGCGCGCAAGTTTCTTTATTCATTTAAATCTACTATTCTCAGTGTGTATATCCCAATCATTATTTTTTTCATCTTTATTACAGGCATGGCATCCTATCTTTTAGCTGCTGCGCAAATTGAGGATAATGCATATCGTAACATTAACACGATCGTTTTTCAGACAGGAAATTACCTGGATAATCGGTTTGCCGATGCACTGCAGCAATTGACGGCACTGTCGAATGAACCTGATATTCTAACGGTTATGAATAAAGACCCTGAGGATATTAGTCCTGAAGATTATCTTAAAGTACAATCTCATGTTAATGGAATTCGATCCGTTAATGGTACATTAATTGACTCAATCTATATTAACTTTCATAATGGTAAATTTATTTTTTTCAGAGGCGACGACTCTAGTACTATGATCAAGTTTATATATATGCAGTATCGTAGCCGCTATAAAGACAATCCTTATGATGTGTATTGGCAAAACTCGCATCTTGGATACGAGAAAGGTGAAAGGCATGTAAGTTTGTTTAAACTCTTTGGCAAAGAAAATGCAAAAATTAATGGAATTATTTTATTTAATTTACGCTATGATTTTTTTGAGAAGGTTTTTAGTAGTTCATTACTTAATAAAAGTGGGTATTTAATGTTAGTTAGCCCAGAAGAGATAATGACTTTTAAAAAAATCGATGAAAAATATCAGGTAAATAGCGAGGTAGTAAAGCAATTACAACAAGCCAAAACTAGAGAGGGGCAACTTGAGTTTGATAATCCGCAGGGGAAGAAGATGGTTGTAATTTATAATACCTTGCTTACGAATCAGTGGAAGCTTGCAGCTGTATTTACACAGGATGAGATTCTAGATCGAGTTAGGTATATTAAATATATTACATTATCCCTAATTGTTTTGTTAGTTATTGTTGCTGTTTTTTTGACAAATGTGCTTGCAATTTATATTACAAAACCGATTTCAGTTTTGACAGACAGTATGAAACGTATACAGGGAGAGAATATAAATTTTGTTTCTGATACTCACCCCTTAAATGAGATGGGGGTTTTAAATCAGGGGGTTGAAGATTTAGTAGAACGAGTCAAAAATTTGGTAGAGCAGATCAATATCGATCAAGAAACAAAAAGGCAATTGGAATTTTCGGTGATACAAACCCAAATTCATCCACATTTTTTGTATAACACATTGTATTCTATTAAAGGTTTATGTGATATGGGTTTGAATGAAGATGCCAGTGCAATGATTACAGCTTTATCCAACTTCTTTCGCGTAAGTATTAGTTGCGGTAAGGAAATCATTAGCGTTGAGGAAGAGATGTCACATATACGCAACTATTTATTTATTCAAGAGATGCGCTATGGCGATGCCTTTTCATATGAGATTAATGTAAAGCCAGATATTCTATCTTATAGTATTGTCAAATTAACGTTACAGCCTTTGGTGGAAAATGCAATTTACCATGGTGTAAAACAAAAGAGAGGAATTGGTTGGATTAAGGTAAATGGCTATGAGCAGGATGGGCTTTTATGCTTTGAAGTGCAGGATAATGGACTTGGAATGAGTCATGAGCGGTTACAAGAAGTCCGTGGCAGTTTGAATAATAGAGGATTTGGACTAGAGAAGGTTGGGCTCGGTGTTCGTAGTGTTCATGAGCGACTCCAACTTCATTATGGAAAAGAAGCTGGATTGCAGATAGAAAGTAAGTTAAATGAGGGAACGATAGTAAAGGTAATCATTCCGATGAAACAATTGGAGGATAAGTTAGATGCATAGGATTTTGATTATTGATGACGATCGGATTATTCGTAAGGGCTTAGCTAAGACAATTCCTTGGGAGGAACATGGGTTTCAGCTTGCAGGGGAAGCAGCTGATGGAGAGGAGGGGCTTAGACTCATTGAAGAGTTCCATCCTCACATAGTAATATCTGATATTAGGATGCCATTTATGGATGGCTTGGATATGGCACGCATTGTTAAGGAACGGTATCCGATGATTAAATTAATTCTTTTAACAGGATATAATGATTTTGCTTATGCACAGCAAGCCATAAAAATAAGGGCATTTGATTATTTACTCAAGCCAGTAGATAAGGAAATACTACTTGAAAAAGTAAAAAAAGCAGCGGAAGAATGGGATAATGAGAATCGAACACAGCAAAAAATAAGTGAAGCAAATCCCTTTTTTAGACAAGCATTCTTAAAAACGTTGTTAGAATGTCGAGAAGAAGAAGAGGAGCTATTGCGGGAAGCTCGGTCCTTAGGTATTGAATTAGTAGGTAAAACCTTTATTGTTTTTCTAATCAAAGTAGATGAATCTTATAAAGATGTTTCAGGGAAGGCAGAATCTCTTGAAAAAAGAGAAGCGCTAAAGTATTGTGTCTTTAATATTTGCGAAGAATTAACTGCAGGAGAAAAAAAAGGCGGAGTTGTTGGCTTAGAGAAAGATGAACTTGTTTTAATTTATTCCGCGAATGAAACACCTAAGGATGCAGAAGCAAACGCACGTAATTTTGCAGAAGAGATTAAAAATATCGTAAAAGAATATTTAAAAATAACTGTGACAATTGCTATAGGAGGAGCTTATCAGGGTATTTCCTGTATTAGGTCGTCCTATCAGGATGCTAGGTCCGTCATTAGTTTTCGCCATTTTATTGGTAAGGACAAGGTATTTTCAATGCTAGACATTGGCGATCTGCCTAGTAAAAGTCGTATGCAGATTCAGTGGGACGAGGATGAGCTTGTAAACAAAGTGAAGTTAGGTTTAGTGCAAGATGCTATGGGGATTATCCATGATCTAGAATGTGAAATCATGCAGCAAAATTACATATCCCTATATCACGTTCGCCTTCTTGCTGTGCAATTAATAATATCATTATTTAGAGGGGCGGCAGAGTGGGCACAAGAATGGGAGAAGGCACAGAGGGAAAACGTATCTCTCTACTATAACCAAATAAACGAAATGCAAACGATTAGGGAAATTATGAATTTAATTAGGCCAGTTGTTTCTGCTCTTGCCGAGTTTATGACAATCCAGCGTGAAAGTCATAGTTATGGTGTCATAGGGGAAGCCGCAAAATATATTGAAGAACACTATGCAAAACAAGGACTGTCACTACAAGAAGTAGCTAAGCATGTTCATATGAATTCGGTTTATTTAAGTACACTGTTTAAGCAGGAAAAAAATATTAATTTTTCCGATTTTTTATTACAGATAAGAATGAATAAAGCAATGGAACTTTTGAGAAGTAATAACATGAAAACCTATGAAGTAGCGGAGGTAGTGGGATATAGTAGTCCGGAATATTTTAGTGTATGTTTTAAAAAATATACGGGAGTTCCGCCTATTGAATTTAAAAATAAGGTATAAATTACATAATAAAAGAGGTTTATACAGTAAAATGTATGAGCCTCTTTTGTGTTATGAATTAAATCACCATCTGTTGGCAAAACATTTAAAAATGTTAACTAACGTATTTAGAGGTTATTCAAAGAATATTAAAATATTAGATAAGTGTCTTAAGATGTTTAATTCCCATAAATTTCATATGTATATAGAATGTAAATAGTTACTTTTATGGTGATTTGATAATGGCTAGTTAGTCGAGTTTGGAAAAAGGAGAAATGATTGGATGAAAAAAGCAAAGTATTTATCTCTTATGCTAGCTGTGGTCTTTACTTTTTCGGCAGTTTTTGGTTTTGCTCTGCCAGTAGAAAAAGCCTCTGCCGCAGCTATTGTGCAAGCGCCTCAAAATGTCCAAGTACCTGCATTAGCATATGATGAAAAAAGCATTACTTTAGTGTGGGAAAAACCAGCAGTATATGATAATGTTGTAAACTACAATATTTATATGGATGGAAAACTGGTTGGTACGGCGTATGACAATAAGACTTCACCAGCTAAACCGTATATGGACAAATTCTATGCAGACAGTAGCAATCAGGATGCGCAGAGAATTACCATGCATAACTATACGGCAACTGGCTTAAAACCGAATACTACTTATAAGTTCACCGTTCGGGCAATTGATAAAGCTGGTAATGAATCACCGCAAAGCAAGGTGGTAACTCAAGTTACTACTGCGGTGCCTAAAGCATTCAACATTGTGGACTATGGTGCAGTTGGTGATGGTACTACTAGTAATACCAAAGCCATTCAAGCAGCGATTGACGCTTGTACGACTGGTGGCAAAGTAGTGGTTCCAGCAGGTGTATTTAAAACAGGTGCTATTTGGTTAAAAAGTAATATGACCTTAGAAATTAGTAAAGATGCAACTTTGCTGGCAACTGAAAATGCAGATGAGTATGTATATGGTAATCTACCATACATGTACTCGACGGATACCCGCTTTTATTCTCTGATTAATGCCCACACTTTTGATTTTGGCAGTATGTCCAATATTCGAATTGTAGGTGAAGGCACAATCGACGGGAATGGATGGAAACAAATTGGGGTTGACAAGGAAGATCCATCATTGCCTGTATATGCAAGCCCGTTAAATGCTGCAGGACAGTCAGACCTTAAGGAAGTTCTCAATATTGGCATAACGGCCAAGACTACTGTGGAAAGAGCGGTAGGTATGGGGATGACGATGAAAGCCGTATACCCTAGACGACCAAGTTTAGTCAATTTTAGAGGTGTAAATAATGTGTACTATAATGGGATTACAGTAATAAACCCTGCAAACCATACGTTGATGAATGCCAACTGCAATAATGTGACAGTCAATGGTGTAATTTTTAAAACTTATGATTGTAACAATGGGGATGGGATTGAATTTTCACATGGCTCGGGGTTAATAGTATTTAACAACTTCTTTGACACTGGCGATGACGGCATGAATTTTGCGGCAGGTCAAGGGGCGGTTGGCAATAAAGAAGAACCAACACAGAATGCTTGGATTTTCAACAACTATTTCCGTCATGGTCATGGTGCTATTGTAACAGGCAGCCACACTGCTGCTTGGATGCAAAATATTTTGGCAGAAGATAATATCATGAACGGCGTCGACGTAGGATTACGTTGTAAAACTAATGGACCTACTGGTGGTGGTTCCAGAAATATTGTGTTTAGGGATAATGCATTAAAAAATATTCAATTGCAAGGGTTTATCTTTACTTCGGCTTATTCCGATCCGAATGCGGTCATGGAATTTGAACCTGCAGCTGAGCCAGGACGATTCAAGGACATAACAGTGCAGAATTGTACAGTCGATGGTACTGGTAAAGCTTCTATTGAAGTGGCGGGCAATGCAAACGGTTATCATGAAAATATCAACTTTGAAAATGTTAGATTCCTTCATGCTAAACCTGTGCTACTTGATTATATGAAGAATAGTTCTTTTAAGCATGTTGTGTTTGACAATACGGAAGAACCTTGGAAAATTACAAATTCTACTGGACTTTCCTTTGACAAAAAGACTACACAAAATTCTGCATCACTGGATGCAGAGTCCGCACCGATTTGGTCTGCTGCAAGTTCGGTGACAGCAGGTGAAATAGGTGAGACAAGTGTGGTAGTAAGCTGGTCTGGGGCAATTGATAATGCAGCTGTGGCTAAATATAACATACTAGCTGATGATATTGTTGTAGCTACAGTAGCAGGCAGTGAAGTGAGTAAAAAAGTTACTGGGTTTGCACCAGGTGAAACTTATAAGCTTAAGGTAGAAGCGATTGATGCAACCGGTAATGTTACCACAACAGGTCCTAGCTTGCTTGTTACAACAATGGGGATAAAAAGTACAGAACCTCCTATCGTGTCGACTGATAGCGATAGTGTGAAATTGGCGAACATCGGCACTACATGGGTAAACTTGACTTGGAAGCCTGCTACAAGTCAGTATGGTATAAAACAGTATGTCGTGTATGCAAATGATAAACAGGTTGCTGTTCTTGATTCCAAGGTTAAATCCTATAATATTGGCGGACTTACTGCTAATGAAAAATATACCTTTAAGGTAAAAGCTATAGATGTTTCCGGTAATGAAACTATTTATAGTGTACAGCCTGAAGGTACTACTAAACCGTTATATGATCTTGGTGCGCCAAAATGGGCAGCTAAGAGTAGCATCACGGCTAATGAAACTAGTACCAGTGTAACCCTTAGCTGGCCTGCAGCAACGGATGATAAAGCTGTTGTTGGCTACAGAGTATACAAAGATGGTAATGCGATTAGTCCAAATGGTGAATCTATGAATACGGCGAATACCGTATATACGGTTAATGACACCACATTTGCCATTACTGGTTTGTCGCCAAATACCAAATATACATTCAAAATAGAAGCTGGCGATGCAATGGGCAGATGGACAGGAACTGGGCCAAGCATAACAGTAACTACATCGAAGTAGAAAAAGGCATTCCATATTCTAGTTAAGTAAACGAACAAGTTGAATTTTTCAGCTTGTTCGTTTTTAATAAACAAATAGTTGGAGAAAAGATAGTCTCGTTGAACAGTTAGCTAGGCAAAAGACTCAACAAGCAGCGTAATACTGCAAGTTGAGTCTTTAATAATATCTGCATGCGAACTGTCAATAACCATCGCATAGCGATTTCGTCCTTTGGAGACTACTCCGTTTTTCAGAACATGATCCGATTGTCTTTGAGCACAGAGAACTGCTGCTAGACAGCGTACAATAAACTTCTTTTAAATCAGAAAATCATTCCTGCAATAAATTGAGTTGAGTGATTTTATGGAAGCCCTTTACAATGATGATGATGTTGTTGTTGTGCGGATGTACATTGATATATTCTGCACGTCTGTTAAAAGGGTTAACTGGTGATCCTGAGGTGATTAGAGCTGAATGATGCTGACTCTTTTAAGGCAACAGGCACCCTACGATTTGCGTAGGGTGCCTGTTTGACTACATCTTTTGTCAAGTTATTTAGATTAGAAGAATAATTCCATCTGAGCATATGCCATATGTTTATTGTCCGTACCGGCAATATCATTCCCATTTACAGATTTACCAGCAATGTAGAAAGCTTCAAATTTAGTATTTTTAATGGGGGTGTAATCAAGACCAACTTCCACGCCTTTAATATTGTTCATACGAGCTGCCTTAGCATTATCATGACGGAAACCAGTGGTCATGTCACCGCGGTCAAAACCGTCATCAGCATATCTGTAACCGACCCAAGAACCCCAGGAGCCAACTTTGCTTTTATCCACTTTACCATAATCTAGTTTAATTTCATAGCCTTTAGGTTTATCGTTTGTAAACAATTTACTATCAAGAACACCACCAGTTGTTGTTGTTCTAATTCTAGCAGCTCTGTTTTCAGCATATTCAGCACTTAATGCTAAATTGTCCCAGCCAGTATACTTAAAGCCGACACCTATTGTGTCATAGCTAGCACCGTACTCTTTTCTATCTTGGAGAGGATTCTTTAACCATTGAGTAGCCATAGTGAAGTCTGGGCTGAAAGAGTATTTTAACTGAGCCAGTTTGTACCAGGTGTTTTTCTGGCTGAAAGAAGCAACTGCTTTAGTAGCATAAGTTTGCTTACCATTTTTATCAAGAACAGGCGTGACACCATCTGCTTTATAAACAGGTGTAGTAGCATAAGTAGTAGTAGTATCAGCACCGCCATGTTTCATAGCATACAAGTCTAAAGTTACTTTATTGCCGATAGTAACGCCTGCGCCGTCCCAGTTATCTTTATCCCAGCCGGTATAGGCATTGAAGGTTTTGAAATTGCCGCGGCCAGCGAGTACATGAATACCGGAAACATCACCTTCAATATAAGCACGAGCCAGGGTATTTAGGTTGTCACTGCCGCTGCCACCAAATTTAGCAGCTTGCGATTCATAACGGGCATTTACTTTCCAGTTGTCATCCAAAGGACCAGTCATATTCAAGCGGTACCGAACTTGGCCATTTTTCTGTTTGTCAGAGGCATCATTGTCGAAACCAAGAACGCCATCACCAGCATAATCGTAGCGGAAGCGTAATTCACCGCCAATTGTCATTTTGCCAAGAGCGTTAACTTTCTTTTCTAAATTTTTCACACGAACTCCCAAATTGTTGAGTTCGTTAGCATATTCTGCAGAAAGTTTATCAATCGCAGCTTTATTAGCAGCATCTGCTTTGTCGACATGGGTCATTGCTTTGGCAACCAATGAAGCCATTTCATAACGGGTGATAGCGTTATCACCGCGGAAATCGCCATCTTTATAGCCATCAATAAGGCCTGCTTTTACTAGTTGTGTCACGGCAGGATATGCCCAATGGTTGGACGGAACTGTTGTAAACGGATTTTCCGTTCCGGTTGCCGCAAGTGCTGTACCTGTAACACTACAGCCAAGCATTACAGCAAGTGCCAGAGCTAAACTTTTTTTCGTTTTTTTCATTTTTTTGTCCCCCTATTTTTTTTAGAAGGGGAGTCAAATAGAGTCTATTGAGTTGCACATGTTTCCTCAACAGTTCTATTCTATCCCAATTATATCTATTACCATCATTAGAATTGTCTGGAAAAACCTAATAAGTACCCCATCCAGGCAGTCCCGATGGTCAAAGATCACGAATAAGTTATTGTATTAAAAACCATCTTCTTTCTAGTAGTGCATTTTTTTACTTATTTGAAAAAATGTCTACTTTTATGTTAAACAAATATTAACTTTTTGCGAATTCAATATATTAAGATTATTCTTCAATTTCTTAATATATTGAATAGCGTTCATTTTTGATATATATGACATAAGGGTGAGTTAGGTTAGCAGGCGCATCTTGTAAAGCTATTTGAATCGTTTTGTAGGTTTTATGTTTGTTTGCTATAAATCCATTGGTTTTTCCGGAAAGCTGAATCATTCCCATTGGTTTTAGGAATCCTCCGTCGAAGGTACGATCGTATTGCCTAAAATGTTAAATTATCATCTTAATATTTTTAATTCACAGGAAATTGTTTATTGCTTAAACTAGGGAGGTAATGCCTATGTAAAAGTGAAAAACTATTATCCGAATTATTGGCATCTATTTTGACATTCTGCCAAATTTACAGTTTGGAGGGGTGCAAAAGCAAGTTCGGCCTGTACAGCCATCAAATTCTGCAATGGACATGGATTCCATTACATGTCTTACGTTATTACAGGAAAAAAATTGAATGGCTATAGCATTAGATGATGCTATAGCCATTCAATTTGATTATATTAAGAAGAACATTCGTTCATTTAACGAATTACAGAGGTGGATAAGGTAAGATGAAGTGGTTATTAAAAACAACAGCAGCAATAATCCTTAGTACTCTAACTTTGTTGCTGCAACAACCTGCAGTTAAGGCAGAAAGTTTTTTACATTATGAGCCTATAGAAATAAAAAGCCTATCAGAGGAGCAGGTCTTTCTTGAACTTGCAGAAACTCTTCAATCCATTCTATATGCAGCGGATATGGCTTTAAAAGAAACACCTGATAGCGTGACACACAAAACCATACTTCCACCATCAGGTGATCCTCATGATTATGTAAGTATCGGTAAATATTGGTGGATTGATACTGAGCAACCTAGTGGATCACCCTATACCAATCAGGATGGGCGAATTAATCCAGAGGGGAATGAATCATCACGGTATGATCATAATCGCCTTATTAGAACAGCAAGTAATATTCATAAACTTAGCCTTGCTTATTATCTTACAGGTAAGGCGGAATATGCTGCGAAAGCAATTGAGTTTCTTGAAGTATTTTTTATAAATACTGAGTCTCGTATGAACCCGAATCTTGATTTTGCCCAAGGCATTCCTGGAAAAGTTTTAGGTAGAGGATCGGGGATTATAGATACTGTCTGTTTGATCCAAATAACAGATGATTTAAGAATGCTAGAAAAATCACCATTGTACTCTAAGGATGACGCCGAGGCTATGAAGCAGTGGTTCAGTAGTTATTTGGACTGGATGCTGACAAGTAAATATGGAATTCATGAATCGAAAGCGTCTAACAATCACGGTGTTTGGTATGATGCACAACTGAGTGCTTATGCTTTGTTTATCGGTAATCGGGATCTTGCTGCCCAGATTGTTAGGGAAGCTGCAGCCAGGAGAATTGACCAGCAGATACAGCCTGACGGAAGCTTACCCAAAGAACTTGCTAGAACAAAATCAATGAGCTATACAACTTTTAACTTGAGAGCATTTATTACTATGGCGAGAGTAGGTAACCAGGTTGGGGTTAATATCTGGGACTATAGTAGCCCTGATGGTCGAAATATAAAAAAAGCAATTGATTATCTCATTCCCTATCTTGAAGGTACTGCACAGTGGCAGTATGAACAGATCGTACCCTATCATGAGCCGGGTTTTGCTAGGTATTTATATTTGGCAAAAATTCAGTATGGGACACATGAGTATGACCAGGCTATCCAAAATCTTTTAAAAAATTAAGAATCTTAAGAAAGTAAATACTTGTCTTAAGATGTTAGATTCTCTGGAAAGTCATTGCAAACTATAATAGATTTGTATTTGGATTAGTAAGAGATTATAAGGTAGGGTGTAGAAGTGTTGAAATTGAACAACGTTAGTATTGTGTATAAACTCTTTATATTGTTGGTTATTTCTATTGTAGGAGTGGGTATAGTAGGATACACTGGTTATTCCCATTTACTAAAAACAAATCAGGATATGAACGCTATGTACCAAGATCGATTAATTGCTGTAAAGTTAATTAATGAAAATATTGGTCATTTTCGTTTCATACAAGCATTTGTGTTTGAAGCGATGGTTACTGTAGATGGGGCCCGGAAAGAGGCGGTGGTAAAAGCCATAGATCTTAGGGATGAGATGTTTAATAAAAATATTATAGAGTATGAAAAAAATAACTTGAATGCAAAAGAGATAGAACAATTGAAGGAAATGAAAATTGCCATGGAAAAATATCGTGATGGGCGAAAAAGAATCATGAATTTAGCTATGGAAAACAAAAGTGCAGAAGCATATAAAGAATATGTTACAAACGTGTTGCCTTATTCCAATATCTTTATAGACTTGTTAAAGAAAATAGCAGAGGATAATACAAAAGCGGCTGATGAACTCAACAAACAAAATGGTGAAGCGTTTATTCGTGCGAAAAACTTAATTGGTGGTAGTTTTATCGGGGTGTTAAGTATCATGGGATTAGTTAGCTTTTACATTGGTAGAAACATAACCAATCCTATGAAAATAGGTACTAGCCATTTGTGTGAAATGGCAAAAGGAAATTTTTCTATTGATGTACCTAAAAAATTGCTAGAAAATAAAGATGAATTCGGCATCATGGGACAAGCCTTTCATATGTTAAATCACAATATGAGGATGTTAGTACAAAAGATTGGACATTCTGCGGAGAAGTTGGCAGCAGCATCAGAGCAATTAACTGCTAGTGCCGAACAATCTGCGGATGCCTCAAATCAAGTAGCTGCTTCAGTGACTGATATTACCTTTGGAACCGAGAGACAGGCAAGTGCTCTGAAGGAAACGACTGGAGTTATGGAAGAGATGTCTCGTCAAATTCAAATTGTGGCAGATAATACAGAACAAACTGTAGTCTTATCTGAAAAGACAGCTGTAGCATCTAAGAATGGTACTTATTCGGTCAGTGTTGCATTAGAACAAATGAGAAATATTGAAAGAACGGTCAATACATCTGCAGAGGTTGTGACTAAGTTAGGAGAGCGCTCCAGTGAAATTGGACAAATTGTTGGCACTATCTCTACGATTGCTGGACAGACGAATCTTTTAGCGTTAAATGCCGCTATCGAAGCGGCAAGAGCTGGAGAGACGGGGCGAGGGTTTGCCGTCGTTGCGGAGGAAGTAAGGAAACTAGCGGAACAATCTCAGGAGGCAGCGGAGCAGATTTCTACTTTGATTCATGGGATTCGCAGGGAAACAGATAGTGCTGTTACCGCAATGATGGCAGGAACGCGAGAAGTCGTAAGCGGAATGGTAGCTGTCAATGGAGCAACGACTGCCTTTTCAGATATTGCTGATTTGGTGAATTCTGTATCTGGTCAGGTACATACCATTTCTAGTGCTATGAAGAATGTACTAGAAGGAAGCAGGCACGTGAATTTAGTAATGAAGAACGCCGCTGATATTACTACAACTACATCCATGGAAGTACAGAATGTATCAGCAGCCACACAAGAACAATCAACAGCTGCGGCTGAAATTGCATCCTCTAGTCGAGAACTAGCAAAATTGGCGGAAGAATTGCAGATTACAATGCATCAGTTTAAGGTATAAAGTATTTAGCCATTTTTAATATATTCGCTTATGGAAATAAAACTAAGGGTTACTTTGTGATGGAGGTAAATATTATGAAGTCTGAACACATTATGGATCATGGGGCAGAAGCAGAACAAGGGTGGGGGAAACTAGAGGATATTCTAAGTCAAATTACGCCTCCCATTTTTCCGAATCGGGATTTTGTGATAACAGATTATGGTGCGGTTGGGGATGGGATAACGGATTGTACAGATGCTTTTAAGAAAGTAATGAATGTGGTGAATGCAGCTGGTGGAGGGCGGGTGATAGTTCCCTCAGGAATCTATCTTACAGGCCCAATCCATTTTAAAAGCAACACCAATTTGTATATTTCGAAAGAGGCTACGATAAAATTCAGCCAAGACTTAGAGAAGTATTTACCGATGGTGTTAAATCGGTTTGAGGGAGTAGAACTGTACAACTATTCTCCGTTAATCTATTCCTACGGGGCAATAAATCTGGCGATTACTGGAGGGGGTATTTTAGATGGAAATGGTGATAATGAACATTGGTGGCCATGGAAAGGGCTAACGCAGTACGGCTGGCAAGTAGGGCAGCCCCATCAAGCTGAGGATCGCGATGTGCTTTTTGCAATGGCGGAACAGAATGTACCGGTAGAGGAAAGAAAATTTGGTAAGGGACATTATTTGCGTCCAAGCTTTATCCAGTTTTATAACAGTAAAAATATTTTAATTGAGGGTGTAACAGTAAAGGACTCTCCCATGTGGCAGATTTCTCCCATTCTGTGTGAAAATATTACGATTGATAAGGTGAGAATTATTGGACATGGACCTAATACGGATGGTTTTGATCCCGATTCTTGCAAAAATATGTTGATTAAAAATTGTTATTTTGACAACGGAGATGATTGTATCGCCATTAAATCAGGCAGAAATGGCGATGGTAGGCGGATCAACATTCCCTGTGAAAACATTGTGATTCAGAATAATTACATGAAGGATGGGCATGGGGGAATAACAATCGGAAGTGAAATATCAGGGAGTGTTCGCAACGTTTTTGCTGATAATAATGTGATGGACAGTCCCAATTTAGATCGCGCTTTACGGTTTAAAACCAATTCTGTACGTGGCGGTATCATTGAAAATATTTACTTTAGAAATACAGTAGTAAAAAGTATTGGAGAAGAAATCCTTATTGTAGATATGGATTATGAAGAAGGAGATGCTGGAGAACATACGCCCATTGTTCGTAATATCTTTGTTGAAAATTTAGAGAGCTATGGCGGGAAAACCGGAATTTTGATGAGCGCATATGACCGCACTCCCATTACAAATGTACAATTCAAGAACTGTACATTGCACGATGTAAAAACGCCCTTTGTGTTGAAGAATGTTGAAAAATTAATATTTAAAAATGTCAGTATTAATGGAAAATATTATGATGACATAAAATAAATTTTAAAAGAGTGCAAGCCATATTTGGTTTGCACTCTTTTGCATAGCGGCAATAACATATTAAAATATTTAATAGTTATCTTAATATATCAAATTCTTAGAAAATTGATTTTATTCTATAATGACAATAAGATAAAAGAATGAGGTGAACAGATATCTATGCAATTACAACGAAAAGATAAAGCACTAAAAAAACAGGCAAAAGGGCGGCAATCTTCTTATCAAGAGAGTACGTTTGATTTCGAGAAGTGGCTTCCCTATCTTTTTATCTCGCCTGCGCTTGTATTTATCGCAGGATTCTTATTTTATCCTCTAGGGAATGTATTTTACTACAGTCTGCAGAACTATAATGCAAATACGCCTTTCTATAATGGTTTTGCAGGCTTAGATAATTTTATACGCATATTAACCCAAGATCCTCAGTTTTACGCTAGTTTGTGGATTTCGGGTAAATGGGTAGGGTCACAAGTTTCACTTCAAGTAATATTTGGAATGAGTATTGCCCTAATTTTAAATCAAAAGTTTAAATTCCGTACCTTCTTTAGAGCTGCTGCCTTTACACCATGGGCTATTTCAGGTGTACTGACTTCCGTTATGTGGTCCTTAATGTATAATGAGCACATGGGCGTTATTAATGATTTATTCTTGAAATTAGGTGTCATTGACTATAAGGAGGCATGGATAGCAGATCTTGATACCGTCTTTCCAGCAGTTGTGGTTGCAGAGCTTTGGCGTGGAATTCCGTTTTTTGCCATTACTTTACTATCTGCTTTGCAAAGTATTCCTGATGAGCTTTATGAGGCAGCAAAAGTTGACGGGGCGGGTCGCATAAAAACTTTTATCCACATTACCTTACCCCAACTGAAGAATACTCTTGTTTTGACAACACTATTACGTTGTGTTTGGGAGTATAATAACGTTGATTTAATTTTCAACTTGACAGGCGGTGGACCGGCTCATCACACCACTACTCTGAGTATGTATGTTGCTGAACTAGCGATTCGTGAAAATAATTTTGGTTATGGCTCAGCGATAACAGTGATAAGCTTTAGCATTTTGCTTATATTTGTTGTTACATATCTGAAAATCAGTCGCATGGAAAGAGGTGCTGAGGTATGATAAAGACTCCAAAAGTGGAACGATTTTTTTCGTTATATTTTCCATTGCTAGTAACTATGACATTTATCATGTTCCCCTTTTACTGGACAGTAAATACAGCCCTCAAGAATGAGGGGGATATTGTCAAGACACCGTTAGAATATATTCCAAGTCAAATTACCTTCGATAATTTTATAAATGCCTGGAATAATATTGGATTTGCAATCTATTTTAAAAATAGTTTATTTCTAGCTGGATGTACTGTTGTATCTGTTGTTTTTTTTGCTACTCTAGTAGGATATGCCTTAAGTCGCTACCGTTTTAAAGGGAAAAAAGCATTTTTATTGTTGTTGTTGTGTACTCAGTTTGTACCTGGGGCAATGCTAATTATTCCTCTTTTTATCATCTTTAAAAACTTAGGGCTTATTAGCAATCCGCTTTCACTTATTATTGCCTATACAACCTTCCAAATACCTTTTAATTCGATTCTTATGAACGGGTTTATCTCTAATGTACCAGTACAACTTGAAGAAGCGGCAATGGTTGATGGATGCAGTCGTTTACAAGCCATACGCCATGTGATTTTTCCCTTATTGTTACCTGGAATTGTTGCTACGGGCGTGTTCACTTTTATCTATGCTTGGAATGAATTTTTATTTGCCTTTATGCTTACGAATAAGGCAGCAAACTTCACACTTTCGGTTGGTTTAAGTTACATGATGGGTGAATTTAACATTAATTATGGTGCCCTTGCAGCAGGTAGTGTAATTGCGTTAGTCCCTGCAATTATCATGTTTGCCTATGCGCAGCGATATCTAGTCAATGGCATGGGAGGTGCTGTTAAGGGATAGGTTAATTTTCTTGTCTAGAAGGTAAGCAATCTTAAAAATACGAAACAAGAAGGAGTGATGTTAACCATGTTCACAAAAGGTACTAAGGCTCTATTGTCTGCCTGTGTCTTGAGTTCGCTTGTACTCTTGTCTGGGTGCGGACAAAAAGATGTTGCCACCCAGCCCAAAACGGGGGAAAAGGTCAATATTGTATTTTGGGACGAAAATGCAGGTCCTGATCGTACTCCATACTATGAAGTATTGATTAAAAAATTTGAAGCCCAGAACCCCAACATTCACGTTGAGTATGTTGGCCTTCCTAAGAAATCAGCAAAACAAAAAATTGATACTGCCATTGCAGCCAATGACCTTCCTGATGTATCGGGTATTCAAACAAGCTGGATAGCAGATTTTACCGCGCGAAAAGTATTATTGGATCTAGATCCAATGTTTGATAAATGGAGTGAGAAGGAAAAAATCTCTCCGTCGATCATACAATCCAACCGTGATATGGTATTGGATAAAAAACTATACCAAATTCCAAATACGATGAATATGGAAATTCTATGGTATAGACCTGATTGGTTTAAAGAAGCAGGGGTAAAGGTTCCTGAAAATTGGGATGAGTTTTTTGATACTGTTGAAAAAATGACAGATAAAGAAAAAAATCGTTATGGATTTACCATCCGCGGTGGTGATGGTGCAGCAATACAATTACCAAGAATGATGTTTGCTTATTCCGGTTATACTGATTTTTTTGACGCAAATGGTAAGTGCCGGATTAATGATCCTAAACATGTTGAATTTGTTAAAAAGTATTTAGCCCTTTATAAAACCTTTACACCGAAGAGTGATGTAACGAATGGTTATAAAGAAATGGTTGCTGCTTTTGATACGGGTGCTGTTGCTATGGTACAGCATAATATTGGTTCCTACTCAGAACATAAAAAGTCTATGAAACCAGAACAATATGCTCCGTTAACCTTGCCTAAGACAGCAGATGGTAAGGTAATACAAGAAGGTGGAAATACAATTGGGTATGGTATTTATAACACTTCCAAACACCCAGAAGAAGCGTGGAAGTTTGTAAGTTTCTTATGTTCGCAAGAAAGTCAAAGTTATTGGAATCAAAGTATTGGTCAAATTCCTACACACTTAGATTCACTAAAAGAGCCATGGGCGAAAGAATTGCCTCATATGCAACTTGCATTCAAGGTGCTCTCCGATCCTAACCTTAGATTCTATCAGCCTCCTATGTATTTGCCTGAATATCGTTCCATTCTGGATCAAACAGGTGACCCAGGTATTCAAGCTGTAATGACTGGTAAGAAAACAGTAGAAGAGTTTCTCAATGAGTGGGCTGCCACTTTTGAAAAGTCAAAACAAAAATATGATGCGTACATAGCAGGCAAAAAGTAATCCCATTGTGGCAAGGAATATCGATATGAAGAATAGTAGGTGTAAGTAGCAATTGGATATAATAGGGGAAAGGTAGAGTGTAAACGATGGCGGGTGTGAAGTTACAGAATATATATAAAAGATATGGTGATACAACAGTCGTTCATGATGTGAATTTGGAAATCAAAGATAAAGAATTTGTCGTCTTAGTTGGACCTTCTGGATGCGGAAAATCAACAACTTTACGTATGATTGCTGGTTTAGAAGAAATTTCTGATGGAGATATGTACATCGGAGATAAAAGGCTGAATAATATACCGCCTAAAGATCGTGATATTGCAATGGTTTTTCAAAACTATGCACTATATCCTCATATGGATGTATATGAAAATATGGCATTTGGGTTGAAGATGCGTAAGTTTGCCAAAACTGAAATTGATAAACGGGTACAGGAGGCCGCAAGTATTTTAGATTTAGAGCCTTTGTTAAAACGCAAGCCAAAGGATTTATCGGGTGGCCAGCGTCAGCGTGTAGCGTTAGGTAGGGCGATCGTCCGTGAGCCACAGGTTTTTCTAATGGATGAGCCACTATCCAACCTTGATGCTAAACTTCGTGTGCAAATGCGCACGGAAATCAGTAAGTTACAGAAGAGATTGCAAACTACTACTGTTTATGTAACCCATGACCAAACAGAAGCTATGACAATGGGAGATCGTCTGGTAGTTATGAAAGACGGAGTGATTCAACAAATAGCGACACCTGATGAGATATACAATGCTCCTACTAATATGTTTGTAGCCGGATTTATTGGTTCCCCTGCAATGAACTTCATTGATGGAGTTTTATGCGGGCAGGGAAATGACGTAATGTTTACGGCTTGTAATGTTGCATGGAAACTTACTGAAGATCAGGCAAAAAAAATAAGCAGCTTAGGTTATCTTGAAAAAGAAGTGATAGTAGGCATACGCCCTGAAGATATTCGTAAGGATACTTCTTCTATTGAGCCAGATACAAGAAATATATATAAGACTTGTATTGAAGTTCAGGAAAATACCGGGGCAGAAGTATATTTGCATTGCACAGGTTTTGCTGATAAAATGCTCACTTTACGGAGTGATTGTAGTATGAAGATGAAATGTGGAGAAACAGTTACTTTAAGTATAGATATGGCGAAGGCGCATATTTTCGATAAGAGTACTGAGCAAAATATTATGCTGTGTAAATAATTTCTGATCTTCTTTGATCAAAAGATGTTCCTTAGCAAAACTTATCTTGATGAATTATAGGAAAGTACCCAATGATTGCAAAAGACCATTGCAATCATTGGGTACTTTTTTCATTTGCCAAATAATGAGATTTGGCAAAATCTTATTAAAATAGTAAATAATTATCTTAATATATCAAATTCTTAGGAAATTCTTTTCGTTCTATAATGGAGTCAAGTTCAAACAGTATTTAAGGAGGTGAGTTGTGAATGGATAAAATGAAAAAATGGAAGAATCTTTGTAAAGCAAAGGATATTGTAGAAGTATTAAATAAAAAACATTTTAAGGCTTCCTATGTGGAAACTTTAGAAGAAGCCAGGGATAAACTCCTTGAAATGATAGAAGAAGGAGCCAGTGTTGCCATTGGCGGATCGACAACCTTAAGTGAAATGGGATTGGTTGATATTTTAAGAAACGGCAAGTATAAGTTTTTTGATAGGTATCAAGATCTCCCTTTTGATCCGGATATAGTAGAGATACACAGAAAATCTCTTACTGCAGATTTTTTGGTGACAGGTACTAATGCTATTACTAAAAATGGAGAGTTAGTGAATACAGATTGTACTGGAAACCGGGTTGCACCAATGATTTTTGGCCCTAAGAATGTCATTATCGTAACAGGGGTTAATAAAATTGTAGGTAGCTTAGAGGATGCTTTTAAGCGAATAAGAGAAATTGCACCGATGAATGCTAAAAGAATAAAACATGAAACACCCTGTGTAGAAACTGGAACCTGTGTAGACTGTGATTGCAAAAAAAGAATCTGCAATTTTACTACGATTATTCACAATGGCATCAAGTTTGAAGGCAGAATCAAAATCATAATTATAGCCGATGAAATTGGATACTAGCGGAACATATTCAGTTAACGGCAGAACTGAAAATAAGAGGTGAAAATATGAAAAATTATGCACAATGGATGGCAGACTCTATCATAGCAAGGAAAACAAATTTAACAGATCACTGGGGATATGAATATGGCTTAACTTTAGATGGTTTTATAAAAGTGTGGCAACAAACGGGGGACAAGAAATATTTTGATTTTATTGTAACGACAATGGATCATTTTATACAAGAAGATGGCTCAATAAATGGGTATCGCTTAGACGAGTATAATATTGATCATTTAAATAACGGAAAAATATTAATAACCTTATATAAGGAAACTGGAAATGAAAAATATAAAAAAGCATTACAGCTCATCAGAAAACAAATCGATACTCATCCGCGTACCAAGGAAGACGTTTTTTGGCATAAAAATATCTACCCTCATCAAATTTGGTTAGATGGATTGTATATGGGAGCAACATTCTATGCTGTGTATATAAAAGAGTTTGGAAATATAGCAGAATTTGATGATGTGGCTACCCAGTTTATAATATCTGAGAAAAATTTGAAGGACGAAAAAACAGGTCTTTTATACCACGCTTGGGACGAGGCAAAAGAACAGCCTTGGGCAGATAAAAAAACAGGATTATCACCACATTTTTGGGTAAGAGCAATGGGCTGGTATGTGATGGCATTAGTTGATACATTAGAAGTTTTCCCAGAAGAAAATAAAAATCGGGAAAAACTAGTGACTATATTTAACGATTGTATGCAAGCCTTACTGAAGGTACAAGACAAAGCTAGTCATGTGTGGTATCAAGTTTTGGATGCGGGAGATCGAAAAGGTAACTATTTAGAATCATCAGGATCATCTATGATCGTATATGCTTTACTAAAAGGCGTAAGAAAAGGATATCTGCCAGCAAGCTTACAAGAAACTGCAAAACAAGCCTATCAAGGATTAGTTGACGAATTTATCCTAGAAACAAAAGAAGGATTAATCAATTTAAATAAGGTTTGTTATGTGGCAGGACTAGGGGGAAAAGACAAAAGAGATGGTACCTTTACTTATTATATAAGTGAACCAATCATCAGCAATGAGCCAAAAGGTTTAGGTCCGTTTATATTAGCTTCTGCCGAAAAAAAATCATTTTAAATTGATCATACTTGTATTGAAATAAATTTTAGAATAAGTAAGAAATTTAAATAGTTGGAGGTTTATTATGGCTAGAAAAGTAACGCTAAAGAATATTTTGGGCTATGCTTCTGTAAACTTTTTAGGAGGTGGAGCTCAGTTACTAATATCCTTGTGGCTCATGTATTTTTATACTACGATGTGTAATTTGAGTGCGGTACAAGCTGGTCTTATTTTTACTGTGGCAAGGTTATTAGATGCTGTTGGTAATCCCATCATGGGCTTTATAACTGATAACTTTCGCAATACAAGACTGGGGAGAAAGTTTGGTCGAAGAAGATTTTTTATTCTCATGGGCGTACCTACCGTAGCGATTGTATACCCTTTATTATGGATTACAGGCCAATCCTTCACTTATTATCTTATTATGAATTTACTATATGAAGCAATATTCACCATGGTTATTGTTCCCTGTTCCACTTTGCCTGCAGAGATGACGCAGGATGCTGGTGATAAAGCTAAGCTAACGGGAGCAAAACAATTTACTGGTACAATCGCCAATTTTATTGCATCCTTTATACCTGGCCAATTTTTTCTAATGTATGGAAAGAATTCTCCAGAAGCCTTTTGGATAACTGGTCTTGTTTATGGACTCTTGACAGCCTTTACATTACTATTAGTGTGGGCCTTTACCTTTGAACGTGATCCTAAAGAAGTAGAATATAATAGTAATATCGGCAGTATTTGGTCAATTTTACCTCAGATTTGTTCAGATGTAGCATCAAGTATGAGGATTAAAACCTTTAGACTACATTGTGTATTGATGGGGGTAGGCGGTATATTCAAAAATCTAACTACTGGCGTGTTTACCTATTTTGTTATATTTGTTTTAATGTTAGACACGGTTGCCACTGCGAAGATAACAAGTGTTATGGCTTTTGTTGCCCCGGTAGTGTTAATGTTCTATATCGGGACCTGTTATAAGTATGGCGGACCTGTCACTTACAAAATATCTACTATATTTGTTTTTGCGTCATTATTTGGATATTATGCATTGACTACAGGGATTTCTACAGGATTGGTAATGATGGTAACTATTTTTGCAATAATCAATACCATAGGGAGAACCGGTATTGATTATGTACCTGTATTTCAGTTAGCATTTATGGCTGATATAGATGAAGCCGTAACAGGGCAAAGAAGAGAAGGACTTTTTTCTGGAGTTAATTCCCTACTCTCGAAAGTAGCAACTGCAGTAGAAGCAGCACTCCTTGGCTTTGTGTTACAGGCGTATGGCTTTAAAGCAGGCGTTACTGTGCAACCAGAGAGTGCAATACTTGGAATCACTGTTTTAACCATAGGTGCTCCATTTATACTACTGGGAATAACATGGATTGCTTCTACTAGACTGAAGTTAAATAAAGAAAGACATAAAATTTTGGTGGATGAAGTTCATCGGTTAAGAGCCGGCGGTTCTATGAAGGACGCTACAATAGAAGCAAAAACTGCTTTCAAAGAATTAACCGGGTGGGAATATAAAGAATGTTGGGGAAACAATAATGTAGTACGTACAAAAATACATAATACTAGTCAAGTGGTGGGAAAATTAGGCTAACGTTACCTTTTTAATAAAAATAGCATTTGTAAACCTAGCAAAAGTGGGTTTTCAAATGCCATTTTTATATACAATAATAAAAAAAGAGGAGTTAATAAAATGAAAAAGAATAGAACTTCTGATTTTTTTACAATAGTAAGTGTTTTTGTTTTTTCCATCTGTATATTGATTCAGGCCGTTATCCCATCGTTTGCTGCAAGCTCACCAGCAACTAATGAAGAGATTTTTCTATGGCCTGGCGTAGCTCCTGGTTCAGAAGGATTAAATCTTTCTGAAATTGTGAAAGATGAAAGCGAAGATCCAAAGATACAAAGTCGTGGTATTACAAAAATAGTGAAACCATCTATTACTGTATTTATGCCTGAGCAAAAGAATGGTATTGCTGCATTAGTTGTTCCAGGTGGCGGTTACACTCAAAATGTTTTTGACAAAGAAGGGACTGATATTGCCAAGTGGCTTAATAATATAGGGATTACTGCTTTTGTTTTGAAATCACGTCTACCTGGAGAAGGACATGCTGATGCAAAGCATGTTCCATTACAAGATAGCCAAAGGGCACTCAGGATCATTCGCAGTAATGCTGCTCAGTGGGGGCTGAATACACAGAAGGTTGGAGTTGTAGGTTTGTCTTCAGGAGGACATCTCGCTTCTATGCTTGGTACTAACTATGATAAAAAAGTATATGTTCCTGTTGACCCTGTCGACGAGGAAAGTGCTAGACCAGATTTTATGGTGCTTGCTTATCCTCCCGTTTCTACCAATGCACGAATTCCACAAAATGGACCGGAAAAAACTCCATTAAGTCCAATAGCCAAGCAGGAGCTATATGACGAATATCCAACAGATTTGCAAATAACCAAAGATACACCAAAAACTTTTATTGTTACAGCTGATGATGATCCTAAAGTACCTAGTGAAAATGCAGTCCGCTTTTACATGGGGCTTAAGAAAGTTGGAATCCCAGCAGAACTTCATATTTTTATGAATGGTGGTCATGGCTTTGCTATTCGCAATGCCAAAGGTGCAGTAGCAGCATGGCCGGAACTTTGCCGGGAATGGATGATTGAAATAGGTTTGTTTAAATGAGGTAAGGAGGATCAACCCTTAGCTTTACAGTCAGATTGAGTTAGCTTTGTGATAAAAGTAGAACCTGCTTATTTGATTATAATAAGGAAAGTATGTGATCATTTCACAAAAAAACCGAATCGATTTATGAAATGATCACAACCATATTCCGTTGACTGTCTCTAGAAAGTCTGTTATTCTAAAAAAAACATAACAATTCCTGTAAGGGATATAGTCAAAGAAGACTGGAAAGCAATGTATATTATATATGCATGATTCCAGTCTCTTTTTAACGGAATCAGAAAGTATAACACTTTCTTGATTCCAAGTAAGAACGACTAAGGCTTCTGCCTGCGTCCGAGGACTTGGAACAAGCCAAGTCTTTTCTTATGGCTACGCCACCTTCAGGTGCAGTATTCTAAAGAAGATAAGGAGGTAGTAATGTGAAAGAATATGGTTTATTTATTAATGGAAAGTGGATTGTAACGGAAGAAAAAATTGGTGTAATGAATAAGGCAACAGGCAGTAATAATGCCTTTATTTCTGTAGCGGGCGAAAAAGAGGTAAAAGAGGCGGTAGATGCTGCCGAAACTGCATTTAAAACAGTAAAAATGGAGCCTTACCAACGTTACGAAATATTGATGAAGGTCAGTCAAATACTGATGGATAATCAAAGGAAAATGGCAGAGTTCCTGTCTGAAGAGGTAGGAAAGCCTATAAAGGAAGCAATGGCTGAAGTAGCAAGGGCAAAGCAGACACTAATTCTTTCTGCTGAAGAAGCAAAGCGGATGACTGGCGAAATGGTTCCTCTTGAGGGAGCACCAGGTTGTGGCAACCGTTTGGCTTTTACCATGCGGATGCCTGTGGGGATTGTTTGCGCCATTACTCCATTTAATTTTCCTCTTAACTTAGCATGTCATAAAATTGGTCCTGCTCTTGCTGCGGGAAATTCTGTCGTGTACAAGCCAGCGACCGTTACTCCCCTATCCGCAGTATTTCTATGTGAGATTTTTGCAGAAGCAGGATTGCCTGGAGGTTACCTAAATTTACTGACAGGATCAGGTTCTAAATTGGGGAAATTTTTGACAGAAGAGCAACGGATTGGATTTTACAGTTTTACAGGCAGTCCAGTTGTTGGTAAACACTTACTGGAAAATGCAGGGTTTCGCCGGGTGGCTCTTGAATTAGGATCAAACTCGGCAAATATTGTACATCATGATGCAGATAGTAAGGTGACGGCAGAATTGTGCGTCAAGCATGCTTTTGCGAATGCTGGCCAGGTTTGCATATCTTGCCAGAGGGTGTATGTACACCGTACTATTTACAATGAATTTTGTAGCCAAGCAGTGGCCTATACACAAAACTTCGTAATGGGTGATCCTCTTGATCCTAAAACTGACATTGGACCCATGATTAGTGAGGCAGAAGCTGCAAGAGCAGAAGAGTGGGTAAAAGAAGCTGTTGCCCAAGGGGCCAAAATCTTGGCAGGTGGTAAACGGCGTGGAGCTTGGTTTGATCCCACAATTCTCACAGATGTACATCATGATATGAAAATCGTATCGATGGAAGCCTTTGCTCCTGTTTTTTCTATAATACCTTATGATACGATTGAGGAAGCCATTGCCTTGGTCAATGATTCGATTTATGGGCTGCAAGCCGGTGTGTTTACTAATTCTTTAGAGATTGCTAGGTTATGTGCCATGAAAATTGAAACTGGCGGCGTAATTATCAATGATGGTGCAACCTTCAGAACAGATAACATGCCTTATGGCGGTATTAAGGAAAGTGGCATTGGCAAAGAGGGTCCACAGTATGCTGTTAAAGAGATGACAGAAGAAAAATTGATCGTATTTAAATTTTAGCATTTTAAACAACGAGGGGGATGCCTGTTATGATTAGTTGTCGAGAAATCATCAAATTGCCTTCTCTGACCAAGCTTACTACTGTGGCTGGGAAGTCTGGTCTAGATCGATTGGTGCGCTGGGTGCATTTTATTGATTTACCGGACGTAATCCCCTGGGTGCAGGGTGGAGAACTATTGATCATAACGGGTATCGGTTTAAACGGTGATGAAAATAAACTGAAAGAAATTGTTCAAGGAATTATAAAAAAAAAATTAGCTGGGCTAATTGTGAATATCGGTCCTTATATTAAAAAAGTTCCCACGGAAGTTATTAATTTGGCAGACCAAGCTGGTTTTCCCATTTTTGAACTTCCTTGGGAGGTAAAACTCATTGAGGTAACTAAAGAAATCTGTGGTCATATTGTTATGAAGCAGACAGAACAACGCTCCGTAAAGGATTTTCTGGAGCAACTATTGCTTTGTCCTTTGGAAAACCCTGAAGTCTTAATTCAACGAGCGGCTTACTATGGATATGATTTGGCGAAGGCTCATCAGGTAGCTATTGTAAGTCCTACCCGCTTAACTGAGTTTTTACAGGGGCGAAAAGCAAAGGATGAAAAAGCCCTGATAGCTCTTAAATTACGTTTTGAACAAATAATCCAAGAGGTTTTAATGATACACGGTAGGAAAATTCTACAGATGTTGTGGGCAGATAATGTTGTATTATTGATGCCTTACGAAAATGAGAGCGCGGGAGTCCAACAAAACATAGATATTTTATCGGAGGTTTTGGAGAGGATTACGAATAAAATGCCAGGTCTCGTAGTTACTGCTGGCTTAGGCGGCAGGTTTGAAAGTTTAGAGGCGGCTAGGCAAAGTTATCTTCAGGCCCTTAAAGTGCTACGTTTTGCTGAGCTAAAGACAACCTCTAAATCCATATATGCGTATGAACAGTTGGGAGTATATAAGCTGTTATTTGAGATTGAGCCTGAAAAGCTGGCAAGGTATTATCAAGAAGTAATGGAACCTATCCAGACGTATGATAATAAGCAGCAAATGGACATGGCATCTACCTTATTCGTATATTTTGAGGAAAATTGTAATGCAGTAAAAACTGCCAAGCGTTTGTTTGTACACCGTAATACCCTTGACTATCGCTTGAAAAAGATTGAAGAAATTACTGGCAGAAGTTTGGATGATCCTTATGATCGTCTTACATTGCAGTTAGGGGTTATTGTTGGCAGTGAAATGTTTCCTAATAAATTGCAAAAATAATAAAACGTAAACCGCTTTAAGATTCCCTGCTTTTTAGAAAGTAAGGATCTTGGAGCGGTTTATTTTTACTCAACTTTTGCGGCTCAAATCAGGTAATGCGCCTTGATATAATTGAGCCGAATTTTTCATGTCATAATATTTTTTTATATAGTCTATAAAAGCATGCACTGCTGATAGTTCTAATGATGAATTCCGGTACAACATCCATGTTCGTCGTAAAACCGGCGTACCATCGCGCCAGTGCAATTTTTGGGTGTAGAGGGAGTCATGTTCTTTTAATCCAATGAAGGGTAAGATTGCCCACCCAAGACCATGGAGAACCATTTGCCGGCAGGTATCCATACTATCAACCTCCATCGTTATATTGGGAGGACAGGGAAAGATTTCATGCCACCAATTTTCTAGCATTTCGTGTAAAGAGGAGTCTGTCCCGTAATTAATTCGCGGAAGTTGAGGTAAATCGTCAAAATTTATCTCACTCCGTGAGGTAAGGCAAATATGCTCTTCCTGTAGCATGTGTTTTTCTTCTGGCCAGAAATGATCTCCACGTAATATTGCTACAGTAAATTCATCTTTTTGCAACATTTTATTAATTTGAGAACTTAAACCAGTTTTTAGGGATATATCCACATCTGGATAGCATTCAAGGAATCCTTTTAATATCGAGGGAAGTTCATAGTGGGCAAAGATAGCAGAAGTTCCGATACGTAATGTTCCTTGTATTTTATTTTTCATATTCTGAATTCGTTCTTTGGTTATTGTCAATTGCGATAACATTTTCAGTGCATAGTCCAATAGATATTCGCCTTGATGAGTAAATACAACTCCTGTAGTGTTGCGCAATACGATTTTAGCTCCGAATTCCTTTTCAAGATTTTTGAGTCGGTAGCTAAGGGCAGGCTGTGAGATGTATAGACGTTCAGCGGCTTTGGTGATATTTTTTTCTTCTGAAATAGTTCTTAGCATTAGCCAATCTTTATTGTCCACCGTTATTACCTCGCTTTATCAATTTGTAAATAAAAAAAACTTATGGATTATAATAAAATATCAATATTAGATTTATTGGATACATTATAGTACAATTTTCTTGAAATTAAAAGATTCAGAAGATAATGAAAAAGAGTTAATTAATAAGTCTTTTTTAAAAATAAAGTTGGAGGTGTCTTATGCTGAAAATAATACAATCTAGTCAAGCTGGCACAGTTGAGTCAAATGATATCTTAATTATTCTTAATCCTGCTGAAGCAGGCAGTGGAATTAAGATTGATTTGACAAGCCCGGTATTGCAAAAATATGGTCGCCAAATAAAGAATGTCATTCAGGAAGTTTTAAATGGACAAGGAATTGTAGATGCCGAGGTGTCAGCAAATGATCGGGGGGCATTGGATTGTACTGTTCGAGCTCGTATGATGACAGCAATTGATAGGGCACTACTCAAAGAGGAGGCAAAAGGATGAAACTACGCAGAACAATGATGTTTGTACCTGGCAATAATCCAGGCATGTTAATAAATGCTGGTATTTATGGCGCGGATACTATTATCTTTGATTTAGAAGATTCGGTAGCAATCAGTGAAAAGGATGCTGCTCGTCATTTGGTATATAACGCGATGAAAGCCATTAAATATCCTTGTGAAGTAGCAGTACGAATTAACCATATTAGTACTCCTTTTGGCTATAAGGATTTAGAAGTTATTTTAGCAGTAAAACCTGACTTAATTCGCCTACCTAAGTCTGAGACAGCTGCAGATATACAAGAAATAGATGCTATCATTACTGCTGCAGAGATAAAACATGGATTTGTGCCTGGTAGTATAAAAATGATGGCCGCCATTGAGACGGCTAAAGGTATACGTAATGCTTTTGAAATTGCTACTGCAAGCCCACGTATGGTGGCGATTGCAATCGGTGGAGAAGACTTCTTAGCAGATTTACAAACTTCTCGGACAAAAGATGGTAAAGAGTTTTATTCGGCTAGAGGACAGTTGATTTTGGCGGCGCGAGAAGCTGGAATTCATGCCATTGATACGGTATTTGGTGATGTGAATAATGAGGAAGATTTTATTGCCGAAACTACTCGTATTAAGGAAATGGGATTTGACGGAAAATCTGTGGTTAATCCACGTCAAATTAATATTGCCCATCAAATCTTTATGCCTACTACGAAGGAAATCGATCATGCGGAAAGAGTGATTACAGCATATAAGGAGTCTTTGGCTCGCAAATCAGGTGTAGTGTCATTAAACGGTAAGATGATAGATGTTCCAGTTGTAAAGAGGGCAGAAAGAACTCTTGCTTATGCGAATGCTGCTGGCAAGAACAACGGGAGGGTGAAATTGTGATCAATGCAATCGGTAGAGAAATACCAGAAAACATAGCGGGAATAAAAAATATAAAACCCTATGGTGGTCCTTTTGAGTATGTACCGACAGGACGATTGACGGGTCCTAACATTATTTTGAATAGACCTCGTTCGGAGAAAGTTCTCAAGTCAATTGAACAGGCGATTGATGCAACCGGCTTAAAAGATGGTATGACGATTTCCTTTCACCATCATTTCCGTAATGGAGACTATGTTCTCAATATGGTGGTTGCTGCTATTGCCAAGAAAGGTATAAAAGGTTTAACGTTAGCTCCTAGTTCATTGAATAATATTAATGAAGAGATTATTCCCTATATTGAGCAAGGGGTTATTACTGCAGTTGAAACTAGTGGTGCTAGGGGAAAAATGGGCAAGCTTCTGACTAGTGGGAAAATGGCAAAGACAACTATTATTCGTTCCCATGGTGGAAGGGCTAGAGCCATTGAATCCGGTGAACTTCGAATTGATGTGGCTTTTATTGGAGCACCAGCTTGCGATACCTATGGCAATATCAATGGTGTAGAAGGAAAATCAGCATGTGGTTCTCTTGGCTATGCTATGGTAGATGCGGCTTATGCGGATAAAGTTGTTGCCATTACCGATCATTTAGTACCGTATCCTCTCTTTCCTGTTAGTATTCCTCAAACTCAGGTTGATTATATTGTGGAAGTGGAAGCGATTGGCGATCCCAAAGGCATTGCATCAGGTGCACTTAGGATTAGTAAAGACCCAAGGGAATTATTAATTGCTCAATATGCTACAACAGCTATCGAATATTCCGGATATTTTAAACAAGACTACTCCATTCAGTTGGGGAGTGGTGGAGCATCTTTGGCAGCAGCTCAATTTCTGAAAGCAAAGATGAAACAACAAGGTATTACGGCGAGTTTTGGCTTAGGCGGCGTAACAGCGCCTTTTATTGAAATGTTGGACGAAGGATTAATTAAGGCTATTTATGATGTACAGGATTTTGATATTCCATCCATACAATCGATGAAGAAAAATGCGAACCATCAGGAAATGTCAGCCTCTTTTTATGCTAATCCACATAATCGAGGACCGATTGTTAATCAGCTTGATGTGGTTATTTTGAGTGCCACAGAAGTAGATGTAGATTTTAATGTCAACGTAATCACTGATTCAAATGGTGTAATTATGGGGGCTGTAGGCGGGCATCAGGATACGGCGGCAGGTGCTGCTTTATCAATTGTGGTAGCACCACTCTTACGTGGCCGTTTGCCGATGGTTATTGATCAGGTGCATACCGTTTGTACACCGGGAGAGACAGTGGATATTATTGTTACTGAGCGGGGAGTGGCTGTAAATCCTCGGCGTAAAGACTTGCGAGATAATTTAAGAGAGGCGAATATTCCAGTAATGGATATTGAAGAGTTAAGAGACCTTGCCTATGAATTTGCTGGCAAGCCTGACCCTATTCTGGTAAGTGATGAAATTGCTGCTGTTGTCGAATATCGTGATGGCACATTGATTGACGTTATTCGTAGACCTTTGCAACTATAAATAGAGGATTGATTTGAAAAAAGGAGTGTAATATTCTATGGGACAAAATTTATTTAAAAAGATTATAGCTGCTCATTTAATGTCAGGTACTATGACCGTAGGTAGTGAGGTGGGAATACGCGTCGACCAAACTCTTACCCAAGATGCTTTAGGTACTATGGCCTATCTGCAGTTTGAGGCGATGGATGTACCTGTAGTGAAAACGAAATCCGTATCTTATATTGATCATAATACATTGCAAGATGGTTTTGAAAATGCCGATGATCATCGATATCTGCAAACAGTAGCAGATAAACACGGTATTAAATATTCTAAAGCTGGTAACGGCATTTGTCACCAAGTTCATTTAGAGCGTTTCAGTCGTCCAGGAGATACGCTAATCGGTTCTGATAGTCATACGCCTACCTGTGGTGCAGTCGGGATGAGTGCTATGGGTGTTGGCGGCATGGACGTTGCAGTCGCTATGGCGGGAGGCCCCTTTTATTTTGTGTATCCCCAAGTAGTTCGTGTGAATCTAGAAGGTAAATTACAACCATGGTGTGCGGCTAAGGATATTATATTAGAACTTTTAAAAATTCTTACAACCAAGGGTAATGTAGGAACCGTAATCGAGTATGGTGGTTCTGGTTTAGCTCATTTGACAGTGCCTGAACGGGCTACGATTACTAATATGGGTGCAGAATTAGGAGTCACTACTTCTTTATTCCCTAGTGATGAAATGACTCGGCAATTTTTCAAAGCTCAAGCGAGGGAGCAAGACTGGCAGGAGTTAAAGCCTGATGAAGATGCTGACTATGATAGGGTAATTAATTTAGATTTAGCTTCTATTGAACCTAATATTGCTTGTCCCCATTCTCCAGACAATGTGAAGATGGTTCGCGAAGTTGCAGGACTTGAGGTCCAGCAGGTTATGGTTGGTAGTTGTACTAATTCTTCCTACCGCGATCTTATGATGGTAGCTGCCATGCTTAAAGGCAAGCAGGTTCATCCTAAAGTCAGTCTAGGTATTGCTCCAGGCAGTAAACAAGTATTAGCTATGATAGCAGAAAATGGAGCACTGAAGGATCTGGTTGCTGCTGGGGCACGTATATTAGAGTCCACCTGTGGTTTTTGTGTCGGTTGTGGTCAGGCACCTCAGACGAAAGGAGTGTCATTGCGTACCAATAATCGGAATTTTGAAGGACGTAGCGGTACGAAGGATGGTCAAGTCTATCTGGTCAGTCCCGAAACGGCGGTGGCAGCGGCTCTAAGTGGAAAGGTTACTGATCCCCGAGAACTAGATATGGAATACCCTACTATTATTTTGCCAGAAGTATACGAAATTGATGATAGTATGATTCTTTTACCTTCAGAGGATCAATCTGTAGAGGTGTTTCGCGGTCCTAATATTGGCGAACCGCCGAAAAATACCCCAATGCCTGAAAAATTGACTGCTAAGGTTGCTATTAAAGTAGGGGATAAGATCACGACTGATCATATTATGCCAGCAGGTGCGTATTTAAAATATCGGTCTAATGTTCCTAAATATTCGAGCTATGTTTTTTATCACATAGATCCTGAGTTTGCGCCTAAATGTGCTACGAATAAGGCAGAAGGCTTAGCCTCTGTAATTGTTGCCGGTCTGAGTTATGGACAAGGGTCATCGCGGGAACATGCTGCTTTATGCCCAATGTATTTAGGTGTTCGCGTGTTATTGGCTAAGAGTGTAGAGCGAATTCACGGGGCCAACTTAACGAATTTTGGTATTTTGCAACTTACTTTTGCTGACGATACGGACTATGAACGCATTCAGGCTGGAGATGAATTGGCAGTTGATAACATGTACCAAGCGATAAAACAGGATATAGTGCTTGTGCGCAATGTAACGCAGGGATATACCTTCGAAACAAAATGTAACCTGACACCAAGGCAAAGAGATATTGTGTTATGTGGTGGCTTGTTAAATTATACAGCAAAATAAAAGATAGGTAATTTAAAAGATTGAGGAGATTTTTACATGGATATTTTTGCTGTTTTTAAGGGTATTATTCAAGCGGGACCGACGGTCTTACTTCCGGTTGTTATTTTTATATTTGCAATCGCCTTCAGATTAGAGTTAGGCAAAGCCATACAAAGTGCACTGACAGTTGGAGCTGCATTTGCAGGGTTGAAGTTAGTTGTTGAGTTCCTGGCAAAAAGCCTAGGACCGGCAACTAAAGAGATGGTTACACAATTAGGAGTTCACTTAAATGTCATTGATATGGGTTTTGGTACGGTAGCTGCAATTGGCTGGAGCTCTCCCATTGTTCCCTTTATGGTTTTTGCGATTATGGGAGTCAATATTGTGTTATTAGTGCTAAATAAAACGAACACATTAAGTGTCGACATTTGGAATTATCATCATGCTCTCACCATCGGCAGTCTGGTTTATCTTGAAACTAACAACGTTGCGGTTTCTGTCGCGGCAGCTGCCTGCACAGGATTGTTTGTGTACAAAATGGCTGACTGGGCTGCACCACTGGTAAGTAATTACTACAAAATACCAGGTGTCACAATACCCGCTATCCATGCGTTGATGAACTTGCCGATTGCTGCTCCTATCAACGTATTATTTGATAAGATACCGGGGTTTAACAAGATCGACTTTAACATGGAAACTCTCCGCAAATACTTCGGCGTTTTTGGGCAGCCACTTGTGATTGGTTTAATTCTTGGAACTAGTATTGGACTTTTAGCTGGCTATGCTCCTTATAAGGCTTTTGGACTTGGCATAAACATGGCAGCAGCCATGATGTTACTGCCCAAAATGACGCATATGTTCGTCGACGGTTTAAAGCCTATTTCGGAGCAAGCCAGAAAGATTACCGATAATAAATTTAAGGGAAGAAGGATACTGATTGGTTTAGATCCCTCTGTTCTATTGGGAGATGCCGCCGTAATTACTACAGCGTTATTGATGGTGCCTATACTCATCGGACTCGCTATAATTATTCCCGGAAACAAGTTGTTACCCTTTGCGGACTTGGCTGCATTACCGTATAAGGTGGCAATGGTTGTTGCCTTGACAAACGGGAACATATTCCGAAGTATCATTTTATGTACAATTGCTTTTATTCCGTATTTTTTCTTTGGAACGTGGACGGCTCCAATTATTACTGCAGCGGCAACATCTGTGGGTTTAAGTGAAAGCATTCCGGCTGGGATGATGATTAGTTCTTTCACAGGTACTACTATGCCAATAAGCTTTATGCTGTATAAAGTGTTCACAGGCAATGTAATGGTAACCGTGCCAATATTGTTAGCAGTCTTTTTAGCTATATGGATTTTTATGGAGAAAAAAATTATGCCGAAAATAGAAGTTAAAGATAATATCTCAGGTTAAAGTCATCATCAGCTGTTTGGCTTTATTATTAGGCGACATAAGCGGCGATTACTAAAAGCAAAAGGAGGAGAGGAATATGGGGGAGTATTTAAAGATTCCTGCAGTACTTATGCGGGGTGGAACAAGTAAAGGTGTATATTTGATGCAAAGTGATCTTCCGGCAGATAGCGGGCTCCGAGATCAAGTTATCCTTGCTATTTATGGTAGTCCAGATATACGTCAAATTAATGGAGTGGGTGGTGCCGATCCTCTTACCAGTAAAGTAGCTATTATAGCACCATCAACTAGGGAAAATGTTGATGTGGATTATACCTTTGGTTATGTGGGAATTAAAGATGCAGTTGTGGATTATGAAGGTAACTGTGGCAATATGTCCTCTGGCGTAGGTCCTTTTGCAATTCAGCAGGGACTGGTGGCGATAACAGAGCCTATTACTAAGGTACGGATTTATAATACAAACACCAAGAAAATAATTGAAGCTGAGATTCCGGTAAAAGATGGTGAAGTGGTTACTGAAGGCGATTATGCCATTGACGGTGTACCGGGCACCGGTGCGAAAATAGTTCTAAATTTTTTAAATTCCGGTGGCTCTAAAACTGGTAAGCTGTTGCCTACTGGTAATGTAGTCGATGAAATTGTCCTCAAGGACGGTAAAAAAGTGCGGGTGAGTTTGGTTGATGCAGCCAATCCATCAGTTTTTATCAAAGCTACAGATATTGGTCTTACAGGGATCGAATTACCCAAAGACACAGAAGCAAATCCTGAGATATTGGAAATTATGGAGGATATCCGGACAACTGCAGCTGTTATGATGGGCTTGGCAACTAGTAAAGATGCAGTAGGCCCTGCTGTTCCTAAAGTAGCTTTTGTTTCCGCACCTAAAGACTATTTCACCATCAATGGCGTCGGAGTAAAGGCCAAGGATATTGATTTGGTGGCTAGGACCAAGGCATTGGCAGTTATGCATAAGGCTTATGCTGTTACAGGTGGCATCTGTGTATCTACAGCCGCCTTGATTGAGGGGACAGTAGTCAACGAAATCGTTGGTGAACAGGCTAAAGTTAGGGGTACTGTTCGCCTAGGTCACCCTTCTGGCATCCTGGATTTTGAGATTAATCTGGAAAAAAACGGGGAAAAGTGGCAGCTTGATAAGGCTGGAGTAAGCCGTACGGCAAGACCAATTATGGATGGTCACGTATACGTTTCTCGCAGAGTTTTTGGCTAAAGATTAATATGGTATCCCATATTGATACCATGATATGAGTTATTACTTGGTCAAAAATATAGAAAGTTCGGGAGGGTGAAAAAATGTCAGAAGCTACAAATAAGGTGTCTTATAAGTCGATACACATTTTGATTGGGTTGTTGATTATGACTGCCATTGCTGTTATGCCGCAGATAGCAGGGCTTTCATCAGCTGGACAGAAGATGATTGGAGTACTGGCTTTTTCCGTATATATCTGGATTACAGAAGCTATGCCTTATCCTATAAGTGCTATTGCCATCTGTTTTTCGATGATTATGTTTCTTGGCTTATCGCCTGCAACTGGTACTACAGGTAAGCTTCTGGGTACAACGCAAGCTATTCCTTTGGCCATGTCAGGTTTTATAAATTCCGGATGGGTGCTGGTGGCTGCAGGAATGTTTCTAGCAGAAGCTGTCCGTTTTACCGGTTTAGATCGGCGTATTGCACTAAATATATTAAGAATTGTAGGAACTGAGCCTAAAAGAATCATCGGGGGAATTATGATTGCCGCATATATACTGGCTTTTATTATTCCTTCTATTGCAGCACGGGCAGCCGCTTTAATTCCTATATCCATGGGACTCATTACAGCTTTTGGTGTTGATCTGAGAAGTGTTTTTGCTAGACAGCTCATGTTGGTTACAGGAATAATAGCACCGATTACGGCACTAATGGTTCTAACCGCCGGAGCTCCCAATCCTTATACAGTTGGTCTTCTTAACAGTCAATTAAATCATACTGTTACTTGGAGCCAATGGCTACTTTATGCTGGACCTTTTTCCATTGCATTAGGGGTTATTGCGTACATTTTAGTTATTACGATGAACAAGTTTGAACCACTTCCTGGGGGACCTGCCCTAGTAGAAAAATATATGGCAGAGATCGGACCTATGAGCTCTAAAGAAAAACGCATTGGTAGTATATTTATCATCACTATCATTCTATGGGGATCAGAACACTGGCATCATATTGATGCTAATACGATTACTGTATTTGCAACTTTGCTTCTCTTCTTAACCAGGGTAGCTACCTGGAAACAAATGAGCGACAGAGTACAATGGGGTACTTTGGTATTATTCGGTATTGGGATATCCATTGGTGAAGTGTTGCTAAAGACTGGTGCAGCGACCTGGGGAGCGAAAGCAACTTTGGGTGCCTTGGGGCTTCAAACCATGAGTGCGCCAATGATGTTGGCAGTGATTGCAGTGCCTCTCATTGTGATTCGTTTAGCATTTTCAAGTATCGTAGCATTAGGAGCTCTTGTAGTACCAACGATATTGGGACTGCTAGTTAGCTTTAATGATCCGAACATTTCCGTATGGAGTATTACCTTAATATCCTCATTTCTTGTATACTTTTCCTTCATTCTTCCCGTAAATACTCCTGCTACATTATTGACATATGCTACAGACACTTATGAACTAAAAGATATGCTTAAGTTAGGCGTTCCTTTAACTATTCTAGGCTTATTAGTGTACGTTTTATTTACTCACACTTATTGGCACTGGATAGGCTTGCTTTAAAAATAATCAAAATAAAACCTCATTTGAAATTTTATATAAGAGGGGGGGATATTGGATGAATATTTTAGATCAAATATTAAGGGCAAATCAGTCGTTTATTGAAAAATTACCAAATGAGTATGTGGATTTTCACAGTTGTCCGGAAAAAGGCAAATATCCAAACCGACATTTGGCGATTTTTACTTGCATGGATACTCGACTGGTGAATTTTCTGGAACTGGCGATGGGAATTAAGCGGGGGGAAGCTAAAGTAATAAAGAATGCCGGGAACTCTATTACTGGCCCCTTTGAGGCTACTATTCGAAGCTTATTAGTAGGGATTTTTGAATTAGGCATTAAAGAAATTCTTGTAATTGGCCATCTGGATTGTGGCGTCTCTAAATCGACGGCCCAAAGCCTAATTCAGAAAATGCTAGCTAGAGGAATATCGGCAGATGCTATAAAAATGATAGAAAAAGATTTAGTGGACTGGATCGACAATTTCCATAATCCAGAACAGAACATAACAGACACGGTCTTGAAAATTAGCCAAAATCCATTAATCCCTAAAGATGTGCCTGTGCATGGTTTAATCTTAGACCCTCATACTGGTGAGTTAAAATTATTGGTTGATGGGTATCAATATTGTGATAAACCACTTTCTTCCGTCAGCTAATGTTTCTTGTGCAAAGTAATGTAGCCAATTGACATAAAAGAGAAAGGGCCACAAAATTCTTGTATAGATTTTAGTGGCTCTTTTTATAGAATTTGTAGACATATCCAACAAATAACCTCTTGTTGCACTAGTGGTTATTATAAAATGATAATGGGAGAGAAAAGATGAACGGAAAGCTTATAAAAGGATTGATTTGCTTAGGTGTTCCTGGGATTGTGTTACTATGTCCTACACCTGCTGGTTTGAAGCTTTGGGCTTGGCAACTTTTTGCAGTGTATCTTGGTGCAGTGCTTGGACTTATTTTAAGACCTGTAAAAGAACCCATTGTCTTAATTACAGCTATGGGTGTAGTGTCTTTATGTTTTAATCAGACAAAAGTTGCATTGGAAGCTTTTGGTGAAACAACTCCGTGGCTAGTATTTACAGCCTTTATTATCGGTCAATGTTTTGTGGAAACAGGACTAGGAAGTCGAATCGCTTACGTACTCATTGATAAATTTGGCAAGTCTACGTTGCGCTTAGGGTATATCGCGGCGCTTTCTGACTTAATATTATCGCCAGCAATTCCTTCGAATACCGCCAGATCAGGCGGACTGGTATATCCAATTTTCCAGAGTTTAGCATATACGCTCAATTCTCGCCCAGATGATGGGACAGAGCGAAAGATCGGTTCTTATCTAATGGTCTTAATGTATCAGAACAGCTTGATCACTGGAACAATGTTTATCACAGCTGGGGCTATTATGCCGCTGATGATTAAACTGACGAATGACATTATGCATGCTGATATTTCCTGGATACAATGGGCGGTGGCCATGTCCGTGCCTGGGTTATTGTGTTTGCTACTAGCGCCGTATATGGTTTACAAAATTTATCCACCTGATCTAAAAGAGGTAGATAACAAGGCTGTTGCTCAAGAGGGGTATAAAAAAATAGGCTCTATGAGCCGGCAAGAAAAGACATTGGCAGTGCTTTTTTTGTGTGCTATCATTGGCTGGGCAACAGGTACTATTACCAAAATTGATTCAACAGCAGTGGCTTTAGCTTTACTATCTTTAAGTTTATTAACAGGCGTGATTTCATGGGAAAAAGTATTAGCAAGTAAAAGTGCATGGAGTACGTTTATCTGGTATGGCGGTATCATTTCTTTGGCTAATGGTTTAAATAAAGCTGGTTTCTTTGTATGGTTGGGAAAACTATTTTCAGAGCATTTAGACTTTACTGGGGTCCATAGCGTAGCTATACTTGGCGGATTGATTTTTATAACAATTATCGTTCGTTATTTATTTGCATCAACGATTGCTTTTGTCGTCACGTTCATTCCAGTAATCTATACTTTGGGGGCCGTTACTCATGTGCCAGCCCTTCCGCTGCTATTGATGACAGCTGCTTCAGCTCAAATCGCTAGTTTAATGACTCATTATGGTAATGCAGTAGGTACAGTATTGTATGGCGCAGGATATGTCCCACAAGGGACATGGTGGAAGATTGGACATGTTGTAATGGTTGTCTCAATGACCGTTTATTTTATTATTGGTCTTTCCTGGTGGAAATTTTTAGGATTATGGTAATACTTTAGTAGGATTATATAGTTTTTTATTGATTGGAGAGAATCAGCAATTGATTTACGTAGATCGATTGCTGATTCTTTTATTATTGGATAACGTTCCCTTGGAACTCATATAAATGCCATATAAATAGGGATAGCGAGTATGGCAAAGAGTGTTGTAATAGTCACTAGAACCGCTGCATATTCAGCATCGGCTTCATAAACCTTGGCAAGGATTGTAGTTTGAGTCATAGACGGCAAGGCTGCTTGAATAACAAAAACTTTTTTCATTAAATCTGGAATGGGGATAACAGATGCAACTAACAAAACTGCAATTGGTGAGATAACAAACCTTCCTACTAATACTGCGATGACATCCTTGCTAAATTTGATTGTATTTAATTTGACCCCGAATATTGCAACTCCAATAAAGAGCATGGATAACGGAGTCGTCATATTACCTAAATATTTGCAAGTACTCATTATGAAATTGGGTAAGGGAATTTCTAAAAGGATGAGTACTACTGCCAACATAAATCCTATAAATGGCGGTGAAAATACTCTTTTGACAGTAGCGATACTAATTATTTTAGATGGGGCTGTCTTCCCGTCCAAACTGATGGAGTAGTTTCCGATTGTCCAAAAAAGAAAGGCATTTGCAAGGAAATATACGAGGACATAAGGTATGCTATTTTCACCCATTAAAGCTAGGTTAACTGGGACTCCTATAAAAAGAGAACTAGAGCAGAAAAAGGCTGAGCGAAAAATACCTTTTCGATTAGGGGGTAAATGAAGAAGGTTAGAGATTAGAAAGCTGATCATAAAGCTAATGATCATCGAGAGAATAGGAACGATGATTCCACTAAACAGGGTTATAAAATGTTCCTTGTTAAATGTATTGAGTAAGTTCCAAACCATATAAGTTGGTAAGGAAACGTAGGTAACTAATTTAGGAAGTAGCTTTGAGTTTTCGGGGTTAAACCACCCTTTGCTAGTAAGGATATATCCTAATGAAACCATAATAATAATGCTCATTAGTCCTTCAATTGCATGTAAAAAGACCATGTTTACCTCCTGCATTTGCTATAAGTTATGATAATGAAAAATTGTAAAATAGAATACTGTTACATTGATTATGAAGAGTATTTCTTTACTCAATAATTAGGAAGAAGGCTATTAGGGGGTTTTAGGCTTGAAGGGAGCATTTTTTTAATTTATATCCATCAAGGTCCCTTTGACTTAAAGCGCTCTTGCAGGTAAGTTGCTGCCGAAATTCACGGTAAGAAAGTAAAGAATCTTTAAGCCGCTCAAAATTAAAGGGTTTAAGTATATAATCAAATATCCCGTGACGTAAAGCCCAATTGATTGCGTTACCATTAGTTATTGCAGTAATTATAATAAAATCAATTGGTAGCTCTTCGATTCGAGTAAAAGATATCACTTCGATAGTGTTACTATCTGAGACACAATCATTAATAATTACTAAATCGGGTTTCTTCCTATCTAATAGTTCGAAAACTTCACTATGACTTCTGCCAATCCCTACTAGTGTAAAGCCACCTACCTCTTGAATATAAGATTTATGTATGTTAGTAATAACAGCTTCAGGATCTACAATCAGTACTTTAATATCGGTCATAGTCGACATCCTCCGGTGTATTCATATTTAATATCAACTACTCGTTTTGTGTTTAATGAAGGACAAGAGATATATTAATAGTAGGGTTATTTAACGAAAATAAATGAATCTGTTTTGACAATACTTAACCCTTCTTATATCATTATAGCAAAGCATTAGATATATATATAATATTAAAAAAGTTACTTTGCTATACGAAAAAAATATATCAGAAGGATGGGGTTTTGTGAATAGTAAGCAGCTTACCTATTTTTTGGCCATTGCTGAGGAGGGGCAAATTTCAAAGGCTGCCAAACGGTTACATATGGCTCAACCTCCATTGAGTCAACAACTTAAATTATTAGAAGAAGAATTAAATGTAAAATTAGTAGAACGTGACCGTCGAGGAATCATATTAACCGACGCGGGTCATTTGCTCTATAAAAGGGCGTCGCACATACTAGAGTTCATGAATATGACTACGAAAGAATTAAAAGAATTAGATGAAGGATATACAGGAACCTTATCGATTGGAGCTGTTGCATCCTCAGGAACGACCTTCTTACCCTTCAAAGTTGTCAACTTCCATAAACAATATCCCCATATAAGTTTTCAGTTATGGGAAGGTGACACAAACAAAATTTTAGATTTACTGAATTCTGGAATCATTGAAATAGGCATTGTAAGAGCAATTTTTGATTCAAAAATGTATCATTCCGTGAATTTACCGAATGAACCCATGGTAGTTGCCATGTGCAAAGATTGGGAAGATGAAGAACAGGCGACTCAACATATAAAGCTAGAAGAACTTGTAGATAAGCCCTTATTACTTCATCGGAGTAATGAAAGTATGATTGTGGAGTGTTGCCAGAAAAATGGTTTTGAGCCTCAAATTTTGTGCCGAGGGGACGATGTTAGATCCTTACTCGTATGGGCTGACGCAGGATTAGGCATGGCTATAGTACCTAAATCGGCAGTAGGTCTTGTGCCGAGCAACACATTAATATACAAAGAAATCATTGAATCTTCCTTAGAAATAAAAAAAGCAATTATTTGGCTGCGAAATCGCTACCTCTCAGCGAGTACTAGGAATTTTATAGATATGATACTGTCAGACTTATCTTAAGGATAAAAGTGAATAGGTCACAATGTAGTACAACACAATCTGTGATCTATTCACATAGACGCTAGTAGATACCTCTGGTATTATTTAAGTATCAACAAAATATGAGTGATGTATTTAGCAACGGCGCTGAATGTATATCCTGGAGATATATTCAGCGTTTTTATTTTTATAAAAATGTTAGGAGGGACTTTATAATGGATAATGGAAAAAGTAAGACTGAAACACTGATACAAAGAAAAAACAATGCAGTTGCTAGAGGGATAGCTAACTCAACAGGGGTTTTTGTAGAAAAGGCCAGTGGAGCGGTCATTACAGATGTAGAGGGTAGAGAGTTTCTTGACTTTTATGCGGGTGTAGGGGTTTTGAATGTTGGTCATTGTCCAGAATCGGTAGTTAAAGCCATACAAAAACAAGCGGAACAATTACTTCATTCATTCTTTGCCATTGCCATGTATGAACCCTATGTCCAGCTGGCAGAAAAGATGAATTCTCTAATGCCTGGGTTTTCTCCCAAAAAGACGATGTTCGCTAATAGTGGTGCAGAAGCCGTTGAGAATGCGGTGAAAATTGCCCGCCATGCAACGAAAAGAACCGGAATCATTTCTTTTGAGTGTGCATTCCATGGACGTACTTTTATGACCATGGGTCTTACCAGTAAAGTAAAACCTTATAAATATGGTTTTGGGCCTTTTGCTCCAGAGGTTTACAAGGTTCCTTCCGCATATTGCTACCGCTGCCATTATCGTTCTACCTATCCTGGTTGTGGGATGCATTGTCTAGAAAATTTTGAACGGTTTTTTGCAGCAGAAATTGATGCTGAGCATATTGCAGCTATGATTATTGAACCGGTACAGGGGGAAGGTGGTTTTCTCGTACCGCCACCAGAATTTTTGCCAGGTCTTAAGACTATCTGTGAGAGTAAGGGAATCTTATTAATTGCTGATGAAGTACAAAGTGGTTTTGGTCGTACAGGGAAAATGTTCGCCATTGAAAATTGGGGTGTGGAACCGGACTTAATGACTACGGCGAAGTCAATCGCTGCCGGTGTTCCTCTCAGTGCTGTAACAGGCAAGGCTCAGTATATGGATGCACCTGACGCTGGTAATATTGGCGGGACCTATGGCGGTAACCCTTTAGCCTGTGTGGCAGGTTTAGAAACGATAAAATTAATTGAGGAAAACAATCTCTGCAGCCGAGCAACAGAAATTGGCCATAAAACTATGAAGAGACTGGAAGCCTTACAGGAGAGATGCAGTGCTATCGGTGACGTGAGGGGTATTGGTGCGATGATTGGTATTGAACTAGTCAAAGATCGAAAAACGAAAGAACCAGCGAAAGAACTGACTAGCAAGGTAGTAAAATATTGTCTGGAACAAGGTGTAATTCTAATTAGTGCTGGTATTTTTAGTAATGTAATTCGTTTATTGATTCCTTTGGTGGTTACTGATGAACAATTAGATCGTGGACTTACGGTTTTAGAACAAAGTATCCTAAAAGCTACTGCTGAAGAATAATGTAGTGTAAATAAAATAGCTGCAAGCAAAGACGCTTGTCAACAACCGTGAGGTTGTTGATGAGCGTCTTTTTATATAAAAAAAGGAGGCGAACAGATATGAAAGAACAATCCTTATATTTAGAAAAAGAGAACTTGAAGAAAGATCTAAAAGACAGACATATCCAGTTGATTGCTATTGGTGGAGTTATTGGCGTTGCTCTATTTATGGGATCTGCTCAGGCGAGTAAGATGGCAGGACCAGCTCTCACATTAGCCTATGCCCTTGGTGGTATTGTTATGTACTTTGTGCTGCGTGCACTAGGTGAAGTCGCTGTAGAACATCCTGTAGCTTCATCCTTTGCTGGCTATGCCAGAGCCTTTTGCGGGCCACTAGTTTCCTTTGTTACTGGATGGACTTATTGGTACCAATGGGTTGTCTTAGCTATGTGTGAAATTTCAGCAGTCGGCATGTATATGAAATACTGGTCACCGGATATAGAGCAGTGGATTCCTGCGCTGATTTGTCTTGGTGTAATTCTGGCCATTAATTTAGTTGCAGTGAAATATTACGGTGAGTTTGAATTTTGGTTTGCGCTAATTAAAGTTGTAACCATCATAGCCATGCTGCTAGTTGGCTTTGCAATGATTCTCTTTGGCCTTGGTAACGATGGAGTGGCAATTGGTTTTTCTAATCTGTGGACTCACGGGGGTTTTATGCCTTTTGGTTGGAGTGGTGTAGCCATGGCATTGGTTATGGTGGTGTTTGCTTATTCAGGAGTTGAACTAATCGGAATTACTGCTGGTGAAGCCATTAATCCTGAGTCCTCTCTTAAATCCGCGATTGATAAGGTATTTTGGCGTGTATTGGTTTTCTATGTTGGCTCTATGGTAGCCATTCTATCTATTTTTCCTTATGATACGTTGCCGAAAGGCATTAGTCCTTTTGTAATGATCTTTGAAAAAGCCGGCATACCTTATGCAGCTTCCATTATAAATGTTGTAATTTTATCCTCGGCAGCTTCTTGCTTAAATAGTGGTATGTATGTTTGTGGACGAATGCTTTATGGATTAGCACTTAGAAATGAGGCTCCCGCATTCTTAGGGAAACTATCAGCCAGTCAAGTTCCCGCCAATGGCATTCTATTTTCTAGTGCTGTTTGCTTGATAGGCGTTTATCTAAATTATGCATCTCCAGACAGCGTATTTTATTATATGTCGGCTATTACAACCACGGGTTGTATGTGGACTTGGTCATTGATCATGTATATTCAGTACAAATGGCGAAAAAGCCTTAGTAGTGAGCAAATTACTCAGTTAAAATATCCTATGCCTTGTTATCCATATGCCAATTATGCAGTAGGGATATTTATGCTGGCTGTAACCTTAGGTATGGGATATGACCATGATAATCTGGTAGGATTATATGTTGCACCTGTTTGGTATGGTGGTCTTTATATTGTATATAAACTATTAAAAATTGGTGAAGCGCAACAGAAAGCTGATTTGAGTATTCGTACAGAATGGTAGGTTAGTTACTTTGAGGATTATTAGTAAAAAATTAAGCCAGGCAGAGGAATGCTTGGCTTTCCTTTTATGAATTCATAGAGTAAAAAAAGGGAGCACAACTGTGCTCCCTAAGGATGTTTAAAAATTTTACAAATTAACTGGTGAGGTCGCGCTTATTGCGCAAAATATTTTTTAATTCCATTGTAAATTCCAAGTGCTGCCTTTTTGTCAAAAGTAGGATTAAGGAGTAGTTTTTCTTCTTTTGGATTGGAGATAAAAGCAACTTCTGTTAATATGGCTGGCATCGTTGTGTTTTTAAGAACGTAAAAATCATTAGGTTGATAGCCTCTATCAGACAACTTTAGTTGGCTAACCATACTATCTTGTACTAAACTGGCAAGAGTATCGCTATTGCCTGGGTAAAAATAAGTTGCTGTACCACTGACAGGTTCGTCAGAAGCGTCAGCATGAATGCTAATAAACAAGTCTGCACTAGCCTGGTTTGCAATAGCAACGCGAGCCTGTAGTTCGTCAATGTCTGATGTTCCCTCATAGGCAACATCCTTGTCAGAGGTACGGGTCATGATAACCTTCGCTCCTCCATCAGATAATAACTTACCTAGATCACGAGCAATGGCCAGTGTAACATTTTTTTCCGCAACATGATTAGGGCCTATGGCACCAGTATCACTACCACCATGACCGGGATCAACAACGATTACCTTGCCTTTCATTGAAGAATTTTTTGTTTGGTTGCTTTGAAGACCTATAAAGTTGATGATATCTTGACTCAGTGAATCAAAGGAAGCGGCACTCGCAGTAGCTGCTGGTAAGCTAGTTAGTAACAATAATAGAGCTATTAAAAGAGGTATTTGTTTTTTCATGTAATGTATCCTTGCTAATTTTATAGTTTTATGTGGTATTCAAATTATACTTTAATTACATTCTTCGCAGCAAACGTAATATTTGCCATTCTTTTTTGTATTAAAACAAGACCTAGGTCCTGGGGAAACATACCAGAGTCCCGAAATGCGTTGACGAATATATGGAATAATAATATAATATAAGAAAATACTACATAGATAGACAAAAATTAACAATATTGGCAAACCTATCGAAAGATAGGGACGCAAAGCTATGGGTCTACAGTCGCTGGGCGACCAAGACTGCCAGGCCGCCATGTTAGCTTAAACTACCATGTTTTAGGTCAGGTATCCCTGACCTTTTTTTGCGTTTTTTTTGATGGCTTCAATTATTTCTGATTGGGATAAAGTAGGTGACATTATAGTCGAAATATTTCGAACAGAAATGATGCTTACATTGAAAAGGGTAAGAGAAGCAGGGAAGCTAAAATATGTAGGTAACGATTATGTGATTGCAAGTTGACATTACTTGTAGATGAAAGGATGAAGATATATATGAAAGTACTTATTGTTGATGATGCAGTTTTTATCCGGTTAACACTAAAAATGATGTTAGAGAAAAATGGCTACCAAGTAGTAGGCGAAGCTGCAAATGGTGCAGAAGCAATCCTAAAATACAATGAACTTAAACCTGATCTGGTTACAATGGATATAACAATGCCTCAAATGGATGGAATAACGGCTTTGAAGGCAATAAAAAAAATGGATTCTAGTGCGAAAGTCGTTATGATATCGGCTATGGGGCAAGAAGCGACTGTAAAAGATGCCATTGTGTCTGGTGCTAATGGATTTATCGTAAAACCGTTTGTTGAAGAACAGGTCATTCGAGGGCTAAGCAAGTTCAAATAGAAACGCTAGATTTTGAAAAAGATTATGCAGTACCGTACTTCCAGTATTTGCAGTAATTTGTGAGGGTGATTGAAATTGGCCAATAATGATAGCAAAGCCCCAATGCTTGACCTCTTTGTATTTGAAACAAACCAGATGTTAGAACAGCTTGAACGCCTTATTTTAGATAGTGAAAAGTCCGGGGGCTTGGAAGTCGTTATCAATGAAGTATTTAGAATTATGCATACACTAAAGGGGTCGGCTGCTATGATGATGTTCAATGACATTTCTTCGTTAGCCCACTCTTTAGAGGATGTTTTCTATTATATTCGCGAGACAAAGCCTCAAAGTGTAGATTATTCGGAACTGACAGATCTAGTTTTAAATGCCGTAGATTTCATTAAAGGTGAAGTGGCTAAGGTGGAAAACGGGGCAGATCCAACAGGTGATTCCTATGTTGTTTGCGAGAAAAGCAGGGAGTTTTTGTCCAGTTTAAAGGAAAGTCATCCCAAACTGACTGATACTACGAATTTCAATATTGATGAATCAAATATCCATTTTGGGGCTGATGCATCTGAGGATGAGGGAAAAATCAGATATGAAGCCAGGATCTTTTTTGACGAAGATTGTGGAATGGAAAATATAAGAGCTTTTACTCTAATTCATGAGCTTAGTGATCTTGCAGAGAACATTGTACATTCACCAATGGATATTTTAGAAAACGATGCTACATCGGAAGTTATTAAAAATGAAGGATTCCAGATAACATTTTTGACGCAAAAATCTTTGGAAATAGTACAAGAATTTTTCTGCAACACAATGTTTCTAAAAGAGTTCAACTTAAATGTAGTGGCGGATGCCAGCGTCAAAAAAGCGCAGCAGAAAAAGGTAATTGACTTAGATGACCCAATTCCAGATGAGCCCGTGAATGCTGCCGTCAAGGAAGTGGAGCAGCAAACGGAAGGGACACAAAGTTTTATTAGTGTAAATGTGTCAAAGATGGATATCCTTATGGATTTAGTGGGAGAGCTTGTCATTGCTGAGGCAATGGTAACTCAAAATCCTGAACTGCAAGGATTGAGGCTTGATAAGTTCTATAAGTCAGCACGACAATTAAGAAAAATTACTAGCGAACTTCAAGATACTGTTATGTCCATACGAATGGTGCCGTTATCAGCAACTTTTCATAAGATGAATCGCATTGTCAGAGATATGGTGCGAAAGCTTGATAAAGAAGCGCAGTTAGAGATTATTGGAGAGCAAACCGAAGTAGACAAAAATATTATAGAAAGCATATCAGACCCGCTTATGCATCTAATTCGTAATGCTGTGGACCATGGTATTGAGCCTGCTCAAGAAAGAATTGCCCAAGGGAAACCGAAAGTGGGCAAAATTCGACTAGAAGCAAAAAGTGCCGGTGGCGATGTTTTGATTACGATACAAGATGACGGTGGAGGGTTAAACAAAGAAAAAATTCTTAAAAAAGCTTGGGAACGCGGTTTAATTGAAAAGGAAGAGACCTCTTTAAGTGATAACCAGGTCTATTCTTTTATTTTACAGCCTGGCTTTTCTACCAATGATACTGTGACAGAATTCTCTGGTCGTGGAGTTGGTATGGACGTCGTAGCCAAGAATATTGAAAAAATAGGTGGTACGATTAGTGTTGATAGCGTAGTGGGGGAAGGCACAACAATGTTTATAAGAATTCCTCTTACTCTTGCGATCATTGATGGGATGAATATAAAGGTCGGAAATTCCATCTACACGATACCGATTATTGCGATAAAAGAGTCCTTTCGGCTGAAAGAGCAGAATTTGATAAAAGATACAAATAATAATGAAATGATTATGATTCGGGGGGAGTGCCACCCTGTTTTGCGTCTTTATGAAAGGTTTCAGGTAAAAACAGAGGTCAAAGATCTAAGAGAAGGAATCATGGTAATGGTTGAAGCTGACGGAAAAGGAATTTGTTTATTTGCTGACTCTTTAATAGGGCAGCAACAGGTAGTGGTCAAAGCTTTGCCTTCCTATATCAAAAAGACGAAGGGAATTGCGGGTTGTACCTTGCTCGGAGATGGTGGTGTTAGCTTGATACTCGATGTTGCCGCCCTGAACTCTTAGTAGGTTTATCCCTACAGCAACGAATCTATAGGCTAGTAAAGAAGAATAGATTGAAAAAAGGAGACATATCATGTCTGAGATTGCTGAAAATGTGCTAGATGATGAAGAAGACACGCAAAAGGACAAATTTCTGACATTTTCCTTGGGGACTGAAGTCTATGGTATTGAAATAAAATTTGTCACTGAGATAATCGGTATGCAGTCTGTAACAGAAATACCTGACCTTCCAGAATATGTACAAGGCATCATTAACCTTAGGGGGAAGATTATCCCTGTTATTGATGTTAGGCTACGGTTTAAAAAAGTATATCGAGAGTACAATGACCGCACTTGTATTGTAGTAGTTGATATAAAAGGTGTTACCTTAGGGCTCATTGTGGATGCGGTAGAGGAAGTGCTCATCATTGCAGCTCAAGAAATTGTTTTGCCGCCTCAATTTGATAATGGCAGCTATCATCAACGCTTTATTAAAGGGATAGGTAAAGTAGGTAAAGATGTAAAGCTAATCCTCGATAGTGATCGATTATTAAATGATAATGAAGTTAGCAGCTTAGAGAGAATTTGTTAGGATTTATTTAACAAATAGTAAAGGAAGGCGAAAAAAATGATGAAATGGTTTCAGAATCTTAAAATTGCTAACAAACTTACTGTTGCGTTTCTTTGTGTAGCTGTAATTGCAGGGATGGTAGGAGCGGTAGGTGTATATAATCTTTCTAGTTTGTCCCAGGCGGATACGGATTTGTATGAAAAATATACGGTGCCTATGGGACAGATGGGTGATATTAGTGAAGCCTATCAAAAGGGGCGCGTAAGTTTTAGAGATATCCTTTTGACAAAGGATGTAAATATCCAAAATCAAAAAATGAAAAGTTTTAATGAATCCATCAGTAAAATGAAATCGGGAAGTAACGAGATTGGTAAAACGTTAGTGAGCGATGAAGGACGTAAATTGCATAAGACCCTCGACGATACGATTGCTCAATATGATTCCTATTCTAAAAACCTATTTCCCATGCTTCAGGCGGGACAAGTAGCACAAGTAAATCAATTAATACAAACTGAGGGTATTCGAATCGCAGAGACTATGGAAGATACACTCAATAAGTTAAGTGCAATGAAAATAGAGTTAGCAAAACAAAAGGCAGCAGCCAATAAAGCAGATGCAAATAGGGCTATGCTCTTTATGATAATTCTTGTTGCCTTTAGTGTCGTTATAGCGATTACCCTTGGTATTTATATTGCTAGAATCATTTCTCAACCAGTTAAAGAGATTGTTGAAGTTGCTGGCAAGATCGCAAGTGGCGATTTGAACGTTGCAGTAAATGTTCGAACAAGTGATGAAATTGGCCAACTAGCCCAAGCCTTTAATTTGATGGCAGAAAATATAAATCGAGCGATGAGTAGCATCAATGAAGCCGCAGAGCAAGTAGCTGCTGGTGCTCAGCAAATTGCTTCATCTGGAGAAGTTCTGTCCCAGGGCTCTACAGAACAAGCTAGTTCTATTGAAGAAATAACTGCTTCTATGACACAAGTAGCTGTGCAGACTAAACAAAATGCGGTAAATGCAAATCAAGCCAATGAATTGACGATATCTTCTAAAGAACAGGCCATTGAAGGTAATACACAAATGCAGGAAATGATAAAGGCGATGTCTGAAATTAATGAATCATCGGCTAATATATCAAAAATTATTAAGGTTATCGATGAAATTGCCTTCCAAACGAATATATTGGCTCTTAATGCAGCCGTAGAAGCGGCTAGAGCAGGACAGCATGGTAAAGGATTTGCTGTGGTAGCGGAAGAAGTCAGAAATTTAGCTGCGAGAAGTGCTAATGCGGCGAAGGAAACAACAGCCATGATTGAAGGATCAATCAAAAAGGTGGACATCGGAACAAAGATCGCCAACGATACAGCAGAAGCTTTGAATGGCATTGTAGGTGGTGTTGCAAAGGCAGCGGAACTTGTCGGTAATATTGCAGCTGCCTCAAATGAGCAAGCTTCCGCAATTTCCCAGATTAATCAAGCTATCAATCAGGTATCTCAAGTGGTCCAGACGAACTCAGCAACAGCAGAGGAAAGTGCATCTGCCAGCGAGGAATTATCAAGCCAAGCCGAGGTCATGAGAGATAATGTATCTAAATTTAAACTAAAACAACAAGCTACTCAAGGTTTCAGGGCTTCAGCAGGAGTCAGTCCAGAAGTTTTACGAGCAATTGAAAACATGATGGAGCAAAAAAAATATAGACAAGAAAGACGAGACGATAAATACGAAGTGGCATTGGCATCCCCAGGGAAAATTGATCTTGATGATAAAGAGTTTGGTAAGTACTAGTAGGACTCAATGATAAAATAAGAATAGTTCTTGGTGATAAGGACTCCTACAAGTCTTAGTAGTATTTTAGAAAGTGTACATTAAGATTTGTAGGATCTTTTTATCCATTGAAGGGCGGGAGAACTATAAAGGACATAACAGAACGGGAATTTAGCGAGCTTGTTCATTTTATTAAACAGAACTATGGAATCAACTTATCGCAAAAAAGGACTTTGGTGTATGGTCGTCTAAATAATTATATAGTACAAAGCGGCTTTACTAGTTTTTCAGAGTATTTTTCCTATGTGAAAAATGATCTTACAGGTAAGGCTGGAGTGACTTTGGTAAACAAACTAACGACCAACCATACCTACTTTCTACGGGAACCCCAGCATTTTGAGTTGCTCAAGAATGTGGTTTTACCTTATCTTGCCGAGGCTGAGAAGAAAAACAAAGATCTACGGGTATGGAGTGCTGGCTGCTCCACAGGAGAAGAGCCATATACCTTGGCAATGATGATTGACTCCTATTTTGGACCTGAGAAGTACCTATGGGATACTAAGATACTGGCAACGGATATTTCTACATCTGTCTTGGGAAAAGCGCAGAAAGCAATTTATTCTACGCAGCAACTAGAAATGCTGCCAGACAAATGGCGAACGACATACTTTCAGAAATTCAGTGAAGAGTCTAGCATTTTAAGAGAGACAATTCGACGTGAGGTCATTTTTCGACGATTTAATCTTATGAATGAAATCTTTCCTTTTAAAAAAAAGTTTCATCTTATCCTATGTCGCAATGTAATGATATATTTTGATGAAAAGACCAAAAAAGATTTGATCAATCGATTTTATGAGCATATGGAACCAGGGGGGTACTTGTTTATTGGACATTCTGAATCGATTAATCGTTATGAAAGTAAATATCGGTTTATAGCACCCGCTGTTTATAGAAAGGGTTAAAAATATGAATAATAACAAACGTAAGATTCGAGTTTTGGTGGTAGATGATTCTATCGTCTTTCGCGAAACATTAGCACGCCAAATATCACAAGATCCTTTAATTGAAGTTGTAGCAACAGCATCCGACCCTTATATAGCAAGGGATAAAATTTTAGAATTTGAACCTGATGTTATGACTCTTGATGTAGAGATGCCCCGAATGAGCGGCATTGAATTTTTAAAGAAATTGATTCCCCAATATCCCATACCAGTTGTTGTGGTAAGTGCCGTAAGTCAAAGCGTATTCGATGCTTTAAAAGCAGGTGCAGTTGATTTTGTTACAAAACCAGATCCACTGAATGGGCGGGGCGTTGAGGCGTTTATCAGTGAATTGATAGTGAAAATTAAAATTGCGTCTACAGCTAAGGTGGCAACGCCAAAGGGGAATGTTATCACATCTTCTAATAACCAAGGGGCCGGCTTAGCGAAGCAAAATTGCATTATTGCAATTGGCGCCTCTACTGGGGGAACGGAAGCAATTGATAGGATACTCAAAGGATTTCCTGCCAATATGCCAGGTACGGTTATTGTACAACATATGCCACCTGTTTTTACCGGCTTGTTTGCTGCACGATTGAATAGTTCTTGCATTGTAGAAGTGAAGGAAGCCAAAACAGGAGATATGGTGTTACCGGGACGAGTGTTAATCGCCCCCGGCGATCATCATATGCGTATCAAAAAGGTGAATACGAATTATATGGTAGAATGCTTTCGCGGTGAGAAGGTTAACGGCCATTGCCCTGCTGTTGATGTTCTGTTTCATTCTGTAGCTGAACATGCTGGTAAGAATGCAATTGGAGTGATTTTGACGGGAATGGGGAATGATGGTGCTAATGGTTTGCTCGCTCTTCGTAAATCTGGGGCCAATACTTTAGGACAAGATGAACGTTCTTCCGTTGTCTATGGTATGCCCAAGGCAGCTTTTACCATTGGAGCTGTCCAGGAACAAGTTCCCCTTGATCTTATGCCGCGAAAAATATATGCTTTGGTAAACAATAGGAGATAATTATCTTACATAAGTGATTAAATTAAATTAAATTAAATTAAATTGCCTCTCGAGGATGCTTAACATTCTTCGAGGGGTTTTTTTATTCGGATGTAAAGTAATAGCAAGGAGTTATAGTAAGTGATCAATAGGCGATAGGTATACATCAAGTGAGGGGCTCCGATTCCTTTGCATCTGCATAGATTATCATAATACGAGGTTTATAAAGGGGGGAGTTTATGTTTGAGCTTACTTCTTTGCACTGGATTTTCACTCTATTTATCGTATTAATCGTAATAGCTATGATGATGCGCAGGGATACAAGTATAATTTGTATTATTGGGATATTTTTAATTGGTTATATGGCAAAAGGGACAATCAACCAAGCTATCATTGGGATATTTAATAGCTTTGTTTATGCATTGAATGAATTGTCTGGAACCATATTAATCATTTCTCTGATTGTAGCAATGAGTAAAGCCTTGTTATACACAGGGGTAAATGAAATTATGGTAGAACCATTTGCTAGGGCAATTCGTACTCCAAGTATGGCCTATTGGATCATTGGCGTATTTATGATGACGATTTCCTGGTTTTTTTGGCCATCACCAGCTGCGGCACTTATGGGTGCTGTATTATTGCCTGTTGGTCTTCGAGTAGGTTTGCCAGCTATGGGAGTGGCTGCCTCGATGAACTTGTTTGGACACGGCATTGCTTTATCTAGCGATTGGGTGATTCAGGGGGCACCGAAGCTTACCTCAGCAGCTGCGGGAATTCCTGTTCAGGACGTAGTAAATGCAAGTGTACCATTAATTCTTGTAATGGGATTGGTAACTGTTAGCGTTGCTTACTGGATATTGAAACGTGACATCGAAAAAGGCAGATTGAGCATTGAAAAGGACACTGTGTTAATTCATTCATCTGATTCTTTAGATGAGGTAGCTGCATTTCCTCTCGCCACCAGAGCGAAAAAATGGTTAGCAGCCATGGTGCTTATTCTTTTTGGTATTGATGTGGCTGTTATGGTTAGTTTTAACCTTCGGGGAGGAGACGCAACGGCTCTCATTGGTGGGACAGCAATTTTGATTATGATCATTATAGTGCTTGTAGCCCACAAAGGGAAAGGGATTGAGCAGGCAACAAATTATTTAGTAGAAGGGTTCAAATTCGGCATTACGGTCTTTGGGCCAGTCATTCCTATTGCTGCATTTTTTTACCTAGGGGATAGTGGTTTTGTTACTATATTTGGCAAGGTTTTGCCACTAGACTCACAAGGATTGGTCAATGATTTAGGGCTTGTTATGGCGCAGAACGTTTCGATAAGTCCAGTGATCGGAGCATTTACCATCATGATTGTTGGCATTATCACAGGTTTAGATGGTTCAGGTTTTTCGGGGATTTCTCTTGTTGGATCGTTAGCTAAACTTTTCTCTGTATCCATTGGATCTGGCACAGCGACTCTCACTGCCTTGGGCCAGATTGCGGCAATTTTTACCGGAGGAGGTACATTAGTTCCCTGGAGCTTAATTGCTGTTGCAGCTATTTGTAACGTGAATCCTTTTGAACTAGCTAGGCGAAACCTGCTACCAGTAATGGCGGGACTTATTGTGACGACGGTAGTAGCCATCTTCCTACTATAGTGTTAAAGGCATCAGGCAACTTAAATTGTGGATATTGTTAATTTAGATTGTATTTTTTAAGAGAATGATTCATTATAATAGTAGAATATACTCAATTTGAGAGGTGCTTTTATGTCGCGTAGACGCTGCTGTGGTCTGGTAGAAGAAATACCCTATAGTAAACGATTTGTGCCAGACAATCAAAGAAATGTTGCAGTATCCGAAATTCTTATTGAAGAAATTGAATCAATTCGATTAAAAGACGTAGAAGGCTTGGATCAGCAAATGTGTGCAGAAGCAATGGGAGTATCAAGAACAACCTTTCAGCGGATTTTACAACGTGCAAGATTCAAGGTTGCGTCGGCATTAGTGCAAGGCCAAACGATACTCATTAGGGGCGGAAACTATATACTGAAAAACAGAGTCTTTGAATGTTTAGATTGTCATCATGTTTGGGATGTAGAGCCTTGTGAAAAAGGGGCAAAGCATGGTTATGAAATTCCCTGCCCTGCATGTAACAGTATGAAAAAAATAAAGGTTTCTGATGAAGACGTTAGGTGTACTTGTGGCAGACGTCATCAAGGTGATAGATGTTGTGGTGGAATGAAACTTAGTGAACAGTCAACAAAATTTTGAAATTAGACAATAATCTCTTTATTGTAATTGTATTAAAACCCGTATGAGCATTTCATGCGGGTTTGCTTGTTTTATCAACTAATTTAGTCATGGACCTTTCTTTTAGTATAAATACCAATTGGTAAGGTTAATTTAATGACATTCTGTCAAACCGGAGGTGGTTATAATGAACAAGACTCAATCTGAGGGCATCGGAGATTTACAAAAAGCAGATAAATTAGGGCAGACGTTATTAGCAGGAATACATGGGATACCTGAAATAAGGCGTGATGAAAAAAGATATCATCTGGGGGAGTTTAAGGAACGGATACTAAGAAAACTATCAAAAAAACAAGTAACTGAAGCTGCTATTTATCCAGAAGTTTTTCAAACTTTAAAAGATCAAAGAGTAAATAAGTTAATTCTTAACGGTGAAATTGATAGATCTTCTATAGAAAAATACCGGGTATTAGCAAGACGTGTAAATAAAAACTGTACTGTACGCATTGATCCTAGTTTCAAAGGAGATACAGGCCTTGTCGTAGCAAGTAATCAGGCAGTAGAGGAACAAGAGATTACTGTTGTCGATAGAAGTCTACGATTACAAAGGCTTGGTTTATCAACCGCCCTTATCCAGGCAGCAGGCAAAAAGGTATGCCGAGAATGTATTAAGAGAATTGTTGAAGTTGATGAAAATGAACTGATTAACTATCACCAGCTTACATGGATAGATCGTTTAGGTGGAGAAAGATGCCCTGTGCATAGTAAGAAAGTATGACCTTTTTTGTAGTTCACATAAATTTTAGATTGTATACCTTAAGATGGAGGTAATCCTTCTAAAAATAGATTATTATATAAATACTGTATATAGCTTACTGTTTTATGTGCTACTATAAAAAGAAGTTAGGTGAGATTGTGAATTATTCTGAATTAAAGGCACTCAAAGATGTGATAATACTTGTTACATTTCTATATTTATTGAAGGTTCTGGATGTTGTAAATTAAGGAATCATCGTCTCATGTTTGTGAGATAGTTATGATACTGTAATAATGAATAGTACTTTCTAGATAAAGTACTATTTTATAAATACTGCTACAGAACATTAGATATGGGGATTTTTCAAACCGTTAATACAGGAGGGATGCTACTGGCATCTCTCTATTAATGCCTACTACTAATGGGTTTAGTTGGTATGTTGACAAAGGCAAGGTTACAGTATATGATTAAAAATTAATATAATCATGTACTGTAACCTTTATATATAACATAGTTTCATTAAATCAATCGGAGAGTTGGAGGAGAACATGAACATAATACGGACATTAAAGGCATTAAGCGATGAAACTAGATTAAGAATTATAAATTTGTTATGGGTTGAAAATTTGTGCGTTTGTGAGATTGAAGCCATTCTGCAAAGTAGTCAGTCCAATGTATCTAGGCATTTGGCGAAACTTCGTGATTCAGGAATTATTTATAGTGAAAAAAAGTCTCAGTGGGTGTATTACGGCATGAGTATTGAAGCCATAAAACACTACGCCTTTATAAAGACATTATTAGATGTAGATGTTGCAAAATATCCTCAATACCAAGAGGATATAGCAAAACTGAAGAGCTACCGAGAGCAAAATATCACATGTGGATCTTTGGAAGGTTCACATTAAAATTTTTCATTTTTTAGAATATAGTGAGTGTTCTATGGAAGTCTCCTTTACATATAGCAGATATAGGGTAGGTTGGATACTGTTGACAAAGAGCTATGAAAAGTATATGATCATAATTGAATATAGTAATATAATATGCGGGATAAAAATGGTGTAAGGATATTTCTTCAGTTAAATCAATACTTAATTAGATTCCATGTGAGCGTATTGTGAAAAATATAAACAATAAGGGGAGCTTAAAATGAGTAAAATTGAAATTTTTGATCCAGCTATGTGTTGCGAAACAGGAATTTGTGGACCTGGTATTGACCAAGAACTTTTAAGGGTGGCAACTACGATTAATAGGCTTACCAGCAAGGGAGTTTCCGTGATTCGCTACGGCCTCTCAAGTAACCCACAAGCCTTTGTCGATAATAAAAAAGTAAATGAATATTTGATGAAGGAAGAAGTTGAGGTTTTGCCAATTACCTTAGTAGACGGAGAAGTGGTTAAAACTAGAGAATATCCAACAACTGCTGAATTTGCTCAATGGTCAGGCTTATCCAAGGAAGAGATAACAGCAGATGAAGATGAAAATAAACAATGTTGCTGTGAGGGCGGATGTTGTTAGTCTAAGGAGAGAAACTTAGGAGGATTTTATGTATAAATCATTTCATCCAGATTCTATAAATATGACGAAGTATTTATTTTTTACCGGTAAAGGCGGCGTAGGTAAAACCTCGACGGCTTGTGCTACTGCGATTACCTTAGCGGATCAAGGGAAAAAAGTATTATTAGTCAGTACCGATCCAGCTTCCAATTTACAAGATGTTTTTGGTATTGCACTTACTAGTAAAGGAATTGCCATCCAAGAAGTTCCAAATCTTGTGGTTGCAAACTTAAACCCAGAAGAAGCTGCCAAAGAATATAAAGAATCAGTGATTGCGCCCTTTCGCGGCAAACTACCTCCCAGTGTACTGAGGAATATGGAGGAGCAGCTTTCAGGGTCATGTACAGTGGAAATTGCTGCCTTTAATGAGTTTTCCAACTTTATAACCGATGAAAAAATACAAACGGAATACGACCACATTCTGTTTGATACAGCGCCAACGGGGCATACTTTGCGTATGCTGCAACTGCCATCTGCGTGGAGTAATTTTATTAGTGAAAGTACCCATGGGGCGTCTTGCCTCGGTCAATTATCTGGATTAGAAAGTAAGAAAGAAGTTTATAAAAATGCAGTGAATATCTTAGCAGATGGTAACATGACAACCTTGGTCTTACTAACGAGACCCGAATACGCTCCCTTACAGGAAGCTGAGCGGGCATCTAAAGAACTGAAAGAATTAGGGGTTAACAATCAGCTTCTAATTGTTAATGGCGTATTGGAACTGGATATTAAAGATGATGAAATTGCAAACCAATTGTATGCGAAACAGCAAAAAGCATTGGGAAATATACCGGAAGCTCTCAAAGAGACTAAAACCTATAAAATTCCTCTAAGGGCATACAATGTAACAGGTATTAAAAATATAAGAATGATGTTAAAAGAAGATTATCTAGAAACCCAAGACTATAAACTAAACAAAGCAGAATTACCAAAAGTCAAAGCTTTAATTGAGAATCTGTATGCCTCCCAGAAAAAAGTTATTTTCACTATGGGTAAAGGTGGAGTTGGAAAAACCACCTTGGCCGCAGCGATTGCCCTTGGCCTTGCTGAACGGGGTGTAAAGGTACATTTAACAACCACCGATCCAGCCGACCACTTGAAGTTTGTAGTCGAGGAAGGTCGTCATGGCATTCGAGTCAGTAAGATTGACGAGAAAGAAGAGCTTCGTAAATACTCAGAGGCTGTGCTAGAAAAGGCAAGAGAAACTATGAGCGAGGCGGATATTTCTTATGTAGAAGAAGACCTGCGTTCCCCATGTACCCAGGAAATCGCTGTATTCCGTGCTTTTGCACAGATTGTCGATCAGGCTGACGATGAAGTTGTAGTAATCGATACAGCACCCACAGGGCACACTTTATTATTATTAGATGCCACCCAAAGCTATCATAAGGAAATACAACGCTCCCAAGGCGATATACCTGAATCTGTGAAGAACCTACTGCCAAGATTACGAGATGAGAAGGAAACAGAGGTTGTTATCGTAACCCTGCCGGAAGCTACGCCTGTGTATGAAGCAATGAGATTGCAAGAGGATTTAAAACGGGCAGGTATTCGAAATAAATGGTGGGTAATTAACTCAAGTTTATACATGACGAATACCCAAAGCCCATTATTAAAAACTAAATCCCAAAACGAAATTCCATGGATCAATAAAGTGGATGAAATTTCAGAAGGGAATTTTGCGGTTATACCATGGAAAGGTGAAGAAATAAAAGGCGAGAAACTAGTTGAATTAATTAAGTAAATGTAAGGTATTACTAACTATGCATCCGGTACTGTTTCGCTACTCACTTTGAAAAGAGCAAGACATGCCGGATGCTTTTTAGTAATTACGTAAGAAGTATAGTTGTTGGGTGATCCGCCCAGTATCCATATTATTAACGTTCCGCCATTAGCATTTAACCTACACTTATAATAATATGGATACTGGGCGGAGACTTTTGCTAAAAGGATGCGTAAGAGTTTTTCACATTATGAAAGGGAGCATAATTATGAGAATTATCATTATAGGATCTGTAGCAGCAGGAACGTCGGTAGCTGCGAAAGCTAGAAGAAATAATATCGATAATGAAATTGTTATTTACGAAAAAGATAGGGACATATCCTATTCCGTTTGCGGACTACCTTATTATATCGGAGAAGAGTATATCAGTCGGGAAAACCTTAATCCCAGGAATCCAGAATGGTTTAAAAAACGTTTCGCGATTGATATTAAAACGGAACATGAAGTCATTGGAATTGATGCTGACAAAAAAGAACTAGGAATCAAAGATTTACAGACAGGAACAACCTTTCATGATTCCTACGATATTCTTGTATTGGCGACAGGGGCAGCTCCTGTAAAACCTGATATTAAAGGGTTAGAGGGCAATAATGTATTTATAGTACGTAATATTACTAGTGCTGATAAGATTAAAGAGCATATTGAAAAGGAGCACCCAGCTTCTGCAGTTATTATTGGTAGTGGATTTATTGGCATGGAGATTGCAGAAAATCTCGTAAAAAAGGGCATTCAGATAGCAGTAGTAGAAGCTCTTGGACAAGTGATGCCTTCTTATGATCCAGAAATGTCCTTACGTATTAAAAAAGAACTTATCGAAAATAAAGTACAAGTTTTTAGCGGAGAAAAAGTTGTAAAAGTAGATGACGAAAATAAATCAGTACTGACGGATACAGGCAGAATGCTGCCAGCAGATATGGTTATCCTTTCTACAGGAGTCAAACCAGCAGTAGATCTTGCCAAACAAGCTGGTATAGAGCTCGGCACGACGGGAGCTATTAAGGTAGATACTAAGATGGAGACGTCCATCAAGGGGATATACGCAGTTGGGGATTGTTCAGAAAGTTATTTTCTCATTGATGGGAACCCTTGCTACCGTCCGATGGGATCCACTGCAAATAAGACAGGTAGAATCGCAGGAGATGTTATTACAGGTGGCGATTTAGAGTTTAGAGGAATACTCGGTACAGGAATTGTAAAAGTATTTGATTTAACCTGTGGGCAGACAGGGTATACAGAAAAGGAAGCTAGAAGAGCAGGGTACGATGTAGAAATCATTCATAATATAAAGCCGAATCAGACAGAGTATTTTGAAGGCAGTTCAGAAATGATCATTAAGGCGGTTGCCGATAGAGCAACCCAGAAGCTTTTAGGTGTTCAGATCATTGGGAAAAAAGGTGTAGATAAAAGGATTGATATATTTGCGACTGCCATTACTTTTGGAGCAAAAGCGGGTGATTTATCACATCTAGATCTTGCCTACGCTCCTCCTTATTCCACAACGAAAGATCCTGTAATGTATACGGGCATGATTTTAGATAATGCCTTAAATCGGGGTAGAAAAATTATTACAGCCCAAGAGTTAATTGCAGACAGAATGAAATATACCGTTATTGATGTTAGAAGTAACAAAGATTTTGCCAAAGGTCATATTGAAGGTGCTGTCAATATCCCATTGGGAGATCTTAAAGAAAAGGTTAGGGAATTATCGCAGAATGAATCTATCGTCGTTCATTGCAACAAAGGGGTAACAGGGAATGCAGCCCAGAATATGTTAATTAATCTTGGCTTTACGAAGGTTTATAACCTTTCTGGCGGTTACAAAGAATTTAAAGTGGAAAATCAGTAAGAAATATACAGTCTTGTATATTTCTAAATAAAGTGCTATTATATGTGTGAAGACGATTTAACTGAAAACTTTATAAATAGAGATAGGTGCCCTAAGGGGCTTAATAGGGAAGTCCGGTTTCATGCCGGCGCGGTCCCGCCACTGTAATGAGGAGCGAACCCAAGGTATACCACTGAGGCGAAAGTTTTGGGAAGGTTTGGGGAAGCGATGATCCAGAGCCAGGAGAACTGCCTATTTGATAATCACCGTTTTACCCACGAGCGATGGGGAGGGGATTAAGTGCACACCAAGGTTGTATTGTACTTATTTCCCGGCGTATATAACGCCGGGATTTTTATTAGATATAACTAGATGTTCTTAATGTTCTCCCGACTTGTGGTCGGGAGATTTTTATTTGTTATGTGACTGTTTCGTATTTGGGTGCGAAATAGCTAACATATGCTTCAAACTTTCAAATCCATATTGTTGTGAGTTGTCCTTGGGAAGGACAGCTAGTTCCGTGGAAGCGGAACTTCCTTTTTCAGTCAAGTGTGATGTAGTGTAGTTGCTTAATTAGCCGAATGCATTACATGCGCTAACATATAAAAGTATAAAAAAATCTTACACATTATTTTTAGGTAATCTGGCTGAAGTTTTATCCGATGACTAAACCGCTCTAAGACTCCCATCTTCTATAAGTGGGAGTTAAGAGCGGCTAAGTCCCTGGATAAGTGCGACTAAGATTCAGGTGGAGTTAAAACTCCATCTGAATCAAGTCTTCTTTATTTTCGATGAGTGAGGTGAATTAAGTTACTAATCTAATAAGCAAAAATTCTATCTAATAAATAGGAAGGGTTAGGTGTAGTGTTATGAATCAAATCATGAGAGTACTTGGAATTTTATTTTTATCCATTGCCATTATTGGAGGCTTTACAATGAGGCAAACAGCTAGTGCTGCTGCCTTGACAGATAAGAAGGCTATTTTAGTTGTTAGCTTTGGTACTACTTTTGCGGATACACGAAAAGTAACGACTGATGCTGTGGAGGCTAAAATTCGCGAAGCTTTTCCTGAGTATGAAGTCCGCCAAGCGTTTACTTCTCGAATTATTATTAAAAAATTAGATGAGCGGGACGGTATTAAAATTGATACCGAAAAGCAAGCACTCGATAAGTTGAAAGCAGAAGGGTATACGGAAGTAATTGTACAACCCTTGCATATGGAAGCTGGCGACGAATATGCAAAGCTAACTCGTGTTGTTGAAAAGTATGAGGAAAATAAGGCATTTAATAAAATATCCATAGGTCGTCCTGTTCTATACTATACAGGACAAGCAGGGGAAAAGCCGGATGATTATGCAATTGCTATCAAAGCGTTAGAAAACCAATTTCCTAAATTAGGAAAACAAGAAGCGATTGCTATGATGGGCCATGGTGGTGTAAATCCTTCTAACGCTGCTTATGCTGCATTACAAATGAAGCTGAAAGATGCTGGGCTTAAAAATGTCTTTATTTTCACAGTCGAGGGATATCCAACTGTGAGTAATCTTATAAGTGAATTAAAAGAAAATAAAATTAAAAAAGTAACACTAATGCCTTTTATGTTGGTTGCTGGTGACCATGCCACCAACGATATGGCTGGAGATGACAAGGAATCATTCAAATCTCAGCTGCTAGCAGCAGGGTTCAAAGTAGATACTTATCTTCATGGGCTGGGTGAAAATGTGGGAGTACAAGACATTTATGTACAACATGTGAAAGATGCCATCGAAGGAAAGTTTGACAAAAGCAAAAGAAGTAAAGACCGCCCTGTGATTCCAGTTATTGATTAGGCAGTTTTAGAAAGAAGCAAAGAACGCACCTTACAGCCAGAGGATGGCCTGTAAGGTGCGTTCTGTTAGAGAATTACTAAAATAGTATTGCTACAATATCTTTTACCTGCTGATTGGCTACCTTATAACAGATTTCTAACCCTTTTCGTTCCCCCTCAATAATCCCTGCTGACTTTAATTTTGCTAGATGCTGAGATACCGTGGATTGGGGGAGATTCAGACATTCTTGCATCTTCGTTACGTTACATTGGTTATTAATTAATCCCCTTACAATACAAAGTCTTACGGGATGGGCGATTGCTTTGAGTACTTCGCTTTGCTGAATATAGTTTTTCATATCTTCCATATTATCATCCTCAATTTCTACTGTATTAGATAAATAAATTGGTATCGGATAATTCTGCAGCACTGAGATACGTAGCAACACCGGCAACTTCAATACCATCTATTAATTCCTCTGCTTTGATGCCCATTACATCCAAGGACATGCTGCAAGCTACGATTCGAATGCCTTGTTTCTGAGCTTGTTGAATCAGATCTTCTAGAGAAGAAACATTTTTTTTGTTCATAATATACCGAATCATTTTACCACCGATGCCACCCATATTCATAGTGGATAAGCCAAGTTTTTTAGATCCTCTAGGCATCATCATGCCAAACATAGTTTCTAGCAGTGTTTTACTAGTATTTACTTTAGTAGGTTTTCTAAGAATATTAAGTCCCCAAAAGGTGAAAAACATCGTTACTTTTCTTCCCATAGCAGCGGCTCCATTGGCAATAATGAAGGCAGCAATTGCCTTATCTAAATCACCACTAAAGACAACCATCGTTTTATCATTGTTAGGGGAACTAAGGGATTGGCTTTCCTTTTGTAATGCACTGCCTTTTTTTATATAGGCTTTGACAAGCTGGCCTGAGGTATTAACGTCTAGTAATGAATTTCCGGTGCTAGCGCACCAAGCCTTTATATCAGAGCCAAAAGCTAGATCTGTACTGGTTACTTCTAAAATTTGGCCAGGTTGCATTGTACTAAGGGTATTATAAACTTGCATAATCGGACCAGGGCATTGTAAACCACAAGCATCAATCGTAACATCGGCGTGAGTATTGTGAGCAGCAGGTATAGTTTGCTGTACGATATTTTCCTGCAATTCTTCATAACGGAAAATATCCCGATTGGATTGTTCTTGCATGGCAGCAGTATAGGTTTTGTAGCCGCCACTTAAATTTTTCAAATTGGTATAGCCATTTTGTACTAGGATTCTATAAGCCAAATAGCCTCTTAATCCGATCTGGCAAAACAGAATGAGTTCTTTATTTTTAGGAATTTCCTGGAGTCTGCCTCTTAGCTCATCGAGTGGAATGTTGATGGCACCTTCTATCGAACCCATACCAAATTCTAAAGGAGTTCGTACATCGACAAAAAGAGCACTTCCTTTATCTACTTGCTGGATTTCGTCCCAATGAATAATTTTGTGATCTCCTTTTAATATGTTGGATGCAACATAGCCAGCCATATTGACAGGATCTTTTGCGGATGAATAGGGAGGTGCATAAGATAATTCTAATTTTTCTAAATCATAGACTGTCATGCCTGCGCGAATCGCTGTTGCAATGACATCAATTCTTTTTTCCACGCCTGCCTGGCCAATCGCTTGTGCGCCAAGTATTTTTCCATCGATGGGAGAAAAGAGGAGCTTTAGAGAAATAGTGGTTGCCCCACGGTAGTAACCTGCATGGGATAAAGAATGGGTGTAGGATTTTTCATAAGGAATCTGAAATCTCTTTAGTATTTTTTCATTATTTCCTGTAGAAGATACTGTTACATCAAATACTTTGAGTACAGAAGTTCCTTGTGTTCCAGCATACTCATCCTGCCTGCCTAAGATATGATTAGCAGCAATTCGTCCTTGTTTATTCGCGGGCCCAGCCAATGGAATGAGGGTAGGGTGACCATTTATATAATCAATTACTTCAATGGCATCACCAACAGCGTAAATGTCAGGATCTGAAGTTTTTAAATTTTTGTCAACTCGGATTCCGCCTCTTTCTCCTAAAGCCAAATTTGCTGTTTTTGCTAGTTTAGTATCTGGAATTACGCCAATGCCTAATAGAATGATATCTGCTTTAAGCTCTGTATTGCTTGTAAGTGAAACAATGGAGTAATTCTCTTCTTGACGCACTGATGTTACGCCATCTTCCAGATAAACTTCCATGCCTTTTTCTTTTAAATATTGATGCACTAAGGCTGCCATTTCAAAGTCGATAGGCCCCATTACTTGATTGGCTAGTTCCACTAAGGTAACTTTGATGCCTCTTTCTACTAGATTCTCGGCTAATTCAATACCGATGAATCCTCCTCCTACGACAATCGCTCGTTTAGGATGCTGAGTATCAACAAAATCTTTAATAGCGTAGGTATCCGGAATATTTCTCATGGTGAAAACATTCGCTGCCTCTAAGCCTGGGATCGGAGGCTTAATCGGAGCAGCACCTGGCGAGAGAATTAATTTATCATAAGATTCTCTATAGTTAGTACCTTTTATAAGATCTTTTACCACAAGTTCTTTTTTCTCCGTATCAATACTTAGGACTTCGCTAAAGATTCGCACGTCAATATTAAATCGAATATTCATTGCTTCTGGCGTTTGTACGACAAGCTGTTCCTTTTCTCGAATAATTTCACCTACATAATAAGGCAATCCACAATTAGCAAAGGAAATATGCTCTCCTTTTTCAAAAAGAATAATCTCAGCTGTTTCATCTAAACGTCTTAAACGTGCCGCTGCACTTGCGCCTCCAGCTACTCCGCCAACGATCAATATCTTCATAAATTCCATCTCTCCTCAACTGATATATCTTTATATCTATATATTACGATATATAGATATAAAGTGCAAGAGAAAGACAATTAAATTATATGGGAAATTGAGGAAATTGGGTTTAGATAAGAGTTTGAAGATAAGAGAGAAAGGTTTGGGTTGCAATCGATAAATCTTTTTTCTTATTAAATATTATGCCGATGGTGCGAGACGGAATGGGAGGGGAAACGGGAATTTCTACAAGGTTTCCATTGGCCAGATCTTGTTCAATAAAATTTTTAATTACAACAGTTACACCTAAGCCGATTTTGGCAAATTCAATAAGGAAGTCCATAGTATTAATCTCTATTTCAGGTTTAATAAATATATTGTTTTCAATAAAAAATTGATCAATATATTGGCGTGTAATATTATCTGATTCAAGTAGCATAAAGATGGCTTTTGTGAAGATATCGTTAGGCGCTACTACTTGAATGGTTTTTAAATACTCTTTTTCAGCAACAAAGATGTCTTGAATAGTAGCCAATTTGATAAAAGTATAGGAATCTAGATTAAAAGGGCGGCTGACAATGCCAAAGTCAATCATTCCTTGGTCAATGTGCTGTAACGTATCAAAAGTGGTTTTATTAATAATTTTTATTTTAATTTCAGGATATTGATTCATAAAGGGTTTAAGGTGGGGGAGAAGAAAATGTTTGCATAACGTCGTACTAACCCCAATGGTAATTACACCTTGTTTTTTGCTCTTAAGTTCCGTTAGGGTATTTTCACCTTCCGTAATGAGATGGAGTGCTTTTTCTATATATTCATAGAAAAGTTTCCCTTCTGTCGTTAGAGTAACTCCCTTTGAGCTGCGGGAAAATAATTTAATATCAAGAGTTGCCTCTAGTTTTTTTATGGACTTACTTACTGCCGGTTGACTGATATACAATGCCGCTGCTGCATGGGAAATATTCTTATAGTATGCAACAGTATGGAAAATTTTATATAGTTCTAAATCTTTACTCATACTATAACCTCTCGTTATATTAAATATAATTAATATGTATTATTATTATAACACGTTAACTTTTATAATAGTAGAAAGGCTAGAAAGAGAGATGATTAAAATGATTAAAGGTAAGGTATGGAAATTCGGTAATGATGTAGATACGGATCAAATCATTCCGTCCCAATATTTGCTACTGCCCACCGTAGAGGAAATGAAGCAGTATACCTTTGAACCTTTGGACAAAGACTTTGCTTCTACTATATGTACAGGTGATGTTATTGTAGGAGGAGAAAATTTTGGCTCTGGGTCTTCCAGGGAACAGGCCCCATTAGTACTAAAAGCCTTAGGCGTGAGTGCAGTGGTTGCAAAATCTTTTGCAAGAATTTTCTTTAGAAATGCGATTAATATTGGATTGCCAGTAATTATCTGTAAAGAAGTTTATGATGATGTACAAAACCAGGATACCCTCGAGATCGATGTGCAGAGAGGCAGTATCCGAAGTGTCAAATCAGGTGAAACTTTTACATCTACCACATTGCCAGCTCACGTTATGAACATATTAGAAGCAGGCGGTTTGATCGGATTTTTAAATCAGAAATAAAGGGGGTATGGCAATGGGAATGACGATAGGAGAGAAAATATTGGCTCGGGCAAGTGGTAAGGATGTTGTGAAACCTGGGGAAATCATCACGGCAAAAGTAGATCTATGTATGAGTAATGATGGTACAACCCATTTAAATATTGATATATTTGAAAATCAGCTGAAGGCAGAAAAAGTCTATAATCCGGAAAAGGTAGTTTTTATTGTAGATCATAATGTGCCTTCAGAAAGTGCCAAAACGGCTGAGGTACACAAAAAAATGCGAATATTTGCGCAAAAACATCAAATTCCATTTTACGAAGGAACAGGCGTGTGTCATCAGATCATGATTGAAGATTTTGTTGTACCAGGACAGTTGATCATTGCGGCAGATTCTCATACCTGTTCTTATGGTGGGCTAGGAGCCTTTGGCACAGGGGTGGGTTGTACGGATTTTACTTCTGTAATGAATACAGGAGAAATATGGCTGATGGTGCCGGAGACATTAAAGTTTATTATTGAAGGTAAGTTTAAACCAGGTGTATATGCACGGGATCTGATCTTAAAAATTATTGGTGACATAGGGGCAAATGGAGCTAACTACAAGATTATGGAGTTTGGCGGACCTGCCGTGAAAGCTTTTACCATTGATGACAGAGTTGTGCTTTGTAATATGGCGGTGGAGGCAGGGGCAAAAAGTGGCCTTGTTGCGCCAGATGAAACTACTATTGAATATGTTACCTCCAAAGGGCGTCAGGATATGCATCTATTTACTAGTGATGAGGATGCAGTGTATGAGAAGATATATTACTATAACTTAGATGAATTAGAACCGATGATTGCTATACCTCACTGTGTAGATGATGTCGTTCCCATAAAAGAGATTTCCGAAGTAAAGATTAATCAGGGATTTATTGGTTCCTGCAATAATGGAAGAATCGAAGAACTTCGTGCTGCCGCAAAAATTTTGCAGGGAAATAAGATTGATCCTTATGTGAAGTTACTGATTTCCCCTGCTTCAAAAGCAGTATACTTACAGGCTTTATCAGAAGGGCTCATTGATATTTTCGTCGAAAGCGGAGCCATGGTTCTGAATCCTAATTGTAGTGTTTGCTGGGGAAGTTGTCAGGGGGTAATTGGTGAAGGGGAAGTCTTATTATCTACAGGAACACGAAACTTTAAAGGTAGAGCAGGCCATCCTAATTCCAGTATTTACTTGGCTTCAGCAGCTACGGTTGCTGCTTCAGCTCTTACAGGAAAAATAACAGATCCCAGGGGGGCGGTACAATGAATAGAAAATTTACAGGAAGAGTTTGGAAACTAGGGGATGATATTGATACGGATATTATTATCCCTACCCAGTTTCTTGCCTTGAAATCAGTAGAAGATATGAAGAGATATGCATTTTATCCTCTAAGGCCCAGGTTGCCTGAATTGATTAACCCAGGGGACATTATTGTAGCAGGGAAAAACTTTGGTTGCGGTTCTTCGAGGGAACAAGCACCAGAAATTATCGCAGCATTGAAAGTTGGCTGTATTATTGCTAAGTCTTATGCTAGAATATTTTATCGCAATGCGTTTAATAATGGCTTGCTGCTTCTTGAGAATGAAGAACTTTATGACTGTTGCGGGGAAGGCGATGAAGTTTCTGTAAATCTTGAAAGTAGTAAAGTATCCCTCGGGAAAAAAGCGTTTAAGGTATCTTCCATACCCAGGGATTTACTGAAGATGGTGGAAGCAGGCGGACTAGTTCCTTTTATGAGAGAACGGAACGGCAAGTAGTGTAAAAAGGAGGTAGGATTATGGGATATACCCTAGCAGAAAAAATCATCATGAAAAATACTGGGAAAAAGTCGGTTACTCCAGGCGAACTGCTCAATGTTAATGTGGATCGAGTCATGGTCCACGACATCTTCGCCCCATTTGTAGTTGAAAAATTTAAAGAAATGGGTTTTGAGAAGGTCTGGAATCCCGATAAGATTGTTTTTGTATATGATCATCTTGTTCCCACTAGTTTTATTGAAGATTTTCGCCACCATAAAATAGGGGATGACTTTGCTAGAGAACAAAATATTAAGGCTGTTCATCGTTCCGATGGTGTTTGTCACCAATTGATGCCAGAGTTACGATATGTTGTTCCTGGTCAAGTGGTTTTTGGTACAGATTCTCATACGACTACCTATGGGGCAATTGGTGCTTTTTCTACAGGGATTGGTTATACGGAAATGGCGGCAATTTTTGGTACGGGAGAGTTATGGATAAAGGTTCCGCCAACCCTAAAGTTTAACATAAATGGTGATCTACCAAAGGGCGTATATGCCAAAGATATCATCTTAAGAATTCTTGGGGATATTGGAGCTGACGGAGCTACTTATAAAGCCATGGAGTTTAGTGGCTCCACGATTGATGGTTTAAGTATATCTTCAAGAATGACACTTTCCAACATGGCAGTGGAAGCGGGAGCTAAGGTCGGAGTGATTGCTCCTGACGAAAAAACTTTTGCATTTAGTGGCGTAGATGGCAAGGAGTATCAGGATTTAAAAAGCGACCATGATGCAAAGTATGAAAAGATTTTCACCTATGATGCATCCTCATTACAACCTGTTGTTGCCTGCCCATCAAATGTAGATAATATTAGTGATGTGAAAGCGCTGTATGGAACAAAAATAGATCAAGGTTTTATTGGGTCCTGTACCAACGGTAGGCTTGAAGATTTGGAGATCGCAGCCGAAATACTAAAAGGACGTAAAATTGCACCTTTTACAAGGCTTATTGTGACCCCTGCTAGCCGCAGTATCTACGCAGAAGCTGCAAAAAAAGGTATTATCGGAATTTTAGTGGAAGCGGGAGCCATTATGAATCCACCTTCCTGTGGCTTATGCTGTGGCAGGAGCGGTGGTATTGTGTCAGATGGGGAAAAAGTCATTGCAACGAATAACCGAAACTTCTTAGGCAGGATGGGCAGTCCTAAGTCAGAAATCTTTCTTGCCTCCCCTGCAACTGTTGCTGCTGCTGTATTAGAAGGTAAAATTGTCGATCCAAGAAAGTATTTATAACTACGAAAAAAGCACTAGCGGCCGTTTTATTGGCAACTAGTGCTTCCTTATTGCGATAGAGAGTATAGGTTTTAGAATAGAGCGAGAAAAGAATGATTTAACCACAGAGGCGCAGAGTTCACGGAGGGGAATTTTTTAACCCTATCTATTTTCCTCTGTGCCCTCTATGTCTCTGTGGTTAAAAAATGTGTAAATTTTTCTTCTTACTTTCTACTAAAGGCAATGTCTTTTACTACTTCGCCAGCGATGATTAGGCCAGCAACGGATGGCACGAAAGAGATACTACCAGGGATTTGACGGCGAATAGTACATTTTCGGGTAGTGCCTGAGGGGCAGATACAACCTGTTGTACAGCTTGACCCTTCCGTTTCTTTTGGGGTTATTGGTATTTCCTTTGAATAGACCACCTTTAAGGAAGGAATCCCACGCTTTTTTAATTCTTTACGCATTACTTTGGCTAAGGGGCATACTGAAGTTTTGTAAATATCCGCTACTTCAAATTGTGTTGGGTCTAGTTTATTACCGGCTCCCATGCAGCTTATAATGGGGATGTTTTTCGCATTGGCCTTTTGAATTAAATCAATTTTTCCTGTTACTGTATCAATGGCATCTACGATATAGTCATAGTCATCAAAAATTAATTCATCGGCAGTATCGGGCATATAAAATTTTTGTAAGGTCGTTACTTCTACGTCAGGATTAATTTCTAAGATTCGTTCTTTCATAACCTCAACTTTGGCCTTGCCCACAGTTTTGCGGGTTGCAAGTAATTGACGGTTAATGTTGGTTAAGCAAACGCAGTCGTCATCAATGAGGACTAGCTTGCCCACACCTGAACGAACCAATCCTTCCACAGTATAAGATCCTACACCGCCAATGCCAAAAACAGCTACTTTACTGTTCTTTAATCTTTCTAATGCTTCCTCCCCGATTAATAATTCAGTTCGAGAAAATTGATGTAACATCTTGTCACCTATTCCTATTCAATATTTTATCGGATGAGCTGTATGACGAATTCAGTCCAGCCCACTCTCCTTAGGCTTTGTATCTGCAAAATTTGTCCTAGATTCGTTGATTTGTAATCTAGAATAAAGGCAATTCAACTCACCAAATCTTATCAAAAATACGTATAAAATTCAACTGTATCTTATATTAAAACTCATTCTTTTAAGGTTATTACTTTCATACAAGGAAATAGTCGTTTTCATATGGAATATAAATAGGAGTAAAAATATGTAAGAATTGTCCTGTAAGAAAATCAATTGAAAAAGGAGTAATTCCTATGAAAAAAATAGCAATTATGATTGTATCCCTCTTATTATTTTGTCCATCCTTTCTATGGGCTATGTCCGAAGTCTCACAAAATGAGCCAATCATTAGAATTGACAGCAATCATGAATTACAGCTTCCTAAAAATTTTAGAACAACAAGTAATCTAGAGAATTTTAAGGATAACATACCTTCGATCATGGGGCTTATAGAGCTGCATGAATCAGGGAGCTCTCAATTTTCAGAAAAAGAATTTACTCAAGTTTTGGGTAAAATATCTGGGAAAATTATTGTTGTTGACTTACGGCAAGAATCTCATGGATTTTTAGATGGCACAGCTGTAAGCTGGTATGGGAAACGAAATTGGGCAAATGTTGGTAAAAGTCTAGGGGAAATTGAAAAAGATGAACAAGAACGATTGCGATCATCACTAACTACTCCCATTAACATAGCACCTTTTACTGCAAACGAGGGAAAAATCAACAATGCATTTACGGAAGCTCAACTTGTTTCTTCTTATGGAGTACAATATTTTCGTATTCCTGTTACGGATCATATGCCGCCTAGTAATGAAAATGTAGATCAATTTATTCAATTTTATAAGAGCTTACCTCAGGATGTTTGGCTTCATTTTCACTGTCATGCTGGCCATGGTCGAACGACTACTTTTATGGCGATGTATGATATTTTGCGAAATGGAAAAAAGGTTAGCTTTGAAGATATCATGATGCGCCAAGCTTTATTAGGTAATATGGATCTTCGGGAAATACCATCATCTAAAAAAGCATGGGAACGGAAACTTTATGAAGATCGAGCGCTCTTTATTAAGCAGTTTTATGATTATGTAACTCAATCAAATGATGATCTCCCCGTAATGTGGTCTGAGTGGATTGGGCAGCATCAATAAGTAGTCCTTAGAACAAATTGAAATTTGGAATTAAAGGAGCTATTCATGAACAATAAGGGGCTAGAAGCAAAGCAATTTAGTAATACACCAATTACAATTTTATTAGTTTTGCTATATGTAATTGTTGCTATGAGTGATAACTTTAAAGGAATCTTTGTGCCCTTTTTTAAAGAAGATTTTGGGCTTAATAATACGGAAATTGGCTATATGTTAACAGCAGGTCTGTTGGCATATGCAGTCTTTCAGTATATTGGCGGAATCTTTATTGAAAAAATTGGCTATAAGAAAGTCATTGCTCTTGGCTTTTTAATTGGTATGGCTTCCTTATTACTTTTAATTACCTGTAAAACCTACCTAGTATTAATTCTTGGCTTATTTGGTTTAAATATTGGCATGGCCATGTTTAATGTAGGGGTAAATACCTTAGGGCCAGTCCTTACCGTTGCCTCAACCGCCGTACTGATGAATTTCGTAAACTTTTCTTATGGAGCTAGTAACACTGTAATCCAAAAAGTCGTTGGTAATCTTTTATCAAAAGGAGTAGAGTGGACTCAATTCTATGTTTTTATGCTGTTTTGTTCTGGGGTTTTATTTGTATATTTGCTACTAATAAAAATACCCTATGCACCCAAAAGTGAAAAAGCAAATTATAATAAAATGGATTTGCTTAAAAATAAAATGCTTTATCTTTATATTATCGCTTTAGGTTTTTACCTTGCCTCTGAATACGGGATAGGAAATTGGTTTGTTACTTACATGGGAGATGAGTTCAAATTAGACGCCGATAGGAGGGCGCTGTACGCAGCCTTATTCTTTGGGTCTGAAACAGTGGGAAGATTATTTGGTGGATATATCGTTGATCGATTAGGAACTTTTAAGAGTATGCTACTCTATGGATGTTTTGCTACCGTATTTTCTACCGTCGGTATTTTATTAGGCGAAGCGGGGCTCATCATTTTCTCTATCGCAGGGTTATTTTATTCTATAATCTATCCTACGATTATAATGACGGCACATACAGTTTTTAAGGAAGCTGCATCCTATGCCACAGGGCTAATTTTGATGTGTGCAACCCTTATTGCTATGGTCGTTAATATGCTTATGGGTATAGCAAACGATGTAATAGGTGTTTATTATTCTTATTATAGTATAGCTATTTGTATAGCAATCACTACGTTATCGATTTTATTTATTAAGGGCAAAGTAGAAACTGTAGAGGTAAAGGTAGGAGAGATAATCTAATGGGTGTACAATTTTATCGTGATAAGGATTTGCCATATTTTGAATTAAAACAATGTGATACAAGTCAACTTTCCTATAAAAAACATGCTCATGAAGAATACTCCCTTGGAATTGTGGATAAAGGGAAGAGTTCTTTTTGGTATGAAGGAAGGTCCGAAGAGGTATCTCCCCGAACAATTGTCTTTATACCACCTGACTTAGTTCACTCCTGCAATCCACAACATGAAGAGCAATGGAAGTATAACATGTTATTTATTAATGCTACATGGATTGATAGATTTATGAATAGTGAGGCAAAAGATTTATACCAATATCCAGTTGTAAAGAATATTTCAGATCCTGAAATATTTAGCATGACGAATAAAATGATAGAGAATTTAGTTCAGAATGCAAGCCCCCTAGAGAAAGAAGAAAGTATTATCGCTATTTTTGAAAAAATCGTTAGTCAAATCGATCCAGTAGATAAAGGAAGATGTAAGAAGGAATTACCTAAATTGCAAATCATTAAAGAGTATTTGCAAAGTAATTTCTTCGATAAAATTACTTTGGATCTGTTAGAACAAGTATCAGGAGTTAATAAATTTCATATCATTCGCCTATTTAAAGAAGAATTTGGTATTCCCCCTCATATGTATCAAACCCTATTAAGAATTAATTATGCAAAAAAACAACTACGTAAACAACGACAAATAACAGACGTAGCATTAGAAGCTGGATTTTATGACCAAAGTCATTTTATTAAAGTTTTCAAAAGCCATACGGGAATCACTCCTGATCGATACGAAAAATTAATATAATTGCCAATTGATACTAATAAATTTGATTTTGATAGTATCAATTTTTTACAATACGCCTAGATTTTTCTTTGTTATGATAAAGAAAAACAGGAGGGCGTTATGAAAGAACAAATTTTATGGTACCAGAGAGGGATTGGTTTTTGTACTCAAAAACAAGTAATAGCCAATTTAGTGATGGCTATGGTAGTGGTATTGTGGGGCATTTCATTTGTAAGTATAAAAATAGCAGTAACTGAAATTCCGCCGACTACGATGGCCTTATTGCGTTTTACTATTGCTTCCTTACTTCTTGGCATTCTGCTGAAAAAAGTAGAACCAAGGGCAACCGTAGCTAATGTAGATCTGCCTAAAATGATAGTAGGTGGAATTCTGGGTATCACGTGTTATTTTTATTTTGAAAATATGGGTGTTAAGTTGTCGACCGCTGTGAACGCATCCCTCATCGTAACCGTCATCCCGATTATTGCAATCAGTTTAGATGTGTTATTTTTTCACAGTAAAATAACTGGGTTAAAGCTTTTGGCAGTTGGTATCGCGTTAATAGGCACTTATTTGTCAGTAACGGCAAATGGGAAAATTGAATTTAACTCTATAAATTTCAAGGGGAATATGCTCATGATTGGTGCGATGGTATCTTGGGCACTTTACACTTTGCTCAATAAATCTTTGCAAGGTAAGTATTCAGGAGTATGCATGATAACCTATCAAACCAGTTTTGGAACATTATGTTTGCTGCCCTTAGCTCTCTTAGAATATCAAGAGTGGAGAATGTTTTCTTTAGTGGCATTTTGGCATATTTTATTCCTTGCCGTCTGTTGTTCTGTTGGTTGTTATCTGTTATATATGTATGTCTTAAAGCATTTAGATGTTGCCATTACAACGATCTATCTGAATGCAGTACCTATTATCGGAGTACTAAGTGGTCAATATTTTTTAAATGAGAGTGTATTTCCTATTCAACTTGTAGGTGGAATACTAACAGTCATAGCCATATTGGCAATTAATATAGATATGATAATGCAGAGGAAAGAAATTTAGATCTCTAAAGTGAAAAAACAGCCCACTCTTTTTTAGAGGGGCTTTTTTGTTATTGGATAACAATAAATAGATGTAACAGTATTTTTGTGCTAAAATAAGAAAACTTATGCAATAAATAGTGTTTATATCCGTCATATAAATAGTGAAGAAAATTATCAGTAGGTGTGACTGCCTGGGTGAAATTAATAGTTAGCTATTTTAAAATGGAGAAGCTTACATATGGATGAAGAACAAAAATACCTTAGTAAAAAGATTGAACATGAGCGAACAAAATTCATACAATATGTACGCCGCAAAGTAACAGGGATATCACAAATGGATGCTGAGGATATTGTCGCTGATGTCATCTTTAATATATATAACAAAGTAGATTTTCAGCATCATATAGAAAATCTTATTGCATATATGTATCGCTCGATTAGAAATAAAATTGTGGATCATCTTCGTCAATCTCGGCCAGTTTTGTCACTGGATAAGATCGATGAGTCCACAGGTATGTCCTGGGTGGAAAATATGATTGATCCCAATGGAGATATTGAGATTAATTTACAAAAAAAAGAATTTCGTGAATATTTGTTTGCTGCACTGATGAAATTAGAACCTAGACAGCGAGCGATTTGGATGGCGACGGAAATAGAAGGTTATACATTTAAAGAACTTTCAAAAAAATGGGGCGAACCAATTGGGACGTTATTGTCACGCAAGAGCAGAGCAACAAAATCACTCAAGTGTATGCTTAAGGATTTATAATTTTAAGGAGGCTTTTATATGAAAGGAAATTATGATCAATGCAAATCCAAGGGTAAGATTATTCTTATTCATGTTGTTGTAGGCATTCTTATGGCCCTGGGATTTGGTCTAGTCTTTGGTTATTTTGTAATGCTATTATGGAATTATTTGATGCCAGATATTTTTAGCTTGAAGGCCATTACCTTTTGGCAAGGAGCAGGCTTAGTATTTATGCTGCGGTTACTTTTTGGAACCTATGGGAAAGATATACATGGGCATCATGCTAAGAAATGCCATCCTTATAAAAGAACCACCCAAGGTATTGAAGTGCCTGAAAGCAAAGAGCTTTATGACAGTTGGTGGGAGGAACAAGGGAAGGATTCTTATGAAAAATACGTAAAAAATAAATAAGTGTATGTAACAGTAAAATTTTTAATCTGCGCTATTTGCATAAACGGCAATTGAATATTAGTAGTAACTAATACTTGACAAAATAACTTGGTATAATGTAAAATCTTTTTAAGATTGATAATCATTATCAATAAAAACAGGAGCTATCCCTTTAAATACAATCAATTATACGCGAAAATAATGGAATGATAGGGGGAGTGGGTATATGACGCTTTTGATAAAAGCAGATGAACAACAAGTTTATATGAATATAAATGGTGATGTCTATTCAGAACATGTCAACTTTTTGCAAGATAACTTAATAGAACGCTTGCATTATGGGTATCGGCATATTGTTCTTGATGTTAATGACGTTAGGCAATTTGATGATAAGGGAATTGCTATGCTGACATATATTCGTTCGAAGTTACATAAATTGGGAGGGAATTTGATTATTAACGACAAGAATGGAGCAGTTTCCGACCTGGTTTTTGCCGACCCCCAAATTTTATAAAATCCATCTTCCGATAAATTAGAAGCTTTTTCAAGTTTCTAATGTAGAACTCTACCCCTAAACTATCAAAGAATGTAAAGTTGATGAATCGGGATAAGAATTTATAAAAAGTTATTGGCAGAGCCAGGGCGACTATGTTATGATAAAAGAAATAAAATATTTGTTAGTTGATCAGTAAACTGAAGGCTAAAACGATCGCTGCTGGCGGTCCTTTTAGCTTTTTATTTTTTTCAAGGTGGAGGCGAAAAATAGAAAGATCCGACAGCTATTTTAGAAAAATTGGTATTAACTAAAGACGTGATGAATAGAATGGGTTATTCATTGACAGTTTGCTTTTAAGCCCAATGGAATTATTTTAATAAAAGGCAGGGGAAATTATGAGTTCTTATACAACAGTAATTATTAACATTCTAGCAATGCTGGCACTTGTTTATAGTTTGTATTATATGCAACGTAAAGGAGTTAATTTTGGGATACGGGTTATGGTAGGAATGGTTCTTGGTATCTTGTTTGGTGGGGTACTTCAGAGCTTATTTGGTGGCTCATCGACTATTATAAAACAATCAAATAGTTGGTTCGATTTAATTGGATCAGGTTATGTGCGCTTATTGAAAATGATTGTTATGCCTTTAATTATCGTGTCTATTATTTCGGCTATTACGAATATTAAAGATATGAAAATCCTTGGTAAAGCTGGTGGATTAATCATCGGTATCCTGTTATTCACTACCGCGATTGCAGGTTTAATCGGAGCGGGTTCTTCCTTAGCCTTTCATTTGTCGGCAGAGGGATTGCAGGTAGGAGAAGCAGAATTGGGTGCCACAAAAAGTGTCGAGGGTAAATTAACTGCCTTTCAGACAAAACCAATACAGCAGCAATTAATAGAGATTATTCCAACTAACCCGTTCTATGCATTGACAGGTCAAGGAAGTGCTGATACATTGTCAGTGGTTTTCTTTTCGGCTCTTATCGGCATTGCTGTGTTAAGCATAAAACAAAGCAAACCTCAATCAGCAGAATTTTTTATGAAAGTTATGAAGACTGCAAACGATGTTGTGATGCAACTAGTGGACTTTGTATTATTATTGACACCTTATGGTGTATTAGCACTAATGACTAAATTTGTTTCCACAAGCAATTATGCCGATATTTATAAATTAATTGAATTTGTAGTAGCTTCTTATCTAGCCCTGATTCTTATGTTTATTGTGCATTTAATAATACTATCCTTTATGGGATTCAATCCTTTTACTTATATCAAGAAGGTTATTCCTGTCCTGATTTTTGCTTTTACCTCTCGGACGAGTGCTGGAACACTTCCTCTCACAATTGAAGCATTGATCAATAAGTTAGGCGTTCCTTCTGGTTACGCTAATTTATCAGCTTCATTTGGTGTAAGTATTGGGCAAAATGGGTGCGCCGGTATATATCCAGCCATGCTGGCTGTGATGGTTGCTCCGACTGTAGGGATAAACCCACTTGAAATATCCTTTTTGCTTAAATTAGTGATTATTGTTGCGATTGGTTCTTTTGGTATTGCTGGTGTAGGTGGTGGTGCAACTTTTGCGGCACTGGTTGTTCTTTCTACTATGGGATTACCAGTAGGCATTGTAGGTTTACTGATTGCTATTGAGCCATTGATTGATATGGGCAGAACGGCATTAAATGTCAGCGGAGCCATGATAGCAGGTATTGCGAGTAGTAAAATAATGGGTGAAATGGACACTGAGACCTATCATCAGGAAATATTAGAAACAAAAACAATGTAAGATAAGAGAAATTTTTTACTAAAAAGCTTCCGAGTATTCGGAAGCTTTTTCTTTTTGAAATCTTGGAGTGTAAGAATTTACGATTTTTTCCTATAAGTAAGACTAACATAGGAAAAGATCTTTGTGCATAGAGTCTAATAGCATCATTCTTAATATACTTAAAATCTTAGCGAAGGGTATTCAGAGGAGGTAGATGGTAGGTATGCTGTCAAAATTGCTTGATCAGGATACCGTTAGAGTCGGTGTTGAATGCCAAGATTGGCAGCAAGCCGTAAGAGCGGGCAGTCATCTTCTTGTTACGAAAGAATGTGTAGAGGAACGTTACATACATGCTATTATCCGCAACCATCAGAAACTAGGTCCTTATATGGTGATTGCTCCTGGTATCGTGCTAGCTCATGCTCGTCCAGAGGATGGGGTTTTAAAGTTATCTATGAGTCTGGTTATCCTTACATATCCAGTGGTATTTGGCAATTTTACCAATGATCCTGTGAAAATCGTGTTTACTCTGGGAGCTAAGGATGCTAACTCTCACTTGGAGGTATTAGCCCAACTTATCGGGTTGTTAACAAATGAAGAAGATATGCGCAAAATCATGCAAGCGAATAGTCAAGAAGAAGTGATTGCGGTGATTCGCCAGTATCCCTAATAAGAATGGAATTCCACCTGCTTTATAATCCAAGAGAAAAGAAATTAACTGGAAGGGGGTGAAAAAATGAAAATCTTAGTATGTTGTGGTAGTGGGCTTGGTAGCAGTTTTATGATTGAAATGAATATTAAAAAGATATTAAAGGAATTTGAGGTTGAAGCGCAAGTAGACCATACCGATTTATCCTCAGCAGCAGGCACAAAAGCAGATATCTACGTAGGCACTAGAGATATTGCAGGGCAGCTATTGTGTTTAGGCGGTAGAGTGATTTCCCTTAATAATATGATTGACATGAAAGAATTGAGAGAGAAATTAAGTGTTGTGTTACAGGTACCTCTTACCAGGGAAAATAAATAGGATGGGAGAATGATGAAATGTTAAAGTTTATTTTAGACATTTTAAGTGTTCCCGCCGTGCTGGTTGGTCTTATTGCAATGATTGGTTTACTTGCCCAAAAAAGAGATAGTTCCGATGTTTTAAAGGGTACAATCAAAACCATTCTGGGTTTTATAGTACTTGGTGGTGGTGCAGGTATTGCCGTAAGTTCTTTATCCCATTTTGGTACTATGTTTCAGACAGGGTTTGGTATAAAGGGGGTTGTGCCGCATAATGAGGCTATAGTGGCCTTGGCTTTAAAAACCTACGGTACACAAACCGCCTTGATTATGGCTTTTGGGATGGTAGCTAATATTCTCATTGCTCGTTTTACACCGTTAAAATATATTTTTCTTACGGGGCATCATACTTTATACATGGCCTGCATGATAGCTGCGATTTTAGTGGCTGGTGGTGTTACAGGCGTGCCAATGGTTCTAATTGGTTCAATTCTTCTAGGTTTTACAATGGTCTTCTTCCCTGCCATTGCGCAACCTACAATGCGGAAAATTACAGGTGATAACAGTGTTGGCTTTGGTCATTTTGGTACTTTAGGATATGTACTTTCTGCCTGGGTTGGGTCTTTGGTAGGGGATCGTTCAAAATCCACAGAAGATATTCAGTTTCCTCAAGGCCTGACTTTTCTTCGTGACACCTCTGTCTCCATTGCTCTCGTCATGGGAATTTTGTATTTGGTTGTAGCCATTGCTTCCGGTCAAGGGTTCGTGGAAAAGGAATTGAGCGGTGGACAGAATTTTATTATATTTGCTATTTTACAGGCTATTACCTTTGCTGGTGGTGTGTATATTATCTTGGCCGGCGTTCGTCTTATATTGGCCGAAATCGTCCCAGCTTTTAATGGGATTGCCACAAGGTTAGTGCCAGATGCTAAGCCAGCTTTAGATTGTCCTGTTGTATTTCCTTATGCTCCGAATGCAGTTCTGATTGGTTTTTTATCTAGCTTTGCTGCTGGGATTGTAGGCATGATCATTCTCATTGCATTTACAGGAGCACTGCCTAATTTGGCTATTATTCTACCAGGGGTAGTACCACATTTCTTCTGCGGAGCAACGGCTGGTGTATTTGGCAATGCTACTGGCGGTAGACGTGGTGCTGTGGCTGGTGCCTTTTCTCATGGTCTATTGATCACTTTTCTGCCCGTTCTTCTTATGCCAGTATTGGGTGACTTGGGATTTGCCAATACTACATTCAGTGATGCCGATTTCTGTGGCGTCGGAATTGTGCTAGGGAATATTCTGAAAATGTTTATGTAAGTTAACAGGAAAGGGTGGGTGAAAGCCTACCCTTTTTAATACTCATAAATGGAGGGCGGCTTGTTATGATTAGGGAAGAGGAGCAAAAAAAATTACAAAAAATTGCGATCAGAGCACGTAAGGACTGTCTAGAAATACAACAGATTGCAGGATCTGGACATTTAGGTGGGGCCTTTTCCGCTATGGAAATTATGGTTTATCTTTATTTTAATAGGATGAGAATTGATTGTGCTAATTATCTGAAGGAAGGGCGAGACATTTTCATTTTAAGTAAAGGGCACGCTTCGATTGGTTATTATAGCGTATTAGCACGGCGAGGTTTTTTCCCAGTAGAAGAATTAAAAACCTATCGGAAGATTGATTCTAGATTACAAGGGCACACCCATATAGATGATGCTCCAGGTATTGAATGCAGTACAGGGTCCTTAGGACAAGGATTATCTTTTGCTCTAGGTATCGCGCTAGGGTATCAGAAAAAGCAATGGGATGGCATGGTATATGTCATGCTGGGGGATGGGGAGCTAGAAGAAGGGCAAGTATGGGAAGCTCTCTTATTACAGTCTCATTTACAACTAAAGAATCTGGCGATTATAGTTGATAATAATAAACTACAGTTGGATAATTTTGTAGATCAGGTGACGAATTTTGGTAATTTGACAGAAAAGTTTCAGGCTTTTGGTTATCATGTACAGGAAATTGATGGTCATGATTTTCAGCAGATTGATAAGGCTTTCATGGAACTCGACCGCGATAGGGGAAATATTATTATTGCAAATACGGTGAAGGGTAAAGGGATATCCTTCATGGAGAACTCCATTGCCTGGCATTCGCAAAAATGCACAGCAGGGGAGTATCAAGCTGCGATGATAGAACTAGCAAAACAGGAGGACATCATAAGATGAGTAGTATCATATCTCCCCGAGACATGTTAGGTAAAACATTATTAGAATTAGGGGAAGAGAATGAAAATATATTTGTAGTTAATGGAGATTTATCAAAGGCTACTAAGACAGAGGATTTTGGTAAAAGGTATCCAAATCGCATGTTAAATGCGGGGATTTGTGAACAAAATATGGTTAGCCTAGCTGCAGGACTTGCTAGGGTAGGACTGATTCCCGTGATTAGTACTTTTGCTTGTTTTGCTCCAGGCCGCTGCTATGATCAAATACGGCAATCTGTGGCATATTCTAATTTGAATGTAAAGATTATCTCCACTCATCCAGGATTAGCGGTAGGAAAGGATGGGGCGATTCATCAATGTCTAGATGATATTGCCTTGATGCGGGAACTACCAAATTGTGTTGTATTGACTCCTTCTGACCAAGTTGAAACTCGTAAAGCAATTATGGCAGCGATAAAACACAAAGGACCCGTTTATGTACGGGTCGGACGTAAAGAATGTCCTATTTTGTTTAAAGAAGATTGGGATTTTATTATCGGCAAAGCGTATACCTTGAAAGAGGGAAAAGATATTACTTTAATGGCTCACGGCAGCATGGTCGGGGTGATCATGGAGGCAGCTATCGCTTTGGCAGCGCAAGGCATTTTTGCCAGGGTCGTTGACGTTCCATCAATTAAGCCAATTGATCAAGACATCATTTTGCAGGCAGCGGTAGAAACCCATAAAATTATTACAGTAGAGGATCATTTTATGTATGGTGGACTCTATAGTACTGTATGCGAATTGGTAGCTGCAAATGTGCCTTGTCTAGTTAGGTGTTTAGCAGTAAAGGATCAATTTGGAGAATCAGGTGACCCTGAAGAACTTTATAAAAAACATCATCTGACGAAGGAAGATGTAATTCAACTGGTTTTAGAGATGCTTTAATTCATAACTACCCATTTACGATAGTACCGCCATTGACATGAAGGATTTGCCCGGACATATAGACAGAATCTTGTGAGGCCAAAAATACGTAACATGGAGCCACTTCCACCGGTTGACCAGCCCGTTTCATGGGGGTATCCTGACCGAACGTGGTTATATCTGGATCGGGAAATGAGGCTGGAATGAGTGGTGTCCAAATCGGTCCAGGTGCAACACCATTAACACGAATGCCTTGTGGGATTAAGGAAAGAGACAAAGAACGAGTGAAGGCAACGATAGCACCTTTTGTTGCGGAATAATCAATAAGCTGTTCATTTCCTTTGTAGGCAGTAACTGAGGCGGTATTAATAATGACACTGCCCTTTTTTAGATGAGATAAGGCTGCTTTGCTAAGGAAAAAATAGGAGAAGATATTGGTACGAAAGGTTTTTTCTAATTGTGCGGCGGAGATGTTTTGAAGACTTGTTTGTACATGTTGTTCAGCAGCATTGTTTACGAGGATATCTAATTGACCAAATTTACTTACTGTATCTGCCACTACTTGTTGGCAAAATCGTTCATCGCCAATGTCTCCAGCAATGGTTAAACAGCTCTTGTTCATTTGTTCAATCAGTTTTTTTGTTTCTGCAGCGTCATCATGTTCATTAAGGTAGGTGATTGTCACATTAGCTCCTTCTTTAGCAAAAGCTAAAGCCACAGCTCGACCAATGCCGCTATCCCCGCCGCTAATTATGGCTACCTTATTTTCCAGTTTACCACTTGCCCGGTAGTTAGCATCCATAAAAATTGGCAGTGGCTTCATTTGTGATTCAATTCCAGGTTGCTGGTTTTGATGTTGCGGTGGGAAGGATGTTCCCTGAGAACTCTGTTGTTGGCTCATAGTGATGCCCCTTTCAAAATGTTATGATGTCATAGCTTTTCCGAATTGCTGCTCTACAATACAAAAAACTATGAAACAGCAATTTTACTGCTAATAACTTTGCAGGAATTATTTATTTTGTGGTCAATAAATATAAAAATAGACAACTACTAAGATAAGAAGAGGAAGGAGAAGAATAGCGGATGAAAATATATAAAATAGCTGTAATTGCAGGCGATGGAATTGGACCTGAAGTATTAGCAGAAGGCATAAAAGTTTTAAAAACAGTGGCACAGCTGGCTGGAGATTTTAACTTTGAGTTTACATACTTTCCTTGGGGCTGTGAGTATTATTTAAAACATGGAAAAATGATGGATGAAGACGGTTTAGATACTTTAAAAGCTTTTGATGCGATTTATTTAGGGGCGGTAGGTTATCCAGGAGTGCCTGATCACATATCTCTTTGTGATTTATTACTTAAAATTCGTAAAGGCTTTGACCAATACGTAAATCTACGCCCCATTCAACTATTAGAAGGGGCACCTTGTCCATTAAAAGATAGCAGACGTGATCAAATTGATATGCTGGTGGTTCGGGAAAATAGCGAAGGAGAATATGCGGGAGCTGGAGAGTGGTTATTTCGAGGTCAGCCTGAGGAAGTGGTTTTACAGACAGGAGTTTTTTCTCGCAAAGGTACCGAGCGTATTATTCGTTATGCTTATGAAATCGCTCGCAAAACAAAAAAAACATTAACAAGCATCAGTAAAGGAAATGCGTTAGTGTATTCTATGGTATTTTGGGATCAAGTATTTGCCGAGGTAGGGCGTGAATATCCAGACGTTGTCACTCACTCTTATTTGGTAGATGCAGCATGTATGTTTTTTGTAAAAGAACCCGAGCGATTTCAAATTGTGGTTACTTCCAACTTGTTTGGCGACATAATTACAGATTTAGGTGCTGCTATAGCCGGAGGGATGGGTTTAGCTGCAGGTGCTAATATTAATCCAGAAGGTAAGCATCCTTCTATGTTTGAACCGATTCACGGGTCTGCACCAGATATTGCTGGGAAAGGAATTGCTAATCCCTTGGCTTCAATTTGGTCAGTAAGCCAAATGCTTGATTTCTTTGGTCAAGAAGAATGGGGAAAGGTAGTCCTACAGGCGATTGAGCAGGTCATGGTACAAAAAAAATCTCTTACTCCAGATATGGGCGGGACAGCCAATACTCAAGAAGTTGGCAATGAAGTTGTGTCCATACTATCCAAGTTATGCGGGTAAGATTATTGAATAGACAGATACAAGATAAAATCCCCTCTCATGGTAGAGTCTATCTCTGCGGATTTTGAGAGTTTTAGAATATCGAAGAAAAGAGACAGAGTTAGTTGTTAACTGAAAAAAGGTCTATATTAAATTCTGGGAAATTATGGTTGATTAAAATAAGTTGCTTGAATTTCCTCGTTTTCACAATGTATCGGGCAGGAATTTGTATTTGGATGGTAAATAGAGTATATTAGATTCATCACATTATCATATTTTTTAATAAATTAAATCTAAAGGAGGAAAACAAAAATGAAAGAATTAATTAGAAGTCTAAATCAGCGGTTTTTTTCTTTTATGGATTTAGGCTTATTAATTTTTCGTTTAGGAATGGGTAGTATGTTTATGTGGCACGGATTTCCCAAAATTACTGGTGGCGTTGAAAAATGGGCGGGATTGGGAAAATCTATGGAGGTCCTCGGTATTACCTTTGCCCCAGCGGTGTGGGGGTTTATGTCTGGTTTCGCAGAGTTCTTTGGCGGTTTATTTCTTGCTATCGGTTTTCTTTACCGCCCCATGTGCTTGCTATTAATTAGTAATATGCTAATTGCATTTTCCACCCAAATGTTAGAAGGGAAGGGTATGCTGAAGGCGGCCCAATCACTGGAAGATGGTTTTAGTTTCTTAGGAGCATTTTTTGTTGGTCCTGGTAAATATAGTGTTGATGAATACTTGGGCTTGCAGTCATCTAAGCAGAAGGGATATTCTGGATTTTAAAACAGTAGAATAGAACTTCTAAATACATAATAAGAAAAGGCATTGCCAACTCTTTTGAGTGGTAGTGCCTTTTTATTTGTTTACTTATCATATTTCTCATCGGTAGTGGCAATAATAAAGTACATATATGTTAGCCAAAAAATATGGTAAGGAGAATCAAAAAGATGGAAGAAAGAGAAGTGGAATGGAAAACCCATCCTATAGTCAGAATTACAGGCATCTTAATTTTATATACGATTGCTAATGCAATTATTACGCTAGTAAGGTTTTAGGCGTAAAAGAAACCGCTCCGTAAGGAGTGGTTTTAGTTTACTTATTTAGTATTTATGGCTTATATTGCGGGTAATATAGGAAATAAGGAGGGAGATTAGTGGATACTAAAAATAGTAAATACAAAATTAAGGACGAAGTGTCCTTTGAAAAGCGTAAACTTTTCGGGAGTTCTTTAATTAGGGGAATTATTATTAGCTCTAGATTGATAAACTATAACTGGGTATATCTGGTAGAGTGCTGTGACGATAAAAAACTAATAGTGGTCCCGGAGGATGATATTTGGCTGTTGGAAAACAATGAGCAATAATACATCTGCCACATCGATAACATAAGATAGGTGACTTGTGAGAAGTAAGTTAGCTAGATTGAAAAGTAAAAAAAAACTGTCATTGACAAGAATACTTCAATAATGAAGTGTAAGGTAAGCATATCAATGACAGTTTTATTATTATGGATAACAAGACTAATATTTTTGTATATACGCATTTTTATTTTTGCTAATTTGGTGTAATAAATCAATTAACATATCAACTTCGTTACTATTATTATATAATCCTAAACTCATTCTAACTAAGCCAGGACAAGGGACGTTAGGATTTTTTTGCATGTCAGAAAGCTTTTGATTTGTTATTCCTAAAAGCTTTTCTATATAGGGATGAGCGCAGAATAGACCATTCCGTACGGCAATTCCAGCCTCATGGGATAAAATGTTTGCTAATAATTCGTGATGGATACCAGGAAGGTCAAAGGCTATAATGCCTAGGCGATCTTCTTTGTTTCCAGCACAGCAATATAATTTTATATCGGGAATCGATGTTAATCCAGCGATAGCATAATGAATTAAAGTTTGTTCATAGTTATCAATAACGTGCATGCCAATAGAACTTAATGTTTTTATGGCAGCTAACAAAGCCACAACTCCCATAACATTAGGGGTACCGGCTTCTTCTTTGTGGGGAGGGGTATCCCATGCTATAAATTGATGGGAGACTAATTTCACTGCACCTCCTCCCTTACAGTAGGGTTCCTCCCCTTCAAAGGTTTCTTTTGGTCCGATAAGGACTCCTATACCAAAAGGAGCATACATTTTATGAGCAGAAAAAACGAGATAGTCGAGATGCTCTAAAGAATCATAGTCCTTCATATCAATAGGACAGTGGGGAGCCAATTGGGCTCCATCTACAAGAATTTTTGCTCCGTGCTCATGAGCAAGTTTTGCAATTTTGTAGATAGGGTTCTTGTAACCAGTTACATTTGAGGCACCAGTTACTGTAACTAATTTTATCCTTCCGCCATAATGTACTAATTTCATCTCTAAGTCTTCTAGGGAGAGCTTTCCAAATTCATCAATAGACACATAATCAATTAAAAACTTATCTCTCCATGGTAAATCATTTGCTAAATGTTCCATATCTGTAGAAAGAATAACTTGTTTATCGTCTTTTTGCTCTAGAATATAAGATAGTAAATTTATTGCTTCTGTTGTATTTTTCGTATAAATGACGACATCTCGGGTGTGGTCTGCATTGACAAATTTCTTTATAACGTCTCTTCCTTCTTCATACACATCTGACGAAAGTATTGATTTATACCCCGCACCACGGTGAATTGATGAATACCAAGGAGCAAAATCTCCAAGTTCGTCCATGACGGAATGAAGGGGTGGAGTTGTAGCTGCATTATCAAAATTAATCCCTGTTACATATTTACCATTTGCTAAAGGCAGTTTGCGATCCACTCCGACAACTAGATTTCTAAAAGGCGAGTGTATTTCCATCTTGTGTCCCCCAATCATGTTGGATATTCACTTACCATAGAGTATTTGCGCTATATAATATTCTATGCATTGCGACAGATCTAGTTCCTTTAGTATCTACTGTAAGTTTGAAAAATACAAAAAGTGTTAACCTTTTATTATAATTTAAATAAATTAGAGGAAAATGTAATAATTGGGAGAATAATTGTCATAAAGTAAGAGTTTCAATCAAAAGTAATAGTAGGTGCAAAGGAGATTGGTAAATTTATGGTAACATGGGAAGATAATTATGCTATAGGAGTAGAAGCGATTGATGAACAACACAAAGAACTATTCCAGATATCAAATCGGATTTATGATCTTTTAAAAAATGATCTCATAACGGATAAATATGATTCGATCATTGAAATCATTGAAGAACTAAAAAATTATACAATCTATCATTTTGAGGCTGAAGAAGAATATATGAAAAATATTGGGTACAAAAAGCTTCTCTCGCAGAAGGTTGCACATAATGATTTTTTAGAAAAAATGGAAGGCATTGACTTAGAGCAAATTGATAATGGACATAATGAATACTTGCTGGGTATTTTGGATTTTGTCTGTGAATGGCTTGTTGAACATATTATAAAAGAAGATAGATTGATTGTGGGATAAAACAGTAATTAATTTATACATAAAAAAAGCACAGGCTATTTTATAGCCTGTGCTTTTAGTAGTTGCGCATTCTCTTAAGCCTGCCCCTCCTTGAGATTTCTTGAAATGAAGGGTTTCTCTAGCGCCAATCTCGATATAAATCAACATATAGGTTACCATTGGTCGCTAAGGCAGCAAACGCGACTTCTTGAACGTTTTCAATTCCTTTTTCTTTAAGTTTTCTATTGATCCATTCTTTGTTTAAACCTTTATGCTGAAGGTTATGCTCTATGACTTTGCCATCTAGAATTAACTCAGTAGCAAGTCCCTCATATTTAGTTGACATATGAAGATCCTGCGGCGTTAATGGCCGGTTTTGAGATTTTAACTGGACGCTTAATTTGCCACTTGGCTCTAAAATAGCAAATTCGACTTGGGATATATCAAAAACCTTTTCCTGCCTAAGATGCTGATTTAGGTAATCATATGAATAGTTTAACTTTGTCATATTATTTTCTAATATTTTCCCTTTTTCGATTAAGATGGTCGGTTCTCCAGCTAAAAAATTACGAAGTGGTCTGTAGTGAAAAGAGAGGTAAGATACTAAAACGATAATAAATGTCGTGAGGATTAAAGAAAGAATAAAATTTAAGATATGGATATTTACGTTAAAAGCCAAATTCCCGGCTATGGTTCCAAGAAGAGCGGCAGCAATATAGTCAAAATAAGTTGGCGTGGATAGGCCTCTTTTAGTTAAAAATTTAGTGGCGGCAAAAAAGAATATCAGAGCTAAAATTACTCGCAATGCAATGTTCAACGGTTCAAACAAAATAATAACCTCCTTTAGGATAACTCAGGTCAGTAAACAGAAGTTTAGCCTATGTGGATCAGTATATCTCCCTATTGTTCATGGAATCGCTTTCTAATATACGATAGTAAATAGGATAGAATGCTGTATCATAGGCTCTTTGAAATCTCCCTTCCTGATATTATCGGTATATAATGCAGGGAAAAATGTCAAAACTATGATAATGATAAATGAACAGCAATGCAAAAACAGGATGTATCTATACTGATTCTATCAGTGTAGAGAGTCGAAACTTGTTCCTAATCTAGGAGGAGCGTTTATGCCAAAAGACATAACCCACTGGGCGCTTGCAACGACAGCAAGAAAAAACGTGCACTTTAAACGTATCAAATACGTAATCGATGAGAACTACGCCTCATTTTTAGGGGGAGCAGTTGCCTATGATATTCCGTACTATTCTCCTGCTAATTCTTCTCTCATTCTGGCGAAAAAGGCTGATGAACTCCACGGGGTAAAAACATGCAGAGTATGGGAACCTATAATAAATTTACTCCAGAACTATTCGTTGGACGAAGATGGTGACATTCCTGACTTTCTTCTTTCTTTTATCCTAGGGTGCATTAGCCATATTATTATTGATAGTCACTACCATCCTCTTATTTATTACTTTACAGGAAATTGTTATGACAAAGATATCCATAAAAGAAACAAAGCGATAGTTGAGCATCGGCAATTCGAGTCTCATTTAGACTTGTATTATCTAAGAAAACTTAACTACACTGGACCTACCAGCGCAAAATATATAATCAGTCAGTTACAAGGTCCAATGATAGCTGAAGTTTTATCGTTATTATATTTCAGTAATGATGTTGATAAGAGAATCGAAATGACGCAGGACTGCTTAAATGCCTATATAAAGACCCAAGGGTTATTGAATAATAAGATTATGAAGTATTTGTTGAAGTTTATAGGTATCGTAAGTGTGGAAATGAGGAAACGTAGTGCATTGTGTTATCCTAAGACAATTTATCCGGCATACTATCAACTGTTTGAGAATAACAGTCAGTATCGACATCCTACGTCTGGGGAATTAATCCAAGCCTCTTTTGATACGATTTACGACAAGTGTATCGCTGATATAGTATCCAGTTTTTCCAAGTTCGACTGCTGCAGGACTCGCAATGAATATATTGAAACCATCCGTAGCTTTTCTGCAGTATCGTTAGAGACTGGAAAGGAGTGTACAAGTCCTTCGTTAATGAGATACTTTTTCAAAAATTGCTCCAGCTAGTGAAAACAAGTATAAAGCTTACAGGGACGGGTTTCGATACCTGCCTGTTTATATGTTGTGCAATTATTACTATTAGTTTGTAGTTTTTTTAAAAAAAGTGTCACTAGAACTGTTACTAAGTTGACATAAGAAAAGCCCTCGCATACCTGCGAAGGCTTGATTTTAAATGGTGACCCCGGAGGGATTCGAACCCCCGACCTATTGATTCGAAGTCAAACGCTCTATCCAGCTGAGCTACGGAGCCATTTAATGAATAATTTCAATTGTAGCAAATGCGCATCGAAATGTCAATGAAGGTGGAAGTTTCAACACTGAAAGATAGTAACCTTATGATTGACAATTTTTTCATAGAAGGGTAATATTATTAACAACGGCAAAGAGGCCTTTACCATATGAGGTGAAGGCCTCTTTGATATTAAAGAAGAGGCGATGATTAATATGACAACTATCGGAGTTATTGCACAGAAACACCATAAATCGGTTATAGAGCTCAGAAGATATCTCCATAGATTTCCTGAGCTTAGTAATCAAGAGTTTAATACTCAGAAGCATATAATGCAAGAGTTAACAGCGATTGGCCTTGCGTGTCATTCCATTGCTAAAACAGGAGTAATTGCCGAGCTTGAAGGCGGTAAGCCTGGTAAAACCATTGCTATTAGAGCGGATATGGATGCTCTAGAGATAGTTGATGAATGTGGTAAGTCTTATCAATCTCAAAACCATGGTGTATGTCACGCCTGTGGGCATGATGGGCACGTAGCCATGTTGATTGGTGTTGCCAAGATCTTGGTCGAAATAAAAGAAGAAATTGCGGGAAAAATTCGTTTTTTATTTCAACCAAGTGAGGAACACTTTCCTGGTGGAGCAAAATTTATGATTGAGGAAGGCGCCTTAGATGGAGTCGATGCTATTATTGGTGCTCATCTTTGGGAACCTATGAAGGTAGGTACGATTGGTATTACTTTTGACCGGCTTATGGCTTCGCCGGATGAGTTTACTATTAAGATCAAAGGGCGAGGCGGGCATGGGTCTATGCCTCAACAAACTGTAGATGCATTATTAGTTGGCGCACAATTAACAGTGGCTTTACAGACAATTGTCAGTCGTAATGTAGATCCTCTGGAACAAGCTGTAGTTTCATTAGGCTATTTTAGAGCTGGAGAAACTTTCAATATTATACCGGACACAGCCGTGATCAAAGGAACTGTTCGGTCTTTTGAACCATCAATTCGTTCGCTTATTTTTGAAAGAATTGAGCAAATTACCAAAGGAATTTGTGAGGCCAATAATGCTTCCTATGAATTTGAAAAAGTATTAGGCTTCCCTGCTTTGATTAATCATCCTGAATATTCGAAAGTGATTGGTGAGGCAGGCGTCACAGTTCTTGGCAAAGAAAATGTTCTAACCATTAATCCGGTCATGGGTGGGGAAGATTTTTCTTATTACTTAGAAAAAGTACCTGGAGCGTTCTTCTTTGTTGGTGTAGGTAATGTTGAAAAAGGGATCATTTATCCGCAACATCATCCTAAATATGATATAGATGAAGATGCTTTATGTTATGGTATGGAAATTATGGCGACTGCTGCCCTTGCACTGGCTCATAAATAAATTTATATCTAACGATAAAAATGTAAAACGAAGAAAACGCTACACAGCTTACCTAGCTCGCCAGTAGCGTTTTCTTCGTTATTTAAAGGATAAAGATAAATAAGTTATAGATTAACCTCGCTTTTTGTTTTTATAGGAGTATAGGTAACTAAGCTTACCAGAACAAAAACAATTGAATTAGCAAGCAAAGCTACAAAACCTGCGTTTAAATTCATACCAGCGAAGGGCAAAGGATCCATTTTTCCTAGAATCAAAGTGAATACGAGAATTTCCCCGATTATCAATCCTGAATATGCTCCGAGCCTTGTGGCTTTTTTCCAATAAAGCCCTAGCACAATCATAGGAAAGAATTGTGTAACACCTGAGTACCCTGTAAGGAGTAAGTTAACAAGCATATTGGGAAGAAAAATAGCCAAACAAAGAGCAATGGTAGTAAGTGCTAGTAATGTAATTCTTGCAACATTGATTAGGTTATTCGGGGACGTATTCTTTCCAATGATTTTGCTGTAAATATTGCGGGTAAAGAGCATTGAGGTGGACAAAAGTAAATCGGCAGCTGGAATCATACAAGCCAAGGCACCTGCACCGCCAACAAGGCCTAACGTCCAGCCGGGAAAAAGTTTTTGTACTATGGTCATGAAGGCCATATCAGGCGTTTTCAAAGGTGATTCGAGTAGTAGCAGAGCAGCAAAACCTACTAGCATTGGAAAGAGCAAACAAATCTGGTATAAGGGTAAGTAAATCGCGTTATGGCGGAGTACATCAGGATTGCGGGCGCTGAAACTATTGGTAGTGAAATGAGGCCACATATAAAATCCTAGACTTGTTACGACTAAGGTAGACATTACCCAACTTACATCAAAGTTTTTGGTTCCCCCCGGTAAGGCAAGAAAACCTGGTTTAGCAATTTCGAGGGCTTCAAACATGCCACCTAAGCTGCCAAAGTAGTGGATGGGGAGGTAAAGGCCAAAGAAGACAACAGCAATCATTAATAATATATCTTTCAGCACCGCAGTAGAAGCGACACCTTTTAAGCCACTTAAATAAACAAAGGAGGCAACCAAAATAAAAGCAATTAACATAGCAGGAATTCGAGTAAGTTGCCCATAAGAGCAAGTTTCGATAATGAGCCCAAGACCAGTTAATTGTAGTTGTAAGTAGGGAAGCAAAAAGGCAACGCCAATGATTGCAGTCAGTAAGCTTAAGTTTTTACTGTCATATAAATGCTCAATTAGATCAGGTTGTGTCATTAGACCATGTTTGCGACCAATGGGCGAAATGGTAGGTAACAGATAGTACCCGACAATATAGGCTAAGGCACCATAACCTAATATGTAAAAAGTTGGGCCTCCACGAGAATAGGCCCAGCCACTGGCACCTAAAAAAGCAAAGGCAGTATAAATTTCACCTGCTAAGATAAACCAGTTTAGCCATCTGCCAAAATTACGTCCGCCAACGGCCCATTCTTCAAGATTCATCTTTTTATTCATGCCGGGAATTAAGCCAATAATTGTTGCTGTAATAATAAACAAAAATATAATTAAAAGTGAAACTGTTTCATTACTCATGTTGCACCATCCTTTTTTGAAAGTTAAGAGTCTTGTCTATGTCTTGAATCGATGAAATAAATAGCCTGTAAGCAAAGAAAAGCAAGGAAAATCCCAGTGACAAACCAAAAAGCTAAAAAGGGTAATCCTAGCACAATCGGAAAAACCTTGTTTGCAAAGGGGACCATACCAATTGTCCAAACAAAGGGAAGAATGGTTAGGATTATTTTTATGGTATTCATCTTTTATTCCTCCTTATAAAAAAATAGAGGCATCCCTCAAGGGAGCCTCTGCATTGAGGTAACATTTATTAATATGTCTCAATGAATATAGTATAGTACCAAAACAAGGAAATTACAAATGTTTTTCCAATAAAGACATGTAAAATGTTGTTGTATGAAATGTTGTAAAGGATTATTCTGTGTTAAATGAATGAGAGATTTACTACATGTTGGTATTGCCTCTAAGAAATATCCAAAGGACAAAATCCTGCAAAAGGTAAAAACTTGCAGGAATTTTGTATTTTAATGGCAAATAAAGCAGTATTAGGATATCTGAGTGAATAGTCGAGGCGGAAATTCTTTGAGGAGTGGAGAGTATGAAAACTCAAACTTTGCAACGCCAATTTAGATTATGGACAGTTATTCTTGTTGTTGTCCCCAGCTTGTTGATTATGGCTATTTATACGATTAATCAAATTAACATTGTTAAACAGAAAAAGCTTGAATTAATCAGTCAACGGGTCGATTTTCAGAGACGATTGATCGAATATTGGTTAGAAGAAAGAGCTATAGACGTTCATATGTTAAGTCAGTTAAAATCTTTTCGTACCTTAGATGAGGAACAAATGAAGATCGCCCTAGAACTAACACAACAGAACAGTAAGGAGTTTGATTCATTATCATTCATTGACCGGGATGGGTTATTCAAAATATCTACATTGCCTGGGGGAATTCAATTTTCATCAGCAATTAACCAAACTTATTTTCAAGGAGCGTTAGCGGGGGAAGAGTATATATCCGATATAGTAATCGGCCGAAATAGTGGATTACCAATTATTAATTTTTCTTCTCCAATATATGACAATGAAGGAATCTTTCAAGGAGTGTTACTTGGTTCCGTACGAACGACGAAGATAGAGACACTGTTGCGTGAGAATTGGATGGGAGAAACAGGAGAAATACTCCTAGTAAATCGCGCAGGGAAATTGATTGCCCAGCCACGATACGTTACCACACTAATTGAGGAAGGAATTTTAGAGGGTGATTCTAAAAAAGAAGTTAAACTTTCTAGTGAGGCTTTGGCAAGTATACATATTGGCGAAACAGGTAAGGCCAGTTGGACGGATTATTTGGGTAACAAGGTAATGGGTGCTTACCAATATATGCCCGAACGCGGATGGACGCTGGTTGGCAGTGTTGATGAGGAAGAAATTCTTACTCCAATTTACACTCAACTTGGAAAAATGGCTGGAGGTACGCTGTTACTCCTTGTCTTGATCTTGCCTTTTGCCACGCGGCTAACGAATTTTATTAAAAAGCCGATTGATTGGTTGATTGGTCAGTCTAATTTGATTTCAACAGAAAAATATGAAAAAATTGAGCGCAATAAAGAGTTAAGAAAAATGCCGCAAGAGTTAGGTAATCTTTGTAAGTCTTTCCTGCAAATGAGTTTTATAATTGAAAATACCGTAGGTCTCCTCAAAGAAAATGAGGTGAAACTAGAGAGTAAGGTAGTTGAGATAAGAGAAATCAACGTTTCCATGGAGAAAGAGATCGTAGAGCGAAAAAAAGCGCAAGCAGATCTTCAATGGCTGAATGCTAGACTGGAAGACGAGGTCAGCTATAGAACACAGCAATTGCAGCAGAGTGAGCAGCAATATCGAAAGTTAGTTGAGAATAGCCCTGATGTTATCTGTCGATTTGATAAGGAGTATCGTTTTATCTATGTCAATCCTGCATTCACGTTGATTACAGGCATATCTCTTGCCCAAGCCGTCGGCAAAACATCGGCAGAAACGGGTGCACCTGAGGAGTACTGTTCTCGTTGGGTGAAGAATTTGGATGCTGTATTTTATACAGGCTCTAAATTAGAGATTGAGTCATGGAGTGTTCGTCTAGATGATCAACATTTTTATTCTATACGCCTTATACCCGAGTTTAACAAAGATGGACAGGTGGAAAGTGTCTTATGCATTGCCCGTGACGTAACGGAAAAGCAGCAGCTTGAGAGGAGAATGGCTCAAATAGACCGTCTTAATATTGTCGGTGAAATGGCCGCTGCAATTGGTCATGAAGTACGTAATCCTATGACTACAGTGAGAGGGTATCTACAGTTGTTTCAAAAGAAGGAACAATTTCTTAAGTACGGTGAGAGTCTAGGCACTATGATTGAGGAATTGGATAGAGCGAACAGCATAATAACGGAATTTCTCTCTCTTGCTAAAAATAAGGCTGTAGATATGAAACGTGGAAATTTAAACAAAGTCATACAAACTATACTCCCTCTTCTCCAGGCGGATGCCCTTTGTTGGGGTCATGAAATTAATGCGGAATGTAGCAATATACCAGATAGCGATTTTGATGAAAAGGAAATACGACAGCTTATTTTAAACCTTGTGCGAAATGGTTTCGAGGCAATTGAAGATAGGGGAGAGGTCATAGTTCGAACCTATTTACATAATGATAATGTTGTGTTAGAAGTGCAGGATACTGGAAAAGGAATCCCAAATGAAGTGATGGATAAGTTAGGTATACCCTTTGTTACTACGAAGGACGGAGGAACAGGACTGGGGCTTTCTGTCTGTTATCGCATTGTGGATAGGCATGAGGCAAAGATTGATGTTAGCACAGGAAGAAATGGAACAATTTTCACTATATACTTTAATCTTTCTAAATCGTATGTTGTTGAACAAGAGATAGCATAAACTGTTTTTAAAAGGCTCTACAATACAGGCAGCCTATCAAAAAGATTATTAAAGATTGGAGTAAAGAGATGAATTAGACAATTAGTTCATCTCTTTTATTTTTAATAGGTTGGTTAAATTTAGTATAATTGAAGTATCTGAGTATGTAGTCGATAGATGAGAGGGGAACTGATATTCATGCAGGAATATGTAATTCAAATTGATTTTATAGATTACCCTGGATTAGGCTATGAAATATTTAAACGTACAGAACAGAATAATATCGACAAAATAGCTATGGAAGTACTGCCAAAGCATGGTATGGTAATTAAATTTCGTTGTGGTGTAGATAGTCAGGTTGAAAAACTAATGGAGGATCTAACATCAGTAGTAGGGGTAAATTCCCTCAAATTTTGTGCGCAAATGCCCTACGAAGAAAGAGAACATGAATTACGAACTATTTTGAATTCTGTGAGCGAAGGTATTCTTGCAATTGATAAGGAAGGGAAGATTACCCACGTTAATGAAGTTGCCTGTAAGATATTTTATTGCAGCCCTAGGGAGTTGATTGGATTAGGGGCTGAAGAACTTTTAACTTCCAACTCCCCGATTCTTGATACTTTAGAAAGTGGCAAGACCTATAAGTTAAGGGAACAAAAGGTTAAAATAGCTGAAAGAACAATCCATTATCTTATGAGTAGTGTAGCTGTCAAAAATGATCAAGGGAAAATTATCGGGGCTGTCTCGACGATTAAAGACTTTCATCAAGTGGAGAATATTATCTCTAGGGTGGGTAATATGCACAGATTAACTACATTTGACGATATTGTGTACCAAAGTCAAAAGATGAATCAACTTATCGCTTCTGCTCGCACGGTGGCTAAGAGCAGCTCTACCATTCTATTACGTGGAGAAAGCGGCACAGGAAAAGAATTATTTGCAACAGCGATTCACGCAGATGGGCCTAGGTATAAGGCTCCATTTATTGCGATAAACTGTACAGCTTTAGCGGATACTCTTCTAGAGAGTGAGCTATTCGGCTATGATGAAGGTGCTTTTACAGGTGCATTAAGGGGTGGGAAGAGAGGACTGTTTGAGCAAGCCAATGGTGGTACATTATTTTTAGATGAGATAGGTGAGATAACTCATCGGTTGCAAGTGAAATTACTACGAGTATTGCAGGAAGGTGTAATTCGTAGAGTAGGTGGAAATAAGGAAATACCGATTGATGTTCGCATTATAGCTGCAACACATCGTAACCTGGAAGATCTGCTGGAAAAAGGAGAATTTAGGAGAGATTTATATTATAGGCTAAATGTAATTCCTCTTACCATTGCTCCACTTCGAGAACGAAAAGAAGATATCCCTCTACTTGTACAACGCTTGATTCGTAAAATTTGTGAGAAGCTAGATAAACCAGAGGTTCGATTATCGAAAGAGAGTCTTGACCTTTTTATGACGCAAGAATGGCCGGGTAATGTACGACAATTAGAAAATACTTTGGAGCGGCTTCTTAATTTGACTAACGCTACAGAGATTACATCTGAGCACGTTTTAACTTGGACTGATTTAAGGGATGTTACGAGCCAGCTCACTTATAAAATAGAAGGCAACAATATTTTGCAGTTTGAACTTCCTAGTGATGGACAGTGTCGCCCGCTAAAAGATATTGTCGCCGAGGTTGAAAAAGAAGTTATTAAGAAAGTTTTAAAGAAATATCCTTCCTCTAGATTAGCCGGGCAAGCTTTAGGGGTTTCCAATACGACTATTTTAAACAAGATGAAAATCCATAAAATTATGCATTATCCTCGAAGGTAAAAACCTAAGTAATAGTATAAAAATCATGCATTTTTATAACAGTGCCTGGGTGAGAAGAAATGTTTTCAGTGAGACGAATTCTTGGCATGAAAAATTATCAGAAGACTGAAACCATATATACAAACAAGCAATTACGTATGATTTTCCTACATTATACTTTGGCATGGCAATTGCAAAAGTAAATTGATGCAGAGGTTATATAATAATAGGGGGCCTTAATATGAGTAGAGAAGCTGAGCCTTATCGCATCAAAATGGTGGAGCCGTTACGTAAAATTTCAAAAGCAGAAAGAGAATTCGCATTAAAAGAAGCTGGGTATAATCCTTTTCTGTTAAAAGCGGAAGATGTATATATTGATCTTCTAACAGATAGCGGTACGGGAGCGATGAGCGACCGACAATGGTCTGCTTTGATGGTAGGAGATGAAGCCTATGCTGGAGGTCGATCTTTTTATAAGGTTAAAGATGCAGTAAAAGATATTTTTAATTACAATGATATCATCCCCACTCACCAAGGACGTGGAGCTGAACAGGTTCTGTTTCCTCATTTGATTAAGCGTAAGGGACAGTATGTTCTAGGTAATATGCATTTTGATACAACGATGGCCTGGATTGAATTGAATAAAGCAATACCTGTAAATCTTGTCATAAAAGAGGCTTTTGCTACGGATAAAGAACATCCCTTCAAAGGTAATTTTGACTTGGAGCGGTTAGAAAGTTTCATAGTTGAGAAGGGAGCAGAAAATATAGCCTTTATTATTATAACGGTTACTTGTAACTCAGCTGGCGGTCAGCCGGTTTCTATGGAAAATGTTCGTGGTGTAAAAGGTATAGCAGATAAATATGGTATAAAGATTAACTTTGATTCCGCTCGTTTTGCAGAAAATGCTTACTTTATAAAGCAGCGTGAGGCTGGTTATGCTGATAGAAGCATTAAAGAAATCGTTAGGGAAATGTATGCTATGGGAGATTTCTTGACGATGAGTGCCAAAAAAGATGCAATTGTAAACATGGGCGGGATGATTGCTATAAAAAATGATCCTGATCTTTATGCTGCTGCCTGTGCATCTTGCGTACCAATGGAAGGATTCGTAACTTATGGGGGCTTATCAGGTCGTGATTTGGAATGTTTAGCTGTTGGGCTTCATGAGGGAATCGAGGAGGAGTTTTTAGAAAGTCGGATTGGTCAAGTGGAATACTTGGGAGAAGAGCTTCGTAAGAGAGGTATTCCTATTCAATGGCCGGTAGGCGGGCATGCCGTATTTGTTGATGCGGGGAAATTTCTACCACATATTCCTGCGGAGCAATTTCCTGCACAAGCCCTTTGTAATGAACTTTATCTGGAAGGTGGTGTCCGTCCTGTAGAAGTTGGTTCATTACTTTTAGGTCGTGATCCTGAAACCGGTATACAGAAAAAAGCCGGTGTAGAATTTATGAGATTAGCGATTCCACGTAGAGTTTATACGGATCGCCATATGGATGTTGTGGTAAAGGCATTAGCAAACATCTGGGAGCGTCGTGAGCAAATTAAAGGTTTAGAATTTACTTATGAGCCTAAAGTGCTTCGCCATTTTCTATGTCGTCTAAAACCTACTGGAGAATAAAATTCTATACAAAAAATGTGGCACAGTGAAGGAACATCACTGTGCTACATTTTTTGTATAGAATTGATGTGGAAAAATTCAGTAAATAAACCAAGATGAATCAGTTTTGCAGGAGTTTGCATTTTTACGGCAAATAGGATTACTAACGTTATCTTTTTTGAAAAGAATAAATAATAGGTGGTTTTTGAAATGAGCAAATACAAAGTAGTGATAGCTGGTAGCTTAATGGCTCCTGCTTTAGAACGCATTCAGAAATTTTGTGACGTGAAACAATGGACGAAATCAGGTCCAGTTCCACAAGAACTTTTATTCGATTGGCTAAAAGATGCAGAGGGACTTATTGCAACTGCAAGTATTAAGGTTGATAAAGAACTCCTACAACAGGCACCCAAATTGAAAGTAATCTCGCAACCGTCAGTCGGTTATGATAATATTGATATCGAAGCTTGTAACGATAAAGGCATACCTTTTGGTAATACGCCCGGAGTGTTAGTGGATGCTACGGCTGATCTAGCATTCTCTCTCCTATTGTGCTCAGCACGGCGGATTCACGAGGGGTGGGATTTTGTACGTTCTGGTGCTTGGCGTTCTGGCTCGAATATACCTTTTGGCATCGATCTTGCCGGTAAGACCCTTGGCATTGTTGGCATGGGGCAGATTGGGGCAGCAGTGGCCAAAAGGGCAGGGGCTTTTGGTATGAATGTCATTTATTACAATCGAAATCGGCGTCTTGATGATGAAAAAATTGGGGCCACTTATCAACCGTTTGATGCGTTATTGGAGAAAGCGGACTGTATCATCGTATTGACACCTCTCTCTCAGGAAACTAGGGGGCTGTTTGGGCGAGAACAGTTTGACAAAATGAAATCTACGGCTTATTTTATCAATGTTTCACGGGGGCCGGTTGTAGATACAAATGCGCTTTTTGACGCTTTAAAAACAGGTCAGATTGCCTATGGAGCTCTTGATGTGACTGATCCCGAGCCAATGCCGAAGGATCATCCTTTATTAACACTTCCTAATATTCTTATTACCCCTCATATTGGCAGTGCAACCACGGAGACTCGCACTGCAATGGCTCAACTTACAGTTGATAATTTGCTTGCAGGGTTAGAAGGTAAGCCATTACCCGCCTGTGTGAATACCAATTTGATTAAGGAGAAGCAAAAGGGTTAAATTAAATATAAATCCTGTAAGGTAATCGCACCTTACAGGATTTATATTTTAATCGCAGAGTGTTTAAAAGGCATATGCTGTTGATGAAAAAAATACCAGCCTGAGTTCCGTTACCTTTTGTATTGTGCGACGTTAAGATAATTGAAAAGGTTAAGAAAAGAGGCGTTTAAATGAATTCTAATAAGAAAAAAATGATTGCTAGTATCTTGTTGCTAGTATTTCTCACCGCTTTAAGTGGATGTGCGAGTTTTGGAGCAAAATCCATAAATGAAACAACACAACAGAAGATAGGTGAACCTAATGTAAATAAAGACAAGGCCATCGTGGACGAGTTTAAGCAAATGACGCAGAGAAATGATTTTACAACAGAGGAACTTATTAAATTTATTAATGAAACGATTTCTGTTGTTTCCTCTGAGAATGCATCTAAGATGATTCTGACATTGGAGAAGAATCAGCAACTTGATTTAACGAAGCTGGAAGAGAAGTATGGGAATGATAAGATCCAAGAAAAAATAGCTAAGAATTTTCGGGGAGATTTCTCTGAAAGTTATATAAATAGCATACAAGATAAAGTAATAAAAGATTTATTGTTGGAGACTAAAAATAAGGGGCTTAAAATTGAAACAGCGGAAGGGTTTTATTTCCCTGTTATCGACTATTCTTTTTATAAGAAATATCAATCAAACCTGACTTCGGATATTGCTGCCTATATTGATATTATGTCAGTAGAATCAGACAAGGTAGCAGTAAAAGATGCTGGCCTTATGATTAGCTGGGATGAAGTGGTCAAGCGAGCGACGAATCAGGAAGGATTTATTAAAGAATTTAGTAATTCAGCAAAAAAGGAAGATGTAAAAACTCTACTCAAGAGATACCTTATTGTTGCTTTGTATGGAACAAATAATACGCCTCTGTTTAGTTACGAGGATAAGCTAATGATTCCAGCTGCTAAGAAAAGTTATCTTGAAACTATACCTAGTAATGGGAACGAGGGGAGTTTTTCTAGGATCATGAGTGATTATCTTACCCTTGTAAAGAAAAATGATTATAAATTAACACAGGAAGTTGATGAATACAGAAAAACGGCTATAGAAGGATTTTAGCAAAAGAAGCAGCACCATTAGGTGCTGCTTTTTACGGAATCAGAAAGTATACCACTTTCTTGATTCCAAGTAAGAACGACTAAGGCTTCTGCCTGCGTCCGAGGACTTGGCACAAGCCAAGTCTTTTTTTATATAAGTAAGCTGACTATTTGCAGGTTGAAAATTAATAAATTACCCCAATTTTATTGGCTTGCAAGAGTTCTAACCAATTGCTGTCAGGTTCCCGGTCAGTAATTATATAATCGACATCACTATAGTCAATTAGTCTTATGAATCCGGTTTTATCGAATTTTGTATGATCTGCCAACAAGATTACTTTTTCTGCCTGTTTGATCATGCTTCTTTTAAATTCACTCTCTGGTTCATTGGATTCCATGATACCCTTATCCAAAGACAAGGCCTTACAACTCAGGATCGCCATGTTAACGTAGTAGTTTTGAAGTGCATTTTGCGCGACGGAACCTACTAGTGCTAAAGAATGGGCCCGAAGATTCCCACCAGTTGAAATAATATTAAAATTGGAATTGGTAAAATCATAGGGAATTTTAATAGAATTAGTAATAATAGTAAGCCCTTTTTTCCCTTGAAGCGCTTGTATTAGTTCTAAGCATGTAGTGCTGGCATCTACCATAATGGTGTCATTGTCATTTACTAAATTAGCAGCTTTTATTGAAATATTTTGTTTGAATTCATGATTCATTGATGTTCTTGTTTGGAATGGTAGATCTTCTAATGTATTTTGACTCAAAATAGCGCCACCATAGGTACGGGTTAGCATGCTTTCGTTTTCTAATTTTTCTAAGTCACGACGGATTGTTTCTTCTGTAACTTTAAATAATTGGCTTAAGTTGGAGACATAGACTTTCTTGTCTTGTTGAATGAGTTCAATAATCTGTTGTCGGCGTTCAATTCCAAGCATAACGGATCCTCCTCTGGGTTGTGGCATGCAATAAAAAAATAGACTTTTACATTATTTTAGTATACAGCTTATAAATTGTCTAAGTAAATATCTGTAAAAGAATCATTTTTGTGGTTTTAAATGTTGCTTTATTTCTTTAAGTTACTATAATTCTACAGAAAAATAAAAGAGAAGTAAAGGGAAAAGAAGAAAAAGTACTAGAAATTCAACAATAAATTTATTGACAATGCAGATGGCGGTGGTAAAATAAAGATAAAAACAGATAAAACCTTATAAATACAAGGAATATATGTTTGATTCGCAGAATAAGTTGTCTAAAGGAAAGGATTGATGTTGCGGATGAAAAAGCATATTGCTGTGGATATTGGTGCCTCCAGTGGACGCTTGGTGGTAGGATGGAAACAAGAAGGAAAGATTCAGTTAGAAGAGATATATCGTTTCGAAAATGAAATTAGGAGTGAAAATGGCAGTTGTTTTTGGAATATTGAAAAATTATTTAATGAAATTGTCAATGGTCTTAAAAAAGCCAGAGAAAAGGGTATTGAAGAATGTACCTTAGGGATTGATACCTGGGGTGTAGATTATGCACTGATTGATGCAAAAGGAAACCGGATACAAGAAGTTTATGCTTACCGCGATGAGCGCACCAAAACAGCGATTCAAGATATCAGAAAAAAAGTATCTCTTGAGGAAATTTATAAAAAAATAGGGATTCAGTTTTTAAGTTTTAATACCTTATTTCAGTTGTATGTCCATGATAAGGAAGAGCTGGCGAAGGCCTATAAAATACTCTTAGTGCCTGATTATCTTTATTACCGGTTGACAGGAATTTTTATCAGTGAAAAAACGAATGCTTCTACAACTCAATTATTAAATCTAGAAACAAAAGAGTATGATGAAGAGTTGTTAAAGCTCATAGGTGTAAAGAGGGAGCAATTCGCAACACTAGTCGAACCTGGGGAAGTTATAGGATCTATTTCGGAACTCCTTAGAAAACAGCACAATTTACCCAGATGTGAATTAATTTGCGTTGCAAGCCATGATACGGCATCCGCTGTCATTGGAGTTCCCGGTGTGGAGGAATGTTTTGCGTACCTTTGTAGTGGCACTTGGTCATTGATGGGGGTGGAAAATATGATTCCCATAGCTAACCAAGAGTCATTTTGTAAAAATTTTACGAACGAGTGGGGTGCTTATGGGACCTACCGCTTTTTGAAAAACATTATGGGACTTTGGCTGATTCAGGAAGTTCGCCGTAACTTGGGTAACAAACTTTCCTTTGCAGAGCTTGTCTCAGAAGCTAGCAAAATAAGTCCTTTTAAATTTTTGATTCATTGTAATGACGATTGTTTCTTAAAACCAGAAAATATGGTTTTGGAAGTTCAAAATTACTGCCGAAATACAGGGCAGCTAGTACCAACAACAGCAGGAGAGCTTGCCCGCTGTATTTTTGACAGCCTTGCACTTACATATCGTAAAACCCTAGGAGAAATATCTTCTATTACTGGATACCCTGTCAATTGTCTACATATAGTTGGTGGTGGAGTGCAAAACGAATTACTATGCCAGCTGACGGCAGATGTTGTTGAAATGCCAGTTGTAGCGGGCCCTGTAGAATCTACAGCCCTTGGCAATATAGTAGTGCAGATGATTAGTACTGGTGAGCTAAGAAATCTGAAAGAAGCGCGGAATATGATTATGAATTCCTTTCCAATTAAAACCTATCAGCCAGCTGTTATTACTAAATTAGATGAAGTTTACCACAGATTTAATCAATTAGTGTCTATGGGTAAATAACAATATAAAGTGGAAATCAGACAAACAAAGCTAAAACAAATAAGGAGGTAGCAGTAGTGGTTAATGGCTTAGTAAAACGATATGAAGAAGCAAGACTGATTTATGGTCAATTAGGGGTAGATACGGATTTAGTCCTGGAAAAATTAGCGCAAGTAAAAATTTCGTTGCATTGTTGGCAAGGGGATGATGTACATGGGTTTCTAAGAAATGAGGAATTATCTGGGGGAATTTCAGTTACAGGTAATTACCCAGGGGCTGCTCGTACCCCTCAAGAACTTCGCCAAGATTTAGAAAAAGCTCTTGCTGTAATTCCAGGGAAGCACAAGGTCAATTTGCATGCCATTTACGCCGATACCGATGAAAAGGTAGATCTTGATGCATTAGAACCAAAACATTTCAAACCTTGGGTAGAATGGGCTAAGGAACAGAAACTGGGACTAGACTTTAATCCTAGTTGTTTTTCCCATCCAAACTTTCAAGATGGTTTTTCCATAAGTCATCCTGATGAAAAAATACGGAAGTTTTGGATTATGCATTGCAAAGCAGCACGTAAAATATCTGAATATTTCGGCAAAGAATTGAAGCAAACTTGTGTGACTAATTTTTGGTTTCCTGATGGCTATAAGGATGTACCTGTTGATCGTATGGCCCCCAGAAGACGGATGAAAGAAGCTCTGGATGAAGTATTTAGCGAAAAAATTGATCCTCAATATAACGTAGATACAATTGAAAGTAAATTATTCGGTATTGGCTCAGAAAGTTATGTAGTTGGCTCCCATGAATTTTGTTTGAGTTATGCGGTTAAAAATGACAAGGCTATTTGCTTAGACGTAGGTCACTTCCATCCAACAGAAACCATTTCAAATAAACTATCAGCCATTGCACTATTTGATACCGAAATTTTATTGCATGTGAGCCGTCCAGTTCGTTGGGATAGTGACCATGTAGTGATTATGGATGATGAGTTGCAAGAAATTGCGAAAGAGCTAGTACGCAATAATTTGCTAAATAAAACACATATTGGACTCGATTATTTTGATGCTAGCATCAATCGGATTGCTGCATGGGTAATTGGATCACGGAATATGATAAAGGCAATACTTCGCGCTATGCTTGAACCTACTGAATTATTGAAGGAAGCAGAGGCCAAAGGTGATCTTACCACTCGTTTGGTACTGTTAGAAGAATTGAAATCCTTTCCTTTTGGCGCAATCTGGGATTACTATTGCGAAAAGATGGGTGTTCCTGTAAGAGAATCATGGTTGGTTGATGTAAAAAGATATGAAACAGATGTTTTGATGAAACGAAAATAATAGATAAAAATAGCTGCATACCGTAGTAGTGGTAATTGCAAGCATATAATTGGAGGATTTACGATGAGTTTAACTTACATTCAACATAAAATTCCTTTTGTGCGAGAGATGATGGAGGTTACCCGTAATCTTTGGGAAATGGGCTGGGGTGAACGTAATGGAGGAAACATCAGTTATCTTTTAGAGGAAGAAGAGGTAGAGATATACATTGATGTAATGAATGTGAAGCGCAGCCTTACTTTAGAGTTTCCTGTTGTGGATTTAGCGGGGAAATATTTCATTGTGAGTGGCACTGGGAAGTACTTCAAAAATGTAGTATTTAATCCGGAGGAAAACTTAGGTGTTATCCGTGTTGCAAAGGATGGTAAGGCGATTGATATTTTATGGGGATATGAAGATGGTAGTCGTCCGACAAGTGAATTAGCAGCTCATTTTATGAGTCATATGGAGAGGCTAAAAAAGGACCCAAATCACCGTATTATTCTCCATACTCACGCTACAAATTCATTGGCGATGACATTTGTGCATGATCTTGATGAAAAATTGTTTACCAAGACATTGTGGCAAATGTGTACAGAGTGTCTAGTTGTTTTCCCAGATGGAGTTGGTGTCATTCCATGGATTGTGCCAGGAACCAATAAAATTGGTGAAATTACAGCGGAGAAAATGAAAGATCATCGGGTAGTTATTTGGCCACAACATGGAATCTTCGGTGCAGGTAGGACCATGGATGAAACCTTTGGTTTGATTGAAACAGTAGAAAAGGCAGCTCAGATTTATATGCTTATTAGTTCACATCAGGGTGGTATTAAACAAAGCCTAACGGATCAAGAACTTTTGGATTTAGCTAAAACTTTCCGTGTCACTCCTGTAGTTGGAATACTGGAGGCTAAGTAAGGAACGTTGTTTTTGTAGGGGAATTAATTTAGAACTTGAAATGGGAGGGGAATACCTTGGCCTCAGAATATATCATCAATCTAAAGAATATTAGCAAAACATTTGGCGGTGTTAAGGCATTAGATGGTGTTTCACTAGATATTAAACGTGGTGAAGTTCATGCGCTGGTAGGAGAAAATGGTGCTGGAAAATCCACGTTAATAAAGGTATTAGCGGGTGTCCATTTCCCAGATGATGGTGCCGAAATCTATATTAATGGGGAGCGAACCATTATAAAAAATCCAATGGATGCCATTCGCAAGGGAATCTCAGTTATCTATCAAGATATTAGCTTATTTCCTAATTTAACGGTTGCAGAAAATATTTGTATTGGCAATGATGCTGTATGGAAGGCAAAGCTTAACTGGTCTCAAATTAAGGAATTGGCGGAAATCGCCATTGCCAAAGTAGGTTCAAATATCGACCCAGGCATGTTGCTAAAGGATTTAAATTTGGCTTCACAGCAGATTGTTGCCATTGCTAGAGCAATTAGCTTCAATGCTAGTTTAATTATTATGGATGAGCCTACCTCCGCATTATCCTCAGGGGAGGTTGAAAACCTATATCAGATTATAGATAACCTTCGTAAGAATAATATTGCTGTTTTGTTTATTAGCCATAAATTTGATGAAGTATATCGTGTGGCGACTCGTGCAACAATACTCCGCGATGGCAAATTTATTGCTGCTCATGATACTGAAAATGTGAATCCGCAAGAGTTAATACGTTTAATGGTTGGCCGTGATGTGCAGTATATTTCCATGAATGCAGAGAAAATCTCCAGCGAAGAAATTTTAAGAGTCAAAAATCTGAGTAAAAAAGGTAATTTCCGTAATATCTCTTTTGAACTTAGAAAGGGTGAAATTATTGGAATTACAGGGTTAGTTGGCTCAGGACGTACTGAACTGGCAAAGGCAATTTTTGGCCTCAATAAACCAGATTCGGGAGAAATCATTTTAGGTGGTCAGCTTGTTACCATCGCATCTTCTAATGATGCAGTAAAGTATGGGATAGGGTATGTTCCAGAAAATAGACAGTTGGAAGGGTTGATTGGTAAAAATACTGTTTGTCAAAATATTAGCTTATCGATTTTGGAGCAGCTGTGCGATAAATATAACTCAATTGATGTAATTAAAGAAAGAAAACTAGCTCAGGAATATATAGAGAAGTTAGATGTTAGGCCTACTGATATGGATAAATTGGTTGGGCAATTAAGTGGCGGTAATCAGCAAAAAGTAGTATTGGCTAAATGGTTAGTTACAAACCCAAAGATTTTAATTACAGATGAACCAACAAGTGGAGTCGATATCGGTGCAAAAATTGAAATACATAAAGCCCTCAGGCAATTGGCGAATAGCGGCATAGGTGTCATCGTAATTTCCTCAGAGCTGCCTGAGATATTGGCAGTTAGTGATCGAATTTTTATAATGCGGCAAGGTAGTATCGTTAGTGTTATTGATAAAAACCAAGCAACTCAGGAAGTTATTTTAGCAAAAGCTTTGGGTGCATAAGAGGCATTGCATTATAAGAAAAGACTTGACTTGTGCCAAGTCCTCAGACGCAGGCAGAAGCCTTAGTCGTTCTTACTTGGAATCAAGAAAGTGTTATACTTTCTGATTCCGTGAAAAAAGGAGGATGTAAGAATGAAAGATTTGCTTAAAAAACGTGAGTTTCTCATGTTTATGATGCTATTGATTATCAGTTTATGTATCTCTCTTATCGCCCCTGCTTTTCTGACGCCGTCTAACTTGCTCAGTATTATTATGAATAATGTTATCTTGGCAATTATGGCGATGGGCATGACCTTAGTTATTGTTACTTCAGGTATTGACGTATCAGTTGGTTCACAGCTGGGATTTGCTGCCATATTTGTTGGTATGCTAGCTTTACTGCCCAGTTCAAACATATTCACAGTGTTACTGGTGGGGGTACTTTGTGGAACTTTGTTAGGTATCCTAAATGGAGTATTAATTGCTGGAGCCGAGATACCAGCAATTGTAGTTAGCTTAGGTACAATGAATATTTTCCGTGGAAGTTTATTGCTATATACAAATGGTAAGTGGGTAACATCCCTGCCTACCTGGTATACAAGTCTTTATAATACGTCAGTTTTAGGAGTTCCAACGCCAATTCTGATTCTTCTGTTGGTGATTGGTGTTACTTACTTTATTGCTCAGCACACTCGATTAGGGCGAAGTATCTATGCCTTAGGAGGTAATCCGGCAATTGCTTCAAGAGTTGGTATCAATACAGGGAAGGTCACCTTGTTTGTCTTTGCTTATATGGGGGCGTTAACTGGCATCGCCAGTATCTTGTATGGTGCCCAATTGGCGACAATTGATCCTAATGCAGGCACATCCTTTGAATTAATGGTTATTTCTGCCGTTGTTATCGGTGGTGCGAATGTGCTTGGAGGAAGTGGCAGTTTATTGGGTAGTTTGATTGGTGTATTAATTCTAGGTGTTTTGCAAAATGGCATTATTCTAATGCGTATCGAACCTTATTGGCAGAATGTAGTTGTGGGCTTAATTTTAATCACCGCAGTAACATTGGATGTCGTGAATAATCGTAAAAATGAAGCAAGTAAAAAAGTAATTTATGTCGCCGAAGACATAAAGGCAGGTGTTAAAGCATGATAAAGGTAAAACGATCCCACGAATTAACGCTGCTGCTATTTTTTATCGCTTTAATGATTGCTATGAGTATTTTGGCACCATCCTTTTTAACGGTTGATAATCTTCTTTCTGTCACACAACAGATGTCAGAGTTCGGCATATTGGCATTAGGTGTTACGGTGATTATTATTACAGCAGGCATTGACCTTTCGGTAGGGTCGATTGCTGGTTTAACTACTATCGTTATTGCTATGACTTATGGTATGTCTGGTAGTCTTGTGCTGGCAGTTCTCTTAGGAATCGTAACAGGAGCGTTGTGTGGTGCATTTAACGGAGTGCTGATTGCCAAGATTGGTGTTCCGCCAATATTGGTAACATTGGGAACCATGACCTTTTTTAATGGCATTGCATTGGTACTTAGTAAAGGAAATGCGATTTCTGATTTACCAGAGGAATTTTACTTTATTGGTCAAGGTTACTTGTTTGGGAATATTCCCGTACAAACAGTAATTTTTGCTATATTGGCTGTTCTCACTTCTCTTTTGTTATCGAAAACACCTTGGGGACGAAGGGTGTACGCGGTGGGAAATAATCCAGTAGCATCCATATTTTCTGGTGTGAAGGTAGAACAAGTTCTTCTCTACGTATACATTTTTGCTGGTATTATGGCAGCGATTTCTGGTTGGATTATTTCTTCGCGAGTTTCTACTGCCAGAGCAGATTTGGGCGCCGTATATCTAATGCAGAGTATTTCTGCTACGGTTCTGGGAGGAACCAATATTGCTGGTGGTTCTGGTACCATTTTTGGAACAGTAATCGGTGTTTGTGTCTTTGCAGTTCTTGCGAATGGTCTTAATCTTATTGGTGTCAGTCCTTTCGCTCAAAACCTATTAATGGGCTTAGCTTTGATTGTTGTACTTTTAATTAACAATATGGAAATTATTAAAAATAAAATTTCTTTATTTATTAAATTGAATTTTAACTCATGATGGTCATAGAGATTTCCGGTTTACCAGGAGGCTTGCATATACAAAAAATAAGAAAGGAAGGGGGCAGTTATTAGGGGCCTTATCAGGAATATACCGGGCATTTCGAAAAAATAAAATAATGGAGTGATTTTGAATGAAGGCTAATAGAAAGATTACAACGCTATTGATGTTGGTGTTTGTTATGTCTATGCTGCTAGTAGGATGTGGCAGTAGTAATTCAAATACTGCTGCAAAACAAGACAATCAGGGAAAGTCAGGTAAGAAAGTAGTAGCAATGGTACCTAAAGTAATTGGTAGCCCATATTTTGATACCTGTGCAGAAGGTGCCAAGAAGGTAGCAGCAGAATTTGGTTTTGAGCTTTTATATACTGGACCAACAGCTGCTGATGCTGCTCAACAAGTAAATATCATTCAAGATTTAATTAGTAAAAAAGTAGATGTGTTAATTGTTTCTGCTAACGATGCACAAGCTGTTGCTCCCGTACTTAAAAAAGCAAAAGCAGCTGGTATTAAAGTAATAACATATGACGCTGACACCACTCCAGATGCTCGTGATCTATTTATCAATCAGACAACTCCCGAAATTCTTGGTCGTCATATTATGGATAATATATCCAAAGAAATTGGTGGCAATGGTGAGTATGCCATTTTAACAGCTTCCTTAACAGCTTCCAATCAAAATGTCTGGATTAAGTGGATGAAAGAACAACAAGCTGCTAAATACCCTGACATTAAGCTCGTAACCATTGCACCAAGTGAAGAAGATCAGCAAAAAGCTTTTGCCCAAACGCAAAACCTAGTGAAAGCCTATCCTAATTTGAAAGGAATTGCGGCTTTATCCACTGTTGCTGAACCAGGCGCAGCACAGGCTATCGAACAAATGGGTTTAATAGGCAAAATCAAATTAATTGGTTTAGCTACTCCTAATGGAATGAGACAATACTTAAAGAGTGGTGCAGCACAGAGCGCTACCTTATGGGATGTTGGTAAACTTGGTTATTTGAGCATGTATATGGCAAAACAACTTCTTGATGGCAAAGTTCCTACGGATGGAATGGAGATTCCTACTGTAGGTAAGGTTGCGTATAAAGCAGATAATAAAGAAATCATTATGGGTGAACCTTTAGATTTTACAAGAGAGAATGTCGATACTTATAATTTCTAATTCCTTTTTAAGACCATCTGGAAAAGGTAGGTTTATTAGAATGATTCGTAAAGCATGCATTATGAAGGTATTTCCTAATTGCCAGGAAGAGTATAAAAGACGTCATGAAGGTATCTGGCCAGAAATGGTGAAGATGCTTGCCGAATATGGGGCTCACAATTATTCCATCCATCTTGACCCAACTACTAATTCCCTATTTGCTTATTTGGAAATTGAAGAGGAAGAAAAATGGAGTAAAAGTGCTGAAACTGAAATTTGCCAAAAATGGTGGGCCTATATGAAAGATGTAATGGAAACCAATCCTGACAATTCTCCGGTAATATGTAACTTACAAGAAGTTTTCTACCAAGCATAAAATAATAAAAGAGGTGCTTATTATGGCAAATCGCATTGTACTTAATGAAACATCATACTTTGGTGCAGGATCCATTCGTGTAATTCCAGAGGAAGTGAAACGCAGACAATTCAAAAAGGCTTTAGTAGTAACGGATAAAGACTTAGTAAAATTTAATGTTGCTCAAAAGGTAACTACAGTGTTAGAAGATGCAGGTATACCTTATGAAATTTATGATAATGTAAAACAAAACCCTACTATCGAGAATGTGCAAAGTGGCGTTAAAAAGTTCGCAGAAGTAAAGGCAGATTTTATTATTGCGATTGGCGGCGGTTCTTCTATTGATACAGCCAAAGGAATTGGCATTGTTACCAATAATCCTGATTTTGCTGATGTAAGATCTCTTGAGGGAGTAGCTGACACCAAAAATAAAAGCGTTCCAATTATTGCAGTGGCGACAACGGCTGGTACAGCAGCGGAAGTGACGATTAATTATGTAATTACCGATGAAGCCGCAATTAAAAAAATGGTCTGTGTAGATCCTAATGATATTCCTGTATTGGCAATCATTGATCCAGAATTGATGACTTCTATGCCAAAAGGGCTTACTGCTGCTACTGGCATGGATGCACTAACTCATGCCATCGAAGGCTATATCACAAAGGGAGCATGGGTATTAACCGATATGTTTGAACTAAAAGCGATGGAGCTTATTGCAAAACATCTGGAGAAGGCAGTATTTGAACCTAATAATATTGAAGCTAGAGATGGCATGGGAACAGCTCAATATATTGCAGGTATGGGATTTTCTAATGTGGGGCTAGGGATCGTTCACTCTATGGCTCATTCCCTAGGAGCTGTGTATGATACACCTCATGGTGTTGCTAATGCTCTATTGTTGCCCTACGTAATGGAGTATAATGCTCCTGACACGGGAGAAAAATACAAAGAAATTGCGCGGCAATTAGGTGTAGAGAATGTAGATAAGATGACTACCGAAGAATATAGAAAAGCCGCGATTGACGCGGTTATGACTTTGTCACAGAAGATAGGTATCCCACAAAAGTTAGTGGAAATTGGTGGTAGAGAAGAAGAGTTGCCAAGATTAGCAAAAATGGCTTATCAGGACGTATGCACCCCAGGAAATCCAAGAGATACCACGGAAACTGAAATACTTGATATTTATAAAAAGGCTTTTAAGTAATAAGGAAAACGCCCGTATCCTCACTGAGGCTATGGGCGTTTTCCTTATTCGGGGGAGATATAGACGAATAGTAAGTAATGTTTTATGCTTTTCCTCCTGAATCAACGATGAACACTTTTACATCCTTCTTGCCAAAGTCTAAGGCATGATCAACAGAGGTTTTAGCAATGTCAATGCGGTTTCCTTTAATAGCTCCTCCAGTATCCTCCGCTACGGCATATTCGCCATGTCCATCAGGATACTGGATAAATACTTTCGATTTTAAGGGGATGACATTAGGATCCACGGCGATGACTCCAGGACGAATATCAGTACCTAAAAATGTTTTATCACCCCATTGGTCATTGTCGTGAGCGCCTGGTGCATAAGCCGTTGCCTTAATATCCAGTACCTTTTCATAATGTGCTGGGGTTTTTCCAGAAGGTGCTTTATTTTGATCATTCGTATCTTTGGAATCTTGATGTCTTGATTGGTCTGAAGGAGTTGATTTTTCGGTAGTTGAATTGTGAGTTGAAGGAGTGTCTTTGACTTGTTGGGAGACTTCAACTGGAGCGTTGCCAGCAGCATTTGGGTCAGCGGAAGCATGGACAGTAGCTGCTGGTATTCCTGGCAACATTGCACCAGATAGTATGGTGGCTCCCGCGACTGCCGCTGCAAGACCTTTGAATTTTTTCTGTAACCGTGCAATGGTATGGTTTCGTCTATGTTTATGACTCATAATCATCATCCTCCTTGACGAGGTTATTATTTCTAGTGTTTGCAAAATAAAAAATAAAATCCTTGGAATCTTTTAGTATGTTTAATTGTCAAGATATGAGGATTGGAGTTAGTTGATAAGCTAAGAATATTAAATAAGTAACGCGCCTCGCTCTTTATAACGGGTTATTAGGAATTCAGAATCTACATTTGTAATGCCATCAATGGACTGTAGTTTTCGAATACAACAATTTGCATGTTCTTGATCGTCAAATAGGGCATGAACATGTAAGTGAGGGTGGCCGCTCATTTGGTAAACATTTGTTATTTCGTCGAAGGTTAATAGCTTTTGGGCAACAGAATCTATTTTAGTCCATTCTACATTAATGTTAAAATACATGGAGAGCATTTTTCCTGCTTTTAAAGGATTGACGACAATCGTAAAACGATCAATAATTCCATGATCTACAAGCTGATTAATACGTTCTCTAACGGTCGCACGAGTTAAATTTACAAGACGGCCCAGTTCGGCATTGCTTAGTCGGCCGTTTTCTGATAAATATTTTAGTATCTGCCTATCAATTTCATCTAAGTCTTTAAATTGCATGGTTAGATGTTCCTTTCCATATAAAATATACTAAAGAATTAGGATATACTGATTTTAAATCCTTATTTATAGCATTTAATTGATGTAAACGATTTTCCTTACAAAGTAAAAAAATACATATAAATATTGATCGAATGTATTTTGTATATTATACTTGTGAATGTACATAAAAAGAAAGCCCAAAATATTTTTTTAAGGATATTTTTTTTGATATATCAATAAATTTGTGATTGGAGTGAAGTTATGTGACGATTGTAGCTATAAAAATACTGCTTATTTCTATTTCGGCAGGGATTCTTGGCTCTATTTTAGGTCTTGGTGGAGGAATTATTGTTACGCCAGCATTAACCTTTTTGTTTGGGGTAGATATTCAGCATGCCATCGGGGCAAGTCTTATTTCCGTTATTGCTACTTCCAGCGGGGCGGCAGTAGCCTACATTCGAGATGGAATTACCAATATTCGGGTAGGAATGTTTTTAGAAATTGCAACAACAATAGGGGCCATTACAGGAGCCATGATAGGTGGGATTATTTCGCCAAACTTATTATACGCGATGTTCGGTTTCTTTATTTTTTATTCCGCTGTACTTATGCTGAAAAAGGTCAAGGAAGAGCTGCCTGGTGAAGTAGCTTTGCATAGTGTAGCAAGTAAGCTAAAGTTGCAAGGCGAGTACTATGATAAAGCTTTAAAGAAAACTGTTCCCTATAATGTGGATAATGTGTATGGCGGTTTTGGCGTTATGTATGGGGCGGGAATTATATCAGGCCTTTTAGGTATCGGAAGCGGCAGTTTTAAAGTGATGGCAATGGACGTTTTTATGAAGCTGCCTTTAAAGGTTTCTAGTGCAACTAGTAATTTTATGATGGGCGTTACTGGTGCAGCGAGTGCTGGGATTTATTTATTTAGAGGAGATATTAGTCCTCTTATTTCAGCCCCTGTTGCCCTTGGTGTTTTAATTGGGGCTACCATTGGAACTAGAATTATGCAACGGTTAAAAAGCAAAACCATTCGTAAACTTTTTGTTCCAATTCTAATGTACGTGGCAATTCAAATGATGGCACAGGGATTGGGGGTTAGATTATGAGTGAAGTAATAGAAAAGGAAAAACAAACTTCTGGAAAAGTACTCAATGAAGCTGAGGTTTTTGTTAGCAAGTCTTTGCGGGCTGGCGTATTGCTGAGTGCCATTGTTATTTCTGTAGGTCTAGTACTTTTCTTAGTGAGTGGTGAGAGTGGCTATCCTGGAGAAACGTATCCGACTCTTCTTAAAGATATCTTTGTAGGAGCAGTAAATATGAAACCTTTTGCCATTATTTTGGCAGGGTTAGTTTTATTGATATTGACCCCTATTATGCGGGTTGGTGTTTCAATACTGGTTTTCTTAAAAGAGAAGGATTGGTTATATGTAATTATTTCAGCTATTGTTTTTCTAATTCTGATTAGCAGTTTTTTCTTTGGTAAATAAATGAGTAAAATGGAGGAGCTTTTATGAATAGAGTGTTTCAGATACAAGAAAGATATCTAGCGGAAATTGCGAGATTTGAGAATACGAGTATGATCAGAGATATATCTTTAAATTGGGAAAAAATACATATGGCTAGTTGTGCAGCGGTAGGGCGAATTCTTGCCTTAAAAAGGGGCGTGGACGCGGAACTAAGCGCCATAGCATGTTCAATACATGATTATGGCCGCATTATAACGGGGAAACAATACGACCATGCCGCTGTAGGTTATGATCCTCTCAAGTTGTTTCTTGCACAAAGCGGTTATTTTACTTCAGAAGAGATTGAACTACTTGCAAAAGCTGCACAGAATCATAGTAATAAAAAAGAAATCGGAAGCCCTTTAGAGGAAATTGTCAAAGATGCGGATGTATTTGATTGTTATCAATATGGTCTTCCACTAGAGAGAGAAGAGCAAAGGGTTCGATTAAAGAGTATTCTAGAAGAATTGAGTCACTAAAAAAACAGCCTGATCCTGTAAGGTAGGATACTAGGCTGTCTTTTTTTGCGGAATCAGAAAGTATAACACTTTCTTGATTCCAAGTAAGAACGACTAAGGCTTCTGCCTGCGTCCGGGGACTTGGCACAAGCCAAGTCTTTTCTTAAAAGAAAACAATAAATTTCTAGCTGATTTGAATAAAGAGGTAGGACGTAAAGAGTACCATAGAAAATAATAAGGCATAGTCGCGGGGGGCAAGGGTTACCTGATTACCAAAGCTACGTTTCTTTCGACTACCAAAGCCACGCAACTCTAAACTGAGAGCCATAGTTTCTGAGCGAGTTACGGCTTTTAGAACAAGGGGTTTAATAACAGCCATATAGGAAAAAAAACGTTGGAAAAGATTACCTTGGGGGGAATAACCACGACAAGCTTGCGCTTCTTGGATGGCTTTGCTTTCTGCTAAAAAGTCGGGGATGAAGCGCAGCGCTGCAGTTAACATAAATGCATACTCATAGGGGATATGGCATTGCAGAACTAGGGCTGCGGACAAATCTTGCATTCGTGTAGTTGCCAGTAAGATAAAGAAGACTAGCGTCATAGCGATCATTTTACCGGCAGTAATACCGGCCAGCATGATATCATGGTTTAATACATACTGCATGCCAGCAAGAACAGCGGCAAAAACGAAGAGACTGGCAATTCCTTTATAGATAGTTATGCCTACTTTGGCTATGACGAGGAGGAGCAGTTGGCAAATTATAAGTGCGGCTAAGGCAGGAAGAGATTGTAATACCATGGCCCATATGGTGACGAAAACTGTCAGAGCTAATTTAGTAATCGGTGCTATTGTTTGCATGGATCATTCCTCCTTAACATGGTTGCGATGTCATTTCCTAATTGTTGAATAGAAGCTGTTTGTTTAATGCCTAAAGAGGCAAGCTGACGAGAAATCTTAAGAGCTGTAGGTTCAATAAGGCCCCAATCTGATAATTGATGAGTGTCTTGGAACAATTCAGAAGTACTGCCGTCAAAGACTTTATGCCCTTTTGCCATAACAATGGCCCTTTTAGCACAAGCAGATAAGAATTCCATATCATGGGTAACAAGAAGTATAGCAGTTCCTTGTTGGTTTAGCTTTAATAATAACTCTAACAGTTGTTCCCGCTCCCGGGCATCTTGACCACTCGTTGGTTCATCCAAGATTAATATCTTAGGCTGCATAGCCAATGCAGAAGCAATGGTTACTCTTTGTTTTTGTCCCTTGGATAAAGTGAGGGGATAAGCATCCGCCAAATGAGAAAGTCTAGTCAGAGTCAAAGCTTCCGTGACGAAAGATTTGATTTGCTCTGGGGTATAGCCTAGTTGTATTGGCCCATAAGAGACTTCCTCTGTTACCGTGTCATGAAAGATTTGCCGATCGGGATTTTGAAAAACATAACCAATATGATGTGCCATTTTGGCGGGAGTATATTTTTCTACGCTATCGCCCTGATAGAGGATGGTTCCTTTAGTAGGTTTCTTTAAAGTCATCATTAGACGAGTTAGAGTAGTTTTTCCACTACCATTACGGCCTACGATAGCAAGGAAATCACCTGGGTTTACTGTAAGGGAGACATTGTGAATGACTGGAGACTGAGCTTTATAAGAAAAAGAGATGTTTTGTAGTTCGAGCATTCCTAAGCGTCCTCCTCTTCTTGCAAGATATGGTGAAGTTGGGTGATAGCATCCTCTTCTGTGTACCAAGGATTAAATGTTTGTTGCGTAAACCCTTCCAACATGAGTTTAAGCTGCCATAATGGTGGAATAGCCTCTGGGAAAACTTGATGATTTGCCATAAAAGTGAGCACGTCTTCAGGAATTCCACTTATGATCAATTTACCTTCTTCTAAAAGGATAAACTGATCGGCATAGGGGAGAATGGTTGCAATATCATGTTCAACTACCAATATTGTTATTCCATGTTCTTTATTAAGTTCACTTAGCAATTTATACAGTGACTGGGTACCCTCAGGATCCAGAGCAGAGGTTGGTTCATCCAGGACTAGAATTTTAGGATTTGTTGCGAGTACACTAGCAAGGACAAGACGTTGTTTTTGCCCTCCAGAAAGAGACGTGACAGCTTCCTTTTCAAAACCTGTCAAACCGACTTTACTTAGTGCTTCTTTCACAAGAACTGCAGTTTTTAAAGGATCAATACCTATGTTTTCTAGACTGAAAGCAACTTCTTCTTCTACTGTCATTGTGACCAATTGGGTTTCATAATCTTGTAAGACCGTGCCTACAGTTAAAGCGATTTGTTGCATAGTAGATTGCTGTGTAGGAGTTCCAGCTACCTGTACTTGCCCTGCAGAACTTCCACCGTAGTAGTGAGGGACAGCGCCTGCTACAGCTAGACACAATGTTGTTTTTCCTGCCCCGCTTGGCCCGATGACTACAGAAAATGAGCCTTTTTCAATGGAAAGGTTAATATTATCTAGAACTTTTTTGGGGTGAGTGTAAGCATAACTGAAATTTTGCAGGGCAATATCTGGCATTATTGATCACCTTTCGTATCAAATAACTTTTTGGCAGGGAAATAAAGGATTTGGGTAATGGCGGCATTGGCGGCAGCTACTGAAAATACGACAGGAATCATAGCGTAAAGATATACAGACATGGGTAAAGAAAGAACAACTTTTAATATGGTAATAAAAGTCATACCACTTGCCACCGTACTAATAAATCCTGTTACTGCAGGCTTAATATTTAAGTTTCCTACAGATATTTTGTAAGAGAGGCAGACGATCAATGCGCACACAATAGCACCAATCGGCTCACTTACTAAATTACCATAAGGAAAGGCAGATTTAGAAGTAGGAATATTAATCGCAGCGGCCACAAGACCGATACCAAAAGATTGTTTAACGGTTGGTTTTGTTAAGTTGATAGCAATGCAATACATGGCTATTGTCCAGTTAGGGGTTATTCCGCCAATGCTAGGACTGACTAAATGAAGAATTGCTCCAATGGCCAAGAGTAGGGTTGTGATAGTAACCCAGCGGTATCTACCACCCTTAGTTTTTTCATGGATAATTAAATCTGTTTCATTTTTTTGAAGTTCCATTTCTTATCGCGTCCTTTCATTTTTGAATACAAAAAACCCTCGTTCCTATATATATAATAAATATATATAGGGACGAGGGGTTAACCCGCGGTGCCACCCTGATTGGCTTTAAAAAAGCCCGGCTTTACAAGATACGGGATATTTACTATCCGATACCTGCTTCCTGATAACGGCGGAAGAATCCCGACAGTTCCTACCTCGCAAAATGCGAATCAGACTGTATCTCCCAGGCCCATTCCACATACCAAGTAGTGCCAAACTCCCACTGCCATTGGCTCGCTGTAACCCTTTTGGGTATTGTGTACTCTTCCTGATCATTGATGATGAATATGTAGTTTAACGTATTGTAACAGATGGTACAAGCAATTGTCAATAGAAAATTTTTAGGCTAGCAGCGGAATTGGCGGACGATTTCTTGCAGATGTTGTGCCATTTCTCCCAGTGTCTGGCTTGATGCCGCAATTTCTTCCATAGATGCAGATTGTTCCTGGGTAGCAGCAGATACAGTTTGCGTTTCTTCAGAGGTTTTCTTACTTAATGTATCAATTTCTTTTACAGATAATACAATCTGTTGACTGCCATCAGCGATTTGTTGTATAGCGGCAGAAATATCTTTAATTTGAGTCGATACTTCTAGTACTAGGATAGCAATATCTTGGAATGATCTTCCCGCAATATCCACAACTTGTGCTCCGATTTTAACTTCACTAGTTCCTTTATTCATAGCTAAGACGGCATCGGCAGTATCGCCCTGGATTTCGCCAATTAGTTGGGCGATTTTTTTTGCTGCTTCCTGTGACTGTTCGGCTAATTTTCGTACTTCTTCTGCCACTACCGCAAAACCCCGACCTTGTTCGCCAGCTCTTGCGGCTTCTATCGCCGCATTTAATGCTAAGAGATTGGTCTGTCCCGCAATACCAGATATAGTACTAACAATTTGTCCAATTTCCTTGGATTGCTCTCCTAGTTTTGCAATGACTTGGGCTGATGTATTTACCGTCTTTTCAATTTGTGCCATTTGCGTAATGGCTTTTTCTATGGATTCACCACCCTTAGTAGCAGTTTCAGAAGCTTGTGATGATTTTCCAGCGACTGTATTCGCATTGGTGGCTATTTGCTGTATAGTAACTGACATTTGTTGTACTGCATTTGTTGTTTCGGTAAAGGTAACTAACTGCATTTCCGAACTTTGGGCTACATCAGAAATTGAGGCGGCAACTTGATTGGCAGCCTGGGTTGCATGATCAGCACTCGATGTAAGCTGCTGGGAAGAAGCCGTAACTTGATCTGCTGCGTTAGCAACTTTTTGGATTACCTGGCGCAATTTATCTTTCATCTCGTTAAAAGAACTTGCCAGTTGGCCTAGTTCATCAGTAGACTTTACTCCCAAATTATCAGCTGTCAGGTTCCCTTTCGTGATTTCTGATGCTGCCTGTGTAATCATTATTGCAGGCAGGGAGATACCCCGGCTTATATACATACTAATTACAACTGCGACTCCTGCAACAAAGAGGCTTACGAAAACCAGTAGAAGTTGTACTTCTCCCGCTTTTTGTGTGCTGGTACTTTCCTTTTCTTTTACATGACCTTTGACTAACAAAATAAGCTCTTTGGTGGCGGCTATCGAATTTTCCGATGGTTTGCCAGCTTGATACATATAGAAGCCAACCTGTTCAAGATTATTAGCGCGTTTTGCTTCAAAGGATTTAACCGCAATTGCATCAAATGCTAGTTTTTCTTTTTTTAATGTTGCAAGAATAGCTTGTGCATTTTCGGAGGGTAAAGAATTTTCTAACTTACTGATTTTGTCATCACCATATTTGCGGTGCCCATCAAAGGAGGCTACATCCGCAAGATCACCTGTAAAATTGAAGCGGCGCATGGCTACAGCTTCATTCGATACATCAATGGCAAGCTCCTCGACAAGTTCAAGTTGATAGAGGCTATCTCTCGTTGTTTCTTGAGAGTAGGAGGTAAGTTCACCAACTTTAAAATATGTAAATGCACTCATGATAAAAACCAAACCAATTATCACCATAAAACCACTAAGAATTTTCCTTCTAATTGTCATAATAAGGCGCCTCCTTCAACTTAAATTGGAAGATTACACAGTACAATAAACTCAATAAAGCAATTTTTATATACAAAAAAAGCTGGCAATCAAGCCAGCTTAATAAGCGTATATAGCATTGCAGTCGCAACATTGCGATACCCTTTATCCTGTTGTAATGTTTTCCAATTATATTATAATAAGAATACTATAGAATAGTCAATCATATTGTTTATATTTCGCCCTATGTATTGGCAAGTTCAGCAATTCGGATAGAGGCTTTAGGGCCATACATACCCCCATGATAGCAGATTACATGCTCTATATCATAGGCAACTAGTTTCTTTAGAGATTGTAATGCAGTAGGCATATCGGGAGTATATATTTCAGCTGGACCTACAAGGCAGTCATTTTCTATACGTAATTGATCACCGGCAACAAGTAGTCGATGAGATTTAACGTACAAACACACATGACCAGGAGTATGACCTGGGGTATGTATAATTTCAATTTCATGAAAAGGAAGTTTATCTCCATCAGCTAGAACTTGATCAATGGAGAAAGTGGGGATGCTCTCGAAGATAGCTGCGGCTTTTGCTCGCATTTCTTCAGGAAGTGATTGGACTCTAACTGCTATTTTTTCGGGAGTCATTTTTAGATAAGGTATGGTGCCTTCAAGATAAGGTTTTTCATTGGAGTGAGCATAAATTTTTACTTCATTATTTGTAGCGGCAATAGCAGGGAGGGTGCCAATATGATCCCAGTCTTGGTGGGTAATGATAACACGTTTAATTTGGGTAAAGGGGACACCCGCCTTGGTTACTGCTTGCATTAATTGTTCAAATTGGCCTGGGAATCCAGCATCCACAAGAGTTGCTCCAGTTTGATCCCAAATCAAAGTAGGATGTACTTCACTTTGTACTCCAAACATATCAACATCGAGGGTAAGCATTTGGATCTTTACTTGATTTTCCATATAACAGGGCACTGTGCCCTATTTCACCTCCTGAAAATTTTACCTTATTATATACAGGTTAGGTTTACTTGATTTTCGGTTAGTTCCGTGTCATTTGCATAATTAAGTCCCCATTGGCATAAAGTACTTAAGATTGGCAAAAGACTTTTCCCTGCATCTGTAAGAGAATATTCTACTTTCGGCGGAATTTGGGTATGGATGAATCTATGTACAAGACCATGACTTTCTAAGTCTCTTAGCTGCTGTGTTAACATTTTCTGCGTAATTTGAGGCAAGGTTTTTTTTAATTCGCTGAATCGTAAGGTGTTTTCACCTAAATGCCAAAGGATTAAAGCTTTCCATTTTCCGCCGATCAAATCTAAGGTTAGCTCCATGGAACACTGGTATTCCGTACCTTGAAATTTTATCATAGTTGTCACTCCTAATTATGTATAATAAAAAACTATATTGGTATACAAAAACATACTACAACACCAACAGGTGCGTACTTGCAAAAATGCAGATTATTCTCTAAGATTATAGCATGAAAAGAATTTCAAAGAAAGAACAAATAAGGAAGTTAATATAGGTATTATTCCTGCCCAAGCAATAAAATAAATAAAAATAAGTGGAGGGTATATGATGATAAAAAATGAAACTTTAAGTGTAATTAAAAACCGGAGAAGTATAAGAGCCTATAAAGAGGAGCAAATAACAGACGAAGAATTACAAGCTGTACTAGAAGCTGGGCTCTATGCACCGAGTGCCATGAATCAACAATGCTGGCATTTTACCATTTTGCAAAATAAAGAAATTATGGACCAAATCAGTGAAAGTTCTAAGTTGGTTGCCAAGACTTTTGATAATGAGCATTTGCAAAAATTAGCTAACAATGAAAAATTTCATATTTATTATGGGGCTCCTACAGTAATTATTATTTCCGGAGAAGAAAAAGCCCTGATGAGTGATGTGGATTGTGCCGCGGCAACGGAAAATATGTTACTAGCTGCAGAAGCCATTGGGCTGGGGGCTTGTTGGATCAATTTTACTAGATTTGCCTTTGCTAGTGATAAAGCTGAACATTATAGAAAAACACTAGCAATTCCTGAAGGGTATAGCCCATTTTATTCTATTACATTAGGCTACAAAAAAGTTGAAACCTTAAATGCACCTCCTAGAAAAGAAAATATTGTAAATTACGTAAAGTAAAAAATGAAAATTCATTATGTCCTTTTGATGAGGGATATTGGTGATTGACAATGGAATAAAATGGTGATATATTAATAAAAAATTACATAAATACAGCCGATCAGAAAGCTGAAGGCTGAAGAACTTTTCGCGTAGCTGCGCAAAAGTTCTTCAGCCTTTTTTTATTTGCAATTTAAGCATGGAAAGAAGGCATTGAAATGGAATTAGAACAAATCAAAAAACAAATTACAGAGTATGCCAAAGGGCTGGGAGCTAGTTTAGTCGGCTTTGCGCCCGTATTCCGTTGGAAAGAAGGAACTGAGGTGGCACCCGAGTATCACCCAGATGCCATTTGGTCAGAGGTAAAGATAGTAATTGTTTTAGGGGTGCCTGTATTATTACCAATTTTAGAAACAACACCTTCCATTAACTATGTAGAACAGTATGATACCTGTAATGTGATGTTAGATCAAATTGCTTATCGTTTGGCTGTGTATTTAAATGATTTAGGGTATCCTTCTATTTTTTTACCACGTGATGGTTACGGAAATATTGAAATATTAATTGATAAACCTGTTGCGGCCTTTAGCCATGTATATGCGGGTAAATACGCTGGACTCGGAACCATTGGTTATAATAATACCCTACTAAATGAGCAATATGGTCCAAGGGTTCGGTATGTTTCTGTCTTTACTGGGCTAAGCCTGCCAGGAGATGAACTAATTGGAAAGGAACTTTGCAATGGTTGCAAGGTCTGTCAAAAGCTTTGTCCGTCTCAAGCTTTTACCACGAGGGACAATCAAGTCGTCGCTGCTATGGATAAAGTGGCTTGTGCACGTTATCATGCAGACTTAAAAAATGAAAATCGTTATCCCTGTGGTATCTGTATTAAGGTTTGCCATGTGGGGAAAGATCGTCAACTGTACAAGAGCACGAATATTAAGCTGTATTTAGAAGAAAAAGAAGCCATTCAAAAAAATCCAAATGACCCTCGTTACCAAGGATGGGTTCATTGCCGAACTCACGGATCAAAGGGTGATCGCAAATTTTAGTGCAAAGTCAAAATGAGTATGGAGGGAAAGATAGTATGAAAAAGTTTAATTTTTTAATTGTGGGTATCTTAATGTTAGCAATTATGATTAGTGGTTGTACCAGTAATACGAGTGCTCCTAAAGGAGCAACGCCAGAAAAAGTACTCAAGGTAGGGGTCACAGCTGGCCCTCATGCAGAAATTATGGAAGTTGTGAAAAGGGTGGCTGATAAAGAAGGTTTAAAAATTGAGATTGTCGAATTTAATGATTATATACAGCCTAATGTTGCGTTGAATCAAGGTGATATTGATGTGAATAGTTATCAGCATCAGCCTTGGCTAGATAACCAAATCAAAGATCGAAAATATGAACTATCGACTCTTGCTAAAACCCTTATATTTCCCATGGGGATGTATTCTAACAAGGTAAAACACCTGGAGGATATCAAAGAAGGGGCAATTGTGGCTATTCCTAATGATCCAACCAATGGTAGCAGGGCATTGGCTATTCTTGAGAAGAATGGCCTGATTAAATTGAAAGAAAATGTGGGTTTGAAGGCTACAGCTGCCGATATCATAGCAAATCCTAAAAAACTTAAAATTAGTGAGTTGGATGCAGCTCAGATACCTCGCTCTATTAATGATGTAGATATTGCGGCGATCAATACAAATTACGCGATCGTTGCTGGCTTGGTACCGACAAAGGATGCAATTGCTCTTGAAGATTCGAATTCACCCTATGCAAATCTTCTTGTAGTACGTACGAAGGATAAAGATGATCCTATTTTTCAGAAATTAGTAAAAGCCTATCATTCTGAAGAAGTGAAGCAATTTGCTCTAGAGCATTTCAAAGGATCTGCAATACCAGCTTGGTAATTGAGGAGAGAAGAAATAGGATATTTTTTAGGAGGATTTTAAAATGAAAATTGAAACCAAGGCTATTCATCTTGGTCATGATGTAGACCCAGTAACAGGAGCCATAGCTGCTCCACTACACTTATCAACTACTTTTGAAAGAGAAGCAGATGGAAGTTATCCTCGGGGGCATATCTATACTCGTTTAAGTAATCCAAATCGGGATGCATTAGAAAAATGTTTAGCAGGGTTAGAGGGAGGAGAAGGCGCTGTTGCCTTTGCCTCTGGATTGGCAGCGATTATGAACGTATTCCAGGCATTATCGCCTAAAGATCACGTCATTGCCTCTCAGGACTTGTACCATGGAACTACCCATATCTTACAAGACATATTAGAACCATGGGGGTTACAGGTTAGTTTTGTAGACGTAACCGATTTGGCTCAATTAGAAGGGGCTATTCAGGAGAATACAAAGATCATATATTTTGAAACGCCTTCTAATCCTTTATTAAAAATAACGGATATTAGTAGAGTTGCGGCTATTGCACATCGGATTGGGGCTCTTTGTGTCTGCGATAATACTTGGCCAACACCAATACTACAAAGACCCCTTGAACTAGGGGCAGATATTGTGGTTCATTCCACTACAAAATATTTTGGCGGGCATAGTGATGTTTTAGGCGGCGCAGTTATCAGCAAAGTTAAGGATGCTTTCTTTGATCGAATTCGTATGTTACAGCAAATCGGTGGAGCGGTTCCCGCCCCTTTTGACTGTTGGCTGGTACTACGAGGGATTCAAACATTATGTTGCCGGATGAAAAATCATTCAGAAAGTGCCTTTGCCATAGCTGATTTTTTAAATAAACATCCTAATGTAGAAAAGGTTTATTATCCAGGACTTGCCGACCATCCAGGACATGATATTGTCCTTAAGCAAATGAGTCAATTTGGTGGAATGTTATCTTTTCAAATTAAAGGTGACAAAGAAGAGGCCTTAGCATTTACAGGACGCTTAAAAATTATTCGACGAGCTACTAGCTTAGGCGGCGTAGAAAGTTTGATCGAGCATCGCGCTTCCATTGAGGGACCACAAAGTAAAACCCCTGATAATTTATTGCGTTTTTCTGTAGGTCTAGAAAATGTAGACGATTTGCTGACTGACTTAGATGATGCCTTAACTAAAAAATGATAATGTTAAATGGTATTGTTTGCTCAGTGAGAAAAAATAAACCAAGATTATATAAGATGAAGGTAGTGGTACAGGATGTCCACTACCTTCATCTATTTCACGGAATCAGAAAGTATAACACTTCCTTGATTCCAAGTAAGAACGACTAAGCTTCTGCCTGCGTCTGAGGACTTGGCCTAAGACAAGTCTTTTCTTATGATTTCTTGCTTAAAGTGAAAAAAGTACTAGCCATTTTTGTATCGTGTTATTACATTTTCGATTTGAATAGTCAGAATCATGTTCATAGATCTCTCTTACGATGCAATGATTTTCTAATATAATATACAATACTAATTAAAACTAAGATGATTACGCCAGCATACAAACCGGGAAGTTGATCTGGATATAGTGGTGTGGAAAGAATCGCGATAAATATTAAGAAAAAACAAAGCCAGGAAAGATAAGGATATCCTGGAGCCTTATATTTTAATTTTTCAGGTGCTGTGGCTACTATTTTCTTTCGATAGTAATAATGGGTGGCGGATACGCTCATCCAGTTGATGAGTGCTAGAAATCCACTGGCACTAACCGTATAAATGAAGATTGTCTCTGGCAAAATATAAGACAGCATAGCGGTAGCTAGAAGAACGATTCCGCTGATTGCAACTGCTGTTACAGGCACTCCTTTTTTATTTTGGTAACTAGCTATTTTAGGTGCTTGTTTATCTTTAGCTAAGGAAAATAACATACGAGATGAGGAATAGACCTGAGAATTCAGGGCAGATAAAGCAGCTGTTAAAAGAATGAAATTCACAATATCTCCCGCATAAGGAATCTTAAAAATAGTAAATAGCTGCACGAAGGGGCTAACCTTTTCATCAAGTAATCCTATGGGTAGAAAGCTGACAATGAAGTAGGCAGATAGTGTGTAGAGAATTAGAATGGAAACAGTAACGATTCTAGCGGCAGGAGGTACATTTTGCTCGGGTTTTTTTGTTTCTACAGCGGCAATGCCAATAATACCTGTACCTGTATAAGCAAATAAAATTAGGAGCATAGCGCCTAACATGCCCGTCAATCCCTCAACCGGGGATTGAAATAATTCAGTGATAGGCCTGCTTACTTGTGTAACATTCCCAATGGGCATGCCTAATAGAACAGCAAAGCCAATGACAACGAAAACTACAAGGGTAGCCACTTTTGTTATGGAAAGGCCTAATTCAATTTTGCTTAACCCTTTTAGATCATTAAAGTTTAAAAATGTAATTCCCAAGGAAAAAACTAAGCTTCCTATCCATAAAGGGACGTTAGGTATCCACAAACGCATGAAAATCGCGCAAGCAGTCACCTCACTAGCCATTCCTAATACACCGCTGACCCAAAACATCCAACCAATCAAGAATCCCCACCAATCACCAAATACTTCTTGGGCATAGACCTTAAAAGAACCATGCACAGGATTAGCAATTGTCATTTCAATAATGAAAGCCACTTCCATGATCATAATGAGCCCACCTAACAAATAGGCTAAGGGGGTCCAGGCTCCCGCAATGCTGATTACAAGGCTGCTAGCCAAGAAAATACCAGAACCAATAATATTACCTAAAGCCATTATGATAAAATCTGTTTTATTAAATGTCGCCAAACTAACATTGCCTCCCATTTAAAGACTCTATCTTGTATTTTTACTTTTTTCTGGTTCTGTTATGCGAGAAAGTAAAACAAAAGGTAAAGTATAATAAATTGCGATAAGAAAAGACTTGGCTTGTGCCAAGTCCTCGGACGCAGGCAGAAGCCTTAGTCGTTCTTACTTGGAATCAAGAAAGTGTTATACTTTCTGATTCCGTAAAAAAACGACATGTAGCTGCATGCCGTATCTTTTAAAAATTTATCAATAAGGAAGGTAGAAGTAGGCAATAGTAGGGCAAAAATCTAGTTCATAACTGGAAAGAAGGTAATAACAAGTGGAAAAATTAAAAAGAGAATTTTATGAGAGGGAAACCTTAGATGTAGCGAGGGAGCTATTAGGAAAATATCTAGTTCATAATACAATTACTGGTCGAACAATTGGTAAGATTGTAGAAGTAGAGGCCTATATTGGTGCGATTGATCTTGCTTGCCATGCTTATAATGGAAAATACACAAATAGAACGAAAGTTATGTTTGGCCAGGGAGGCCATGCGTATGTTTATTTGATTTATGGTGTTTATTATTGTATGAATATCGTCACCAATCAAGAAAATTATCCTGAAGCCGTGCTAATTAGAGCATTAGAGCCAATCGAAGGAATTGAATTAATGGAGACGCGGCGCAAAACAGATAAAGTCCTCAATCTATGTAGTGGACCTGGAAAACTGTGCATGGCAATGGAAATTACGAAATTGCAAAATGGAATGGATTTGTGTGATGATACCATGTATCTTCTAGAAGGGGAAAAGATTTCTCCTGAATGTATCCTTACCACTCCCCGCATTAATATTGATTATGCGAAGGAGGCAAAAGACTATCCTTGGCGTTTTATCATAAAAGATAACCCCTATGTTTCCAAGGGGAAGTAGTGGATTGAGTTGATTTTTTAATTATAGGGATAGACATAAGGTTCTTTTGGCTCGTTTATAGGTTGTAGAGAGGTTATTTTCACTGCAGGGACATTTTTATCTTCATACTTACTCATTTGAATGACACCTTCAATCGATAACCAAGTTCCATCTGGATAATTCTCTACGTTGGCCCCTTCACACATAACCCCATAGGGCAGGGAATCGGCAGTGCAACACATAACAACATAACGTACGAGGGAAATCTGATTTTTAGCCAGTTCGGGATTTCTAAAAACAAAACCTGTAATCATCACTTTTTTTCCAATGTAATCCTTGGGAAAGCCATTAATTTCAGAGATAACCTCTGTATAGTTGAGGTTGGTAACCTTAATAAGGCTTAGCGGCTTAAGTTCAGGAGCTAGAGGGCGCGGCACATTCTGAGTAGAATCAGATAGCAGATTGATTTGGGTATTGAGTCCTTTATTGCTGACAAGATTTGCATTCAGTGTATTATCAGGCACTGCAAAAGCAATGATAAGTACAGCTAGAAAAGGGAAAAATCTCCATGCGCCAGAATGATGGTGGCATTGCTGTTCATTACTATGTGGCGCAGGTAGTAAGGCGCTTAGTAGTTGTATGACAAACATTGGAATTAGTAAATAACAAGATAACTCAGTTAATATGATAAATTTTGGGTTGATATATAAGGGTAATTGGTTTGTAATATCAAGCCACCCTAGTAAGATAATAAATCCCAAAAGAATAATGGACTGCAAGAATGCGCCATTGTTAAAAGAATCAGTTCTGCGCGATCTAGGTTCCAATAAAAACTACCTCCTTTAGAGATGATTTATAACATAGGCTGCACTGGAACATAAAAGGATAATCATTAGCGCGAGCCATATTACAAATCTTGTACGGAATGTATAGAGCAGCATTAGAAGATTTTTAAGATCGATCATCGGTCCCAATACCATAAAGGTGACAAGAGAACCTAAGGAAAAACTGGTGCTAAATGATGCAGCAATAAAAGCATCTGCAGATGAGCAGACGGAGATGAAAAATGCAAACAACATCATGAATCCAGTTGATAAGAAGGAATTTTGTCCTAGTGTAAGTAGCATGGCGTGAGGCAGAAGGATTTGAGATAAGGATCCAAGCATAGCACCTATGAGTAAAAATTTTCCCATTTCAAAAAACTCGTTGCTAGCATCTCGAAATGTAAAAATAATTTTATTAAGAAAAGAAGGTTGAATAGGATGGTTATGAGTTGTATCATGGCAGCATCCATGGGTATGAGAGTGGATTTCTCCAGCCTTTTTCAATTGATTACCAATAAAGAAAAAATTGATAAAGAGTCCAGTAAACAAAGCCACGAAACAGGCTGCTCCTAGCCTTAGAAAAACTACCTCAATATGATTTCGAAAAGCAAATGCTGTAGCGGCCCCGACAACCGGATTTATAATGGGAGCGGCCAACATAAAAACAATAGCTGTAGGTAAGGGAACTCCCTTTAAAACTAAGCGTCTTACAATAGGAACCATTCCACAATCACAAACAGGAAAGAGAATGCCAAGAAAGCAAGCCATGATAAGACTCAAAAATTTATTTTTGGGTAACATACTGCGAATTCTGCTTTCGGAAACAAAATGACTTAACATTGCAGAGACCATAACGCTAAGTATCAAAAAAGGAAAAGCTTCAATAATAATGCTAAGTAAGATTATCTTAAAGTTAATAAAATCATTCCAACTCATAACAGTTGATACAGTTGAAGAAATTGTTGCTACTATGAGATCCAATCTAACGCCCCCAATTCACCTTGTGAAAGTAATACAAAATCCATTATTTATATGAAGGAAATTCCTCTAGTATTCTAGAAAAATTATGATCTAGAAGAAATCAGTAGATTACTCTTTCTCAAATAAAAAAATATGGGCGAATCATATGGAAATGAGTGTAAGTTAGAGGTGAGGACAGAATAGTTGTCGAATTAAATGCCAAGACAACAAAAATTATGAGATCCAATTTTAAGGAAACGAGGACAGAAAATGAAAAAAGCTACCATTCTATTAATTTTTGCTATGATGCTGTCTGTTTTAGCAGGATGCTCTAGCGACAAAAAGGATAATAACTCTTCTAAACAGGGGCAGTTACAGAATATTACGATTGGCCTTATGCCTGATGTAGATTCCATTCCTTTTATCATTGCGCAAGAAAAAGGATATTTTAAAGAAGAAGGTGTAACAGTAACATTAAAACCTTTTAAAAGTGCTATGGACCGAGATAGTGCTCTTCAAAGTGGCAATTTAGATGGAGCTGTTTCTGATATGTTAGCGGAAGCCTTTGCGAAAGCAGGAGGATTTGATACTGTAATCACCTCCATAACCAATGGGAGTTATAAGTTGGTCGTTAGTAAAGATGAGACAGCTACTTCCGTTCAGGAATTGAAGGGGAAAGAGATAGCGATTTCTAAAAATACGATTATCGACTATGTAACAGACAAAATCTTGACCGAGGGAGGACTCTCCTCCGCGGATAGTAATAAAGTTGTTATTCCACAGATACCTACACGTCTGGAAATGTTACAGAATAGTAAAATAGCCGCGGCAACCTTACCAGAGCCGATGGCGACAATCGCTGTTAAAAACGGGGGGAAAGTTCTAAGAACGTCAGAGCAACTTAATCTAAATCCTGGAGTACTCATATTTACCACTAAATCAGTAAATGAAAAGGAAAAAGAAATCCAGGCTATGTATCGAGCTTATAGTAAAGCCGTTGCCTATTTAGCTAGTGAACCAATGGAGAATTATATCGATTTAGTCATTGAAAAGGGCGGCTTTCCCAAAGATGTTAAAGGGGCTCTTGTCCTGCCAAAATACAAAAAAGCTACGGCACCTCAAGAGAAAGATATAGAGGATGTCATAACATGGCTTCAATCAAGGCAGTTAATTACGCAAAAATATTTATATAGTGATTTAGTCGATACTCGGTTTTTAAGGTAACTGAAAATGATTAGGATTAAAGATTTGAACATTACTTATGATTCTGGAGGAGTCCTTTTTGAGGTGTTCAGAAATATTAACATGGAACTTTCTGCAGGCGAAACTTGTGCCATTATAGGGCCCTCGGGCTGTGGAAAATCCACGCTTTTAAAAGTATTAGCCGGAATTATTACTAAATTTGATGGAACAGTCGAGATTAACGGGCAGCCGGTCAAACCAAAAGAACAAAAGATTGGCTTTATTCCGCAAAACTACGGACTGTTACCCTGGAAAAATGTACTTGAGAATATAAGTTTGGGTGTTAAAATAAAAGACAAAAAAAATCAGAACAATGAGTATAACTTGGCTTTAATGATTGACTTGTTAGGACTCAGCGGAATGGAATATCGCTATCCAGGAGAATTAAGTGGAGGGCAGCAGCAACGGGTCGCATTGGCTCGTGCCTTTCTTTTAAAACCTGATTTACTTTTAATGGATGAACCCTTCTCTGCGTTAGATGCTATGACCCGGGAAGAAATACAGAATGTATTTTTAAACATTTGGAGGAAACATTCTGTTTCAACCATTCTAGTCACTCATCATATGGAGGAAGCTGTATACCTAGGGCAGAAGATCGTGATTTTATCTGCCGCGCCTGGAGCAGTCAGCAAAATGGTTGAAAATCCTCTGTTTGGAGTAGACGATGTTCGAAATCGTCAAGATTTCTTTCAACTATGCATTGAGCTACGTAAGATGATAAAAGAGGATTGGTCAAAGTGAAAGAGACAGGACAGAGGCTTTGGTACTTTTATGGCATACTTATTTTCTTAACTCTATGGCAGTGTGTTGCAAGTTGGATACAATTGCCCATCATTCCTTCACCTGGAAGGGTAATCGAGAACCTATTTAAAATATTTATACCGCAAATTGCAATTCATGGCTTTTATAGTTTATGGCGCATTGTAGCAGGAGTTTTTTTAGCAGCTATTGTTGGCTTGCCTCTTGGTCTTTGTATGGGGTATTTCCCAAAGTGGGATCGGTTATTATCTCCTGTTGTATATTTGACCTATCCTATTCCTAAAATTGCTTTATTACCCGTTTTAATGTTATTGCTAGGCTTAGGAGAATTGTCAAAAATATTGATGATATTTTTGATTATTGTTTTTCAAGTTATTATAGCTGTCAGAGATGGAGTAAAAGGAATTCCCAAGGAAACTTATTATCCTTTATATTCTTTAGGAGCTAGCTCCTTGGAAATTTTCCGGGAAATCCTCATTCCTGCCTCCATGCCAAAGTTTTTGACATCAATACGGGTAGCTATGGCTACAGCTGTCTCTGTACTGTTTTTTACAGAGACATTTGGTACCAAGTATGGGATGGGTTATTTTATCATGGATGCATGGATGCGAGTGAATTACTTGGAAATGTACTCTGGTATCGTGGTGTTAAGCAATATAGGGTTAGTTTTATTTGGTACAATTGATTACATAGAAAAGAAAAAATGCAGTTGGCAATATAAATAGCGGTGGATTACCTTTTCAATGCTAGCAGATTCTTTACAAATAAGAGGCACTATTTATCGGAATGATAAATAGTGCCTCTTACATTGCCAGTTATTCTTTACTTAAACAAGTATAAATACTTTCTAAGGATTTTGTATATGACTTGCCTGACAATCCAATGGTAAATTGACAATCAGGACACTTGCAGGTGTGTTCAGCGCTGCAATATTTTGTAAGTATTTCACTAGTGATTTGATTTTGTTGCATCGTAAGTGTATAGGCTGAAATTTGTTGCGCTACCTCTTTACCGATGAAGGAACATTGAATAATTCGATTAATAGTAACTGTTTCTCGCACCTCTAATCCCTCCTAAAATTCTCCTATACTTTAAGAATATAACAAAGATTTAGTAGCAGAGATAGGTCAATTATGTTAAGAATGTGTTAATAATTGTTAATTATATGCAGAAGCCATTGCTTTAATTTCTTATGAACATATAATGGGATAGTTTTATCCTCAATTAAGCGGAAGGAGAATATTTCTAAATTCTATTTTATCGCAAGGATAGCAGCAGGAATGATTTCACATAATGTAGAATTACGTAAAAGATTGTTATGCCAAAAACATGATATTAATGATAATGTTACCAATACTATAAATAATATAGGTGGACGCATGCATAATTTAAAACAGAACAAACTATCTGTAATAAACATAGTGAATATGGAGGCTATAGAGGAATTTTGTCATCAGGTATATTACTGTGACCCTTATACCTCGATGCATGCAGAGCACGTGGCTGAGCTTATGGCTGGATTGGCCAATCAAATGAACATGTCATCGGATGAAATTAATCTTGCTTTTATTGTCGGATTAGTTCATGACGTAGGTAAAATAAAAACTCCTGGTGATATTCTAAATAAGTCAGGTAGGCTTACTGAGGACGAGTTTAAAGTTATGAAACAACATGCTGAAAATGGTGCGGATATGTTATCAAACATCGAAGGGGCAGAAAAGCTGGCTTCAATTATGCTTCACCACCATGAAAGATATGATGGTAAAGGATATCCAAAAGGGATTGCTGGAGAGAATATACCACTGCTAAGTAGAATGCTTGCTGTTTGTGACACTTTTGATGCTATGACTACCAATCGATGTTATAGGAAACCTGTGTCCCTTGAGGACTGTATAACGGAAATTAAAAGATGTGCGGGAACACAATTTGATCCAGTGATTTGTGGGTTGTTTATTGAATTTTTAAATGAGAGGTTCATCTTTATGGAAGAGGCCAGCTATTGAGAAAAGGAGAATGTAAATGTCAAGAAATAATAAAGAATTAGAAGGTATAACCCTTTTGGGAAATCAAAATGTTAAGTATGAATATTCATATACTCCGGAGGTCTTGGAGGTATTTGAAAATAAGCATATTGAAAATGACTACTGGGTAAAGTTTAATTGTCCTGAATTTACTACCCTTTGTCCCATGACAGGACAACCTGACTTTGCCACTATTTATATAAAATATATTCCCGATGTCAAAATGGTTGAGAGTAAGTCATTAAAATTATATTTACTTAGTTTCCGTAACCAAGGTGACTTTCATGAAGACGTTGTTAATATTATTATGAAGGATCTTATAAGACTAATGCAGCCCCGCTATATTGAAGTCTGGGGGAAGTTCCTGCCACGTGGTGGTATATCCATTGACCCTTATTGCAACTATGGCAAACCTGATACTAAATACCAAAGCCTGGCTTGGCATAGAATGCAGGAAAACGATTTGCACTCTTTAGAGAAGATTGATAATCGATAATAAAAAAGCGGATTTAAGACAAGTTGTAGTTGTTTTAAATTCGCTTTTTTACGGAAGCAGAAAGTATGACACTTCCTTGATTCCAAGTAAGAACGACTAAGGCTTCTGCCTGCGTCTGAGGACTTGGCCTAAGCCAAGTCTTTTCTTATTTGGTATTCACTAATCATTACTACTCAGAGGGGATATAAGATTTACAGGCTGAGAGTATTTAACCAATATTGAATCAATTTACATCAAAATACTAAAATAAACAAATCATATTGACTAGATACTAAAATCAATTTATAATTAAAACATACCCTAGGGGGGTATAGTATGAAGAGGTGAAAACATGTTAACAGAAAAAGAGAAAAGTGAATTAAAATTGCGACTGAAAAAAGTGGCAGGTCAAATAAATGGCATTGATAAAATGTTGGATGATGGGCGTTACTGCGTAGATGTAGTGCAGCAAATTTTGGCAGCACGGGCTGCCCTCAATCGCGTGTCAATGATTGTATTAGAAAGTCATGCAAAAAGTTGTGTGGTGACAGCAATTAAAGAAAATCGAGCAGAAGAAAGCATTGATGAACTGATGAATGTATTAAAACAATTTACGAAATAACCATAGAGAAAAGGAGTTGAACCTCATGACCGATCAAAAGGATAGTACTAAAAATCTCGCCTTGCAGTCAGGTAGTTTTAAAGTTGGCGGTATGACTTGCGCCGTTTGTGCCACTCGTATTGAAAAAGGACTAGGGAAATTAGTAGGAGTAGATAAAGCAGTAGTGAATTTTGCCGCTGAAAAAGCAACTGTTTCTTATGATGCAGATAAAATTGGTTTACAAGAGATTGGGGCAAAAATTGAAGGCCTTGGTTACCAAGTCATTAAGGATAAGGCGGACTTTAACATAACAGGTATGCATTGTGCTTCTTGCTCCAATCGGATTGAGAAGGGTTTAAATAAGTTGCCTGGCGTATATAACGCAATCGTTAATTTGGCTGCTGAAAAAGCCAGCGTGGAATACAACGCTAGCGAAATAACCGTGGAGCAGATGAAAGCCAGGGTAGCAAAATTAGGATTTACAGCTCATAGTATCACTGATGCTAGCGATGCGAACCAGGAAAAGGTGGTAAAGCAGGCTGAAGTAGCGCGGCAGCGATTTCGCCTAATTTTATCTGCAGTTCTCTCCTTTCCTTTATTGTGGGCAATGGTGTTACACTTTTTTGGCATAATAGGGAAAACTAGTGAATTTTTAATGAATCCCTATTTTCAATTGCTGCTAGCGACTCCTGTACAGTTTGTGGCTGGGTGGGAGTTTTATCGTGGCGCCTATACGGCCCTAAGAAATGGAAGTTCCAATATGGATGTATTGGTTGCCCTTGGAACATCTGCGGCCTATTTCTATAGCGTTTCTAATATGGTAAGAGGCATTCCCGAGTTGTATTTTGAGACATCTGCAATTCTTATTACACTCATTATTTTAGGTAAATTATTAGAGGCAACAGCAAAAGGACATACGTCAGAAGCGATAAAAGCTCTTATGGGGCTACAAGCTAAAACTGCCCGTGTCATCCGTGGAGAAGAAGAAATCGATATTAGAATAGAAGAAGTAGTAGTAGATGACATTATTATTGTACGACCTGGCGAAAAAGTTCCTGTAGATGGACAAATTATTGAGGGAACTTCAACAGTAGACGAATCTATGCTAACAGGTGAAAGTCTTCCTGTGGACAAAAAGGTGGGGGATAAAGTAGTCGGTGCTACCATTAATAAATTTGGAACGTTTAAATTCAAAGCCATGAAGGTAGGGAGTAATACGGTTCTCGCTCAAATTGTGCGGATCGTGGAAGAAGCCCAAGGCTCTAAAGCCCCGATTCAGCGATTTGCCGATGTTGTTTCTGGTTATTTCGTACCAACAATCATTGGTATTTCACTATTAACCTTTTTAGGGTGGTACTTTGTATTTGATCCTGGCAATTTTTCCAGAGCTTTAATTAATTTTACATCTGTATTAGTAATTGCGTGTCCTTGCGCATTAGGCTTGGCAACTCCCACCTCTATTATGGTGGGAACAGGCAAAGGAGCGGAAAATGGTATTCTCATTAAAGGGGCGGAACACTTAGAAAATGCCCACCGACTGACTGCTATTGTGCTAGATAAAACGGGTACCATCACCAAAGGAGAACCAGATGTTACCGATATCATTCCCTTAGCACATTTGACACGAGAGGAAATACTACAAATTGCTGTAAGGGCAGAAAAAAAGTCCGAACATCCTTTAGCAGAAGCCATTGTCAAATTTGGGCAGGACCGAGGTATATCGGCACAAGATCCCGATTCATTTACTGCCATTCCTGGTTACGGCGTAGAAGTGAATCTTGATGGTAAAAGAATATTAGTTGGAACTCGCAAATTGATGAATGATAATAATATTGCGATTGAAGATTTGCTTCCTCAAATTGAAGCATTAGAAGAACAAGGGAAGACGGTTATGTTGATGGCCCTAGAAAATCAAATGGTAGGCCTATTTGCCGTAGCGGATACGATCAAAGAAAATTCTTTACAAGCAGTAGCAGAGTTAAAGAAATTAGGAATTGATGTATGGATGATTACAGGTGATAATGAACGTACCGCTCGCACGATTGCAGGGCAAGTCGGAATTGAAAATGTAATGTTTGAAGTTCTGCCTGAACACAAAGCGGAGAAAGTAGAAGCTTTAAAACGAGAAGGAAAAGTGGTAGCCATGGTAGGTGATGGTATCAATGATGCTCCAGCCCTTGCGACAGCCGATGTAGGTTTTGCGATTGGTACAGGTACGGATGTTGCCATAGAGGCTGCCGATATTACCTTGATGCAAGGAGATCTTCGTGGTATTGTAGCCGCGATTAAATTAAGTAAAGCTACCATGAGGAATATTAAGCAAAATCTATTCTGGGCATTGATTTATAACTCCTTAGGTATTCCTATAGCAATCGCTGGATATTTATCTCCTGTATTAGCAGGTGGCGCCATGGCCTTTAGCTCTGTTTCTGTAGTGCTCAATGCTCTGCGGTTAAAGAGATTTAGACCGTATCATTGAAACGGGGATAAACAAATCGATTAAAATCTAGTATTAATAGGTTGGATTTTATTTGTAACATAGTTAACGTAGCGTCATAACGTAAGATAATGATATAATTAATAAAAATATGTAATCTGTATTTTCATTCAGATTACATGAAATTATCTTTGGTGATAGATAGGTGGTGGCGATACGTGTTTGATATAGTAATTAAAAATGGGATTCTGATTGACCCAGAATCCCTTACCAGAACCAATGGAAATATAGGCATGAAAAATGGGAAAATAGCCTCCATCACTAAAGAAGAAATTCATGGTGTCCAAGAATTTGATGCTTATGGTAAGATGGTTTGTCCAGGCTTTATTGATATTCATGGGCATATTGATTGGGATGATTATTGTGGGGAACTTTCCCTGCGCCAAGGAATTACTACTACTGTAGGTGGTAACTGCGGATTGAGTCCTTTGGATATAAATGCTTTCTTTGCAGCGCAAGAAAAGCAAGGTTTTATCGTCAATCAAGCAGAGCTTATTGGACATTCTATTAGTTTAAGGGCTGAGGTGGGGGCAACAGATCCTCTAGTGCCTGCGACATCTGAGCAGTTAACTCGTATGGAATATCTAGTTGAAAAAGCATTCGAGGAGGGAGCTTGCGGTTTATCCTTAGGTTTAGCCTATGCGCCAGGGAGCTCTAACGCCGAAATTATTAATCTAAGCAAAATTGCTGCTAGGTATGGAAGAATTGTAGCTGTGGACACACGGATGATTACAGGAATCGATATGTATTCTCTAGTGGAAGTGATCTCGATTGCACGCCAAACGGGAGCCCGCATTCAGGTATCTCATTTGGTTTACCAATATGGAACAGGTGTCATGAATGAAGCTCTCGCAGTCATTAATCGGGCAAGGGCCGATGGGCTGGATATACGTTTTGACAGTGGTATGTATACCCAGTGGGCAACTCATATCGGTGCGGTACTATTTAGTGAAGAATATATGGAGTTGAACGGGTGGAAACTAGAGGATATTTTGGTGATTACGGGTAAGTACAATGGTGAACGCTTGACGATGGATATTTATCAGGAACTTCGTACCCATTATCCCCATACAGCAGTAGTGGTGTTTACAGGCATTGAAGAGGAAATTTATATGGCCCTTCATCATCCTTATGCCATGCCCTCCACAGATACAGGGACATATCTGCCTGGTGAGGGACATCCTCAAATTGCAGGCAGTTTCCCCCGTTATTTTAAAAAAATGGTGGCAGAACGTTATGAATTAACCATCATGGAGGCCGTTCGTAAGGCGACATTACTGCCAGCAGAGACGTTAGGCTTTAATACAAAAGGCCGCCTGCGAGAAGGAATGGATGGGGATATTGTAGTATTTGATATGCAAACTATTACGGATAAGGCAGACTTTGGACTGCCTAATGCTTATCCTGAGGGAATTGATTATGTTTTTCTCAATGGTAAGCTAGCCCTTGCCAAGGGAGAAATTATGGATAGACAGGCTGGAAAAGCAGTGCGTTGTACCAAACCTGTTTATGACTATCAGATATAGAAAACAAGAAGTTGTCATGTAAGACAAAAAATAAGGCTATGTAAAAGACGCAAAAGAGTAAACAGCTTACTCTTTTGCGTCTTTTTTACGGAATCAGAAAGTATAAAATTTCTTGATTCCAAGTAAGAACGACTAAGGCTTCTGCCTGCGTCTGAGGACTTGGCACAAGCCAAGTCTTTTCTTATTTAGATATTATTAAATAGACTGAAAATAAAAATAATTGAGTGAAATGTAAAATGATTTAAATGCTAAATGACTTTTGGATCGCTTATACTTAATGAGGAACCATATTTTGGTTAAATAACAAGGGGGAGACAATAGTGAAAAAGAGTTTGGCAATTTTATTTTCTACTGTATTATTGTTGGCCATGATACTCTCAGGTTGTGGTGCAAAGACGTCCACAGCAAAAACAGGTGATATAAAGCCTACCACTCTTAATTTTTGGACCTTTCAGGAATTGCATAAAGGCTTTATGGATGATGCAGTTGTAACCTGGAATAAGAATCACCCAGATAAGCCGATTGTTTTAAAAACGGATGTATATCCTTATGATGAACAACACAATAAACTTTTAATTGCGCTTCAATCAGGAACAGGAGCTCCTGACATAGTAGATATTGAGATTAGCAAGTTTGCTAACTTTTTGAAGGGGAGCAAACCAGGCTTAGTAGAGCTTAATGATGTGGTAGAGCCTGTAAAAGATAAGTTAATTATGGGGAGAATGGAGAACTATGCAAAGGATGGTAAGTACTACGGTATTGACTATCATGTAGGTGCTGAGGTTATGTACTATAACAAAGCACTCTTTGAGCAAGCGGGCGTAAACATCAATGATATTGTTACTTGGGATGATTACATTGCTGCTGGTAAAAAGATTGTTGAAAAGACAGGAAAGCCGATGACTACCCTTGAAACCACAGAACACTGGTCCTATTATCCCTTAATCAATATGCAAGGCTCCGACTTATTAGGGAAAAATGGCGAAGTTATTTTAGATAATGAAATCAATAAGAAAACCTTAGAAATGCTCAAAGATATGTTATACAAAGACAAGATTGCAGTCCCAGCACCTGGAGGTTTCCACCATTCAGAAGAATACTGGGCTTGGATGAATAAAGGAAATGCTGCTTCTGTTTGGATGCCCATGTGGTATATGGGAAGATTTGTCCAGTATATGCCTGATTTAAAAGGTCAAATGGTTATCCGCCCTATGCCAATCTTCCCTGGTGGCAAGAAATCAGCAGGGATGGGCGGTACAGGAACTGCGATTACAACCCAAGGAAAAAACATAGAACTTGCCAAGCAGTTTTTAGCGGAAGCGAAACTATCGAAAGAAGGCAGTATCAAAACATGGTCACTTTTAGGCTTTGATCCGATAAGAAGTGATGCATGGACAGATCCTGCTATGTCAGCAGACAATAAGTATACGGATTACTTTGGTACGGATATTTTCAATACGTTAAAAGCCGTTATTGGTGATATTGGCTCTATCAATGTTGGCGCAAAGTTCCCCAATGCAATTACCTTATTACAAAAAAATATCTGTTTTAAAGTCTTAAAAGAACAAAGTCAGACTCCTGAACAAGCTCTTAAGGAGGCCGCTGAAGAGCTTAGGACAAAATAAAGAGAACGTAAAAGATTCAACCCCCTCCGTTGGTTGAATCTTTTACTAAATATAGTACTTTGGTAGACTATAGACTGCTAGGTGAAGGAGGCGTAAAGGTGGCAGATCCATCAGTAATTGGTCTGGGTAAACCTTATAATAGACGAAGTCGACTGAGACAAATATTCTCCTCGCAAAAAACAGCGCCCTATGTATTTGTTTTACCCTTTATCCTATCTTTTTTAGTGTTTTTTTTGTATCCCATTATCTCCACTGTGATTATGAGTTTTCAGAGGATTGACGGCCCTGAGGATGTAACCTTTATTGGTTTCCAAAATTACAAGAACTTATTAAATCCCCATTTTTTAAATGCAGTATGGTTAACGACTCGTTATACTTTCTGGACGATCCTTGTGCTTGTACCTCTACCTCTTGTACTGGCAATTTTTTTAAATAAGAAAACTACAATCGGGAAAAATTTCTTCCGGTCCGCCTTTTTTATGCCAGCCCTTACCTCTGTCATCGTAGCAGGACTTTTTTTCCGTCTTGCCTTTGGAGAACAACAGACTACACTAGTCAATTCTATGTTAGGGGTATTTGGTATAAAGCCCACCATATGGCTTCAGGATGCGGATGCCAGCATGTTTGTCATGGTGTTGTTATGCACTTGGCGGTGGATGGGAGTTAACATCATATATTTTTTATCAGGCTTGCAAGGTATACCAGAAGAATTGTATGAAGCAGCTGCCATTGATGGTGCCAGTGAGTTTGAACAGTTTTTACATATCACTCTTCCCTCTTTAAAGCCGGTGATTATGTATGTAGTAACAATCAGTGTTTATGGCGGTTATTCTATGTTTGCAGAATCCTTTGCTTTATGGAATGGGCCACGTTCGCCGGGTGAAATTGGTATGACAATTGTAAATTATATTTATCAGGAAGGTTTTAATAATAATAATCTAGGATTTGGTTCGGCTATCGGTATTGCATTGTTTGCTATCGTCATGGCGGTAAATCTACTGCAACTTTTCTCCAGCGGATTCTTTAAAAAGGAGGGTACATGATTTGAAATCGAAAGCTGGGAGTAAGGCCGCATCACTTTTGATCTTCTTAGTTTTAACGGTATTTGCCATATTCTGTCTTGCACCTTTTTTCTTTTTACTGATATCTTCCCTACGGCCAGGAGCGGAGATGATTCGGAATGGGATCTCATTTCACGTTGATTTTACAGCATTAAATCTGAATAATTATTGGCTGTTACTTGAGGGCAAAGATGGAATATATCCGCTTTGGTATATCAACAGTGCTATTATCACAGTACTTCATACTTTACTTTCTTTGTTGGTAACTTCTATGGTGGGATATGGGTTAGCAATGTATGAATTTAAAGGCAAGAATCTGATATTTACGATTGTACTTGTTGTGATGATGATACCAGTAGAGATCTTAATATTACCTCTTTATAAATTGGCGATCGGCATTGAAATGATTAACACCTTTATGGGGGTAATTATGCCTTTTGTAGTGGCTCCTATGTCCATCTTCTTTTTTCGCCAGTATGCCGAGTCATTACCCAAAGAACTGTTGGATGCAGGCAGGATAGATGGTTGCGGGGAATTTAGAATTTTTTTTCAAATCATGATGCCCCTCATGTTGCCAGCCTTCGGTGCCATGGGAATTTTACAGGCTATGTTTAGCTGGAATGGTTTTGTATGGCCCTTGATTGTGCTTCGATCAAACGACATGTTAACTCTACCCATAGGACTGCAATCCTTAATTACACCTTATGGAAATAATTACGATATGTTATTTCCTGGTGCTGTTATGTCAGTTATCCCTATTATTCTTTTATTTATTATTAATCAGAAAGCTTTTATTTCAGGACTTACTGTAGGTGGCGTAAAGGGTTAGATCGACAAGATTATGGAGGTAGAAAATGAAAACAGCAAAGTGTATTATCGATAAGGATTATAGCATCGCCGAAATTGATCCGAAATTATATGGTTCTTTTATTGAGCATTTGGGGAGAGCTGTATATTCTGGCATCTATGAACCATCCCATAAGACGGCCGATGAGCAAGGCTTTCGGCAAGATGTTATGGAATTGGTAGATGACCTTGCTGTACCAGTTGTGCGCTATCCTGGTGGGAACTTTGTTTCAGGATACAATTGGACAGATGGTATAGGCCCGGTAAAGGATCGTCCTAAGAGATTAGATTATGCTTGGTTATCCATTGAATCCAATAAGATTGGCATTGATGAATTTGTGGATTGGTGTAAAAAAGTTGGTACAGAGCCAATGGCAGCTGTCAATCTAGGTACTGGCGCACCCCAAGATGCTGGATATATGATGGAATATTGTAATCACCCAGCAGGTACCTACTGGAGTGATCTAAGGATAAAAAATGGTCATAAGGAGCCACACAATATAAAAGTTTGGTGCCTTGGCAACGAGATGGACGGACCTTGGCAGACTTGTGGGCTTACTGCGGAAGATTACGGTAAAAAGGCTCGTGAAGCAGCCAAAATTATGAAGTGGATTGACCCTTCTATCGAACTTGTAGCTTGTGGTAGTGCCTCCCCATGGATGCCGACCTACCCGGAGTGGGACAGAATTGTATTAGAACATACTTATGAACAGGTAGATTATATATCTCTTCACCGATATTATGAAAATGAAGGCTGCATAGAAGACTTCTTAGCTTCCTTTGCCGATATGAATGACTTTATAAAAACAGTAGCAGCTACTGCTGATTATGTGAAAGCCAAGGTAAGAAGTAAAAAAGTCATGAAACTGTCTTTTGATGAGTGGAATGTGTGGTATATCAAAAGACAGACACGTTTTCCTTGGACGGAGGCACCTGCCATTCTTGAGGATCAATATTCTTTGTTAGATGCTTTAGTATTTGGTGGTATGCTGTGTACCCTATTAAATAATTGTGACAGGGTGAGAATGGCATGTTTGGCCCAATTGGTCAATGTTATTGCCCCTATCTTTACCGAAAAAGACGGGCGGGTTTTAAAACAGTCTATCTATTATCCTTTCCAACAAGTATCTCTTTATGGCAGAGGAACAGCCCTCAAAACCTTAACCCAATCGGAAAAATTTTCAACGCCCCTGTATGGAGAAGTCCCCACAGTGCAAACTGCTGCCATCTATCATAAAGAAGAAGGAAGGATCACCTTATTTGCTTTAAATTGTGATATGCAAGAGGATGCACAATTTTTTATCGACTTACGTTCCTTTGGCAGTGTTAAAATGACAGAGCATATTATTATGGATGGTCCTGATTTGTTTGCTAAAAATACATTTGATAAGCCTGATACTGTCATTCCAAGATCCGCAACGATTGTAACTGGTAATCAAAGCTTTACAACAATATTGCCAAAGCTTTCTTGGAATGTATTCCATTTTGCGAGTATTCCCGAAGTAGTAAAGACAGAGTAAACATTTTGTTTGCCACTGTGATACAATTACAGATATTGGGTGTGGTAAAATATCCCAAAATTAATAAATTGTATTGCCCTGAAGTGGCAGAAAAATGGGAGAACAGAGATGAATCATAGAAAAACTTTCTTAAGTAATATTGCCGTCAAAGGATGGCTATAATGGCAAAGATTTTTCGGAATTTTAAAATAAGAACTAGATTAGTACTATTGTTTACCGTACTTTCAGTTATTCCTTTATTAATCACTGTTATTTTGGTTTATAAGGATTCCAGTGATGCTTTAAAAGAAAAAATTAGTACCTATTCCTTACAAGTTATGGGTCAAGTAAGCGAAAATATAAAAAGGGAGTTAGATAGACTAGAAAACGATAGCGTGGAGATTGGATTTTCTGATGTAGTGCAAAACACTCTTGTCCATTATGAGCAAATGGGAGAATGGGAAATTGAGCGTGCAATCTATATTATGAGAGAAAACAATGTAAAAAAATTTTCCTTTCTCCATGATGTTTCCGATGTATTACTCTATACAAGAGATGGGAAAAAAATAAATGCCTATGGTGATGCTGGATTTTCTTTTAATCTGAAACAGGATTATCTTAAGAATTATCTTAGCCAGCTTCATGAAAAAGATGGCGGTGTGGTATGGGTGCCCATTAATACGGAAAATGAATACCATTTAGTCAAACATGCTACAAGTGCGGAGCAACTAAGTAAAAGTAATGGTGTCTTACTTGGACGTGCCGTTCGATCTTTGTCCGAGGGAGATCGTATTGGCTATCTTATGATTCGTACCAATGAAAGATACTTGTCAAATATTTATAAAGACATTGATATTGGTCAAGGGGCCGAAATTTTTGTTTTGGATAAGACGGGAAGGGTAATATCCAGCCGTAGCCCTCACATACCAATAACAAAACCTTATTTTGATGCAAAGATGATAGGGAAAATAAAAGAGAATTTTGAAGTCGGTCAGCATGTTTTTTCATTAGAAATTGAAGGCGGAAAATATCTTGTGTCTTTCGCTCCAGTAGAAGGAGTTGACTGGTTTGTAGTAAGTACAATCCCCTTTTCCTATATCAATTCTGATTCTCAAAAGATCTATGCCGGTGCTATTGTTATAGCCGTCATTTGCTTTATCATAGCGGTACTACTGGCTTATCTTTTTTCTTCCAGTATCCTTGCGCCCCTTAATAAGCTGCGCAAAGGAATGAAGCAGGTACAAGAAGGAAATCTATCGGTAATTGTTCAGGATCAATATAATGATGAAATCGGTGAGGTTACTCAAAATTTTAATAACATGCTCATTGAGATTAAAAGCCTAATGGACAATATAAAAAATCAAGAAAATCAAAAAAGGTTAGCAGAGTTAAAGGCTTTGCAAGCCCAAATTAATCCTCACTTTCTTTCCAATACGCTAAATACAGTGAAATTTTTGGCAAAAGCACAAAAGGCTAACAATATTGAGAGTCTTACCACTTCTCTAATTCAATTGTTTCACATGACCATGGGGAAGGGGGATGACCTTATCACAATTGAGAAAGAATTGGAATACATTACGAATTACATAAATATTCAAGAATATCGGTATCTGAATAAATTTAAAGTGAGTTATGATATTGAACCAGAAATTTTAGCATGCAAAATCCCGAGGCTTCTTTTGCAGCCTGTGGTAGAAAATGCACTGATTCATGGTATCGGGCCAATGGATGGACAGGGAATGGTGGTAATTAAAGGCTTTTTCTATGACAAAGATATCAAAATTACGATAACGGATAATGGAGTTGGTATGTCCGAAGATGAGTTAGAAGTTATCTTGCAAAGGGAGCAGGAGGGTGACGCTATGCGGGTAAATGGAATCGGTATTGTCAACGCTAGTGAAAGGATAAAAATGTACTTCGGTACTCAGTATGGCCTCTCCATTGAAAGTGTCCAAGGTCTTTACACAACGGTTGAGATTACAATACCAGCGCTTAAATAAGGAAGTGAACAGGTATGCTTAAGATAGTAATTGTTGATGATGATTTTACAGCCAGAAGTAATTTCAAAACAATGATAGATTGGGAGAAATATGGTTTTGTCCTATGTGGTGAAGCTAACAATGGCCAAAACGCAATAGCAGTCATTGAGGCTAGCACACCTGACATAGTGATTACCGATATGTTTATGCCCTTGATGGATGGAGTTGCTCTTATTTCCTACCTTAGCGTACATTATCCTGACATAAAGAGCATTGCTCTTAGCGGTTATGAAGATTTTGATTATGTAAAAGAAAGCCTCAAAAATGGAGCAGTCGATTACCTTTTAAAACACAAATTAGATAGTGTAACCTTACTAAAAGTTTTGAGAATAGCAAGTGAAAAAATTAATCGCGAGCATAAAGTTATGAAGCAATTAGTACAAAGTAGGGAAATTTTACGACAGGATTTTATAAAGCGGTTAGTAGTAGGTAGTATGTATGATAGACAGCTCATCAGCAAAACAGTAAAAGAATTGGAGTTACCGATTGACGTGAGCCACTTACTATTAGTGGTGGTAGCAATTGATGACCTTCAATTTTTAAAAAAACGTTTCACTCAGGAGGAGATGAGTCGATTTATATCATCCGTTAAAGATGTAATGGAAGATATATTGCAGGATATGGGAAATGGAATCATGTCTTTTATTGATGAGGGTAAATTTGTTATTATTTTTCATTTTGGAACAATCCGCAGTGAGTTATATATCGATAACCATGTAGCGACAACGGTTAAGCGGATACGAGATAGTTTTAAACGTTACCTAAACATTACAGCATGCTTTAGTCTCAGTCGTTTATTTCACAATATAAGAGATATCAGCAAACTTTATAAAGAAATTAATGAAACATTAAGTGAGAAGATAATCGCGGGGCAAGATCAAATTTTCCGAGAATCATCTCACCTTGGCAGTGGGATTGATTTTTTTAATCTTGATGTAAAGGATGAAAAATTGATTATGATGGCCATTAAGGCAGGGAATACCAAAAGTGTTACCCACTATCTTACTGTTGTTTTTGATAAGATAATAACACTCAAAGTCAGTTATAAAGCAATTCAAATGATTTGCATTGAACTTATCGGTATTGCCAATCGCATTGCAAGGGAATCTTCCATTGATGTGAAAGAAATATATAGTAATAAAGATATACCTTATGATGAGATGAAAAAACAGGAAACGATTATGGATGTGAAAAAATGGATTGGTGGTGTATACGAAAGACTCATCAATCTACTTTTAAGTGCAGATGATAGTGAAAGTTATACAGAGTCTACGAGAAAAGCCATACAATACATACGACGAAATTATACACAGGATGTATCTTTATATCAGGCAGCCCAAGAGATTGGTGTTAACAGTTCTTACTTAAGCCGGACCTTTAAGGAGGATTGCGGCACTGGATTTACCGAGTATTTGAACAACATAAGAGTAACTCAGGCAAAGTATTTAATGGAGCGCACAGATATAAAACTAAAAGAGATCGTAAAGATGGCAGGATTTAATAATTATACTTATTTTTTTAAGGTCTTTAAAGTCATGACGGGTAGGACTCCAGTCGAATATAAGGCGATATGCAAAAGCACTACTTTGGAAGAGGTGTAGGTCTACCTGCTTGGTAGCAAGGGAAAATTTATAAAAGGGAGTAATGCACATGGCGAGTTTACAATTGAAAAATATTTATAAACGATATCCTGGTAACGTTACTGCTGTAGAGGATTTTAATTTAGAAATCCCTGATCGTGAGTTTTTGGTCTTAGTAGGCCCGTCTGGGTGTGGTAAATCTACCACTCTACGAATGATTGCGGGACTTGAAGATATATCAGAGGGTGAACTCTATATAGATGGAAAGCTGGTAAATGAGGTACCTCCTAAAGATAGGGATATTGCAATGGTATTCCAGAATTATGCTTTATATCCTCATATGACAGTCTACGAGAACATGGTATTTGGTTTAAAAATTCGCAAAATGCCGCAAGAAGAAATGAAACAACGGGTTATGGAGGCTGCAAAGATTCTTGACATTACCCATCTTCTTGATCGAAAGCCCAAGGCATTATCTGGTGGACAGCGACAACGTGTAGCCTTAGGGCGGGCGATTGTCAGAGATCCTAAGGTATTTTTAATGGATGAGCCATTATCCAATTTAGATGCCAATCTTCGTGACCAAATGCGTACTGAGATTAGTAAATTACATAAGAGGCTACAAACTACCTTTGTATACGTGACCCATGATCAACGAGAAGCCATGACTATGGGGACTTGTATCGTAGTGATGAAAGATGGACTGGTACAGCAGGTAGATTCTCCCCAGACCCTTTATACTAATCCCGTCAACTTATTTGTTGCGGGATTTATTGGTAGTCCTCAGATGAATTTTGTCAAGGTTGAGATCGAGAACAAATCGACAGGTGTATATCTTACTTTTGGCAAAAACAGCATAAAATTGCCAGAGCGTAAGGGGGACAGCTTAAAACTTACAAAGTACATAGGCAAAGAAGTTATTATGGGGATACGCCCCGAAGACTTATATGACAATATAGAATGTCTTGAAGAGTTTAGCAATAGCATAATTGATGCTTCTATTGAAGTTGCAGAGCTTATGGGAGCTGAAACCTATCTCTTTATGAAGGTGGAGGATAGTGATTTTGTAGCACGTGTTACTCCTAAAACCACTGCCAAGGCTGGGGAACATATTAAGATAGCAATCGATACAGATAAAATATACCTATTTAATAAGGAGACAGAGCAGGCAATTTTAAGTTAAGGAGAGGTATGGCAGCTATAATAGAAAAATCGCTAACTACAGGCTATTGATAGCTAAGTGGTCAGCGATTTTTTTACGGAATCAGAAAGTATAACACTTTCTTGATTCCAAGTAAGAACGACTACGGCTTCTACCTGCGTCTGAGGACTTGGCACAAGCCAAGTCTTTTCTTATCGTACATAATAAAGGACTAGGTGTAATTTATGCTTTATTAGATGGAGTTATGGTGTATGGGATACATAATCAGGATCAACTTTATGAAGGTAAGCTTCATCTAAGTCTTATCTTTACTTAATAGAAGGAAAAAACAGGATTTTTTTGGCGAAAAAAGGTACAATAATAAAATAGGTTATTTTTTCTATAACATTAGACAAAGGTAGGTATTTTTGTGTCCAAGGAAATATTAATTATTCGATTAAGCTCTATTGGCGATGTCATACATTGTACGCCAGTGGCAAGATCTTTGAAAGCAGCTTGGCCAGATTGTAGAATCACCTGGCTTGTTGGGGAGGTTTCAGCGGATCTTTTGAGAGAGAATCCTTACATAGATGAAATTATAGTTTGGTCTAGGGAAAAGTTTGAAAAGAAGTTAAAAGCATTCCAGTTTAAGGAAGCTTCTGAGATGTGGCGTGAATTAAGAAGTAAATTACAAAAAAAAGAATTTTATGCGGCTCTTGATATACATGGCTTATTTTTAACCGGGATGATAATGAGAGAGGTAAAAACAACAAGACGTATTGGTATGAGGGATGCAAGAGAATTAAACCCTCATTTTATGACTAAGACGGGCAAATCGCTAGGCAAACATATTACAGATAAGTATCTTGGTGTTCTATCTTGTTTGGGAATCCAATCAGTGGATCATAGGATGAGCCTTAGTATACCAGAAGACGCTAAGGCATTTGCCAAAAGGTTTTTGTCGGATCATGCTGTGCTTGCACATGAAAAAATTGTAATATTAATTATCGGAACGACTTGGCCCACAAAAAATTGGCCGCCAGCTTTTTTTATAGAAGCTGTGAAACTTCTAGCAAAGGATTTTAGAATTATTATGTGCGGTGGCAAGGGAGAATTGAATATCGGCAAAGATATTGAGGGCCAAGCAGGTGTAAAAGTTGTGAATGCGATTGGCCAAACAGGTTTACTGGAGATGGCAGCTTTAATCGAGCAAGCTTCCGTCCTAGTAGCAGGAGATACAGGACCTCTTCATATGGCAGGGGCACTTGGAGTACCAACCGTAGGGATATTTGGACCAACAGATCCATCTACATATGCACCCCTAGGTGAGCAAAATGCAATCGTTTCTAGTCAACTGTCCTGCAATTATTGTCATAAGCAAAGGTGCCCTAAGGGGGAGGCAAGTTGTATGAACAGCATTACCCCTCAGAGTGTAGTTCAAAAAGTGTATGATGTCGCTAGATAAATAGATTAAAAAGTTTATAGGATAGAATGAGAGATTCAAGTAGGGATAAAATATGTCGTATACTTGGATCTTTAATTTTGTCACTAATCACTATGGACTTATGCATATATCTTTGAATTGAAGGTTTGTATAAAAGGACTTATAATGACATTACCGGAATAGAGAGAATATTTCTGCAGAAAAAACTTGGCGATTTGCGGTGAAAAAAATGAGGGAGGTTAATATTTGATGTCAACTATTCAACTGAATACTCAAACAGGCACCACGAGTACAAGCCAAAAAAACATTCAGAAATTTGGCAGATTTTTAAGTGGCATGGTAATGCCCAATATCGGAGCCTTTATCGCATGGGGCTTAATAACAGCACTTTTTATTCCTACTGGCTGGGTGCCAAATGAATATTTAAGCAAGCTGGTTGGGCCAATGATTATCTACTTGCTTCCTCTTTTGATCGGCTACACCGGCGGTAAAATGGTAGCAGATAGTCGGGGCGGTGTTCTTGGTGCAATTGCAACGATTGGTGTGATAGTTGGGGTAGATATCCCTATGTTCATTGGTGCCATGATTATGGGGCCTCTTGGTGGCTATGTAATCAAGAAGTTCGATGAAACGATAGAAGGAAAAGTACCAGCTGGCTTTGAAATGTTAATTAATAACTTTTCAGCAGGTATCCTTGGCGCATTACTGGCATTATTAGCTTATACAGGAATTGGACCCGTGGTTGTATCCTTAAATGTATTTCTTAAAAACGGGGTAGAAAGCATTGTAAATGCAGGCTTATTGCCTTTCGTCTCCTTGTTTATTGAACCAGGTAAAATATTATTTTTAAATAATGCTATGAATCATGGTATCTTAAGTCCAATTGGTATACAACAAGCCAAAGAAGTGGGAAAATCCATATTCTTCTTGTTAGAAGCCAATCCTGGTCCTGGTCTCGGAATCTTACTCGCTTATTGGGTATTTTCCAAAGGAATGATCAAACAATCGGCACCAGGAGCTGTGATTATTCACTTCTTGGGTGGTATCCATGAAATTTATTTTCCTTATGTATTAATGAATCCACTTCTGTTGCTCGCAGTTATTGGCGGGGGCGCAAGCGGCGTATTTACTTTTAATTTATTAGGTGCTGGTTTAGTAGCAAGTCCTTCTCCCGGTAGTATCTTCGCAGTGCTAGCTATGATACCAAAAGGCGGTTATTTTTCAGTACTTACTGGGGTACTGGTATCAACAGTTGTATCCTTTTTAATTGCTTCTGTATTTGTCAAACAAGCCAGTGCAAAACAGGATGATTCTCAATTAGAGGAAGCAAGAGAAAGTGTAAAAGAGCTCAAGGGCAGCCCAGTGAAAAAAACAGTTAAGAAAGTAATTTTTGCTTGTGATGCGGGGATGGGGTCAAGCGCTATGGGGGCAACAACCTTGCGTAATAAATTTCAAAAAGCGGGTCTCAAAATCGAAGTAGTGAATTGTGCAATTGAGGCCATTCCTGCAGATGCTGAAATTGTTATTACCCATGAAAGTTTAACAGAAAGAGCAAAAACGATTGCTGCACATGCAGAGCATATTTCCATTAGTAATTTTCTAACGAGTCCTAAATATGATGAACTGGTTAGCCGATTACGTTAGTATGGGTAAATGATTACATCAGGTAAACTGAGGCTACTTGCTCTTAGTTTACCTGATAGTTTTAAAAATAGAGACAGTATAATAGCAATAAGGTAAGGGTATGGAGGGATTTTATGCAAGATAATAAAATGAATTCACGGATGAAAAAAATCTTGCTTAGAATTTGTGCAGAAGATAAGTATGTAACGATTTCTGCCATTGCCAAAGAATTAGGTGTGAGTGCAAAAACAATTTTAAGAGAATTACAAGAAGTGGAAGATTGGCTTATTTCTAAAGGATGTAGTCTGAGTAAAAAGACAGGGGCAGGTATTAAGGTAAATGGTAGTCACGATAGAAAGACAATGATTCTTGAGATTCTAAAAGGGGAAAAAGAAGAGAGTTTATATTCTCCAAAAGAAAGACAAATCGTGATTGTTAGTGAATTATTGCAGAATCAAGAATCAGTTAAGTTATATAATTTTACTAAAATATTAAAAGTAACCGAAGGAACAATTAGTAACGATTTAGATAAGGTAGAACAGTGGTTTAAAAAACAAGGAATTACGTTGGTCAGAAAACCTGGTTTAGGGGTTTATATTGAAGGCCCCGAAACTAATATTCGAAAAGCTATGGTGCATTTTATTTATGAGAATATCGAAGAAGATCAATTACTAGGAGTTATACGAAATAGCTTAGTGAAATCGACGAATCAAGCAACGGATATTGAAACAAAAACTCGTAGAAGATTACTAAACCTAATTGATAAAGAAGTGATTCATAAATTAGAATCGTCGATACATGAAGCAGAAGAAAAAATGGAGCATAAGCTAGCGGACAGTGCTTATGTAGGGTTAATTGTTCATTTAGCGCTTGCTGTGCAAAGAATCAGAAAAAATGAAGAAATTACAATTGATCAAGAGTTTTTGCAAGAATTAAAAAGATATCCTGAGTACTTGGTGGCAACAGATATGGTAGCTAGTATCGCAAAAAATTTTGGCATTAATATCCCAGAATCTGAAATTGGCTATATTACAATGCATATTAGAGGTTCAAAAAACCGGAATGATTATATAAAAGATAGTAGCAAGGTTGTCGGTAATTTTGAATTGGTTAAGATCTCAAAAGAAATCATTAAAATTGCGGAAAGAGAAACAGGGCGTTTATTAGTCCAAAATGAAAATTTACTTGTCGGTTTAGTAAATCACTTGGGGCCAGCAATTAGTCGATTAAAAATGAACTTAGATATTCGAAATCCTTTTTTGGAAGAAATTAAAAAGTTCTATCCTGAATTAGTTGCCATTAGTAGAAAATGTGCTGTCGTTGTTGAAAAACAATTAAATATTATTATGCCTGACTCTGAGATTGCTTATATCGCAATGCACCTAGGAGCAGCTATCGAAACGGGTAAAAGGTTGCCAAAACCTGTATACCGTTGTGCCATTGCTTGCTCAACTGGTATGGGGACGTCTAGATTACTGGCAACAAAGATAGAAAAGGAGTACGACAACATTCAAATAGTAGAGATTATTTCTACTATTCACATTGAAGAAACAAGGCTAAGAGAGAAAAAAATTGACTTCATTATTTCAACGGTTTCGATTGATTATTGTTCTATTCCAGTAGTAACTGTCAATCCGTTACTCTTTGAAGAAGATAAAAATAGAATTAACAGCCAAATGAAATTGCTAATCAATAAGGTGGAGTATTATCCTAGTAAAAATGTTGATGGAATTAGATTTGAAGATAAGCTGCATGTACTGCAACAATATGCCGCAGCAATTCTTGAAATTCTAGAACATTTTTTCCTAATTAAAGACTATGAATCGAAAACGATAGAAGAAATGATTCAGGGGGTAAGTTCCTTATTAGGCACAAATGATGAAATGGTAAGCCAGTTAGCTGCTGCTTTACAAGACAGAGAAGAAAAGGGTGGCACTTTTATTACAGGACATGGCTTTGTCCTACTTCATTGCCGGACAGAAGCAGTGAAAAAACTACACTTTGGTGTAGTGCAGAATGCAAAACAAATTTATGCAATGAATGGAAAAGGACAAAAAGAAGAAGTTACACTAGGGATTATTATGATAGCACCAGAAAAAAGTAGTGAGCATGCGATAGAAACAATAAGTCATCTTAGTAAGATGCTTGTAGAGAGACCTGATTTTATCAGGCTGCTACAAGAAGGAGCAGAGAAAGACGCAGTTAGAGAAGTAAGCAATGTATTAGAAGAATTTTATTGGATGAAAAATAAGAATCTTATGGGGGTATAAATATGGGTGAGGGTAGAATACAAGAAAAAGTCCAAAAGTTTGGCCGATTTTTAAGTGGCATGGTAATGCCTAACATTGGAGCGTTTATTGCGTGGGGCTTGATAACAGCCCTTTTTATACCGACAGGCTGGTTGCCTAATGAATATTTAAGCAAACTGGTTGGACCGATGATAATCTATTTACTTCCCCTTCTAATTGGCTACACCGGTGGTAAAATGGTATCTGATAGTCGGGGTGGTGTTCTTGGCGCAATTGCAACCATTGGTGTAATCGTTGGTGTAGATATTCCTATGTTTATTGGTGCCATGATTATGGGGCCTCTTGGTGGCTATGTTATCAAAAAGTTTGATGAGGCGATTGAAGGAAAAGTACCAGCTGGCTTTGAGATGTTAATCAATAACTTCTCAGCAGGTATTATTGGTGCATTACTGGCATTATTAGCTTATACAGGAATTGGGCCCGTGGTTGTAGCTTTAAACGTAGTTCTTAAAAATGGGGTAGAAAGCATTGTAAATGCAGGCTTATTACCGTTAGTCTCCTTGTTTATTGAACCAGGTAAAATATTATTTTTAAATAATGCTATGAATCACGGTATCTTAAGTCCAATTGGCATACAACAAGCAAAAGAAGTGGGAAAATCTGTATTCTTCTTATTAGAAGCCAATCCTGGTCCTGGTCTTGGTATTTTACTCGCTTACTGGATTTTTTCCAAAGGCATGATCAAACAATCGGCACCAGGAGCTATAATTATTCACTTCTTGGGTGGTATCCATGAAATTTATTTCCCTTATGTATTAATGAACCCACTTCTCTTACTTGCTGTTATAGGTGGGGGCGCAAGCGGCGTATTTACGTTTAATCTATTAGGTGCTGGCTTAGTAGCAAGTCCTTCTCCTGGTAGTATCTTTGCAGTGTTGGCTATGATACCAAAAGGTGGTTACTTTGCAGTACTCACCGGGGTCTTGGTATCGACAGTCGTTTCATTTTTAATCGCTTCCATCTTTGTTAAACAAGCTAGTGCAAAACAAGATGATTCTCAATTGGAAGAAGCAAGAGAAAATATGAAAGAACTTAAGGGTACTATTGTTAAAAACGATATTAAAAGAATAATTTTTGCCTGTGATGCAGGGATGGGGTCAAGTGCGATGGGGGCAACCACCTTACGCAACAAATTTAAGAAAGCTGGACTGGATATCGAGGTAGTGCATTGTGCGATTGAAGCTATTCCGAGTGATGCGCAAATCGTCGTCACTCATGAAAAGTTAGCAGCTCGTGCAAAAAGTAAGGCGCCTAATTCTGAACATATATTAGTAAGAGATTTTATCGATAATCATGTTTTTGAAACAATAAGCAAGCGACTACAACCTATAAATGGTTCCGTTACTATAGAGGAAGCTATTGAAGACAAAGAAGACAGTGCAATTTTACGAAAAAGTAATATCCTCTTAGGTTTAAAAAGTATGGAAAGAGATGAAGTCATTCGTATGGCTGGTAGTTTGCTCTATAAGAGTGGTTATGTAAATGAAGAGTATATTGAAGCCATGATTGAAAGAGAAAAGGATCTTACGACCTATATTGGTAAAGGAATTGCCATTCCTCATGGTGTAGGTAAAGCAAAAGAAAATATTAAAAAATCTGGAATGGTTGTCTTGCAGTTCCCAGAAGGAGTTTCCTTTGGTGACGAAACAGCCTATATGGTAATTGGTATCGCAGGTGTAGGAAATGAACACTTGAGTATTCTTTCTAACATTGCTACCGCGATTAATGAAGAAGATGATAGTATGGTAGAGGTACTGAGAACAACAACAGATAGTGAATATATCTATAATTTATTTCATAGTCAAAGTTAGCACGAAAAAAATCAAGTCTCTGGAGGAAAATGATGATAATTACTGTTACTTTAAATCCAGCAGTTGATAAAACAGTAGAAATTAATGATCTGCATATAAATAGGGTGAATCGAGTAGCTTCGGCAAGAGTAGATGCAGGAGGCAAAGGGATTAATGTTTCCAAGGTTATCTTGAACTTAGAAGGGGAAAGTAAGGCCATTGGTTTCCTTGGTGGCAGAACAGGAACTTTTATCAAAGGTTATTTAGATGAAATGGGTATTGCCAATGAATTTGTTTTTGTCAAAGGGGAAACTAGGACGAATCTCAAGATTGTAGATCCGACGCAACGTACCAATACTGATATAAATGAAATAGGACCAGATATCACCCTTGAGGATAGCAAAAAAATTGATAATATCATTTCAGAATCTGTCAATGAAAAAGCCGTTATTGTTTTCTCAGGCAGTGTCCCTCCTAATGTAGATCTTGCTACCTATCAAAAGTGGATTCAAAGGGCAAAGGGAAAAGGTGCCAAGGCTATTCTTGATGCAGATGGAGAACTGCTACAGCTGGGAATCGAAGCGGGTCCATATCTGATAAAACCTAATATTCATGAACTAGAAAGACTGCTTGCCAGAAAGATTAATAGCATGGAAGACACAATAGATTGTGCTAAGGATCTTATGGAGAAATACGGTATAGAAATCGTAGTTGTTTCTATGGGAGAGAAGGGGGCCTTGTTTTTAAATAAACAGGTTACTATCTTTGCTGAGGGTATTGTTGTAGATGTGAAAAGCACTGTGGGTGCTGGAGATTCAATGGTAGCTGCCCTTGCTTACGCCATAGATAAAGGACTTTCCTTTGAGGAAGCAGTTACATTGGCTGTTGCTGCTGGCACGGCCAATGTAATGACCTGCGGCACAGAACCTAGTTCTCTTAAGGTAATTAAAGAGCTAGAGAAAAAAGTACAGTGGAAGTATTTGTAACATTAAATTGATAAAGGTGGCTATAAAATGAAAACAAGAGCAGTACGGTTATATGGTAAAAAAGATCTACGGTTAGATGAGTTTGAATTACCCCAAATAAAAGAAGATGAAATATTAGTACAGGTTATTTCCGATAGTATTTGTATGTCGAGCTACAAGGCAGCAGTATTGGCAAGTGATCACAAAAGAGTGCCTGCAGATATCGCCGAATATCCTATTATCATTGGACATGAAATGGCTGGTAATATTGTTGAAGTGGGTTCTAAATGGCAAGATCAATTTAAAGTTGGAGAAAAATTTTCTATGCAGCCAGCTTTGAATTATAAGGGAAGTATGGATTCTCCTGGCTATTCTTACCGATATTGTGGTGGGGCTGCTACCTATGTGATTATGCCTCAGGAAGTTATGGAGCTAGGCTGCTTACTCAAATATGAAGGTGAATCTTATTATGAAGCGTCCTTGGCAGAACCTATGTCTTGTATTATTGGTTCTTTTCATGCCAATTATCACACGACAATGGGCAGCTATGAGCATAAAATGGGAATTGCTGAAGGTGGAAAGCTAGCTATTTTAGCTGGGGCAGGCCCAATGGGACTTGGTGCAATCGATTATGCACTACATTGTGACCGAAGACCAAGCATGATTGTAGTAACGGATGTAGATGAGAACAGACTAGCAAGAGCAGAGAGCATTTTTTCCATAGAAGAAGCGAAGGAAAATGGTATTGAACTTGTTTTTGTAAATACAAAAAATATGGCGGATGCACCTGGATATTTGCGAAATATTACAGGGGGAACTGGGTTTGATGACGTTTATGTGTTTGCTCCAGTAAAACCATTAGTGGAACAAGGCGATAAAATCTTAGGACGAGATGGTTGCTTGAACTTTTTTGCAGGTCCTACAGATGTTAATTTCTCTGGAGAGTGTAATTTTTATAATGTACACTATAATTCCACTCATATTGTTGGGACTACTGGAGGGAATACCAATGATATGATTGAATCATTAAGGATGACAGAGAAGAAGCTAATTAATCCAGCTGTTATGGTCACTCATATAGGCGGGCTTGATAGTGCCGCTGAAGCTACTTTAAAATTGCCAGATGCACCAGCAGGAAAAAAATTGATTTATACAAGTATCAATATGGAATTAACGGCGATTGCTGATTTTGCAGAACTGGGTAAAGAAAATCCCCATTATGCAAAACTAGCTGAAATAACCCAAAGAAATAAGGGATTATGGTGCACGGAAGCAGAAAAATACCTATTAGAAAATTGGAGTAAATAAGAAGAAGGCCTATAAATCTCGGTTATGAGATTTATAGGCTTTCTTTTCTTATGGTATCAGAATTTATAAGTTTCTAGTTAAAAAGATTGAACCACAAAGACACAATGCCGCTATCGCGGCACACAAAGAAGATAGGAATGAAATGGATAGAACCCCTTTGTGACCTTTGTGTCTTTGTGGTTCAAAAAGGACGCGTAGCGTTTTTCTTAGTGTAGCTCCATCATTTCTCCACAAATGACTTGTATAATATTATATGAGATGCACATTCTGTAATTGTAAGGTATGATTGTTCTAATGATATTTTAGTGCGTAAGTGAGAATAAGAGGTGATGGTGTGAAGGTATTAGTCGTAGATGATGATGAAAAAATCTTAAAAGTATTAGTTACTTATTTGAATAAGGAAGGGTATTTAACAGAAACAGCACAGGATGGTTTATCAGCAATTGCTAAAGTTGATAAAGAAAAGCCAGATATAGTGTTACTGGACGTAATGTTACCTGGAATGGATGGCTGGGGTGTTTGCAAAGAAATTAGACGTAGCAGCAATGTGCCAATTATTATGCTGACAGCTAGGGTGGAGGAGGCTGACCGGATCATTGGTTTGGAGATCGGTGCCGATGACTATGTTACAAAACCCTTTAGCCCACGAGAGGTGATCGCCAGGATTAGGGCCATTCTTCGGAGGGTACAACCTGTAGAGCAGAAAGGAGAAATGCAGGCCGTGCTGCAGTTCGGAGATCTAATCTTGCAGCCTCATAACCATAATGTAATTGTAAGGGGAACAACCATAGAATTAACACCTACGGAATATAAGATGCTGGAATTATTTATAGAACATCCAAAACAAGTTTTTTCAAGGCTGCAATTGATTGAAAAAGTGCAGGGATATACCTTCGAAGGCTATGAGCGAACAGTTGATTCACATATAAAAAATCTGCGAAAAAAACTAGGTGAACCTCTTGGGGAATCTCCTTATATAAAAACCGTATATGGCGTCGGCTACAAATTGGCAGGTGAACAGCATGCGTAGTTTACTTGCTAAGGTAACGATTATCTTTTTTACCACAACGACAGCTGTTGTTGTTGGGTTAATGCTCGTCGTAAATTTCCAGGTATCATCTCATTTTAGTCGCTATTTGAATATGCATGAAATGCATGGAATGCGGAATCATGGAGAAATGATGTCCATGATGGGAGGGCCAGAAATACAATTTATTAGCTCCTTACAACACTCCTTGTTATTCGTTGTTGGCGCTATGCTACTGATAGGTCTTATTGTGAGTTATTATCTAGCCCGTAGTATTACAATACCCATGATTGAACTTAATAAGGCGGTTAATGACGTGGCGGCAGGTAATCTTGATGCTAGCGTGATAGTGAATCGTCAGGATGAGGTTGGACAACTGGCAATGGCATTTAATGCTATGACGGCAAAGTTGAAATCCAATACCATTCTTCGGCAACGCTTTTTGGCTGGGGTAGCTCATGAACTTCGTACGCCACTCACTATTTTAAAGGCGAATCTTGAAGGTATTGGTGATGGAATTATCGAGGCTGATAAGGAACAAATAGATTCTTTAACAGAAGAAGTAGATCGATTAACAAAGATGGTCAATGACTTAAGGGATCTCTCTTTATTAGAGACGGGACAAATCCATCCTGAATGCACAGCTTTTGATATTAATTCGATTTTGCGCCAAGTGGTGAGTAAAATGAAATCTGTAGCGGAGGAAAAAGGGCTCGCCCTTTACCTAGAAACAAATAAGATACCTCCCCTTTGGGGCGATGCTGCTATGGTTAATCAGATTTTGTATAATCTCGTAATCAATGCAATTCGGTACACAAGTGCAGGAGGTAAGGTTACTGTTACAGCAATTGAAGAGGCGGGTATGGCAAAAATAAGTGTAATTGATACGGGGATCGGAATTAGCGCAGAAGATCAGGAACATATTTTTGATTATTTTTATCGCGTCGATCCAGCGAGGACTAAAAAAAGTGGTGGTACGGGTCTTGGGCTTGCCATTGTCAAACAACTGGCCTTGGCCCAGGGAGGACAGATTCATGTAACAAGCACCTTAGGACATGGCAGCTCCTTTTCTTTGGTATTGCCCTTGAAAAATTCATGAAAATCTCACGATTTCTCCATAAAAAATCCACATTCTTCGATTATACTATGAATATAGAAGGTATCTTATCAGTTAAAGACACTGATCAAGAGCTAACATATAAAATGTGGAGGGAAATAAATATGAAAAAGAAAATTTTATTAATGGTAGCGCTGGCGGCGCTTATTGCGATACCTGTTTTTGCAGCAACAGAAACTGTTAACCCAATGAATGAACATCATAGTCAAATGATGACTCATCATCAACAAATGATCGAGCAAGCTGTTGCCGATGGAACCATTACAAGTGAAGAAGCTGCTACCTTGAAAGAAAGTATGGAGAAAATGGCACCTATTATGCAAAAAATTATGCAAAAGGGTGGCATGATGGGGAATGGCATGATGAAGAATCATGAGAAGATGCAAGGTGGTCAGAATCAAATGATGACTCATCATCAACAAATGATAGAGCAAGCAGTTACCGATGGAACGATTACAAGTGAAGAAGCTGCTACTTTGAAAGAAAGTATGGAGAATACAGCACCTATCATGCAGAAAATTATGCAAAAGGGTGGTATGATGGGGAAAGGCATGATGAAGAATCATGAGAAGATGCAAAACGGTATGATGGAAAATGGTAATAATAGTGGACCATGTGTGAACCAATAATTAATGAGCAAAGAACCAGAATTAGTTCTGGTTCTTTTTTTGCACATATTATAATACCATTTTGCAGGGATTTCATAGTCTAGATGGAAGTAAATAAAAAAACGTAAGCGGAGGTATTGATGTATGTATTTTAAACCCTTATTTGAAAATGATGTTCCTAGCGTTTTCCATTTCTAAATGGATTGGATTGCGTACTCGCACCCTTTCCCTTTGGAATAGCTAAAGCAGGAAAAACGAAGGGGAAGTGTATAATGAAAAATTATCTTGGGCCTATGTATTTGACGTTAGCAGCAAGTATTTGGGGTGGCATGTATGTTGTAAGTAAAATGGTGCTTGCAATTATTCCTCCTTTAGAGTTGGTTTGGCTCCGGTACTTAGTAGCTTTATTTACTCTTGTAATATGTGGTTTTGCCACAGGGCAGTCTTGGAAGTTGCAAAGGAAGGATACTCTTCTTATTTCCTTTATTGGGCTCATTGGCTATTTTATTTCCATTTGGGCTCAGTTTGCAGGAACTCAACTATCATCAGCGCAAATGGGAGCGATGATTACTTCCGCAACACCTGCTTTTATGGTACTATTTGCGAGGGTTTTACTTAAAGAAAGGATCACCTTCAGGAAGGGATTATCTGTCCTTTTAGCAACCATAGGGGTATTTTGTATCATTGGGGTTGGGAATACAGGAAATTCATCTCAATTAGGTGGTATGATTCTAGGTATCGCGGCTTTAACCTGGGCTTTGATGTCCGTTCTAGTAAAAAGAGTTCCAAGTTCATACTCCCAGCTTGTAGTAACCACATATGCTATTTTAGTAGCAACGATAGCTATGACACCTCTTGTTATTACACAGGTTGATGTAGTAAGATTCCAGCAAGTAATGTTACAACCTCTTGTATGGGGAGGGATATTGTATCTTGGTGTTGTATCAACAGCAGGAGCATTCTTTTTTTGGAATAAAGGTTTACAAATGGTAGATGCAACGCGGGCAGGAGTGTATTTCTTTTTCCAACCTTTGGTTGGTACACTACTTGGCTATCTTTTTCTTGGTGAACAGGTAGGAATTGGCTTTTGGATAGGAACCTTATTAATTCTTATGGGAGTTTTACTGATCGTTAAAGAGCCATCTTAGAAGTGAATTTCATTATCTAAAGTCATTACCTAGAAAAGGGTTAATGAAAAACCTCCTATGGTAGAAAAAATAACTACCGTAGGAGGTTTTACCTTTAATAGATTTAATCACTTTGTGTTCCCTTTAACGTGTTTATACACCATTCAAAAGTCTTGCCTTCCTTGACTCCTTTCCTTAATCTTTCTTCTAGTTGCTTAGATTGTTGTAATGTTTTAGTTAAGACATATATAGAATTATCTTGCTTATCACTAAAAAAGGAGTCTATCTCTACTTTGAAACCCATTCTGGAGATCGTAATCACATGCAATCCTCCTTACCTAGTTTTAGATAATTTTCCTTTCTTATTACATGGTGAATCAGTAATATAGTCTTAGTATTCCCTAAATTTTCTTATCATAATATTCAGAATCTCTTACAAATGTAAGGCAAATATAATATATGTACATGCCCCAATTCTAAATTGGTTTATATTGCATTATTTAATCAGATGAGAGTATAATATAAATGGGCATATGCTCATTTATTCTAGTTAGTTATATATAATGAAATAAAGGGGGCAGATCCATCGTGAATCGAAAATTTGAGTGTAGTGATTGCGGCGAAGTTTGGGAAGTAGAACCTTGTAAAGAAGGGGGCAAACATGGATATGAAATTCCATGCCCAAAATGTAACAGTATGAAGAAAATAAAATTGGCACAGGATGGTACGCGCCATGTTTGTGGTGGTCATGGTCATAACCACGAGGGCGGATGCTGCGGCGGTCACTAAAACGTATTTTCTAAAAAAGGTGTAAGGATTATAATCCTCACACCTTTTTTCTATATTTTATTCGTAGTCGTTATTAACATCAGATTTAGCAGTCAATGTGCCATATTGTTTCTTACTTTGTTGTGTTTTGCTACTAGTTGCTTGGTTTTGATTAGAACTAGAAGAATAATCGTTATTGGCGTCGGATAGGGCAGTCATTGTACCGTATTGACTCATACTTTGCTGTGTTTGATTGCTGCTGCTAGTTGCTTGGTTTTGGTTAGAAGTACTAGAAGAATAGTCATTATTAGCGTCTGACAAAGCAGTCATTGTACCAAATTTATTTTTACTTTGTTGGGTTTGACTGCTAGTTGCCTGGTTTTGAGTAGTAGAGCTAGAATAGTCATTATTGGCATCTGAAGTAGCAGTTAGCGTACCAAATTGATTTTTGCTTGCAGATAATTTGCTTTGTTTATTTTTTTCCATAGTTATGCCCCCTTTTATTTTTGTATTTATGGTGCAAACTTATTTTCCCCTATTTTCTTATTGAATATGTTACTGAAAATCAGCCTTTAATGGGTAACTAAGGAAGAAAATTATCCGATCCAATACCAGTTGATAAATAGGGATGTAAATAAGACTAAAAAGAAGGCACTTAGGAAAATATAGCAATAAAAAATCTTAGAAGGGAGTTGGCCCCAAAATAAATAAAGCGGGAAAATAGGAAGGATAAAGCGAGACATGCTGTATAATGGTAGCTCAGAAGTTGTAGAGGATAGAGGAATCAAAAACCAAATCCAGCCAATGAGTAAATAGGAAGTGGGAATTTTAAACTGTAATAAAAAGGTGAGGGCGAAAAAGCCTATCAACCCGATAATGACAGTAAAGGTATCCAATGCTATGCCAGGCTGACTGTAAGGATTGTTAGAAAAGGTTAAAGGGAGATTCGCCCAAAGATTGTACCAAGGCGGTGCGAAATGCCTGCCCCAATTTTGTTGGGAATTAACAAAGGAAATGGGATCACCTAGCAAATAAAAGTTATATAGCATATAGTATGATAGTGCGATTGGCGGAAAGAATAGGGGAATTGCTGTAAGAAGAGATTTTCCTGATCTCGGATATTTTTTCCAAAATTCATAGAGTAAAAACAGAAAAAGAAAAATACCTAGGTTTCTGGTTACGGCAGCCAATGCACCAGCAATTCCTCCATACCACCATTTTTCTAACCTTGAAAAATAGACACAGAGAAGTGAAAAGGTGATAAATAATGGCTCAGTATAAATGCTATTAAGAAAAAGAGAGGTTGGCATCACTGCGTAAGCTAAGAGAGCATGGCTCACTTGCCTTTCGGAAAAATCTAAACGAAAGGTAAGATCCATAATCCAAAAGCTTAAAAAAGTAAATAGATTGCAGATTAGTAATCCTGCAATTGCTATATGTAAACCTAGGTAGGATAATAAATTAATAAAAAGGGTAAGAAGGGGAAAAAAAACAATCGATTTTGCATTATATCCATGCCCAGCCACATAGGTATACCAGTGAGCATCCCATTTAATCAGTTTTTCAGTTGTTGTTGACATTGGGTAAAGGGACTGGTCCACAAAGCCTGCTGGAGGATGGTGCGGTATTATATCAGACATAAAAAAAGCAATACTAATTAATAGTGTATGTACGAAGAATGCAAGCCATACACGTTTTGAAGGAAGCCTCATATGGTGTTACCCCTTGTGTCTAATTCCAGGAAATTTTACTCGGTATCTCTTGGGTTACTACTAGTTTTTCCTCTTCCGTATTTACAATTAAATGAGCGGCAGACCATGTCCACTTTCGATTCGCCGAAAAATTCCAAAAAGTTGATAGAGCAATACCAGTTAATTGACCAACATATATACTCCATCCGAGAAAAAGAAAAGTTTGGGTACATAAAGTTGTTATGGCAATGCCAAGGCTAGAGATTAAAGCAAACTGGCAAAATTGCAGGAGGCGTTTTCGAAAAATCTGTTGTTTGTTTCTTTTCCATGTCACTTTATCATTCCATAGGAAGTTGTGAAACATTGCGATACAGGAAGAATTAATGGAGGCTGAAATTTCTTCCATATTAAGCAAAGAGAGACAAATTGTTAAACTTAACAAATTGATGAAAGTCCCTAAAATACCAATGGCACAAAAGGTGTAGAATCTACGATCTTCTGCGCTATGTCCCATTAGTTTAGTAATGTGCTTTAGATAATTCCACTGCTCTATGAAATTCATTTTAGATTCCCCTGCGTCTCGGGCAACAAAGGTATAAGGTATTTCATGTACAGTCTGGTACTTACCTTTTACGAGAATTTCAATTAAAATTTTCCAGCCGATGGGATTTAATTGGGCTTGATCTATAACACTTCGCTGAAATCCAAAATACCCACTGGTTGAATCTGAAATGGAGCGCAACTTCTTAATAGAGAGATAACCGATGCCTCTAGCAATTCCTGATACTAGCTTTCTAAATAGGTTTAACCCCCCGTCAGAGCCCCCTGGTATGAAACGGCTAGGAATTACAATATCAGCGCTGGCTAACCTTTTTAAGATTAAGGGAAGCAACTCGGGAGGATGCTGTAAATCGGCATCCATCACAATGATCTGATTACCTTGAGAGTGAAGAAAACCGTTAACTACAGCAGAAGCTAAGCCTCGTTCATTTGTTCTATGAATATATTTAATCTCTTTGTATTCTTGGGATAGTTCTTCTAATATAGTGGGAGTATCATCTAGACTATCATCGACAAAAACAATTTCGTAGAAATAGTTTTCCTGCTTTAATAAGTTTATAATTTTCATTGCAAGTATTCTAACGTTATTCTTTTCATTAAATGTGGGAATTATGATGCTAAGATCCATGTGAATCCTCATCCTTCCGTATCCGATATCTTCTTCTTTCATTAGTTTTTTGCGATTTAGAGTCCGTTTATCCGAGGTAAAAAATGGTCTTACATAGTATAAAAATAAAACAGCAGCACATTAGTGCTGCTGTTTTATTTTTATACTATTACTGTTTAATTCGGTATTGGGCAGGTGTAACTCCAGCATTCTTTTTAAACAGCTGACAAAAGTATGATACATTACCAATGCCAATTTGATTGCAGATTTCCTGTAAAGGTAAGGACGTAGTCCTTAGTAACAAAGAGGCTTCCCGCAGGCGGCGATAGGTAAGATATTCAGTAATGGTACTTCCTGTAGCTTTGCGAAAAAGATGGGATATGTGAAAGCGAGACAAATGGAGTTCTTTTGCTAGAGATATCAATGAAAATTCTTCGTGGTAATTTCTATCGATCCATCTCATAACCTGTTCGGCGTAATGAATGTGGCGAAGTTCAACTTCTCTTTCAGTCTGATTTTGGACAGTCCATTGATTTTTTACTGTATTTAAAAAAAGCATAAAAAATAGGGAAAATCCTTCTGTAAGTTCTAACTCTTTTTGGCGCGAATGATAGAGATTAAAAAGGGTGTTAAATTCAGAGGGGTTGTCTACTTGAATGACTTGGCAATCCAAGTTACTTTGCCATAAATATTGAAAGAATCGATATAAAACAGTAAAGCTTTGCAGGTAAGAATTTACAGTAGATGGCTCGAGTAACAGTTTAGAGCGAATATAAAAGGTTTCTTCTGGTATGTCGGCTTTTACTCTATGAAGCTGAAAGGGTTGAAAATACATCAGTGATCCTGGCTTAAAGGGATAAATATTTTGATCAATAATGGCCGAGCCCTCTCCTTGCTCTACATAAATAAATTCCATGCCTGGATGGGAATGAAATTTATCCCAGATATTATGGGAAGATGTGGTATGTTGATGGATAAATTGATGAGGGTTTGCATTCAGTTCAAAGTTAAAATCGTCCAACGTAGACAAATAAATCACTCCCAATAAGCAAATCACATATAACAATACAACAACATTTTAACACAATTTTCAGTCAATACAATAGACATTATTTCGATTATACCAAAAATAGAACCGTTGGCAGGGAAACTAAAATTGCCAAGCAAGGGGACTGTTATTACACTGCTAGAAATGTATTGCATGGCGTAGTTGCCTTGGAAGAGGATTCTATTTTGATTGATTCATTCACACCAGTACGACAAGATTTCTTGTAAAAAGGATTAATAATTAATATTCAAATGAAGCTACATTGCTATAGTAATGAACTGAAAATTATAGGGAGAGATAATTATGAATAAAAATCGGTGCAGTATTCTAGTTGGTTTATCATTGTTCCTAGTTGCGTCTTTGATAACAGGCTGTGGTTCTAGCTCATCAACTAAGTCTGATGGCCGCAGTTATTATTGTGGGCGGTATCATTAGTGGTGTGTTTACGGCTACAGAATCAGGAGCGATTGCCTGTCTGTATGCTTTAATATTAACCGTGTTTCATTATAAAGAATTAAAGTTATCACAACTGCCTGATATTCTGAAAAAAGTGGCAATTACTTGTGGGATGGTATTTTTCTTAGTAGCCACATCATCAGCATTTGGCTGGATTATGGCTTATGAACATATCCCTCAAAATATTGCAGCAGGAATATCGTCAGTTACAAAGAATCCTATATATGTACTGATGATTATTAATGTATTTGTACTAATTGTTGGATTCTTTATGGATCTAGCGGCCTCTATTTTGATTCTCACTCCTATCTTTTTGCCCATCGCTATGAGTATTGGTATGGATCCCGTTCATTTTGGTATTATGCTATTACTAAACTTATCAATTGGCTTGGTTCATCCGCCAGTAGGAACGGCTTTGTTCGTTGGGGGTGCGATTGCAAAATGCAGTCTAGAAAGTACTGTAAAAGCGGTGCTCTTATTTATCCCGGTTCTGATCGTTGTTCTTTTGTTAGTAGCTTATGTCCCAGCAGTTACTATGACTTTGCCTAAGATGTTTATGCCCTAAGTGGGACAAATTTTATGGAGGTGGAATAAAAGTTGATCCGAATTGCCCGCCGCCTTCTTATTGGAAAGCCGCTTCATAATAAAGAAATCATGCATGAACGGTTACCCAAATGGAAAGCCTTGTCTATTTTTTCATCTGACGCTTTATCATCTGTTGCATATGGGCCAGAACAGGCCCTACTGGTTTTAGTGGCGGCGCAAGGGATTGTAGCATATGGCTATTTATCCCCCGTTATTATCGCAGTATCCGTTCTTTTACTTATTGTAGTATTATCGTATGTTCAGGTTTCCAGGGCAAACCCTGAAGGCGGAGGCGCCTATGCTATTGCAAAGAAAAATATTGGTGAATTTCCCGCCTTAGTTGCTGCAGGAGCAGTTTTCGCTGATTATGTATTAACGGCGGCAGTGAGTGTTGCTGCTGGTACAGCTGCGATTGTATCGGCTTTTCCTATTTTAGCGGGGAAGGAAATAGGAATTGATTTAGCAGTCTTATTCTTTATTCTTATGCTGGTTAATTTACGAGGTTTGCGTGAATCTTCTACTGCATTTGTATACCCTACCTATGCCTTTTTGCTGGGTATGGTAGTGCTAATCTGTACTGGAGTTTACCAAGCTTTTACTAGTGATGCTGCCCTCATCCCAATAGCATCATTGGAAAAACAGCCTATGAATATGGCCATGTTATATATTGTTCTGAGGGCTTTTGCCAATGGTTGTAGCTCTATGACGGGGGTAGAAGCAATTGCTGATAGTGTGCCCTTATTTAGCAAGCCAGAAGCGAAAAATGCCATTACGACAACTTATTGGATGGCAGGGATCTTAGTTACTATGCTTGGCGGCGTTACTTTCATGATGATGCATTTTCACATAAGCCCAATTCTAGAGGTTACCGCCCTATCTCAGCTTGCTGAACGTATTTTCGACCGGTCATTTTTATATTATTATATACAACTTACAACCATGGTGGTTTTGTATTTGGCAGCGAATACAGCATACAATGGTTTGCCAGTACTACTATCGATTGTTGCGAAAGATGGGTACTTACCAAGGTACCTTAGCTCCCGAGGTGAACGCCTTACTTTCTCTAATGGGATTATCGTGATCACTGTTTCGGCAGCAGCTCTTATCGTTGCTTATGGCGGACAATTAGATCATTTGATCGCATTATACGCAATTGGTGTTTTTATTTCCTTTACCATAGCCCAATGCAGCATGGTAGTGCATTGGAAACGGGAAAGGGGAAGAGGCTGGTTAGTGCGAGCAATTGTAAATGGTATCGGGGCTTTAGCGACTGGTTTGGTAGTTTTCATCATAACGTTAACTAAATTTAGTCATGGTGCCTGGGCAGTATTAGTCTTCATTCCATTAATGGTCTTCATTTTCAAAAAAATTCGGGCCCACTATGACGATATGGCAGAACAATTACATCTGCCTTTAGATGTTAAACTAGAAAATGATGATGGGGCAGTCGGAAGAAACTTTGTCATTGTGCCTATTTCTTCCCCAACGCGTGTAGTTTATGAATCCCTTAAATTTGCAAAAACGCTTAGTAAAGATATCATTGTCTTACATATTGCAAAAGATGATGAAAGTGCAGCGAGAGTGCAGGCAAAGTGGGAGGAGTGGAATCCTGGAATGGATTTGGAAATCATTCAATCCCCTTATCGTCTTACGATCCAGCCATTGCTAGATTATGTGGAAGAGTTAAAGAAAAAGAAAAATCCTGAAGATTATATTACTGTTGTCATTCCCGAATTCGAAACGAGAAAATGGTGGCATAGACTACTGCATAATCAGACAGGTTGGATTCTACATGCTATGTTAGTTATAAAGGAAAATGTAAGTGTGACGACCATTCCCTATCATTTAAACAAGTAATTCTATAGCTAAATGATAAGAAAAGACTTGGCTTAGGCCAAGTCTTAAGACGCAGGCTGAAGCCTTAGTCGTTCTTACTTGGAATCAAGGAAGTGTTATACTTTCTGATTCCGCAAAAAGCCCATATCCTTTTAGGATATGGGCAAAGTTATGAGAAATTCTGTTTTTATCATAGGTTCACTGGTGACCTGGATAGTACCGTTATGTGCTTCGATAATCAATTTGGCAATAGATAATCCTAATCCTGTACCACCTTTAAAACGAGATGTATCTACTTGATAAAAACGATCAAAAATTTTCCCTAGGTGTTTTTGGGGGATTCCTTCGCCAGTATCGGAAAAAGTGAGAATGATATTTTTGGGATTTTGCTGTAAATGCAGAGAAATTTGCCCACTTGTTGGGGTATGGCGAATCGCATTATCAAATAAAATAGTTATTACTTGCCTGATAGTTCCCTCATCGCCGTAACAATAAATGTCTGGATTGACTAAAACATGGAGTTTCAGATCTTTGGTAGCTGCTAAGGGACTGAATGATGCTAATGAACGCGTTATCGCTTCACTTAGAGAAAAGTGCTTTTTTTCGATTAGCGGCTGCTTAGAATCGGCACGTGCCAGAAAGAGTAAGGAATTTACCAGTTTGGTCATAGCATCCGATTCTTCTTTAATATTATGTAACCATTTATGCTGACTCGCTACTGTTTCCTCTTGGTTGCCAAAGACAATTTCTAGATTCGTTTGCATGATGGTTAGGGGGGTACGCAGTTCATGAGAAACATCTGCCAAAAAGCATTTTTGCTGCTCCCATGCATTACGAATAGGGATTATAGCGCGATCAGCCATATAAAGACTTCCACCTAGAGATAAGAGGAGGCATATGAAACCAATGAAAAGTAAGGCAGTCACAAGGCTGCGAAGTAAATCTTTTTCCCGCTGGAAGTTTTGAAAAAGCAGCAGCATTCCAGGCTGGTTCTGAAGAGGAACTTTACAATAGTAGTAATAAACGTCTTGAGAAGTAATCGTGCCCGTTGTCTCTACTTCATCTAAGGTTTTTTTCACAAGGGCAAATAATTGGTTACTTTCTAATGGCTGTGAAGAGGATTCAAAAAAAATCTTGTTGTTAGGATCCGTTTTAACAAAGAAAACGAGTGGATGATCTGGTCGAGGGCCTGGCGGCGGGGGAAAAGAGGGGCGTTGTTCACCACTTGGTGGGTGATCTTCCCGATTAATTGGACCATTAAGGGGGATATCTTTAATAATCCCAGCTTGGATATCAAAGATTATTTTTCTAGTAAAATCTTCTGTATGGGTCTTCATTTGACTTTCAGCAAAAAAATAAGTCCCTATGGTTAAGATTAAGAAAAGTGCGGCAATGATCACCAAATTAATAAGTGTGAGCTGTAAACGTAGTTTATGAAACATATTGTTTATCCTCAAAGAAATAGCCAACACCACGTACGGTTCTAATCGAAGTAGTATTGAGCTTCTTTCTTAAATAATGAATATAAAGATCCACGTTCGCAATTTCAGTACCGGAATAGTAGCCCCAAATTTTTTCAAAGATACGTTCTTTGGTAATGACTTGTCCTAAATTTGACATTAAAAGCTCCAATAAAAGTGATTCCTTGACGCTAAGTTGAATAATTTCATTTTCTTTTGTTACTTCACCACGTAAAGGGTCAAACATCATTTCTGGAATTGTAATCGTGGCACTAACGAGTTCTTTGTTTTTTCTTCTGCTGAGTGCCCGCAATCTAGCAAGTAATTCTTCAGAAGAAAAAGGTTTGACTAGATAATCATCTGCGCCAGCATCTAAACCTTCGACTCGATCCTTAAGAGTATCCTTCGCTGTGAGAAATAAGACGGGAGTAGCAAAACCTTCATGACGAAATTCTTGTAGGATAGAGATACCATCTAGCTTAGGAAGCATCCGATCAAGAATGATTATATCATAAATACCAGTTAAGGCCATTTCAATACCTGTTTCTCCATCAAAAGCAGTATCCGTATCATAGCCGTTTTTTTTCAACAAGTATGCTAGCGCATCGGCCAGGCGATGTTCATCTTCAATGAGTAATAGCTTCATAGACATACTCCTTTCCATTATATACATTATTTTATACCATCACTCTTTGAATTGCATTTAATTTTTATAGAAAGGAAAAAAAATGTAGAAAAATAATCGACTTTACAGATACGTTGTCATTATATAGTTAATTTGGGATAATATATAAAAAGACAGGAGTTTTAGATAGAAATAAAGAATGTCTAGTGATATAGATACATGATGTTAGTCAATTTCATAATTATAAAAAGAAATTGAGGGGTGAGTAGATGTTACGCGATGTAAAGATCGGTCCTACTGTTATTGTTATTTTTGGTGCATCTGGTGACTTAACCCGAAGAAAAATCATACCAGCTATTTATAATTTATTTATTGATGGCTGGTTGCCAGAAACGTTCTCTATCGTGGGGGTGGCACGTACAGCTTCCACAGATGAGGCCTTTTGTCATCAATTACGTGAAGGTGTGGATACCTTTTCTCGGAGGGGAAAAGCAAAAGACGAGGAGTGGAGTAAATTTGCCTCTGCTATAAAATATATGGCAGCTGATTATAATGACAAGCAAACCTATCTTTCTCTTTTAGAAGATCTGGATACAGGGTGGCGGCAGTCAGCCAATAAAATATTTTATCTTGCTACACCGCCCACCTTATTTACCGTCATTGTAGAGCAGTTAGGACAGCTCAAAGCCTTTCGTGGAGAAAAAAACTATCGTATTGTCATTGAAAAACCATTTGGCAAAGATTTAGAGTCAGCTCGTGCCTTGAATCAATCATTAACAGACGTTTTTGATGAAGCCCAAATTTACCGGATTGATCACTATTTAGGTAAAGAGACAGTACAAAACATTTTAGCCTTTCGTTTTGCAAATGCCATGTGGGAACCTATTTGGAACCGTAGTTATATTGATCATGTTCAGATAACCGTAGCTGAAAAAGTAGGAGTTGGCAGGCGGGGGGGGTATTATGAGGGAGCAGGAGCCTTGCGTGATATGGTTCAAAATCACTTATTGCAAGTAATGTGTCTGGTGGCAATGGAACCGCCTACCTCCTTTCAAGCAGATGAAATTCGTAATAAGAGGGTTGATGTACTAAGTGCCATTCGTCCAATTGAAAAGGATGAGGTAGAAAAGTTTGCTGTTCGGGGTCAGTATGATAGGGGTGCTGTGGATGGTCAGCCCGTTCCCGCATATCGGGAAGAAGAAAATGTGGCAGAGGATTCTGGGAAGGAAACTTTTGTGGCCATGAAATTATACATTGACAATTGGCGCTGGCAGGGAGTACCTTTTTATTTGCGAACTGGTAAGCATTTGCCAGGCCGTGTTTCCGAAATCTCACTACAGTTTCGTCCCGTTCCTCATCATCCTTTTTCGGATAGTATCATTCCCTCTAATCGTCTTGCAATCCAAATTGAACCGAAAGAAGGTATTATGCTGCGTACCCAGGCAAAGGAACCTGGACTTGGCATGAAAATAAAACCGGTAGAAATGCATTATACATATCAAGAGGTTTTTAAATCTGCCTCTCCGGAAGCGTATGAAACCTTGCTGTTAGATGTGGTTCGTGGAGATCCTAGCTTATTTATGAGAAATGATCAAGTAGAAATGGCTTGGTCTGTCTTAGGTTCCGTGCTAGAAATTTGGGAGAATTCGATACCCGTTGATTTCCCCAATTATGCCCCTGGCGAATGGGGACCTAAAGGAGCAGAAGATTTAATTACACGGGATGGAAGAAGCTGGTTAGTGCCTGCATGTTTGGAATCCAATAGAAAGGATGGAATATGCCCATGATTAGGATCTATGATGATGTAGATGCACTCGGGTTAGGAGTCGCTGAATTATTCGTAGAAAAGGCATGTAAAGCAGTAAAAGAGCGGGGGCGATTTACCCTTTCACTAGCGGGTGGGGAAACACCACGGCGAATTTACGAGATGCTTAGCAAAGCGCCCTATAATCATCTTATTCCCTGGGAAAAGGTTCATGTGTATTGGGGAGATGAAAGGTATGTATCAGCCAATGACAGCCGAAGTAATCAACGTATGGCCCGTAAAGCTTTATTAGATCGTGTATCCATTCCCCCAGAACAGATTTACCCTATTGTTTGCGAATCAACTCCTCAGCAGACAGCAGAGGATTATGAAAAGGTCATTACTGCCAATTTCTATGGACAGACACCAGCTTTTGATTTTATCTTCCTCGGTTTAGGATCTGATGGCCATACAGCCTCTTTATTCCCGTTTACTTCTGTACTAAATGAGAAAGACCGCTGGGTTGGCCATGTGCATTTACTTGACTTAGATAGCCATCGTGTGACTTTGACAGCTCCTCTGATTAATCATGGGGTAACTATCGTATTCATGGTAACTGGTGCCGCTAAAGCTGAAATTGTTCGAGAAGTACTTGAAGGACCTAAGGATATTCAACGATTACCCTCTCAACTGATTGCACCGCAAAATGGTGAGTTATATTGGATGCTAGATCAAGCTGCAGGTAAGTTGCTGCAAAAAAATAAGAGGTAATAGACTAAGACTCCCTATATGCCACGTAGCATATAGGGAGTCTTAGTCTATTCTTAGTACAGTTTTTGCATGAGACCTGTGATATCAATATTATCAATTTTTTGTTGGGCCAAAGGCTGGTGAGAGAGTTGGGGCAGTGAATCTTGAAAGGTGGGGCGCAAAGTTTGATAATATAAGCCTATGGGAATTTGTTCACCCCATAATCCAGCAAAGATTAGTGCTTTTTCTAAATCTGCAGGATCATACCCTTCCATTTCTTCAATGGGTTTTGCACGCTGTTGATACCACTGATAGGTATTGGTGTGATTAAAAGAAACACAAGGTTGCAGAATATCAATCACTGCAAAACCTGGATGGGAAATGGCCTGTTCCATAAGGGAAACCAGCTGAGTACTATTGCCAACAAAAGCCCGAGCAACAAAAGTAGCCCCTACATTTAAGGCCATCTTTACGATATTAATAGGATGCTCGACGTTGCCAAGGGGTGCGGGAGTGAATTTTGTCACTGCTCCTAAGTCACTTGTGGGGGATGACTGTCCTTTTGTCAAACCATAGATTTGGTTGTTATGAATAAAATAGGTTATATCTATGTTACGCCTTGCCGTATGGACAAAATGTCCCATGCCAAGGCCCATGCCATCACCGTCACCGCCTTCTGCGATTACAGTAAGATTATGATTGGCTAATTTAACCCCAGTTGCTACAGGTAAAGACCGTCCATGTAATGTTTCAATTCGGTAAGTATTCATGTATTGGCCAATTTTACTAGAGCAGCCAATTCCCGTTGCTAACACAGTTTGCTCTAAGTCAAGGTTTAGGGAAGTCATAGCTTTCTTGAGTGCCATAAAAATTCCATAGTCACCACAGCCAGCACACCAAGTAGGGACATAAGGCAGATTAATATCATGAGCAGCCATTAGAAAAGCACCTCCTTGATTTTTGCCAGAATTTCAGAAGGAAGAAAGGCACGAGAATTGTATTTTAGAAAAGTATAATCTGTTTTATGCCCAGTATTCGCCCGAAGAATGCTACCAAGCTGGGCTGTCTTATTGCCTTCAATTAGAAGGGTTTTCTTTGCTTGTTGTAAGACTAGTTCAGTAGCAGTGATAGGGAAAGGAGATATGTATAAAATTTGTAAGAAGTTAACGGAAATATTTTGACTCGCAGCCAGTTCCATAGCTTCTAAAATAGCGCCTTTAGTTGAGCCCCAAGCAATAATTGTTAGGTCAGCATTTGGAGGACCATAGAATTTAATAGCCGGTATTTCTTTTTCCATCGCAGGTAGCTTGTTATATAACTTATCCATACTATTGATTGTTACCATTGGCTCATTAAGGGCATATTCTTTATTCCCTGAGCTGTAAAACCCATCTTCTCCGTGGGTATAGCTAGTGGCAATATGGCGTCCACCTACCTGACCAGGGATAGCCCGGGCTGAAACTCCATCGGGAGTGTTTTCGTAGCGAAGATAAGGCTGCTCTTTGGCTTCAAAAAGCTTACCACGCTCTATCGTCAAACTGTCGGTAGCAAATGGAAGTTGAGAAACAGAGGAATCAGCTAAAAATTTATCTGTCAAGATGATGCAAGGCACTTGATATGTATCTGCTAAGTTAAAGATGCGAAAGGTTTCATAAAAACATTCTTCAATATCGCCAGGAGCTAAGACGATTCGAGGGAACTCGCCTTGAGAGGCATGGACAACAAAATTTAAGTCAGCTTGCGCTGTTCTGGTGGGTAATCCTGTGCTAGGACCACCACGTTGGGCATTTACCATTACTAGAGGTATTTCCGCTTGTGCAGCAAAGCCTAACGCTTCTACCATTAAGGCGAAACCGCCACCACTGGTGGAACCTATGGCTCGTGTACCAGCAAAAGAGGCACCAATTAACATATTAATCGCGGCTATTTCATCTTCTGCCTGCTTAAATACTAAACCATACTCGGCACCATGATCCGCTAAATAGCTTAGGACGCTAGATCCTGGTGTCATAGGATAACCAGCGGAAAATTTGCATCCTGCTTTAATAGCTGCTATAGAAATGGCTTCATTGCCGTTAATCAACATTTTTGGTTCGGCTTTTGGTTCAAAAGGGAAAGGAAAGACTTTTGAACTAGACAAGGTTTCCATTACAAGATGATAGACTTCATCCAAAATTTGAATGTTTTCTTGTTGTACTTTTTCATTGTGAAACTCAGTTTTCATTACGTCAATAAGTACCTGTTTTGGATATCCTGTGAAAGCAGCAAAAGCACCTAACATGGCACTATTTATCATGATTTTTGCTCCGCCCTTGGGAATGGAGCTTGCTAAAGCTACAGGACATAATAAGGTTCCCTCGGGGACTTTTGTTGCGTCTATTTTTGTTGTGGCGGCATCATATAGTACAATAGCACTTGGGCTTAGTTTATCGGCATAACAGTCAAAAGCTTGCTGAGAAAATAACCCTAAAAAATCAATGGTTTCTTCATAAGCTGTTATTGGCTTATTTGATAAACGTACTAAACAAGAATTCAATCCGCCTTGGATCAAGGATGGATATTCATTTACTACAAAAGACCACAATCCACTACGATTTGCTCCCTTAGCAATGATGGAGCCAGCACTCATAACTCCATAACCTGCTTCACCGCCAAAGAGGCAAGTATAATAGCTTTTGTTCATAGCTGTATCCTCCTAGATATTATTTGTATATAAAAACAATTTCGCTGAAAATTAAGAATAATCCTTTTTAAATTTTCTAATAATAGTCAAAAAAATATCAAAATTTGTAAAATGTTCTTACTGCAACACAGTAATCGATAGAAATAGGGTCAGTGTTTCCTTTTTTCATGAGTATGAAGGAAACACTGACCCTATTTCTCCTATAAGAGGGAGCCTGTGCATGTTAATACAATTCACCTTTGAGTCTAGCTGCTTCTGCTTGCTGTTCTAAGTAATACCACCTTATAGATTTACCAATAATACATCTCATAGCATCAATTTTTCCTTCTTTGGCCAACTTTCTCATTTTATCTAAATCAAAGCCATTATAAGAAAAATAGCTTGCTGAGATAAAACCACGATTTTTCAACTTTTTGCGATATTGACTCACATCTCTACTGTCTAGTTCAACTTGCCAAATCGCCATACCTATCCCAGCCTTTCTTGTATTTTATTTTTTAAGTCCATTATACACCTTTTTCAGAAAAATGATATTGTTTTTGTGTAAATTTATTGTTAAAAAAGCTAGAAAAATGTAGCCATAGTATAGAATGTTCTTTAACAAGAGAGATTTGTAGTAATAAAAAATACATGCACTTCATCGAAAATGACGAAGCGCATGTATCGCTTTCTACTTTGTGCCAAAAATACGGTCACCCGCATCTCCTAGGCCAGGAACAATATAACCGTGATCATTTAATTTTTCATCCACAGCAGCTACATAGATGTCAACATCAGGGTGGGAGTCGTTAATCAATTTAATCCCTTCTGGAGAAGCAACTAAGCACATGCATTTAATGTTTTTTGCACCTTTATTTTTAAGAATATCAATCGATGCTGCTAAAGAATTACCTGTGGCAAGCATTGGATCAATTAAGATAAAATCTCTTTCTGCTACATCACTTGGTAATTTGCAGTAATATTCTACTGGCATTAATGTTTTTGGATCCCGATAGAGGCCAATATGCCCAACTTTAACAGCAGGAATAAGTTTTACTACTCCATTTGTCATACCCAGACCGGCTCGCAAGATGGGAACAATACCTAATTTTTTACCTGATAACATTTTACAAGTACATTTGGCAACTGGGGTTTCGATTTCCACATCTTCTAGTGGTAAATCCCGAGTAATTTCAAACGCCATTAACATTGAAATTTCTTCTAATAATTCGCGAAATTCTTTGGTTCCTGTATGTATATTGCGTATTAGGGATAATTTGTGTTGAATTAACGGATGATCAATCACTTTAACATTCATTTTCCTATCAACTACCTTTCTCAGTCTATTGAATAATTTACAACAAATCGGATAAAAAAGCAACCTAACAGTCACTTTTATTTTATTTTACTGCATTTTGCATAAGAATCTTCTAATTATGCTTAGACTATTAAAGAGAATAAACTGGAGTATGTCGGTAAGGAGGAGAACGATGAGCCATATATTTGTTCCGAAAAGGGTATTTTTTGAACCGAATGCTTTGGATTATCCCAAGGGAAAAGAAATGTATGAACGGTTACAAGATATGAAGGTGCCAATTTCATTTACAGGTTCTCATAATCGAGTTACTGGCATACCTGGAAAAACGACCCAGGAGGCATACCAAGAGGCTAAAAGTACCTTAGTGGTAGGGGTTAGGAAGAAGTTAGATTTTGCTGGATGCAAGCCCTCGGCCCACTACCAACTGCCGTTAACGACGAGTTGTTCTAGCATGTGTGAATACTGTTATTTAGCGACTACTCTAGGTAAAAAACCTTACCTTAGAGTCTATGTAAATATTGATGAGATATTGGATCAGGCATCTCACTATATGAAGGAGCGGGCACCAGAGGTAACTTGGTTTGAAGGGGCTGCTACTTCTGATCCCATTCCTACAGAGTATTTGACAGGACTACTATATAAAACAATTGAGTTTTTTGGTGCAGAGCCTTTAGGACGATTCCGTTTTGTTACTAAGCATGATCAAGTGGATTCTCTATTAACAGCTAAGCATCAAGGACACACACGATTTCGCTTCAGTATAAACGCTGCAGAGATTATCGAAAAATATGAGCATAAAACACCATCACTTAGCCAAAGAGTTACTGCTGCTGCCAAAGTAGCAATTCATGGCTATCCCATTGGTTTTATTATTGCACCTATTTTTTTTTATCCAGGTTGGGAAGTCGATTATCATGAGTTAGTAAAAGAGCTAGATATACAGCTTCCCCATGAAGTACGTAAAGATGTTACCTTCGAATTAATATCTCATCGATTTACAACCAAGGCTAAAAGAAACATTCTAGAAATATTTCCGCAAACGACCTTGCCTTTAGAGGAAGAAGAACGTAAGTATAAGTACGGACAATTTGGCTATGGTAAGTATATTTATCAAAGTGAGACCATGAAGGATATGAAAACCTATATGCAAAAGGAAATACAGAATTATTTTCCCAAAGCTCAAATCGATTATTTTGTATAAAGATCTTTCTTCGGTAGGATGAAGTGAATTATGCCAGCGGTAATGTAATGGTAAAGGTTGTTCCGATATTAACCGTACTTTTCACATCGATTCTGCCGCCATGCATTTCGACGATGAATTTGACAATGGCAAGCCCGAGTCCAGTTCCGCCAGCACTGCGAGAGCGGGCCCGATCAACCCGATAAAAGCGATCAAAAATGAGGGGTAGATCCTTTGCTGGAATACCAATTCCAGTATCTTCGATGGTAAGTATTGCTTCGTCATTTTCCTGGAAACAGGTTAGGATTACGCGACCAAAAGGTTGAGTGTATTTAATGCTATTATCAAGTAGATTAATCAAAATTTGTTTTAACCAGTCTGGATTCGCCATAATGATAGGGTCAGCAGTAGTATGAATATCTACGGTAATATTTTTCTCTTGGGCATTGGTGCTAAGGTCTTCTTTGGTAGTATAGAGTAATGGGTTTAATGGGGTCGCCTCTAGCGTTACTTGTTGCCTGTATTCTTGGGAATTGAGTTTAGCCAATTGTAATAATTCATGGATCAAACGCTGCATTCTTTCTGATTCTGTATGGATAATGTTGAGGAATTTGGTACTCAGTTCTGGATCCTCTATGGCCCCATCTAAGAGGGTTTCAGTAAAGCCTTTAATCGTGGTAAGAGGAGTGGCAAGTTCGTGGGAGGCATTTGCGACAAAGTCAGCTTGCCGATCATGAATGTCTTGTAGAGCTGTTACATCATGGAACACGCTTAAAACAGCTGTGATTTCATTTTCTGTAGTGGTAATAGGAGCAAAAAATACTTGAAAAACCCGAGGCGTATTTTTGATATTTGTTTTAAGATAGATGTGTATATTTTTCCCTTGGTCAAGTGTTTGGTGTACGGCCCTATCTAATTGACTGTGGCCGAAAACTTGCATGTTATGTTGATGTAACATGGAATCACTAATACCAAAGGATTCACGGGCCATTTTATTAGCCGTCGTTACCCGACCATAACGATCAAGGAGGATAACAGCGTTATCCATATGCTGGAGTATAAGGTCCAGCTTTTTTGTTTCTGCAGTGGATTCGCTGATTTTATCATCTAAGTTAGAGGTCAAGTTATTGAGAGTATGAGCGAGAAGTTCCAATTCATCGCCTGTGCGTATATGAAGCCTGCGATCTAAATTTCCATTCGCCATTTCTTGGGCAGCCGTAGTTATTTCCTCTAAAGGGGCTGTATATTTTTGGGCCAAGCGAATGCTTAAGAGAATGGCCAAAAAAGAAGTTAGTAACATAGTCACTAATAGGGTAGATTTAATTTGATTAAAACCAGCTTCAACAGCGGCGAGTGTACTAGAAATTCGCACTGCACCGACGATTTCACTGCCACTTAGAATGGGGTTTGCCACATATAACATATTCTGGTCTAAAGTAGTACTATAACGGATGGATGTGCCGACTGTTCCGGCGAGAGCAGCAGAAATTTCTGGCCTATGCAGGTGATTTTCCATCGTTGCTGGATTTTCCCAAGAATCAGCAAGTACATCCCCATTTATGTTAGTAACAGTGATCCTTAGGTCGTCCTTTGTGGCTAATTCTTTGATTTGGTTATCGATATTGGCTTTTTCAGTTGGACCTATCATATAGCTCTCTAAAAAATGTTCTGTAACTCTTGCATGGGTTAGTAGGCTAGAGGTGAGAATTTCTATATTATGTCGGTGAAAATACCAAAGAAGATACCCGCTTAAGCATGACATCGTTACAATAATTAATATGAGATAGTTAACGATCAATCTTAATTTAATCCCCCATCTGAGCATAGTGACCCTCCTTGGACGTCTATTCTAGAAAAAGCATACAATAAAATCAGAAAACTCGCTAGAAAAATATTCTAAAGGATGAATTAGTAATATTTAACATAAAATTAATGATTGCATAACATGAGATTTCAAATATTTCTTTACTATTAATATAGGATACGTATTAATAGTTTGGAGGAAAAGATATGCCGGCGGTGCTGTATAATCAGTTAATAAAAAATCAGAATTACAGCCAAAATGAGCAAAACATTCTTAATGCACTAGAAGAAATTCTAATTACAAGAGATGTGAAGACGGTTTTTCAGCCTATTGTTTCCCTACTAGATGGAAATATCTTTGGCTATGAGGCTTTGAGTCGTGGTCCACAAGGATCAATGCTAGAGCGACCAGATAACTTATTTGCAGCGGCAGAAAAATTTAATAAACTATGGGAATTAGAGTTTCTCTGCCGGAGTAAAGCATTTACTAGATTAAAAGGTTTAGCAAAAGATAAAATGCTATTTATTAATGTAGACCCGAACATTATAAATGATGAACGGTTTAAAAAAGGCGCTACTTTAGAAATGTTGCCAACTTATGATATTGACGTTAGCAATATTATTTTTGAAATTACAGAAAAAAATTCCATTGATGATTATAAAAGTTTTCGCAAGGTTCTTGACCACTATACAAGTCAAGGTTACAAAATAGCAATTGATGATACAGGATCAGGGTACTCTGGTTTGAAACTATTAGCAGAAACTAGGCCTCAGTTCATTAAAATAGATATGGATTTGGTGCGAAATATTGATAAGGATGTTTTAAAACAAGCCTTGATGAAGGCCTTTCAAGAATTTTCTATTGTGACGAATATGAAAATCATAGCTGAGGGTATTGAAACCATTGATGAACTGAATACTTTAATTCAAATCGGTATAACTTATGGACAAGGGTATCTGCTACAAAGGCCAGCCCCTGAATTTCTAGAGATAAATCCTTTGATTAAAGATAATATTCTGCAAAAAAATAAGGAAAAAAAACAAGAAGCTTTTCATACACCCTTAACCATGCCGATTGGTGAAATAAGTAGGCGGGACCCTGGTTTTCCAGAACAGGTCACTGGCTGCACAGTGCTGGACTACTTTAGTAAGAATCCGAACTTAATGGGGATACCTCTTTTGCAAGGGGATGTTCCCGTTGGACTGTTGATGAAGAATAAGTTTCTCGCTCATTTAGCCACTCAATATGGAGTTGCTGTTTATATGAATCGCAGCGTTGGCTCCCTAATGGATAATAATGCATTGATCGTAGATTATGATATGCCATTAGAACAGGTATCAAAATTAGCAATTGCAAGATATGAGGACAGCCTATATGACTATATCATTGTAACCCAGAAGGGAAAATATTATGGTGTGATTACCGTAAGACAACTCTTAGAGAAAACGACCCAGTTAGAAATTAATCGAGCAAAGCATAGCAATCCACTAAGTGGCCTACCAGGCAATATATTAATTGAAGAAAAATTGCATCAGGTCATTGAATCAGAAGAACCGTATTCCGTACTATATTTTGATCTTGATAATTTTAAAGCCTATAACGATATTTATGGCTTTGATAATGGTGACAAAATTTTGTGCATGACAGCTCAGATTATCCAGTCCCAATTAAAGGATGCGAAAATGACAGATGTATTTGTAGGCCATATTGGTGGCGATGACTTTATTGCGGTACTGCGTAATGTTGATATTGTGTCTCTTTGTCAAACAATTATAGATTATTTTGATGTGAGGATACGGGGATTTTACACAGAGATAGATCAAAAGCTGGGGTATATTGTTGCGAAAAATAGACATGGTGTAGAAGAAAACTTTCCAATTGTATCCTTGTCTATTGCTGTAGTAACCAGTAGTGGGAAAAAAATTAGAAATCCCGCTGACATCGGAGAAGCCGCTAGTGCCGTGAAAAAGAAATGTAAGCTAGTATGGCGGAGTTGCTATTGTATTGATTAAATAGATGGGTTTTAACAGAATGTTAACATTGTCTTAACACATAATGTTTGAGATTATTTTACAATCTAAGTATAGTAAATTTTTTAGGAGGTCTTGATATGAAGTTCTTGAAAAAATCGAAAATGCTCGTGGCAGCTGTAGCATTAATGCTAGGTGTTAGTCTGATTGCTGGCTGTGGCGGTAAAAAAGAAGAAGCAAAAGCTACAGATATTCAAGGAACAGTGACTGCTTCTGGTTCTACAGCTCTTCTCCCTTTATTAAAGCCGGCTCAGGAAGCCTTTCAAAAAAAATATGAGAAAGTTACTGTTAACGTTGCAGGTGGTGGTTCCTTCACTGGTTTGAATCAAGTAGCAGCCGGTTCAGTGAACATAGGTAACTCAGATGTCGCAGCTACTGGTGAATATAAAGATAAAGGTCTTGTAGACCATCAAGTAGCAGTTGCTCCTTTTGTGTTCATTGCTAATAATGATGTGAGTGTTGATAACCTGACTGGGCAACAATATGTTGATATTATGACTGGTAAAATCACCAATTGGAAAGATGTTGGTGGTAAAGATCAAAAAATCACTTTGGTTCACCGGGCAAAATCATCTGGCTCTCGTGCGACCATTGCTGAAGTAGTACTTAAAGGTGTTGAATTCACGGATAACGCTGTTATTCAAGACTCCAATGGAGCTGTAAGATCTGCGATTGCCAGCACACCTGGTGCCATTGGTTATGTTGATGCCGCATATGTTGATGCTTCCGTAAAAGCACTTGCTTTTAATGGCGAAAAATATACTCCTGATGCTGTGATAAACGGCAAATATCCTGTATATGCTTATGAACATATGTATACGAAAGGCGAGGCTACTGGTGCAGTTAAAGCTTTTATTGACTACGTAATGAGCAGCGAGTTCCAAGATGCCTTTGTTGCAAAAAATGGTTTTGTACCTATCACTAAAATGAAAAAATAGTTTAAATAGGTAAATAGTAAGCAGATAAGGTCATGTGAATATCATGGCCTTTTCTTTTTATATAACTGGAACCTAGGATTGGTAGCATGGAGTCATTTTTGCTTGGGAGGAAAAGGGAAGTATGTATAAGAAACTTGTACAGTTTTTAAAAAGCACATCTGTACTTAAATATATGGAGACAAAACACGCTAGATTTAAAAAAAGTAGGAAGAATATTCTTACATTCCTGCGTAATCGTAATATGAATTTTTTGCGGCAAATTCCGTGGAAAATATCTTGGTCATCATTGGCGACCCAGGCGACGATCGGTATTATTCTTATATGTGTTGTACCTTTGAGTTTGATCGGTTGGTATTTTACTAAGCAAACAATGGAAAGTTTAACCCAAGCTGCGATTGATAAAAATAATAAAGTTGCTGACCGAATTGCCAGTGATATTGGGGCTAATATTCAGGCGAAAAAGAATTTCTTAATGATTACCAGCTCAACTGCTGCTATTCGTGGATTGGATAAAGAGGCAGTAAAAAACTACCTTGCTCAGGTTAAGCCTTATTATGGTAGTAACGAGGCTCTTTTTGTTGCTCAGAAAGATGGTATGCAAATTTGGCGTACTGACAGTGGAGCGTTAGTCAATGTTGCTGATCGAAGCTACTTTCAAAAAAACCTTCAAGGAGTAGTTGAATTTTCTGATCCGATACATAGTAAGGTGAATAATCAGTTAACCATCATAGCATCGGTACCTATTTTTGGTACGGATAATAAAGTCCAGGGAGCGCTGGGGGCAAATCTCTCCATGCAGAATGTAAATAATGTAGTAGAGCAGATCTTGTCCCAGAATCCAGGTTATTCGATTACGATCATTAACAAGAATCGAGTCCCGTTATTTTATCAAAGTGATTCATCGGCAGTTGAAGAATCAAAACAATTAAATGAAGAATATTATAAAGAAGCTGTGGAAAAACAAACAGGTAATACGATTGGAATGTTTCGTAACCAAGAATATTTTATCTCCTATCGACCCATTGCCAATACGGATTGGATTGCGGTGTCGGCTTATTCCAAAGATACCGCACTCCAAGCCGCATTTGATGTGATTGAAAATAGCACAAAGATTATCTTCTTTATGATTATCATGCTTCTTATTATTGGTTTATTTGTGATGAGAAAAGCCCTTGCTCCTTTACAGAAATTAGCTGAGGGTGCAGATATTGTAGCTCAGGGAAATCTAACCCATACTATGGATAACTATAAGCATGATGAGTTAGGCCATGTCGCTACGGCTTTTAATAGCATGACGGTTAGTTTAAGGGACATTGTTCAGTCAGTAAAACAATCCTCTACCCATGTGTTAGAAGCAACAAATACGGTAGCGGCTACTTCTGAACAATCACGGGTAGGCAGTATTCAAGTTTCCCAGTCAGTTGCTGCAATTGCTGAACAAATCGCCAAACAAGGGAAAGATACGAAAACAACGGAAGAACTGTTACAAAAGTTAGTAGGTATTACGGCTGGAGTTTCGGATAGTATTCACCAGACTGCAGAATTTACAGATGCCTGTTCCCTAGCGGCCACCCAAGGGCAGCAGGTCATCAATGATACGGTAACTAAGATGCAAAATATTAAGGGACTTGTTGCTAGTACTGCAAAAACTGTTGGAGTACTAGGGGAAAGTACTAGAGAAATTAGTACCATCACAGGGATGATTACTGAAATCGCGAAACAAACCAATTTGTTGGCCTTAAATGCAGCCATTGAAGCGGCTAGGGCGGGAGATGCGGGCCGAGGATTTGCCGTAGTAGCAGATGAAGTTCGTAAATTGGCTGAACAATCAGCAACGGCTACTAAAAGTATCTCTTCCATTATAAATAAAATCCAATCTGAAAGTAGTGGCGCTGTACTTGCGATGCAACAAAGTTTTGAGAATGTAGAGCAAGGGGTAGAAGTTGCACAAAGTAGTGGTATGGCATTTAAGAAAATCGTTGAAGCTATCGGTCATGTACAACAAAAGGCCAATGCCATTATCTCTGAAACAGAGAGTCAGGTTAGATTATGTAGAGATGCCATGGAGACCGTTACCAATATTAATGCCTTAGCAGCCAATAATACCAGTGGTGCTCAAGAAATCGCCACAGTATGTGAAGAACAAGCAGCTTGTGCGCAAGATATTACTTCTTCGACAGAGAAGTTACAAGAGATGGCTTACAAGTTAGAAACCTTAGTAATGCAGTTTAAAGCTTAATGAGGAATAAAGAGAAGATTGAATTTTGGTAGAGTAATTTGTTATTGACTAATTTTCGCTAAAATATGATAATAGAAAATAGATGATTTCATTAATATTGGTGAATTTTTTCAACATGGCAAAGAACATAAGACAGGTCTAGTAAGTGCAAACTAAGAAGATTGACTGAATGCCATCTTTACGAGGAGCAAAAGCCAGGCATACGCCTGGTTTTTTTATTTTGAAATCGCCAAGTATATGGATAAAAATTTCTTTTGTAACTTTGCTCTTTATGTATTCATACTTTATTAAAATTTTATGATTAACTTATTTCACTTAAAGACACCTTTAACGGTATATGTTGGAGGTGTACTTGATTTTATTGATGAGTACATCCCTTCTATGACATGGTAAAAATATGAGGAGGAATCTAGAGTGGTTGCAAGAGGAGTATTTGATAAATATAGAGGCTGGCGAAGAAGTACGTCCTTATCTGATAAAAAAAAGGGTAACAAGATACTTCAAGTACTAAAAGAAAATATTGATTTTCTGCAAAAGTTAATTGATACAATTCCCAATCCTATATTTTATAAAGATTGTAAAGGTATTTATCAAGGTTGTAATCGTGCTTTTGAAAGCTATATTGGCAAAGAGAAATCGCAAATAATTGGTAAGAATGTTCATGAACTGTCTTCTAATAACTTATCATTTACATATTATAAAATGGATGAAGAATTATTCCTACATCCTGGTGTTCAAAATTATGAAAGTTGTGTACAATATGCGGATGGTACTCAACACGATGTTATCTTTGACAAAGCTACCTACACCAATACCAATAATGAAATTGCTGGCCTGGTTGGGGTGATAACTGATATTACAGAACGTAAAAAAATGGAGTTGGAACTAAAAAGGAGCACGGAAAAATTAAATAATATATTAGAACAAATTGTTCGTGCTATGGCAACTGTTACTGAAACTCGGGATATGTATACAGCTGGACATCAGCGGCGCGTATCTGAACTTGCAGTAGCAATCGCGCATGAAATGCAGATGTCTGATGAGGTCATTAAATCTGTTCAGGTTGCGGGAATGTTGCATGATATTGGAAAAATTTCCGTTCCTGCAGAAATACTAACAAAACCGAATGCGTTAAGTACTCATGAATTTGGAATCATTCGTGAGCACGCAGAGGCAGGTTACTTAATTCTAAGTTCCATTGAATTTCCTTGGCCGATAGCGGAAATTGTTTACCAACATCATGAAAGGGTAAATGGCACAGGGTATCCAAAGGGTTTGAAAGGGGAAGAGATGTTACTACCAGCGAAAATTATTGCCGTCGCAGATGTGGTAGAAGCTATGGCGTCTCATCGGCCTTACAGGGCTAGCCAAGGAATTGTTCAAGCATTACTTGAAATAAATTCAAATCGTGGAAGTCTCTATGATGAAGAAGTAGTATTAGCTTGTATTAAAGTTTTTGAAAGAAAGGCTCCCTTTACGGTTTAAAATATAGAAATTCGTACTTGATACATAATAAAAACTAAGGCTCACACCTTCCCTCTAGGATTGGTGTGAGCCTTAGTTTTTGTTATTTTATTTACTCTTCAGGGAAGAAGCGATTATGAATGGCATTGACGGCCTCTTTTACTCTTTCGGCTTGGATGAGACAGGAAATACTTATTTCCGAGGTACTAATAACTTCGATGTTTACCTCAGCATCGGATAAAGCCCCAAACATATTGGCGGCGATACCGGGGCTTCCTAACATGCCTGCACCAACTATAGATACTTTGGCTACATTATCGTCTAGAAGAATTCCAGCGACTTGCATTTCTTTTCCTAACTCTTCTACGATTTTCTTAGTTTGAGCAAGATCAGGCAAGGCTATGGTAAATAACATATCAATTATATTTTTATCAGTATTACGAATGCTCTGTACAATCATGTCTACATCAATATTGGCTGTTGCTAAAGCTGAGAAAATTTTGAAAGCAATACCAGGTCGATTGGGAACGCCTAATAATCCTATTTTAGCTACATTAGTGTCGTGGGTGACCCCTTTAATTACAAATTCCTTTTCTTCCATTGTACATACCTCCTTAATAAATGTGCCTGAATCTTGGGTGAAAGTTGAACGTACATGAATAGGTACACCATAATGTTTACCCATTTCCACTGAGCGAGGCTGCATAACAACTGCCCCTAACCTAGCCATTTCCAACATTTCATCACAAGTAATCTCTTTCATGCGACGAGCATTTTTTACAACCCTAGGATCCGCAGAATAGATACCATCTACATCCGTGAATATTTCACATACATCTGCCTTGAGCGCCCCAGCTAAGGCCACGGCTGAAGTGTCAGATCCACCACGACCTAAGGTCAGAATGTCTCCCTCTGCATTAGAGCCTTGAAAACCAGCGACAACAACGATATTACCTTTATCAAGCTGGTCTAAAACTCTCTTAGGATTGACATTTAGAATTTTACCTTTTGTATAAGCGCAATTGGTTTTTATACCAGCTTGCGGCCCAGTAAGGGAAATTGCAGGATGCCCTAATTTATTGAAGGTCATCGCTAGTAAGGCAATGGTAACCTGCTCGCCCGTTGATAATAGCATGTCCATTTCACGAGCATATGTATAAGGTTGCCCAACTAAGGTATTGGCTAAGGATATTAAATCATCAGTAGTATCTCCCATTGCTGATACCACTACAACCATTTTATCTTCAGGACCTTTTTCGCGTAATACCCGCTGGGCTACTGCCATAATTTTTTCAGGTGTAGCAACGGAACTCCCGCCAAATTTTTTTACAATTAAAGCCATCCCAATCCTCCTTCGGTTCACTTAGTACTGTTAATATAATACACTATTCCTCCGGAAAATACAAACAACTTTTCAAGAAGGACATATATACCTTAACTATTATATTGTTCTATTAGAGAAACAATATATAATCATTAATAAATGATAATTTTTATTAAAAAAGAAGGAATCTGTAAAAATAAAGGGAATATATATAAGTAGATGCTGAAGAGTGGGAGGTTATAATTATGGAACTGAAAGAATATTTTGCATCGGTTAAAGGTACAGGAATTTTATCTACTGCTGATGATAAAGGGGTAGTGAATGCTGCTGTATATGCAAGCCCCCATTGCCTAGAGGACGGCTTAGTAGCGTTTATTATGAGACCACGCAAGACTCATGAGAATATTATCCTTAACCCTAGTGCTTGCTTCTTATTTATAGAAGCGGGTAAGATGGAAGGGAAACGTATCTATCTCACAAAGGTAAAGGAAGAAAAGAATAGTGAATTGCTTTTTTCTCTCCGCCGCCATTGTAAACAAGATGAATCAGAAAGGAAAGAAGATTTATATCTTGTTTTCTTTAAGGTAGATAAAGTACGGAATTTAGTGGGAGATCAAGAAGTTTAATAGCGTAGAAAGAGGAAAGAAGGTAATGGTAATATCATTACCTTCTTTCTTTGTCGTAATTTATAATATTTTAACATATTGACACGAATTTTAGTTTTGTGGTAACTTAGCTATAGAAAATAAAGGAGGCTTTTATGAACAATAATGACACGCAACATGTAAAACTCGTAGTAGCAGACCCATCTAGCTTAGGATTATTTGGTTTGGCAATGGTTACTTTCGTAGCATCAACTCAAAAACTCGGCATTACAACAGGTTTATCTTTTGTGATTCCATGGGCCATTTTCTTGGGAGCTTTTGCTCAATTAATGGCGGCATCACTCGATTTTAAACACAATAATATTTTTGGTGCTACTGCATTTGCTGGGTATGCTTTCTTCTGGTTTTCAGTTGCAGCTTGCTGGTTAATTAAATTAGGAGTTTTTGGACAGGCTCTCATGACAGGTATCGATATGGGGCAATTAGGTTTTGGTTTTATTGGTTATTTGATTTTTTCGTTATTTATGACGATTGGTTCTATGGAAACAAACAAGGTATTATTTACTATATTCGTACTCATTGATGTATTGTTGGCAATGCTAGCGTTAGATGCCTTTGGCGTAAATCACTGGGCTCATACAGTAGCTGGATATACTGAATTCGCTATTTCTTTAGCATCTTTTTACGGTTCAGCTGCTGTTGTCTTAAATCATCACTTTGGCAAATCATTTTTGCCAACAGGTAAGCCCTTCGGAATTTTTAAATAATATAAATAAATTTAAACGTTCTTTTAAAAGGTGTATTCAAATGACATTTTTTTGTCATTTGAATACACCTTTTGTTTTGCAATCGAAATGATCTAGGGCTTATAGATCATTTCGATTGTCATTCCACCATTGATCACGAGATTTTCTCCATTGATAAAGTTATTGTTTTCATCTGTCAGGAATAAACAAGCTCTAGCAATGTCTTCTGGTTTTCCAGCTCTTTCGAAGGGGGTTGCTTGTGATCATATTATATAGTTTCTATTTTGAAATAGTAGTAGCATATATTTTTAAAAAATTGGCAGGGATTTGTTAGAATATTAAGGAACAATATATCATCAATAAAAGTTATCGAATGGAGATAATACATGTACATTTATCTTGATATTATAAAAGAATTTTCTTGTGAAATGTGTGGACAATGCTGCCGTAATACTTGGCAGGTTACAATGGATGAGGAGAGTTATAGACGCAATGCGCGGTTGTTTAGAGAAAAGGGCAGGGAGGAAGAGTTTTCGAAGGCGTTTATTCCCATTACGGGGAAAAGTGAGCTGGGTGAATATGCCTACATTACAAAGAAATCTAGTGGCGGTTGCTGGTTTTTAGCGGAAGATCATCTTTGCCTTCTTCAAGGTGAGGCTGGTCATAGTCATCTTGATGCGGTCTGTCAGACGTACCCGCGCTATCCGATGAATACAGCTAGAGGAATGGAATTAACATTAAGTTTCAGCTGCCCTGCGGTTATTAAACTTGTCAGTCGAATTGAGCCCATAAAGATCTTGCGTTCAGAGGAACCACCTATGGTAATACTCCCTAATAATTATGTAGTTCATGTATTTCCTGAACAACAATCTATTTATAATCCATTACATTATTATTTTGAAATAGAACATCATTTGCTTGATATTATGCAGTGCAGACAAATTACCATAGGAGAGCGCATACAACTCTTGAAGGAAACCCTTTGGAAAATCGACGATTTTAAAAAAGATGATACCTTAGGGCAAAAATTAAATTCCATTATCTATACTAATTATGAATTGATGGATGGGAAAGAAGTCATTACACAACCGGCAGAGCATTGCACTCCTGAAATACTAATGGAAAACTTTTTTGTAAATTTTATCTTTAAAAAACCTTTCTATTTATATGGTCTTCAAAAGGGCATAGAGCTTATAGAAAAGATATGGCAGACTATTGAAAGTGTAAAAATAGAAACGGATAACTTACCAAAGGATATGGAGAAGATCAGTCAGTCAATTATGGAGCTAGAATTACAATATAGTCATAACCGGAAAAGTTTGCTAACATGACCATAAGAAACTTTATCAATAAACCTCCAATTATCTACAATTGATAACTGGAGGTTTATTGTTTAGGCTAGTATATTTTTATTTTAATATTTTTGCAACCTTGGGAGCTCTTAGTCTAGTTGCTGAAGGAAGATTCGAGCCAAGCAGAGGTCTAAGATATTCTTTAAAAGCACTTGTTACATGATTGCCAGCAGCATTGATAAAATCATCAGGCATGTGCTTTGTCTTACCTGCTAAATCGGCTAGCGGTGTCATTTTATATTCTACTGCATAGTCTCCTACACGATGAATTGTAACAGAGCCATCGCAGTTAGTGGTAAGAGCGAACTGTACCGCTTTTTCACCAACTTCGCGGGCTTCCCGTTGATCCACGTCTGAAGCGCAGCCGAGGAAACAGCGCTGGATATAACCGAAAGTATCGCTGCGGACTCTAGAAATCCCTAGTTTTTCTTTCACAGCTTGGGTAAGTAAATCGCCTAAGGCTCCTGTACCGGACATGGTCACATTGCCATGGGCATCTTTTTCTACGTCTTTTAGTAAACTTAAAATAATAGGGCGGTCAGAAGAGTCTTTGATACCTTCTGATACTGCTACAACACAATAACCATACTGTAAATATACTTTCTGTACATCAGCAGCGAAGTTATCAATGTTAAATGGACGTTCTGGTAAGTAGATAAGATGAGGACCATCATCAGGAAATTTTTGTGCCGCTGCTGCTGCTGCAGTTAAAAAGCCCGAATTTCTACCCATGACGACACCGATATAGACTCCTGACAATGCTCTCATATCAAGATTAATCCCCGAAAATGCCTGCATTACAAAACGTGCGGCAGAGCTATAGCCAGGTGTATGGTCATTAATCAATAAGTCATTATCAATGGTTTTTGGTATATGAATGGCACGGAATTCATAATTATCCAGTTTAGCTTGCTCACTCACAATATGTACCGTGTCAGCAGAGTCATTGCCGCCAATGTAGAAAAAGTAACGGATATCGTGGGCTTTTAATACCTTGAAAATTTCTTTACAATAGCTTTCATCAGGTTTAACGCGAGTAGAGAAAAGGGCTGATGATGGGCTTTGTGCCACTTGCTCAAGATTACAGGATGTTTCTTGGGTTAAATCAATAAAGTCCTCATTCAAAATGCCTTCGACCCCTCGTAAGGCACCATAGATGTTCGTGATTTGACTATATTTTCGTGCTTCTGCAACGACTCCTGCCATACTTTGATTAATAACGGCAGTCGGGCCTCCCCCTTGGGCAATCAGTGCTTTTCCAATCAATTTCATATTAGCCTCCTGTGTTCAAATTATATATGTCATATTATCAGTGAAGCAAATGCTATGTATCTGATCCTATAAACAAAAAAGTGTAATAATATGAAATACCAAAGGTGGTCAGATAAAGAAGACTTGATTCAGATGGACTTTTAACTCCATCTGAATCTTAGCCCTTCTTATCCAGGGACTTAGCCGCTCTTAACTCCCACTTATATAAGTGATCCTTGGGTCCGGAGACCCTTAGAGCGAACTTATTTCGAGTTTACAGACTGTTTACCTGGCCGTCAAGGGCAGGGAATTACAGACTGTTAACGAGATGAAGATGGGAGTCTTAGAGCGGTTTAGTCATCGGATAAAAACCTGGCCATAATGTGGTAAATCATTCTTCAAAAGATATAAATGTCCTGCCGATAAAATCCATTTAAGTTGAAATAATGGAAATATTCGCAAAAAAGTATAAGAATGATAATTCATATAAACTTCTGAAGGCAGGCCATTTCATTCTAGGTATTGTGTATACATAATACCATAATATGTGTTATAATGTCGCTTACTATTTATTATTAGAGGTGTGATATATGGAATCATTATTTAAGCTAGGTGAAAGAGGAACGACTGTATCAACGGAGATCTTAGCAGGTGTAACAACATTTTTAACATTAGCCTATTCTGTAATTGTTATCCCCTCCGTGCTGAGTTTGACGGGTATGGATTTTAACGGAGTCTTTATGGCGGTCATTTTGAGCAGCGTAATTGGTACTCTAATTATGGGTTTATTTGCAAATTATCCTATTGTTATCGGACCGGGATTGGGGTTGAATGCGTATTTTGCTTTTAGTGTAGTAAAAGGTGGAGGATTTTCCTGGGAAGTGGCGTTAGGGGCTGTTTTTATATCGGGTATCATGTTTTTATTAGTGTCTCTTACTGAATTTCGCTCCATACTAATTGATGCTATTCCTGCGAGTCTGAAGCATGCTATCACAGCGGGAATTGGTTTTTTTGTGTGTTTTATTGGGCTTCAGAGTGCCAAAATTGTAGTGGATTCTCCTGCCACTTTAGTAACGCTAGGTAAGCTTTCAGAACCAATACCACTATTAACGATTATTGGACTTGTTGTGTCTCTTGTCTTGCTAACTTACCGGGTAAAGGCTGCTCTATTTATTGGTATGCTGGTAACTGCAGTGGCCGCTTACGCTATGGGATTTATGTCTTTACCGTCTCAGTTTATTGTTATGCCTAATGGACTAGAACATACTTTACTAAAACTAGATATACAAGGTGTCCTAGATTCAGGTTTATATTCTGTTATTTTTACCTTCTTTTTGATTACTTTATTTGATACGACAGGTACCTTGCTGGGGATGGCAGAGCAAGCAGGATTATTGGTAAATGGTAAATTCCCAAATGCAAAAGGTGCTTTTTTAGCCGATGCAACAGGTACGGTTGCTGGAGCACTCTTGGGGACCAGTCCAACAGCTACTTGTATAGAGTCTAGTGCAGGTGTAGCAGCAGGGGGACGTAGTGGGTTAACGGCTGTTACGGTAGCTATTTTGTTTTTAGTTACTTTGTTTTTTTCCCCGATTGCGAAGATGTTATCAAGTATTCCTTCGGTAACAGCACCTGCCTTGATTATCGTTGGTTTTTTTATGATGAATGGCTTACGTGATATTGATTGGCAAAACATTGAAGAAGCCTTCCCGGCATTCTTAGTCGTAGCTGCGATGCCACTTACCTATAGTATTGCGACAGGTATTGGCATTGGATTTATCGTCTACCCATTACTAAAATTAATGAGGGGTAAAGGGCGAGAGGTTCATCCGATTTTATATTTATTTATGGTCTTATTTTTTATTCAAATTGGAATCTTAAATCACTAATAGGAAAAAAGAACAGCTAGTTGAACTCTACTTCTCGTGGAGATCAGCTAGCTGTTTTTTGTTAAAGTGAGTAACTCCTAAGTTTATCGAGAAGTAGGATTTGTTTCGGACTATTGATTTTTATAAATCCTTCTGCCTGTAGTTTAGAAATTTTACGGCTTAAGGTCTCGCGAGTAGTACCGAATAGGCTAGCTAGCTCATGTCTTGGCAAATTAATGGTGAGTCGGATGCCTTGAGGTGTAATGACTCCCTCTTTTTCTCCCATAATGCGCAGCCACGTAATTAATCGTTGCTCAATGGTTTGTAATGAAAGATTACTAATAAATTTTTCAGCGTTGGCAAGTCTTTCCGTTAGAGCATGCATCACACCTGCCGAAATTTCCGCGTTTTCCCTCATAATGTTTTTCAGGTCATCTCGGAAAAGTAGACAAATCCCTGTATCTTCCAATGTCTCAGCATTAAGAAGATAGTGCTGTTCATCCATTAATAATGCTAACTCTCCAAAGAAATCTCCAGGTTCTAATAGACGTACAATTTGTTGGCGACCATCCTCTGACATTTCATATACCTTTACCCGTCCGTAACGCACAATGTAAAGATGCTTGGCGATGTCTCCTTTGTTGAAGAGTATTGTACCCTTATGATAATTTTTCTTTTTAATTAGCGTATTAATTTTTTGTAATTCATTGATGTTGAGCATCTTAAAGATAGGTACGATACTAGCGCAAATGTGTTCTGTTTGGTCTATACAATTATGCATATGATACCTCAATTGATTTATATATTCTTTTCTCTATTATAACTTGCATTGTTTAGGGCATAAAGTTAATTTTGAAAATTGATTTATATCACTTTTTTTAATCGGAATAGATAGTATGATTAAATCAAAGTTGTGGGAGATACTGTAGTTAAATAGATTATTTTGGAGGTAAGGAATTATGGAAAAGAAATTTACATCTAGTCAGGCTGTGGGTGCTATTGTTGCAGAGTTCCCTCAAGCGGCTGAAATTTTTAAAGGATATAGAATCGACTTTTGTTGCGGTGGCGACAAAACGCTAAAACTAGCAGTACAAGAATTAGGTCTTGATGAGAATACTGTATTAGAACAATTAAACCAAACCTATAGTAAAACAGTAAATCAAAGTAAAAAAAGTGATGAAGTCGATTGGCGTAAGGAGTCCTTTACCACTCTTGTAGATCATATTGTTAATACACATCATCTGTACTTACAAAAAGAACTGCCACAAATCAGTGAATTTGTAACAAAAATCTTACGTGTTCATGGTCAAAATCATAGTGAATTAACGAGGGTACATAAATTGTTCCATACGTTAAAAATGGAATTGGAGCAACATCTGATCAAAGAAGAGGAGATACTGTTTCCTCTTATAAAAGAATATGAAAAGAATCCATCCGATCAGTTACTTGATAAAATTAAACAGGTGACCAATGATATTGAAGAAGAGCATGAGCAAGCAGGGGATATTATAAAAGAACTGCGTAACATTACCAAACAATATGAGTTGCCCGCGAATACTTGTACAACCTATCAACTTGCATATCAAAAATTAGAGGAAATGGAGTCGGATATTTTTCAACACATTCATTTGGAAAATAATATTCTTCATCCCCGTTTGCAAGGCAGAATTTAAAGGATCTAATAAGAGAGAATAGAGTGAGAAATAATAATTTCTAAAGATGAATAACAGTATGGGGGAATAAAGATGAGCTTTAAAATTAGAGACGGTCTTACATGGGTAGGGAAAATTGACTGGGAATTACGGACATTCCATGGTGAAGAATATTCGACTCACAAAGGGACGTCTTATAATTCTTATTTGATTCAGGACGAGAAGACAGTGTTACTAGATACAGTTTGGATGCCCTTTGCCCACGAATTTATTCAGAACTTAGAACGCGAAATTCCGTTAACAAAAATTGATGCTCTTGTCATTACTCATGGTGAAGTTGATCATAGTGGAGCCTTACCTGAACTAATGGAAAAAATTCCTAATGTACCTATTTACTGCACAGCCAATGCGGTGAAATCCTTAAAGGGACAATATCATCAGGAGTGGAATTTTAAAATAGTTAAGACTGGGGATAGGTTGAATTTAGGTTCAAAAGAACTCATCTTTGTAGAAGCACCAATGCTACATTGGCCCGATACCATGTTTGCCTATATGACAAGTGATAATATCTTGTTTAGTAGCGATGCCTTCGGTCAGCATTATGCATCAGCACTCATGTACAATGATCTTGTGGACCAAGGAGAATTGTACCAGGAATGCACAAAATATTATGCTAATATTTTGACTCCTCTAAGTAAATTTGTTGATAAAAAGATCAAGGAAGTTGTAGGCCTGAATCTACCAGTTGATATGATTTGTTCTAGTCATGGCGTTATTTGGCGCGATAACCCATTACAAATTGTTACTCAATATGCTAAGTGGGCCCTAGATTACCAAGAGAATCAAATTACCATCATATATGATACTATGTGGAATGGCACCCGCCGCATGGCCGAGGAAATTGCCCAAGGAATACAGTCAGTAGATGATACAGTAGTTGTAAAGTTATTTAATAGTGCAAAATCGGATAAAAATGATATTATTAGTGAAGTGTTTAAATCAAAAGCAATTATTCTGGGTTCTCCCACGGTTTACAAAGGAGTATTGTCCTCTATTGCAGGAATTATGGAAGAAATAAAAGGTTTGAATTTTAAAAATAAGAAAGCTGCTGCCTTTGGTGCTTATGGATGGAGTGGGGAAGGGACTAAGGTTTTATCTAGTTTACTGCAAAGCAGTGGTTTTACCTTAGTCAATGACGGATTGCGTGAACTATGGAATCCAGACGAGCAGGCTATTGAAAATTGTAAAAAATTTGGTAGGGACTTCCTCGCAATGATCAAATAAAAGCAGGAAAAATAGATAGATATCGTGAAGAGTAACTAATCATAAATTTCTTGATGCAGGAGGATGGATTTTGTCTGATATTATTACTCTTCTATTAATGATAGGTGTACCGTTTTTTTTATTTTTAGCAGTGAAAAAAAGAGTAAAGCAAGAGAGTAGCTGGAGATTATATGCAGGTGTAGCTGCAGGCATTTTTGTATTACTAATTATTATTGCAAAAATGTAAATAAGATCAAACATTGACTTTTTAGCAATAGTCAATGTTTGTTTTGTTACTTTTATGGATATCAGCAGGGAAAGATTGGGGAATGTAGAAAGAGAATAGATAGATTCATTATTGAAAAATGGTTTATGTAAATGAAATAGGAGGCTATAGAAATGAAAACATTACAGAATAAAATTGTATTCATTAGCGGTGCCAGCAGCGGCATTGGTAAGGCTTGTGCTGAATTATTTGCCCAGGCAGGGGCAAAATTAATCCTGTGTGCAAGAAGTGTTGAAAAAGTACAAGAAATAGCTGATGCATTGAAGGTTCAGTACCAAGCAGATGCATTAGCTTTAAAACTTGATGTCCAAGATAAGAATGCAGTAAACCAGGTAGTGGATACATTGCCTTCGGAATGGAAGAAAATCGATATTCTAGTCAATAATGCAGGCTTGGCTCGCGGCTTAGAAAAACTACATCAAGGTGATGTGGAAGATTGGGAAGCGATGATTGACACCAACGTTAAGGGGTTATTGTATCTGACGAGGAAGATTGTTCCTCAAATGTTAGAGAATAAAGTGAATGGGCACGTCATTAATATTGGTTCCATTGCTGGCATTCATGCTTATCCAGGTGGTGCAGTCTATTGTGCTACAAAATCAGCAGTCAAATTTTTAAGTGATGGACTTAGAATGGATGTGGTAGATACACCTATCAGAGTCACTAATATTCAGCCGGGTATGGTGGAAACCAACTTCAGTGTAATCCGGTTTCATGGTGACCAAGGAAAAGCTGATAATGTATATGCTGGCATTAAACCTCTTGTTGCAGAGGATATTGCGGATATTGTTGTTTATGCAGCCAGCGCACCAGCTCACGTTCAAATTTGCGAAGTAACAGTTACACCTACCAACCAAGCTACGGGTGGTGTCTTACATAAAGAGAAAAAGTAAATAGATTGCAAAGAGAGCCATCTAAACAGAAATGTTTAGGTGGTTTTTTTAGTATATACATACTAAGTGATATATGATAAAATAAATTTCGGCCTTTTGGCCAAAATACATAATGAGAAAAAAGAATAGAGGTGTTCTAATTGAGTTCATGGTTTCGACTAGAAGAGCGGGGAACTACGATATCGACTGAAATCATTGCTGGTATCACTACTTTTTTAACAATGGTGTATATTGTCATCGTAAATCCTGCTGTTTTACATATTGCTGGCATGGATTTTGATGGTGTATTTATGGCGACCATTTTAGCCAGTGCCTTAGCAACCTTAATTATGGGGATATTTGCTAATTATCCCATTGCGATAGCACCAGGCATGGGGATGAATGCATACTTTTCCTATAGTGTTGTATTGGCAAGTGGACATTCTTGGCAGGTAGCACTAGGAGCTGTATTTATAACAGGAATTATATTCCTATTGCTTTCCTTAACCAAATTTCGTTATGTTCTTATTGATTCCATCCCTACAAGCTTAAAACATGCAATTACTGCAGGTATTGGTTTATTTATCTCTTTTATTGGGCTACAAAATGCGAAGATTGTGGTTGCCTCCCCAGCAACCTTGGTAACATTAGGTAACTTAGGTGAACCAATTACCTTTATGTCAATCGTTGGTCTTGTGATTGCCCTAGTCTTAATGGTCTATCGTGTCAAAGGTGCTATATTTGTTGGTATGCTTATTACTTCCGCCATTGCCTATTTTCGAGGTATGTTAGTATTGCCAGATAGTTTATTTATGGTGCCCCATGGTATTGTAAATACTGCGTGGCAAATGAATGTGGCAGGTGTATTTGAGCAAGGACTCTATGCAGTGGTATTTACATTTCTGCTTATTACTTTATTTGATACGACAGGCACTATGTTGGGCGTAGCTGAACAGGCAGGGTTATTAAAAGATGGTAAATTCCCTCGTGTACGAGGAGCTCTCTTAGCCGATGCCGTAGGTACCACAGTAGGAGCTGCTTTAGGCACGAGTCCAACTTCTGCCTATATCGAATCAAGTTCGGGCGTTGCCGTAGGAGGACGCACAGGCTTGACGGCTGTAGTAACTGCTATCCTGTTACTAGTTACCTTGTTTTTTGCACCTGTAGCAAAAATGTTAGCGAGTATACCAGCTGTTACGGCACCCGCTTTGATTATTGTTGGGTTCTTCATGATGGAAGGATTACGCAATATTGATTGGAACGATTTGGAGGAGGCTTTTCCTGCGTTTTTAATTGTGATTGCCATGCCTTTAACTTATAGCATTGCTACAGGCATTGGTATTGGGTTTATTGTATATCCCATTTTAAAGGTACTGCGGGGAAAAGCAGGTGCAGTTCACCCTATATTATATGTATTTGCAATATTGTTTTTCATACAGCTAGGCTTTTTTAGCCATTGATAGAAAGAGAGTATTAGACGAAATCATGCTAATACTCTCTTTCTTGAAGGTAATCCTTATAGAGTATTTCCAGGAAATACGGCAAATGATTTCCCAATAATAAGGCATATGGTATGAAATAGTTGTACAAACTGGTATAATGACGAATAATCCAGAAGGATGAAGAAGAGGTGTTTTAAAATGGCGGATTTTAGTTCCCTAGGTATTAGACCAGAAATTAATGTTATATTGGCACAAAGCGGCATTACCGTACCAACGGATATACAAATACAGGCGATTCCTGTTTTACTGGCAGGTAAGGATGTTGTCGGACAATCTCAAACAGGTACAGGAAAAACGTTGGCATTTGTGCTGCCAATTTTAGAGAAAATTGAAGTGAATAAACCCATCGTACAAGCTTTAATCATTACTCCAACGAGAGAATTAGCCCTTCAAATTACGCAGGAAGTAACCAAATTGGCGGATAAGCTAGGAGTTCAAGTATTATCTGTATATGGAGGGCAAGATGTAGATCGACAAATTAAGAAACTAAAAAGTGGTGCTCAAATTGTAATAGGTACTCCTGGTCGCTTAATGGATCATTTACGACGCAAAACTATTTATCTTTCAGGGGTAAGTAAGCTAGTATTAGATGAAGCGGATCAAATGCTACATATGGGATTTTTGGATGATGTGGAGGAATTAGTTCGTCAAACATCTCCCAAACGGCAAACTATGCTCTTTTCAGCAACTATGCCTTCTAAGGTTCGTGGTTTAGCAGATCGTTATATGCGAAAACCCGTTGATATTCGGGTGCAAACCCCTAATATTACATTAGACGAAATCAAACAAATCATGGTAGAGGTTCCAGAACCAGAAAAGATGGCAAAGCTATGTACCATGATTGACGAATATCGCCCTTACTTGGCTATCGTTTTTTGTCATACAAAGCAGCGTGCCACGGCTGTGAATATAGCCCTTTCCCAGAAAGGGTATGATACAGATGAACTTCATGGAGATTTGTCTCAGGCAAAACGTGAGCAGGTTATGAGACGTTTTCGTGAGGCCAAGATTCAGATCTTAGTAGCAACGGATATTGCGGCTAGAGGATTGGATGTAGAAGGGATTACTCATGTATTTAATTATGATATTCCACATGATGTTGATAGCTACATTCATCGTATTGGACGAACAGGACGTGCAGGACAAACTGGTATGGCAATCACTCTTATAGATCCTCATGAGCAACCTTATGTGCGCCTCATTGAACAAGGGATCAGTGCATCCATTGAAAAACATAAAGTAAGTGGTCAAAGAGTAATTAGTAAAGATAAGAGAAGAGTTTTCCAAGACAAGAGAGAAGATCAAACAAAAGTAAGAGGAGAAAAAAAGGAAAATCCATTTATCCTGGGAAAACCGGAGAAAAAAAAGCCAGTTGGTCACAGTGGGGCTAATATAAGAAGCCGACGTAAACCAAAGGATACTGAAAAGTCCAATCAGCAGTACCAAGGCAAAAGCAAAGGCAAGAAAAGTAGAGCTTGACAAGGTCTTACTCTATTCTTATATAATATAATTAGTAAATAAAGGAGGTCGGGTTATGAATTTTAAATTTGCTCATAACAATCTAAATGTTTTAGATTTGAAAAAAAGCATGGAGTTTTACGAAAAAGCTCTGGGACTTGTAGAAACAGCAAGACGGGAAAAGGAAAATTTCACTCTCGTTTTTTTGGGTGATAACCAAACACCACATAAGCTAGAATTAACTTGGTTGAAAGATCGAACCACTTCCTATAACCTAGGGGACAATGAAATCCATCTTGCCTTTATTACCGATGATATGGAAAAAGCTCATGCTTTACATAAAGAAATGGATTGTATTTGCTATGAAAATAAGGCAATGGGTATTTATTTTATCCAAGATCCAGATGGATACTGGCTAGAAATCGTGCCCCAAAGATAATAGAAGACTTAAAATGAAAAAAACGACAGGTTGTTAGATAACAGCCTGTCGTTTTTTTGTGTACTTCTTTATAAAGTTAACTTTGCAATAAATACATCTTTATTTTTGCTTAAATCAATAAATTGACCATTATCTGTACGAACGACAAGAGACATAAAGAAAGGATGATTATAAATGATTTCTGCCTTGCGTCCATCGTTTAGTTCTACATTTAAATTAAAATCAAAGCTTTCCAAATAATGATCAAAAATATCAATGATAGCTGTATCGAATTTTGTTGCACCTTCTTGTGTTAACTTGGTGCGAATTGCAAAAAAGTTAGGAGTTGTATCTTTTTCATGGAGTAAAGAATCAAAAAGATTTGCATACCCAACAATTTGTGCATAAGGATGAATTTTGGCGGCAGTCAGGTGTAGCGGAAAACCACTACCATCTTGGTATTCATGATGATGTAACAAGATGAGAGTTGCTTCTCGCGGGAGGCCTAGACTTTTTACTAAATCGTAGCCAGCTTGTACATGTCCTTGGTAAAGGGATTGCTCTTCTAAAGATTTGCAATCCTCTTTACTGAAGATATTGTCCGGTAATTGTATTTTACCTATATCGTGGATTAATGCACCTAACACAATGGTATGGGTGGCATCCTCTGAATAACCTAACAATTTAGCTATCTTTGCAGAAATAATTGCGACAGACATACTATGATTGATTAAGTTTTCATGTCGGGCAGCAGTAATTTCCCGCTGCAAGGTATAGGCAAGTACGCCTGTTGTTGTTGTCGCATATTTGCAGATAATGTTGGCGATTACTGTCAATGAGGTAATGTCTTTCGATTCCTTAAGGTCTAATAGGATCTTTGAGAATTTGTGGCTAATATCACCGTATTGTTGTGAGGATTTCTCATTAAAAATAGAGGTTATTTCAGTTGGTTCCGTTTCTGCGATTGTTTTTATTTTGTCAAAGAGTTGGCTGTTCTTTGCGATGATTTCATCGAATTGTAGAGATAAGCGTAAATCATCATCTGTGTCTTTTTCTTCTCGCAACCGAATTTCTCGCACTCCCCATAATGCTAACAATGAAATTGTTTTCTCAGAGAGAGTAGTGCCTGCCGCTAGTAGAACTTGTCCTTCAGGGTTTAAAATGTGTTCTGCGATTATATCGCCGGGTTTTAGCTCTTTTGTTTTGGCTTTAATCATTTTATATCCTCCTAGTTGAAAAACTCTAAATGAGTTTTTTACCTTTGTGCCGTGCAGCTAAAAAATATAGTTTAATAAATTTACATTTTATAACAGTTGTGATCATAGCATTGTTTATAGAATAAAACATTTTCTAGGTAAGTACCTCTATCAAAAGGTATAGAGATGCAAAAATACTAGGAAAAATCAATAAAAGTTTACTTGTTAAAATCATATAACAAATTTGAAAATTTAGCGAGAAGAATTTGTCGAAGTATGGAAAAATAGGTGGAAAATTATAATCACCATCACAGAGTAAGAAAAATGCAGGATAATGTTGATAAATCTAGAAATACAAGAAAGCAAGGAATATGTTATAGGAAGGATGTTTATTTAAGTGTCAAGGTGGGAAGAGTTAATTAAAAATATTCAACAAGATGTTAAATTATTTTTATTTATATTAGGAGTTTTTTGTTTATTTCGTATTGGTTTTATTACCGTTTTAAACTCTTATATTAGTGAGGCGACTACGCTTAAGGATATATTTTTAGCCTTATATTATGGCATACGGATAAGCTTGAAAAGTGCAGGCTTAGTAACACTTACATCCTTTGCGTTTTGTACAATTCTTACTTTATTTATAAAGAAGGATAAAGTAAAACATGTTCGCTATATCCTAGGCTCCGTTTATATTGCAATACTAAGCCTTTTGTTTTATGCAAGAATTCCTTATTATGAACAGTTTCACATGGGGTTTAACCAACTATTATTTAATACCTTCAATGATGATGTGACCGCAATTTTTCATACGTTAGTCCAAGAATACAATCTTCCCATTCGCCTCGTCATGACTGGGCTGACGGGAATATTTTTATCCCAAGCATTAAAAGCATTGCTCCGTACCAAGACATTTGAATTGCCGCGTTTTTCTACTTGGTATAAAAATATTGCCTTTCGTGCATCCCTGCTGGTTCTTATTTATTATATTGTAATATTTGTGCGCTTTGGTGGAAGTATGACTTATGCCTATAATATTGACTGGGAAAATTCAGGGGTTACAAAGGATGAATTCCTAAATGAAGCCATTTTAGACGATGTGCAAGCGTTATACCGTGCGTATACCCTTCATGAACGGGTAACCGCATCCACCGGACTGGATATGGATCCAGGGAGGATGGTGGAATATGGTAATTATTTGGCTGGTCATCAGGTCAATTCACAAAATGTAGATGATTTTCTAAAGAAAGAGGCCCAAGGGACAAAAATTAAAAAGCCACAGCATGTATTTTTGATAATTGGGGAAAGTTATGCAAACTGGCCCTTGTTACCGCAATATAAAGATTTGAACATAGCAAATGGGATCAGAAACATTATAACCAAAGAAGATGCTGCTTACGTGCCCACATTTTTGCCCAATGGTATGAGTACTATCTCTGGGATTATGGGAATTACTACAGGGTTAGCGGAAGCCAATTTATATCTAACTTACCTGCCTGAATCTTATAAAGAACCTTACTCCACAGCCCTTGCACCACAAATGAAGAACTTAGGATATAAGCCTAGGTTTTGGTATGCAGGACCGACTTCTTGGGAACGAGTTAAAGATTTCACCTTAGCCCAAGGTTTTGAAGAGTTTTATGGCATGGGGGATATAGAGAGCCAGTCCGGGAATGTCTGGGGCTGCGATGATAAGTATTTATTTAAGGCTGTTGCCGCGAGGATCGATGATCCGCGCCCCACCTTTGATGTGATTATGAATATTTCGAATCATGCTCCTTATACTGTGGATTTAGAGAAAGAAGGGTTTGATCAGGATAGCGTGATCAGGGGCTTACCTGATAAATTAAGGGAAGATAAAGAACTCATTAAGAAATTAGGACATTTTTGGTATGCAGATAAGGTTATGGCCGAATTTATCGAAGAAATGAAGCAAAAATATCCAGATAGTTTGTTTCTTATTGTTGGCGATCATGCGGATCGGCTGAATCTCCAGTTAAATCCTAGTCTTTATGAACGCTATGCCATTCCTTTTATTGTTTATGGAAAAGGCATTACTAAAGATATTTTCCCCAAGCAGGTATCTGGTAGTCATATTAATGTAGCGCCAACCTTGCTTGAATTACTTTCCCCCCAAGGTTCTGTGTATCATTCCCTAGGAAATAGTTTGACGCGAGGCAATGATATCGGCTTTAATTACGGATTTTGGGTTACTCACGATTCAATCGGGAGAATAGGAAATGAGAGTGCGGAAAGTGTGACGGGGACACAACCTGCAGAGCCTCCTGACTTAGTTCTTATCCAGAAAGATATTGATGCTCGAAGGGCGATGTCCTGGTGGCGGGTTAAAAATGGGAAAAATATGAATACTAAAGAATGATTTGAACAGGACTTACCAATACTATGTAGAAGTAATAATATACCACCTGACAAGGAGGTTTTATAAAAAACTTGCTAGTATTTGCCGACAATAAAGTAATGAGAGATTCTCTTGTAACTCTGAAGAAACTAAACAAAGTAGATGTAGAAAGATTTACAACTAGCATATTGAAGGTGGAATTCATCCAATATGTTATCTTATAAAGGGGAAGTAAAATGACAAGATCCTTTACCTTATATAGTGATCAATTAAAGAAGCTTTTGCTTCAAGTAGAACAAAATGTGCAAAAAAATCCGTTGGCCACTGACGGTATTACTATCATGATTTCAGACGGTGATCCTTGTTTAAAAGTGTTTCAAAAGGTGGGCCATGATTGGATTTATTTAGATCAAGAAGAGTTTCGTGAATGGTAAATGCCAAGAAAAAAGACCCTGTACATCTTTGATGTGCGGGGTCTAAAGTTTGCTAAAAAGAAGGAGAAATAATATGAATGGGACAGAACGAAAAAATATTAGACCAGGTACTAAAGTAAAAATTGTACAAAAACAAGATCAACGTACTGGGCGGTTAACGGAAGGTGTAGTAAAAGATCTTCTGACAAATAGCGCGATTCATCCTCGGGGCATAAAAGTTCGTTTAGTGAATGGCATCGTAGGTAGAGTACAAGAGATCATTGGTTAATTGGTTCAATGTATTCTTAGCTTCATAAAGGGGAGGAGAACTATGTGAACTATATACCGGTTACCCAATCAAGAAAAGATCGAAGAAGCAAAAATCTGGCAGTTAGCAGAAAACTATTTTTTCAGGGGCTAAAATCTCTCTTTGTTCTGTTGGCGTGGGCATTTTTAGTATATTTATTCCAGCCGTTTATTACTGCTGTAGTATGGTGGCAAGGATATCAGCGACTACTACTAGGGAAAGCCACTGCTGTAGCCGCCGTAGTAAAAGTATTTACGATGATAGAATATGTCGTTTGCCTCAGTATTTTGTTTTTTTGGGCCATGCTTTCTTGGCAAGAGTGGAAGAAATGGCATTCTTTACACCTTGTGGAAAATGATGTAGTAAAAAAATAAATAATAGGTGTGAGATATGGAACAAACATATTCCTTAAAGGAAAAAGCAAAACAGTTTATGATTATTTTAATTCCTATTTTGGTGACACAAGTTTTTATGTGTGCCATGACTTTCTTTGATACTATGATGTCAGGACATGCTAGTGCAAATGATTTGGTAGGCGTTGCCATTGGATCAAGTATGTGGATGCCTGTTTTCACAGGGTTAAACGGAATTTTATTTGCAGTGGTTCCCATCGTTGCTCAACTTCTTGGTGGCAAACGAAAGGAAGAAATCCCCTTTATTGTAATTCAAGCTGTCTATCTAGCCATAGCGATAGGAGTCGTTGTAATAATTGGTGGTGCCTATGCCGTTCAGCCTATTTTGAATAAGATGGAGCTCAATCCTGTAGCCTATGATATTGCGCAAAATTTTTTAAAAGCCATTTCTTTTGGTATTATACCTTTGTTTATATCGACAGTGCTTCGCTCGTTCATTGATACCTTGGGTTATACAAACATAACGATGCTAATTTCTATGGTTGCCTTACCAATTAACGTATTATTTAACTATGTACTTATTTTTGGCAAGTTCGGTTTTCCTCAGTTAGGTGGTGTAGGGGCTGGATGGGCTTCAGCAATTACTTATTGGTGCATTGTTATCATCAGTGCCTGCGTCATACAGTACCGGCAGCCATTTCGCACATACCACATATTTAGTCGGTTTTATCGATTCTCTCTTGCCGTATGGAAAGAACAGCTTAGAATTGGGATACCAATTGGCAGTGCCATTTTTTGTGAAACGAGTATTTTTGCAGTGATTACCCTGCTTATGAGTGAATTTAGTGAAGCGACCATTGCTGCTTATCAGGTAGCGATTAATGTTGCTGCCCTTATCTATATGATACCTCTGAGTATTTCCATGGCATTAACCATCGCCGTTGGGTTTGAAGTAGGAGGTAAAAGATACAAAGATGCTAAGCAATATAGTTATATTGGGATTGGTATCGCATTGATTATGGCTGTGCTTGCTGCTTTAGTCTTATATTTTTGGAATGAGCAGGTAGCCCGCTTATATACAGACGATGTGGCAATTCGGAACCTAGTGCAACAATTTTTACTATATGCAGTATTTTTTCAATTGTCTGATGCAATTGCTACACCAGTACAAGGATCGTTACGAGGTTATAAAGATGTACGCATTACATTTATTATGGCGATGATTTCTTACTGGGTCGTAGGTTTGCCCCTCGGATATGTCTTAGCGCATCATTCTTGGTTAGGAGCTTTTGGTTACTGGATTGGATTGATCGTTGGTTTAGCTTTTGGCGCTATATGTCTATCAGCACGATTAGTCAGAGTACAGCGTAAATATGTGTAAAAAAGCTGCCCTTTTAAAAAGGGCAGCTTTTTTACACATATTTAAATTTTTACCAAGCAGCTGTTACAGAACCTTTAAAGTGTTCTTGTATAAATGCTTTTACTTCATCCGAGTGGTATGCTTTTATTAATTTTTGTATGGCTGGGTTTTCTTTATCTTTGCTACGTACGGCAATGATATTTGCATATGGCGAATTAATATCTTCAATGGCAATCGCATCTTTAGTAGGTACTAATCCAGCGGTAATTGCATAGTTGGTGTTAATGGCGGCAACATCCATGTCAGCTAAGGAACGAGGAATTTGTGCTGCGTCTAACTCCTTAATTACAATTTTCTTAGGATTTTCAACAATGTCAGTAACAGCTGCCTTAAGGCCAATTCCTGGTTTTAGTTTAATGAGGCCAAGTTTTTCTAATAATAGTAGAGCTCTTCCTCCGTTTGTAGGGTCGTTAGGAATAGCAACAACAGCGTTTACTGGTAGGTCGGCAATATTTTTTAATTTACTAGAGTAAATACCCATTGGAAAAATAACTGTATTTGCTAAGGATATGATATCGTAGTTACGATCTTTGATAATGTTATCAAGGTAAGGTTTATGTTGAAAACTGTTAACATCGATATCGCCTTGATTTAAAGCTACGTTAGGTTGAATGTAGTCATTAAATTCAACAATTTCAATTTTTAAGCCGTCTTTCTCGGCTATTTTTTTAACTTGCTCCATTACTTCTGCATGGGGGCCAGCAGTAACACCTACTTTAAGTGGTTTTTCTATCTTTGCTGTACTTTGTTGGCTGCACCCAGCAGATAAGCCTAGGATAAAGATGAGGGTTAACAAAAGGGAAATAAACTGAATTGATTTCTTCATAATGAATATACCTCCTATTTAATAATGTGATGGATTATTTTACGGAATCAGAAAGTATAACACTTTCTTGATTCCAAGTAAGAACGACTAAGGCTTCCGCCTGCGTCTGAGGACTTGGCTTAAGCCAAGTCTTATCTTAATTTTTGCAATCTTTCTACTGCGGCTTCCAGTGTGGCTAATTGTTTGCAGAAGCAAAAACGTATAAAACGATGTTTGTCATTAGCATTTTCTTGATAGAAACTAGAACCTGGTACGACAGCAACGCCAATTTTTTCAGCTAAGTAGCGAGCAAAGTCAATATCATTTTTCCACCCGAAGGAGGCGATATCAGCCATAATGTAGTAGGCTCCATCAGGACGAATGCACTCAAAACCGATGGCAGCTAATTCTTTTAACATGAAATCTCGGCGTTGACTATAAAAATCGACTAACTTTTCATAATAAGTAGCAGCAAAACCCATGGCATGGGCAGCAGCTTCTTGCAACGGGGCAGCTGCACCCACTGTTAAGAAATCATGCATTTTCCGTATGGACTGGCTTATTTCAGGAGATGCGATAACATAACCAATACGCCAGCCAGTAACACTGTAGGTTTTGGATATACTATTAATCGTAATGGTTCTATCTGCCATGCCAGGTAAGGTAGATAGAGGAATGTGTTTGATTTCGTCATAGATGATATGCTCATATATCTCATCAGTAATCGCTAAAACATCGTATTGAATACAAAGCTTAGCAATTAAGTCTAATTCTTCTCGATTGAACACCTTACCTGTTGGGTTGTTGGGAGTGTTAATAATAATAGCTCTTGTGCGTTCGGAAAAAGCAGCGATTAATTCTTCTTGATTAAAGGAAAAAGCTGGAGGATGTAATTGTACATATTTAGGTGTTGCACCGCAGAGTATAGCATCTGGGCCGTAATTTTCATAGAACGGCTGAAAAATAATAACTTCATCTCCAGGGTTAATCGTAGCCAAAAGTGTTGCCACCATTCCTTCTGTAGAACCGCAACACACCGTGATTTGCTTTTCTGGATCAATGTCAAGGTTGTAATCTCGTTTATTTTTCTGGGCAATGGCATCTCTTAGGGATTTGGTACCCCAAGTAATCGCATATTGGTTGTGGTTTTCTAAGATTGCTTTAACAGCGGCTTCTTTGATTTCATCTGATGCAGGAAAATCTGGAAATCCTTGTGCCAAATTGATGGCTTTATGAGCAGTGGCAATACGAGACATTTCCCGAATGACGGATTCGGTAAAGCGGCTAGCTTTTTCTGAGGCGTATTTTCTTAGAGCCTGGGTTGGTTGTGAATTATGGTTCATGCTACTTACTCCTTTTTCTTTACAATAAAAAATCTTCTTCATAAGATGAAGAAGATTTTATTTCAAAATAATCTTCATCTCCCAGGAATACTCCTGTTGGAATTGGCACCGTTCGCAGTATGCGGTGGTTGCCGTAGCTTCATCGGGCCAATCCCTCAGCTAACTCTTGATGAATATATGCTGTTATTGAAAATAATAGTAGCATGCGATCTAGATCATGTCAAGTAAGTTTAAAAAGACAGATTCTTTTGTCAATTGACATGTAAACTTTACAAACGTATAATGTATTTAATGAGATGAGGTCTCCCTTGGGAGGACTTCGATACTTGTGCGGGGGGTAAATTTTATGAATCAGAAAAAAACCAATTTTCGTTGGACCTTAGCAGGACTTATGTTTTTTATTAGTTTTATTTCTTACATGGACAGAGTAAATTTATCCGTAGCCACTCCAAGCATTATGCAGGAATTAGGTTTTAGTAAAATGGATATGGGTTTAATACAAACAGCTTTCTTTGTCGGTTATGCATTTATGCAAATACCAGGTGGTATTATGGGAGAGTTTTGGGGACACCGAAGAGTCTTAGCTATAGCAGCTACTTGGTGGTCCATATTTACCGCATTGACAGGCGCTTGTAGTAACTTTACCTTTTTCGCTGCCACTCGCGCTATGTTTGGTTTAGGTGAGGGACCTATGGCTCCAGCTATAGGGCGTTTTATTTATCGTTGGTTTAATCCTAGTGAAAAAGGACGTGCCTCTTCTTTCATGCTAAGCGGTGTATTTTTTGGGCCGGTTGTTGGCCCGACTCTTACCGTAGCTTTAATGATGGCTTTTGGCTGGCGCTCTGTATTTGTGATTTTTGGCGTGTTAGGTTTAGTCATTGCCGGACTTTGGTATTGGCTCGCAAAAGATTCGCCTCGGACCAGTCCTTATGTTAATGTAGCGGAAGCTGATTATATAGAAGAAGGCCTCAGTGCGAATGCTGATAAAAAAGAATTGGCCCCATGGCGTATTTTTTTAGGATCTTCTCAATTTTGGGCCATTGGTATTCAATATTTTATAACAGACTATATTATGTTTGTATTTTTGGCCTGGTTGCCTTTATACTTAATGGAGGCACAAAATTTTTCACTACAAAAGATGGGAATTGCCGCTTCTTTTCCTTGGGCTGCACTTTGTATCGTAACGGCTACGTGTGGTTATATCAGTGATAAGCTGGTAACGTCAGGTGTTTCTAGGTATAAGTCAAGAACCTTGTTGGGGATTTCTGGATTGATTCTGTGTTGTACGACACTTTATTTAGGGGCCGTAGCGACAACACCTTCCATGAACGTGTTGTGGCTGACAATCTCTCTAGGGTCTCTTGGATTTACTTTTAATGCGTCCTGGGCTGCTTGTCTTGACATTGGTGGTAAATTTGCTGGTTCAGTTTCTGGGTGGATGAACTTTTGGGGCAACCTGGGCGGTATTGCCGCTCCTGTTGTTACGGCATGGATTGCAACAAATTATGGATGGCAGGCTGCCATTGTGACAACTGCAGCTTCGGCTGTAGTTGGTATTATCGCATGGTTAGCTGTAAAGCCTGATGTGCCGTTGGCTATAAAAGTAGAAGAAAAGCTGGAAAAAATTGCATAGGAGAGATGCTATATGTTAAAAGAATTTTCCCTTGGCTATGGTGATCAGGAAGTTACCATATCCTTGCCTAAAGAACGTATTTTAAACGTGGTAGAAGGCAAACCAGTTAAGGCTCTAGTCGATGTAGAAGCCGCTGTAGCTGCTGCACTAAATAACCCAATTGGCACACCGCCTCTTAAGGAGGTAGTACAGCAAGGTGACAAGGTTATGATCATAGCCAGTGATATTACTCGTAAATGGGTACGTCACGATTTGTTTTTACCAACTTTATTGAATGAATTAAATAAGTCTGGAGTACCAGATGAAGATATTTCCCTAATTGTGGCACTGGGCGCTCATCGACACCATACTCATGAAGAGAATGTAGCAACCTTTGGTCAAGAAGTGGTAGACCGCATTACCCTCTTGCAAAGTTATGCTCCAGAAACAGACGATTTTGTTTGTATCGGTCAAACGTCTCGGGGGAAAGATGTCTGTATAAATAAACATGTAGTGAATGCAGATAAGGTTATATTGACAGGCGGTATTGTTCATCATTTAATGGCTGGTTTTGGCGGGGGACGTAAGGCAATTATGCCTGGTGTGTCTTCTTATAGTACGATCCAGGGAAATCATAGCTTATGTCTTCATGATGTTGTAGGGCAAGGCGTTAGCCTAGAGTGTATTGCGGGGAAATTAGAAAACAATCCAATGCATGCCGATATGTTAGAAATGGCAGAACTGCTTAAACCTGCATTCTTACTCAATGCAGTCTTTACCCCAGAGGGGCAGTTCGCTTCTTTTGTGGCAGGTCACTGGCATGAAGCTTGGCTACAAGGTTGTAAGACTGCAAGCGATATCTTTGGTGTTCCTGTAAACGGCAAAGCTGACCTGGTTATTGCTTCTGCTGGTGGATTTCCTAAAGATATTAATTTATACCAAGGGTCAAAAACAATTGGTAATGCCTTTATGGCAGTAAAACCGGGGGGAGTCGTCATTTTATTATTAGAATGCCGCGATATGATGGAACCACCTGATTTTAGTGATTGGTTTAACTATGAATCTTTATATGACCGGGAGGTTGCCTTACGAGAAGCCTTTACCGTTCCAGGATTCATTGCGTTAAAACTAGGTACTATGGCCAAGGAAGTTCCTCACATTGTTGTTTCCTTGCCACGAAATAAAGAATTTATTGAAAAAACAGGTATGTTGGCGGCTGCTAGCTTAGAAGAGGCTGTTCGTATGGCTGAAGAAAAGTTAGGCAAGAAAGACTATACCATTACAATAATGGCACATGGCGCGAATACCGTTCCAGTAGAAGGTGTTTGAAACAATTCGATATATAATTAATAGAGGAAGTTTACAATCTTAAGGTTGTAAACTTCCTTTTGCTACTATAGTAAAAAGATTTATGTAGTTATATAATGTAACTATCTGATGTGTTAGGAGTGTGTGCATGTTAACGAATATTAAGAGAAGAAAGGATATTTTGAATCTTATCTTTAAGCTAGGGTCGGTAAAGGTGACAGCCTTAGCTCAGCAATATGAAGTAAATGAAGCAACAATCCGTAGAGATTTGAAATATTTATCTGAGAGTAATAATATAAAGTTAGCCTATGGTGGAGCTTATATGGAAGAGGGGAAAACTTGCTACTCCATTGCAGAAGTACATCTGGCCAATAAAAGGATGCAGAACTTTGAGGAAAAGCAAGTAATTGCACGTAAGGCTGCAATGTTAATTAAAGATGGTGAAACAATTGCTTTAAATGCGGGCAGTACCGTAGAATACATTTTGGATTATTTAGAGAATATTACTTCTTTAAACGTTGTTACTTTATGTGTACATGTTGCAGTTAAAGCGGCGAGTCTCCCTTATGTGTCTGTATATATGCCGGGAGGGAAAATGAGAAATTCTTCAGGTGTTTTTTGTGGTGGAGATAGTGAAGAATTTTTGAGGAAATTCAGTGTGGATAAATGCTTCCTCGGTGTAGCAGCTGTAAATCTTAAAAAAGGTGTCATGCATCCTGTCTTTGAAGAAATCGCTAACAATAGAGTTTTACTAGATATCGCCGAACAAAAGTATATGTTATCTGATTCTTCTAAACTTGATTGTGTTTCATTAGCTAGTATGGCAGAATTAGAAGAATTCAATGGCTTTATTGTTGATAATAAATTTCCTGATGTATATAGAGAGTTTGCCGAATTGAATAATATTGAAATTATTTAAGGTTTCGAAGAGTCCTAATATGGGCTCTTCTTTTTTTGCGATTGACAAAGAATGGAAGAGATGTAATAATAAAAACGACAAGAAAATGCATGATGTACATATAAAGTTTATATATTAATGCTATGAAATATATAATTGTTATGTAAAACGTGCAAAAACATAATGAAAGGTTGGTGTGTTCTTTTGAAATGAGCCTAATGTAAAAGTCGAGAGAAAAGAGAGGAGACTTTGTATTGTGTTCAGTGAAAATAAGATAGTAACAAAACAAGAAAAGGTGAAATCATTAAAAGATATAAAGTGTTTTGCACTTGATATGGATGGGACTGTATATTTAGGGAATAAAATACTGCCAGGTGTACTAGAATTTCTGAGTTATTTGCGTACTACGGGTAGAGATTTTTTATTTCTGACGAATAACTCCTCTAAAGATGCAACTTTCTATGCCAATAAACTTAAGATGTTAGGTATTAATTGCAGTGAAAGTAATATTTTAACATCTGGTGAGGCCACAGCCCTTTATCTAAAAAATACTAAAAATTGCAAAAATATATATTTACTTGGAACACCTGCTTTAGAAGAAGAGTTTAGAAGGCATGGATTTATAGTAACAGCAGATAATCCTGAATATGTAGTATTAGGATTTGATACTACATTAACATATGAAAAATTAGTCATCGCGTGTGATCTTATACGGCATAATATACCTTATATTGCGACTCATCCAGATTTTAATTGTCCTACAGAAACTGGCTATATACCAGATTGTGGTGCTATGGCTGCATTGATAAAAGCATCAACAGGTTGTTCCCCTCAGGTTGTGGGCAAACCCAATAAGGAAATTGTGGAAGCCTTATTAAATAAAAAAAGTTATCCTCTTGAAGAAATGGCAATGGTTGGTGATCGATTATATACTGATATAGCTACAGGATGTAATGCAGGTATGGTCTCTGTGTTAGTACTCAGTGGAGAATCCAAAATATCAGATGTTGAGCAGTCGGTCTTTAAACCTGACTATATATTTGATAACTTAGGAGGTTTAGGTCAAGCACTTTCTGCTAGTGACAAAGAAGAGGATTTGATTCATATGGGCTCCTCTAGAGAATTAATCGTCGGATAAGAAAAGCAAGTCTATCGCAAAAAAGAAGAGAGACTCTTAGAAGGGATTATAAAGGTATAAGGTAAAGGGTGTTTGCAATCAATAGGGTTGTAAACACTTTTTGTTTTTAAAGAAGATTTAAAATTACTGCAGGATTGTTTTTAGTTATGAAGAAGAAACTAAAGAGAAGATCAAATTTACGATACCTTCTTCGTTTTTAGTTTATAGGTAATGAATCGATAAAGGAGTGCTTTATATGGAATATCGTATTGAGAAAGATTCAATGGGAGAAATAAAAGTGCCAGCGGATAAATTATGGGGAGCCCAAACACAACGTAGTTTTGAAAATTTTCGTATTGGAATAGAAAAGATGCCCTATGAGTTAGTTGGTGTATTTGCCATATTAAAGAAAGCAGCTGCCTTAGTAAATGAGAAACTAGGTGTACTTGATACAAAACGCTCTCAGGCCATCGTTAAGGCTTGTGATGAGGTGTTAGCCGGAAAACTAGATGGCAACTTTCCTCTTGCCGTGTGGCAAACGGGAAGTGGCACTCAGTTTAATATGAATATAAATGAAGTATTGGCACATAGAGCGACTCAGTTGCTAGCCGAAGGAGCAGAGCCTTTAGTCGTTCATCCCAATGATCATGTGAATAAATCCCAAAGCTCTAATGATATTTTCCCTACGGCGATTCATGTTGCCGGCGTAACATTAGTGATTGATAAACTATTACCTGCAATTGCCTCTTTAAAAGAAACGTTAGATCAGAAATCAAAAGAATTCAGTGAAATCATAAAAATTGGCAGAACTCATTTAATGGATGCGACACCTCTTACTATGGGACAGGAAATAAGCGGTTGGGTGCGGATGTTAGAACGGAACGAAGAAATGCTGACCATAGGTATTAACTTTATGCGGGACTTGGCCATGGGAGGAACGGCTGTTGGGACTGGTATTAATTCCCCTATGAACTTTGGCGAACTCGTTGCTGCAGAAATTACCAAGTTAACGGGCAAGGAATTTCGTACAGCTCCTAATAAATTTCATGCGTTAACAAGTAAAGATGAGGTAGTCGTCGTTCATGGTATGATGAAGGCATTAGCTGCTGATTTAATGAAGATTGCCAATGATGTTCGTTGGCTTGCAAGTGGTCCACGGTGCGGTATTGGAGAGATTAAAATACCCGAGAATGAGCCAGGCAGCTCCATTATGCCTGCAAAAGTCAATCCAACTCAATCCGAAGCATTGACAATGATTGTTGCCCAGGTATTTGGTAATGACACCACAATTTCTTTTGCTGCTAGCCAAGGAAACTTTCAATTAAATGTATTTATGCCTGTCATTGTTTATAATTTCTTGCAGTCCATTCGGCTACTTTCGGATGGGATGAACTCTTTTAATGTTAATTGTGCGGTAGGTATACAGGCAAATACTGAGATTATTGATTTTTATTTGCACCAATCACTAATACTTATTACAGGCTTAGTACCCCTAATTGGTTATGATAAGGCAGCCCAAATTGCTAAAAGTGCGGTAAAGGAAGGCATTACATTAAAAGAATCTGCCTTAGCCACAGGGTGGGTTAGTGAAGCACAGTATGAAGAATATATGAATCCTACAATCTTGGTAAAACCAAGATAGTGTCTGTAGGGCTTAAGATGATAGACTATCTATAAAGAAGACTTGATTCAGGTGGAGTTTTAACTCCATCTGAATCTTAGTCGCACTTATCCAGGGACTTAGCCGCTCTTAACTCCCACTTATAGAAGATGGGAGTCTTAGAGCGGTTTAGTCATCGGATAATAACTTTTACAAAAAAACATAGGATTAGAGTTGACATGACAAACTAGATTAGTCTATACTTAGAAAAATGACAGATGAATAGCTAGAAGATAGAGGCGCGGTATATTAAGAATATGTATCTAGAGTAGCCAGCGATGAAAGATACAAAAAGGAATAACCGCCGAAGTGGAAGGGTTTGGCAAAGACCTTTTCGTTGGTTTTGTATTGAATAAATACAAGACTGTCATCCAATTTTGGGTGGAGTGCTATCTGCATAACTGATTATGAGATATGTTAGATTCTTATAGCGGTTTGCGGGATGGTTTCCGCAAACTGCTTTTTGTTTTACACTATAACTTACCAAATAATAAACAATTTCAGGAGGTCTATACAAAAATGGCAGAAAAAACATTACCCTTTACAAAGATTGAACTAGAAGAAATTATAAAAAAATATCCAACACCATTTCATATTTATGATGAGCAGGCCATTCGAAATAATGTTCGAAAATTATTGGCGGCTTTTTCCTGGGCGCCAGGATTTAAAGAATATTTTGCTGTAAAAGCAACACCAAATCCTCATATTTTAAAGGTGCTAAGAGAAGAAGGCGTTGGAGCTGACTGCAGTTCTCTGCCAGAACTTATTCTTTCTGAACAAGCTGGAATAACAGGAGAAGAAATTGTCTTTTCCTCCAACGATACACCAGTAGAAGATTACCAAGCGGCCAAAAAGCTGGGAGCTATTATTAATTTGGATGATATTAGCCACATTGAATATTTGGAGAAGCACGTTGGTTTACCTGACATCCTTTCCTTCCGCTACAATCCGGGTCCCTTATTGGAAGGTGGAAATGATATTATTGGGTATCCAGAGGAAGCAAAATATGGTTTAACGAGAGAACAAATTTTAGAAGCTTACAAAATTGTGCAAAGTAAAGGGGTAAAACGTTTTGCTCTGCATACCATGGTAATTTCTAATGAACTAAATTCAGATAGCTTTGTTGCAACGGCAAATATGATGTTTGATTTAGTAATTGAAGTGTATGAAAAATTAGGGATTCGGATTGAAATGATCGATTTGGGCGGTGGAATTGGTATTCCTTACCGTCCAGAACAAGAAGCTGTTGACCTAGATGTTGTCAGCCAAGGGGTGCGTAAGGCTTATGAAGAAAAAATTGTGGCGAAGGGACTACATCCTTTGAAAATTACCATGGAGTGTGGCAGAATGATAACAGGACCTTATGGTTATCTTGTATCTACTGTACTGCACAAAAAAGAGATTTATAAAAACTATGTAGGTCTTGATTCTTGCATGGCAAATTTAATGCGCCCAGCATTATATGGTTCCTATCATCATATTACGGTCGTGGGAAAAGAAAATGCTCCACTAGATCATGTATATGATGTAACAGGTTCACTTTGCGAAAATAATGATAAATTCGCTATTGACCGTAATTTACCTCGTATTGATATTGGTGACATTATTGTTATGCATGATGCGGGTGCTCATGGGCATGCAATGGGCTTTAATTACAATGGAAAATTGCGTTCCGCAGAATTATTATTAAAGGGTGACGGCCAGGTGCAGATGATTCGTCGGGCAGAAACCATTGGGGATTATTTTGCTACCTTGGATTTTGAAAAAACGGAAATAAAATTAGCAGCAGCTACTAAAAAATAATGAATAAATAATGGAACAGGCAGGTTGTAGTAGACCTGTCTGTTTTTTACGGAATCAGAAAGTATAACACTTCCTTGATTCCAAGTAAGAACGACTAAGGCTTCTGCCTGCGTCTGAGGACTTGGCCTAAGCCAAGTCTTTTCTTATTTAAAAGCAGGAAATAAGAAAAATAAAATGAAATAAGTAAAGAATATATGAACAGAATATTTGGTGAAATTTCAATACATAGAATGAAACTGAAATGTTATGGGAGGAACTTTATGGCTAAAGAATATGGGGCAGCGGAAAGGTTATTGGTAATTAACCCGGGGGCAACATCAACAAAATTTGCTGTATACGATGGAGAAAAAATAGTTTTTAAAAAGACCGTCGAGCATTCTGTAGCGGATACTAGTGGCTTCATAAAAGTAGTAGATCAGTATGAATATCGGTTGCGATTAATTTTAAAACAAGTAGCAGCAGAAGGGGTTGACATTGCCACGTTAAAAGCAGTGGTGGCGCGTGGTGGGATTTTGAAACCTCTTAAGGGCGGAACGTATTGTATTAGTCAAGATATGGTGGATGATCTCAAAGCAGCCAAATTTGGTGAACATGCTTCTAACTTGGGCGCTGTCATGGCTTATGGGCTAGCAGAAACATTGAAGATCCCTTCTTATATTGTTGATCCTGTTTCTGTAGATGAAATGGAACCAGTAGCGCGAATATCCGGTTTGCCTGATTTACCAAGGATCAGCCTATCCCATGCATTAAACACGAAAGCTGTTGCGCGTAAGGTGGCAAACCAACTAGGTAAAAACTATGAGGATATGAATCTAATTGTTGCTCATTTAGGAACAGGTGTTTCTGTAACACCGCATAAAAAGGGTAGAATGATTGATGTAAATAATGCAAAAGAAGAAGGGCCTTTTTCTCCAGATCGTTGTGGTGGACTGCCGGTAGGTCAATTTTTAAAGTTGGCTTTGTCAGATAAGTATACCTCGGCGGAGCTGCGAGAAAAATTAAGCAATAAAGGCGGAATCTATGCCTATCTTGGTACAACGGATATTCGAGAAGCATTTGCGATGGCAGATGGAGGTAATGTAGAAGCTAAGCTAGTATTAGATGCCTTTTGTTATCAAGTAGCCAAAGAAATTGGTGCTATGGCTACAGTGCTAGCAGGCAATGTAGAACATATCATTTTAACAGGGGGTATTGCTCATTCAGAACGTATTACTGATGAAATAAAGAATAGAGTTATGTTTATTGCTCCTGTGACCGTTGTACCAGGGGAAGAAGAACTAGAAGCATTAGCTTTTGGTGCCCTTAGAGTACTAAGAGGCCAGGAACCGGCACAGAATTATTGTTAGGTAGGAGGTGATTATTTGTACTGCTCTTATGACGAAATAGTAGCGGAAATTAAAAATCGCGGTCAGGTAATGATTAGCGTAGCCGTGGCCCAGGATAAAGAGGTATTGTCTGCGATTAAAATGGTGCAAGAAGTTGGTATTGCTCAGGCTATCTTAGTAGGCGATGCTGCTTTAATTACCCCTATGCTTGCAGAAGTTGGGCTATCTAATGAAACCAAAATCATTCATGAAGCAGATATAACGAAAGCTGCACAAAAGGCAGTTTCCATAGTGAAACGCGGTCAAGCCCAGGTATTGATGAAAGGTTTAATTAATAGTAGTGATTTCTTGCGAGCTGTGCTTCATAAAGAAGAAGGTTTGCGAACAGGTAGACTACTTAGCCACCTCGGAGCATTTGAAATTCCAGGTCAAAAGAAACTTTTGTTTATTACGGATGGTGGGATGAATATTGCTCCTACCGTAGAAGAAAAAAAAGAAATCCTCCTTAACTCTATGTTGGCTTTGCAGGCGATGGGCATTAAAGAACCTCATGTAGCAGTATTAACTGCCAATGAAGTGGTAAATGGAAAAATGCCTGCCACGGTGGATGCACAAACCCTAACCCAAATGAGTGCAGCTGGCCAGTTCCCTTTAGGGATTATCGAAGGTCCGATTGCTCTTGATGTAGCAGTAAGTCAAGATGCGGCAAAACATAAAGGTATTACCAGCAAAGTGTCAGGAAATGTGGATTTAATTTTAGTACCGAATATCGAAACGGGGAATGCTCTGGGGAAATCTCTGATTTATTTTGCGAATAGCAAAATGGCAGGGATTGTATTAGGGGCAACCCATCCGATTGTTATGACTTCACGGTCTGAAACACCGGAAGGGAAAATGAATTCTATTGCCCTAGCATGTTTAGTAAATAGTAATATTTCATAAATACAAGAATAGATGTGTAATAAAGATGACAAGTGTATATCTTAGCCAAAGAGTACATAGCTACATTTCGTTAATGCAGCTGTATGGAATTTGAAAGGAGTTGATTTGATGTCAAAAGTTGTTGTATTACGGGAGTACTGTAAGAGTTGCGGCTTGTGCGTAGATATCTGCCCCAAACAGGTACTAGCCATTGGTGATACGACCAATCAAAAGGGATATTATGCAGTTGTGGTAAAAGATGAATCAAAATGTATAGGGTGCGCTATGTGCGGAGCGATGTGTCCTGATGTAGCATTGGAAGTTTCTCGGAAGAAAAGGAGCTGACCTTATGAAAAAGATATTAATAAAAGGCAATGAAGCCATTGCAGAGGCGGCCATTCAAGCTGGCTGTAAATTGTTTTTTGGTTATCCAATAACCCCTTCTACAGAAGTGGTTGAATATTTGTCTAAGCATTTACCCAAGGCCGGAGGTACCGTGCTTCAAGGGGAAGATGAAGTTGCTTCGATTAATATGTGTTATGGTGCAGCAACAACAGGTACTCGCGTAATGACGGCTACCTCAAGCCCTGGCTTTAGCTTAAAGCAAGAGGGGATGTCTTACTTGGCGGCAGCTGAGCTGCCAGTGGTTGTGGTGAATGTCAATCGAGCTGGTCCTGGGTTAGGCGGACTGGGCCCTGCACAATCGGATTATTTCCAGTGTACCAAGGGAGGCGGCCATGGGGATTATCGGTTGATTGTTTTGGCACCATCTAAAAGTCAAGAGTTATACGATTTTACTATGGAAGCTTTTGACTTAGCGGATAAATACCGGAATCCTGTACTGATTATGGCAGATGGATTTTTGGGCCAAATGATGGAACCTGTAGAAATAAAAGAACGGCCACAGGTAGAACTTCCCCCAAAAGACTGGGTTGTAGACGGCTGCCGAGGACGGCAAAAGCGTAAGATAGTGAGTTATTCCTTAACGAATGAAATTGGGGAAGCAAATTGCCTAAAATGGCAGGATAAATATGAGAAGATCAAAGAGACAGAGCAGCGTTGGGAAGAATTTTATACCGAAGATGCAGAATATCTCATTGTAGGATATGGAACTTGCGGTCGCATTGGTAAAAGTGTAGTACTAAATGCTCGTAAGGCGGGAATTAAGCTAGGACTTATCCGTCCAATCACTTTATGGCCCTTTCCAGAAAAGGGATTTGCGCCCTATAAAGAAAAAATTAAGGGAATCGTCACAGTAGAGCTTAATGCAGGACAAATGATTGAAGACGTAAAGTTGGCAATCGAATGCCGTGTGCCTGTTTATTTGTGCAATCGGCAAGGGGGAATGATGCCTTCTGAAAATGAAATACTAGAGTTTATCGGGAAAGTTTTTGATTTGTCGCTGGTAAGGGAGGCATAAGAATGGAAGTTATATTTAAAAGAACAACAGGCTTAACCGGAATTCCCTTTCATTACTGCCCAGGGTGTACCCATGGAATTATTCATCGTATCATTGGGGAAGTAATGGAGGAACTAGGTATTATTGAAGACACAATTGGTGTAGCTCCTGTAGGGTGCGCCGGTTTTTCCTTAGACTTCTTTAGCTGTGACTTTGTGGGAGCAGCCCATGGAAGGGCTCAAGCTGTGGCTACTGGGATAAAACGTTCTCTACCGGATAAAATGGTATTTACTTACCAAGGGGATGGAGATATTGCTGCTATTGGTACTGCTCATGCTATACATGTTGCAGCCCGGGGTGAAAAGATTACATCTATTATGGTAAATAATGCAGTATTTGGTATGACAGGTGGACAAATGGCGCCAACTACTCTTCCAGGTCAAGTTACGACTACCAGCCCTTATGGGCGAGATTGCGCTTTATCTGGATCACCGATAGATTTGCCTAAAACCGTAGCTACCTTAGAAGGGGCAGTCTATGTAGCAGCCGTATCTGTTGATTCTCCTAAAAACATTTTTGCTGCCAAAAAAGCCATAAAAAGGGCTTTTCAAGTTCAACAATTAGGACTAGGATTTTCCTTGGTTAGTATTTTATCAACCTGTCCAACAAACTGGGGCTTATCTCCTGTGGACAGTTTAAAATGGTTACAGGAAAAAATGTTACCTCTTTATCAAATGGGAGAACTTAAGGTTCCTGAGGAGGTAAAAGGATTATGATTGATACCATTATATTATCAGGATTTGGTGGTCAAGGTGTCATGTTTATTGGTAAAGTACTAGCATACGCAGCCATGGAAAAAGAGTTACAAGTTTGTTGGATTCCTTCTTACGGCCCTGAAATGCGGGGCGGGACTGCCAACTGTTCTGTGATTATTTCCGACGAAGAAATTCACTCACCAGTAATTGAAAAAGCAGATGTGGCGATCGTTCTCAATCAACCTTCCTATGATAAATTTCTATCACGGATTAAACCGGGTGGTGCGCTTGTCGTTAATTCTTCGATTGTAGAAAGTACTGCTGCTCGCCATGATATTAAACTTATTTCCCTGCCAGCAACAGAGATTGCCAACGAATTAGGAAAACCAGCCTTAGCTAATATGGTATGTCTGGGGGCGCTTATTCCAAGCTTGAAGTTACTCAATCTTAATGCCATAGAGAAAGCGATGCATGAAGTAGTGGGTAAGAAAAAACCAGAACTCTTTGCCGTTAATATGGAGGCAATAAAAAAAGGGTTAGATCGGTAAATAGTAAAAAAGGCCTACTCTTTGGTTACCAAAGAGTAGGCCTTTTCGCAGATCAGAAACGATAGAGCATTGTTCTTACTCTTTACGATTTTGAATCTTGGAAATCAAAATTTGAGGATTATCTGCTAATCGAAGATCCCTAGTCGGCATGTAAGGTGAGCCATCTGGATAAGAGATAAGGCGGATGACAGGTCGTTGTGGGGAAGATCCAGGGATGGAAACAACAACAGCCAAATCTCCCGTATTCAGTAAGACTTCCATACCGGGCATATAGGTAGCTATCTTTGATAAGAAAACTCGCCCGTAAGTTTCATCAAAACTAGTTCCGAGGCCAGAAGCGATAATGTTATATGCTTCGTCTGGTTCCATAGCCTTTCGATAAGGGCGATGTCCAGTGATGGCTTCGTAAACATCTGTTATTGTTAGCAAACGCGCATAATTAAGGATTTCTTCCCCTTGTAGTCCGCGGGGATAACCTGTACCATCAACCTTTTCATGATGTTGCCAAGCCATATGAGCAACAAGACTTGAAATTTCCCACCGCTTGTTTACTAATAAATGAAAACCAGACTCTGGATGTTGCTTAATAATTCCAAATTCCTGTTCAGTCAAACGGTCAGGTTTATTAATAATTTCTTTATCTACTTCTATTTTTCCCAGATCATGAAGCAATGCACCGCAGGTAATTTCTTTGATTTGTAAAATGGAAAAATTGCAAAAACGGGCCAGTAATGCTGTGTATATGGCGCAATTTAGAGAGTGTGCCAAGGTATAATCATCATGGGTTGCAATACCCGTTAATTGAATCGCTACGGATGGTTGGAGGATTAATTCTTCTACAATATCAGAGGCAAGGCTACAGATTGGATCCATGGCAAAATTTTCGCCCCGATTCACTTTCTCCATAGTAGTACTTAATATTGCTAAAGCACGTTGTTGTGTTTCAAGGGAAAGATATTCTGGAATTTTTATATCGGCATATCGATTGTCTCGAATAAACAGGGCATTTACATCCAAAGCTCGTAGTTTATCGAGATATTCTTCAGTTAAAGTCACTCCTGAAGCCAATAATACCTGTCCCTTTTTATTTAAAAGATGTCGCGCTAATGTCATACCTGGGATAACATCGTTTAAACTGATTTGTCTCAAGATAAAAGCTCCTTTGTTGTATAAAAATCAGCATAAATTATGCCCGTGTTTCTAATCGACAAGGTTATTAGCAAAGTAAGCATATAAAAAAGCTTAACTGCATAATGAGCCAGTTAAGCTTATCATAATCATGCAGCGTGGCGATCATAGATCTCTAAAAAAATCCGTAGACCCTATAGCTTTGCGTCCATACTTTTCAGTATGTTTGCTAATAAAAGTTTTTCTAAATAAAACTACCATACGTGAATGGTGTCAGTTTTAAAATAATAGCATATAATTATAGCAGATTATGTCATATACTGAAGAGTATATCAGAAATTGTTAGCAGATGGAATATCCAGACCTATTTTTCGAATCTTTTTTAGCGGTGGAATATTTTTTAGTGAAAAATCATAGTAGTAGAATAAGAGTGGGCGCTAATATCGTGGGAGGCGGCTAGAAATGCTATCACCCAGTTTGGAAGATTATTTAGAAGAATTGTATCGGTTGTCTCTAACGAGTGAGATTGTTCGTGTGACTGATATAAGCCAAAAATTAGGGGTATCTTTGCCTTCTGTTAGTAAAGCCTTAGGGAAGTTAAAAGCAGATCAATATATTCATTATCAACCATATGGTGTAATTAGTTTGACAGAAGCTGGTAAAAAAATGGGAAGTTTTTTGGTTGAGCGGAATAGACTATTACAAGAATTTTTGACGCTGATTTGTGCTGATTGTGATAGTGATGCTGAGGCAGAAGCTATGGAGCATTATCTATCCCAAGGTACGATTCATTCCATCCAATTAGTAGTGAAGTTTATGAAAAATCATCCCGAATATTATCAGCTATTTTTAGAATATGTGGCTAAAAACCAAGCTGTAGAATAAAGGTTAACCAAAGCGTACCATTGGCCTTCAGTACATAAAATATAAGAAATACTATGCTTGCCCTGAAAAGATTAGGTACAGTAAGACCGCATTCAAGGTAAGTATCATGCAAATGATAATCCAACCCAATATGTTAGTCATGGTACCATTCTTAAAACGTCCCATGATTTCTTTTTTGTTACTAATCAGCAAAAGGGGAATAATAGCACCCGGTAAGGCAAAACTTAATACTACTTGGCTTGTTACAAGGGCACTCATCGGATTGATGCCTGCTAAGATAATAGCCATACCAGGTAACATGGTAATGAGACGCCTGATGCTAATCGGGATATCAAAGCCCACGAAGCCATTTAAGATAACTTCTCCAGCCATAGTGCCAACGGTAGAAGAAGATAATCCCGAGGCTAAGAGAGCGAGGCCAAAGGCTCCAGCTGCCATATTGCCCATGAGAGGCTGCAAGGTCATATAAGCTGCTTCAATACTGTCAACAGTAAGACCATTGCCTTTAAATATAGCTGCTGATACAATAACCATAGCGGCATTCACAATAAAGGCCATATTCATAGCAACAAATACATCTATTTTGGCCATCTTTAAGTGATGAACACAGTCGCTTTCGTCATTTGTACGACGATTTTGCACCAAATGAGAGTGTAGATAAATAACGTGAGGCATAACCGTAGCTCCTAGCATGCCGACAGCTACCAGTAAGCTGTCAGAGGTGAGCATAGGAACAGCCACATGATAAGCAACTTGCCCCCATTCTGGACTAGACATGAACATTTCCCATATATAAGATATGCTTATAACGGCTACCATTGTCGTAATGATTCGTTCCACAATTTGCTGCCCATATTTTTGCATGTGGCAGATGAAGTAAGTGATAAATCCTGTAAGTATTGCTGACCAAACTAAGGGGATATTAAATAGTAAGTAAAAACCAAGGACGCCTCCCAAAAACTCTGCAAGATCGGTAGCCATAGCCGCCAGGGTTGCTATAGTCCATAAGAACCAATTCACGCCTCGTGAAAAGACATTGCCGCAGTGTACTGGTAAACTAACTCCAGTAGCAATGCCAACTTTTGCAGAGAGAATTTGGACAAAGATAGCCATCAAATTACTCCAAAGAATGACCCATAGTAAGTTATAACCAAATTGGGAACCACCACTAATGTTAGTACCGAAATTTCCAGGATCCATATACGCTACGCTGACAATAAAAGCAGGTCCGAGGTATTTTAATAGCCCTTTGGCCTTGGTTTTAATTTCTTCCCCAGGTATTAACGGCAAATTAATCGGTAGGCTGGTGATAAATTGATCTTCCTTCAATATTCCCACTCCTTACGTAAGTGCTATGTGTAATTACTACTACAAAACACAATAGTATGGTTAGCCATGGCTAACTTTTAAAACGCTTTAATTACTATATAATATGTAATGATAATAATTTTGTTACCAAGGAAGAGACAATTGGATATAGAACTTGACAATTTAAAAAGAATAGTATAATTTTTAAATAGAATAAAGAAGAAATAAGAAAAGACTTGGCTTGTGCCAAGTGCTCGGACGCAGGCAGAAGTCTTAGTCGCTCTTACTTGGAATCAAGAAAGTGTTATACTTTCTGATTCCGTAAATAAGCACAGAGTGCTATATAGTTCTTTTTGATGAAATCAAATCTTCCGCCTTTGGTTGGGAGATTTATTTTATATGCAGTATTTTCGATATAAGGAATAAAAGAGGAGTTACATATGTTAAAAAAAGCTATTTTAGTAGTTAGTTTTGGTACAACCTATCAGGATGGAATGAAGTCAAGTATTGAAAGCATAGAAAATAAAATAAAATCTACTTTTCCTCAGTATGAAGTGCGAAGGGCCTTTACCTCCCGCATTGTTATCAAAAGATTAGCAAAGAGGGATGGCCTTGAAATTGATACGGAAAAAGAAGCATTGCAAAAGCTGCAGGAAGAAGGATACCAAGAAGTATATATTCAACCCTTGCATGTGGTAGTAGGAGAAGAATATGATAAGGTTAAAAGAATGGTTGCTCATTATGCCCACGCTGAAATATTCGAAAAGATTGCCCTTGGTCGCGCTCTTTTGTATTATACGGGACAAGAAGGCAAACCAGATGATTATCTAGAGGTAATAGACGCGATAAGAACACAGCTTCCAAAGGTAAAAGAACAAGAAGCCGTTGTTTTTATGGGGCATGGTGGAGTACACCCTGGTAATACTGCTTATTCTACTTTGCAAATGAAACTGGAAGATGCCAATCTAGAACATGTGTATGTTTATACGGTGGAAGGTTTTCCCTCATTGGAGAGGGTTATAAAAAAATTAAAACAAAAGGATATCAAAAAAGTAACTTTGATGCCATTTATGCTTGTATCTGGCGATCACGTTGCAAATGATATGGCTAGTGATGAGGAAGATTCGGCGAAATCCCAGTTACTACAGGCTGGATTTGAAGTTGCTATTTATCTTCATGGTTTAGGAGAAAATTCAGGGATTCAGGATCTTTATGTTCAGCATTTAAAAGATATACTGAATTAACTGGACAAAACAGCGGTAACTAAGAAAGGAAGAGGGTTACATGGAAAAAAGAGAAGGCCTAATTATTGTTCATACAGGGAATGGTAAGGGAAAGACTACGGCATCCTTAGGCCTGGGGTTAAGAGCCTGGGGACAGGGGTTTAAAGTATTAATATTGCAATTTATAAAAGGGAATTGGAAATATGGAGAGCTAAAGGCAGCAGACGCTTTGGGGTCCAACTTTGTAATGCGGCAAATGGGAGAAGGTTTTGTCCGAAATAGTACGGAAGATTCTTTGATAGATCATCGCCAGGCAGCCCAAGAGGCATTACAAGTGGCTAGAAAAGAAATCGTATCCGAAGAATGGGATATGATTATCTTAGACGAAATTAATTATGCAATTAAGTTTGGTGTTCTCTCTTTAGAGTCTGTACTAGAAGTATTAGAAGTAAAGCCCGATTCACTACATCTTGTCTTAACAGGGCGGGAGGTTCGTGATGAAATTATTGCAAAAGCCGATTTAGTGACAGAGATGAAAGAAATTAAGCATCCTTATAAAAAAGGAATTAAGGCACAAAGAGGAATCGAATTTTAAAGAGATTATTAGCAAGGAACTGCTTGACAATTCTGTAAAAACATTATAAAGTGAATCTTGTAACATAGACAAATTTCATATGAATGGTATAGGTGCCCTTCGGGGCTTAATAGGGAAGTTCGGTTCAAAGCCGGCGCGGTCCCGCCACTGTAATGAGGAGTGAACCCATGGTTATGCCACTGAGACGACAGTCTTGGGAAGGTATGGGCAAGCAATGATTCAGAGTCAGGAGAACTGCCTATATAGCAATCACCGTTATAACCTGCGAGAGATGGGGAGGGGATTTGTACGATAGTTTTTTTATTGTGCTTATTTTTTCCCGGCGTATATGTACGCCGGGATTACTATTTGCTTTATGCTATTGTAAAATCTCTTAGCCTTTTTAGGTTAGGAGATTTTTTTACGGCTATTTTTAGGAGCGATAAAAATAGGGGGATTGGATATGATTACGAGCCATTTGACCTACATGTGTCAGGAAAACAACAGTTGTGGATTGACAGGTGCAACTACTTTCTTTGCAGGTATTCCAGATGCTGTTATAGTAATTAACAGTCCTTTATGTTGTTACTTTTCAACCCAAGGGTATATTGAAAAACAATGCCCTACTGCTGGAAGACGATTTTTTTGCTCTCCAATAAATGAAAATGCTGTACCCCTCGGTACAGAAAAATATCTACTAACTATTCTAGATTCAATAAAACAAAATTATCAGCCATCTATAGTGCTATTGGAGAATAGCTGTACAAATATCACTAGTAATGATGACCTTTTGCAGATTGCTAAGCAAGCAAATATGAATTGTCCTGTTGTTTGTTTAGATAGTCACGATTTGCATGAAGGTTTTTGGGCAGGATATCAGGCAGCTGCTAAGGCTTACTATCGTAATATGCCTCTTCGGTCCCGTAGTGTAGTAAAAACAAAAACAGTTAATTTACTAGGATGTACTTTTGGATATTATAATGAATTTTATGATTTGCAAGAATTAAGACGTATGTTGACGTTAGCGGGTTATGAAGTATTAGCTTGTCCAGGAGCAGGAAGCACTACCCAGGAAATCGCAAATATGACCCAAGCACAACTGAATATCGTCGTGCATGACGAACTAGGAAGGGAGATAGCAGAGTTATTAGAAGAAGAGTACAATATCCCTTATGTCTCCCTATTACCTCCTTATGGTTTACGGGGTTCTTTAAATTGGTTAAAAGCGATTGATTATTATATGTCTGGAGAAAGTAATGGGCTAAAAACGCTTCATCAAGAAGCAAATCTTCTAGTACAAGGACTTAGTATTATTAGCAAAGATAAGCAAAAGCTTTGGGGAGATATATGGTTTGAAAATATAATCATTGCAGCTCCGTCTTCAGTAGCTTTTGGTATATCTCAGGCAGTACGTAATGAATGGGTAGATACCAAAGAAATCATAACTGTATTGCATAATGGAGTTCCTTTCAAACAGAGTTATCCTGATTATATTGGTATCGTATTAGATGGATATAAAGACCAACAGAAAATTGAGCAACATTTAGCAGGTCTAGCAGGAGGATTGCTTATGGCGAGTAGTAAAGAGAAAGCGATTTTGCATCAAAAAGCAGTTGAAAATATAGAATATCAGCATATCTCCTTACCCCTTTATGATGAAATGATACTTAAAAATCGCCCTCTTATGGGACTACGGGGTACTAGTCATATGGTAGAAGGGTTTTGGAATAAACATATATCGCTAAAGAAAGCGTGGTTACTTAGTAAGTAACTGTTGTAAAGCTAGCAACAGATAATAACTTAAGTGGCTAAAAGATTTTTATCTTTTTTAGTTAATATCAAATATACATAGGAGGGAAAAGTGTGAAGCAGATAAAGGCCAAGCTATGTGCCTGTGTGTTAAGTAGTGCCCTATTACTACAAATGCAAAATGTGTATGCAAATGAAAGTGAGGAATATTCCTTTGATCAAATGGTGGTGACAGCCAATCGGGTACCTACAAAAATAACAGAAACAGCTGCTAATGTAACAGTAATTACGAAAGAGGAAATTGAAGAAGGTAACTATCATAATATCGGAGAAGTGCTACAACATATACCAGGAATTTCTATAGGGTCTAATGGTGCTCCAGGCAGCATCAGTGCTGCATTTATTAATGGAAGTGAACAAGTTGTGGTGATGATTGACGGTAGGCGCATGAATTTGCCCAATGGCATAGGTGGACTTGGTATGGCTACTACCAATTTAACTAGTTTGATCGGCATAGAGAACATTGAACGTATTGAAATAGTAAAAGGGGGTAGATCTGCTTTATATGGTGCAGATGCTGTTGGCGGTGTAATTAATATCATTACTAAAAAAGGTGAAAAAAATCAGACAGCAGTAACAGTAGCAGGAGGTAACTGGGATAGTAAGAATTACACCCTGGTTAACGAGGGTAAAAAAGATAACCTGAGTTGGTTCTTTACTGCTGATAAAAAACAAATAAGTGATTATTCAGATGGGAATAACAAAACATATAGGTATACGGGTATTGATCAAGAAGCCTATACATTGCGGTTAGACCAAAAAGTGAATAATGGCAATTTAAGTTTTTCATATGAAAACTTTCATCATGAAAATGAAGGGAAAGCAGCTAATAAATATGAAAATACCAATCAGCATAATTGGGACTTTACCTATACGGAAGATACCTCTACAAATACAGATTACCAAATTAAATTTTATCAAAATGCTAACCATCGTTTTGGCTTAGGTAATAATACTTCGGATCGATATGATCATGACGTTAGCACGAAAGGTTTCAACTATCAGGTAAATTCTAAAATAAATGAGAAAAATTCGTTAACGACTGGAATTGATTGGCGAAAAGACGAGATTGAAAGTAGTGAGTATGGTAGTAAAGATAGCACCGTAAAAGCGATTTATTTACAGGATAAATGGAATATAACGGATAAGTTTAGTATTATTCCCGGGATTCGTTATGATAATAGTGATATATACGGAAATAAAACAACCCCACAGCTAGGGGCAAATTATAAACAAAATGAGCGCACTACTTATTATGCGTCGTGGGGTAAAGTGTTCCAAACACCACGTTTTGATGATTTATACTGGCCATCATCAGTTGATCCTGCAAATGCGTATTATCCAGGTTCACCAGAGACCCATTATGATGGTAACCCTAATTTAAAACCGGAAACTGGGTGGAATGCCGAAATTGGAGTGAATCATAAATTTGATAATACATTAGAAGGAAATTTCTCAGTTTTTACTCGTAGGCTAAATGATGCGATTGCTTGGAAAAATGTTAGTACAAATTCTGCAATAGAATATTGGACTCCTTCTAATGTTGATAAGCAAAAAGCCGATGGTTTTGAAATGCAGTTGACTAAGAGACTTACTGCTGAATTAAAAACATTCATTGGCTATAACTATTTGCGTGTTAGGAATAAAACACAATATGATAGTAATTTTGTCAGAGACAAAAATATACCAGATGAAACATGGAATATTGGCATGTCTTATGGATCTAACAAAATAAATGCTGATATAAAAGGCACGGCTGTTATGGGAAGAACCAATAGCCAATTTATAGAAAAAAGTTACTGGTTATGGGATGCGAATGTTAATTTAAAACTAGATAAGAATAATACCGCTTTTTTAACCGTAAATAACATACTCGATAAATATTATGATACTACTGCTGGTAAGCCTTGTAGCGGACGTAATTACTTGATTGGATTAAAAACGATATTTTAGCTGTTAGTATCAGAAGGTGAAGTTTTTTACTGAAACACTGCAGTGTAGTATGACACACTTGCTACCAGTGTAATGAAATCTACTTATGTTACAATTGTCAGGAAAAATAAGCTAATTTTATTGTAAAGGACTTAAGCTATGTTAAAACTTGTGAATCTATCTAACTGTGCATCGGATTTGGAGCTTATTCATAATAGTCCAGAATGTTTACGAGCATTCTTGAATCAGCATCATTTAGATGGGCTGGAAATGATGTTTTGTGATTCTTGGGATTCACGCGTCCATAAAAAGGAGTGGATCCAAGGAGTACATCTACGTTTTTGGCCCAATTGGCTGGATTTTTGGCATGGTAACAGACAAGAATTACTTAGGCAATTTGGCAGTGACGATCAAATTGAAGCTTGTTATGGTGCTTTGAATCCCGCTGGGTGGTTGAATGTATACCGAGATAATATTCGTAAAGCAAAAATGGCAGGAGCCAAATACCTTGTGTTTCATGTCAGTCAGGCGCGGATTCCAGAATTGTTTAATTGGCAGTTTAACTATTCAGATCAAGAAGTTATTGAGGCTACCCTTGAGGTAGTGAATCAATTGGTTGAAGATATACCGCCTGATATGGAATTGTTATTTGAAAATTTATGGTGGCCAGGGTTAACATTGCAAAATAAAGAACTTACTGCTTTGTTACTGAATAAAGTGAAGCATTCCAAAGTTGGTATTATGCTAGATGTTGGGCATTTAATGAATACCAATCCAGAATTAAAGAGCCAAGATGAGGGGATAGACTATGTACTTAAAATTATTGAATCATTAGGTCAATATAAAAATTACATTTACGGTATACATCTACATCATTCTTTATCAGGTGAATACATAAAGCAAAGTAGAGGTATAGCCGTACCACAGAAAAATATTTTGGCAAGAGCAATGAGTCATGTACTTAAAATTGATGAGCATCTACCATTTACGTCTCCAGCAGTCAATCGGATTCTTGAATTAGTACAACCTCGATATGTGGTGCATGAATTTATGTATACATCCATTGCAGATTGGTCAAGAAAAGTTACTACGCAACAGCAAGCAGTGCGATATTTAGGAGATTTAACAAATGAAAAAAATGTTTATCGTTAGTTTGCTAGTCAGTTATACTCTCCTATTGATAACTGGTTGTGCATCTCATTCACAATCTAATAAATCTACAGTAGGGTATGAAGTACAAGACTCACAAGGTTACATCGTGAAACTTCCCAACAAACCTATCCGTATCGCCTCTCTGTCTTTAGGAGCAGATGAAATAATAGTAGGGTTAGTTTCTATGGAACGTATTTTGGCTTTGACATATTTAGCAGATGATCCAGGTATATCCAATGTAGCGGAGCAAGCCAAGTTAGTACCCAACAAGGTAAAAGCTAACCCAGAGACCATAATTGCCTTAGAACCTGATTTACTATTTATCGCGGATTGGCAGCCGGTAGAATTGATTCAGATCCTTCGAGAAGCCGGGATTCCGGTGTATGTCTATAAAACACCGAAGACGATTGCTGATGTAAAACTTGTAATTTATGAAATAGCACATGCTGTTGGCGAAGAAAAAAGGGGCCAAGAAATGGTGGCTCAAATGGAGCAACAATTATTGATGGTCCAAAAGTCCCTGGAAAAGGTTAGCAGAGCAGAAGGAAAGACGGTGGTACTGTTTTCTTTAATGGGGGGGATTGGTGGGAAAGGAAGTTTATTTGATGATATATGTCAGTATGCTGGTGTCATAAACGGAGCCAGCAAAGTAGGAGTTGGCAAAAATGAGATTATGTCAAAAGAACAAATTGTTAAAGCCAATCCTGACGTTCTGATTATGCCCATGTGGGATTACTCAGGAAAAATAGATATAAATCAATTCAAATCTGAGATACAAGCTGATCCAGCATTTCAAACCCTTACAGCGATTAGGCAACAGCAATTAGTTATGATCCCCGATCGCCACTTATCCTGTACTTCCCAATACATAGTGCAAGGAGTAGTGGATGTTGCGAAGGCGGCTTATCCGCAAGATGGCAATCTATGAGAGAGGAAGGGATTAGGACGCAAAATAATCGAGGGAAGAAGGCTAAGAATAGAATAATAGTAATGAGTATCTTATTACTAGGTGTTATGTTATTTTCTATTTCCTGGGGAACCATGCAAATTCCTTGGAACGAGACATTGCTAATTATAGCAGGGCATATTCCTTTTGGGGGGCTGCAGCTTCCCGTTGCTGATTCTGAATATCAGGCTGTAGTGTGGCAGATTCGGTTGCCTCGTGTTTTGGTAGGTATGTTGGTAGGAGCTGCTTTAAGTACTTCAGGGGCCGTGATGCAAGGTATATTTGGCAATCCTCTGGCTGATCCTGGCATCATCGGTGTTTCGAGTGGCGCTGCGTTTGGTGCTGTCGTAGCAATTTCACTTGGTCTTACGTCAAACAGTATATTTATCACGCCAATTTTTGCTTTGGTAGGAGCAATTTTGGCAGTTAGTTTAACTGTTTTTTTATCCATGTTACGAGGAAAAATTCCAGTGATGACCTTATTATTATCAGGTGTGGCTGTTAGTATGTTGATGGGAGCTTTCACATCTGGCATCTTGACTTTGATGAATGAATCTCGTGTACGGGAATATTTATTTTGGATGGTAGGGGGGCTGGATTATCGCAGGTGGGAACATGTTTATTTAGCGGTTGGCCCGATCTGTAGTGGTTTAGTTATTTTATGTTTGTTAGCTAGACATCTCAATGTTTTGGCATTAGGCGAGCAGGAAGCCAAATCTGTAGGTGTACCTGTAGTTGCTTTGCGAATGTTGTTATTATTCGTTGCTGCATTTACTACGGCCATTGCCGTGTGTGTAAGCGGTACTATTGGATTTGTAGGTTTAATTGTACCTCATATTATGCGAATTATGGTTGGGCCAGAACACCGCTGGTTGCTTCCATGTAGTGCAATAGGAGGGGCTTTGTTTTTAGTGTTTTGTGATACTTTAGGGCGAATGATTTTTCCGCCTAATGAAATTCGTGTAGGTATTATGACGGCTTTACTAGGGGCACCCTACTTTTTATATTTGCTGCGAAAGGCGCAGCAAACTGGAGGCGCTTCATGATGCAGGAAGTAATAACAGTTTCTGATAGTAGCATTACAATAGGTAATAAAAAGATTTTGAAACATATTACCTGCAAAATCGGTACTGGAGAATTTGTAGGGATTATTGGCCCAAATGGAGCTGGTAAGAGTACCTTGCTACGTAGTATGCGAGGATTCTTGCCATTGACAGAAGGAGAGATCAAAATACATGACCGCTTGATTACCAATATATCGAATAAAGAGTTAGCTTACCAAATAGCCTATATGCAGCAGGAAGTGAATATAGGTTTTGGTTACACAGGATTGGAAGTTGTCTTGGCTGGACGCTATCCTTATTTAAAATGGTGGCAAAATGAGCAGGAAGAGGATCTTGCAATTGCTTATAAGTACATGGAATTTACAGGGGTGAATTCATTGGCTAATAAGCCAGTACAAAATATGTCTGGCGGTGAGAAACAACGAGTGTTATTGGCAAAAGTGTTGGCTCAGGAAACACCAATTTTGTTCTTAGATGAGCCTACAGCAAGTTTAGATGTCATTTATCAAGAGGAGATTTTTCGATATTGCCAATTAATTGTCAAACAAGGGAAAACAGTACTGGTTGTAGCCCATGACTTAAAATTGGCAGCGAAATATTGTTCCCGTTTACTTTTAGTAGCGGATGGTAGTATTATTTCTGACGGTGTTCCAGAGAATGTGATTACTGAAGAAAATTTGCAAGTGGCGTATGGCTTACATGCCGCTGTGTTTAGAAATAAGGTAACGGATAGTTTAGACTTCCATACCTATACATCGGTTAATAAGCAAAGTAGAGGCACTACTGTACATGTGATATGCGGTGGTGGTTCAGGCACAAAAATTATTCGCAGATTATATGAAAATGGTTATCATTTGACGATAGGCGTCCTTCATCCTAGTGATACCGATGCTATCATAGCTGAAGCTTTTCATATACCCTCCGTAGTAAGTCAACCCTTTTCTAAGATTGATACGTTGTCTGCGCAAAAAAACCGTGCCCAAATTGCGCAAGCAGATTGGGTAGTATTATCAAATGTAGCCTGGGGAGAGCAAAATATAGACAATTTACATGCCGCTTTTTGCGCTAAAAAATTAGTTATTATTGAAGATACGCCGATTGAAGAGCGGGATTTTTTGCAAGGACAAGGGATTGAAACCTATTATAAGTTGTTAAAAATTCCTCAAGTAACCTTGATGACATCGCTGAATTTTATCGAGACGTTTTGTAGTTAGTTAGTTAGTTAGTTAGTTAGTTAGTTAGTTTGCAAATAATATCTGATGAGATATTAGGACGGGAGAGTAAATAATATGGATTTTTTGTCACAATGTATGTCTTTATTTGCTAAAGGTGGTCCAGTCATGTATGTGATTGTAGGATGTTCTTTAGCTGTAGTAGCGATTGGTGTGGAACGATTTTTCTATTATAAACAGATGTCTACGGACTCCCAAGCATTTATTGAAAAACTAAAACCTTTATTGGAACAAGAAAAATTAGCAGAAGCACAGCATTTGTGCGGACAAACGACAGCTGTGATTGGAATTTTAGGGGCAGAAGGATTACTAGCATATCAAAAAGAGAGTAATATAGAAAAGGCCATGGATGGTACAGCGGCATTGTTAGCAGCTAGATTACGAGAATATTTAAATTATCTAAGCTCTATTGTTACCTTATCTCCTTTATTAGGCTTGTTAGGAACTGTCATTGGTATGATTAATTCTTTTAGTATTTTCAATGTAAAAAATGGGCAGCCCATGGCGATTACAGGAGGAGTAGGTGAAGCCTTAGTTGCAACGGCCACTGGATTAATTGTAGCCATTATGGCGTTAGTCGTGCACAGCTATTTTACCCATCGTTTGGATAAATTGGTTACGGATATGGAACAAGTCTATACAATAGTGATAACTCGACTTTATATAAAAGAAACTCGGAGGAAAAGTCATGAAATTGCGTAGTTTACGCATTGAAAATCAACCAGCATTAATGATTATTCCGATGATTGATATTATCTTTTTTTTATTAGTTTTTTTTATGATGAGTACCTTATATATGGTGGAGCAACATACCATTCCAATCAACTTGCCGCAAGCTACTGCGGTTCAACAAGAAATAACGAAAAATAGTAACATTACAGTTTTAAAAGATGGCAGAGTCATGTTTGAGCAGGAGGAAATCCCACTCTCATTATTACAAAAACGTATTAATGCAGAGCTAGCAAAACAACCTGATATTCTATTTGTAGTGCGGGCAGACAAGCAAGGGCAGTATGGTCAGGTGGTGGCAGTGTTAGATGAACTAAAATTGTCTGGGGCACGTAGAGTGGCTGTGGCTACTGATCAGAAAGGAAAATAGAAGATATGATCCGACCACGTTTGCGTAAATCAATTGTCATTTCTGTGATTTTTCATATATTGCTTTTGGGTATCGTAGGTTTGCTGGCAGGTAGATTTTTTCCATTGATGGATTCCGAAACCTACATTGAATTAGAATTACTAACAGATACAGTGGCAGAAGGAGCACAATCGAATGAATCATCACCAGTTGCAAAGAATACGCCCCAAACTGCTGCTTATCCTGAAACCACAACCGTTATAAAGAGTACTACTGCCTTATCAGTTGCTCCTAAAGCAGTGGCTGTGACAGAAGACTTAGCGGTAGTGGCGGTTGAAGCGGCATCCACATTTCAATCTATGAGTGACAATGGGCAAGGAAGCAACTCTTCGAATACAAGTACAACTGATGGAGGTACTGGGAATGGATCAGGAAAGGGGACTGCTGGCAATAGCGGAGGCGGGAATGGCAATTCTGGTAGTAATTCAGGAAATAAGCAGATCACTAGGCCAAGCATTTTATCCAAGGTAGATCCTGATTATCCTGAAACAGCGCGAACAGCAGGTTTAGAAGGTACGGTTCTCGTGAAGATACAAATATTAGCGAATGGTTTGGCTGGAGACATAACCGTGAATCATTCATCAGGGCATGGTATTTTAGATGAGGCAGCAATAGTAGCAGTTCGTCAATGGCGATTTATACCTGCCAAAAATCAGGAGAATGTCAGTATTATGTGTTACACGACAATGCCTATTTCCTTCCGGTTGAAGTAGAGAATCCCATGTTAAGTTCTTTGCAGAGATAGGAAAAAAGTAGAGTCATGGTATATAATAGAAATAACATCCATCCGTTCCTTTGACTATTAATAAGAGGATAAGCACAGTGGCGCAGAATACACTGCGGTAGATTTTTGATTCTTCTATTTTTTCTCTGCGTCCTCTGCATCTCTGTGGTTAAAAAATAGATTTTATTACTATACTATATTAATGTTTAACAAACAGGAGCTGACTTATGAATTATTCTTTTGAGGGAAAAGTAGCCGTTATTACTGGCGGTACTTCTGGTATTGGTTTAGAAACAGGGCGCCAATTGCTATCACAAGGCGCAAAAGTTACTCTGATTGGAAGCCAGGAAGAAAAGGGGAAAATGGCCTTGCAAGAATTGGCTAGTTTTGAGGAACAAGTATGCTTTATTCGAGGCGATATTCGTAAAGCTAGTCAATGTCAAGAGGTTATAGACAAGGCAGTGGCCTTGTTTGGTGGTCTTGATATCGTCATCAATTCTGCTGGTATCTATATGGAGAAACTTATTGGCGAAGTGACAGAAGATGAGTTTGATAACATGATGAATGTGAATATAAAGGGAACTTATTTTATTTGTAAATATGCCTTACCTCACCTGCGTCAAAGAGGGGGCGGGGCGATTGTAAATCTTTCATCTGATGCAGGGATCAATGGAAATTCTTTGTGTACAACATATTGTGCATCCAAAGGTGCAGTGACGACCTTTACAAAGGCATTGTCCTTAGAAAGTATTCATTATGGAATTCGTGCGAATTGTGTATGTCCAGGTGATGTAGATACCCCCATGCTGCAGCAGCAGTTAGCAGGAGTCGATAACCCGCAGGAATATTTACGCGATATGTCCTCGATTTATCCCATTGGGCGTATTGGTGAGGCTCATGAGATTGCCAATGTTATTTGTTTTCTGGCATCAGACCAAGCATCCTTTGTTAACGGGGCTGTGTGGAGCGTTGACGGTGGATTGACATCCTGTTAATGCTTGACAAGTTAAATTATTTATTATACAGTTATTACTAAGAGAACAGTGAAAACTAAATATTGACGGTATAGGTGCCCTTGTGGGCTTAATAGGGAAGTCGGTTTAAATCCGGCGCGGTCCCGCCACTGTAATGAGGAGCGAATCCACAGTTATGCCACTGAAAATGATTTTTCGGGAAGGTGTGGATAAGTAATGATTCAAAGCCAGGAGAACTGCCTATATAGCAATCGCCGTTATAACCTGCGAGAGATGGGGAGGAGATTAGTACAATTGTACTGAATGCGAGATCAAAATGCCCTTGGCAACGATTTTTCATGATTACAGAGTTCTATAATTGTATTTATTGAAATCTTCCAGCTAATGTAACGGAAGGTTTTTTTGTTGTTACAAGATATTTAACATACTACAAATCATGCTGAGGAGGACGTTATGTCAGGAATTTTTTATGGTGTTGGTGTAGGACCAGGGGATCCCCAATTACTTACATTAAAGGCAGTAGAAGTAATTAAAAATGCGGATGTTGTTATTGCTCCTAAAACGGAGAAAAAAGAAGACAGCACGGCGCTATCCATTGCTCGTCCCTATTTGAAAGCTGATGTTGAGATATTAAAGTTGGTTTTCCCAATGGTAAGCAATACTGATACTTTGGCAGATGCATGGGAAAATAATAAAAATAGTATATTAAAAGAACTGCAAGCAGGGAAAAAGGTTGTATTTTTAACATTGGGGGATCCAATGTTTTATAGTACATATATGTATGTTTATCGTTTATTAAAGGACTGTGGACACGGGATCGAAACCATACCAGGTGTTCCTGCTTTTTGTGCCATAGGCAGTCAGCTAGGACAACCTTTAGCAGAGGGCAATGATGTAATTAGCATTATTCCTGCTACAATGGCAGAGGGAGAAATGGATAAAGTATTAGCTATTTCTGATAATGTTGTATTGATGAAAGTATATAAGAACTTCGGAAAAGTAGTAGAAAAACTGGAACAGTATGGTTTTGGTGATAATGCGGTTATGATTAGCAAATGTGGTTTGCCTGATGAACAGGTAAGCTATAATTTAAGCGAAGTTGATGGAACAAACGTTAATTATTTGACGACAATTTTGGCAAAGAAACGCAAACTTGGCTAGGCCTTATATGGAATTATAAAAAAGGGATGAATGATTTCGCCGGATAGCTTTATCCGGCCTTTCCCATTTTTTATGTATGAAAGGGGAATTGTTGTGAAAGGGAAATTTGCTTATTTGATTTGTATACTTAGTGTAATGGGGCTGCTTTTTACAGGGTGTGCTTCTCAATCTCAAGATAAGGCAATAACAAAATCATCTGGTGATTATTTGCAAATGACAGATGATGCGGGACGTTTAGTGGTACTCCCCAAAAAGCCACAACGCATAGTCGTATTATCTACTTCTTATTTAGATGTGTTATACGGTATCGGCGGCAAGGCAGTAGGACGGCCTAGCTCGAAGACACCTCAAACCTTTCCCGCATCGCAAGACCTTCCGGAAGTAGGGTTCGTCTATAATGTAAATAGTGAGCAAGTGTTAGCATTGCAACCTGATTTAGTAATTGGTTTTCAAGGAATTCATGATAAATTGGTTCCTATATTGGAAAGCAGTAAGATTCCTGTTATGATTCTGAAAATGAAAACCTATGATGATATTTTAGCAAAGGTAAAACTATTTGGTGATATAGCTGGTACTCAAGAACAGGCTCAGAGTCTTCTTACTGAAATGCAGACAAAAATCAATGGAGTAACAGCCAAACTGCCAGCACAAAGTAAAAGAGTAGTGATATTACATGCGACGGCGAAAAATGTTACAGTAGAGTTAGAAAATACAATTGCTGGTAATGTGGCGAACATTTTAAAAATCAAAAACATTGCCGCAGACAGTACCCCTATGGTTGGTGATGGCGAGGTGACTCCTTATAGTTTAGAAAAATTGGTGGAAGGCGATGCAGATATTATCTTGGTGGTAACCATGGGGAATATGACAGAAATTGAAAAAAGAATGAAAGCAGATATTGAAAGTAATCCAGCCTGGAACGGTTTACGAGCAGTAAAGACAGGAAAGGTATTTTTTCTGCCAGGGGAATTATTTCAACTAAATCCTGGTATTCGTTTTCATGAATCTGTTGAATATATGGCCAAAGTAGTATATCCAGAGGTTTATGGCAATGTTAAATAGAAACAATCTCTTTAATACTATGCTTGGTGACCGGAGTCAATGGCGAGTTTTTATTATCCTAGTATTCGCAGTTTGTGCTTTTGGTGGCATCCTGCTCAGTTTACGTGTTGGATCCTTATCGATAAGTGTCAATGATATTGTATCAGCCATTTTTTCGGATAATTCAGGGGCTAATCGTCAAGTAATTTGGAATATTCGATTGCCTCGGACTTTAGTGGGGGCCTTGGTGGGGGTTAATTTGTCCTTAGCGGGGGCAATTCTTCAAGGTGTCATGAAAAACCCTTTAGCGGACCCTCATATTATTGGAGTGTCTTCGGGGGCGGGATTAGCTGGTGTAAGCATTATGGTACTGTTTCCCCATAAGGAATATTTAGTGACGCCTGTTGCTTTTATGGGAGCGATGGTGGCCGCTGTTTTTATCTATATATTAGCGTGGAAAGGTGGCATTCGCCCTGTACGCATTATCTTAGCTGGGGTGGCTGTATCAGCCTTTTTAAATTCTGCTATTTCTGCCTTATTGGTTTTCTATAGTGATCGGGTTCATGGGGCATTGATGTGGATGGTAGGGGGCCTATCAGCTCGTAGTTGGCCTCACTTAGATATTATATTGCCTTATACGATTATTGGTGGCATCTTAGCTATATTGGGAGCAAGACGACTAAATATATTAAACTTAGGGGACGAGATTGCCAGAGGGCTAGGGCTAAATGTGGAAGCTTCTAGAATCGCTATGACAGCAGTGGCAGCCTTATTAGCAGCGAGTGCTGTTAGTGTGGTAGGCTTACTTGGTTTTGTCGGACTTATCGTACCGCACGCGGCGAGGTTATTAGTGGGTTCTGATTATCGTTATTTATTACCTGCCTCCGCTTTACTAGGTGTAGCAGTTGTTACCTTAAGTGATACCTTGGCAAGAGTTGCATTCTCCCCAATTGAAATTCCCGTAGGAATCATTATGGCCTTTATAGGCGCGCCCTTTTTTCTCTACTTATTAAGGAGGGATGCCTAATGACCTTCATGAAAGGAGAGGGGCTATCTGTAAGTTTCGGTGATGAAATAGTGTTGAAAAATCTTTCAGTAGAAATAGAAGAAGGGAAGATTATTGCTATTTTAGGTCCGAATGGTTCAGGGAAAAGCACCTTACTTAAAGTTTTATCTCGGAATATAAAACCGAATAAGGGTAGTGTATATCTAGATGATAAGAATTTAGTGCAGTTTAGTGGGAAAACCCTTGCTCAAAAAATGGCTGTATTGCCTCAATCGCCCCAGGCACCTAGTGATTTAACAGTGAGGGATTTAGTAGAATTTGGACGTTTTCCTCACCAAAGTTGGTGGCAAGGTAAATCAAAACAAGATGATGATTGTGTAGGTTGGGCCTTGCGGCAAACAGGCCTTATCCAGATGGCCGATCGAGTGGTTAGTACCCTGTCTGGCGGTGAACGGCAAAGGGTTTGGATTGCGATGGCTTTGGCCCAAAAACCTGAGATTTTGCTTTTGGATGAGCCAACCACCTACCTTGATATTTGTCATCAGTTAGAAATAATGGAACTGTTAGCTAACTTTAATAATGAGCAACATCTTACAGTAGTGATGGTGTTGCATGACATTAATCATGCAGCTCGATATTCGGATTATGTTGTTGTTGTGCAAGATGGACAGGTTTTTGCTGCAGGTAGTCCTCGGGAAGTCATTACAGAACATACTTTACGAGAAGTTTTTGGTGTTGAGAGTGAGGTTATTCTCGATAAGGCAGGAAAGCCAGTAGTCATCATTCAGGGATTAACCTGTAAGATAGGCTAAGATTTGATGATAAGTAGGGGATAGTAAAATGATTCAAATAGAAGGTTTTAGCAAGAGCTTTGGTGAACGGGTTGCCGTGGATAATTTATCCTTAAGCATTGCTAAAGGAGAAATTTTTGGCTTGTTAGGACCCAATGGAGCTGGAAAAACAACGACTATTCGAGTGCTAACCATGCTAACTCGTCCAACAGCTGGAAAAATTATCATTGATGGCTTGGAAGCATCTCAGGATGAAAAGCATATTAAAGCTGTAATCGGCGTAGTCCCGCAGCATTTCAATTTGGATATCGATTTGACTCCCAGAGAAAATCTTGAGCTTCATGGGCGTCTGCATCATATGTTACCAGAGGTGCGGAAAAAAAGAATTGAAGAGCTACTAAAGTATGTGGAACTCGATGATCGAGCAAATGATATGGTACAGAAATTTTCTGGCGGCATGAAGCGGCGCTTAATGATTGCCAGAGCTTTATTACACCAGCCAAAGGTTCTTTTTCTCGATGAACCGACAGTAGGACTGGATCCACAAGTGCGTCGCCGCTTATGGGATCTTATACGACGTCTGAAAAATGAAGGACTTACGGTACTATTGACAACTCACTATATTGAAGAGGCAGAGAACTTATGCCAACGAGTTGCGATTATGGAAAAAGGAAAACTGATTGCCATGGATAGTCCCATTGCGATTTGTAAGCGTTTTGGGGAGTATGTGGTGGAGTGGTCAGACGATAAGGGGACGAAGACAAAGTTCTTTCCTGATCGAAATTCTGCTTCTAGTTTTGCCACTACCTTAACGACTACGACTACTTTGCGTCAGGCAAATCTCGAAGATGCCTTTGTTGAGTTGACGGGACGAAAGGTGGTAAATTAATGGTATACGATATTTGGACAGTCTTTTGGCGGGATTGGCTGGTATTGAAACGGCGCATTGGCCGATTTATTCTCTCGCGGATGGTGTCGCCCGTCTTGTACTTAGTAGCCTTTGGTTGGGGGTTAGGGCGTAGTATTCAAGTGAATCAAGGCAGTTATTTGGATTTTATCGTTCCTGGTATTATTGCATTAAATTCCATGAATATTAGTTTTAACTCCGTAGGCAGCCCACTTAATATGAGTAGGTTGTATCATAAGACATTAGAAGAATATTTAATTGCGCCGATTGCCTCTAGTTCTTTTGTGATTGGAAAAGTGTTATCAGGTGCCTTAAGAGGATTGATCTCATCTGTTATTATTATTGCATTAGCCTATCTCTTTGGTGCTCATGCTTTGATTAACAGTTGGTTTCTGTTGACCTTGGTCTTAAATTGTCTGGTATTTGCCTCCATGGCCTTTGTAGCGGCTATGATTATGAATTCACATGAGGATATGGCTAATTTTAATACCTACATATTATTGCCTATGTCCTTTTTGTGTGCCACTTTTTTTGTGCCAGATCATTTGCCAACACTTATGCGCTTAATCATTGAACTACTGCCTCTTACACATGCAAGCTACGCTTTGCGAGCAATCGCCCTTGGGGGAGATGTACCAAAGCTTTCTTTGCTGGTTATGCTAGTTTATAGTATCTCCTTTACAGGAATCGGCATATGGTTACTCGAAAAAGTTCGGGAATAGAGAAAAACATCTGCCTAATATAGGCAGATGTTTTGTTATTGAAAAAGTCTATCTTGTAGGGGAAGCAAGTTTCATGGCGGAACGGACCATAATTTCTGTGCCGTAAGCTAAGGATCTTTCGTCGATATCATATTTAGGATGATGTTGAGGATAGATAATACCTTCCTCTTCATTACCAACACCAATAAAAATAAAAGCTCCAGGAATTTTTTCCAGATAGCAGGAAAAGTCTTCCCCACCCATTACTGGATCAATTAGCAAACTATTTTCTTTAGAAAGGCTAACGGCACTAGCATTAAACAATACATCTGCAACCTCGGGGTTGTTGATGACTGGCGAAAATCCAAAGATTGTATCAATTTGGAAAGTGGCACCTGCTCCTTGGCAGATACCGCTGACAACTTCTTCAATTCGTTTAAAAATAGTAGTTTTAACTTCTTTCGAAAAAGAACGCACTGTGCCAACTAAGGTTGCTGTATCAGGAATTATATTGAAGGTATCTCCTGATCGAAATACACCAATGGACAAAACTGCTTGTTCTAGTGGATCAATATTGCGACTTACAATGGTATGAAGTGCTGTTACGACTTGGGCGCCGACAAGTAGGGCATCGATGGTTTGATGAGGCATAGATCCATGGCCGCCTCTGCCTTTTATTTGAATCGTAAACTGATCAGGCGAAGCCATCATGCGATTATAGCTAATTCCGCTTGTTCCGACCCTTAGGGTTTGCCAAAGGTGGGCTCCAATGATGGCATCAACATCTGTAAGAGCGCCCTCCTTTATCATTAGGGCTGCTCCTCCGGGGAAACATTCTTCGCTAGGCTGAAACAAAAAGCGTATATTTCCTGTTAATCTGTCTTTTAGATCTACAAATGTTTTTGCTGCTCCAATGAGCATAGCAGTATGACCATCGTGTCCACAAGCATGGCAGACTCCTGGATTTTGGGACTGATATGGCTTGCCGCATTCATCTTCCAGTTCTAAGGCATCTATGTCAGCACGGATCCCAATGGTTTTTCCAGGAAAAGCTCCTTTTAGGTCAGCAATGACACCTGTGCCTGCTATTTTGCGGGGGACAAGTCCTAAGGAAAATAATTCATCCATAATTTTTTGTTGGGTGTTAAACTCTTTTGCGCTTAGTTCGGGATAGGTATGAAAGTGACGGCGCAAGGCAATAATAGAGTCCGCATGTCTTTTAATGCTGTTTTTAATGTCTGGCAATCAAATGACCCCCTTTTAAAGAATAATAAACCCCATTATATACCTTGGAATGGTGAAATAAAAGGAAAAAATATAGGTGATTCCTATGCTCCTATAATCTAAATAAGAAAATTTATGGAAAAATAGACAAGAATGTTCTTATATGATATTATATACCACATAAGAACATTCTTAATAAGGGGAAATGAAGATGAGAAAAAAATGGTCAATAGCGCTAATTTTGCTAGTAGCTGTATTTTTAATGGCTGGGTGTGGCGGAACGAAATCTGCAGCACCAGAAGGAGCTAAAAAAATTAAAGTTGTAGCTACTATGTATCCAGTATATGAATTCGTAAAACAAGTAGGCGGTGATAAGGTGGATGTAGTTATGCTCATACCACCAGGTGCTGAACCCCATGATTGGGAACCAACTGCAAAAGATATTATTCAAATCAAAGATGCTAAAATTTTTGCTTACCATGGAATTGGGTTTGAGCCAGTTGAAAAGTTGTTAACAAAAGATGTATTGGGTAATGCCCTTCCATTAGAAATAACGAAAGATGTTACAAAATTGCCAACTAGTCACGAAGACGAGGAAGAAGAACACGGTCATGGCCACGGAGAAGATCATAAATATGATCCCCATACTTGGCTTGATCCAGTGTCTGTACAACAAGAAGTAAATACAATTGCTCAAGCACTAGCTTCTGTGGATGAAAAAAACGCGGAAGTTTACAAAAAAAATGCAGAAACTTATAATAAGAAGTTGGCAGATTTAGACGAAAAATATAAGAAAACTCTAACTGGGATGACCAATAAAGAGATTGTTACGAGTCATAAGGCTTTTGCTTACTTAGCAAATCGTTATGGTTTTGAACAATTAGGTATTATGGGAATTTCTCCTGATGCAGAGCCTACCCCTGATAAGATGGCAAAAATCACGGAATTTTGCCGTGAGCATAAGGTGAAATACATATTCTTTGAAACCTTAACCAGCCCTAAATTGGCTCAAACGATTGCTAAAGAAACCGGAGCTCAGTTGCTAGTCTTAAATCCTATTGAAAGCTTAACAGAGCAGGAAACAAAAGAAGGTAAAGATTATATTGCAATTATGAACGAAAATTTAGTGAACCTAGAGAAGGCTTTAAAGTAAGAATAAGTAAAGTGAACACCCCTTTGTGTACAATCAAATGTACCCTAAGGGGTGTTATTTAATGCCTTCTTCCTGTTATTTGCCATGTATAACATATAGTAATGCTAATAAGATAGGCTGGTGTATAAGATAGATAGCTAAAGATTGTCTACCTAGCCAAGTAATAGTTTGAGGGGGATGCAGAGCTATTAAGCTCTTCTTAGAGGCATATACTGTTTTTCCTGCAATAATGCCAGCTAAAAATACTCCATACCAAGGAAATACTGGGTAGAAATCTAAAGAGGCGAAAGTAGCTGACTGCAGGCCTAAGGGAAAAAGATAAGGCGAGGTTACAAAACGTTCTGCGAAAACTAGTCCGAGAGTAATGGATGAAATGCTTAGTAAGAATAGTAATCTTATTGATAATTGCTGTATAAGCCTAGCAGAGATTAGGCTTATGCCAAGAAAATGCAGGATACCAAAACGAATATAAAAATCGCTATTATATAAATAAGTGACAGCGGTTAATACCATGGACCAGATAAATACCTTAATCCCATGGTTTGTACTACGAAAACTTAAGGTACTACTGATGCCACAAAGGAACATGAACAATATGGCAGATAATTTTCCTTCTATGTACCAAAAACCTCGGAAATAATCTACATTATAGAAGTAGAAATCTTTTAGATCAACAATAAGATGAAAGAGTATCATGAGAATAATCGCTATGCCTCGAGCAAAGTCGATTTCTTCAATACGTTTATTATTTGTTATATCTTTATGCAGCATAAGAGTCTCCTAATAAATATTGATAGCATAATAAGTGTAATCATTTTGTAAGATAAAGGCAATCAAAAGTAAGGAATAAATACTAAATAGTACAAAAAAAGGAAACTTCAGGTGAATATAGCAGGGTAAATTGAATAGTTGTCGAAATAAACAGTAAATTACAAAAAATGATAAGAAAAACGCTACGCGTCCTTTTTGAACCACAAAGACACAAAGGTCACAAAGGGGTTCTATCCATTTCATTCCCATCTTCTTTGTGTGCCGCGATAGCGGCATTGTGTCTTTGTGGTTCAATCTTTTTAACTAGAAATTTATAAATTCTGATACCATAAGAAAAGACGAATTGTCAATAAAGTAAAAGGTGGTGAGTTTTTGGCAGAGGCGAAGACAATAGAGGGATCGGATTTTTTACAAAAAATTCTTGATACGATTTCACAGCCCATTTTCTTTAAAGATAATACAGGCAAATATTTAGGATGTAATAAAGCCTTTGAAAAATTTCATGAATTATCTAAACACGAAATTTTAGGAAAAACCATATTGGATATAGAGTCGTCGAAACTTGGTCAAATGTATTATCAGCAAGATGTAGACTTACTTAGTAAAGGTGAAGTGGAAAGGCGAGACATTGTATTTATAAAAAATGATCGTGTTTTAATGATGAATAAAAACACCTATCTCAATACGGATGGTTCTGTAGGAGGTTTAGTTGGTGTTATTAATGATATTACTGAGTTAAAAGAAAACCAACAGCAGCTACGGGAGAGTCAAGAACAATTAAAAGTACTGATCACATCGATCCAAGATATGATATTTACATTGAATTTAGAAGGATGCTGCACAGGTTTTTATGGACAGTGGGCTACAAAGGCTGGCGTACTCGATGCAGAATACATTGGAGAGACATTACATCATATATTTGCTGATAGTTACGAAGAGTTTGAAAGGGATATTTTCCCTAAGGTATTAGCGGGGCAAGATGTTATGTATGAATGCCAGCTAGGTAGTGCAATGGGTGGGAAACAGGCGCAGATATCTTTATCCCCTATTTATAACGAAAATCACCAAATTGCTGGTGTTGTAGGCGTGGGACGAGATGTCACTGTCCAGCAAATGGTATTGGAAGCCCTAAGAGAAAGTGAAAATATGTATAGGGGGCTGGTAGATACAACGCCTTATGGTATCATTTTGACTGATATTAGTGGAAGAATCCAAATCGTTAACCAACAGTCCGCTTTTTTACACAACTTCGATGATCTTGAGGAAATGATGGGTAAGAACTTCTTTTCTTTGGTAGAGTTGGAAGAACAAAAACGCATGCAAGGGCTTTTTTCTAAAGTAATTGAAAAGGGTAAGGCGCAAAAGGCCGAATTTAGTTTAGTAAAACATAAGGGTGGGTCTTTTCTTAGTGAGGTTATAACTTCATCCGTACTAGACGCACAAGGGAACCCCAAATTCTTCATTAACGTGGAACGTGATATTACAGAAGAAAAAAGTATGCAGGAAGTTTTAAAAGGAAAAAATGAGGAGTTGCATTTTACAATAGCCCAATTAAAAGTCGCACAAGTTAAACTTGTTCAGCAGGAAAAATTGGCTGGAATTGGTCAACTGGCTGCTGGGGTTGCTCATGAGATAAATAATCCCCTGGGTTTTGTTATTAGCAATTACTCTACCTTAAAAAATTATGTAGAACGTTTGCGAACAATTATTCAGGAATATAGCAATATAAAAACCGTAGCAGAAAAAATTAATGACCCTCACCTGACAGAATTTGTTGCGAAAATGAATCAACTAGAGAAGGAAAAAAAGATTAGCTTTGTATTGGAAGATATTCAAGATCTATTTAAGGAATCAAATGATGGCTTGGAACGAGTTGGTAAAATTGTTACCGGTCTTCGTAACTTCGCTAGAATTGATCAAGAGACAGACTTTCAAGAATATGACTTGAATGAAGGGATAAAAAATACACTAGTTGTTGCTAGAAATGAACTAAAATACTGTGCCAATGTGGAAGAAAATTTAGGTGATATTCCATGCATTGAGGCAGTCGGCAGCCATATTAATCAGGTATTATTAAATATAATAGTAAACGCGGGTCAGGCTATTAAACAAAAGCAGGTAGAAGCACTAGGTTTGATACGAATTACTACATATACCTTTGGTGAATTTGTTTACTGTGAAATCTCTGATGATGGTGTTGGGATAGCAGAAGAAAATAAAGAGAAGATTTTTGAAGCATTTTTTACCACCAAGCCAATCGGTCAAGGAACTGGTTTAGGCTTGAGCATATCCCATGATATTATTGTCAACAAACATCATGGTGAAATTATCCTCGATAGTACTGTAGGGATAGGTACTGTGTTTATTATGAAACTTCCAATTCAGCAGACTAAACAAAGTCTATAGTGAGGTCAAAGGTATCCTCTTTTTAGACGTAAAAGTTAGTTAAAGATGTGAATAGGTGTTGGTAAAGTATTCGATATAATTAGGAGGGTATAATATGGGTAACGTATCAGGAAACGAACAAAGTATATCTTCTGTTTTATTTGTTGACGATGAAGCTAACATTCTGAGTTCCATACGTCGGGCAGTGATTGATGAAGAATATGTAGCTTATTTTGCTGGGAGCGGTTTGGAAGCTCTAAGTATTATGGAAAAGAATGAGATTAGCGTAATTGTTACCGATATGAGAATGCCTGGAATGGACGGATTGCAATTACTAAAGATTGTAAAAGAAAAGTATCCTAATACGGTGAAAATTGTATTATCCGGATATACTCAATTATCCCAAGTATTAGCAACGGTAAATCAGGCAGATATTTTTAATTTTATTGCCAAGCCTTGGGATATGGAAACGGAGCTCAAATATGTAATTGATAAAGCCCTTGAACACTATCAACTTAAGAAAAACGAAGCACAGCTTAAAGAAAAATTAGAAATACGCAATATGGCTTATCAAAATGTTTTAAAAAAGATGGAAGTTAATGCAAACCACAGAGAAGGGCAACTACAACATATTAGAAAAATTAATAAATTACTATTAGAATCGATAGAGAGAATTGACGACAATGAGAGTAAGTTCTTGGCAATGTTGTTGAATGATTATATAGAAAAATTGCCTGGAGGGACGGATGAATTTTCTGTAGATAAACTAGTTGAGGCACTAAAAGTATTAGTTACGGCAGACCCTTTATATAGTTCGGCTACTTGTAAAGTAGAGAATGCTTGTCAGGGAGGAGTCCAAGGGAATTATGATTTAATTCAACTTGCTGTAGTTTCTTTACTAAAGATTGTTCCTGTACATCATTATGGTAAAGGCTTGTATATTCAAATCTCTGTAAAGGAGAAGGAGGCTAAAGTCGTATTAGATTTCGCTATCTTCTTTCTGGATGCTGATGGTATCTATAAAGATCAGTATTCTCAACATTCTTATCAAACAATGGAGAAAGTTATGAGCGAAATTATGGGAGGGAAATTTACGGCATTGCGTAAGGACGAGAAACAAAGCATACAATTAGAGTTTATTTTAGAAAAATATCAACATTAATTGGGCATAATATGGTATATATGATAAAGAAGACTTGGCGTAAGCCAAGTCTTCTTATTGTTTCTGCTATTATTGTTTTACTAAGATTAGCATCATTTTAAAATTTTCTACAGCATCCAAACCATGAGGAATATTAGATGGCATAACTAGAGTTTGACCCTTGTGGGCAGCAAACTTGTTTTCCCCCACAGTAATACTGGCCTCACCGTCAAGTATGTAGACCATCGCATCGCCAGGTGCGGAATGGGTGCTCACAGCTTCTCCCTTGGCGAAAGCAAAAAGTGTTAAGGTAAGTGCATCGTTTTGCACTAGAGTAAGACTAACTACGCGTCCCTCTTGATATTCTACTAAACTAGCCATTTCTAAGGCAGTGCTAAACTCGATATTTTTAATGAATTTTTTTTCCATGTGAATCAATCCTCCGTCTTATTTATTTTTTTATTCTATTACTATTGTACATGCTAATGTATCCTGTTTCTGTGATAATTATCACAATTATTATATTTTGGAGTATCACATTTAAATATAATTTCATATATTATCTTGTGGTAGGCATAAGAAATATTCTCTTTATTTTCTCAAAGGAGTGAAATATTTATGTGTGGAATTACAGGATGGATCGACTGGGAAAGAAATCTTGAGAATGAAGGTCATATAGTAGGGAATATGATGGAAACATTAGCTGCTCGTGGCCCTGATGCTTCAGGTATGTATTTATCAAAACACGCAGCCTTTGGTCATAGACGCTTGAGTGTAGTTGATCTTGTGAATGGTGCGCAGCCCATGATTAGAGATAGAGGGGAACAACGGTACGTAATTACTTATAATGGAGAACTTTATAACACACCTGAGTTACGGCAAGCATTAGAGTCTAAAGGGTATACCTTCCGCACAACTTGCGATACGGAGGTTTTGCTAACTGCCTATATAGAGTGGGGACCCTCTTGTGTAGAACGATTTAATGGGATATTTGCTTTTGGTATTTGGGATGAGAGACAGCAGACCTTGTTTCTTTCACGTGATCGGATAGGAGTCAAACCTCTATTTTATACCAACAAAGGGAATTGGCTTCTATTTGGCTCAGAGCTAAAAGCATTGCTGGCACATCCTGAGGTTCGCCCACAGGTTGATAGTGAAGGCTTAGCAGAGGTATTTATCATTGGACCTGGTCGAACTCCAGGGCACGGTGTATTTAAAGGCATAGATGAATTAAGGCCTGGACATAGTATGCTATATAGTCGAAGTGGCGTAAAGATAAGTCAATATTGGGCGCTGGAAAGTATGCCTCATAAAGATGACTTTGATACCACAGTCAGTACGGTTGGGGAGCTTTTACAGGATATTGTTAAACGTCAATTAGTTGCTGATGTTCCAGTATGTACCTTATTATCGGGTGGGCTTGATTCAAGTGCATTAACCGCTTTGGCAGCAATTAACTACCGCCAAGATGGATTAGGAGGTATTCATACATATTCTGTAGATTACCTGAATAATGAGCAATATTTTAAGGCAAACGATTTTCAGCCCAATTCAGACGCTCCTTGGGTGCGCCGTGTCTCTGACTTATATGCTACTTCCCACCACAATATAATATTGGATACACCCGAATTAGCTGGTAGTTTACCGAACGCTGCAATTTCACGGGATTTACCAGGAATGGCGGATGTAGATACTTCCTTATATTTGTTTTGCCGGGAAATTAAAAAAGGAGCTACAGTTGCCTTATCAGGTGAATGTGCTGATGAAGTATTTGGTGGCTATCCTTGGTTTTATCGTGAAGAAATGATCAATGCCTCAAGCTTTCCTTGGGCACCAAAACCTGAGGTACGAATGGAATGGTTATCTCCTGAGCTAGGACTTAGGACTAAGCCTCATGAGTACTTAAAACGACGCTATCAGGAAGCATTAGCCGAGGTGCCACAGTTACCAGGTGAGGATGCTCAATCGGCCCGTATGCGAGAAATATTTTATCTGAGTCTAACACGTTGGATGCCTACCTTGCTTGATCGCAAAGATCGTATGAGTATGGCTTTCGGTCTTGAGGTAAGAGTTCCTTATTGTGATCATAGATTAGTTGAATATGTATGGAACGTACCTTGGAGTATGAAAAATTACCATGAAAGAGAAAAAGGTTTATTAAGGCATGCTTTAGTTGGAATTTTGCCTGAGGATGTTTTATGGAGAAAGAAAAGTCCATACCCAAAAACTCATAATCCATCCTATTTGAACACAGTACGTCAGTGGGTATTACGTATTTTAGATGATCCTTCTTCCCCGTTAAAAAATGTAGTGGATGTAGCTAAAGTGCGTTCTATGGCGCAACCTGATTCTCCTATATCTAATATACCCTGGTTTGGTCAGCTCATGACAAATGCTCAGTTATTTGCCTATTTAATTCAAGTAGATACTTGGCTGAGAGAGTATAAGGTGGAAATGGTCTAACATTGCAGACGCCAATCATGCCCGAAGAGTTATCTTAGGGCATGATTTTATTATTACCATTAAACGAACACCAGTTCGACAAGCTTTGCACAAATTTTTGATTATAATAAGAGACATCTAAATTATATGGAAAGAGTGAAGGTACTAGTTGTGAAAAAAATATGTTGTAGTATAGAGCGGTTACGGAATGAAATGCATAGAGTGGCACTTGAGAAAGGCATATCACATCCAGATGTGCTAATCATTAGTCAAATGCTAGATCAAGTGATGAATGAATTAGACAAAGAGGTTTTAATAAAAAACAGGAATCAATGAATCTCAATCAGTCTTGTAGTTGGAAAATTATATACGCAACTTATGGAAGATTATCTTTGCAGGAAATTGACAAAAAATGGCGAAGTTAATTACCAAAGTTAAATATGGCAAACCTACCGAAAGATAGGGACGCAAAGCCATGGGTCTAAAGATAGTAAGTAATCTAAGATTGCCAGGTTGCTCAATGTATTGATATGAGTAACCTGGCAATCTTTATTTATGCCTAAAGGAGGATGAAAAGAAAATTACTTTAGTTGAAACATACAGATAATTTGCAGGCTATATAGTAGAAAGTAATCGAAAATACATTACACTATGGAGGAAAAAATGAACATATTAAACGATATGAAAGTAAGCCTTAAATTAAGTATACTAATTGTTATTTCTTTGCTATCCATGAGTATTATAGGGTATACAGGATATTATTATCTTCAGCAGTCAAATGCAGATATTAACTCGATGTATGCGGATCAATTAGTGCCAATTGCTCTTATAAATGCAAATCGTGCTCATATTAATAAAGTTAATGGAGCCATACTAGAATTAATGATTACAACGGATAATAATAGAAATAACGAGTTAAAAAAGATCATAGATGAGCAGGTAAAAGCCTTTAATGAGAATATGATAGAGCTTGAAAAAGCCAATTTAGATGAGAAGGCAAAGGAACAGTTAAATGGGATCAAAACAGCCATAGGGAAGTATCGCGTTGCTAGACAACCAGTTATTGACTTGGCGATGCAAAATAGAAATGTAGAAGCGTATGCACTCTACGTTGCTACAGTGGAATCAGTAGCGAGTGACACGATTAATAAATGCACAGATCTTTCAACATATAGTATTAACATGGCAAAACAAACACATGATGATAGCAAAATATCATTTGAGAAATCAACACATATTGTCATTGGTATCATTCTAGTATCCTTACTTATTTTAGGATTGAGTGGGTGGTATATAACCCAAATTATAGCCAATCCGCTAAATACAATGGTGCTGATTTGTAAAGAATTTGCAGCAGGTGATTTTCGAGATAAAACGCGAAGGATTCTTAGAAAAGACGAAGTTGGTCAAGTGGGCGATGCCTTGGCGGATATGCGTGTCTCTATTCGAAATTTGATGAAACAAATCAATGATTCTTCTGAGCAATTGGCAGCCTCATCGGAGGAATTGACTGCTAGTGCAGATCAATCGGCTCAAGCTGCAAACCAAGTGGCTGCATCCATTACCGATGTGGCACATGGTGCAGAAAAACAACTAAGTGTGGCGGACAACACATCAACTGTGGTTCAGCAGATGTCAGTTACTATCCAGCAAGTTGCTGTCAATGCCAATGAAGTATCTGATCAATCAGCGCAGGCTGCAAATAAGGCAAATGAAGGTAATACGTTAGTAGATAAAGCGATAAATCAGATGTCACACATAGAACAGACTGTTAATACTTCGGCTTTGGTAGTTGCAAAATTGGGAGAACGTTCTAAGGAAATCGGGCAAATTGTAGATACTATCTCTGGTATTGCTAGTCAGACAAACTTATTAGCTTTAAATGCTGCTATCGAAGCAGCGCGTGCGGGAGAACAAGGGCGTGGCTTTGCGGTAGTAGCAGAAGAAGTTCGTAAGTTAGCAGAACAATCGCAAGATGCAGCTAAGCATATTGCCGAACTGATTGGCGAAATTCAAGGAGATACTGACAAAGCAGTAATATCCATGAATGATGGTACTCGCGAGGTTAAGCTGGGAGCAGAAGTAGTAAATGATAGTGGAAGGGCTTTCCAAGAAATTGCATTTCTGATAAACAAAGTATCTGACCAAACAAAAGAAATATCAACCGCCATAGAACAGATGGCGATTAACGGTCAACACATTGTTGGCTCAGTAAAGCAAATTGATGAACTAAGTAAAAAGGCCTCTGGAGAAGCGCAGACCGTATCCGCCGCAACACAAGAGCAATCTGCATCTATGGAAGAAATCGCCTCATCCAGCCAAGCGCTAGCCCATTTAGCAATGGATCTTCGGGAAGCTGTTAGTAAATTTCAAGTTTAATTAAAAATATCCTACTTATGATAAATGTCAGCTTCAGGTTAGATATAATTAAGAGAATTGGGGAGTCAAAACAATGTCCTGGGAAGAGAATCCTAGGGCATTGTTTTATTTTATATCTAGGGTATTTCTTTTATTTAATCTTTAGTCTAAATTACATGTAAATGTAACTTGACAGTCACAATTCTGTTACAATTCTATTCTATAATTAAAATAACAAATGAAGGAGTGATTTAAATGAAAAATATAGCTAAAAAAATAGCGGTTTTATCAATGGTTGGTATGATGCAAATCGGTTTTGGTGCATCCGTAATAGAAGCTTCACCACTACATAATCAGCCCCCAGTACAGCAACAAGATGATCGACATGATAAACATGATCAAGGTCAAGATCGACATGAAAGAGAACGTGCAGAAAAGGAAAGGCATGAAAGAGAAATGAGACGGCGTCCTCATGAAGGCGAACGAGAATGGCATGAACGTCAAAATCGAGAAAATGAACGACACGAAGAAAACTTGAGACGAATTGCTCATGGTATTTTAGATCTAATTCTCGATAACTAAAGCTCTTAGTGCATTGCTAGGCATACTAACATAAAAAACTGTCTTGTCATTTGATGAGATGGTTTTTTCAGCTGATGAAATTACAAAATTGTACATTATAGTATTCAAAAGAATTTCAATGCTATAATGTACAATTTTGGATATAGGTATTTTAATGTAAGAATAATATTTTTGGAGAATAGGTTAAAAGAGGTGCTTCATGTCAGATGATATTCTAGAAATAGAAATGAGTAAAGAAGAATTAGAACATCTAATCATCGAACTTCCTCAAATTTTGAAAGAGCTTGAGGAAGGAGCTATAAAGGATATAGTAATAGAAAAAGTAACAAATCTGTAAGAAGGAGAATTTGTGACAAATGCGAATCAAGAAGGTTTGGCATGTGCAAAGTCTTCTTAATATTATGATGAAATTTCTAAAAAGGGTGACTAAAATAGAATTTTGTGATAGAATGCAAGTATACATAACAAGTTTATGTTTAATTATGGAAAAGGAGAATGAGAAATGTTTAAACGGAATGTAAGGATCTTATTGGCTGCCAGTTTGTTACTTATTGTAGCTTTAGTTGCAGGGTGTGGTGGTGGTTCAGGCCTTCAGCGTGTAGCAGGACTTAGTGCAACGGAAACAGTAACTACTTTTTTTGATGCTGCCAAGAATAATCGTATGGAAGAAGCTAGTTTGTATGTTTCTGCTGCCTCAAAAAGCGACCCCAAAACAGTGGTAAAATTTATGACTGGGCAATCAGAATTAACACAAATCAAGAATTCTAATATCATGTCAATCAAACAAGTAGCCCAACAAGGGAACTATGCAGCTCTTTTGGTAACAACACAAGAACAGAATACTTTCAAGATTAATATGAAACCAGTCGGATTAGAAAAAGAAAATGGTGAGTGGTATATTATAGATTTTGATCAAATCTATACAAATGCTAAATATAAAGTATTGCAGCAATTGCTGGCGAATATATAATAAGAGGAAAGTCTTAGAAGGGCTTACCTTGGATTAGACTGCAAACTCTGGTAAAATAGTGTATACTATTTTACCAGAGTTTTTTTTGCGTTGACTGAGAAAAGATAAGAGCGAAGATCAGATTTTCTTGAAAATAATTGAAGATTTACTTTTCACTAGTGGATATTTTTAGTATAGTAGTGAATGAGTTGATAAAACAGTAGGAGCTGGATGCTATGCATTTTTCATATTATATGCCGACGAAAATACATTTTGGTTGTGGTGAGTTTGAAAAGGCTCCCGCTTATATTGGAACGGTTGGTAAAAGAGTACTGATTGTTACGGGAAAATATGCTATGAAGAAGTATGGATTTACTAAGATCTTAGTAGAGGGACTTACTTCTTTAGGGATACAGTCTGCATTATTTGAAGGTGTTAGTGCCAACCCTTTAGCTAGCGAAGTCAACCAGTGTGTTGAAACATTTGCAGACTGGCAACCGGATGTTGTAGTAGCCCTTGGTGGGGGAAGTGCGATTGATGCTGGAAAGGGAATTGTTTTAGGGTTGTCAACCAGGGAAAAAGTAGAAACTTATTTATTAGGGCAATCTCCCATCACCCATGTTGATATTCCTCTTATCGCCATTCCTACTACAGCTGGTACAGGATCGGAAACTAATTGGGCGGCGATTTTAACGGATGAGTACAGTGGAATAAAAACCAGTTTTCGTCATAAGGGACTCTTTCCCTGTATGGCAATTGTGGATCCGCAGTTAACAGTGTCTTTATTGCCTGGAAATACTGTAGAGACGGGTTTTGATGTATTTGCTCATGCTGTTGAAACCTATATATCGAAAAGTGGGGTAGCCCCCTTAATTGCCACTCATTCACTAGCAGCCATTCGATTGGTTAGACAATACCTGCCTCAAGTGCTTAAAAATGGCCAAGATATAACGGCTCGTAACAACATGATGTATGCCAGTATGCTGATGGGCTTTAATCTAGCTAATTCTAGTACCTGTTTGCCCCATCGGTTGCAATATCCGATTGGTGTAAAAACGAATAGTAGTCATGGTAGTGGATTGATGGCGCTATTTAAGAGTTGGCTAGATACTACCTATGAGATTTCGGAAGAAAAGTTTAATTGTATTGGAGAGGCATTAAGTGGTAATCCTTGCAGAAATAAGGAGGAATTTATGCTGGCCTACCAGCAATTTACCCAAAGTATACATAGGAATGGGAGTTTGGCAGATTTTTCTTTAGGAAAAGAAGATATACCCTATTTGGCTAGTAAAGTAACAGGGAGCTTAGCCAATGATCCTGCAGGGGGGATCCCTGGAATTGTAGAGAAGATATATAATGGAGCATGTAAATGAGTACTTTGGCAGAGGAAATAGTCAAAAAAGATAAATCTGGGGGCAAGGCGTTGCCCTATCTTATGGTGTTGCGTCCCAAACAATGGACTAAAAATTTATTAGTATTTGCTGCTTTGATTTTTTCAATCAAGACAGTAACTATACACATGCTACTAAAGGCGGTAGTAGGTTTTGCCTTATTTTGTATTCTATCAAGCTGTGTTTACATATTAAATGACTACATGGATCGTGAAGCGGATAGTCGGCATCCAGAAAAGAAGTATCGCCCCATTGCTTCGGGGCGATTAGACCCTATGAGGGCGCTAGCATTTGGAAGTGTCTTATTATGCTGCGCTCTTGGTATGGCATTCTTATTGAAACCTTGGTTTAGCCTGTTGCTTTTTGGATATTTTATGATTAACGTGGCTTATTCGATTAAATTAAAACAGATTGTAATTGTTGATATTATGGTAATTGCCTTTGGTTTTGTTTTGCGTGCCATTGGCGGAGGATTGGTAATCGATGTTTCCTTCACTCCTTGGTTTCTAATCTGTACTATGTTGTTAGCTTTATTTTTAGCGATTAGCAAACGTAGGCATGAATTGTATTTACTAAGCGAAAATAAGGGGGAACACCGTAAAGTATTAGAGCAATACTCTCCTGAATTGCTGAATCAATTAAATAGTATTGTTACTACTGCAGCCATTATGAGTTACTCTTTATTTACGTTTACATCCGGCCACACTATTCAATTGATGTGGACCATCCCCCTAGTTATGTATGGAATTTTCCGCTATTTATATTTAATACACATGAAGGGGAAAGGTGGCAGACCAGAAAAAGTATTAGTAGAAGATGGCCATATTCTCGCTACCGTGTTGCTATTTGCTATTATGGTTGCTAGCATCTTATATTATTTTGAATAGATTATCCTGTAATTGCTAGTAAGATGTTGGTTACTAGACAAATTGTCATATTAGGGTCAATAAAAAGTGAGGTACTATTGTAATGAAAGATTTGTTGTTAATTATTATATCAGTAGCCATAGGGGCAGTAGGACAAATTGCCTTTAAATTTGGTGCGATGCAAATGGTAGAGAACCCGGGTATCACCTTATTAGAAAAAATTAAATGGCCGATCGTTCTAGGGTTATTTTTATATGGTATTAGTACGATTATATGGATCATGGCATTGAAAAAAGTAGAGCTTAGTTATGCCTACCCCATGGTGAGTCTCGGCTACGTTTTCGTATTTATTGCTTCTTATTTTATTTTTCATGAGCCAATTAATTGGCTGCGAATTGGCGGTATGTTATTTATTTTGGCTGGCATAGCCCTTATTGCCAAGTCTTAATGGGAGGTGTTAGATTGGATTATAAATATGCAGTAACACCTATTTTTGCCTGGTTGGTGGCAGGATCTGTAAAATTTCTAGTGAATTATATTCGTTTTCGCAAAGAGGCTGTCAACTTAATCGGTAATGGAGGATTTCCGAGTACCCATACAACAGTAATAAGTAGTACGGTATTTTTCATTGGTTTTACTGAGGGGATTGCTACACCTATGTTTAGTCTAGGATTGGCAGTACTTATGATTACCATGTTTGATGCCATGGGAATTAGGCGTGCGGTAGGTAAACATGCTAGTATGATCAATCAATACGTTAGGTTGGATTCTGCCAAAACCTTAAGAGAACGGCAAGGTCATACACCTATCGAAATCTTGGGTGGCCTTAGTACAGGTTTTTTAGTAGCTTATTTATTACATAGTATCTAAGGCGCTTATGTTGGGGGCAATCGATGTTAGTTATTTTTTCTTTTATATTGGGTTTAACTTGTTTAGCGTTTATGTTTTTTATCTTATTATTCTCAGCCATTAGTTTTGGCCTAGGGATGCCCTTAATGCCATTACATATATGGACTGCGACTATCTGTAGTCTTATTTTTGCTTATCGTATCACAACTTTTTATGATAAAAAAAATGCAAGCAAGACATTTGCCAATGTTGGAATTAGTGCAATACTTATCATGGCTTTTCTTATGTATATTGGCGGTATGTTTTATGATATATCCTACGATGGACAAGTTTATCATCAAGAGGCAGTGATTCAACTAGCGAATCATTGGAATCCATTTCATCAGTACTTGTTAAAAGAACAGTCTCAATCAGCCATGTTATTAAATCATTACGCCAAAGGTCCTTGGGTGTACGAAGCGGCCTTATATACAGTCACTGGTCAAATCGAGCAAAGCAAAGCCTTTAATTTTTTAGCAATGACAGCATCTTTTTTACTAGCATTCTCAACAATGAAAGGTAGTAGTAAATGGAGTACCAAGCAATCTTCATTATTTAGCTTGTTATTGGCCTTAAATCCTGTAAGTATTTATCAGGCGTTAAGTTTTTATATAGATGGACAGTTAGCGTCTTTATTGCTTTGTTTGTTAGCTTTATCATATCGAATCTTTGTCCAATATGATAAATTTGTTTTATTTGGTTTTATTATGACAATTGGCTTATTGGTTAATGTTAAATTTACTGGTATTGTTTATGCATTTGCTTGTATTGGTCTCTTAGGTGGATGGTTGTGGTTAAGTAAGAAGAAACAAACTTGCAGGGATCTTGGAAAAACAGCAATCATCGGATTATTGTTAGGCATTTGTGTCATCGGCTATAATCCTTATATGACCAATAGTATTTTTTATGGGCATCCCTTTTATCCCCTATATGGTGCAGGTTCCAACTCTATGGATATTATGACGAGCAATTCACCAAAAGGCTTTTTACAGCTGAATGCAGCTCAGAAATTATATGTTGCTAACTTTTCTATGTCCTCAAATAAGTTTGATATAGAAGAGCCTCAAATAAAAATACCCTTTAGTGTAACCGCGCAAGAATTGAGGCCTTTCGTCTATGGAGCGGATATCCGTATTGGCGGTTTTGGTCCTTGGTTTAGTGGCATGGTAGTAATTGGCGGCGTCATATTGTTGTTGCTATTTATTTTTTCAAAAAAGGATGCTCTTCATGGTATAGGTTTAGTTATGAGTATTATGCTGACAGCCCTGATAAATCCTGAAGCTTGGTGGGCTAGATACGTACCTCAAATTTGGCTAGCGCTTATTTGCCTTGCAATCGTGGCTTGGTCTAGCAATCAAAAAGTAATACGGTATTTAGGGGGGGCGCTAGCAGGAGCCGCGGTAATAAATCTTGCTATCATTACTTATCCCTATGTTCTTGGCAATTATTACTGCACCCAAGCTCTGCGCCAAGAACTAACTGAAATAGCCATGTATCATAACCCAATTAAGGTACGTTTTGGCGAGTTTACTTCGAATTATGTTAGATTTGGCCAACATAATATTACTTATGTGGATGCACCAGCAGATATTGCTGATATGAATATAGAAGTTCTTAGATATAATTATTTGACAGCAGCAGCTAAAAACCAAGCTTTAGCAAGTATTTTTGTGTTGGGAAGGATGGAAGAAAATGAAGAATAAAAAAGGAATCCTAGTAGCATTGTTATTTTTGCTACTAGTTATTAATGTTCCAGTTTATGCGCAAACGATAATGTATGTCCCTTTTGATAATCGACCTGTTAGTTATGAATATGTAACAGATACAGTAGAAAAAGGTGGATTTGAAATACTGGTTCCACCAGAGGAGTATTTAGCAGCTAGAACAAGGAATGCCAATCCCGATCAATTATGGGAATGGGTATTTGCTCATGCAAAAGAAGCTGACAGAGTCGTTGTGTCAGCCGATGCTCTTATCTATGGTGGGTTAGTTGCATCAAGAACTCATGAAATTGACGAAGATATATTGCTAAAAAGGACAGAAAACTTTAAAAAACTAAAAAAGCTTAACCCATCATTAAAGCTATATGTATTTAGTACCATTATGCGCAGCCCTCATGCATCTAGTGGCGGGGTTGAACCAGCTTACTATGAAACATATGGCCCTGCAATTTTTCGTATTCATGCTTTGCGGGATAAAAGTGAAATACACACATTAACCCATCAAGAACAAGAGGAGTTAAAGGAACTCATTGCACAAGTCCCGACTGATGTAATGGTGAATTGGCTAAACCGACGTGATAAAAATTATGAAGTGAATGTAAAGTTGATTCAGGAAGTAAAAGAAGATATATTTAATTATTTACTGCTTGGTCGTGATGATTGTTCACCACTTTCTAGATCCCACCAGGAATCTAGATGGCTAGAAAAAGAAACGGCTGATTTGCCTGCTAGTAAATATTTGTCCTTTCCTGGAGCGGATCAGTTAGGTATGGTCATGTTGGCTAGAGCAGCAAATGATCTTACCTTTACTATACCTTCTGTAGCTGTCATCTATACACAAGGCGTTGGTGACCAGACGATTCCTTCTTATGAAGATACTCCTGTAGGAAAAAATGTTCGTGATCATTTGATTGCAGCAGGATTTTTACCCTTACTCTCCGATAAAAAAGCGGATATGATTTTGGCAGTTAATACGCCTGCTGATGGTTGGACGAGGGAAGCAGGGGTGGAAGCAAATAAAGTAGAAGCAAATAAAGAAACTCTTGCTTTTGTTAAACAGATGCAAGCCTACTTGCTTGCTAAACGAAAAGTTGCCGTGGCAGATATCTCCTTTGCCAACGGATCAGATAATGCATTGTTATATGAAATGACGAAGAGTAAAATGCTACCCCAGTTAGAATCCTATTCGGGCTGGAATACAGCTAGTAACACAATTGGTTATACCATTGGACAGGCGGCCTTTGCCCAGCGGATGACAACAGCTAATAAAAATAATCTGATAGCTGTCCGTTTACTAGATGATTGGGCCTATCAGGCAAATGTACGTGGGGCTCTTACGAAAGAAGTATTAATCCCCGCAGGGCACAGTAATGTACAATTAGATGAAATGCTGCCTACTCTTACTAAAGAGGCGACAGAGCGTGTGCAAGCCTTTAGTATGCAAAATTTAAAAGCCTTTTCGTTGAAAAAGATAGAAGTTTCTTTTCCTTGGAATCGCATGTTTGAGGTAGACATTAAGGCAAAGTAGTAATTATAAGAAAAGCCTTAGTCGTTCTTACTTGGAAGCAAGAAAGTGTTATACTTTCTGATTCCGGAAAATGAGAAAGAGATCAGCGGATATGAAAATCTGCTGATCTCTTTCTTTTGTGGTGTTTACTATAAAAATAAAGGGTCGACTTAGTGTCTTTTTTTTGACTCAAGAAATAATACTCTTACAAACTTTTTTATATTAATGTGAGTATTGCCAATCGAAGGTTTACTATTATTTTGTAAGTTGAGCATTATTTTTCTCACTTCGGTAAAGTCAAAAAACTTTGGAGCGTATTCTTCAAAACTAGGATTGGTATAATCAGTAACGCCAAGAGATGCTAAGTGAGTTAGTCCTTGGAAGATTGTTCTTCGGACTCGTTGCTCCATAGCTTTAGATTCTTTCTTTATGTCATTTAGATCTGAAATTTCTACACCTAGCTTTTTTATTGCCACACTGGTGAAAATCTCCTTCAAGGAAGGGACCTCATGTTCAAGGGGGTGTTCACTTTCATATTGATATAAAAAATCCAACATACCTAATAAATCATTGCTGCCGCTTTCACCAATCATTCCTAATTCGGCAAGCAGGTATTGACCTGAAGTATTTACGACATTTTTGGTTGGCGAGACTGGTGCTGTGTTACTATGGATAATTTTTTCTGAACTTAACACATTTAAATTCTTTTCAATATTGCATATCACATTTTGTAGTCGAATGTGTTCTGTCACATTTTGAATGATACTGATTACCTCAAGCCGATTAATCGGTTTAGTAATATAGTAATGCACACCAAGAGAATAGGCATTACCAATCATCTCCTTATCCTCCACTTGAGAAAGCATAATAATTTTACCATGGAAGGTAGGTGTCAATTCACGAACTGTTTGAATTCCATCTCTTATCGGCATTAATAAATCAATAAGCAAGATATCAACTGCTTTGATGGTTAATAATTTTCCATCGACAGCAGCACCATTTTCTGCTTCACCGACTACTTCGCCGAGATCATAGTCCTCTATTATTTCTGCCAACATAGATCGGATTGCTTCATCATCATCAACAATAAAAAAACGCATTTTATTATCCTTCCTTTATTACACTTTGTAGTGGTAGTTGTATGGTGAAAACCGTTTTATCAGTAGGAATCTCTTCTAGTGTAATACTGCCTTGTAGGCTATTTGCTAAATCTTTAATATAAGGCAAGCCCATACCAGTTGAGGGATTACCTGTTAGATCAAACTTGGTCGTATAGCCAGGTTTGAAAATAAGACTTCTTTTTTTTTGTGGGATGCCTGGTCCAGTATCGGCCACACGAAATACTATATTTTCGTTGATGCTATAAATAGATAGTTTGATTAAACCAGAATCTTTAATGGCCTCTACAGCATTGGAAACCAAATTGTTCACAAGTGATAAAACAGTATAGACATGTAATGGTGGTAGCAAATCTTCAACCTGTAAATCAAAGGTAATTGTCTTGTGTAAGGAGCGAGCATATTTCTGGTGTGATTGTATAATAATCTCCGCCAGTTCGGAGGCCGTCATATAGTCATGTAATTTCTTTTCTGAGATTAACTGGGTGAGGCTGGCATAGATACGTTGATTATCTTTTTTGATTTCATGTACTTGACCAGCAATTCCTAATAGGGTTTGTGCTAATTGATTCTGATTAATTGGCAAGTGGCAGTCCTGTAGATCCTTATAGAGATTATAACAATCTCGCGTGATGTTCTCTGCATTTTGCAGGGATTTTCTAACGTGAATGCCTTCTTCGTAGAGAGCAGAAATAAGCATCAGCAGATGCTTGTTTTGCTCTCTTTGTTGCTCTGCTGCTAATTCTGCATGACGCAAATTTATGATAAAAAAGAAGCTTAGAATAAAAAAACTGCGGATAACAGCAATGATTAAAATTTTACTGATAATGGGGAATGCAATGATATCAGTTGCACTGGAATAGGTCAGTGAAAGCATAAGTTCCAGCATACTAGCGGTGATTTCAGCAATAATGGATAATAGCCCAATACCCAGCGGCTGGTTATATAAATCATGGGCTTTCGCCAATTGAAAAATAAGGGCATATACTACGTAATAAAAAAATGCTGGCATATGAAGTAGAAGACTAGAGGCGATAGTACTATCTATGGTAATCCAATCTAATGCCATGCGAAAAACTAGAACGGACAATCCGACTAATAATCCGGAAAATACGAAGGAGGTACTGCGCTGCCATAATAAAAAGAATAAAAATGCCGGTGAGCCGAAACTAACGCGAAAGGAACTAAATTCACTGTCAAATGGATAAAACTTAAGTTCACCAGCTAAGGGAACAATTAGAATCATTAACAAAAGAGCAAACCATCTTTTTTTCATTTTATACCTTCCTTAGAGGAGAATCGTGGTGGGTGTAGTCAACAACAGCTGTGAGTCCTAGTGTATTAGGCTAGATCTTATTTATACATTATACAGAATAACAGAAAAAAATGTAGTCTTCTACAATTTATTTTAAAATTTTCAGAAAGTTTGTAGGTTTATATCGGATTATATAGGTTGCGTGATAAATTTGAATTGTAGAAGTTGTCTCATAGATTCGCAAGAAATATTTTTTCCATCATACCAAAGATTATAGAGAGGAAGATGAAAAATGAAGAAAATTAAATTTGGTTTAGGAACACAAATTCTCATTGGACTTATATTAGGGGTTGCAGTAGGCGCTGCTTATTATGGAGATCCGGCAATTGAAGGATATCTCAAACCCATAGGCGATATGTTCATCCGGCTGATTAAAATGATTGTAGTACCAATTGTAGTGTCCTCGCTGGTTGTTGGGATTGCGGGTGTTGGTGATGCAAAGAAATTGGGGAAAATAGGCGGTAAAACCATTCTTTTCTTCGAAGTCGTGACCACGATTGCCATCGTTATGGGACTTGTCATTGCCAATGTTGTCAAACCAGGAATTGGAATTGAGAATATCGGTAGTCTTGCTAAGACGAATATTGCCAGTTATGTAAATACTGCAGAAGGTGCAGCTCATCATAGTTTTGCTGACACCTTTGTCAATGTTGTTCCTACGAATGTGTTTGACGTACTTGCGAAGGGCGATATGCTTGCTATTATATTCTTTTCCGTTATGTTTGGCTTAGGTCTTGCTGCTATTGGCGAGAAAGGAAAGCCTGTTCTCAAACTTTGTGAAGGCGTAATGGAAACCATGTTTTGGGTGACCAATCAAGTTATGAAATTTGCACCGTTTGGCGTGTTTGCTCTCATTGGTTCTACTGTTGCTAAATTTGGTCTTCAGTCATTGATTCCCTTGGGGAAACTCGTTATCACAGTGTATGGTGCTATGATAGTGTTTGTCTTTGTGGTGCTTGGTGTAATTGCTAAGCTTTGTGGTCTCAATATCATGAATTTCATCAGAGTACTAAAAGATGAATTAATTCTTGCCTATACGACAGCAAGTTCGGAAGCTGTTTTGCCCAATATCATGCAAAAGATGGAAAAAATGGGCTGTCCTAAGGCGATTACTTCCTTTGTTATACCGACAGGATACTCTTTTAATTTGACTGGTTCTACTCTTTATCAGGCAATTGCGGCTATTTTCCTAGCGCAATTATATGGCATCGATTTGCCGATTAGCACCCAAATTAACTTAATGTTGGTACTAATGCTAACCTCTAAAGGCATAGCGGGTGTACCAGGTGTTTCTTTTGTTGTATTATTGGCGACCCTCGGTAGCGTAGGTATTCCGGCAGAGGGGCTGGCTTTTATCGCTGGTGTTGACCGTTTTATGGATATGGCAAGGACGGTTGTCAATGTAATCGGCAACGCGTTGGCTGCTGTGGTCATTTCTAAATGGGAAAATGAATATGATATTCAAAAAGAAGAAGAAGTGCTGCGAAAAATTGCTTAAATCACTGGTTTAAGTGAATGTATTCAAGGGGGCGGGACAGTTCCAGTGTTTTATAGACATTGGAATTGTTCTACCGTCGTCCTTTTTCTGAAAGAAGAGATAGTATAAAAAACGTCGTTAAACTTGATGATTATAGATTGCATTACTACATGTCATGCAGGTAAATTGATACAACCAATTTTTTTTCGTTTTATAATGTATACAAAATACTTTATACATTATGCAAGTGTTATCTAAACCTAAACTAAATATTGACCTTATTAGGTTATTATTCATTTTTCATGAAATATTTAATAGGAGGCATAAGTGTTTGAATCATAAAGGAGTACGAGGTTTAATATGTGTTTTTATTGGCTTGATCATTTGGTTTAGTCCCATTCCTGAAGGTATAAAAGCGGCAGCATGGCACCTATTAGCTGTATTTACGGCGACTATAGTAGCCTTTATTTTGCAGCCAGTAGCTATCGGCACGGCATCAATCATTGGATTAACGACGGTGGTTATTGCGGGTGTTCTTACCCCTGGACAAGCTCTTGAGGGATTCAGCAATACAGTAATTTGGCTCATCGTAGCGGCTTTTATGTTTGCCAAGGGCTTTATTAAAACCGGCCTCGGTCGACGTATTGCATATATTCTAATGAACAAGTTTGGTGATAGTACTTTAAAATTGGCCTACACTATGGCGGCAACGGACTTTATCGCCGCACCATTTACTCCGTCTAACACTGCACGAGGGGGCGGAATTATTTATCCGATTACCCGTAGTTTATGTACAGCATTTGAATCTGAACCTGGTGCTACAGCTGGTAAAGTAGGGAAATTTTTATTATTTAGTGCATACAATAGCGTTGTTATCTCAGCATCTGTTTTTTTGACTGGTGCATCGAATAATGTAGTTGTTATGAAGTTAACCCAGGAATTATTTGGACAAACCATAACTTGGTCTCAATGGTTTATGGCTTGTATAGTACCAGGCATAGTTTGTACTATTCTTATACCCTATATCTTATATAAAATTTATCCGCCGGAATTGAAAAAAACACCAGAAGCCAAAGAAATGGCACGAAAAGAATTAATTAGTATGGGTGCCATGAGTCGAAGTGAAAAATTACTTTTATTAATTTTTAGTGGTGCTCTTATTCTTTGGGCTACCAGTAGCATTACAGGTCTTGATTCAGCTTTTGTTGCTCTTTTGGGTTTATCTTTCATGCTTATTACTAATGTTCTCAACTGGGATGATGTTTTGGGTGAAAAAGGTGCTTGGGATGTGCTCATCTGGATGGGCGTTTTAGTTAACATGGCAGCATATCTTGCAAAGCTAGGTCTTATCACTTGGTTTGCAAAGCTTGTAGGAGCCCAATTGGTAGGGATTTCTTGGTTCACAGTGCTTATTGTTTTAAGTATTGTTTATACTTTTATCCATTATGGATTTGCCAGTAATACGGCACATGTGATGGCTCTTTTTAGTGCTTTTGCTACTGTTGCAGTAGCTGCTGGTGCACCAGTACTCCTAACCGCCATTCTCTTAGGGGTATTTGCAAATACATGCTCAACTTTGACTCATTACGCATGTGGAGTATCACCAATTTTCTTCGGCTCCGGTTACATTAGCCAAAGTGAGTGGTGGCGCATTGGTTTTCTTCTTTCTGTATTGCATTTGGTGATATGGTTAGGAATTGGTGTTCCTTGGATGAAGATTATTGGCATTTGGTAAACTCTTGTAATTGTTTACCAGTTGAAAATAAATAAGAATAAATTTATAAAATTATAGGGGGAAATAATTATGCATTTAGAACACGATTTTTTAGGTGAAATGGAAGTTCCCGACAATGTCTATTATGGTGTACAGACACTTCGAGCTATGGAAAATTTTAAGATTACAGGGCAGAAATTGGATTCAGACTTTATAAATGCAATGGCAATTGTAAAGAAAGCAGCGGCAAAAGCCAATATGCTTACGGGCCGCTTGGATAAAATTATTGGGGAAGCCATTATTGCAGCTGCTGATGAAATTATTAGTGGAAAATTACATGATCAATTTTGTGTTGATCCAATTCAAGGCGGTGCAGGTACTTCTGTAAATATGAATATGAATGAAGTGCTTTCTAATCGTGCATTGGAGTTAATCGGTGAGGAAAAAGGCAATTATGAGCGTATTTCACCAAATAATCATGCCAATATGGCACAGTCAACAAATGATGCATTTCCAACTGCTATTAAGGTTTGCACAATTCGTAAAGGCCGTATTCTTGTTGCCACACTTCAAGAATTGGCTGCAGCTTTAGATGAAAAGGCAATCGAATTTAAGGACGTTCTCAAAATGGGTCGAACGCATCTGCAAGATGCAGTACCAATTACCATGGGACAAGAATTTGCAGCTTATGCTTCTTCTGTTCGACGTGGTGCTGGACGCGTGGAGGATGTACTGCGTCGTTTATATACGGTGAATATGGGAGCTACGGCTGTTGGTACTGGACTCAATGCAGAGCCTGAATATATAAGTGAAGTAGCTAAGCAATTAGCCAAAATGACGCAAGAGCCATTTGTAACGGCTGCTGATCTAGTCGATGCTACGAATAATACAGATGTTTTTGCGGACGTGTCAGGAGCTATGAAAATCACTGCCTTAGCTCTTATTAAAATAGCAAATGATTTTAGAATGATGGCTTCCGGTCCAAGATGTGGACTTAATGAATTGGATTTGCCAGCACGTCAGCCTGGCTCATCAATTATGCCTGGCAAAGTAAATCCAGTGATTCCAGAGGTATTAAACCAGACTTGCTATCAGGTTATTGGTAATGATTTGGCTGTTACCCTAGGGGTTGAAAATGGGCAGTTTGAGCTAAATGTAATGGAACCAGTTATGGCTTTTAATATTTTCAATTCTATGACCTACTTGACGAATGCTGTTGATACTTTTAGCAGATTATGTGTTAAAGGGGTAAAAGCAAAAAGAGAACAATGTGAAACATGGTTGGAGGGAAGTGTTGGTATTGTTACAGCGCTATTACCTCATATTGGCTATGAAAATTCATCGATGTTGGCTAAAGAAGCTTATAAGACTGGACGACCAGTAAGAGAACTCATTATCAAGAAAAAATTGTTAACTAGAGAGGCTATGGATATTATCTTATCGCCAGAGGAAATGACTCAACCAGGTATTGCTGGTAAAAAGTTAGTAAATATGTAGTGTTTGAAAAAGAAATACGCTTTGCTCTAGTAGCAAAGCGTATTTCTTTTTTTACGGAATCAGAAAGTATAACACTTTCTTGATTCCAAGTAAGAACGACTAAGGCTTCTGCCTGCGTCCGAGGACTTGGCACAAGCCAAGTCTTTTCTTATGAGACAAATGAGTAAGCCCTAATCAAATAATTACGTGTCAAGGAATAACTAAGTTAATGTTATAGTCGTTAAAGAATTTAATATATGTAGCATCAGGCTCTTTGTCGGTTACAAGAACTTGAATGCTTTTTAAATCGTAGTAGGTCATTAAGGAGACACGATCAAATTTGGTATTGTCAGCTAAGACAATGATTTGCTTACAATTCTCAGAGATATATCTTTTGATGTCATATTCAAAGGATGACGAATTTGTTAGACCTTTTTCAATTGAGAGCCCAGTTGTAGCAACAAAAGACTTTGAAATATTATATTGTTTTAGAGAATTGACTGCTTCTATACCAATAAAAGAATTGGTTCTTCTTAAAAAAATTCCACCAGTACAAATTATATTTAGGTTGGAAAAGGGAAGTGAGCTAGTGATTACATGTAAATTATTTGTGATTATAGTCAAATTCTTTCGTGCCGCTAAATGAGGTATCATGCACATTGTAGTGGTTCCAGAGTCGATGTAAATAATATCGCCATCCTCAACTAAATTGCTAGCTAAGCTCCCAATTTGTTGTTTTTCATCTTTGTTTTTTACTTCTCTTGACTCAAAAGGTTCTGTAGTTTTTGTGTCATTTAAAATAACTCCACCATAGACTTTTTTTATGTAATTTTGTTTCTCCAGTTCGTTAATATCTCTTCTAATCGTGTTTTTTGAGATACTAAACAAGCTGCAAAGCTCTTCAATGGATGCTCTGCCATTTTTGCGAAGATGATTTTGTAATGCACTTATTCGGTCTTCTTTCAACGAACATTCACCCCTGTTTTATCTTAAAATTAGTATCTTTGCTTATTTCGCCTAAATAGTATATGGGAATAATTGGCAAATTAATTATATCATGATAAGTATGAGTTTCAACCACAATCGTTCCAAATTGGATCATCAAAAAAGCAGTTCTATTTACAGACAAACTATAATATCATCATAAGAGAGTGATAATATAACAAAGACAATCAATTAATATCACAATAATATGCTCAATCCGTATGCTCTTATACAATTAAGCCGTTGTTAAAGTAACCAAATAGGAAGTTCATCAGGAGGTTAATTGTTACTATTAAAAAGTCGTATCAAAAAAATAGTGAAAAGGATGGGACGGTAACATGTGTAAACAACAGTATAAAAGCCCCTTGCAGCAAATGGCAAGAACGACATTGACTGATTTTTGGAATGACTCCTGCTCAATATCCGAACTCCAATATGCCCTGGAATATGGGGCTGTAGGTGCTACAACCAATCCTGTCATTGTAAAAGAGGTTCTTAAAAATGAGATAGATTCCTATAAGGATAGAATTATTGAACTGATACATGAGTTCCCAACGGCATCAGAAGATGATATTGTATGGAAATTAAACGAAGAAATGGCTGTTGCTGGTGCGAAGTTATTATTTCCAATATATGAAAGAACGAAGGGGCAAAAAGGCAGGATATCGATTCAAACGAATACTAAATACTATCGAAATACTGACCTTATGCTTGAGCAGGCCTTACATTTTAATAATTTAGCACCGAATATACAAGTTAAAATGCCGACTACGAAAGCAAGTATCAAGGCTTATGAAGAAGCTACCTATCATGGCGTCAGTATTAATGGAACAGTTAGCTTTACTGTAGCGCAAGCAATTGCAGTAGCGGAAGCGGTTGAAAGAGGGTTAAAGAGACGGGAAGAAGAGGGCCAAGATACCTATATGATGCATCCAATATGCACAATCATGGTAGGTAGAGTAGATGATTGGCTAAAAACTGTAGTTGAGCGAGATGGAATTATTCTGGACCCAGGATGTTTAGAGTGGGCTGGTGTTGCTGTAATGAAAAATGCCTACAAAATATTCAAAGAGAAAGGTTATAGAACCCAATTACTAGCTGCGGCATACCGGAACCACCACCAATGGTCAGAATTTATTGGCGGAGATATGTCTCTAACGATACCTGCTAAATGGATCAAGCGTTTTAATGCTTCCGATATTTCAGTAATAAATCGTATTAATGAGCCTGTTAATCCTATAGTCATTGAGCAATTATCAAAATACATTCCTGATTTCAACAGAGCTTACCAGCCAAATGGAATGAGTATTGATGAGTTTGATAACTACGGTGCTGTAAGTAAAACATTACTACAGTTCCTCGGAGGATATGATGAGTTAGTTACTATGATTCGCGGAATAATGATTACTCCAAAGTAGACGCGTAAATTCAGCATACCTTGGGATATGAATTTAATGCAATTGCAGCGTGTATCATTGGCGGTGCAAGTTTTATGGGAGGTGAGGGGACCGTTTGGGGAACATTAATTGGAGCCATGATTATGGCAGTTTTACGTAATGGGTTAAACCTCCTAAGTGTTTCTTCTGAAATGCAGACCGTAGCCATCGGCATTGTTATTATTTTAGCAGTATATGTAGATGTTTTAAGGCATAAGGCAGCTGCAAGGGTTAAAGTATAAGAATGAGAGGGAGTTTTAGTCAATTATTATCATCAGGAGGTGAAATGGAACAAAAGAATTGCCCAAACCTAGTAATACTTCATAAGTATTAAATTGAAAAAGGGGAATTAAGAATGAAAAAAAAGTATACGTTACTAGTAGCAATGTCCTTACTGTTTTCTTTGGTGGCTGCTGGCTGCGGTAGTTCTCAAACGCAAGCCCCAAAAACAAGCGAAAAAATGAAAGTTGGCGTAGTTGTTAAAGCGCTAAATAGCGATTATTGGAAAATAGTAGAATCCGGAGCGAAAGCAGCTGGGGATAAATATGGTGTTGAAGTAAAAGTTCTTGGCCCTAATGCAGAGACTGATGTAACGGGTCAGATCTCGTTGATTGAAGATCAAGTTACTAGAAAAGTAAGTGCATTGGTGGTAGCGCCTTCCCAATCAGCAAGTGCTATTCCAGTTTTTGAACGAGCAAAGACTGCTAAAATTCCGGTAATTCTTGCAGATACAGATGCTTCTTGGAATGATAAGGTTTCCTTTGTTGGAACGGGAAATTTGAATGGTGGTAAAATTGCTGGCGAATACTTTGGGAAAAAACTTCCTAAGGGTTCAAAAGTCGTTATCTTGCGTGGTGCTTTAGGTGATCCTACTCATGATGAACGAGTAAACGGCTGCATTGAAGGGTTAAAAGCTGCAGGTCTAGAAGTGGCAGTAATACAGCCTGCCAATAGTGAACGTTCTATGGCAGTAACTGTAATTGAGAATATTTTGCAGAGCAAACAAGAATTTGCTGGTGTTTTCGCAACGAATGATGATATGGCACTTGGTGCAGCGAAAGCGTTGGAAGATGGCGGTAAGAAAATGGTTGTGGTTGGTTTTGATGGTTCTCCAGATGCCTTGGCTTCGATTAGTGCAGGCAAACTTAATGCATCTGTGGCACAAAGCCCTTATAACATCGGTTTTAAAGGTGTAGAAGCAGCAGTTAAAGCCGCTAAAGGTGAAGCTGTTGAAAAACGAATTGACACTGGAACTGAAATCATTGATGCAGATAATGTTAAACAAAAGAGCGAAGAATTGAAAAAGATCCTAGGAAAATAAAGTACCAAAAGACCTCTTATTAGTAGTGATTTATTTCTACAATAGGAGGCCTTTTTCTTATCAGGTTGGCTGCGAAAAACTCATTAGCACTGTTTAGTTGGGCGTTTGGGAAACAAAATTTCTTACTTAAAAAGGAATGAATGCAGTAAGAAAGATGTAGGAGAACAATTTCTAGTGGAATGAATTTTGCAATCTTGCCAATAAATTAAAACTTGCAAAATAATGGTATTATTTACAAGGGATTTGCGCATAGGAGCAAGAAATTCATATTTAACCTATGAGGATTAGTTTAGTGTCGGTTAAAGGGTATTGAGGAGGAAATTAGCCCTCCTTATTTTTTTATTACGTCAGGTAGATGGGTTGAGTAAAGGAGAGAATAACATGATAAATTTTGCAATCGAGGCTGAGAAATATAGAAAGGAATTTCTTATGCTTCTGGATCAATGGATCAGCATTCCTTCTATATATAATAATGAAACCGTCTCAGCAATGATGCCTTTTGGAGCAGACATAGCACAGGCTTTAGAATGGTTTAAAAATAAAGGGGAGGAAGAAGGTTTTACTACAAAATTAGTAGATGGGTACGCCGCACATATAGAATACGGCAAAGGCGAGGAATATGTATATGTCTTTGGCCACTGTGATGTGGTACCAGCAGGCCAGGGGTGGAACGGTGATCCCTTCAAACTTTTAAAATCAGGGGACATGCTTGTAGGTCGAGGTGTAATAGATGATAAAGGACCTTTGCTTGCTACATTCCTTGCTTTAAAACTTATACGGGACAAGGCACTGCCTTTGAAAAGAAAAATCAGAATTGTTGCCGGTGGAAATGAAGAAAATGGTTTTAAGTGTATAAGGTATTATTTTCAAAGGGAGCCCAAGCCAACATATGGTTTTACGCCAGATGCTAAATTTCCGGTAATAAACGGTGAAAAAGGCGGAATGGTACTCCAGATTAGTGGTAAGGTTGAAAACAATACCATGCTCATACTGGGGGGAGAGGTACACAATACAATACCGACCTATGTTACTGTTAGGAATTGTATTATTCACAAGGAGAAGATAGGAGATTATCTAAAAGAGAATCAACTAACATTGGAATATTCCAAGGAAAAAAATAAAGTTAAAGGTTTTACACTCTTTGGCCTTGGCGGGCATTCCTCTAAACCGGAAAAAGCAAATAATCCAATTGAAAAAGTGCTTCAGCTCCTGAATATGGAATTGCAAGAGAAATGGCTGGAAGACTTGACGTTTCTGTTTGCAGGTGACAATAGGGATGGAAGGATATTTGGATTGGGTGAAAAAGGGAGATGCGGTACTCTTACAATGGTCCCAACTATACTCCGATTAGAAGGTGGTAGGTTAGAATTAACTTTAAGTGTCAGGTATCCAGAAAATTTAGATGTGGAAGAAATACTAGAAAAAATTGCTGCTTTTCTAAAATATAAAGGTATAGAGGGCTATGAGTTAAAGGTCAGTAGTAATAAAAAACCTCATTATATAGAGATGGATTCTTTACTGGTTAGGAAACTTTACCAGGTTTATGTGAAACATACGGGGGATAGAGAAAATCCAGTTCGAGTTACTAGTGCGGGGACTTATGCAGCAGAGATGGAGAATGCAGTAGTATTTGGTGGAGAATTTCCAGATGGTTCAGCAGGCAATGCGCACATGGTAGGAGAGTATGGAAGCGAGGACGCTTTTATAAAATCAATCGGTATTTATGCTGAGGCTTTATGGGAACTTGCTAATCTATAAAAAATGCGTGGCACTTGTGAAGGCATTCCGTATAGATACATGAATGGTAGAAAGGTTTACAATGTAGTTGTAGGATGGTGATAAAGGAATGATAAGTAAGAAACATTCCATGATTATTAAGTACCTTACTGATAAAGAAGAATATGTAACTGCGGAAGAATTAAGTCAGCAACTCGAGATATCTGTGAGAACAGTCAAGAGATACATCCAAGATTTAAATTACTTTTTTTATGATTATGGTGCTGAAATTTTCTCTACAAGAGGGATAGGATATAAGATAAAGGGACCAGCTAAGGAGATTCGGAGGATTAGCGAAAAGGCTATAAAGTACATAGAAGGTTTTCAAATAGACGATTCCACGGAAGGTAGAATTACAAAAATTATATGTACCTTTCTTAACAAGGGGCATGCAAATGCGGAAGAGTTAAGTGATACATTAAATTTGAGTATCGCTAGTACAAATAAGCTGATTGCTAATGTACAAAGTATCTTGAAAGAGTATGACTTAAGTATTATATCGAAGCCCTTTCATGGCAGCAAAATAGTGGGTGACGAAACGAAAATAAGAGGGCTGATTCTCAATTACGCCATAAAAAGCGATGAAAATAATTCGTTGGAAGTGAGATTAGATACTGTTTCAAAGCAAGAAATTAAAGAAATTGAAAAAATCGTTACGGAAGCTTTGCATGCGGGCAATATTATTCTGGCCGATAAAGACTTTAGTATATTATTAACAAGAATACTTATTTCCGTAGCAAGGGTACGAAAAAACTGTTTTATTGAGAAGAATACTTTTCAAGAGAGCTATCGGCTTCATAATTATGATTATATTAAATTCATTATGAATGAAATAGGGAAAAAGTTTGATTTAACTATGGATGAGAATGAGGTGATTTATGTCTCATTAAGCAGTGGCATAATAATATATGACTATAATACAAGAATGAAACTTACAGTAGATTCAAAAGACGTGGTAAACAAGTTTGTCGAGGAAGTCCTTGCAGAGATTAGGTTAGTTACAGATCTTGATTTGACGGAAGATTCTGATTTTGTAAATGCATTAGTTATGCATTTAAAGATTTTTATAAATCGATTCAAAGCTGGAATTAGTGCTAAAAATCCTTTACTTAAGCAAATAAAATCAAAATTTCCTATAGAAACGAATCTAGCTACCATTATGGCAAAAAAACTTAAAGAAGAATTTAATGTCATATTAGATGAGGACGAGATCGGATTTATAACCATGCATTTTGGTGCAGCCTTTGAAAGAAGGAGGAGTTCAAGTGGCAAGAAGGTGTGTATCATTTGTCACTATGGTATTGGGACTTCACAGCTGCTAGCAGAAAAACTAAAGCAAAGAATTAGCAATATTAACATCGTTGGGACCTATCCTGTAAGATACATAGATATTGCCTTAAAGGCAGATATTGATTTCATCGTTTCCACTGTGAAATTAGATAAAAAAGATTTTAAAGTGCCGGTTCTGTATATAGAAAACGTATTTTCGGACGAAATCGTAAATGAGTTACACCAAGTTTTTCAAGAAAAGGAAGAAAGAAAAAAAATATTCCAAGCAACTTTTAACAAAAATGCTTTTTTTAGGGTCAAAGCTGAGACACCAGAAGAGGCGATAAAAAACATTGGTCAAGCAATGAAAGAGTACGGATTTATTGATGAGAGTGTAACCGAAATGGTACTAGAGCGAGAGAAGATGTCATCTACTGAGATTGGTAATTTGGTAGCAATTCCTCACACGATTTTGGAAGGATCCTACAAATCTGTTATTGGTGTAGGGGTGTTGGAAAAGCCAATCATATGGAACAAAGAAGAAGTACAATTGGTTTTTATGGTTTGTTTTAACAAAAAGGAGAGTTATAACTTTCCAATGTTTAAATACCTGTATCGGTTTATTCAGGACGAGGGTGAAGTAAGAAGGGTTATAAAAATCTTTAACTTTGATAAGTTGATGGAAGTATTAGATGTTAAGTAGAGGAGCCGTTGTAGATGAGCGAGGTATTTACAAAAAATCATATTAAAATAAATTTAGATTTAAAGGATAAAGATGCATATTTAAGGTATATTGCTAAACTTTCTATAGAGTTAGGTATTGGAAAAGAGGAGCAGGGTGTTTATGAAGGTTTAGTAAGTCGAGAAAAAGAATTTGCTACAAATTTGGGTGATGGAATCGCGATCCCGCATACAAAATCTGACTATATTATAAAACCTGCAATACTTATACTAAAACCACAGAAAGAAGTTTCTTGGGGAAATGTTGCTGAAGAAGATGTAAGAATTATAATCAGTATTTTAAGTTTTAATGAACAGGGAGGGAATACTCATCTAGAGCTTCTTGCAAGTCTTGCAAGGAAACTCGTAGATGAAAAGTTTAAAAATGCATTGGTGAACTCCGTTGATGAGGAAGAGATATTCTTTCTGATAGAACAGGCTTTACATAGCTAATTTATAAAAACAAAGGAGAGAGGAAAATGACAAAAAAATTAATTGCTTTATGTGCATGCCCAATGGGGTTAGCACACACTTTTATGGCGGCGGAGGCAATACGAAAAGCGGCTGTAGAAATGGGGTATGATGTAAAGGTTGAAACACAGGGGGCTGATGGAATAAAAAATGAATTATCGACTCTTGATATTCGTGAGGCTGAAATCATTATTCACGCTGTTGCGGTAACACCCCTTGGCATGGAAAGATTCGAAGGTTGTGAAGTGTATGAAGTCGGTCTGCAAGAGGTTATAAAAAAACCAATGGATATAATCAAGGAGATTGAAGAAGACTTAGCGCAATAAAATCACTTCTAAATCTTCGGGAAAGGAGTAAAAAGCAAAGAAAAAAAATAAATGGTAATCAGGTAAGAATCCACAAAAATATTTGTAGGAGGTATACCATGGCAATTACGAAAAGAACCATTGGTTCAACAGCATCGAGTAATAACAAAACAAATGAGAACATATCCACAAATTCTGGTTGGCTAGAATCTAGCAAACACATCATGACAGGAATTTCTTATATGATTCCTATACTCATCATGGGGGGGTTAATTGGTGCAATCTCTCAGCTAATACCTTATGTATTTTTTAATATAGATCCCTCTGTATCTATATTAGAGGCAATCAATTCGGGTAAATATGATGGTGTTAGTTTTACAATGCTTCAGTTGGCTAGCATTATGGAAATTTTCGGATTTACACTCTTTGGTTTTGCCATTCCTATTTTTACAGCCTTCACTGCAAATTCTATAGGTGGAAAGACCGCTTTAGCAGCAGGTTTCATTGGAGGGTATATTGCGACTAAGCCTGTTGCTATGTTAAGTCTCATGGATGGAAAATGGGTTACAAAGGCACCAGTCGCTTCTGGATTTTTAGGAGCTATACTCATCGCATTTATTATTGGATATTTCGTAAAATGGTTAAATAAGAAAATCGATCTGCCCCATGATTGGTTAGCATTTAAAGTTACATTTCTAATTCCATTGATCTCGGCTTTTGCATGTTTAGTTCTAATGGTCTTTATCATTACTCCTTTTGGTGGGTGGATAAATACATTAATAAAAGATTTGTTACAAGCGGCGGGAAGCGCAGGGCAATTTGCTTATGCTTTCGTGTTGGCAGCAACTACTGCTTTTGATTTAGGTGGACCAGTAAACAAGGCTGCTGGATTTGTAGCCCTTGGTTTTACGACAGAAAAACTTCTACCTATAACCGCAAGATGTTTGGCAATTGTAATTCCTTCCTTTGGTTTAGGCTTAAGCACTTTAATCGATAGAAAATTAGTAGGGCGAAGTGTATATGATAAACAATTTTATCAGCTGGGTAAAACTGCTATTTTCTTAGGATTTATGGGAATTTCCGAAGGTTCGATACCTTTTGCTTTAGAACGACCAGCCTTTTGTATTCCCCTTTATGTCACTGGTGCTATTTTAGGAGCTTTATCGGCAGTAGCAATGGGGGCTATTCAATGGTTCCCTGAATCTGCAATTTGGGCTTGGCCATTAATAACAGGTATTTTCCCATATATCTTAGGATTGATCATCGGCTCTACCTTTATTGCCGTGGTAAATGTCTTATATAGAAATAAGCTGATAAAAGATGGCAAACTTGTAGTTAATGAATAAAAAATAAGAGTAGAGAACTGATGAAAAGTCAGTTCTCTACTCTTATAAGGAGGTAACAATGAATTATAGTAAGAGGATTGAGGATGTTAGGAAACTGATTATAACAAAAGGACTGGATGGCGTTTTAATAAGCAGTCATCACAATAAGTATTATCTTGGGGAGCTCTTTAGTAGTTCTGGATATATAGTAATAACGAAGAGCAATCAGTATATACTGGTAGATTTCAGATATTTTGAAGAAGTCAAAAGCAAAAGTAAGTTATTTGAAGTGATATTACTGTCCAGTAAAAATACCATAGAAAAAAGGTTGCATTCAATAATAATAGAAGAGGGATTACATGAGCTTGGCTTTGAAGGAAAAGAGATTTCCTATGATTTTTATCAATCTCTTCAGGAGAGCATAAACTGTAATTTATATTCTCTAGATTTATCCCAAATTAGAAGCGTCAAGGAAAGTAAAGAAATCGAATATATTAAAAAAGCTTGTAACATTGCGGATGCTACCTTCCAATATATCCTTTCCTATATCGAGGCAGGTATGAGCGAAAAAACAGTGGAGAATGAATTAGTAAGGTTTATGAAAGAACAAGGGGGAGAAAAAGAATCTTTTGATAGCATTGTGGCCTCAGGGGTCAGAGGTGCACTACCCCATGGGAAGGCTAGTAATAAAATTATCAAAAAAGGGGAACTCATCACTCTGGATTTTGGCGTGAAATACAATTACTACTGTTCTGATATCACAAGAACTATTTCTTTGGGGAGGTGTTCAGCGGAACTTTCAAACGTATATGAGATAGTAAAAGCTGCAGGTGAAGAGGCCATGAGAAAAGCGAAGCCCAATATTACCATGGGAGAATTGGATTATTCTGCCCGTGATTTCATAAGAAAAAGTGGCTATGGAAATTTTTTTGGACATAATTTAGGACATGGTCTTGGAATTCAAGTACATGAGTATCCGTCAGTTGCGCCTGACAGTGATGAACTTTTAAGAGAAGGTATGGTAATTACAATAGAGCCAGGAATATATATCCCGAATGTAGGCGGAGTAAGGGTTGAAGAAGATATTTTGATTACAAGAGATGGTTGTAGCTCACTAACCAATAGTTCTAGGGAATTAATTGTGATTTAGGAGAGAGAGAATGTATCATTTTGATGAGATTGCAGATCGAGTAAGTGAAAAATCTAGAAAATGGGATAGAAAAATAATCGAAAAAAAATTTGGGTCAGTGCCAGAAAACTTTATACCCATGTGGATTGCAGATATGGACTTTAAAATGCCGCCAGAACTAGAAAAGGCTTTTCATGAAGCGATTTCAAGAGGGGTTTTAGGTTATACCTATTGCTACGAAGAATTTTATGATGCGGTGATAAAATGGCAATATGATATGCACCATGTGACAGTTAAGAAGGACTGGATAACATTGTCCTATGGGACAGTATCTACCATCCACTATGTGATACAAGCTTTTTGTGAACGTGGAGACTGTGTTATGATGAACACCCCAGTATATGATCCCTTTGATAGTGCAGCAAGAAAGCAAGGGGTAAAGAGCATTTACAATAGTCTAAAGCTAGTAGAGGGAAGGTATTATATAGATTTTGAACATTTAAAATCACAGTTAGAGCAATACAAACCGAAATTATATTTATTTTGCTCTCCCCACAATCCATCGGGGCGAATTTGGTGTTTAGAAGAATTGACAGAAGTAGCAAGGCTATGCAAAGAGCATAATACAATACTAATTACGGATGAAGTACACGGCGAGCATATAATGTATGGGGAATTTCATTCTGCGCTAAATCTAACTGATGGGTGTGAAAATTTAATACTAGTAACCTCTCCGAATAAGGGGTTTAATTTGGGCGGGTTAAAGACTTCATACTCCATAATATCCAATGAGCATATAAGGAACCGTTTTAGAAAAAAACTAGAGCAGAATTCTATCACTTCCCCAAATGTTTTTGGTATTATTGGAGTCATTATTGCTTACGAGCAATGTAGACCTTGGCTTGCCGGGGTAAATGCATATATAAAAGAAAATTATGAGCTTTTTGAATCCTATATAGAAAAGAAAATTCCAAAATTAAAAGTGATGAAAATGGAATCATCCTACTTGGCATGGGTAAATATACAAGAAACGGGATTCACTTCAGAAGAGATTACAACTATGCTGGCTTTACAGGCCGGTGTATTAGTTGAAAATGGAACTCACTTTGTTAAAGATGGAGAAGGATACATAAGAGTGAACTTAGGAACACAAAAGGATAAGGTACTTGAAGCATTAAGAAGGATGGAAAAGATCTTGCGTTAGTTCGGGACAAACCTCGCCTTTATCAGACAAGGAAGGTTTGTTATACTTGTTCCTTTGACAGATTAATATCCATTTAGTAAAATTAGCTGAAATGCTGGAATAGCATTATAAGAAATTGGAGTCTACAGCCTATGAAAAAATATAAAAAAGTATATTTAGAAATAACAAATGTATGCAATTTAAAATGTGATTTCTGTCCTGAAACGAAAAGAAAAGCTGAATTTATGACAGAAGCTACGTTTGTACAAATTCTAGATCAAATTAAACCTTTTACGGATTATATATACTTACATGTAAAGGGCGAACCTTTATTACATCCTAACTTAGGGAGTTTTCTAGATATAAGTGATGAAAAGGGTTTTAAGGTAAATATTACAACAAATGGTACTTTAATAAATAAAGCAGCAAATACTTTACTAGCGAAACCTGCAGTAAGACAAATAAATTTTTCCCTTCATAGCTTTGATGGTAATCTAAGCGAGATATCTAAAGATGAATACGTCGGCAATATCCTCGAATTTTCTCGTAGGGCAGTAGTGGAGTCAAAAATAATAATATCCTTACGATTGTGGAATTTGGACGAGGCCTTAGTAACAGAGGATCAAAGAAAAAGAAATTTGGATATGATTGATAAAATTGAGGAGACCTTTAAGTTGCCTTATAAAATACAGGGTAATTTATCGGAAGCTAAAGCGTTAAAATTAGGGGATCGAGTGTATTTGAATCAAGATTATGAGTTTAAATGGCCTGACTTAAAGGAAAAAGAGGATTTTAGTAACGGAACTTGCTTTGGTTTAAGAAATCAAATTGCTATTTTAGTGGATGGAACAGTAGTACCCTGTTGCCTTGATGGCGAGGGGATAATTAATTTGGGCAATATTCATGAAGCCAGATTTTCTGATATTATAAGTAAGAAAAGAGTTGAAGATATAAGATTAGGTTTTTGTAGTAATAATGTCGTAGAAGAACTTTGCAGAAAATGCGGGTATAGAAAAAGATTTAATAAATAGTTGTTTAGCAAGGCAAGGACTTACTTCATTGTAGGTCTTTTTTATTTGTTGAAAAAAATAATAGTAAAAAATTATTATCGTAGAAGGAATTTCTTATTAAATGGATAATAATAACAATATAGAAAATTTAGATAATTCGAGCAAGGAGAAGATGAATTTATATGGAGTACAAAAAACTGCTAAATCGATATATCCCTCTCGTAGACTTTATTGCAGACATTATCGGCCCACATTGTGAAGTCCTTTTGCACGATATCGTAGATGTAGAAAACTCGGTTATTGCAATTCGGAATGGATATATAAGTGGGAGGTATTTAGGATGTCCTTTAACAGATTTAGGATTTAAATTATTAGAAAATAAATCTCATTTACATCATAATGCCCTTATTAATTACCGAAGCCGTACTGATAGTGGTGAAAAATTAATATCATCGACTTATTATATCAAAGATGAAAAGGGAGAATTGATCGGAATGATTTGTGTCAATATTTTAAATTCACCAGATCATCTTATCAATAAGATTCCTAGGGAATTTCCTGTCAATGCATTGCTTAGTAATGCAGTTCATGCTGATGATACGGAAGAAGTAACAGAGTCTCTAAGTACTTCCTTGGTTAATGTAGTCGATGATGCAGTAAAAAAAGTAATTAGCAAATATAATATTTCTGCTGAAAGATTGTCAGGAGAAGAAAAAAGTGCAATAGTTCAAGAATTACGTGAAAATGGAATTTTTAAGATAAAAGGTGCTATTACTAAGGTAGCTACTACTTTGAAAACATCAGAAAGTACTATTTATCGATATTTAGCAATGAAATAAGTACTTATGTAGCGTTGAGTTAGGTACCTATCAGGGACTCCTTTATGTTTATTGCATAGCTTATAGCACTATAAGTGTGGATAACCTGACTAATATAAGATGTTTGGTACAAGGGAAAAAACAGTTTTTTATTAACTTTTTGCGGGGGTGATTATTGATGATATTGTAAACCACTATCATTAGGTATGAAAGATTTTTGTTGCTGTAAATCTAACTGCACATCTTTTGTAGGCGCTGTCGTCCTATAGAAGGAACTTGCTAGAATAAAAGCTACTATATATTGCCAATATAAGTAAGGATGTGATCAAATGCATGTCTCATTAGAAGAAATAAAAAAGGCCCGAGGAGTTTTAGACGGGGTGATTTGTAGAACAGGACTGGTGTATACCAATATCATTAGCGAGATGAGCGGCAATCATGTTTATCTCAAAATGGAAAACCTACAACGTACGGGGTCATTCAAACTAAGGGGAGCATATAACAAAGTCGCGAATTTAAGTGAATCTGAAAAGAAAAATGGAGTTATTGCCTCCTCGGCAGGTAATCATGCGCAAGGGGTAGCCCTCGCAGCAACAACTTTTGGTATCCAATCTACCATTGTTATGCCCAAACATGCTCCCTTATCAAAAGTGATCGCTACTCGAGGATATGGAGCTAAAGTAGTCTTACACGGTGATGTTTACGATGAAGCATATGCAGAGGCTAAACGAATTCAGGCAGAAGAAAACTCCACATTTGTTCATCCCTTTAATGACCCTATGGTAATTGCGGGACAGGGAACAATTGCTTTAGAGCTACTAGAAGATTTACCAGATGTAGAAGTAGTAGTTGTGCCAATTGGCGGGGGCGGGCTCATTTCTGGGATGGCAGTAGCTTTAAAAGAAATGAAACCGAGTATAAAACTAATTGGTGTACAGACCCAAAATATGCCAAGCATGGCGCAGGCAATCGCTCAGAAGCATGTAGTCACCATTGACGGAATTCCGACTATCGCTGATGGCATCGCAGTCAAGACACCTGGTAATTTGAATTTTGATATTGTTCAACGGTATGTAGACGATATTGTTACGGTAGATGAAGAAGAAATAGCGAGTGCTATTTTATTGTTACTCGAAAGAGTTAAGAGTGTTGCGGAAGGTGCAGGTGCCGCAAGTGTTGCAGCGGTTTTAAATAGACTTTCTGGCTATAAAGATCGAAAAATAGCAGCCGTAATAAGTGGCGGAAATATTGATGTTAATACTATGACGCGTATTATCAATAAAGGGCTTGTTAAGTCAGGGCGCAAGGTGTTTTTTGATACTATAATTTCAGATAAGCCTGGAGTATTATGCCAATTGCTACAATTGATTGCTAATGCTGGTGCTAATGTACTTGCTATTACACACAGCCGAGAAAATAGAGATGTGGCCTTGGGGTGTGCTAGAGTGGAGTTAGAATTGGAAACCGCAGATGATGAACAAATTTATACAATAAAAAGGTTAATGGAACAACGTCACTATAACGTTAATATTCGATAAAAAAGGGAGTGAGCCTCGTGGAAGAAAAACAATTAACCAGAGGACTTAAAGCGCGGCATATTGAACTGATAGCCCTGGGAGGCACGATTGGTGTTGGCTTGTTTATGGGGTCGGCAAGTACAATAAAATGGGCTGGTCCCTCTGTACTATTGGCGTATGCCTTAGCTGGTATTATTATGTTTTTTGTAATGCGTATCATGGGAGAAATGCTTTTTCTAGAACCCGTTACAGGTTCTTTTGCAACCTATGCTCATAAGTATGTCAGTCCTTTGGCTGGTTTCCTGACTGCTTGGTGTTACTGGTTTTTATGGGTTACGGTGGGAATGGCAGAAGTAACCGCAATTGGAATTTACGTGGCATACTGGTTCCCTGATATTCCCCAATGGTTACCAGCTTTAGCGGGAGTAGGAATCGTTGCTGCAGCTAATCTAGCAGCTGTAAAATACTACGGAGAATTTGAATTTTGGTTTGCCCTAATCAAAGTTATCGCAATTATAGTTATGCTTGTGATTGGGACTGGGATGATTTTTTTCGGCCTCGGTAACGGTGGTCAACCAATCGGTTTTGAGAACCTCTATAGTCATGGTGGATTTTTTGCTGGGGGCTTGGAAGGTTTCTTGTTTGCCTTGTGCCTGGTAACTGCTTCTTATCAAGGTGTAGAATTAGTGGGAATTACAGCTGGCGAAGCGGAAGATCCTAAAAACACATTACGAAAAGCCATCCAAAATATTATTTGGCGTATTTTGATCTTTTATGTTGGTGCGATCTTTGTGATTGTAACTATTTATCCTTGGAACCAAATTGGCGCGATTGGTAGCCCTTTTGTTATGACCTTTGCTAAAGTCGGTATTGTTGCTGCTGCTGGTATCATCAATTTCGTTGTCCTTACAGCGGCAATGTCAGGGTGTAACAGTGGTATTTATAGTGCAGGAAGAATGCTTTATACTCTAGCAGAAAATGGCCAAGCTCCTAAATACTTTGGCAAAGTATCCGAGAGTGGTGTGCCCCACAATAGTATTATGACGACAATTGCCTGCCTACTAGTGGGAGTAATTTTTAATGTGATAGCTCCAGACTCAAAATTGTTCCTTTACATTTATAGTGCCAGTATTCTTCCTGGAATGATACCCTGGTTTGTATTGGCATTCAGTCAAATAAAGTTTAGAGAAAAATGGAAAAGTGAAATGCCAGATCATCCCTTTAAGTCCCCTTTATTCCCGGTCAGCAACTATATAACCATCATATTTTTATCCCTAGTATTGATTGGAATGTGGTTTAATCCAGATACTCGTGTTTCATTAATTGTTGGTGCAGTATTTATTGGGATTGTCACAGTGGGCTTTTATGCCTGTGGTGTGGGGAAAAAACAAACAAACGCAGCATTAGAAGAATCACAGAAGGATGCTAGGTAGAAAAATTTATTGTAGCGGAGGAATTTAATTTATGGCAAGAAAAATGCAAACTATGGATGGCAATACGGCTGCAGCTCACATTTCCTATGCCTTTACTGACGTAGCGGCCATTTATCCTATTACCCCGTCAACAAATATGGCAGAGCATGCTGATGAGTGGGCCGCTCAAGGTCGGACTAATATTTTTGGTCAAACTGTGAAAATTGTGGAGATGCAATCAGAAGCAGGTGCAGCTGGAGCCGTACACGGCTCCTTGCATGCAGGGGCGTTAACAACCACATATACTGCTTCTCAGGGCCTGCTGCTTATGATTCCTAACATGTATAAAATTGCTGGTGAACTTTTGCCAGCTGTGTTCCATGTCAGTGCCAGAGCTTTGGGTGCGAATGCACTTAGCATCTTTGGTGATCATCAAGATGTTATGGCGACTAGACAGACTGGATTTGCTTTGCTTGCTGAAAGTAGTGTACAGCAAGTTATGGATTTGGCAGCAGTAGCTCATCTGTCAGCAATTAAAGGGCGCGTTCCTTTTCTTAATTTTTTTGACGGGTTCCGGACGTCTCATGAAGTGCAAAAAATCGAAGTTCTTGAATATGATGAGTTGGCTCAGCTAGTAGATCAGAAAGCAATCGATGGATTTAGAAGAAAAGCGCTGAATCCTGATCATCCAGTTATAAAAGGGACAGTGCAAAACTCTGACATCTACTTTCAACAAAGAGAAGTCTCCAATCGGTATTATCAAGCTCTTCCTGAAATTGTCGAGGAATACATGGCCCAAATCAATAAACTGACTGGCAGAGAGTATCATCTTTTCAATTATCATGGTGCTGCGGATGCCGATAGAATGATCATAGCCATGGGTTCAGTATGTGAAGCCATTGAAGAAACAGTTGACTATTTGAATGCTAATGGAGAAAAAGTTGGTCTATTGACGGTGCATCTATACAGGCCTTTTTCCCTAGATCATTTCTTCAAGTACATTCCTAAAACAGTAAAAAGGATTGCTGTTTTGGACAGAACGAAAGAGCTAGGGGCATTTGCTGAACCCCTTTATTTGGATGTAAAAGCAGTATTTAGTGGTAGAGAATGGCAACCGACTATCGTTGGCGGTAGATGCGGTGTGGGTGGCAAAGACGTAACTCCTAGTCATGTTCACGGTATTTTTGAAAATCTAAAGCAGCACCAACCAAAAGATAACTTCACCGTTGGGATTGAAGATGATGTAACCTATACCTCTCTGCCTCTCGGAGAAGATATTGATACTACAGCAGCTGGAACGACTGCTTGTAAGTTCTGGGGGCTTGGTTCAGATGGGACGGTTGGCGCCAACAAGAGTGCTATCACCATTATTGGTGATCATACTGACATGTATGCGCAAGCGTATTTTGCTTATGATTCTAAAAAATCTGGTGGTGTTACCATTTCCCATTTGCGGTTTGGTAAAAGTCCAATAAAATCACCTTATCTAATCAATAAGGCTAACTTTATTGCGTGTCACAACCAATCCTATGTAGATAAATATAACGTATTGGAAGGTCTAAAACAGGGCGGGAATTTCCTCTTAAACTGTAATTGGACGGAGCAGGAGTTAGATATGAATTTACCTGCTGCAATGAAACGTTATATGTTCAAAAATAATATTAATTTTTATACCATTGATGCCGTTCGCATTGCCCAAGAAATTGGTCTAGGCGGCCGAATCAATATGATAATGCAAGCTGCTTTTTTCAAAATTGCGGATATTATTCCTGTTGAAGATGCGGTTACACACCTGAAAAGAGCGGTAGTAAAGTCATATGGCAACAAGGGTGAAATGGTTGTAAATATGAACAATGCTGCCATCGACAAGGGTGTGCAGGCCATTGTAAAAATAACGATTCCTGCTTCTTGGGAAAATACGCAAGATAAAAGAAGTACAGAGGATAAAGTGCCAGCTTTCATTAAAAATATTTTAGTTCCTATGAACAGGCAAGAAGGCGACCAATTACCTGTAAGTGCTTTTGTTGGCATGGAAGATGGTACCTTTCCTATGGGGACTGCAGCATATGAAAAACGTGGTATTGCCATTAATATTCCCTGCTGGTTACCAGAACACTGTATTCAGTGTAATCAGTGCTCCTATGTATGTCCCCATGCTGCCATTAGACCTATATTAATCAATGAGGAAGAAATGGAAAAAGCTCCTTCTGGTTTCCTGAGTAAAGCCGCTAGTGGTGTGAAAGGGTTGAATTTCCGCATTGCCATTTCGGCTTATGATTGTACAGGGTGCGGCAACTGTGCCCAGGTTTGTCCATCCAAAGAAAAATCTTTAGAAATGAAACCGCTTGAAACTCAGCTCGAACAAGCTGTTTTATGGAATTATGCGCTAGCTATATCACCAAAAGTAAATCCTTTAAATCCACTCACTGTAAAAGGCAGTCAATTTGAACAACCCCTACTTGAATTCTCTGGTGCTTGTGCAGGTTGTGGTGAAACTCCCTATGCAAAACTCGTCACTCAATTGTTTGGGGACAGGATGATGGTTGCTAATGCTACTGGTTGTTCTTCCGTTTGGGGCGCTAGTGCACCATCGATGCCTTATACCAAGAATCATCGGGGGCATGGACCAGCTTGGGGTAATTCCCTATTTGAAGATAATGCTGAGTATGGATTAGGTATGCTGCTTGGTGTAAAACAACTCAGAGAAAAATTATCTCGGGATATCAGAGTAGCAGCTGAATTGAGTGAGGACTCTGAATTTAAAATGGCCTGTGAGGACTGGTTGTTGAATAAAGATCAGGGTGATGCTACCCGTGATAGAGCCGATAAACTCATCGCTCTACTAGAAAAGAATAAAGAGAATGATCCTTTGCTCAATGAAATTTACAAGAATAAAGATTTTATGGTAAAGAGATCTCAATGGATTTTTGGTGGTGATGGTTGGGCTTATGACATTGGCTTTGGTGGACTGGATCATGTACTGGCATCTGGCCAAGATGTGAATGTGCTTGTATTTGATACCGAAGTATATTCTAATACAGGTGGTCAGTCTTCCAAGTCCACTCCAACCGCGGCAATTGCAAAACTAGCCGCTAGTGGTAAACGAACCAAGAAAAAAGATCTTGGAATGATTGCGATGAGTTATGGGAATGTCTATGTAGCACAAATTGCAATGGGCGCTGATAAAAATCAAACTCTTAAGGCTATCGCAGAGGCAGAAGCCTACCCGGGGCCATCTTTAATTATCGCTTACGCCCCTTGTATTAACCATGGTTTAAAGGTAGGTATGGGTTGCAGTCATTTGGAAGCTAAGCGGGCCGTAGATAGTGGTTACTGGTCACTATATCGGTACAATCCTCAACTGATAGATACTGACAAAACGGCATTTGCATTGGATTCCAAAGAACCAACAATGAGTTTTCAGGAATTCCTTATGGGGGAAGTGCGTTATTCCTCACTAAAGAAACAGTTTCCTGAGTTAGCTGGGAATTTATTCAATGAGGCCGAACAAGAAGCAGCAAATAGACTGAAAGGTTATAGACGGCTAGCTGGTCAATATGCTGCAGTCATCCAGGAAGTTGCTGCGACTAAAGAGTAAAAATAAAGAGCTAGGGCTATCTCAATATCTGAAATAGCCCTAGCTCTTTACTACAATTAATTATTTTAGTTTATCTTTGTAGAACTTAATTTTCTCATTCAGATTTTGAAGGTTGTTTTCCCATTTCGCCTTTTCCTTTATCACAGCTACTTTATGTTTTTCTAGTATTTCTAATCGTTGCTGTGTTGTGTAATCTCCTTGATATCGTAATAAAGAGTATTCTCTAATCTCTTTAATCGACATCCCAGTTTCTTTCAGTTTTTGAATAAATAGAATCCAATCGACATCCTGAGGGGTATAAAATCGTCTTCCTGCTGAATCACGGCTGACAACAAGTAATTGTTCTTTTTCATAATAGCGTAATGTATAAGAACTTATATTAGTTATATCTGAAAATTGTCCTATTGAATACTTCATTTTTATTTCCTCTTGACTTAGAGTTAACTCTAAGAGTTACAATTCAATTATAACAAATGCAGGAGGTAAGAACAATGGATTTAAATCGTTTTGAAAAAGGATTGAAAAAACTATCAGAGGTGGATGGTACTGCTGGTGAACATGTTATTGAGGCCCTTAAGGATATTGCGCCTGATTTAGGGAAGTACATTGTTGAGTTTGCTTTTGGTGATATATACTGTAGGGAAAATTTGAACTTACAAGAGCGAGAGATGATAACGTTAGCAAGTTTAATGACGCAAGGGGGCTGTGAAAATCAGTTAGAGGTACATATAAATGGAGCGTTAAATGTAGGGATTACACCACAGAAGGTAATTGAAGTCTTCCTTCAATGTATTCCTTATACGGGATTCCCAAGAGTTTTAAATGCTGTTGGGGTTGCTGCAAGAGTTTTTAAATCACGCAATGTAAGTGTTAAAGAGGCTGCTATATAGGATATTTCAATCCCAGCGCCATTCTTTGAGACAATGAAGTTGCTTTTCATAAGTTCTGGCGACAGAATAATGTGAAAAGCAACTTCATTTTTAATATGATACGCTTTATGGTATGCATTTTTCTTTTAACTGGAATGATAATATCATAAGGGAGTCCAAAATATATCCTCGCAATAAAGGAAGGAGTGTTTACTATGGAAAAAGAACAAACTATTATTTCATACTTTTTTACTGAAAAGAAAGTAAAAGAAGCGAAACAGGCATTAGCTTGTGTTGGTTTAGAAGACGTCCATATTCGAAAAGTAAGCCGCTTTGGTATAACTAACGATAGAACCCAAGATAATCCCATATCTCGAGCGGAGACTCTTACTGGTCTAACACTTTTTTCAGCGAATACTTCAAAAGAGGAAAACGCATCGACAAGGGTTTTGCTCGGAGCAGATCCTTCGGTTAGTGGTATTAGTACTAGTGGCAATCAAATGCCTGGCCCAGTTTTCTCGCTAACTGCATTTGTTTCAGAAGAACGGGTCGATGAAGCAGTAGGAATACTTAAACAAAAGGGCGGGCAAGTATAAAAACAAAAGAGTAAATGGTAAGTAAAGATTAGATGTTTTTTATTTTTCTGCAGTTAATAATTTGACCCCGAGTCCCAGATAAATGGTTCCACAAACTTTATTGGTAATAAAAGCGGTCTTCTCATTTTCTCTTAAATACGCGCTCATGCGCGAGGAAAATAGAACTAACAGCAAACACCAAGTTGTTCCAGTAATTATAAAAGTTATGCCAAGACAAAGAAAGGGGAGCAATCCATATGTATTGGATGGAGCAATAAACTGGGGTAAAAATGATAGAAAGAAAAGGGCCACTTTTGGGTTTAAAACATTTGTTATTAGCCCTTGAAAGTAGATATTCCTTGGCGTCATATGGGTAGTATCTGTTAATGATATCAATTTATTTTCTTTTGCAAGTAAGGTAGTTAATCCCAAATAGCCAAGATACATTGCACCAATCATTTTCACAGCTGCAAAAGCAGTCGCAGATGTTGATAAAATAGCAGATAATCCTAATGCTGCCATTATAGTATGAATGGCAACTCCAGAAATAATACCAAAAACGGAGTAGATTCCTCCTCTCTTACCTTGTGCGACACTTCGACTAAGTATATAAATAGTGTCAGATCCAGGTGTTATGTTTAAAACGATACCAGCCAATAAAAACATTTCATAATTTTGAATACCTAACACATTCATCCTCCTTTTCAATTTTTCTCTATATATTATAAGTCTTGGAAGGAAATAAGTCCCCTAATCGATAAATTAAAAGTTAACAAGCCAAGGAATATAAAATGGAGCGATGAAAGAGATAAATATGGCAGCAACCGCCATGGCTACTCCTGCCATGGCTCCTTGCAGAGCTCCTTCTTGAAGAATGGTAGCTGTACCTTGGCCATGAGAAGTAACCCCCATAGCTAATCCCCTAGCAATGGGGTTCTTTATTTTGCAAAAAGAGAGAACACCGGGGCCAATGATGGAACCTAGTGTGCCTGTGAAAACAACAAAGGCGACAGCAATAGCCGGGTCACCGCCGGTAAGTAGAGAAATTTCAATGGCAATAGGGGCAGTAATCGACTTAGGCGCAATGGAAGCAGTGATCAGGGAGTCAAGTCCGCTGATTTTTGCTAATAAGACAGCCGTTGTTAAGGTTGACAAAGCACCGAAGCTAATTCCTACTAATATGGGTAATAAGTTCTGGCGTAACACGTTTCGATTTAGATAGAGAGGGAGCGCTAATGCTACGGTAGCAGGGCCAAGTAAAAAAGTCATAACATCTTTACCAGGCTTGTATTGTTCAAAGGTTATGCCTGTATAGTGAAAGACCATAATAATAACTGCCGTACTAAGGAGTACAGGATTGTATAAAGGATTTTTAGTTTTCAAAAATAGTTTTCGACTAATGATATATAATGATATAGTAAGGATAATAGTAAAAGTTATTAATAATGTGGTGGGCAAGTTAGTTTGCGCCTCCTTTTCTTTCGAGATATTTTGTAAGAAACTGAACGATTCCTCCTGTTGCTAGTAAGGCGACGAAAGCACTAATGACTAAAGGCAAAAAGAGAAGATGTCCTTTCTGGGTAAATAACTCTCCCCAGTCCATGAGTCCTACAGCGATGGGTATAAAGAAAAAAGATAAGTGTTTAAGTAGTGGATTGGCACCGAGAGAGAGCCATTGCTCCTTAATAATGCCAGCAGATAATAAGGCAAATAGGAGAAGCATACCTAACACACTGCCTGGTAAGGGCAAGTGTAAAATTTCGACGGTCCATGTACTGACATAATAAATAAGCCATAGTAAAAATATTTGTCCTAATGTTTTCAGAGCGTTTTGCAATGTTTATCACCTCGTTTAATATGATGTGGTAAAAGTAACCTTAGTATATACATAATAGCAGTAAATAGTATATAATGCTTCAAGAAATACTTTTTTATTGAGGTGGGATAAGTTGGAACAAGTGGTTGTATTCTTTCAAAATTTTGGCGCAGCAGGGCTCTTTATTATTTCTTTTGTTGAGTCTATTTTTTCGCCGATATTGCCAGATCTTTTATTGATTCCTATGGCTTTATCAGCACCGGAAAAAGCCATATATTATTCTGTGATTGCTACAACAGGGTCTGTATTAGGCGGTATTATCGGTTACTTCGTTGGCAATAAGTATGGAATCATTGCGGTAAAAAAGTTTGTACCTGACAAATATGTTGTTAAAATAACCGGTTGGCTCGATCATTATGGTGGATGGGCTATTTTTCTTGCTGCCCTTGCACCAATTCCTTATAAATTTGTTAGTATCAGTTCAGGTGTTTTTCGTATTAATATGGTAGTTTTCTTAGTGGCTTCCATATTTGGCCGAGGAAAACGATTTTTGTTGGAAGGCATTCTGATTTTTTATTATGGCCCTAAAGCATTGGAATTAATAAAAACGTATTCCAACACTTTTTTGATTGGACTTGCTATCTTTATTGGCCTTCTTGTTGTCGGTGTAATAGTGATGAGAAGACTTCCCCAAAGAAAATTAAGTTAAAAAAGACTTGGCTTATGCCAAGTCTTTTTAACTTATTATTATGACTAGGATTATGTAAGGATTTACCGTATACTAGTATTATAGGTTTATGCTAGAAATAGAGGTGAAAAAATGGAAATCAATAAAGTATCACAGACTCCTGGTCCTGGACAAGTGGAAAGTACGAAATCGGCAAACGTTCAGATGGATCAGGAGAATCTTGAGGTATCTAGTAGCAATTCATTGGTACAAAAGGATTTTCAAGTTAAACTAGAAGATATTATTAAAAATAAATTGACGGATTTAACTAGTTTGTTAGAAAGCCGGGATCAACTAATTGGCTCATTGCCAGAAAATATTAAAAAAAATGTCCAGGAAATTTTGCAGCAAATGACCTCAACCAAGGATGTAGCCCAAGGGATGGAACACTCTTTAAATACACAAAAAAACATAGCAGAGCAGCTTACTAATTTGGCAAATATCTTAGAAATTGTAGCCACGTTACAAAAAGGTGAGTATCAAGACGTACAGTCAGTGTTAAAGAGAGTCGCTGAAATGGTAAAAGGACAAGGTGAAATATCTCCAGATCAATTGGCAAATCAACTCTCACAATTAGTAAAACAACTGAATTCGTTACCTCAAAATACTAGGCAGGCGGTAGAACAATTTTTGCAACAGCTTCTCCCAGAAAGTGGACAATCCCTAGGTGAAAATAAGGAAAATACGTTGTTGCAATTAGCAAGGCAATTAGCTTCGAATACTAGTTTGCCTCAAGGCGAATTAAAGCAAGTTGCCAAACAACTATTACAGCAATTAACACCAGAAAATCTAAAACAGTTGAGTGAAAACGATAAGAATTCACTGGCTCAATTAACTAAATTATTGGAAAAGAACATGCCTTCTGGAATACAACAATCATTAGTAGTGAGTGAAATGCCAGATTTGCCCGAAGTGTGGGCCCTATTAAAGACAATTGATGCTCAGCAGTTTAACGATATACCACCTAAAGTCTTAGAGCAAACAGCAACTACATTACAAGAGCTTTATCAGGAGATGAAAGCATCACCGGATAAGGCCGCTGTAGCTGCCAAAATAGAAAACTTTGTGCAGAACTTGCCCCCAGAGCTGGGAAAAGCGGTTCAGCAAGCTATAAAGCAAGGAGTCCAAGATAACAGTGTATTAACCTTGATAAAAAGTTTCGAAAATGCTGCATTATTAAATGGACAAGAGTCAAAAGACATTGAAGCCTTTATGGCGAAATTTGCGGAAAATCCTATGCCAAAATCCTTGGCAGCACCAGCAGCGGATTTATTGGCGCAAGTGGCAAAGCAATTATCCGAAACGACGGTAACAATTGAACAGTTAAAAACCCTAATGAAGCAGATTCAAAATCAACTGCTTTCGCCAAATGATAAGCTTATTGAAAAGGCGCAGCCAGGACTAGAACAATTGACCAAGGCAGTAGAGCAAAATATTCCACAAGCTTTGCAAGACATGGCAACAAAAAATAAGTTGCCAGAGCTATCTAAAATGTGGGTGCTATTGAAGGCCGCAGGGGGAGAACCATACCAAAATTCGAACCTAGAGAGTTTGCAAAAATCTGCCGGGTCAATAAAAGAATTGGCGCAATCATTATACAAATCCTTGGCAGGTGAAACGGAGAAGCAGATAGATCATAAGTCATTATCTTTTTCAATGCCCCTTTATTTCACGGATGGAACACGTTATCCGGCTCATATTCACATTTACCACCAAGAAAAGGAAAATAGCAACCAAGTAACAAAAAAACAATTTGAAACATGGATGCGGGTTAGTCTAGATACAGAAAACATTGGCATTGTTGACAGTGTTTTTAGACTATATGAAGAAAATAAGCTGGATTTACGGGTTATTTTTCCCGATTCCCCTGCTGTTAGTGAATTTACCCAAACTCTACCTGAAATTAGAAAAAGTATTGATGATACCACGCTTAAACTCACCAATATTATGATCAATAAAATATAATGTGCCAGAATACAAAAATAGGTTGTTACCTCTCAAAGGTGACAACCTTATTTTTTTGTTCTAATGATCGAAAAATATGTTATATAAGATGTAAAGTAAAAAGCAATAGTATTCATGGTAAAAAAGAATTAAATAAGTTAAAAAAATAACATTCTATATGAGAATTGCTTCACAAGTTGCTATAGCTAAAACGCATAGATTCGATTACTATAAAAGATTTTACCTAGCATAACTTCTGTTGTAAAATAAAAAACAAGAATTATCCGACAAAATAATGAATTCAGTTAAATCCATTTATTGTTGCTTTTTGCAATATTCCAGCAATATTGTGAAAATATATATGTAAGAATAATGTAAGAAATCTCTTAATCTTGGCAGAATAAAATAGGAGGTGTATTTATGAAAATTATTGTACTTGTAAAACAGGTTCCTGGGACTGATTCGGTAAAACTTGATCCTGTAACTGGAGTTATGGTGCGTACTGGTAAAGATACAATTATTAATCCACTTGATGAAAATGCATTAGCTGAGGCGATTCGAATTAAGAATACTTATCCCGATGTAACAATCACTGCGGTGAGCATGGGACCAGTATCAGCAATGAAAGCAATCAAAGAAGCAATCTCAATGGGAGCAGATGATGGGGTATTAGTGTCAGGTAGAGAATTTGCGGGTTCTGATACGATTGCTACAGCAAAAGTAATTGCGGCAGCAATTAAGAAAACAGGCGATTTTGATATGATTCTTTGTGGAGAACGTGCAACAGATGGTGAGACAGGACAAACTGCGGCGATGATTGCTCACTACCTCGACATTCCAGCACAGACTTATGTATCCCAATTAGAAATTTTAGAAGATGGCGTTATTGTAAAACGTACTGTTGAAAGTGGCTTTGAAAGAGTTCAAGTAACATTCCCAGTATTAGTTTCTGTAAATAAAGATATTAGTGATACTGGATTCCCTACCTTGAGTGGCAAATTAAAAGCAAAACAGGTTGAAGTGCCAACGTGGGGTAATGCAGAACTTGGTTTTGATAAGAGTGAGCTTGGACTTACCGGTTCACCAACACGTGTAGTTAAAATCTTTAGCCCTAAACTTTCTCGTGATACGATCATGGCAAAGGCCAATGGTACCACGCAGCCGATTGATGAATTGATGTCCTTTTTAACTCAAAAAGACGTTTTATAAGGGGGGGAGACAATAATGATGTCAAGTTATGTTAATTGTAGTATCGCAGAAGCAAAAAACCTTGCGGACTTTAAAGGTGTATTTATTCTAGGTGAACAACGTGATGGTAAAATACAAGCTGTTACTTTTGAACTATTGACTTGGGGACGTGGAATTGCGAATGATCTCGGATGTGAGCTTGGTTGTATTTTGCTAGGTGACGAAATCGAGAACATGGAGGAAGTAATTTTACGCGGCGCAGATAAAGTGTTTTTCATTCAAGATCCTATTTTCAAAAACTTTTTGCCGCAGCCTTACAGCAATGCAATTACCAGATTAGTTAAAGAAGAAAAACCAGAAGTTATTATCGCTGGTGCCACAACTACTGGTCGTACGGTAATGCCTTTGGTCACAGCAAAAACTCATACTGGTTTAACGGCTGACTGTACTGAACTTACAATTGATCCTGAAACGAAATTATTATGGCAAACTCGTCCTGCGATAGGTGGCAATATTATGGCTACCATTAAAACTCCTGAAACACGCCCACAAATGGCTACAGTTCGTCCTAGATCAGCAAAACAATCTCCAATTGATACTACTAGAACAGGCGAAATTATTGTTAAGAAGTATGCTGGTCCAACATTATTGACTGCAGAAAAGTTTTTAGAATTTATCGTTGATACTACCCAAGCGGTTAGTATTGAAGAAGCTGATGTAATTGTTGCCGGCGGTAAAGGGATGAAAAATGCTGCGGGTTTCAAATTGATCGAAGAATTAGCAGAATTAATGGGAGCAGCTGTTGGTGCAACCCGTGATGCAGTTGAACTTGGCTGGTCAACTTACCCGCACCAAATTGGTCTTTCCGGTAAAACCGTATCACCTAAATTGATGATTGCTGCAGGAATAGCAGGTAAAATTCAATTCTTGGCAGGTATGCAGACCTCTGATGTCATTGTTGCAATCAATAAAGACCCTGAAGCACAAATCTTCAAAGTGGCGGATTTCGGTATAGTAGGCGATGTGTTTGAAGTAGTGCCTATGCTAATTGAAACAGTCAAAAAAATGAAAGCTAAAGCATAAGGGGGGATAAGAAATGCAATTTAACAAAGTAACAGCTGAGATTATTAGACAACTTCAAGATATTCTTGGACAAGCAAACGTAGTTGCAGATGAAGAAAAGATGGAAATGTACTCTCGTGATGAAACTTCAGATAAACTTTGGGAAAAAATGCCTGAAGTGGTTATAAAGCCTGAAAATGCACAACAAATTGCGGAAGTTGTCAAATTGGCAAATCGTGAAATGATTCCGATTACTCCTAGAGGTGGCGGTTCAGGTCTAGCTGGTGGTGCTGTACCATTGCATGGTGGTATGGTATTATCCTTAGAAAAGATGAATAAAATTATCGAAATAGACAAAGAAAATTTATTCATGGTACTAGAACCTGGTGTTACCACTGGGGAAGTACAAAAAGAAGCAAGAGAATTAAATCTGTTTTATGCTGGTGACCCTTGTTCTGCAGAATCTTCCTTCATTGGTGGTAATGTTGCGACAAACGCTGGCGGTAATAAAGCAGTCAAGTATGGCGTTACAGGGCGACACGTCTATGGTTTAGAGGTTGTTATGCCTGATGGTGACATTGTTGTTTATGGTGGTAAAAACATAAAAGACGTTACTTTCTACGATATGGTACATTTGATGGTTGGCTCAGAAGGAACCTTAGGAATTATAACAAAAATATGGCTTAAATTAATGCCTTTACCTCAATATGTTGCCGATCTGTTAATTCCGTTCCCAGACATGCAATCAGCAATTAAGGTTGTGCCAAAAATCATGACAGCGGGTATTATCCCAACGGCAGTTGAATTTATGGATAGCCTGTCCATTAAAGCAGCCGAAATGTATCTCAATAAAAAACTACCATACAGTGATGCTGGCGCTTATATTATTTGTGAAGTTGATGGAAATACAGAATTGCAAGTACAAGAAGACTATGAAACCATTGGTAAATTGTGCAAAGAGAACGGTGCCTTAGAAGTTTTTGTAGCAGATAATATTTCTACACAAGATCGTATTTGGAAATCACGTAAAGCATATGCAGAAGCATTGCGCATGATAAGTCCAGTCTACTGTATGGAGGACATTGTAGTACCTATTTCAAACATTCCAGCAGCTTTGGATGCGATTGAAAAGATTGCAAAAAAATATGATTGTAAGATTCCTAGTGCTGGTCATGCTGGTGATGGAAATATACATGCCACTATTTTAAGAGAAGATCGTGATGATCATGCTTGGCATGATTTAAAGGATGCAGTGTTGTCGGAAATCTATGATGCTGTATATGTACTTGAAGGTAACTTATCAGGAGAACATGGTATCGGAGCAAAACGTGTATCAGCAATGTATAAACATATGACTGCTGGACAAAAGAAGGTATTACAAACCCTAAAGGATGCCTTCGATCCTAATAATATTATGAATCCAGGAAAAGTGGTACTTTTAGGTAGAATAGCAGAATAAAAAAAGCAGTCTAGATCTTCTAAAATGAGATTTAGACTGTTTCTTTTCTACTATAGAATACATTAAAATCATCATTTCCTTCCTTATTATATATACTGCAGAATTTAAGAAGTTAGTTTGAGCTCTTTATTATAGAAACAAATGGTTCTAGATTGAAAAACTTTGAAATTGTGATACAATGTAAAAATACTAAAGTATCTGTAGTAGTAGGAAGGATGAAGCGATTGTTTGATTTTTCAAATGTAAGTCTAGAGCAGTTAATTATACATAAGGTAGGCAACAAGTTACGAGATGAGGGAATTTTTCTATCCCCATCCATTTATGACATGAAAGATGGTAATGTAGAAGAACTATTGCTAAAATATTTTTTATCTTCCTTTAAAGAGAAAGTTTTCTATAAATTTTTTCATGAAACAGACATTCATTTAAATGAATTATATATGTATGTCAGCAGTATATTCATTGATCCTGAGAAATTCTATGAACAATCTGTTAATATATTAAAACATTTATATGAAAAGTCTTCTCATCCGCAGATTAAAGGCGGCGAGTTTTATATGGCCTATTTTAAAGATTGTCTCATAAATGAGCAACGCGCAGATGGGATTGGAATTTTTAAAACGGAAAAAAAGGAAACCTACTTAAAGATTACCAAATACGCAGATGAGTTTATGATTGGCAGCGATAAAGGGATTAATGTTAAAAAATTAGATAAAGGTTGTATTATCTTTAATGTGAATTCTGCTGATGGTTATCGAGTTGCTATTGTAGATGCCATCAATAAGGGAGAAAAAGAGGCCTTATACTGGAAGGATGAATTTTTACGTTTAACAAACGTACAAGATGAGTATTTTCACACGGAAAATTGTTTGCAGGTGTGCCGCGATTTTGCCGAAAATATTTATGGACAAGTTTATCAGGCTGACAAAAAAGACCAGGTGGTTTTTGTTAATGAAGCAGTGGCCTATTTTGATAAGCATAATGAATTTCATCTAGATCAATTTGTTCAAGAAGTTGTAAAAGAGCCTGAACTTATTGAACAATTTAAAGAACATAAACAGAATTACGAAAGCAACCAAGGCTTTGTTGCAGCGGAAGGTTTTAGTATTTCGAATCCAGCAGTAAAAAGTGTAAAAAAGAAGTTTAGAAACCTGATTAAATTAGATACTGAAATTGAAATCAAAATAAAAAATCCTACAACAGAAGCTGGTAAGATGCAAAACATTGAAAGAGGTTTTGATGAGGAGACGGGTATGCACTTTTATAAAGTGTATTTTAATGAGGAAGAATAAAGAAGACTTGATTCAGATGGAGTTTTAACTCCAGCTGAATCTTAGTCGCACTTATCCAGGGACTTAGCCGCTCTTAATTCCCACTTATATAAGTGAGCCTTGGGTCCGGAGACCCTTAGAGCGAACTTATTTCGAGTTTACAGCCTGTTTCCCTGACCGTCAAGGGCGGGGAATTACAGACTGTTAACGAGATGAAGATGGGAGTCTTAGAGCGGTTTAGTCATCGGATAAGAATTTAAAATAGAGGAGAATGTAACATGGATTCTAGAAGCGAGTTATTAGAACTAATCGGACAATTACCAGAAGAGAAAGTCGATACTGCTTTGACTTTACTTAAGGAACTGATTGCTAAGCAAGAAAATAATGAAAAGATAATAGATCCTTTACAGGATTTAATGAAAGCCTTAATGTACTCGATGAACAATAGCTTATACGATTTGTCGATTGATGCAGGACGTAAAGAGGAAAAAGTATTGTCTAACCGTTTGGAATCTTATCGAAAAAGAGTTGCAGAGGCCTGGGAAGTATATAAAAGTAAAAGTGACATAAACTAATGCCCAAGAAATGACCTTACTCGTTGAGATAAGGTCATTTTATATTAAATTAATTATATTTGACTGGATAATACAATCCTATTTATCATAAAGTAGTAATATGGAATTGAATATGTATTTAGAATTAATACAAAATTAAAACAAATGCAAAACAGAAATAAAACACAGAATATTCGTGCTGTTTTATTTAAAACAACACGAAATTTTTATGGAGCTGAAGGGCCTTAGTTTGCTGACAATAATCCATTGTTTAAAGCTGTTGTCAGCAAATGAAACAAATCTTGGCATAGTTATTGCAAGTGTGTAATGTTAAGCACAAAAGCGAACAGTACATGGAGGCATAAGATGATTGGGGTAGTTATTGTAACACATGGAGGTTTGGCAGGCGCTTTACTCAATGCAGCAGAGTTAATCATGGGTAAACAAGAACAGATTGCGGTCGTTGAGTTTGAGTTAGGAGACGCTATTGCCGATTTACAAGTACGTACTGCGCAAGCTGTGCAAAGAGTTGATACAAATCAAGGGGTATTGCTGTTAGTGGACCTAGTAGGGGGGAGCCCTTATAATGTGACCGCCATGTTGGCTATGCAGAAATGTGGTATTGAAGTAGTCACAGGTATAAATTTACCCATGTTACTAGAAGTTCTGCCCGCAAGAAATCTTGAATTAAAAACCTTGACTGATTTAGCACTTGAGAGTGGCTGTAATGGTATTAATAAGTTTGTAATTTCTAATTTCTAATATAGCCTTTTACATGATAAGGGAAAACCTGAAAAAGAAGGAAGAGAAGCGGTGAGTATTGAATTAGTAAGAATTGATGATCGCCTCATCCATGGGCAGGTTGTCATGGCCTGGAGTAAGGCTGTGTCAATAAAACGTATTGTAGTGATAGATGACAAAGTGGCTAAAGATCTTATTCGTAAAATGCTCCTAGAAACCGTAGCGCCTCCTGGTGTAAAGGTTTCGGTTCTCAATACTCTTGACGGCATTGAATATTTAAAAAGTAATGCGAATGATAATGAAAAATTACTCTTGTTATTTACCAATCCTGCCACGATTGTAACCTTAGTGGAAAATGGAGTAGCAATTACGAAAGTCAATATTGGTGGGATGAGTTTTATGCAAGGAAAAACCCAGTTGACGAAGGCTGTTTCATTAGACGAAGATGATAAAAATGCTTTTAAAGCACTGCATAAATGTGGTATAATTTTACAAATTCAAGTATTGCCCAACGATAGTCCTGTAGACATTATGACTAAAATATAACAAAGCAGGGAGGGATACTGTGTTTACAGCATTAATGGTGGCGCTGGTAGGGTTTCTAGCTGGAATTGAAAGTGTGCTAGATGAATTTCAGTTTCACCGCCCTCTTCTGGCTTGTACGTTAACGGGCTTAGTTATGAGTGATTTGGGGACAGGCATTTTAATAGGTGGCACTTTGGAAATGATGACTTTAGGATGGATGAATATTGGTGCAGCCCAGTCTCCTGATTCTGCAATTGCTAGTATTTTATCGACGACCTTAGTGATTGGTGCACATCAAAGTATGCCAGTTGCCATTGCTCTAGCCATACCCTTAGCGGGAGCTGGGCAAATTCTGACCACTTTTGTCAGAACTATCTGTGTATATTTTCAACATATAGCAGACCCTTATGCTGATCAGGGAAAAACTTCAGGAATTACCTTGGCTCATTTAGGAGCTTTATGCATACAAGGACTACGAGTAGCTATTCCTGCCTTTTTTATTGCTTACTATTCCGATGCTGCTTTGATAAGAGAGTTACTGCAAAGTATTCCCCAAGTTATTACGGGTGGCCTGCAAGTAGCGGGTGGATTTATCGTCGTAGTTGGGTATGCTATGGTTATTAACATGATGAAGGCTGGTCATTTGATGCCCTTTTTCTTTTTAGGTTTTGTAGTAGCTACTTTTCTTAATATTAATTTAGTGGGCATTGGGATTATGGGTGTAGCAATGGCTATGCTATATTTGCAATTAAAATACAATCGGGAAGAATGCTAGGAGGCACACATGGTGAGTGATAAAAAACTTACGAAGGGTGACTTATTCTGGGTATTCTTGCGATCAAATCTTATTCAAGGTTCCTGGAATTATGAAAGGATGCAGGCACTAGGATATTGTTTTTCTTTAGTACCTGTTATCAATCGATTATATGAGAAGAAAGAAGATAGGATAAGTGCCTTAAAACGTCATTTGGAATTTTTTAATACCCATCCTTTTGTGATATCACCGATCCTAGGTGTGAACCTGGCTCTTGAAGAGGAAAAGGCAAATGGAGCGGAAATTGAAGATAGTACAATCCATGCGGTAAAGGTAGGGTTAATGGGGCCTTTGGCGGGAATCGGGGATCCTATTTTTTGGGGGACCCTACGTCCTGTGACAGCGGCATTAGGAGCTGGCCTAGCGATGCAGGGAAATGTTTTAGGACCGCTACTATTTTTTCTACTCTTTAATACAGTGCGCTTACTCATACGTTGGTATGGTTTATTATATGCATATCGAGCAGGCCTTGGTATTATGCAGGATATTGCTGGAGATAAGTTACGTAAATTAACAGAGGGTGCCTCAATTCTTGGTTTATTTGTTATGGGAGCCTTAGTAGCAAAGTGGACGTCAATCAATGTGTCCCTTGTTGTAGCAAAAAGTGGAGAAATGATTACTACAGTTCAGGATATTTTGAATCAACTTATGCCCAATATGTTATCCTTAGGGCTCACCTTTTTATGTATTTATTTACTACGCAAAGGTGTATCGCCACTAACCATTATCGCTGGATTATTTTTTATAGGCATTGCCGGTTATTGGGCAGGAATATTGAGTTAAGCTATGTTTAGTTAGGGTTTCTCTGCATTATTGCAGTATAAATAAATGTTGATTTTATAAAAAAAGAAAGGTTGTGTAAATTTTATGGAATTCAATTTACAAATTCAAAATCAAGCAGGTTTACATGCGAGACCAGCAGCCATGTTCGCACAAAAGGCTTCTTCTTTTAAATCTAATATTATGATATTTAAAGAGGGAAAAAGTGCCAATGCTAAGAGTATTATCAGTATTATGGGGCTAGGCGTTAAAAAAGGCGATAATTTACTTGTTAAAATTGATGGTCCAGACGCAGCAGCAGCAGGCGAAGCGTTAAAAAAACTAGTTATGGATAAATTTGGAGAAGAGTGATAGTATGTTGAAAATAGAAGGAATCGCAGCATCAGCGGGTATTGCTATGGGCCAAATTATGCATATTCAAGAAGGTTCCCATGAGTTTTGCCGCCGAGTAGAAGCATCACAAGCTCCTAAAGAAAAAGAACGTTTTATAGCAGCCCAGCAAAAAGCCGAAGCTGAGTTAGATGTTTTACAACAACGTATGGCAGCTACTGTAGGGGAACAACAGGCTGAGGTGTTTGCAGCGCATAAACTAATGGTGAATGATCCATCCTTGGTTGAAGTTGTTATGAATGATATTGATAATAACTATGCCAGCGCGGAAGCTGCTGTGCAGGATGCAGTGAATGAGATTGCAGAGATGTTTCTTGCCCTTGATAATGAATATATGCGAGAGCGGGCAGCTGATATTAAAGATATTGGCAAGCGGTTGTTACGTATATTACAAGGAGGGTCAGACGAGGTTAACTATGCGGGTATTTTGGCAGCGCAAGACTTATTACCCTCTGATACCGCTGCTATTGATTTAGCTAGTGTATCAGGATTTATTACTGCTCTTGGCGGTAAAACCTCTCATAGTTCGATTTTAGCTAGAGCTGCCGGGATTCCAGCAGTAGTTGGTATCGGCAATGCCCTGGAAAAGTTGAAAAATGGTGATATGGTTATTTTAGATGGTCATGCAGGCCAAGTATTAGTAAATCCCGAAGAAGCAGTCTTAGAAGAATATCGTCAACGTATGGAAAAAGAACGGGCAAAAGCTGCAGCCTTAGCAGCAGTAGGCCATTTGCCAAGTACGACTATTGATGGGAACCATATTGAGTTAGCTTGCAATATTGGAACACCAAGCGATATGGAAAAAGTAATTGCTGCAGGTGCAGAAGGGGTAGGCTTGTTCCGTACCGAGTTTTTGTTTTTAGATAAAACAAGCGTACCGACAGAAGAAGAGCAAGTAGAGGCTTATAAAGCCGTTCTGTCAGCTATGCCGGATAAAAAAATTGTCATACGGACCTTAGATGCAGGTGGCGATAAGCAACTGCCATTTATCGGTGGTTTACCTGAGGCCAACCCAGCATTAGGACTACGTGCAATTCGCCTGTGTATGGTATACAAGGATGTATTTAAAACACAACTGCGTGCCTTATTGCAAGCCAGTGTAGCAGGGAACTTGCATATTATGTTTCCTATGATTGCCACTATCGATGAATTAGTGAATGCAAAAGCATTACTACAAGAAGCAGCGGAGGAACTAACGAAAGAAGGCATTCCCTTCCGTTCGGATGTACCTGTTGGAATTATGATTGAGGTTCCTGCAGCAGCTGTTATTGCAGATGTACTGGCAGAAGAGGTAGATTTCTTTAGTATTGGTACCAATGATTTGGTGCAATATACTATGGCTGCAGATCGTATGAATGAGCATGTCGCTTATTTAAGCGACTACTTCCAGCCGCCTGTAGTCCGTTTGATTGGGAATGTTGCTAAAGCAGCACAAAAATCGGGTAAATGGGTAGGTATGTGTGGCGAGATGGCAGGTGATCCTCTAGCAACACCACTTTTAATTGGTCTTGGGTTAACGGAGTTATCCATGAATGGCAGGGCCGTTCCTGTAGTGAAACATCGGGTTCGTCAACTTACCTTAGGACAATGTCAAGAGTGGGCTGAACATATTCTGACTCTGAGGACTGCGTCTGCTATTAAGCAGGAATTAGAAAAAATTGCTGAAAAATATGAAATAAATTAGATACATTTCATTTTTAATATAGCAATATGAGAGGTGTGCTTATGTTGAAACGTATTGCTGTCATGACAAGTGGTGGTGATTCTCCTGGAATGAATGCAGCGATTCGAGCAGTGGTGCGTGTAGCAATTCATGAAGGCGTAGAAGTATGGGGTATTTATAACGGCTATGCGGGTATGTATGAAGATAAAATGGTGAAACTTGAGTCAAGATCTGTGGGAGATATTTTGCAGCGGGGTGGAACTTTTCTAGGAACTGCACGCTGTGAAGTATTTAGAACACTAGAAGGACGACAAAAGGCTGCAGAAAATTTGCGCCGACGCGGCATTGAAGGTCTTATTGTTATTGGTGGGGATGGTTCCTTAACAGGTGCTCAATTGTTATCGGAACTCGGAATTGCTGTAGTTGGTCTTCCTGGTACCATTGACAATGATATTTGGGGTACAGATTATACAATTGGTTTTGATACGGCAATCAATACTGTAGTAGATGCCCTCAACAAACTGCGGGATACTGCTTCTTCTCACGGCAGAGTGATGGTTCTTGAAGTTATGGGACGCAATTCTGGCTGGATTGCTATGACTGCCGGACTTGCAGGTGGGGCAGAGCAAATTCTTATTCCAGAAATGAGTGTCAATTTAGACGAACTGTGTCAAAAGCTACGTGTAAGTCATGATAATGGGAAAAAATATAGCGTAGTAGTTGTTGCCGAAGGGGTAGGCAGTGCCCTAACGATTGGCGAAAAAATCGCTGCTGACACGGGTCTTGATACTAGAGTATCTGTATTAGGGCATATACAACGGGGTGGGTCACCTAGCGTATTTGATCGCATTTTAGCTAGTACCTTGGCTGAGCATGCAGTATTAGCTCTAACTTCAGGAATATCAAATGTATTATTCGGTTATCGAAATGGAGCTGTAGTTCCGATTGACTTAGCAGATGCGATAGGACACAAGCGGACAATTGATACCTCCACGTTTCGGTTAGCCGCCGTATTGTCTCAGTAAGATAATAAAAATAAAAGCATTGGGAAATAACCCTTTGCTTTTATTTTTATATGACTTTTAACGTTATATAATAAGTATATAGTAGTTGTCTGCTGGATGTGGCCTAAGAGGAGTGGGAAAATGAAACGCCAATTAAAGGTTTTAGAAGTATTAGATGAGTTATGTGCTGAAAAACTAGATAAAAGTATGTTGCAGCAGCATAAACCATTAGGTTTTACTGCAGAAGAGGTAGCGGCAGCAGCAGGTTTTTCTCGTAGTAATGTGAGTAGCGATTTAAATGCACTGCATAGAGAAAGGCTTGTAGTAAAATTGGTGAGCCGATCTACCTACTATATAACGGTTAGATGGGTAGAATCTATTTTCCCAACCTTACACGGGCAAGTGCCGGAAGTGGTGCGTCACCAGCGTCAGATTGAAGAATTAGCTACTACTAAAGCCTCACAGGTAGAAAGTATTGCGCCTAATGTTGAGGATTCTGCCAGAAGCATTGATATCTTACAAAAGACAAAAGAGGATCATGATTCTTTTGAGGGATTAATTGGCGCCCAGGATAGTCTTAAGGTTGCAGTGGAGCAGGCGAAGGCTTCGGCCCTTTATCCCCCAAAGGGGCTCGATACCTTGCTGGTTGGCTCTACTGGAGTTGGTAAAACATTATTTGCCGAATATATGTTTAAATTTGCTTATAATCAAGGAAAGATTTCCGCAGATGGCCAGTTTGTCGTATTTAATTGTGCAGACTATGCGAATAATCCTCAACTTCTGATGTCACAGCTATTTGGCCATGTACGAGGGGCCTTTACGGGAGCAGAGAAGGACAAGGCCGGCTTAGTGGAAAAAGCAAATGGCGGCATGCTCTTTCTAGATGAAGTACATCGTTTGCCACCTGAGGGACAAGAGATGTTGTTTTATCTCTTAGACCGGGGTGAGTTTCGGCGTATGGGTGATACCGATAGGACACGTCATGTAACGGTAAGGGTAGTGGCTGCTACTACGGAGAACCCTGAGTCCGCCTTATTGAAGACTTTTTTACGACGTATACCTGTAGTCATTCAATTACCTGATTTAACGGTACGGCCATTGCATGAACGATTTGAGCTCATTAAGTTCTTACTGGCTCGTGAAGCAGTTCATATTCAATCTAGAGTTATTGTAAGCCAAGAAGCATTATGGGCCTTACTTTTGTATCGATGTGTAGGGAATATTGGACAATTGCGTAATGATCTACAACTCGTATGTGCTAAAGCTTTTTTGCATAGGTCAGATAAGAGCAAACCAGTACGCATCGCATATGAAGAATTGCCTCCTAAAATTAAACAAGCGATTGTCTATGATCCTCAGGCTCGTTTAGAAACCAGTAAAATTTTATGTACTTTAGGCAGTGAATTACTCATTCAGCCGAATGGAGTGGCAGCTCAAGGAGAGGGCGATCGGAGCTTGCCTAAAAATTTCTACCAAACAATCAGTGACCGGATGCAATTCCTTAAATCCCAAGGTATCGGACAATCAGAAATTATTCAATGTATAGAAATGGATGTAGAAAGCTATTTTCAACGATTAGATCCTGAGCAGTTAGAAATATCGCAAGAGTATTTGCAAAGCATTTTGCCGCAGGAATTTCTCACGGCATTTGATATAGCTTGCAGTAAAGCCGAAAAAATGGGAAATCCTTTAAGTCGTCGGTTATATTATGCCTTAGCAATTCATATTGCCGCGACAGTGGAACGTATACGTAGTGGTTTACCCATTGTAAACCCTAATGTTAGGTCTGTTGCGGAACTGCACCCTAAGGCGTACGCGGTGGCAGAAGGAATGGCCCAGTGTCTTGGTGAGAAGTTAGGAGTACTAATTCCCTTAGATGAAATCGGTTTTATTGCTCTTATGCTGGCTACCTTTGATGATCGCCATGGAAAGGAAGATCGGAAAGTAGGGGTGCTTGTTATTACTCATGGCAATTCTACCGCTACAAGTATGGTTGAATTTTCGAATAAGCTTTTAGGCGTTAGTCATGCCCGTGGGATTGATATGCCTTTAGAAGTAAATGTAGATTGGGCAATCGAAAGGGCTGTTCAAGTAGCCCGTGAAATTGATGAAGGAAAAGGCATTGTTTTATTAGTTGATATGGGATCTTTATCAAGTGTGGCAAAAGCAGTAACGAACCGAACTGGAATTATCGTCAAGAGTGTAGAGATGGTAAGTACACTAATGGTATTACATGTTTTACACAAAGCGATTTTGCCTAAGAATGATATAAATGTAGTTTATCGATCCGCATGGACAGCACGTAGTATGTCTCAGACTGTAGTACAAGCCGAAGATCCAACCAATTTTATTAGTGGCAAGGATAAGGCGATTATGACTACTTGTTTTACTGGCGAAGGGGCAGCACTTAAAGTTAAAAGTTTATTAGAAAAACTATTAAGTCAATGGCAACTTTTTAATATTCGTGTGATAGCTGTAGAAGCTGGAAACCAAGAGGTATTGCAAAATCGTCTTACTTCCTTGTTGCAGTCCTATGATATTGTTGCGAGTGTGGGAAGTATTGATCCTGAGATTGAAGACCGACCTCATATCGCCATTGAGGAATTAATGGAGGGGGGAGCAGGTAGTGAATTACGTCGTCTGCTAACAGAAGGATTAAAAGCATCTGATATTGCAGATCGCTATACGGATCGAGGTATGGACTGGGAAGTTATGCGCGGTATGGTTGCGGGTATGTTGGATGAATTTTTGACTTTTGTTAATCCGCGTAAGGTTATGGATACGCTAATGATATGTATTAAAAAGCTAGAAGAAGAATTGGAAGTTGAATTTTCTTCATCGGGCTTGGTACGTATGCTAGTACATTCTGCTTGTATGGTGGAACGCTTGCTAACCCAGGCTGGTATTAGTTACCCTGACACAGCTGCCTTTATTGCCGAACATCCTCTTGAGTATGCTGTTTTAAAAAATGTTACGAATGCATTGGAACAACAATTTGCAGTGGTAGTCAATGATGAAGAGATATGCCATCTCATTGAAATTATTAAGTTAGAACGACAAAGAAATGTTGGGGTATAAGAAAAACGCTACGCGTCCTTTTTGAACCACAAAGACACAAAGGTCACAAAGGGGTTCTATCCATTTCATTCCCATCTTCTTTGTGGTTCAATCTTTTTAACTAGAAACTTATAAATTCTGATACCATAAGAAAAAAGAGCAGATTATATCTGCTCTCCACGGTCATAAGTGTAATCAAATTCTACATTGGAAATGTTGTTTGATACAATCGGATCTCTTACTGGATCTGGCAGCAAAGTAAAATCCCTAGCAGAATACGATTTCATGTTACGAGGCTTTTGTTCAAAGAAGCCTCTTTTGTTTGGGGCATAGGCTGGTTTACTTTTTCTCATAAAATTTACCCTCCTGTTTGGAATTTACATTGGGAGTCATTATTAGTCTTCCAAGTAAAAGGAGAGATATTTACTTTACTAAAAAAAGATTTCTTGTCCCAGTTGCTTAATTTCAACGGTAGGAATCGATAATTCTTGTGCTCTTTTACTAAAATCTTGACTGGCACCAAAATCTTTCCCAAAGTGCATTGGCAACAATAACTTTGGTTTGCATTTCGCAGCAAAATATTCGGCACCTATGCAGTAAGCTTCTTCTAAACGACGGTCTACAGGGAAAAAGGCAATATCAATGGTCTTGCCAACGATTTTTTCTATTTCCTCTTTAAAGGCCTTTTCCGCAATAACCCGATCTTTTTTCGGTTCCCCCGACCAATGCCACCAATTCAAGTCGCCAGCATGGAAGATCGACAAGCCATCTACTGTTAGGAGAAAAGAAATACCTTGATCTGTAGATCCAAAAGTTTGGATTTTTACATCATCAATAATTTTTTCTTCATAAGCAGCTACCATATGGCATTTATAGGGAGCTGTTTTTGTCCGAATATCATTGCTTAGTATGTAGTTTATATCAGGATTATCTTTTGCCCAATCAAAAATAACAGGATCAAAATGATCTGCATGGGCATGAGAAGAAAAAACCATGATATTTTTTTTGCTTTTAAGAAACTCACTGGTAATAACTCCATCAGTTACGCTAAGTTTATTGCCAGGAAAAGGTTGATAATAATCGAAAATAATAAAATGATTTGCTGTTTCTACAGCATAGCCACTATGGAATAGATAAGTAATTTTTGCTTTAGAAGGATTCATGTTATCACCTCATAGAATTTATTTATTATTATCTACTTTTTTACGATAGATAATCTTTTCATAGTAGATATTCAAATAGGTAAGCGAAGTACTATTTTTATTTAAAATATGATATGTTTAATTACCACATTATAACATAGAATTTGGTAATTAGGCTTTACTCCCTAACAATTAATATCTTTAATCATAGTATGATTAAAGAATAAGAAAAGAAGGTTTCTGCCAAATTTAAATTTAGCAGAAACCTTCTTTTTGACAAGATTAAGATTGTATTTGGTTACTGGCTTTTTTATTAGTCCACTTGGCAATTGAGGGAAGGATAAGTCCTAGGCCAAGAAGGACAAAAGGAGTAAGTAGGTTTAGAGACAATTGGAAATACCATTGGGAAGTAAAAAGCTGAACACCTTTCGGGAACATACCCATGATACAAGCAAAGGCGGTAAAAAGGAAGCACCATAAACCAATGGAAATTGCTCCTGTAGAATTCTTCATAAAATGATACTCTGCTGAAAATTGACCGACAAGGCGACGTACCGCGATATAGGCAGCGAAAACCCAAAGATATCGTAATGGCATAACTATGGAATTCAAATCCAGTAACCAATTGTATAGGTCATTCATATTACCGATACCTAGTGCTGGAATGATAATCAGTGTACCAACTAGAACAGCAGTCATTTTATAGCCATTAATCGGTGCACCGTATTCATTGGTTTTGCTTAATGCATTAGGAATATACTTGGAATCGCTTTCTGCTAATAATACTTTGAGTGGTGCATCGATTGAGAATACTAATGCAGAAATTTGTGATAAAAAGTTGGTAAAGGCATACAAAATGAGGAACAGGTTACCAACTCCGTAGTGTTGTCCTAATAATTTAAACGCATAATATTGACCATTCATTTTTAAATCTTTAGGAATATTATTAGCATCAAACATCATACCCATTGCAAGGGAGCCTAATAAAGCGGAAAGAGCCACTAAAATCGCCAAAATAATCATGGCTCTAGGGAATTCTTTACTAGCATTCAATGTGTTTTTTACATAAGGAGAAATTTTTTCACATCCTCCAACCGCAAAAACTAGCATAGAAATGGTAGTAAAGTAGGTAAAGTCAAAATTAGGTAGAAAAGTGTGTAAACTTAGATCAGTTGTAGCTATTGCGACGCCTCTGATAGAAGGTGCTGCTAGCATTAACAGTACATACATAAATGACATGATTAACATGCAAGTACCTGCAACCATTCCAATTCGTTTCAAGGATGTAATGCCTCGAGAAGCAACCCACATGAAAAAGATGAATAAAACCAATGTAATGAGCTGTAGTACCATTGGACTGAAGGTCTTAATAAATGTACCATCTTGGAACACGCCCCAGCCTAGAGCAATTAGGATTTGTTGAGGCTTTTGTGCAAGATAAGGCACATGTACTACCCAGTAAGTCCAACCAGCCAAATAGGCCAATAATGGACCCATAGTAGAACCAACCCAAGTACTGACCCCGGCTTTACCTTCCTGAAAAGTAGAACCCATTTCTCCTACCATTAATACGTAAGGGATAAAATAAAGTGCAATAATAAGGATCCAGGAAACAATAACTGTCAGTCCTTGATTGGCATAGTTGTTCACAACGTTACCAAAACCCCATACCATGACAAAAACCATTAGTGCAAGATTGTACCATCTTAATTTTTTTGCTTCATCTTGGGCCATAGATTAACCTCCTAAAATTAATTGTCTTTTCATGAAAGACAATTAATTTTATCATCCTTTACAAAAATAGACAATCATGTCACAATAATAAAAAAATATAGATAGTGAGGCCTTAATTTTAAAAAAATAAACGGAAGTGTATTGAGGGTAAACAGTACCAACACATTTAGAAGGCCTAATTTTAAAAAAAGTATAATTATTTTTAAATTAGTCCATTGTAAATGGAAAAAACGTCCCATATATGGACGTTATACGAGAAAAATATTTTTCTCCACTAAGGTAAACTAGGGCTAAGATTCAAAAGAGTGAACCTCTTCTGATCTTAGCCCTAGTTTATAAAAAGTTGAGTTAAAATTAAATACTAATTTTTGCGCCGAGTAAATCAACAAAAGCTTTCAGCCATGCAGGGTGATTAGGCCAAGCTTGTGCAGTGACTAAGTTGCCACAAGTCACAACAGGTTGGTTTTCCCACTTAGCTCCTGCTAGACGACATTCAGCAGAACAAGCTGGATAAGAAGTAACAGTATGGCCTGTCAATACATCCGCTGCAGCTAAGAGCTGTGTTCCATGACAAACAGCCGCGACAGGCTTATTTTCAGCAAAAAAAGCTTGAACAAGTTTAATTGTTTCATCATACATTCGAATATATTCAGGTGCCCTTCCACCAGGAATGACTAAACCGATATAGTCATCTGGATTTACATCAGATGCAGCAATATCGACAGGAATACGATGGCCCGTAAGTTCAATATAAGTATCTAAATTTACAAAATCATGCACTACGAGTTGTAATGTATCGCCAGCTTTTTTATTAGGAGCGGCAATGTCAACTTGATAGCCTAACATCATCAATGCTTGTTGAGGTACTTTCACTTCATAGTCTTCTGCACAGTCACCAGTAAGTAATAGAATTCTCTTTGCCATGATGTAACCTCCTCATATTTTCGGAAATTACCACATGTATTCTAGAATATAGGAATATATTCCTGCTAAGAAACAGACTAATTTATTCTCCAATTCTCCCATATAAACAGGAATTGATAAGTAAGAGAATGTGTTTTATCTAACTTTTCCTGAATATTAAACATACGCTCAGCTGCATTTGGCACAAAATCATGAAACTGAACCTGAATATTTTTAATGATCATAACTAGATCCGTTTCAATTAGATGTTCGAGTAAATCGTATTCTCCACCTTCAATATTAATTTTCATCAAATCTATGCTTGAAATACCGGATTCTTTAATAAAGTCGTATGCCCTAACAAGAGTAATTTCTCTATTTTGATTTCCTGGTCTGAACATGGATGATCCATCACTATCAACATAAAGTATTACTTTTTCGGTATTTTTTCCTAAACCGAAGTTGTATACCTTTATTCTCGGAGTATGGAAAAACTTTCGCTCAATATGTTCGGCGTATTCTATTACCGGTTCAAAAACATGTATTTTACTACCATATCTTTCAAAGATGCTAGCCGTCCAATTACCTTGATATCCTCCGAGATCAAAGACTATCGATTCTTCATTCAAATCGTAATCAAGTCGTAATATTTTGTCTCCTTTTGCTTGATGCCACGGAATTATCCTTTGTTGGGGAAGTAGTTGGATTGCTTGTTGTGCGGCATCAAGTGTACATTCTCCTGTCATTGTCTGCAACAAATTTCTAACTCTAGTTATTTCTACAGCGTCTTCTCCATATTCGATAAATTTTTCATATGCGTAAATTGCTTCTTTTTTCAGCCCTAGTCGTTCATAGCATATAGCAAGATTATAATAATGAATCGGATTATTATGCTCGTATATCAAAAGTTCATATAAACATTCAATTGCACGCTTATATTCTCCGGTATAAAAAAAAGAGACGGAGGCATTTTTTTTCTCAATAAACTGTTTATTAATAGTTTCCTTATCCACTATTAATTCAATCTCCCTTTATCAATACGTTCTACTTTTTTCCCATTCCCAAGCTGAATTCAAAATATCTTCAATCGTTAGTTTAGGATCCCAATTCAAAAGCTGCTTAGTTTTTTTATTAGAAGCTATTAATCTTGCAGGATCACCAGGTCTTTGATCCGTAATCTCAAAAGCTACTTTAATATTAGCGATACGTTCAAAGGTCTTAATTATCTCTAGGACTGAGAAGCCTACATTATTGCCTAAATTAAAAGACTCGGAAGTATCATTTTTTAGAATATAGTTCAAAGCCAAATAATGTGCTTCCGCTAAGTCAAGGACATGGACAAAATCTCTAATACATGTCCCATCAGGAGTATTATAATCGTTTCCATAAACAAACATTTTCTTTCTTTTTCCTAGAGCTGTTTGAAAAATAAGTGGAATTAAATGATGTTCAGGATTATGGGATTCTCCTATCTTACAATCAATGTCAGCACCTGCAGCATTGAAATATCGTAAAGCTGAATATTTGATTCCATATGCTTTTCCATAATCCCTCAATAATTTTTCCCCGATACATTTTGTTTCGCCATAGGGATTTATCGGAAGTTGTCTATGCAATTCATCTATAGGAACAAATTTAGGTTCACCAAATATTGCGGCCGATGACGAAAAGACAATATGCCGAATGGAGTGTTCAACCATGGCATCAAGTAAGTTAATCATTTTACTGACATTATTACAATAATATTTACTGGGATTTTGTACTGAATCTGCAACATCGGCAAGTGCTGCAAAATGAATAACCGCATCGATGTGTTCAGATTTAAAGATTGATGTTAATAACTTTTTATTACCAAAATCGCCTTCAATAAATGTTCCCTGTTTTACTGCTTCACGATGTCCGAAGGACAAATCATCTACTACGATAGTACTAATACCTTTTTGGTTTAAAAAATTATTGCAATGACTGCCAACATAACCTGCTCCGCCAGTAATCAATACGTTCACGGAAAACCTCCTCAATTATTTAATGATAATTGTACTAACAGCTGCCAATAAATCATCAGCTGTCAGCACGCCTTCAATTGCTGAACCGATTAAAATTGGCTTTATCCCGAAGTTAATACCTGATTCGATATCAGAGAGGCTGTCACCTACCATAAAAGAAGTTTCTTTGCCAATATCAAACTCCAAGGCTGCCTGCAAAAACATTCCTATCCTAGGCTTTCTACAGGTACAATTTGCAGTAACATCATGTGGGCAATAATAAATTCTATCAATAAATGCGTTTTGTTTTTTCAGATCCTGGTTCATCTTATCGTGTATGTGACTCAAAGCATCCTCTGTCATCATACCCCGGGCAATCCCTCTTTGATTGGTCACGATAATGACTTTGTAACAATGCTGGTTTAACAGGTGGATAGCTTTAGCAGCACCAGGAAGCAAATGAAAATCTTCGTACCTTTTTATATAATCATGTTCAGTGGCTTTCTGATTAACAACACCGTCACGATCAAGAAAAACTGCGTTTATTTTAGCTGTCTTTAAGCTGCTAGTCATTTATTGCTCCTTCTCTGTAATGAGTATTAATCAGCACTTCGGAAACATGGTGTTTTTTTAGTAAGTCACTTCATAGTACTAAATTGCAAACCAGTTCTCTGGGATAACATCTTTGGTATCTTTGTCCGTTGTATTAAACCATCTATTTGGAGCAATAACAATTTTATTCTTATTCGTGGATAACCAAGCTCCCCACCAACTAAAAGTACTATTTGCGATAATATGATGTTTACACAAGCTCATTAAACGAAGGTCTTCATAGTTTTTTTCGGGACCATTTTGAGAAACAAATGTTGTAGGATAATCAATGTTTACATTCTCTTGTGCCCATTTAATATCATCCGAAAAAATAAAAAAGTGGGGTTCATGAATAACAGACGTCATTTTAATTATTGCTTTGCGATAATACTCCATTGAGCAAACTCCATGAATTTTATTAGCAGCTGGATTTGTTACGTAGTCAACCCGGCGAATATGCAAACTAATGGAATTGCAATCCATAATGTTGTTAGCGGTTGTCAAATTTATTAGTTCCGCGGGAGTCTTAATTAAGAATTCTGTTCGAATCGTTTCCTCAATATCTTTAAAATATTTTTCAGTTTGCCAATAACCATCTAAATAAATATCTCCAGGAGCATTTAATATCTGTGGATCAAAGTGGAAATAGGGTTCTCGAATCACTCTGCCAGCAGCAAAGAGAGCATTTATTTCCTCAATCGTTGCGTAATTCTCCACAATATTAAAATGTTTTAAGCTATAGTTATGCAGTTTATATTGTTGAAATGGAAAAACATTCAGTTTGATAGGTTCATTATTTATAATGGAAATTCGACGAGCCATTGCATATTGAAAAAGTTGATTACCCAAGCCGCCAATTAATTGCACAATGATCATAAGATTCTCCCCTAAACATATTTTTTTAGACAACTACTAAGCGTCTCTAGATCCACATCTGTTAATTCGGGGTAATTACCGCAATAAAAACCACAGTTATGAATAAAATCTGTTCCTGGTAGTTCGTAATTTTCACCAACATACTTTGCATAAAAGGGTTGACGTAGAATATTTCCAGCTATCATTGGTCTTATTTCTACTCCAGCTCCAGAAAATTGCCCCAGATATCTATCCCGCAATTCTGGTGTTTTACAGAGAATTGGAAATGAAAAACTGGAAAATACTGTGATGTGGGAATGATCAAAGGGGATTAAATCGGGATTTTGTAAAACACCCTTCTCAAGTAGAAGAAAATTATTCTGCCGAATTTTTATATTTTCCTCCAGCAGTCTAAGCTGATTTATACCTAAGAATCCTGTTATTTCCGTTGGACGAAGGTTATAGCCCAGATCATAAAATGTGTACTTTGCCTCAAATTCGTTTTGAATAGAGTATTTTCTTCTCCACTTGTACTGCTGCTCTGAAGTTAGATTTCTATCCCAACCATTGGCACGGACAATTCGTAACATTTCATCCAGTTCATCATCATTGGTATGTGCCATTCCGCCTTCGATGGTCGACATATGATGTGCTACAAAAAAGGATGAACTGGCAGCAATGCCGAAATTACCAGCTTTTCCGGATGGTAATTCAGTACCTAGAGATTCACAGTTATCTTCAATTAATATAATTTCATTAGCGTGACAGATATTTTGTATTTCCTCCAGATCTCCCGTAAAACCTAAGGCGTTGGTAATGAAAAAAGCTTTTAGTTCTATCTCTTTGATTCGTTCAAGCAAATTAGGGGACATTACATTGAGAGTCCTGGGAGTGCAATCAATAGGGACTGGTATCAATCCCATTTGGAGAATCGGCATTATATTGGTTGACCAAGTAAGAGCAGAAAATCCGACTTTATCGCCTTCACGTAATCTTCCAAGATTTTTTAGTGCTTGTAGAATAGCCAAATTAGCACTGCCGCCACTGTTGAATAAAGCAGCATGTTTTACTTTCTGGAATTTCGCAAACTTCTTCTCAAATTCCCCGCATTTTGTACCCATGCTCAAGCGATCAGACCGTATGATAAACTCGGCCAATGCGTTTTTTGTTTCATATTCGTTTAGAAAAGTACTTTTCATCAATGGGATCATATTTTTCCTCCCCATTTTCGCAGTGAGCATAGTATTCATTTATGACTTGATCAATGCCCTCTTCTAATGAAATTTTCGGCTTAAATCCCAGTGAATGTATTGTTGATATATCAAGACATTTTCGCGGCATTCCATCAGGCATGTTGAGATCCCAATGTATTTCTCCTTTATATCCGGCTTTTTTAGCAATGAGATTCGCTAACTCTTTTATCGATACATCCATTCCCCAACCAACGTTAATGATAGTAGGGGAATCGTAGCATTCCATTAAAAATAGTAGCGCATTTGCCAAATCATCCACATGCATAAATTCTCTACGAGCAGCACCACTTCCCCAAAGTACAACTTTTGCCAAGTCCAATTTTACTGCATCCACAAACTTCTTAACTAATGCAGAAAGAACATGAGATTTTTGCGGATCAAAGCTATCATTTGTACCATACAAATTACACGGCATCGGACAGATACTTTTTAGACCATATTGCTGATGATAAAACTGAGTTAACTTTAAGCCGGCAATTTTAGCTAAGGCATAGCCCTCATTAGTCGGCTCAAGTGGTCCTGTTAAAAGATACTCTTCTTTCATAGGTTGTGGGCAGTCGCGCGGATAAATACAGGAGCTGCCAAGGAACAATAGTTTTTTCACACCATTTTCATATGAGCAACGGATAATATTATTTTGTATCATTAAATTGTCATATAAAAAATCTGCGGGATACGTTAAATTGGCATAGATGCCGCCAACTTTCGCAGCAGCAAAAAATACATAGTCTGGTTGTTCAGATTTAAAGAATTGTTCCACTTGCTGAGAAATACGCAAATCAACTTCTTTTTTGGAAACAGTAATAATATTGGGATAACCCTGTGCTGTCAATGCCCGGACAATTGCTGACCCAACCATTCCTTTATGTCCTGCAATATAGATACGGCTATTCATTTTCATTTTTAACTATTCTCCTTATGCATGTAAAATCATCCTATCACCAAGTTTTAAAGGTTTGGGTAAAAATCAGATACTATACTATATGCTATATCTATAAAATAGTGATTTAAGGCATAATTATTCCTGCTGATGCACTAAATAGGTCTGGTTTCATAATATATAAAGTGATGATAGTGGTATGTCAAAAACATGATAATGAGAAATTAGGAGAAGCCCCTGCTGCATGAAAAGGCAGCAGGGGCGTTGTTAAGCAAACAATAATTCACTTTACTTGTCTTGCGAATAAAAGTATATTTTCCCTATAAAATCTACTTTTATTTTAGTTGTGTTCAAGGTGCTAGCCACTTATTTCTCTTTCTGTTACAATGAGTTTCCGGAAATATTGACTGAGGACATGTCCTAACATCAGATGTATATCTTCCACTTGGCCATAGTTGAAATTATCAACAACTATATTGGTAGTTGTAAGTTCTTTCACTCTTCCACCATTGAATCCTAGGATACCGATAGTAGTAACATTGATGCTATTGGCATAGTTTACGGCTTGCACTAGATTTGGTGAATTTCCTGATGCAGAAATACAAATTAATATATCTCCAGGTTCCAACAAGTTTTCTAGCTGTTCTTTAAAAACTTCATTATAAGAAATGTCATTTGATATTGCGGTCATATGCGCGACGTTATCAGTCAAACTCATTATTTTTAGCCTTTTTTCACCTGGAACAGCAGTACCTTTAGCGAAATCGCAGACATAATGAGAAGCGGTTGCTGCACTGCCACCATTACCAATAACGTAAATTTTCTTATTCCCTTTATAAGCATCCCATAGAATGGTTACGATTGTAGTCAGATCTTTTGAAGTAAGATTATTTATTGTAGCAATTAATTCACTGCAGTATTGCTTGAAATATAAGTTTATCATTAGTCCTCTCCCAAAAAAATGATTCGACTTCCATGTTTTGTGATACCGAAGTCGATCTTTTTCATATCTTTTAGAGCATCTCGAACACGCTCTTGCTTATCCTCATCACAATAAAATAGTAAGAATCCACCACCGCCAGCACCCAAAATTTTTCCCCCCACAGCGCCGGCCTCTCGCGCTTTCCAATAATAATTTTCTATCGTATTATTACTAATCCTGTTACTTAACTGCTTTTTAAGCATCCAACCATCGTGAAGAATGTCCCCAATTTTTTTGTTTATACCATCAATTAATAACACATTTTTTAATTCGTTTGCTTGATCCCTCATGCGGTCTAATAATTCTAGTTTATTTTTAGTTTCTTTCTTTTGGGTTGACAAGATTCCGCTGGCAGATCGGGTAATACCTGTATAAAATAACAGCATTTTTTTATTCAATTTATCAATATCGGTTGTATTCAAGTTTAACGGTTCATGAAAGACTGTTTCATCTGAATTAAAACGAAAATAATTAATATTTCCGAATGCAGCAGCATATTGATCTTGTTTACCAATGGGTTTTCCCAATAGATTGATTTCTATTTGACAAGCCTCTTTGGCCAAGTATTCCGAAGATTTTTGCTCTCCTTTGAAAGTATATAAAGCATTTAACAATCCAACTGTAAAACTACTAGAAGACCCTAATCCCGTTCCAGCGGGAATATCTGCAATGGACGTAATCTCAATGCCTTTGGTAATTTCAGTTAATTTGAGGCATTCCCGGACAATGTCATGTTGTATTTGATCAATATTTTCAACGATTTCTGTTTTTGAATAACTAATTCTTATCGTATCATCAAATCTTTTATTAACAGTAATATAGATATACTTATCAATCGTTAGACTAACTACTGCACCATATCCATTGGAATAATAGGCTCCTAAATCTGTGCCGCCACCTGCAAAGCTAATTCTAAGTGGGGTTCGAGATATAATCATTTTTCCAATCCTCATTTGCTTTCTTATAGTTCTCTATAGTTCCTATATCAAGAAGATATTCATGAATCATATATCCTCTCATTTTATTAGTTAATAGTGGCAAAATATCATGTCCTAAATCAAAAATAGCTTTGTTTGGCGGAAAGTAATCGAATATTCTATTGCTGGCTACATAAATGCCTGCATTGGCCAAATTGCTCCTCGGCTTCAATGGTTTTTCGATAAATTCAGTTATGATATTTTCTGTATTGATTATTGCAATCCCACACTGAGTAGGGTTATTTGCATGAAATAACCCCATTGTCAGAATATCGAAGTGGCTATTATGAAAGTGTATTAATTTACTTAGATCTACACAAGTCAAATTATCTGCATAACAAATTAGAAACTCTGTTTCATCACAAACAAAGTTTGCATTATTTCTTATTGTGCCGCCACTACCTAAAAGTTCTTTTTCATAGATGATTTTAATTTTTATATCAGTCTGATCAATGCCTTTAACATAGTTACTAACTTGTTCACTATGATAATGAGTATTAATAAGTACTTCAGAAATATGGTGTTTCTTTAGTAACTTAATCCACCAGCTTAGAAGTGGTTGATTATTAATTGGAACCAAGCATTTTGGTATACTGTCTGTAAGTGGCTTTAGTCTTGTTCCATATCCTGCGGCAAGGAGAAAAGCTTTCATCTATATCGCCCCATATAAGAACATTTAATGTACTATATGAACAACTAACCCAAAGTGCTACTTATAGTAATGACCATGTTTATTTTTGCGTTGCGCACAATGAAAAATAACCTGAATATAATGTATCGGAAGTCCAAATGTAGGCTTTAGCTTACATGTATGCGTAGAGAAGCTGTATTAAAATGTCCAAATGCGAGGTGTGGGTTAGGGAACAACCAAAAGAACAAGGAGCAAATGGAGGGCAGTCCCTGATAGATCGCGAAAGGAGTGCAATGCATGCACGAGGTGGTAGGATTAATATTCAGTAAAGATAGAGCCATGCAATTAGACGCAACGTTAAGATCGTTTTCTTTACATTGTCGGGATATGGGAAATATCGACTTTAAAGTTATTTGGACATACTCTAATTCAATCAATGAACAGCAATATCAAGAACTGGCGAGCACTTATCCATCTATCGAGTTTATCAGTGAATTGAATTTTGAGTCGCAGGTTTTGGCAAGCATAGCTGGTTACGCATATGTTTTATTTTTGGTAGATGATAATATTTTTGTGAGAGATTTTTCAATGGAAAATGTAATTGAAAGCTTACGAACAAATCAGGATGCGCTTGGATTTTCATTGAGGCTAGGCATAAATACAAACTCGTGCCATTTGTTAAGACTTGACCAGCAATTACCAACATTCATGATTACCGAGAATGAATTTTTAAAGTATGACTGGACGTCAGCACAGTACGATTTTGCCTATCCCTTAGAAGTTTCAAGTTCCGTTTATAGAGTAAATGATATAATGGCAGCTGTGCATCATTCTTTTGCCGATCCTACTATGTTGGAAGTGCAGCTTAATCGCAATAAAAAAATCTTTTATCAGCAAAAAAAATTCCTTCTATGCAATCAGTATTCTTATACGTTTTGTAACTTTATTAACAGGGTACATACCATTGTTAAAAACCAGGCAGGAGAAACATTCTATTATTCGACGGAACAACTTAGCGAAATGTTTATCCAAGGGCATCGAATCAATGTGGAAGAGTACAACTCATTTATTCCTAATGCCTGTCACCAAGTGGTTGAATTGAAATTCAAGAAAATAACGGATTTATCACGAGCCAGCAAGAACAAAACTGAACAAATTTTCACCGCGGATAGTAGGAATTTTCAAGGTATGATTCCTAAAGTTAGTGTCATTATGCCTGTGTATAATGCAGAGGATTACTTAAGCCAGGCGATAGAGAGCATCCTTGGGCAAACATTTACCGACTTTGAGTTCATTATTATTGATGACGGTTCTACAGATAATAGTCTTAATATAATTAAAACTTACAACGATTCACGTATCATACTTATCCGTAATGAAACGAATCTTAAGTTAATTGCTTCACTGAATAAGGGAATGAATCTGGCCAATGGGAAATATATTGCGCGCATGGATGCAGACGACATTAGCTTGCCGGAACGGTTAGCCAGACAGGTGGAATTTATGGATCAGCACCCCAATGTTGCTGTATGTGGGACTTGGGTAGAACTATTCGGTGAGTGTGAGCAATCCTTTTGGCATTTTCCTGATAATCCAGATGTAGCTAAGTGTGTGCTATTATTTGGTTGTTGTATCGCTCATCCTTCTGCGATGCTAAGAAGAACCATATTGGAAACAGGTCTTTGTTATTCTGACCTGTATCCCCATGCGGAGGATTACGGCTTTTGGGTACAAATCGCAAAAAAATTCGATATTACCAGTCTCCCGCAAGTATTACTTAAATATCGGATATCAGGCAACCAAAAAAGTGCCAAAGATGCACAACAAGTAATAGACGGAGCTGCAAAAATCCAACTTGAGCAGATCAACGCCCTCGGCATTGAACCAACAGAGCAGGAATGTCTCCTGCATTGGACCATTAGTCAAAAACAATTTATTCCGAATGTTTCGTTTACCCATGCGGTGTTAGCATGGCTTACCAAACTTAAAGAAGCAAACTCGTTCTTACATTATTATCCCGAACCGGCTTTTAGCGAAATTCTACGTATGTATTGGAGTAGTGTTTGTATAAATTTAGTAAATGCTTTTAAATAATGATATTTCCTCCCTTTACTTATTTCCAACAAAAGTGACCCCCGTACTCGGGGGTCATTTTTGTTACGCGGCAATTATTGGTTATCCTCCTTGACCATTGAACCAAACATTTAGTGTAACATCCGTACCACTGGCAGTATTATCAAGAAGTAATCGCGAATATTTGAGGAAGAAGTTAGAAGTATCAGCTAAAGGTCCGGTTGTAGGATTGACAGTTGTAGCGATACCGTCATTCACCCAGACACTGTTGTCAGGGCTACCCTGCACTTGGAATGTTACGGTAGTTACGGCGGTACTGTTATTCTCAGTAACCCATGTTATTACATTAAGAATAGATGCATCTTGGCTGGTAACTGCTAGGGTAGTGCCACCTGCAACATTGACATTGGGGAATGATGCCTCGGTGAAATATAAGAGTGACGAGACTGCCCCAAAGGTAATAGCGCCAAAGGTCACATCACCAAAGGTAACCGCGCCAGTGATAGCGCCAAAGGTAACGGCGCCAAAAGTGACAGCTCCGAAAGTGACATCACCAAAGGTAACCGCGCCCGTAATAGCTCCAAAGGTAACGGCTCCAAAAGTGACAGCGCCTGTAATCGCCCCAAAGGTAACAGCTCCGAAAGTGACATCACCAAAGGTAACCGCGCCCGTAATAGCGCCAAAGGTAACGGCTCCAAAAGTAACAGCGCCTGTAATCGCGCCAAAGGTAACAGCTCCGAAAGTCACATCACCAAAGGTAACAGCACCAGTGATAGCGCCAAAGGTGACAGCTCCGAAAGTGACATCACCAAAGGTAACCGCGCCAGTGATATCACCAAAGGTAACGGCACCAAAAGTGACAGCACCAGTGATAGCTCCAAAGGTAACGGCACCAAAAGTGACAGCGCCTGTAATCGCCCCAAAGGTAACAGCTCCGAAAGTGACATCACCAAAGGTAACAGCACCAGTGATATCACCAAAGGTAACGGCTCCAAAGGTGACAGCTCCAGTGATAGCGCCAAAAGTAACGGCACCAAAGGTAACAGCACCAGTGATAGCGCCAAAGGTGACAGCTCCGAAGGTCACATCACCAAAGGTAACCGCGCCCGTAATAGCTCCAAAGGTAACGGCTCCAAAAGTGACAGCGCCTGTAATCGCCCCAAAGGTAATAGCTCCGAAAGTCACATCACCAAAGGTAACAGCACCAGTGATAGCGCCAAAGGTAACGGCACCAAAAGTGACATCACCAAAGGTAACCGCGCCAGTGATATCACCAAAGGTAACGGCACCAAAAGTGACAGCACCAGTGATAGCGCCAAAGGTGACAGCTCCAAAAGTAACAGCACCAGTGATGGCGCCAAAGGTGACAGCTCCGAAGGTCACATCACCAAAGGTAACAGCGCCTGTGATAGCGCCAAAGGTAACGGCTCCAAAAGTGACAGCGCCAGTAATAGCGCCAAAGGTGACAGCTCCGAAAGTGACATCACCAAAGGTAACCGCGCCAGTGATAGCCCCAAAGGTAACGGCGCCAAAAGTGACAGCACCAGTAATAGCGCCAAAGGTGACAGCTCCGAAAGTGACATCACCAAAGGTAACCGCGCCAGTGATAGCCCCAAAGGTAACGGCACCAAAAGTGACAGCACCAGTGATAGCGCCAAAGGTGACAGCTCCGAAAGTGACATCACCAAAGGTAACCGCGCCCGTAATAGCGCCAAAAGTAATAGCGCCAAAAGTAACGGCCCCAAAGGTAACAGCGCCGGTGATAGCGCCAAAGGTGACAGCTCCAAAAGTGACAGCGCCTGTAATCGCCCCAAAGGTAACAGCTCCGAAAGTCACATCACCAAAGGTAACAGCACCAGTGATATCACCAAAGGTAACGGCTCCAAAAGTGACAGCTCCAGTGATAGCGCCAAAAGTAACGGCACCAAAGGTAACAGCACCAGTGATAGCGCCAAAGGTGACAGCTCCAAAAGTGACAGCACCAGTAATAGCGCCAAAGGTGACAGCTCCGAAAGTGACAGCGCCTGTAATCGCGCCAAAGGTAACAGCTCCGAAAGTGACATCACCAAAGGTAACCGCGCCAGTGATATCACCAAAGGTAACGGCTCCAAAGGTAACAGCACCAGTGATAGCGCCAAAAGTGACGGCACCAAAGGTAACCGCGCCAGTGATAGCGCCAAAGGTGACAGCTCCGAAAGTGACATCACCAAAGGTAACAGCGCCAGTGATAGCTCCAAAGGTAACGGCACCAAAAGTGACAGCGCCAGTGATAGCGCCAAAGGTGACAGCTCCGAAAGTGACATCACCAAAGGTAACGGCACCAAAAGTGACAGCGCCTGTAATCGCTCCAAAGGTAACGGCTCCAAAAGTGACAGCACCAGTAATAGCGCCAAAGGTAACGGCACCAAAGGTAACAGCGCCGGTAATAGCTCCAAAAGTCACGGCTCCCAGGGTAATAGCCCCAAAGGTTACCGGTAAGGCAACACCGCCGGCAGTAGTAATCGCCAGGTTACCACTACTATCTGTATTTAAGGCTACATCAGTATTTGTACCAAAAATCTGTACCTTTGCCTTTTCAGGTTGATCCTGGATGATTTTAAAATTTGGCAAAATATATTCCCTCCTTAAAATAGTGACAAAGGTTTTAACCTTCATTGCATAATATTACTTATGTATAGCAAAGGTTACAATTTAGGTGGAATCGATAAAAATTATGCGGTCCGCAGGGGTGGCGATACTTGATTTCAAGCATATATATATATAGAAAACTTTTTTTAAAAAGGATGGAGTTTTTTATGTCTACCAGAATTAGTTTGTGTATGATTGCCAAGAACGAAGAACACAATATCGGACGTTGTTTGCGAAGCGTAAAAGGGGTAGTTGATGAGATTATCGTTGTGGATACAGGATCAAGTGATAAGACTTGTCAAATTGCTCAAGGCTTTGGGGCAAAGGTCCGATCTTTTATTTGGAACGATAATTTTAGCGATGCCAGAAATGCATCTCTTGACCTGGCAACTGGTGATTGGATTTTGTTTCTTGATGCGGATGAGGAGTTAGCAAAAAAAAGTAGAGCAATTTTACGCCAGGCTGTGTTGCAGCCGGGAGTGGAAGGTTATTTTATTAAGATAGTAAATGTGGCTGGTAATGATAGTTGTCCGGAAACCAATGCGGATACAGTATTTCGCTTGTTTCGCAATAGACCGGACTACCGATTTCGAGGGGCAGTTCATGAGCAAATCTGCAATGTAATTATTGAGAAGAAGGGGCAAGTCCAATTTCCATTTATCGAGGATTTGATTATTAATCATTATGGCTATCTCAACAGTGAGATTGAAGGAAAAGATAAAAAGAGGCGTAACCGTGCTTTGCTAGAAAAGGAACTTATCAATAACCCAGATGATTGTTTAGTAAGGTTTCATTATGCAGTAGAACTATTTCGGATGGGGGAAAATTTGTCGGCAGCCCAGGAATTTGAAAGAATATCGACGATAGTAAACCCCAAGGAAGTAATATACGGTCCCAGACTTATGCGTTATATTGCCCTAGCTTATTATGGAGCTAATGAATTGCCTACGGCATTAACCGCTGTCCAGCGAGGACTGGCACTATTTCCTGATTATGCTGATCTCTATTATTATGGAGGGGCACTCTATTATCAGTTAAAAGAGTATGGGCTCTCCTACGAGTATTTTCAAAAAGCAATAGAGGCGCTGGATCAGCCGGTATATTATGCGACTGGTTCCGGAATACAAGGCTTTCGGTCTTATTATTATCTGGGGCAAATCGCGGAAAAATTCTGTAATGAGGAAGAAGCGTTGCGTTACTATATTGAGAGCTTACGGGATAACAGTAGTTTTCCAGCAGCACTTGAGAGCATTATGGGTATTCTACAACCGAGAGAAAACCCAGATTATACCAAGTATGCAATCGGGAAGATCTGCGATGTTTCCGTACCTCAGGCAAAACTGTTGATGGGAAATCTGTTGTTTAGATATGCTGCATATGGTCTGGCTTTGGAGTATTTTGAGGATGTGCCTGAAACTTTAGTTACAAATGAGTTATTGTTGTATAAGGCGATATGTCTTATGCAGCAGCGACGTGGTTTAGAGGCGCTAACTGTTTTGGAATTAATTGAGAGATCCGATAGTTTTAATCCTAATGTTAAGTTTAATAAGTTATTATGTTTTTGGCTTGAAGACAACAGACAAAAGGTTTGGGAATTTGGAGGAGAATTGTTAAGTAGTGGCTTGACGGAAGATACGGCTACAGTTGTGGAACTGCTGCGGAATTCTCATGCCGATAAAACACCTAAAGTTCTCGGTCGTGAAGGAATGACACCGATATTAGAAGCTTTAAGCCGGGCGCTTGACTTAGGCGAATATAATCGTTGTACCTTACTGTTGTCGGGTATAAGTCCCCAATCGCTACGTAATTATTATTTAACCTTGGGAGAGCTGTTTTATCGATATAGGCACTTAGAACTTGCCGAACAATATCTATGCCAGTATATTGAAGAGAACAGCGGCGGTGAGCGGGCATATTTTCTATTAGCTGAAATAAAACAAAGCCAGGGAGCATATTTTGCTGCTATTGACTATTATCAACAGGCGATGCAATTTGCTCCTCAAGAGCCTAAATATTATGTCAAGCTAATCAAGTTGTACGAAAAGGTTCGTTCTGAGCTCTTAAAACAGGCGACGGAAAAGTATCCTCAATTTCCTATATTAGCCACTCTTTTAGAAGAGACCAGGGCTTAAACATGACACCAACGATTAGCTTGGCTATGATCGTGCGGGATGAGGAGGCTAATTTAGCGTTATGTCTTAACAGCCTTAAAGAGGAAGTTGATGAAATTGTCGTCGTTGATACCGGATCAAGGGATGGAACATTAAACATTGCCGCTGATTTTACGGATAAAATTTATTCCTATGAATGGAGCAACGATTTTAGCGCTGCCCGTAATTTTGCCATAAGTAAATGCACCGGGCATTGGATAATTAGCTTGGATGCCGACGAAAAACTGGATTCACAAGCCGGAAGCCTACGACAGTTATTTAATCGCAACCCAGAGGCTGAAGTCTTTTTGTTGCCGCTTTTATTGTGCGCGGATGAAAAATGCGAAAGATTTTCTGTCATTCGCTTATTTCGCAATACTGCCGCATATCGTTTTGCTGGCAAAATTCATGAACAGGTAGTGATAATGAATGCAAAAGTTGTGGGTGTGGCAGATGCGCCTGTTATCCTCCATAAATTTATCACTGGTAAAGAACGCAACAAAAAACGATACCGTAATCTAAAACTGCTGCGGCAGGCAATAAACAGTGAGCCTGATAATTACTATTTAAAATATTACTTGGGTGTTACATGGTTAGGTATGGGGCGCTATGAAAAAGCATTACCCTATTTTCAAGAGGCAGTTGCTAACATAGGTTTAGACCGGCTAATGTTCAGGGGACCGGCTATACGGTATTTGGTTAACTGCTTACGGTTCTGCGGACGCTTGGATGATGCTTTAGGGGTTTGTCACAATGAGTGTAAGCTAAATCCGAACTATACAGATATTTTCTTTGATGCAGGAGCAATTCTGGCGGAAAGGGGCGAGTTTAAGCAAGCCATTGAATATTTTCATAAAGCAATACAATTAGGGACTCCACCATTATTGTTTTACCATTCCCAAGGTACGGAAAGTTTCTTGGCGTTCTATCATTTAGCATTTTGTTACGAAAAAATAGGCTGTTACGAATTAGCCGAAGGTTATTGCTGGCAGGCACTTACTGTCAATCCTAATTATGTTTGTCCTTTATACAACTTGTTTGTATGGAAAGCAACCAATTTGCCGGCGCCTGAGATATTTCTTTATTTTAAAAATAAGAATAGTTTGGTTCATGAGCAATGGGTGGAAATACTGGCAACTCTGTTTTTGGATATGGGGTTGCCAGGGTTGGCTGCCCAGTGCTATGAGCAGTCTCTGACATTAAGCGCCAATATAAGCCTTAAACGAATAAAAAGTTTATTATATAGCGGCTGCGTACAAGAAGCACAGAAGATGGTAAGTGGCAGTGAGAATGGGAAATTTTCGCCAGATATTGCTATTGAAGAAATTATTGCTCATATTGTTAATGCCGATTATCACACAGCCAAGCAGCGGGCCCTTAGATTATGGATACATTCACCAGCTTCGCGCAGCAAAGCCTGGGCCCTGCTGGCTATTATTGCGCGCAGCAGCTTGGCTAGCGGATATACTAAACCGGAAAAATCCCGGGAAACGGAGATTACGCAAACTTATTTATCCATTCTGGAAAGTTGTTTACATTTAAAACAGAAATGCCCTGGGGTTATACCTGCGTCTGCAACATTTGAAAAGTTGACAACAACAATAGTTGGTATGTTAGCGGAGTCTTCAGCGGAAAGTAATATACACTTGGCGGATTTCTTCCAGCGTAAAGCTGGGGAAATCCGGTCCCTATTGGATTATAAATATAGAGCAGCAAGAGGATTATACGTATGAGTGCGGATAATAAAGGAACTGAGTGTTTGTCCTAAAGGGATTTTTTTTGCATAGCATTGTATAAAATAAGCTTAATGTTAAATAAGAAAAACACTCATTAATTGAGTGTTTTTCTTATTTAACAACCACAAGGGGGATTCTTGCGCCAATCTCTTTTTACTGTAGTATTAGTAAATTTGATAATGACAGGTGTAAAGACTGTAGTGGTTATCGTAGCCGATACAGGGGGAGATTGTGTGCTGGTGACGGTGGCGGTATTGGTAATATTCCCGGTATTTTTCGGTTTCACGACAATTGTAACGATAGCAATATCATTAGGCGCCAGTGTGCCCAGGTCGCAGGTTACAATACCTGCAATTTGGCCGCAGCCGCTGGATGCCGAAATAAAGTCAACATTAGGCGGTAGTGTATCGGTTAAAATGACATTTGTCGCCGGGTCGGGACCATTATTAGTGACAGTAATCTGATAAGTAAGGTTTTGCCCTAAAGGCAGCGGGTTAGGCGAACCGGACTTAGCAATGCTTAGGTTAGCAACGGATGCAAGCTTCAGGGCAAAGACATCATAGGGACCGTTAGTATTAGCCTGTATTGGGCCTACTACAGGAAAACCGGGGGGACCGGGTGGTGGACCAGGCGGTGAGGGGGTCCATGATGAGAAAGTAAAACCAGTTACATAGGTGTTACCGTCTGAGTCTGCCGTGATGCTATAACCTTGGTCATAGCTTTTACCGCCAAGGTATGTGGAATAGATAAGACTTGAGCCGTTAGGCGTAATTTTTGTGATGAAAGCATCATTTAAACCGTTGTTGTCAGTTTGTAGGGGATTTTTTAAAGGAAAACCAGGAGGAACAGCACTGGATGAGTAGGTAGATCCTGTCACATACGTATAGCCGTTTGAGTCTACCGCAATTCCATAACCTTTGTCTTCCTCTGCACCGCCAAGATAAGTGGAATAAACAAGGGAACTGCCGCTAGCATTGATCTTGGTTACAAAGGCATCAATGTTTCCGTTGTTGTCAGATTGTAAGGGATTAGCTGTGGTAGGAAAAGGGGGGGATGAAGCGTTGCTTGATGCGGTGAAACCCGTTACATAGGTGTTACTGGCTGAATCTACGGCGATACTACGGCCTTCGTCGACATCTCCACCACCAAGATAACTAGAATAGCCTAGTGAGCCATCAGCGTTGAGCTTAGTTACAAAGGCATCTCTGATGCCGCCAAAGTCAGGTTGGAAGGAACCTGGGGTAATGGGAAATCCATTAGGGGGGGGGGAGAGGACAGGATCTGACTCAGTAGATCCGGTCACATAAGCGTTGCCAGCCGGATCTACCGTGATGGCATAACCGATGTCATTTTTCCAGCCGCCTAGGTAGGTGGAATAACCCAAGGATCCATCTGCATTGATTTTGGTTACGAAGGCATCCCTAAAACCAATAACACTGTTGTTGTCAGGCTGCATGGGGTTCATGGTAGGAAAGCCGATTGTATCGGCAGAAGAAGATTCAGTATAACCGGTTACATAAGCGTTATTATTCGGGTCTAACGTGATGCTATAACCAATATCATCCTGGGAACCGCCAAGATAAGTAGAATAAATGAGAGTATTGCCGGTAGCATTAAGCTTTGTCACGAAAACATCAAAGTTGCCATTATTATTGGCTTGTATTGGATTAACAGTTGGAAAATCAGTAGAAAAAGTAGTACCCGTCACATAAGCATTACCGGCTGAATCTACGGCGATACTCCAGCCGTTGTCGGCGTCTGTGCCGCCAAGATAGGTAGAATAGACGAGAGCTCCTGTAGCATCTATTTTTGTTATGAATACATTATATAAACCTGCGTTGTCAGCTTGATAGGGGGCTTTAATAGGAAAGCCAGGGGGGCTACTCCATGACGACCAAGTCAAACCGGTGACATAAACATTACCCGCTGAGTCTGATGCGATACCGTAGCCAAAATCGTCATTCGAACCACCTAAGTAAGTACTGTATTCTATTGTTGGGTCAATCACAAGGGGTTTGGTAGTATCATAGTTACCTAACCGGAAGCTGACTTGATGACCATTTAGTATATAACTGGCCAAAACTTCCTGCCTCTGCTCAGTTGCTTCTTGATAAACCACAGGTTTGCCTATGCGGATTTCATTATCCCCAGCGGTTAGCAACAGGTTGCCGTAGTCATCCAGTTGCAGTTGCTCATTTTCGGAAAAATCAAGGGAAATAAGGTCAGGATTGGCACCAGGATGTACTATAAAGTCCCATTTGAGCTGCAATTGATTGACGGAGTAGATGGCATCGATTCCAGGATAGACATCCCGGTATTTAACTTTGGCGTAAGTTGGAATGTCAGTACGCCAATTGTCTGGAGAATTACCAACAAAGTAATTAACCTTGCCAGACTGTTCTTCTAATCCGAGAATCTCTTGTTTTTCGTTAGTGCCGCTAAGTTTTAATCGTACTATAGCGGCTGGATCCAGATTTGCTGCCGTTTGCCGTAAGTTTTTTGCTTGCATATTTCTTTCTATATCCTTATTCGGGGAAGGTTTTAATATCATGATTGCTTCGGAAGGTGTCAGAAGTAGGTTATAGTTACAAGAATTTGACAGGAATTTGACTTCTGGGTCACTTTGTCCGTGATTGATCTGAAAACTTAAAGGCATTGTGCAATAGTTCTTTATGTTAGGGTTCATTTTGCGATCCTCCTACTTGGTACTTTGTTAGGAAGCGGAGTTGCAGAGTGGGCATATTATATTTCCACATTACGATCGTCCTTGTGTATAGATTGTTAGCGTCGTACTTTGCCCTGATAGCTGGGATTGGTAACATAAGCGGGAGTATTTAGCGATTACATCGGGAACAAAGCTGACGACTGTGCCTGGGCTAATCGATTTTGTTGCTGATTGGGTTTCCCAGGTTGCGCCATCTGGACTTGCTTGCAAGTAAGCCACCGCAGCATTTGCGCCACCAGTATTAACAACGAGATAAGTATAATCGTAAACCAAAATATTAAGAGCTGCGGTGCATTGTACACTATTTGCAGTTGCTGCCGTTACGGATTGGTCTAGTGTTGCACGTAGTAGTGACCTAAAATCTTCCGACGTAACTGGGTCTACTTGTATACTATCTGTTACTGATGGGGCCAGTAACGCTTGTAGTGTCCTAACGTCTTCCAGCGGAACCGAGTTTAAGAAGTTTATAATTTTTTCTATCATAGTTAAATACCTCCAATATAGATTATTCAATTGATGTTTGTTATGGAACATAGAAAAATACTTCACATTATCAATTCTGGCATTAAACCTATACAAGGTTTTTTGCGCATGTTTTTTCAAAGTAAATTGCTTACATTTGATATTTTTTACAAACTATCGTAAAATGCGGAGTTCGTTCAGTAGACATTACTTACTTCATAATACTATTACTGTAAAGAAAAAGTTCCTGCTAAACTATAAATAGTATAGTTTAACTTAGAGAGATAGTAATAATGGGAAGGACCATGGAATTATATTAACAAGTTACTACTACAATATAATTCGTACTATCAGGTTAGAGAAGAGAGAAAATTGGTTTTTGGGAATGACGTTATATATTGAATTATCATGTGCACATAAAGGAAGATGGAAAGAGTATTTGAAAATGTGTTTAATAATTCGTTTTACTATAATAATGGGCTATCTCGTTACGATTTCTTGAAAATCGTAACGAGATAGCCCATTGTTTCTATTATGTATGTCCTTGTACGTGAGCCAATGCTGGATTATGCCAGTGTTGGCAATCAGATAGGAGTAAAATATTAATGGATCGGGGGTATAGTTTGCATTCAAAAAAGTGGTCAAAATCCTTACAGAGAAGGGTTTTGACCACTTGATTTATTAAAAGTGAAGGTATATCAAAACATTCCTTTTTTTCGCAAAAGTAAACCAACTGCCCCGCTGGTAATAAGCGCTAACAATAAGACGATCCAAAAACCTGCTGCAGTACCTTGCCAGGGGACCACGAGGCTCATACTCCAAAAGCTGGAAAGCATAGTAGGAATGGCTAATAAAATCGTTACAGAAGCTAAAAATTTCATAATATGATTTAAATTGTTATTAATAACAGAAGAAAAAGCATCCATCATATTGCTTAATATTTCGCTATAGGTTTGAGCTAATTCTAACGCTCTTTTATTTTCAATAATTACACTTTCTAATACATCTTCATCTTCTTCATGCATCTGTAATAAATATCGCATTTGAGGGTCAGAACGCATACGAAGAATTGTTTCTGCTACAATCACATTACCACGTAAAGCAGCCGTAAAGTAGGTTAGGCCCTTTTCTAAATCAAGAAGTTGGAAGACTTCTTGATTGTTTGTTGATTTGCGTAAATGAAGCTCGATTTCATCGGTTCGCTTACGGATATGGCGAATGCTTTTTAAAAAGACGGTATCAGCATGGTATAAAATTTGAAAAAAGAATTGGGTTCTCTTTGCTGTATCGAAAGAAAATCTGTTACTGGCGTTGTTATCTGGGAGTATTTGTATTAAGTCATCACTGATGGTTACTGTTAGTTCTGGTGTTAGGATGATACTAAGCGGGCTAGTTTCATAGCGATCAGTTCCATAGAAAATAGGTACATGAATGATAGCAAGAATACAGTTTTTAGCTAATATAATTCTGGGGCAATCATCTTCGTCAATTGCAAAACGAAAAAAATAGTCTGGTATATTAGCGGAAGCTGACATTTGTTGAATTTCTTCAGTTGTTGGATTGGTTAACTTCACCCAAACCCCTTTTTCCAGGGAATCTAGGGTATCAAATGAAACTTCTTGTAGTTTTTCTTGTAGTGTTTTATATACTGTCAGCATGATTTCTCCTTATTTTCTCATCCTATCCCTTTTGCACCCAATATTGTGCTTTCGAAATGCCTTCTAAATCAATATTGTCTACAATTCCAACAATAGCTGCATCAACAGGGCTGTTATCGCTATTCATTACACGGCGTGCAGAGCTTCCCGTTGATACTAAGACGGTCTCGCCATTTCCTGCACCAACAGTATCGACTGCAACCTGCAAACTAATGGTGTTCATACCGTCTAAATTTAAAGGTTGGACCACCAAAAGTTTACTTCCAACTAAGTTTTCATTTTTAGTTGGTGCCACAACTGTTCCGACAACCTTACCAAGCCACATGAGAATTCCTCCTACATACGAATACTATGCAATCATTACTAGTTATTTGTTTCTGATGTAATTCTTTTGACAAAAGGAGATGGTTTCCTTTGTATTATATTGTGAGACCATAGAATATTCTTGTTTTCGTATAAAAAATGAGAAGGCCCTTATTGGTTAAGGGGACTTCTCATTTTTATAAAACCTAGGTGTATTTATATTGAAGCTTTAAAAATATCTTCTATTTCTTGTTGTGTGCCTTGACGTGGGTTCGTCAGACAACATACATCCATAAGAGCATTCGCTGCAAGGGTGGGAAGATCTTTTTCATTAAAGCCACGGACGTCAGAAAGATTTTTAGGGATGCCAAGGTCTTTAATAAGATCTTTAATAGCATCTACCGCTAGCAAAGCGGCAGATTCGTCGGATAAATCTCTAATGTCCTTGCCTAAAGCTTGGGCAATTTCTGCATATTTTTTAGGGACAGCATGAAGATTATAGTTGGCAACAGCAGGTAACATAATTGCATTTGCTAATCCATGGGGTAGATTATAAAAACCGCCTAACTGGTGAGCCAGGGCATGTACATACCCTAAGCTCGCATTATTAAAGGCAATACCTGCTAGATACTCTGCATAGACCATCATTTCTCTTGCTTTAAGGTCATTGCCGTTTTTGACGGCGGTTTTAAGATGGGCTGCAATGAGCTCAATTGCTTTTAATGCCTTGCAATCTGTAACGGGCGTTGCATTTGTCGATACATAGGCTTCGATAGCATGGGTTAAAGCATCGATGCCAGTGGCTGCAGTAAGGCTAGGTGGCATTGCTAGCATAAGTTCCGCATCGTTTACTGCAATGATAGGCGTAACATGCCAATCGGTAATGGTCATTTTTACATGATTTTCTTCATCCGTTATTACGCAAAAACGAGTTAGCTCACTTCCTGTACCAGCAGTAGTATTGACCGCAATCAGCGGTGCTGAAGGTTTTTTGGATTTATTCATACCAACATAGTTTTTAATTTCTCCACCATTTGTTGCTAATAAGGCAATGGCTTTAGCGCAGTCGTGCGGGGAACCTCCGCCAAAGGATATAAGAAAATCACAGCCGTTATCTTTAAATAACTTTAGTCCATAATCAACTTGAGGGATGGTTGGATTTGGTGAAACGTCATCGTAGATAATAAAGAATATGCCAGCATTTGTTAAGAGCTCTGTTAATTTATCAATTAATTTGATTTCAACTAATACTTTATCGCTGACAATCAGAGCTTTTCTAAATGCCATAGGTTTAATATAAGTTATAATTTGTTCCAAGCAGCCAACGCCTAAAATACTAATCGGTGTCATAAAGTATTCATAAATCTTTTTATTCATAAGGGTATATCCTCCTCATTCCTATTTTATTAAACCATAACACTGCTGTTTTAATTCAGCAAGGTTTGTCATGGAAGCTTTTCACATTTGAGCAATAAATCAATACAACATAACAAAGGAGACCCATAATAAGGTTGTATAATAGTATTATCACTTTGTTATGTAGTAAGGGGAGCGGAAATGCAGACTTTTGGCTAGTTTTTATTAAGGGGAGGTGGAGGATTGTTGGGGAATGTGATTGAGGACTTTCTCACTGGCTTACAGTTTTTAACGCGGATTTCTATTAAAACAAAAAAACAGTGGTCACCCGATAGCTTTAGCCGTAGTGTTAAATTCTTTCCCATTATAGGTGGTATCATAGGTTTATTATTAACGGGAATTGTTTATGGGGCACAAAATTTTTGGGGTGTAAAGTTACCGTTACACCTTATGGCCGTGAGTATAATTCTAATTGAAATTATCATTACTGGCGGATTGCACTGTGACGGATTAATGGATACAGTAGATGGTGTTTTTTCGGGGAAATCTAGGGAAAGAATGTTAGAAATTATGAAGGATAGCAGAGTTGGCGCTTTTGGTGCCATGTCCTTCTGTCTGTTGATTGTAATGAAATATTCATTAATTTTAGACATTGAACCGGTGCTGCTGCCGATAGCGATATTTGTAATGCCGATCATAGGTAGAACTGCTGTTGTCATGGCGATTACTCTATACCCTTATGCTAGGGCTGATGGACTAGGTAAAGGACTTAGTCAATGCGAACATAAAAATACTCTTTATATAGCAGGTCTAATAGCAATTTTATTATTAGTTCCTTTCGGTAAACTTGTTTTACTTAGTAGTGGGGTAGCAATTGCCTTTGCCATCCTTGTTGCTGAATATGTCAATAAACGTTTAGGCGGCTTAACAGGTGATGTATATGGGGCAGTTGTTGAACTGACAGAACTTGTAGCTCTAGTAGTATTTCTTTTTTAGTTTTCATATGTAGTAAAGCTAGTGTAATTTTTATAATAATTATATCTTTCGTTGTGTTAGTGAACAAATTAATACCTATAGAATATACCTTTGTAAGGTGAATAATTTTAAAGCAAGGAAGGGGTGAGGCGTTGACTAAAGTAATTTACGTTAGACATGGTCAAACTTCTTGGAATAAGGCAAAAAAGTACCAAGGGCATAGTGACATTCCCTTAAATGAAAAAGGATTAGAACAAGCCCAATTGGTAGGAAAGCGGCTTGCTAAGGAAAATATAAGTGCAGTTTATAGTAGTGATTTATCCCGTGCAGCTCAGACGGCAAATATCATCGCTCGGTATCATAATTTGCAAGGGATAAAGATAAAAGGATTTCGCGAAATAAACTTTGGCTTGTGGGAAGGGTGTACCTATGCCGAAATTATGGCGCTTTGGCCTGAGGCTTTAACAAGCATGTATTCTTCCCCAGGAGCAATTAAAGCGCCAGAAGGAGAAAGTTTTCTGGATCTTAAATGGAGGGCGAAGGGGGCCTTAAGCCAATGTATTAAGGCGCATGAAGAGGAAACGATTGTGATTGTATGTCATGGAGGCACAATGAGAGTACTGCTTTGTGATGCATTGCAGTTAAGTCTAGATAAGATGTGGTCTATCCGTCAAGATAGTACAGGAATTAATATCATTGAGTACTTTAGTAACCAGCCAATTCTTTCCTTGGTCAACGATACTTGCCATTTAAAATAAGGTTAGATGGGACATTTTTTACCATCTACCCTACTATCTTGCTAACATACTTGTTACACATAGGAGAACAGGTTTCATTGTAGAACTACTGTGACAACTGAATAATTTGCCACCAAACAGGTGCCTCTTACGTAAAGAGGAGAATAGGGAAGTTCGGAAGGATTGTAAAGATCCTTAAACGACGCGGTCGCGCCACTGTAATCGGGGAGATACTCTTACATTGCCACCAGGAAACTGGGAAGGCGTAAGGTTTTATGATCCGTAAGTCAGGAGACCTGCCTGTTATGGCTGTCATTTACCTCCGCGTAAGGGGTAATGCCAGAAGGATGGGATTTTTTATAAAATACCTAGCCTTTTGGGCTAGGTATTTTTATATTTAAAAATGATATGAAAATAAAGGAGGAGTAAAAATGGATTTGGAAAAAAAGGTTGATGAGTTGCTGAACGGAGCAGCAAAACCTCGAGAAAGTTTGGGCCTACTAGAAAAATATTTAAAAAAAATCATCTTGTCTTGGGGAAAGATCAATCCAGAAATGAAGCCTCATCATATAATTTTTGCAGCAGATAACGGTGTGGTAGAAGAGGGAACTGCCAATGACCCGATCGAGATTACTTATTTGCAAACGAAAAATATGGCAGCAGGTCATGCCACGATCAGTTGTTTTTGTCGGCACAATCAAATACCTTATAGCGTAGTTGACATTGGAATTAATAATAAATTAGAAGCTGGTATTAATCGTAAAGTTGCCTTAGGTACTAAAAACTTTATGAAAGAAGAAGCTATGAGTCAGGCTGAATTTGAACAAGCTTGGGATGTGGGCAAAGAAATGGTTCAGCATTTGGTTGAGGAAGGTTATAACCTAATTTCTTTTGGTGAAATGGGAATTGGCAATACCACAACCTCATCAGCAGTGCTTCATGCTTTAACGGGAATGTTACCCGAATTTGTGGTAGGTTATGGGGCTGCCTTAAATGATAATGAATTATTAAAAAGAAAACGGAATGTGGTTGCAAAAGGGGTAGAACGCCATAAAGCCCAAATGAATACTGTAAAAGATATTTTACGTTGTGTAGGGGGATTTGATATTGTTGCTATCTGTGCCGGCATGTTAGAGTGCGCAAGACTCAGGATACCCTTTGTAATAGATGGATTTATAACAGCAGTTGCCTATGCTTGTGCAGCGCGCATCGATGGTACTATTGAAAAACATGCGATTCCATCACATATGTCAAAGGAACCTGGGATGGCCTACTCACTGATGTTGGGAAATATTCTAGCAGAGGATGTATTAATCCGGGCAAATATGGCATTAGGGGAAGGAACAGGTGCTGTTCTTATGGTTTCTATGTTAAAGACAATGTCTTACACAATTCATAATATGGCAAGAATGTCTGATTTTGTGTTAAGTGAGCCTGTGCCTGCTCCCAACCAGGTTGTTGCCATGTAAAGATTGCCTTTACTTGCTAGAATATAGTAATTTATTGCTGTTAGCAGGAACTAGTTTGCTCTTTAGCTAATACTCCTCATATAAAATAGCAAAAAAGTGATATGATGCTGAAGTCTTATGAGGGGGTCTTCTAGTGCAAACAATGAATGGATTTACCTTAGGTGAAATTGTAAATACTCAGATTTTACAGGAAATTCAGGATAAATTCTCAGAAGCTACTGGGTTAGCGTCCGTAATTGTAGACCCTGAAGGAAATCCTATTACCAATCCTAGTAATTTTACGAAATTTTGCACTTATATCCGATCTTGTTCTGAAGGGTTTGCCCGTTGCACCCAATGTGATGATAGAGGAGGGCGGGGTAACCAAAAGCCCTCTGTCTATCGCTGTCATAATGGTTTAACCGATTTGGCGGCACCAATCATTGTAAACAATGAGTATATAGGGGCTTTTCTTGCAGGACAAGTTATTCTTGCACAAGCGGACTATGATACGAAAGCTGAAATGTTTGAGCGAACAGCTAACCTAGGATTGGATTCAGAATTATTGTCAGAGTTTTTTGATATTATAGAGGTTGTACCAGAAAAAAGAATTAAAGCAGCAGCAGACCTAATTTATATCATGTCAAATTATATTGTAGAAATTGGTGTAGCGAATATTGCGAGTAAGCAGCTAGTAAAAGAAGTAAAGGTGAAAGCGGAACTTGAGGCTATGCTGCGTGCTACGGAATTAAAGGCACTGCAATCTCAGGTTAATCCTCATTTTTTGTTTAATACATTAAATACAATTGCAAGATTGGCTATGCTAGAGGGAGCAAGTCAAACACAAGAAGTAGTTTATGCGTTATCAGATCTGCTTCGGAATAATTTAAGAGACATTGAAATTTTACGAAGCTTAGAACAAGAAGTAAAATCCATCAGAGATTATCTGTTGATACAGAAAGTACGTTTTGGAGAACGTATTGAGACTTATATTGAGGTAGATCCTTTGATAATGGAAACGAAGATTCCTCCTCTTACTCTTCAACCTTTAGTTGAAAATGCGATTATTCATGGTTTGGAAAACAAAGTAGAGGGCGGAGTCGTTCGTGTAAGTGGAAAAATTGAAGGAAATGACGTAGTTCTCCTTGTGAGTGATACTGGGGACGGTGTTTCAGCAGAGGATATTCGTACTATTTTCCATGCGGAAAAGCGCAAGCAAATTCATGGTCAAACGACGGGACTTGGAATCATTAATGTTCACAAGCGAATTCAGCATTATTTTGGTAACGAATATGGCCTTACCATGGAGAGTAAAGTAGGGGAAGGAACTAACATTTACATTCGAATTCCCTACTGTTCCTTATAAGAGAGTCTACCAGAGGAGAAAAGAATGTATACATTATTGATCGCAGATGATGAACAATTAGAGCGGCAAGCATTACGATTTATTGTGGAGCAAAAATGTCCGAACATTCGGATCATAGGCGAAACAGGAGACGGAAAGAGTGCTGTTCAGATTGCTGCAATAGAAAAACCAGATATTGTTTTAATGGATATCCGTATGCCTGAAATGAATGGGTTAGAAGCAGCTAAGCGTATTCGATCAGCTTTACCAAACACAATCATTATCATGCTTACCGCTTTTGATGAATTTAGCTATGCAAAACAGGCGTTAACAATTGGGGTTGTTGAGTATTTACTAAAACCTGTTCGTCCAGACGATATAACCCGAACATTGTATCTTACCATAAATAAAGTAAATGAAATCAAAAGAAGACAACAGGAAGAAATTAATCTGCGAAAAAGCGTAGAAGAAGCTATGCCTTTTATCCAAATGTCATTTGTACACGATTTGGTTTCTGGTAATATTAAAGACGTTGAACATTTCCAGGAACGATCTCGGTTTTTAGGCATGAAGGTAGATCCTGGTGTTGTATTGGCTGTTGATGTTGATAATTTTAAGCAGCTGACCTCTAGTGATAGCGAGCTAGAAAAACAAATGATAAAGCAGCGAATTTACAAACTTATTTGCAGCGTTGCAGGTGACGATGCTTTAGTCACCCCTTTTGGCAGTGATAATCTGATCATTTTATTAGGATTTCTTCAGATAGACGATATTGAATCCATCCAGGAAAATACTAAGAAAACTGCAAGTGAGATACAAGAGTGTATTGCTCGGGAGATGAATATCAGTATTACCATTGGAATTGGTCGCTACTACTCTGACCCGAGGGATATCCACAAATCGTATCTTGAGGCATTACATGCCCAGCGGCAACGATTTTATTTAGGTGATAGCCAGATTATCCATGTTGATGATGTACCTTATTTACCAACAGGACCCTTTAATTATCCCTTTCATAATGAGAGAGCTGTGCTGGATAAGGTTCGCTGTGGTGATCGAAAACAGGCCAAAGAAGCTTTGCATGAATTACTAAACGGAATATTTACCAGCAAAGTTACGATTGATACAGTAAAAGCATGCGTACTTGAATTATTAATTGTTTTATCACGCTCAGCAGTAGAAGGCGGTGCCAATTTGGAGCAGCTTACCTTACTGAATTTTAATTGTATTAATCGATTAAATGAATGTACTAATAAAACACAAGTAGAGGCATGGATGTTTGATTCCTTGGATCGTTTTATGGATAATATGCTAGAAAATAGAAGCAGTATGAACCTTAGAGTTATTAATAAAGCCTGCGATTATATAGTAAAGAATTATCATAGAAACATATCCTTGGAAGAGGTTGCGCAAACAGTGCATTTAAGCCCTTTCTATTTTAGTAGGCTCTTCAAGCAGGAAAAAGGTTATAACTTTGTAGATTTTTTAACAAAAATTAGAATTGAAAAAGCGAAAAAGCTATTGCAAAATCCAGATTTTACTGCAGTGCGTATCGCGGCAGAGGTAGGGTACCAAGATGCAAGTTATTTTAGTCGGGTATTTCGCCAGGCAATGGGTATGACACCAAACCAATATCGTAATGAAATACGAAATGGTAAATCGGAATGAGTTTTGAGTTCAATGCAAGAATGTGATGGAGAAAAGCAGAATAGTACAAAGGATATATAAATAGGGATAAAACATAAAGTGGAATGAGAAAGGACTGTTTAAAAGCAGTCCTTTTTTGCTTTTGTGGTAAAAAGATGTAGAGTGAGAAACAAAAAAGTCCTATAACAATAACAACGAGAATAACAACCGATTTTTCACAATATACAGACAGCAATTATGTCCATTGGATAGGCAATATATATGCAAGGTAAAAAAGAAAAAAAGACAAATAGTTATAATTGTCAAACGAATGTGAAGATTGTGAGGGAATTGTATGGCGGTAGAAAAGCCGAGAATGGTCCAAGAATATGTACCAGGTAAGCAGGTAACTTTAGCACACCTCATAGCAAATCCTAAAAAAGAGCTGTGTGAAAAGCTAGGATTGATGTCTAGCAGTTCAGCAATTGGTATCTTAACGATTACCCCTTGTGAAGCAGCGATTATTGCAGCAGATGTAGCTACAAAAGCAGCAGCAGTACAGATTGGTTTTATGGATCGTTTTACGGGTTCCTTAGTACTAGTCGGCACAGTATCTAATGTAGAATCGGCTTTGAAACAGGTAGTTAATGTCCTGGTGGAAGGCTTGGGATTTTCTGGTCCTAAGCTAACAAAGTCTTAATATGCAAAAGGTAATGCTAGTTGGTCCTGTGGGAGCAGGAAAGACATCTTTAATTCATATGCTGCAAAAGGATTCTCAAAAGGCTGAAAAAACACAAAGTATTATATTTACAGATGGAGCTATTGATACACCGGGCGAATATGCACAAATCCCACGTTTTTATTCAGCTTTAATGGTAACAGCGATGCAAGCATCAGCAGTAGCCGTTGTCCAGGATGCGACAGATTTTAAAATAGCTCTTCCGCCTGGGTTTGCTAGTATGTTTTCCCGTCCCGTCGTCGGGGTTGTTACTAAAATTGATGTTCCCGGAATTGATAGAGAAAAGGCTAGGGAGCGTTTACTACAAGTTGGGGTTAAAGAACCGATATTCTTTGTCTCTTCTCATACCGGAGAAGGGCTGGATGAATTAATTGAGTATTTTGGGAAGGGAGGTGTACATAATGAGTGAAGCGTTAGGTATGATTGAAACTAAAGGATTAGTAGGAGCTATTGAAGCTGCTGATGCTATGGTAAAGGCAGCTAATGTTCAATTAGTAGGCTATGAAAAAATTGGCTCTGGTTTAGTAACAGTAATGGTACGTGGCGATGTTGGCGCGATAAAAGCGGCAACAGATGCTGGTGCTGCAGCTGCGCAAAAAGTTGGCGAAGTTGTATCCATTCACGTTATTCCTCGTCCTCATACAGACGTGGAAAAAATTCTTCCCAAAATAAAATAGGTTAATAATTTGGAGGTGGAATCATTATGCAAGAGCAGTTAATCGATAAGGTTATGGATGAAATAAAAAAACGGATGGAAAGTCAAGCTCCTACCGCAGCCGCTAAAGAAGAATGCAAGGGCCCAGTGAATCCTGGAATTACTGAATTTGTTGGTACCGCAATCGGTGATACCATTGGTCTAGTTATCGCCAATGTTGATCCTATGCTGCACGAAAAGATGAAAATTGATCCTAAATATCGTTCAATTGGTATCTTAGGTGCTCGTACAGGGGCTGGCCCACACATCATGGCAGCTGATGAAGCTGTAAAAGCGACAAATACAGAGATCATATCCATTGAATTACCTCGTGATACCAAAGGTGGAGCAGGACATGGTTCTTTGATTCTCTTTGGTGCAGAAGAAGTGTCTGATGCTCGCCGTGCAATTGAAGTAGCGTTAAAAGAATTGAATCGCACTTTTGGCGATGTGTATGGAAACGATGCTGGGCATATTGAATTACAATATACTGCTCGGGCGAGTTATGCGATCAATAAAGCCTTTGGTGCACCTGTAGGTAAAGCTTTTGGACTGATTGTTGGTGCTCCTGCTGCAATTGGCGTGCTCATGTCAGATGTTGCAGTGAAAACGGCTAATGTTGAAGTGGTTGGTTATGGCAGTCCAGCTGGTGGGACTAGTTATTCTAATGAAGTTATTCTAATGGTTACTGGTGATTCCGGTGCAGTACGTCAAGCCGTACTTGCCGCTAAAGACGTAGGCAAAAAATTGTTGGAAGCTATGGCTGGTCCAGCTCCATCGTCAACTACGCCATATATCTAATACAGGGAGGGGAAAAACAATGAAGAGATCAAAGCGTTTTGAAGTCTTAGCTGCCCGCCCTGTAAATCAGGACGGTTTCGTAGAAGAATGGCCAGAAGTTGGTCTGATGGCTATGGGTAGCCCTAATGATCCAATTCCTAGTATTAAAATCGAAAACGGCAAAATCGTTGAAATGGACGGTGTTGCTCGTAGTAATTTCGATTTTATTGAACAGTTTATTGCTGATTATGCCATTGATGTCAAGGTAGCCGAGAAAGCAATGGCTATGGATGCCACTGAAATTGCCAAAATGCTTGTTGACGTCAATGTATCAAGAAAAGAAGTGGTAGATCTTGTTCGTGGTTTAACTGCTGCGAAATTAGTAGCCGTTTTCAATACTATGAATGTCGTAGAAATGATGATGGCAATGCAAAAAATGCGGGCACGGAAAATTCCTTCGAATCAATGCCATATTACAAACGTAAATGACAATCCAGTGTTGATCGCGGCAGATGGCGCAGAAGCTGCATTGCGTGGTTTTGATGAAATGGAAACAACGGTTGCCGTTGTTCGTTACGCTCCATTTAATGCCTTGGCCCTCTTAATTGGTGGTCAAACCGGCAGAGGCGGCACATTGATCCAATGTGCACTCGAAGAAGCAACTGAGTTAGAACTTGGTATGCGTGGTATCACTGCCTATGCAGAAACTATTTCTGTATATGGTACCGAAAACGTGTTTGTTGATGGCGATGATACACCTTGGTCAAAAGCATTTCTTGCTTCAGCCTATGCTTCACGAGGCTTGAAAATGAGATTTACCTCAGGTACTGGTTCTGAGGTTCAGATGGGATATGCAGAAGGCAAGTCTATGTTATATCTAGAAATTCGTTGCATTATGGTTACTAGAGGAGCGGGCGTACAAGGACTACAAAATGGTTCCGTAAGTTGCATTGGCGTTCCAGCAGCTGTTCCATCCGGTATTCGTGCTGTTTTGGCAGAAAACCTTTGCACGACTATGCTAGATATGGAAGTAGCATCTAGTAATGACCAAACCTTTACTCATTCTGATATTCGCCGTACAGCTCGTACATTAATGCAGATGCTTCCTGGCACTGACTTTATTTGTTCTGGTTATGGTGGAGTACCAAACTATGATAATATGTTTGCTGGTTCTAACTGGGATGTTGACGATTACGATGATTGGAATATCATCCAGCGTGATTTGAAAGTTGACGGTGGTTTGCGCCCAGCTTCTGAAGAAGAGGTAATTGCTGTTCGTAATAAAGCTGCTCGGGCTTTACAAGCAGTATTTAAGGAATTAGGCTTCCCTGCAATTACGGATGAAGAAGTAGAAGCTGCAACCTATGCTCATGGCAGCAAGGATGTTCCAGCACGTAATGTGGTTGAAGATTTAAAAGGCGCACAAGAATTGATGAGCCGTGGCATTACGGGCATTGATGTTGTTAAAGCCTTATCGAAGAGCGGTTTTACTGATTTAGCTGAAAATGTTCTAAATCTTTTGAAACAACGTATCTCCGGTGATTATCTCCATACATCAGCTATTCTTGATACCAAGTTTAATGTTATCAGCGCCGTGAATAGCCGTAATGATTATGCCGGCCCAGGAACTGGTTATCGTATGAGCGATGAACGTTGGGAAGAAATTAAAAACATTCGTCAAGCAATTAAACCATCTGACTTTGACGTTTGATTTCAGAAAGAGAGGTGTAATGTAATGGAAATTAACGAACAAATGATTCGTGAAATCGTAATGCAAGTGGTACAAGGAATGGAACAAACCAAACCTGCTACTGCAGTAGTGACAGGACGTCCCATGACTTTGGTTGAAAAAGGGGAAGCACGCCCTGGGACAAGAGCAGACGAAGTGATTATTGCTGTCACTCCAGCTTTCGGTAAATTCCAAAATAAAACCATTGTAAACGTTCCTCATAGTGATGTATTGCGAGAAATGATCGCAGGCATTGAGGAAGAAGGTTTGAGTGCTAGAGTGGTTAGAATATTGCGCACTTCCGATGTAGGATTTGCTGCCCATGATGCGACTAAATTGAGTGGATCTGGCATTTCTATCGGCATACAGTCTAGAGGCACTACTGTAATTCATCAAAAGGATTTACCACCACTAAGTAACTTAGAACTTTTCCCTCAATCTCCTTTATTAGATTTACCTGCTTTCCGCGCTATTGGCCGCAATGCTGCGAAATATGCGAAAGGTGAATCACCAACACCAGTACCAACAAGAAATGACCAAATGGCACGGCCTAAATTCCAGGCAAAAGCCGCTGTGCTTCATATCAAAGAAACAGAACATGTAGTTCCTGGAGCAAAACCAGTTGAACTTACTGTACAATTTTAAATAAGCGGAGGTGATCGAAATGTCTCAAGAAAAAATGATAGAAGATATGGTTCGTGAAGTGTTAAAGTCAATGACTCAAGGGCAAGCGCCTCAAAAATCTCATTCTGCCCCAAGTGCTAAAGCGCAAGGACTAAATGCAGATAAAGATTATCCATTGGCAACAAAACGACCAGAATTATTAAAAAGCCCTACAGGGAAAAAACTTTCAGACATTACTTTGGCTAACGTGTTAAATGGTAGTGTTACACCGAGTGATGTACGTATTGCTCCTGAAACACTTAGAATGCAGGCCGAAATTGCTGATGGTGTTGGTAGAACCCAGTTCGCAAATAATTTGCGTCGGGCAGCTGAGCTAACTGCAATTCCTGATAAACGGATTCTTGAAATATATAATGCCCTTCGTCCTTATCGTTCAACTAGAGAAGAATTATTAGCCATTGCCGAAGAGATGGAAACAAAATACAATGCAAAAATAAATGCCGCTTTCGTGAGAGAGGCTGCAGGAGTATACGAACGCAGAAATCGTCTCAGAGCGGAGTAGGGTGGAATTTTCATGGCTATAGTTGCAGGTGTGGATATTGGCAATTCTACAACAGAGGTTTGTCTGGCTGCTATAGATTCAACAAAGGTCACTCAATTTTTAGCAAGCAGTATTGTCAAAACAACAGGAATAAAGGGTACATTGGCCAATGTACCCGGAATTATCATTGCGCTAGAAGAGGCTTTGAGAAAATCGAAGATGCAGTTAACTGAACTATCTGAAATCCGATTAAATGAAGCAACTCCAGTTATTGGTGATTTGGCAATGGAGACAATAACGGAAACCATTATTACCGAATCGACTATGATTGGACATAATCCTTCTACACCAGGCGGCGTAGGTTTAGGAGTAGGGCAAACGGTTTTATTTAGTCAATTAAGCAGTCTTGTAGCTGGAGACAAAGTGATTTGTATTATTCCACAAGGCATTGATTTTGAAGATGCAGCCAGTGGTCTTAATCTTGCATTATCAAGAGGCATAGACATTCAGGGAGCTGTTGTCCGCCAAGATGATGCGGTGCTGATTGCTAATCGGTTGCAAAAAGCAATGCCGGTAGTGGATGAAGTCACGATGATTGAGAAGGTTCCCATTGGAATGCTGGCAGCAGTAGAAGTGGCTGAGGCAGGGCAAACCATTAGAACGTTGTCAAACCCTTATGGAATTGCAACTGTATTTAATTTATCAGCCGATGATACGAAAATGGTCGTGCCGATTGCTCGCGCCTTGATTGGTAACCGTTCCGCAGTCGTGGTACGTACACCACAAGGTGATGTGAAAGCAAGAACTATTCCAGCTGGATTTATTACTGTCTTTGGACAAAAAGGCAAAGCGGATATTGATGTGGAATCAGGAGCCAATAAAATCATGGAAACGGTGGAAAGGGTGCAACCCGTCCTTGATGTACAGGGAGAAGCCGGAACTCATGTAAATGGGATGTTAGAGAGAGTTCGTCAGGTAATGAGTGAACTGACAGAGCAACCTTTGGCAGATATGAAGATACAGGATATCCTAGCCGTTGATACTTTTGTCCCACAAAAAGTACAAGGTGGATTAGCTGGAGAGTTTGCACTAGAGAATGCTGTAGCTTTGGCGGCCATGGTAAAAACAAGTCGTCTTCCTATGCAGCAAATCGCGAATAAGCTTACCCAGGAATTAGGGGTCAAGGTTGTCATTGCAGGTGTAGAGGCAAACATGGCTATCAGGGGGGCATTGACCACTCCTGGCACGGATAAGCCATTAGCTATCCTAGATATGGGTGGCGGCTCTACGGATGCAGCTATTATTACTAGAGATGAACGGGTTATGTCCATTCATTTAGCTGGAGCTGGTGACATGGTTACCATGCTCATCAATTCAGAGCTAGGGTTAAATGACTTTGATTTATCGGAAGATATTAAAAAGTATCCATTAGCAAAAGTCGAGAGCTTATATCATATACGGTTAGAAGATGGAACGGTACGCTTTTATGAACAGCATCTTAAACCGGAGGTTTTCTCTCGTGTGGTAATTCTAAAAGATGGTGACATGGTTCCTATTCCTAGTTCTCATCCCTTAGATAAGATTCGCCATGTAAGAAGAGAGGCAAAAAAGAGGGTGTTTGTAACCAATGCACTTAGATCTCTTGCTCGCGTGGCACCTACAGGCAATATTCGTCATATTGAATTTGTTGTTTTGGTAGGCGGATCGGCTATGGATTTTGAAGTAGGGGATATGGTAACCGATGCATTGGCTGAATATAGCATTGTTTGTGGACGAGGAAATATTCGGGGTTCTGAAGGTCCACGTAATGCTGTAGCCACTGGGTTGGTATTGTCCTATCTTGACAGAGAGGCGTGAGCGGGATGCTGCAAGATAGAATTAAACCTTGTGTGCTAATCTATATATTTCCCCACTCAGATGGTGATAAAAAGATTCGGGAGGTACAGGCTGGTATGGAGGAAGAAGGAATACCTTGCTCCATTATGTCTAGTAACGAATCAGATGAAATCACTCTAGCGTATCAGGCCGCTTCTGCTTCGAAACTTGGAGTCGGAATCGGAATTGGATCAGAAAATTTGTGCATTCACTATGCTAAATTGCCTGCAAACCAGCCTTTATTTGCTTTAAATGCTGCAGGAACTCCTGCACAATGGAGGCATTTCGGTTACAATGCGGCACGTTTGGTTAAGGGAATTCCTTTTAAAAATCAACCTTCCGAAGATGTAGGTTCTCAAATTATAGATTCGAAGGCCCTATATCAGATTGTTTATAAAATCGTCAATAAAGTTCTTTTAGAAGGTGCCGAAGACCATGGGGAGGTGAAAGCATGGTCAAAGACGCGGTAGGTCTCATAGAAATTGTCGGATTGGCTGCCGCTTTAGAAGCGGCTGATGCAGCTGTTAAAGCAGCTAATGTTGAGCTAATTGGCTATGAACTGACAAAAGGCGGGGGACTCGTAGTCGTTAAATTAAGTGGTAATGTTGGAGCAGTTAAGGCTGCAATTGAAGCTGGTAAGATGGCTGGCAGTAAGGTGAATAAGGTATGGGCTACTCACATTATACCTAGACCCCATGGAGAGTTATCTTGCATGCTGCTCACAAAAGAAACGGTAGGCTTAGCTAAGAAACAGCCAGTGGCTGAAGTGGTAGAACCTGCAAAAGTTGAACTAGGCGAAACTTTACTTGTAAGCAATGAAGAAAATCAGTTAGTAAAGGTTGAGCTAGAAGAACATGAGTCGGAAATTAAAGAATTGTCACCTGTTTTAGAGAAACAGAAAAAAGTTTCCGATTATTGCAATCTTTGTGGTGATCCTGCTTGCCCTAGAGTAAAGGGAGATCCTAAGATCACTTGTATCCATTATGAGAGAAATAATAAGGAGGCGGAATAGTTATGCGTGGAGAAGCGTTAGGAATGGTCGAAACAAAGGGTTTAGTAGGCGCTATTGAAGCTGCTGATGCAATGGTTAAAGCGGCTAATGTAATATTAGTAGGTTATGAAAAAATTGGGTCTGGTTTAGTAACCGTTTTGGTTCGTGGTGATGTAGGAGCAGTAAAGGCTGCTACTGATACAGGTGCAGCAGCAGCACAAAGAGTTGGCGAATTGGTGTCTGTTCATGTAATTCCACGTCCTCATACAGATATCGAAAAGATTCTTCCTAAGGTTGATGAATCTTTATAATTTGTAATAAGAATTTAGGCAAATGAGGTGAGATGATGGAAAAGACAGTAATGGATGAAGTTGTGAAACAGGTAATGCAGGTTTTGTCAAAAGCTACCTTGCTAGAGGAAAAGAAAGGCATTCCTGTAGGCGTATCCAATCGCCACATCCACCTCTCTGCCGAGCATATTGAAATATTGTTTGGTTCTGGCCATACGTTGACGCGGCAAAAAGATTTGAAACAAGTTGGAGAATTTGCTGCTGCGGAAACAGTTACTATGGTTGGGCCTAAAGGCGTAATTCGTGGTGTTCGGGTATTAGGACCAGTGCGCAAGAATACGCAGGTTGAAATTTCCCGCACAGATGGATTTAGCCTTGGGGTAGTGCCGCCTCTGCGTGATTCAGGCGATATAGCAGAATCAGCTGGTATTACGATTGTTGGTTCTCATGGCGCAGTGACCTTGACGGAAGGGTTGATATGCGCAACCAGACACATTCACATGCATACGGATGATGCTCGGCATTTTGGTGTTTCAGATGGAGAACGGGTCAAGGTTGAAATTGGCGGTTCAAGGGGAGCTTCCTTCAAAAACGTGTTAGTACGTGTACATCCAGATTTTCGTCTGGAATTTCATATTGACACGGATGAAGCGAATGCTGTCAATCTGAAAAGTGGTGATGAAGTGACTCTATCGCGATGCGAGGAGGTATAGCGTGGATAATGAAAAGCTGGTGCAACTTGTTACATTAGAAGTTATGCGCCAATTAAAACAAAAACCTGCGGCTATACAAGAAAATGTTGCTCTGGCTGAGCATAAAGCTTTGGCCATTTTTACTGGTGGAACAATTGGCTTTGAGCAGGGTTTGGTAGAGATAAAAAAAATACAAAATCTTAATTTTTCGGTAACAGTAGTCTTATCTGCAGCGGCTGAACAAATTATAGGAATTGATCGTATTAAGGCAGAATTGGGCAGTCACACAACTATTGTTACTGCCCATTCCCCTTATCCTGGCGATGTATTACGGGAGGCTGAACTTGTGCTTGTTCCAGTGCTTACCCAGAATACGGCAGCTAAGCTGGCTCATACTTTGTCAGATACGATGATTTCAACCCTGATTTTGCAAGGTTTGATGATGGGAAAACCAGTAGTAGCAGCGTCGAATGCGGCCGACCCAATGGATAGTTGGCGATTACAGGCTAATATGGGAAAGGCATCACCTGGACTGCTAAAAGCTTTACGTGCAAATTTGCAAAAGCTGGAAGGCTATGGCATACAGCTTGTTCAAGTGACTGCTCTAGCAGAGGAAAGTCAAAAATTATTGGACCGCAAGAGTAAAACGAGTGTAGCTAGTTTGGCAAACAAAAAAAGTGTGCTGGATGCGGTTGCAATAAAAAATGCTTCAGCGAATGGTGCTAAAAGTATTGCAGTTTCTCGTGGAACCATTATTACTCCATTGGCGAAAGACGTTGCCAGGGAATATGGTGTTGAGATTATATTGGAATAGTGAACAAGTAGCAGTAGGAATGGAGAATGCCTATGTGGGTGGGAAGAGTGATAGGTACATTGGTGGCTACACCTAAAGATGAAAGTCTCACTGGCAGCAAGTTGCTGTTTGTGCAACCTATGAAATTTTATGAAGATCAAAGGCGAAATCCCGTTGTAGCTGTAGATACCATTGGTGCTGGCACAGGTGAGACTGTCCTGGTTGTTGAGGGCAGTTCAGCCAGGCATTTACTTGGTAGACCCAACGCAGCAGTAGATTCTGCTATCATTGGAATTATTGATAGTATCGAGTTAAATAAAGAGTTACTCGAGGAGTAATGTATGATGAAAGTATATACAAAAACAGGGGATGAAGGACAAACCAGCCTGTTGAGTAAACAGCGGGTTTTCAAAGATCACGCACGAGTTGATGCCTATGGTACGGTGGATGAGGCAAATGCCGCCATGGGATTGGGGAAGTCCTTAATTACTAATTTACCTTGGGCCGTTGAAATAATTCAGCATATACAAGTGGAACTGATATCCTTAAATGCAGATTTGGCAACAGAAAATTTGGCGGTTGCCGATTATCGTATTACCCAAGATCATGTTACGAGACTGGAGTCAATCATTGACTCCCTAGAACAAAAACGGATTCCACAACATTATTTTGTAACACCGGGAACTTGCTCGGCAAGTGCAGCACTAGACCTTGCTCGTACAATGGTGCGGCGTGCAGAACGTTGTGTTGTTCGGCTCAAAAGAACAGAGAAAGTTACACCGCCAGTATCCTTATACTTGAATCGTCTTTCTGATGTGTTGTTTGTGTTAGCTCGCTGTGTTGAACAAGAGGAACTAATCGCAGAAGTTAAGAATAAGGTGCTACTTGCCTTAAAAGGTAAACAGACCAATTGTACTGGTGAAGATCGAGGAAACGTATTAAATAAAGCAAAAAAGATGATAGCTCTAGCAGAACAAAAAGCAATGGACATAGGAGTTCCTATGGTAATTGCTGTAGTTGATGTGGGAGGAAATCTAGTAGCGCAGCATCGCATGGATGGTGCATTGTTAGCTAGTGTTTCCTTGGCCCTAGATAAGGCTTATACTGCAGTTGCGTTAAAAATGCCCACTCACGAAGTTGCTCCCTTAGTAACCCCAGGGAATCCATTATTTGGGCTTCATACGGCTAATGGTGGCAGATTTATTGCCTTTGGCGGTGGTTTCCCCATTATAGTCAATGGGAATATAGTTGGTGGCTTGGGAGTAAGTGGTGGCGCGGTTGATGAAGATATGATAGTTGCTAAAGCTGGTCTAGCTATAGCTTAACTGTGGCTGGAACTAGGAGGAGGGGAAGATATGAGTTTAGATCAAGCATTAATTGAAAAAATAACATCAGAAATTTTGGCAAAAATGCAAGTGGGAAAAGTTCAATCTTGTCAAGAGGATGGAATTTTTGAGACTGTTGATGAAGCCGTAGCAGCAGCTCGAATTGCATATGAACAGTTAAGGAAGTTATCACTAGAAAAAAGAGAAAAACTAATCCAAGCAATTCGGGATGCATCTTATGAAAATGCAGAAATACTGGCTAAAATGGCAGTGGAGGAATCTGGAATGGGGAGAGTTGCGGATAAAATCATTAAGAATCAAATGGCGGCTCTGAAAACCCCAGGAACTGAAGATCTGACTACGACTGCTTGGAGTGGTGACCAAGGTTTAACCTTAGTTGAAATGGGACCTTATGGAGTGATTGGTGCCATTACGCCTACTACAAATCCTACAGAAACGGTAATTTGTAATGGAATTGGTATGATTGCTGCTGGTAATTCTGTATTTTTTAGCCCGCATCCTACGGCAAAAAATACTTCAATTTGGATTATAAAATTATTAAATAAAGCCATTGTAAAAGCTGGCGGTCCTAATAATTTATTGACATCAGTAGCTGAACCTTCTATTACAGCAGCCAATGCTATGATGAAGCACCCAGGAATTAATATGTTAGTCGCAACAGGTGGACCTGGCGTTGTTAAGGCCGTTTTGTCATCTGGTAAGAAAGCAATTGGTGCAGGGGCTGGAAATCCTCCTGTTATTGTTGATGAAACTGCCGATATTGAAAAAGCTGCTAGAGATATTATTGCAGGTTGCTCCTTTGATAATAATTTACCTTGTATTGCAGAAAAAGAAGTCATTGCGATAGGATCTATCGCTGATGAGTTGATCAACTATATGCAAAAATATGGTGCCTATTTAATTTCTGGTTCTGCAATTGAACGACTTCTAGAAGTTGTCATGACAGTAAAAGAAGAGAAAATAGCAGAAGGTTGTACAGAAAAATCCAAAAAATCATATGGTATCAACAAAGACTATGTTGGTAAAGATGCAAAATATATATTAAGTAAAATTGGAATTGATGTGCCAGACAGCATTCGTGTTGTTTTATGTGAAACCCCAGCAGATCATCCATTTGTAATTGAAGAGTTAATGATGCCCATACTACCTGTTGTGCAAGTCAAAGATATTGACGCTGCAATTGAATTGGCTGTTAAAGTAGAGCATGGTAATCGCCATACAGCAGCGATGCATTCTAAAAATGTGGATAATCTTACTCGGTTTGCTAAAGCGGTAGAAACAACAATCTTTATTAAGAATGCTCCTTCTTATGCCGGAATTGGTGTAGGCGGAGAAGGCTTTATTACATTTACCATTGCTGGTCCTACAGGTGAAGGTTTGACTTCCCCTCGTAGTTTTACCCGCCAAAGACGCTGCGTTCTTGTTGATGCGTTTTCCATCATCTAGGTTCACGAATCGAATAGCAAGGAGTTGGTAGAAAATGCGCGACGAGATTGTTACTGCGGTAAAAGCATCAGGAGTGGTGGGAGCCGGGGGAGCCGGTTTCCCCACTCATATCAAGATAAATGCAAGTGTTGATACCGTAATTGCCAACGGCGCAGAATGTGAGCCGTTACTTAGGGCTCATCAGCACATTATGGCAGCGGAAAGTATGAAATTGGTATTAGGTTTGAAAACGGTAATGCTAGCTACCGGTGCTAGAAAAGGCTATATTGGCTTAAAGCGTAAGTATGAAGAAGCCACGAATAATCTTCGAGCTGCTATAAAACAAATGGGTGAAGAAGAAATTGAACTGTTTTTTTTACCTGATATTTATCCAGCAGGGGATGAGCAAGTACTGGTACATGAAGTAACAGGAAAAATTGTCCCAGAAGGTGGTATTCCATTACATGTAGGAGTCGTAGTTGCTAATGTGGAGACATTAGTTAATGTTGCAAATGCGCTAGAAGGCAAAGGTGTAACAGATAAGTATGTAACGGTTGGTGGCGCTGTAGGTCATCCTGCAACGGTAAAAGTACCTATTGGTATGAAAGTGCAGGACTTGATTGCTTTAGCAGGCGGATCCCTTGTACATCCCTATGCCATCATTGATGGCGGGCCTATGATGGGGAAATTAATTGAACTAGATGCGCCTGTTACGAAAACTACAGGAGGCATCCTTGTTTTGCCGATAGATCACTCTTTAATATTGCAAAAAAACACACCATGGCAGATGATCGCGAATCGGGCAAAATCAGTATGTTGTAATTGCCTAGCGTGTACAGAAGCCTGTCCTCGCCATTTATTAGGGCATAGTTTGGAGCCTCATCGCATTATGCAGGCCATTGGCAGAGGGCAAATTGGCGAATCAGAAATCTTTTCGAGGGCATTTTTATGCTCCGAATGTGGGGCATGTGACACTTATGGTTGTACTATGGGACTATCACCCCGTAGAGTGAATGGAGAATTAAAAAAGCAACTTGCTAAAGCTGGAATAAAGAATCCTCATCACAATAAACCGCAAGAGGTTCATGGGAGTCGTGAATACCGCTTAATTCCTACAAAAAGATTGACTGCTCGTCTGGGGATTTCTCAGTATGATGTGAAAGCACCACTCAGTGAAAAAGAGATTCATGTACAGGAAGTTAGATTACCTCTTTCTCAGCATATTGGAGCACCGGCAGAGGCAATTGTAAAAGTAGGAGATAAGGTTGTAAAAGGGGAACTAATCGCAAAGATTCCTGAAGGGGCAGCTGTAGGAGCCAATCTACATGCTAGTATTTCAGGAGAAGTATTTATTGTAGACAAAAGCATCATCGGCATCCGGAAGGCTTAGGACAACAGGGGGTAAAAGAATGAAACGTGCTATAGGCTTATTAGAGTTAAAAAACATTACAAAGGGTATTTTAGCGGCGGATGCTATGTTAAAGGCTGCTAATGTTGAGATACTCATGGCCCAAGCCATGTGTCCAGGTAAGTATGTTGTAATGGTTGCCGGAGATGTAGGGGCGGTACAAAGTGCTGTTCGGAGTGGGACAGCGGTCAGTGGCTGCGAGAATGTAGTAGATGAATTTATTTTGCCAAACTTACATGATAGTGTTTTTCCAGCATTAACAGGATGTACAGATGTGAAAGAAATACAAGCCTTGGGAATCATTGAAAGTTATTCTGTTGCTTCGGCAATTGTAGCTGCTGATATAGCAGCAAAATCTGCAGATATAAAACTAATCGAAGTTCGACTGGCTAGGGGTATGGGTGGTAAAGCAATGGTCACATTAACTGGTGATGTAGGGGCAGTAACTGCTGCCATACGTGCAGGAGGTAATGCCATTAAAGATACTGGGTTCCTAGTGGATCAACTTGTTTTGCCAGCGCCTCACAATGCATTACACAAAGTTTTATTTTGACATTAATTTTGGCTTATATTTCTTAGTTTACACGATTAGCAAAGTTTCGAGAGTGTTTCAAAGCATTTTGAAACGCAAAGGTCACAAAGAAACACAAATAACGCAAAGATAAGTTTATGTAGTTCCTTTGTGTTTTTTGTGTTTCTTTTTTATTGTAATAAGGTTTAGTTTGGTAAAAAATATGCAATTATTTATTTGTAATAGTGGAGGAGAGAAATGACAACGCAGGATTTTTTAGTAGCATTTGGTGTAATCATTAATGCCTTGCCTGGTGGGTTATATGCATTAACTTTTGGCTTTGCCTCTGTACCAACAGCGGCTGGTTTTATTATTGGCGCAGTTGGCTGTGGTGTTCTGGGAATTGTTTCTCCCATATCCTTTCAAGCAGAGACGCTTACCTTAGCTGGAACAATGGGGCGAACGATCCAGGAAAGATGTTCAATGATTTTTCTGGAAGGGGCAATTCTTCTTGTTGTAGGACTGCTTGGCATATTTCAAGTACTTGTTAATTTTATCGGTCCTGTCATTACAAATGGAATGATGGCAGGCGTAGGTGTAATATTGGCGAAGGTTGCAGTAGAAATGACAACTAGAAATCCTATCGTTGGCGGAACTTCTATTTTCACTGCATTATTGACGTATTACATTACACCAAACCCTGCCGATAAGTTAGTCTATACAATTGTTAGCTGCGTCATCTTATCCTCTATAGCAGCATTTTTCTTTAATAAACAAGGGGATATCCAAATCGATGAGTCTCGTGAGAAGTTTATTTTACAAAAGTTTGTATTTAATAAGACAGTGATTCGCGGTGCTCTTGGCATTAGCGCTCTAAATGTAGGCGCAAACATTGCATTTGGCAATATAACAGCCCAAACATTAGCGAAATCCGAGGTCAATTTAGATCACTTAACGATTATTAGCAGCCTTGCAGATATGGTATCTTCCTTATTTGGTGGAGCGCCTGTTCAGGCCATTATATCAGCAACAGGGACAGCACCACATCCAATTGCTTCAGGTGTGCTTATGATGAGTATCATGGCGATTATTCTGATCACAAAAATGTTGCCCAAGGTAGCCAAGTTTGTACCAAACGAGTCAATTTCTGGTTTTCTCTTAGTATTAGGTGCTATTGTCACTGTACCAATTAATGCAGGCTTAGCCTTACAAAGTGGCTTAGGGAGTAATGATTTGATCATAGGTGGTGTTACCATGACGGTGACTGCCATCACAGATCCCTTTGTAGGTATGGTATCAGGATTAGTAGTTAAATTTCTAATAGGGTTTTTTGGAGGTTAAGGAATATTAGGAAGCCATTCGTCTTTTTACCACAGAGGCGCAGAGAACACAGAGAAAATGGATAGGATTTTAAACAGTTCTCTCAGTGCACTCTGCGCCTCTGTGGTTACATTTCTATCTTTGTTCTTATGCTAAAGCTAAAACATCTAGTATAATGAAAAGGGAGCAGCTAATTGCTAGCGGCTCCCTTTTTATGCATCGAATCAGTTGTATTGTACTAGAGAATACCAACACCTTTTGATAAAGCAAACGCGACGAATCCACCAATCATAGGGCCAACTACAGGCACCCAGGAATAGGACCAATCGGAATCGCCTTTGCCGGCAATGGGGCATATGGCGTGTGCAATACGAGGTCCGAGATCACGGGCAGGATTTAAGGCATAGCCTGTTGTACCACCAAGGCAAGCACCTAATCCAAAGATTAAGACTGCAACCATGTAAGGACCATAACCAGGACTCATTGCTCCCACATTTTTAGAAAACATAGCGAAAACGGGAAATATGAGCATGACGGTAGCAATGATTTCACAAAGTAGGTTCTGAGAATAATTGCGAATTGCAGGTCCAGTGCAAAAAACTGCTAACTTAATGCCCTTATCTTCTGTAATCTCCCAGTGTCCACGAAAGAATAACCAAGTAATACAACCACCAAGAGTACCACCAGCTATTTGCAGAATCATAAGAGTAACTGCTTCTGACACCGCATAACCACCGTTTAACATTTTTGCAAATGTTACTGCTGGATTAAGATCACCTTGCCCACCTAAGGAAACGGAGACAAAAACACCCATTAGCACTGCTACCGCCCAGCCAGCAATAATATTTAGCCAACCGGCACCTTCTGCCTTGGAACCTTTTAATAATGAGTTCGCGACTACACCATTACCAAAAATGATAAGTGTCGTAGTACCTAGAAATTCGCCCAAAAACGGGGTTGCCATTAATAAAACCTCCTTATTGCATTCTTATTAATTTGAATTTACTACCTCCTGCTATATTTGCGAATCTTTAAGAATTACCTTCAGTATAAATTGTCTGGCTACATGACATTATTGCTTTCATAAGAACTGAACTTTTGGCGCTAATACTGCTGATTACTAAAACTGTGATTAACATAGGATTTTATTGCCTCTAAAGTGGGAATTAAAGAACTTGTAATTGAATCGGTGTTCAGATTATTTTTATTGACACATGAAAAATCGGATGATATACTAAGAAAAATTAAATACATAGCTGATTGGAAAACCAAAGGCTAAGGATGTCCCCTGTTTAGGGCGGACGTTCTTAGTCTTTTTTATTTGCTATAAAATAAAAAATGAGGAGGATGAATATGAAATTTGTAAAATTTGCCTTGGTGGTAACAGCCCTTATCGCATTAGCAGGGGGGATTAGTGGTTGTTCATCAAGCACCACGATGGAAAATAAAAATATAAAAGTTAGAATTGCTCATTTTCCTAATATTACTCATTCCCAGGCCCTTGTAGGCAGAGCCAATGGTCAATTTCAAAAAGCCCTAGGAGAAGCAAATCAAATTGAATGGAAAACCTTCAATGCGGGACCCGCAGAAATTGAAGCTTTATTTGCTGGAGAAGTGGATATTGGTTATATCGGTCCTGGTCCTGCCATTAATGGATATACGAAATCAAAGGGGGATCTGCAAATCATTGCAGGGGCAACGGATGCAGGAGCCATCCTAGTAACGAGAAAAGATTTAGTCTTAAAAAATGTAGGGGAACTAAGCGGCAAACGAATTGCTGTTCCACAGTTTGGTAATACCCAAGACTTATCTTTAAGGCACATTCTACAAGAAAATGGATTAACAGATACAACGAAAGGTGGCACCGTAGAAGTAAGGCAAGCAGACAATCCTGACATTAAGACATTGCTTGATAAGGGAGAAATTGATGCTGCCCTTGTTCCGGAACCATGGGGAGCCCGATTAATCAGTGAAGTCAAAGCCAATGTATTATTAGATCATAAACAAGTGTGGAGAGATGGTAATTACACAACGGCAGTTGTTGTTGCTAGAACAAAATTTATTCAAGATCACCCAGATGTAATTGAAAAATTCCTTAGAACTCATGTGGAATTGACAGATTATATTAACAAAAATCCTGAGCCAGCCAAAGAAACGGTGAACGCTCAAATTAAAGAATTTACAGGTAAACCTTTAGCCAAGGAAATTTTAGATGATGCTTTTAAAAGATTAACTGTTACCAATGATCCGGAAAAAGACTCCGTAATTGACTTCGTCAAACTATCCGTCGATGCAGGCTTTATAAAAACAGCACCGGATCTTAAGAATCTATTTAACTTTACAATATTGAATAAGGTTCTAAAGGAAAAAGGGTTAAAGGAAATCGAGAATTGAGGTGTTATAGATGAGTGTAGTAGTAGAAAATGTCAGTAAAAGCTTTATTACCAAAACAGATAATATAAAAACTCTCGATAACATCAATGTTACCTTTCATAAGGGTGAATTTGTTTGTATTTTAGGACCCTCAGGGTGTGGAAAGTCAACTCTCTTAAATATCATTGCTGGCTTAGAAGAAGCCACAACAGGAAGAGTGATTTCTAATGGTACAGAGGTAAAGGGGGCTGGTCCTGATCGGGTTGTTATGTTTCAGGAAGCAGCCCTGTTTCCTTGGCTTAAAGTCATTGATAATGTGGAATTTGGCATGAAAATTGCTGGCATTCCCAAAGAAGAACGCAGAGAAAAAGCGGCAAAATACTTGAAGATGGTACATCTTACTCGCTTTCAAAATTGCTTCATACATGAATTGTCAGGCGGGATGCGGCAGAGGGTTGCATTGGCTAGAGCGTTAACCTTAGATTCAGAGGTACTCTTAATGGATGAACCCTTCGCTGCTTTAGATAGTCAGACGAAGAGTATTTTACAAGTTGAATTGCAGCAAATTTGGTTAGAAACCAAAAAGAATATTATCTTTGTTACTCATAATGTGGAAGAAGCAGTTCTACTGGCAGATCGGGTCATTGTCATGGCAGCCAATCCTGGTGTAATAAAAAAAGAATTCAATATACAGCTTGCTAGACCAAGGCAACCAGAAAATGTGGATTTGGCTTATCTGGCAGCAGACATCATGAAAGAACTAAAAGAGGAGGTGGAGAAGGTTGCCAAAGCTGAATTTGACACTGATTGGACTAGCAAAAAAGGTACTATTTTACCTGCTTCTGATAATAATCTGGGAACTGGCATATAGGATTGGCGTAGATTGGCTACGATTGTGGAAGGCATATATTTTTCCATCTCCTATCGCTGTTTTTACCACCCTTTGGGGGTTGGTAGCAGATGGCACCCTTGCCATTGCCGTTTTGGCAAGTGCCAAAAGAATATTGCTTGGGTATTTTATATCTATCATTATAGGCATATTGGTTGGTCTTGCCATTGTACGATTTAAGTATCTTGATGAAAACGTAAGTCCATTAATATTAGGATTACAAACTTTGCCAAGCATTTGTTGGTTACCTTTCTCGATTCTTTGGTATGGATTAAATGAGAGTGCTATTATCTTTGTTATCGCAGTAGGTTCAACCTTTGCTGTTTCCATTGCCATAGAATCGGGTATGAAAAATATAAATCCTATCTTTGTGAGAGCGGCAAAAACAATGGGTGCTAAAGGATTTAAACTGTACTGGAATGTGATCATTCCTGCAAGCCTGCCTAGTATTATTTCAGGCTTAAAACAAGGATGGTCTTTTGCGTGGAGAGCCTTAATGGCGGGGGAAATGATATCTGCAACCAAGGGGCTGGGGCAGGTGCTTATGGTGGGCAGAGATTTAGCGGATATTAGCCAAGTGATGGCGATTATGATCGTCATTGTTGTGCTTGGGGTTGCAGTAGATAAATTAATATTTGGTCGAATTGAGATCAATATTAGGCAAAAATGGGGCTTAGATAAAGCGTAATGACACCAATTTGTGGGGACTGAGAAAGTAGGTGTAGTTGATGGAGTTAACCATAAAGAATCTTGATACAGATGTTTTGATAGTTGGCGGCGGAACGGCAGGCTGTTTTGCGGCGATAACCATTGTTGAAAATTCAGAGGCTAAGGTAATAATTGCAGAAAAGGCGAATCTTAAACGGAGCGGTTGTCTTGCTGCAGGGGTTAATGCCCTAAATGCCTATATTGTAAAAGGTCAAACACCTGAAACCTATCTTAATTATGTAAGAAATGATGCAGAAGGTGTGATAAGAGAAGATCTTGTATATACCATTTCTCAAAGACTAAATGCAGTCACAGAAAAAATGGAGACATTAGGTCTTGTCATACTGAAGGATGAGACAGGGGAGTATGTTTCTAGAGGCAACAGAAATATAAAAATTAATGGGGAAAATATTAAGCCTATACTCGCTGAAGGAGTAAGGAAAAGCCAAAATGTAACTGTTTTAAATCGAGTGAACATCATTGACTATATTGTGCAAGAGGGAAAAGTAATCGGTGCCTATGGTTTTTCACTAGATAAGAATATATTATACGTTATTGGCGCAAAAGCGGTAATCTGTACTACGGGAGGGGCTGCGGGGCTATATAAACCCAATAACCCTGGATTTTCGAAACATAAGATGTGGTACTCTCCCTTTAATACAGGAGCCGGTTATGCCATGGGAATTAGGGCTGGAGCTGAGATGACGACCTTTGAAATGCGATTTATTGCCCTTCGCTGTAAAGATACCATTGCTCCTACTGGAACAATCGCACAAGGAATTGGAGCGCAGCAAATTAATGGCATCGGGGAAGAATACGAAAAAAATTATGGAGCCGGGAAAACTTCACTTCGGATGTATTCTACCGTAATGGAAAATAAAGCAGGCAGAGGACCTTGTTACTTAAAAACCGTAGGTATTTCACCGGAGCAAGAAGGGGATCTTTATAAGGCTTACCTCAATATGGCTCCTGCTCAAACCTTACGCTGGCTTGAAAATGGTAATGGTCCTGCTGCTGAAAATGTGGAAATAGAAGGTACGGAACCTTACATTGTGGGTGGGCATACAGGAAGCGGGTATTGGGTAGATACCAAACGAGAGACGACACTGAAAGGACTGTATGCAGCTGGTGATGTGGCTGGAGGAAGTCCACAAAAATATGTAACAGGTTGTTTTGCCGAAGGAGAAATTGCCGCATTTTCAGCCCTAGCTTATCTAGAGGGTGTAACAAAAGTGGTACCTGAAATACAAGAGAGTAAGAAAAAGCTGGCAGAGGTAAATCAATTTCTAACTGGTAAAGTAAGCATTTATACCGTAGAAGAAGTAGAAGAAGCCATGCAGAAAGTAATGGATGAATATGCTGGTGGAATTTCGTCTGGTTATACCTATAATTCTCGTAAACTGCAAGAAGCCAAGAAAAGAATTATAGAAATACTAGATATCAGCCAAAAGTTAGTAGCTGAAGACTTGCATCAACTGATGCTGATCTATGAAGTCATTGATAGACTGTATGTATGCCAAACTCTCATTGCCCATTTAGAAGCAAGGCAAGAAACCCGCTGGCATTCTTTTCAGGAAAATGCAGATTATCCAAATCGAGACGATGAAAACTGGTTGAAATTTGTTAATTCACGGTTTGAAGCAGGAAAAATCAAAATAGTAATGCGAGACTTGATTAAAAAGGATGACATCTATGAGCATAAAGATTGATATTCAAAAGTGTACTGGCTGCGGAAAATGCCGTGAGGTCTGTCCTGGCAGTTTACTATATAAAGATATAGCTGGTAAGACACAAATCAGATATCCCAAAGAATGTTGGGGTTGTACCTCTTGTGTAAAAGAATGCAGTTTTAATGCTATTCAATACTATCTCGGTGCAGATATGGGTGGTAAAGGTAGTTTTCTTTATACAAAACAGGAAGGGCAGTTATTGCATTGGATTGTTGTTTTACCTGATGGTACTGAAAAAATTCTTACCACAGATAAGAGTCAAGCAAATGCATATTAGAACAAACGATTTGAGGAGGATGAGATTATGGATCATTTAGATAGATTAGAAGCGCAAAGTATTTTTATTTTGAGAGAAGCGTATAAGAAATTTGGCAAATTGGGGATGTTGTGGTCAATCGGCAAAGATTCAACAGTTATGCTATGGCTCGCGAAAAAGGCGTTTTTTGGTCATTGTCCTTTTCCCTTCATCCATGTAGATACGACGCATAAGATTCCAGAAATGATTACATTTCGCGATCGCATGGCGAAAGAATATAATATAGAACTGATTGTTCATACAAATGAGGAAGCGCTACAGGCAGGCATGGGACCAGACAAAGGCAGATTGGTTTGCTGCAAAGCCTTAAAAACGGATGGTTTGCAACAGGTAGTTACCAAGTATGAATTTGAGGGATTAATTTTAGGGATTCGCAGGGACGAAGAGGGATCCCGTTCTAAGGAACGAGTTTTTAGTGAAAGAAATAAAGATTCGGAATGGGATTATACCAATCAAGCGCCGGAGTTATGGGATCAGTTCAAAACAGATTTTCCTAAGGGCAATCACATTAGAGTACACCCAATTCTCCATTGGAATGAAATGGATATTTGGGCCTATATTGAACGGGAAAAAATTGAGCTTGTCGATCTTTATTTTGCGAAAAATGGTAAACGTTACAGAAGTTTAGGATGTGCTCCTTGCACAGGGCAGATTGATTCAAACGCCGTTACTGTTGCCGAAATTATTGAAGAATTGAAAAATACTAAGGTCGGCGAGAGAGCGGGAAGAGCGCAAGACCAAGAAGATTCCTATGCTATGCAAAAACTTCGTAAAGATGGATATATGTAGCACTGTGGACGTTATTAGATATAGGGAGGTTAACAAATGGATATTACGAGAGAAGTATTAAATATTGTTGTTGTAGGACACGTAGATCATGGAAAGTCCACGGTGATAGGTCGGCTGCTATATGATACAAAATCTCTACCCGAGGGGGCGATTGATAGAGTAAAGAGGATCGCTAAAGAAAAAGGTAAGCCTTTTGAATACGCTTATCTTCTCGATGCCTTCGAGGAGGAGCAAAAACAAGGGATTACCATTGATACGACCCAACTGCAATTTCGCACGGACAAGAGGGATTATGTCATCATTGATGCACCAGGTCATAAGGAATTTTTGAAAAACATGATTTCTGGTGCTGCTAGTGCAGAGGCCGCATTATTGATTATTGATGCTAATGAAGGGATTCAGGAACAGTCCAAAAGACATGGTTATATATTGTCTTTATTAGGTATACAAAAGGCCTATGTATTAGTTAATAAAATGGACTTAATAGAGTACTCCGAAGAGAAGTTTAATAACATAAAACAGGAAATGAATGAGTTTTTGAACAGTCTTCATGTGTATCCTTTAAAATATATACCTGTTTCTGCTTTTCATGGAGAAAATATAACAACCCCCTCAGATAAAATGCCATGGTACAAAGGAGAACCTGTTCTCAGTGCCATTGATTTATTTGAAAAAGATAAAGGGTTAGAGGGGAAACCTTTACGATTCCCGATACAAGATGTATATAAGTTTGATAATAGACGGATTATTGCAGGCAGAATCGAGGCTGGTACTTTAAAAACAGGTGATGAAATTTTAATATCGCCGAGTAATAAGGTGACCAAGGTAAAAAGCATAGAGTATTGGGTAGATAAAGATAAAAAAGAGAGCATTTCTGCAGGGATGTCTGTAGGCATAACAGTGGAAGATGAATTTTTTAATCAACGAGGCGAATTTATTTCCCATACCTACGATACACCATTAACTGCTGATACCTTTAAGGTGAGCTTGTTTTGGATGGGGAAAAACGATCTAGTAAAGAAAAAAGAATATAAGCTCAAACTAGCCACACAAGAAGTAGAATGTGAAGTTTTTGCGATTAATAAGGTAATTGATGCCACTACATTAGAAAATATCGAAAATTCGAATCAAGCAAAGACCAACGATGTGGCAGAAGTAACCATCAAGACGAAACGGAAAATCTGTTTTGATGAGTTTAGAAATAACCAGAATACAGGAAGATTTGTTATTGTAGACGGCTATGATGTTTGTGGTGGTGGAATTGTTACTGGTCTCGTACATGAAAGACAGCTTTCCAGTAAGTTTGCCAAAAAAGACAATGAAATAGTAATAAGTTGTTTTGATGAATATTATTATATTCTTTCTGAGGGCGGGTTAAAGAAGTTAGAGGCAATTCCTCATACCTTTACCATTGGTGATGTCATACCATCCACCGGTGCTACCTACCAATACCCAGAAGATTTTAATCTGGTAGATGTGAAAACGAATCTTATCGGGAAAGTAAGAAAATCTAAGTTGCAAGATATTAGCTTATTAAGCGACATTGCCTATGATAAAGTACCATTTATCGATTCCCAAGGAGCCTACATTCGGGTGCAATCAGGAGAAGACTTTGTAGCTTTCAAGGCAGAGCTTGAAAAGTTGCAATCAGCGAATACTGCTCTGGCTGATTTTGCTAACAAATGGTTCACCTTTATGCACTTTAGACAAGTAAGATATTTGCAAGCGGCGAAATCTTTGGAAATTGAGTATCAAATATAGGCTTTTGCCAGTTATCTAAAACATATATGTTCTAGCTAGTCCGCGCAGGTTCCATTTTATTAATGTTCAGTTGTAACAAAGAAAATTGACTTACACCAACCTTAAGCAGCAGCTTAAGTTAACTTCGTAAAAAAGCAAATTTTAGCTGATCAGAGACCTGAAGGCTAAGGTATATCCAAGATATGCCTTAGCCTTCTAATTTTCGCTAAAAAAGTAGTCACGTCTTGTTAGCACTTTCATATAATAATAGGGTGTATTAAAAACTTTTTAATATGCTGTTGTATTTTTCAATTTGATTTACTGATTGAGATTATGATGGCTTATATAAAGAAGGGGGCCCGAGAGTGCTCAAACTAACCAATCTCCACGCTTCTTATGGCAAGATTCATGTAGTAAAGGGAATAAGCTTAGAAGTAAACAAGGGGGAATTTGTTACGCTTATAGGTAGCAAAGGTGTGGGAAAGACAACAACACGTAAGACAATTATGGGTCTATTAAGGCCTGACTGTGGGAGCATACAATTTTTATCGCAAGAAATCGCTGGCGTAAGGCCAGACAAAATAGTAAATCAAGGAATCGCCTTCGTCTCAAAGGAAAAGAAAATTTTCCCCTTTATGAGTGTCGTAGAAAATTTGCATGTGGGAGCCTACTCTAGTAAAGAGAAAGAAGAAATAAATTGGGGCTTTGAAAGAGTTTATAAATTTTTCCCCCAATTATTTGATTGCAGACGCCAATTGGCAAGGAGTCTTTCGGAAGATCAAAAACAAATGCTAGCAATTGGGCGAGTAGTAATGACTCAACCTAAAATGCTGATACTTGATGACCCTTCTATTACTTTTACACCAACGATTGTGGAACCAGTTTTTAAATTTCTTTCTGAAATACACAAACAGGGGATGACCATTTTATTATTTGAAGAAAATGAACAAATGGCTCTAAAAATCGCTGACCGAGTATATGTCATGAAGGCTGGCAGGATTGTATAGCATGGTGCAATGTTAAAGATTATCAAATTTTATGGAATCATAGTATATACTTGATATAAAGTTCTGACTTATAATGAAAAATAGCGAATAGGGAAATTTAATAAATTAACTTGTACGGGGGACTTTTATCTATGGAACAACAGCTTATAATTCATACAGATTATCATCAACTAAGTAGTGTGCTGCATATACCCCCATGTAATGAAACTGATAAAAAACCTGCTTTCATCCTATGCCATGGGTTTATTGGTAGTAAAGTTGGCCAGCATCGGATTTTTGTTAAAATGGCGCGTAAGCTATGTCGTGCTGGTTATATAGTTTTACGATTCGATTTTAGTGGTTGTGGCGAAAGTTCAGGCGAATATAGAGATGTTACTATCACTGGCCAGATTAAGGAAGCTAAAAAGGCAATTGATCTAGTGGCAAAGCATCCGAATGTTGATTGTGAACAAATTACCTTGGTGGGCCATAGTTTAGGTGGTGCGATTGCCGCATGTGTAGCGGCACAGGATAAAAGAATTCACCGACTCATATTACTATCTCCTGTGGCAAAGCCATTTGATGATATTGTACAGATTGTAGGAAATGATCGTTATCAAAAATGCTTACAAGAAGGTATTGTCAATTACGAAGGTTTTGAAGTAGGGCGAGATTTATTTCTTTCCTTACCCGATGCCCAGCCGTTAGCTGAAATTCATAAATTTCAAGGACGGGTATTACTTATCCATGGTAGTGAGGATGAGGATACGCCATTAGATAATGCTTATCAATATCAGCATATATTTGACAAGAGATCAGAAGGTCAGTGTGAATTACAGGTTATAAAAGGAGCGGATCACACTTACAATTCTCCCTTATGGGAGTTAGAATTACAAAAGATCATTATGCAATGGATATCTTAAGTTTGTTTTTAGGAAGGGCCTTGAAGATTTAATCATCAAGGCCCTTTTGCTATTCTTTTGCTTACAGTTTAAATTTACTGACAAGAGAGTGTAAATTTTGAGACATTGCAAAAAGAGTTTCAGCGGAACTTGATATTTCCTCTATGGATGCGGATTGTTCTTCAGCAGAAGCTGAGATAGTTTGCGTATTGGTGGCAGTTTGAATCGCTACTTGTTTAATATTATCCACCGAAGCAATGATTTTTCCTCCGGAAGTGGAAATTCCTTCAGTAGCCTGATTGATATTTTGTATCTGATGTTCTAATTCTGCTACTACCGCTACAATGTTTTTGAAACTTGTACCTGTCTGGCTAATGATATCAATACCTTTAGACGCTTCTTTTGTACCAGTATTCATAGTATTGATAACCGTTTTGGTTTCTTCTTGAATCTCCTGGATAATTTCCGTAATTTTATCCGCAGCAACATGAGATTGTTCGGCAAGTTTACGAACTTCCGATGCGACAACAGCAAAGCCGCGACCTTGTTCACCAGCTCTTGCTGCTTCAATAGCGGCATTAAGTGCTAACAGATTGGTTTGTCCTGCAATCTCACTGATGACATCAATAATTTCACTAATTTGGCGTGAACTACTGCCTAATTTATCGACAACTTTTGATGAAAGGCTAACTGACTTATTGATTGCTTCCATCTGTAGAATGGCTTGTTTAGCAACGACTTCTCCCGCGCTGGCTACCCGAGAGGCATGTTGTGACCTAGTTGAGACTTCATTCGAGGTAGCAGCGATTATATGAACAGCATCTACCATGTTCGTTATAGTTGCAGCAGTGTGCTCTATTTCCAGAGCTTGCCTAGCAGTACCCGTTGATACTTCGTTTACCGCATCTACAACGTGCAAAGAAAGCTCTGTAGAATGAGCAGTGGTTGTACTTAGCTGTTCGCTAGCAAACGCTACTTGCTCGGAAGCTTCCGTTACTTGCGTAATAATTTGTCGTAAGTGTTCAACCATTAGATTGACTGCTTGGGACATATCACCAATCTCATTATGGGGAAAGTGGGTTAAGGCTTTTTGTTGTAAATCTCCTGCTGCGATGCTTTGTGCCATAGTTGCGATGGTTTTTAGGGGGTGAGATATTTGGCGAGCCAACCAAAAACCACTGGAAGCGGCGATTAGAAAAATTGCGATATTGAGATACAGGGAAATCTTTTTCATGCGTTCAATGGTAAGAGCAACGACTTGAATTTGTGTCGCAACTTGCTTTTTCATAGATTCAACAAAGTTTTCTGATTGTGCTCTTGCCGCATCAATTTCTACTGTAGATGATTCTAGGAATTTGATCGTTTCAGAAATGCCGGACATATTACTAATACCCATACCAATTTCTAAGGTTTTATCAAAATCAGCTGTTACAGATCGTAATTTGTATAATTCCTCAGAGAGTTCAGGATCTAAATTATTTTGCAATTTTTCGAAAAGATTTTGCATCCTTTTACGGGAATACTCATAATTGCTTTTATAGGTAGTGTTCTGACTTGCGATATAAGATCTTGCTTCTGCGTTTTGTATCCAAACTTCGGTGTGAATACTTTTTACATCTTCAATAGCTGGCATTGTATCATATAATAGGGTGTTATATTGCTCTTGCATGGAGCTGATTGTAATGTATGTATAAATATTAAGGCAGGTAAAAGCTATAACGATGAGTATTGAAGTTAGAAAGATTCTTGTCCCAATGTTAATTCGTAACGCAAAATTTGTCTGCATTTCCATATCGCCCCTTATTTTAATCTATAATGTGTAATAATTCTAAGTATTTTGAAAATTACCTCTAATATTTAGATAAAAAGGATAAAAATGTTATTAAAACATTTTATAAAGATGTGGGGAATATATGTAAAACCATCCTTGGGTTAAAAAACAAGCTATTTTCAAAGTTAAATAGGATATTCGAGGGATTTTAGAACGAATATCCTATTTTTTATTGGGATAAAAAATAAGAAAAATTAAATTAATTGTCAATATGTTGTAACCAAACCGTAACAAGCTCTTTTTATAATGAATATGAAAAATAAGGTACTTTTTCTAAAAGTTGTATGAGGAGATCATAAATGAAAAATAGAAAATACATTAGATATTTAGTAGTAGCAGGGGTCTTCATGATAAAGAATCTATTTGGCACTGATGCGCTGGCTAGCGCTGCAGACTTTACAGGGAAAAAAATTGTTGATGTTAGTATCAGTGACAAGAATGCTTTAGTAACAAGTAATATAAGTAATGTGGTTAAGCTAAAATCAGGTGATACGTTCAACGCAGATTTAATCCAGCAAGATATAAAAGCAATTTATGGATTAGGTAGCTTTTATGATGTACAAGCTGATTTCATTGAAGTACCAGAAGGCATTAAGGTGATTTATTCAGTTATTGAAAAAATGGAGATAAAAGATATTGTTTTCAAAGGCAATACTAAGGTTTCCACTGAAAAACTGGAAAGCTTATCTGCTGCAATGAAGGGGATTCTTATCGATAATAAAAAAATAAGTGATGAGGCACAGATTATAGAGAAATATTATCATGATCAAGGATATATAGTAGCAAAGGTAAATGATATTAGAATGGATCAAGAGGGAGTACTCACTGTTTTCATCAATGAGGGTATGACAGAAGACATCGTCATAAAGGGTAATGAAAAGACAAAAAATCATGTTATTACTCGTGAACTAAAATTAAAAATAGGAGAGCCTTTTAATTCGAAAGATGCGAAACGGAGTATAGAGCGATTAAATAATTTGGGTTTTTTTGAAGATGTAAATATGAAATTGAACCCTGGTAGGGAACCTAATGCCGTTGTTGCTGAAGTAGATGTTAAAGAGCAAAAAACAGGAACATTTACTATTGGCGGAGGCTATAGCAAAAGTGATGGATTGACGTCAATTATTGGATTGGGTGATACTAACTTTAAGGGAACTGGAAATAATCTTAATGTAAGCTTTCAGCATGGTTATTCCAGTATTGCAGGTACAGGATGGAATGTAAACTTTACCAATCCATATATCGATAAGAAAGAAACCTCATTAAGCGTTAGCTTATTTAACTCAGTCAGTGAGGTGAGTGATTATGGTTATAATGGTGATAACACGACACTCCGCTCTACGTATTATCGTAGATCCCGAGGCTTTAACATTACCTTGGGACGCCCCGAAGGTGAATATGTAAAAAATTACGTTACCCTTACTAAGCGAACAGATTTGTACGTAGAGCATGATTCTGGACCAGTGGACTATTCAGCTACGGTGGGGGATTCAGACTACAACTCCGCTTATAATGCAAAGTATCTAGCAAAGAATTTTGGTGAGGTGCACAGCGTGACCTTGGCAAGGGTGTATGATACTCGGGACAATATTTTTAATCCTACAGAAGGAAAACGTGTGTCACTAACAACTGAAATTGCCGGTCAAGGACTTGGCGGTCAATTTGATTTCAATAAGTACATTATTGATGGACGTAAATACTTTAAAGTTGGTAGTAAGCAAGTCCTAGCATTTCATGTATCGGTTGGCGCAGTTGATGGGGACGTTCCTGATGCCAGCAAATTTAGTGTGGGCGGAATTGATACACTGCGCGGTTATGAGGACAATGAATTTAAAGGAAATAAAATGTTTACCGCTACAGTTGAATATCGTTATCCCATTGCCAATAAAGTGGAAGGCGTTCTTTTCACTGATGCTGGTAATGCGTGGGATGGTACGTATAAATTAAATGATTTAAAATACAGCGTTGGTATGGGCCTGCGGGTTAGTACGCCTATTGGGCCAATACGTCTTGATTATGGATATGGTAAAGAAGGTGGACGAACCCACTTTAGCTTTGGGACTCAATTCTAAAAATTTTTATTGGCATTGTACAAAAAGCATCACTCTGTATAGAGTGATGCTTTTTGAAAAACAAGGGATAACAGAGCCATTTAGACTTCAATATCATCCTTATTACAGTCTTTCTGGTACAGGACATGTTTTTGTCTTGTCCCTATTTACTTTGTAGCGTTGCTCGCCTTCTTCGAATCTTGCGCGTTCCGCATCAGAGGTTAGTTCTAGAGCAGGAACAGCGCAGGTGTGACCGCCTGCGTTTAAAGAGACCATTGTAAAAAATGCAGTTAGTGCACATTTGCGCGAGGCTTCCTTAAAGAGGTCTTCTACTTCAACGACAACGAAAACTTCCATTGAGGACTTTCCTACAAATGTTAGGTGAGCATGACAGGTTACTAAGTTTCCTACATAGATAGGCTGATGGAAAGTTAGCTCGTCGACCCTTGCTGTAACAACATTTGAGCGTGCATGTCTGTGGGCCACTACATAAGCAGCGTTATCCATTAATTTCATAATTTCTCCACCATGAACATTACCAGCAACATTTGCCTGGTGGGGAAGCATTACTGTTGACATATCTACAGCGGAATCACGAATTGTTTTTGTTTGCATTAATTATTACCCCTTTCCATTGATATATTTTATAAAGAAATAGTTGTAAAAAAGGTTGTTACCATTAGTCTACTTATAGCATAAAACAATCCATTTTTAAAAGCTAATTAAATTTTAAAGAAGATAATTTACATTGCTGAATATTAGGCATAGAAAGAAGACATTGACAGGACAATTTTGCATGGTTATAATTACGTAATCGCAACAGTTTTTTTACAGGACACAAAAGTGTTTTTAAACGTTACTGTAGTTACTGTTTACTTCAATAAAAAGACACATGCAAATACTAGATAAAATACTCCCGCATAGACTAAACGTATGGGAGATAGTTTGTCTCGCTTCAGTGTTATCAGCAAGTAAAAGATAGAGAGAAGGGTCATGATGCCAGCCCATATTAGGTGAAAGTCAAATAGCCAAGGAGTAAAGAATAAGCCGAGGGCAGTAGGAATGGTAGCTTGTATCATCATGGCACCGCTAATATTACCAAGGGCAAGGGTTTCCTTACCTTGGCGAATCCATATCACGGCGTTTAATATCTCAGGTAATTCAGTAGCGATTGGGCTAATAAGAAGAGATACAAGGAGAGGTGGCATATTCCAAAGTCCACTAAGCAGTTCCAAATGCTTAACAAATAGGTGTGAGCTTATAAAAATCAGGAATAGGGAAAGAAAGGTCTGGAATAAAACCCAAAATACAGTTGGCTCTTTTTCCTTTGGTTGGAATGTTAGTGGATCTATATCTTCTTCCCCAACAATACATTCTGCTCCCATTTCTTTATAAAAATACAAGCCATAGGCAGCCAAAAATAAGAATCCTGCAAAGGGTTTGATGCTAAAAACCAGTAATCCCATCAATACTTTAAATATAAAAATTGATACAAACCATAATTGATCGCGACTCAATTTGTTATTATCAATATCAATATCTGTTCCTAATTCACGCTGTTTACGGAAAGAAATAATGCATAGTCCTACAACGGCATAGGCAATGGTTCCCAGTACAAGGGGACCGCCTAAAGCTGCTCCGACTCCAATATCTTTTTGCTCGGCGCTAGTATTGAAAGCAACAGCAATAAGAGTTACCACGCTTTCAGGTAAGGCTGTTCCAAAGGCCGCCAGGATAGTTCCCACCGCACATTGAGCAATATTAAATTTTCTTCCAACCCACTCAATTGCATTAACAAAAAGCTCACAGCTATAATAAATTACGATAATAGCTACTAATAATGTTAGATAAAGACTTAGCATACAAATACCTCCAATGTAAATATATAAGGGGTAAAAACAAAGAGACCTTTGGTGCTAAAAAAGCACCAAAGGTCTCATTACGCACAAATTGCGGGTACTACCAGGTTGGGAAACCATTCTGTTGATAGCACCTATGTTAATTACTCCCCTTCGATAAAATAATTATAGTGTTTTTTAGTATTATAGTCAAGTTTACCAATTATTATACTAAGATATAGTAATGAAATGTATAAAAATAGGCCATAGTGGAGGAATTATAATGAAGGTAATCCTTATTGGAATATTAGCATCTTTCTTTTTCGCATCTACGTTTGTTTTAAATCGTGCCATGGATTTATCGGGAGGAAGTTGGATTTGGAGTGCTTCCTTACGATACTTCTTTTCTTTACCTTTCTTAGTGTTGCTAGTCATGAAGCGCCAAAATATGAAAGCACTCCTGGATGAAATGAGCAGGAAACCCTTAGTCTGGTTTCGTTGGAGCACCATTGGCTTTGGATTATTTTATGCACCTTTATGTTTTGCTGCAGCAAATAATCCAGCTTGGCTCGTCGCAGGAACGTGGCAAATTACCATTGTTGCAGGTTCGTTATTAGTACCTTTTTTTTATGATGAAATAAAAACAGCACATGGTACCTTGAAAATTAGACATAAGATTCCCAAAAAAGAAGTATGTACCTCTCTATTTATCTTACTGGGAGTGGGATTATTACAAAATAGTGGTAGTGAACGAGTAGGGGATGTATGGATGATGCTAATCGGTGTATTGCCAGTCCTAATTGCAGCCTTTGCCTATCCTTTAGGGAATCGAAAAATGATGGCGGTGTGTAAAGAACGGCTGGATGTGTATCAGCGGGTATTAGGTATGACTATAGCCAGTATGCCCTTTTGGATAATACTAGCCATATATGGGGTGGGGACTGTCGGTTTACCCAGTTCAGAGCAGGTGGTTCAGTCTTTTATTGTTGGGATTTTTTCTGGCGTCATCGCCACTGTTTTATTTTTTCTTGCAACGGATATGGCAAAAGGCGACCCCAAAAAACTTTCTGCTGTTGAGGCTACGCAAGCAGGAGAGGTATTTTTTGCGGTAGTAGGTGAGGTAATATTTTTAGGTGGAAAAATACCTACTGGGTGGTCATTGGTTGGAATCGTTGTTATTGTAATCGGTATGGTATTACATAGTATAAATTTAGGCAAAGAGAATCAAAAATAGGAAACGAAAGTCTTTTTAGAAGTATTGTTGGGAAAATAGAAACAGACTAGCAACAAATTTTTGTTGCTAGTCTGTTTTTGGTTATTCTCACTTCTCATAATTAGAACTTATGACTGATACCGAAACCTACACCATCTTTCGTTGCGTAATTATCGCGTTTATCTGATTTATAACCAAGATTCAGAGAGGTTTGACCATCCATTTTATAGTTCAACCCTGCTTGCCATCCTGTAGCTATATCATTAGTCGTTACAGATGCATAGCCATCTAATCTAGGAGCTAAATTAGTATTTACGCCAATACCATAGAAGAATTTATCAGACTCTCCACTGTAACTGCGATCGCCAACGATCAGACGAATATTAGGATCTAATTTGTAATGGACATATATGTCCGTAGTATGGAAATCACCATATTCTGATGAGTAACCATTTCTTTCAATACCTGCAATAAATTTATTGGATAGGGCATTTTCTAAGTAAAAGCTATCATCCTTAACTCTATCTCCATTTTGATCTAAATTGTAATGATTATAGCCAATATTGGTTTCTCCTTGAGCTAAGTCAGTTAGGGGAGCAGCATAGCCAACACTAGTAGCTAACATAGTTCCTACCATAAGGGTCAGTATTTTCTTATTCATAATGATTCCTCCTAAGATAAAAGTATTATACGCAGCAAATGTGGCGGCAAACATCCAGTTCATTTGTTACGTGTATGTAAATGATCGGCTATGTATCGGGTAATAGGTATTTATCATTGCAAAAATGAACCGATACTGTGCCGATCAGTTGATGTATTTAGAATAACATGGAAGTGTGACAAAAATATGACAAAAATGACTGGTTAGTCTGTTTTGTTGGTAAAAAATTGCTTGTCCTTCAAGAAAACCTATGCTAAACTAATTTACTATTCAGTAACGTAATCATAGTACTTTCAAATGACGGAGAGTACTATGTAGAATAATAAAGGAGGGGAAAAGGATGAATTCAATCTATTATTTGTTGGCATTCATTTCGGGATCAGTGTTAACTTTGCAAGTTGGAATTAACGGGAAACTATTACATAGCCTTGGGAGTCCTGTGCTTACTTCATTTATCAGTTTTATGGTAGGTACTATTGGATTAGGGGTTATTTATGTGTGTGCTGCTTTTCTTGGGGTACAAACAGTACCCTCTTTACAGAGCTTTTCTCTTCCCAGCTGGTGGGCATGGAGCGGGGGGATATTGGGAGCATTTTATATTTTTACAGTTATTTTTGTTGCTCCGAAGATTGGATTTGCTAATATGTTTAGCCTAGTTGTTGCAGGGCAAATTATTCTGGCTATTTTGTTTGATCATTTTGGTGTGTTAGGAAACCAGATTCACAGTTTAACTGCGTTAAAATCGGTAGGTGTAGCTCTATTGATCGCTGGTGTATATTTAATTCAAACAAACTAGGATGTAAATGTACAGTATATAAAAAGGTTCTATGCTACAAAAAAGTGCGTACTTGTTAAAAAAACTCCTACTGATTATTATAGTATTAGAGAAATATTGAAAAGTAATATTTCATATTGCTTAGTTCGTGAGCATAAAAATATCTGATAAGGGTAGTTTTTTGAGGAAGTATAAAAAACAATATACTAAAGATACTACCTGGAAGATGCAAGTTCATTGGGGAAGCAGTTAATTAATAGGAGGTTGTATTCATGTCATATTTACTTCAATCATTGCAAGCGGGTTCTTTGGCATTGGCTAATCGCTTAGTTATGCCGCCAATGGCTACCTCTAAAGCTGATAGTGATGGCAAAGTAAACTCAGGAGTACTAGATTACTATACGGAAAAATCCGAGGGCGGGTATTTGTCACTTGTTATCATAGAACATAGTTTTATTCAGCAGACAGGCAAGGCCAGTGAAAATCAGCTTTCTGTTGCCGATGATAGTGTAATAGAAGAATTAAGAAAGTTAGCAAATGTGATTCATCGTAATGGAGCTAAGGCTATCATGCAAATTAATCATGCGGGGAGTGCAGCTGATGAAAAGGTTATCGGCGAAATTCCCGTGGGACCTTCTGTCCTAGCCAATCCACGCAAAGGAACAATTCCTAGGGAACTTACCCACCAGGATATTACTGCTATTGTCAAAGCGTTTCAAAATGCTGCCCGTCGCGTCAAAGAAGCTGGTTTTGACGGAGTGGAAATTCATTCTGCCCATGGATACCTGTTGAACCAATTTTTTTCTCCTTTAACAAACAAGCGTGTGGATGAATACGGTGGAGAAGTGCACAACCGTATTCGCCTTCATCTGCAAGTCATAGCAGCGGTACGTGAAGTCGTGGGTGATGATTATCCCATTCTATTGCGCTTAGGAGCTTCGGATTATATAGAGGGCGGAACAGCGATTGAAGATAGCAAAACTGCCGCACAAGAATTTGAAAAAGCTGGTATTAATATCTTAGATATATCGGGTGGTTTTTCAGGTTATATTGTACCTGGCAACAACTCACAAGGCTATTTTGCCCCACTTACCGAAGCGATTAAGCAAGTTGTGTCCATCCCTGTCATCCTTACTGGTGGTATTATTGATGCGCAAGTGGCTGAGCAATTACTGGCAGAAGGTAAAGCAGACCTTATTGGTGTAGGTAGAGCTGTATTTAAAGATTCTAACTGGGCGAAAAAAGCAGTTGAAAGTCTTCGTTAACAGAGCATTACTGGCATATACGCCAATCTATCTAGCAATATAATCGAAGAGAAAAACTCTATTTGGTAAAAAGGAAGTGATTGGGGGAAAATATCCTAATCACTTCCTTTGCATTATAACAAGTTACTGCGCAGAGTTTTCTGGAGTAGATATTTAGATAGGACTTTACCTTATTAATTGCATTGTGTGCTGGTATTTAACTACTTGAAAGCAAGAGTTGTTCATTTTTAAATCATCAATATGTTAAAGTTAATAAAGTATTATACTAGCGTATTGTGAAAAGTTATCCTGTGGCAAAGGAAAATCATAAAGTAACATTGGAGGTTTAAAAATGAATAGACGTGTAGTTATTACAGGTATGGGGGCTGTATCTTCTTTAGGGTGTGGCGCAGATACACTCTGGAATTCAATCAAGCAGGGGAAATCTGGCATAAGTAGAATTGAGAGAATTGATGTATCCGATTTACCTACGCAAGTAGGAGCTGAAGTAAGGGATTTTGATGCCAATCAGTTTGTGGAGAAGAAGGAAATTAAAAGGTTGGATCGCTTTACACAATATGCCTTGGCTGCTACCCAAATGGCAGTTGAGGAAGCAAAAATAGATTTCGCGGCAGTAGATAAAGAGCGTGTCGGTGTAATTATCGGAACAGGCATTGGCGGTATCGAAACCATAGAAAATCAGCATAGCTTACTTTTAGAAAAAGGAACCAACAGAATTAGTCCCTTCTTGGTACCCATGATGCTGCCAAATATGGCTGCGGGCCTTGTTGCAATTAAATATGGCGCTAAGGGATTCACTGAATGTACTGTTTCAGCTTGCGCTTCATCGACCAATGCGATTGGTGATGCTTATAAAATCATTCAAAGAAATGCCGCTGATGTGATGATTGCTGGTGGAGCGGAGGCATCCATTACAAGATTAGCATTAGCAGGTTTTTGTGCAATGAAAGCCATGTCAACCAATCTGGATGCTGCCACAGCTTCTAGGCCTTTTGATTTAGAGCGAGATGGATTTGTACTAGGAGAAGGTGCAGGCAGCCTTATTATCGAAGAGTTAAATCATGCTTTAGCGCGAGGAGCTACTATTATTGCAGAAATTGTGGGGTATGGCTGTACGAATGATGCATATCATATTACTGCTCCTGATGAGAGTGGGGCCGCCCGATGTATGAAGTTAGCAATCGAGGATGCAGGGCTAAAGCCTCAGGATATTGGTTATATAAATGCCCATGGCACATCAACGCCATTAGGTGATAAGAATGAAACAAACGCAATAAAAACCGTTTTTCAAAAGCATGCATATGAGCTTGCGGTAAGTTCAACAAAATCCATGACGGGTCATTTATTAGGAGCAGCGGGAGCAATTGAGGCTATTATAACCGCTTCTGCTCTGAAAGATGGTTTTTTACCACCAACGATCAATTACAAAACAAAAGACCAGGGGTGTGATTTATATTATGTGCCCAACGAAGGGAAAAAGGCTGAATTATCTTATGCCTTGACAAACTCCTTTGGTTTTGGTGGGCATAATGCAACACTGGTTTTAAAAGCGTTTTAAAGTTTGGGGGCTATTCAAGGTTATGATAGATATGAAAGAGATTGTAGCGGCAAGTGTTAATTATATTGAGAATAACATCTATAACAAGATTAGCTTAGATGATATTGCCCAGCAATCAGGTATATCAAAATATCATTTGCATAGAATGTTTAAGTCATTAACAGGTGAGTCTTTGATGGAGTATGTTCAGTCACGAAAACTTTCGTCTAGTATAAACGAATTGATTCATACCAATATGAGAATTATTGATATTGCTTTAGATTATGGTTTTGATTATGAACAGTCTTATATAAGGGCCTTTCGTAAAAAGTTTGGGCATACACCGCTAAAAGTACGTTTAGAAAATCTATCCGTAATCATTAAGGAAAAATTGAATATACATGATATTTTATCCCTTAATAATTCCATTATATATAAGCCATTTTTCGTTTATAAACCAAAAATGTATTTAGTTGGTAAGCAACATAAAATAGTAAGTAAATCTGGTGATAAGACTGCCAATGGCTATGGGAATGATTTTTATTATAATCATTCCCATAAGATTGTAAATGCAGTGAACCCAGCAGTATATTTTGGTTATACAGACTGGAGTAGAAATGATGAGGGATATATTTATTATATTCCCTCTCTTGAAGTCCCCAATCTATCTCATATACCCGAAGGGATGAAAGGAATCTCAATACCGGCGCATAAATATGTGGCCTTTCGTTTTGTAGGATTTTTTCATCCCAATGATATTAATGGCAGGCAAGTAGGACGGTTATTAGTTCATATGTATTCCAAATGGATTTTTAAGTCAGGTTTTAAGTTTGCTGATACCTTTCGATTTGAGTATATTGATACTTCTATATCAAAAGATAATTATTGTGAATTGGATATATACCAACCTATCATGGAAAATGATAGGAATGGTTTATTCTAGCAAAATAAATGTGAGTAAGTCACATTTATTTTTTTTGCAGAAAAGTATTCAGAAAAATGAGTGGAAGGAATATGTAGTTTGTAGCAGAATAGAAAATAAATGATCATTTAATGAAGAATGTGAATTGAAGAGGTTAATGTATGGATGTAAAATTAAAGTTAGCATATATTTTTATGGATCTTATCCTGCCCTTGGTATTAGGTTATCTATTTCGCCGCAAAAAGTATCTAAGCGAAGTAAATTGTAATAAGATGATTGTATTCAATATTCTAGTATTGTCCACTGCTCTGTCCATTCTTAGTTTTTGGACTTTGCCTTTGAAGTTGGAGTTAATGTGGCTGCCCCTCTTTGGAATCTTACTTAGCATCATTCCTGGTACTACTGCCTTTTTAATATCAAGTAATAAGTATGATAATGGGTTAGAGAAGGGGAGTTACTTAGTATCTGCTATTCTTTCCAATATTGGTACATTAGGTGGACTTTGTGCTTATATTATTTTTGGGGAAGCGGCATTTGCCTATACGCAGATTGTAGGCTTATTTCAAGGACTGGTATTATTCTTATTTTGTTTCCCCATGGCACAATATTATAAAATGAAAAGCAATCCTACAGGTGAAAATAAAAAACTTACTTTTGGAGCTATGTTTTTTAACCGCAACCAGTTACCAGTTGTGGGTTTAGTCATTGGTATATTGCTATGTTTAGGCGGCGTTCCCCGTCCCGATTTTTTAGGTGCAGTATTTGACCCACTCGTTCATCTTTGCGCCTGGACGGCTCTAATTCCAGCAGGGTATTCCATTGAATTTTCAGGGATGAAACAGTATTATGGTACTACACTTGATCTGCTTCCGATAAAGTTTATTATTACGCCAGTGCTAGGCTATTTACTAGCAAGAGAACTTTTCACCGATCCGGCATTGCTTGGCACTATTTTGATAATCGCTAGTGTACCTACTGGAATTAATGCAATTGTAACTGCTAGGCTATATGGATTGAATCTACATGTGTCTGGTGCAGCCTTTGTAGTAACGACTGCCGTTTTTTTAGTAATTGTATATCCGATCTTATTTTTTTGGATTACAACAAATAACGTAGGTATGATTCATTAATTAGGAAGAGTTCACTGATGGTTAAAAAAGGATAAACTGAGTTACAGATACTAAAAAAACTTGAACCATAACAGATATGGTTCAAGTTTTTTTATGTACCAGCAGGACCTAATTCCCTTTTCGCGCCATTAAGTTGGATACTTTATTTGCAAAGCTGATAGGGTCTTCTGGGAGTAGACCTTCAATTAACATTGCCTGCACATACAATAGGTCGCAATAGTCTTTGAAGGCTTCTGAATCAGGAGTAGCTTCATGTAAATCCTTTAAGACATGGAACACATCGTGATTTGGATTTAATTCTAGAATTCTGCTAGCTTTGTACATGGTATTATTCATTTCTGACAAGATTTGCTCCATGGAAAGACTAATGCCATTATCATCACTAACCAAGCAGACAGCACTGGATTTCAGACGATTACTAATCTTCACATCCGCTATCTTGCCTTTCAATTGTTCTTTGATGGCCTTAATTAGAGACTCATTTTCTTTTAATATAGCTTCCGTATCTTTTTTAGCTTCAGGAGAGTCGATATCATCCAAGTTTAATTCCCCGCGGCTAATGGACTGGAACTTTTTCTCTTTATACTCTTGTAAAGCATCGATTGTAAATTCATCAACCTGATCATATAGGTAGAGAACTTCAATCCCTTTTTCTTTCAGCAGTTCCATTTGTGGTAAGCGTTCTACGGAAGCTCGATCTTTACCTGTCGCATAATAAATGACTTTTTGGTTTTCCGCTATACGCTTCGTATAGTCATCCAAAGTAGTCAACTCTTCAGTTGCGTGGGAAGAAGCGAAGAGTAATAAATCTTTTAATTTATCGCGGCTTTGGAAATCCGTGTAAGCTCCCACTTTAATAGCCTTACCAAATTCCTTCCAGAAGGTTTCGTATTTAGGACGATCTTTGGAGAGTAAATTTTCTAAAGTTTTTAATACGCTTTTCTCTAGATTTTTGCCAATTAGCTTTAATTGCTTACTGTGTTGCAACAGCTCCCTAGAGATGTTAAGGGAGAAGTCGGAGGAATCCACTAAGCCTTTAACGAAACGCAAATATTCTGGGAGTAGATCTTGGCAGTTGTCCATGATGAAGACTTGTTTTGAATAGAGGCGAATTCCAGAAGTAGTTTTTTGAGTGTACAAATCAAAAGGCGCACGGGAAGGGATAAAGAGTAAGCTTGTGTACTCTACTGTTCCTTCTGCTTTGGAATGAATAAGTTCTAGTGGATCTTCCCAGTCATGAAAGAGATTTTTGTAAAAGGTATGATATTCTTCTGCCGAGATTTCGTTCTTATTACGAGTCCATAAAGGAGTCATTGAGTTTAAGGTACGAATCTCTACTGTTTGGGTTGCTGGCGCATCTTCGATTACCTTGCCATCTTCATCTTTTGGTTTTTCTTCTTTAATGAAGTTCATTTTAATTGGGTAACGGATGTAATCCGAATATTTTTTTATTAATTCTTCGATGGTATGACGGTTTAGAAAATTGTCTTTAGAGCCGCCTGCAGAACGAAACTCTTCATTAAGGGTGATACTAATGGTAGTACCCCGTTTTTCCTTATCCACTTCTTCAATCGTATAGGTTCCATCTCCGCTAGACTGCCATTTGACACCTTTTGCTTGTCCAGGGGCACGAGTGATTAGGGTTACTTTATCGGAAACCATAAAGGCAGAGTAAAAACCTACGCCAAATTGGCCGATTAATTCATTGTCAGTAGCTGTTTCCTTCTCTTTTAATTTCTGCAAGAAGGATTTAGTTCCTGATTTGGCAATGGTCCCAATATTTTCGACGACTTCATCATAGGTCATACCAATACCATTATCCGATATGCTTAGGGTATGAGTGGCTTCATCGGGAACAATGAAAATTTCAAAATTGGAGTCTCCTTCGAGTAAATCATGATTTGTTAAAGACTCGAAACGAATTTTATCGATAGCATCGGAGGCGTTAGAGATAAGTTCTCTTAAAAAGATTTCCTTATTTGTATAAATAGAGTGAATCATCAAATCTAATAATTGCTTAGTTTCCGCTTGAAATTCCATAGTTTGTTTCGTTTTTGCTGCTTGGCTCATGTAGGAAGTCTCCTTTTTATTATGTAATTAATTTATAGATTACTTCTTTGTTAGCACTCTCAATATGCGAGTGCTAACTTTCTTATATAATACCTTGATTGTTATTTGAAATCAAGATATTAACCATCCAAATTTACGCAATAATAACATTTTTTTACCGCTTTTATTCAATTTACTAGCGAAATTATATTATCTTTCGTTTTTAAATGAATGTCTCATTCCAATATAAATAAGAGAAAATATGTGGGCCGCTGTAGCTTGGTGCTACAACGGCCCACATATTTATAAATGATAGTATGAGCTTGGGGCAGATATCGGAAAGAAATCATGAACTACGTTGAGAGATGTTGTTTTGCATGGAAGGCTGATTGGATAGCCTTTTGAATTGTTTCAGTATTAATTCGTTCAGTCCACTTATCGAAATAACAAGGATAACTTGTTCTGCATGAACTGCATTCTATAAATTGCTTAGTATCCTTTTGCTCTCGATTATCATATAAGTGGGGAAGAAGTTCTTCCGTATTATTAATTCCGGGTGCATTGGAATCTATGACATATGAATATTCATAGGTAGCTTGGTATTTTAATATAAGATGGTCACTATTACAAACGGGACATACAACAGAATTGGTTTGGGTCATAGTAGTTCCCCCTATCTTAGTTTTGTTTGGCGCCTTCAACCTTCGTATTCATTTGTATTATATCCATATTTTAAGAGTATCAAACCGTAAGGATAAAGCCAGGGTTTTTGTTAAAAGTACATTCTCTGTTCTCACTCCACACGGTATGGGTGGTAATTTGATAAGAATGAGAAAAATTCTAGGCTTAAAAATAAAATCATTCCAAGGATTAATGTAATGCTGATAATTTTTTTGTACATACTAAGTGTAAATATTGTAGTTTTTCCGAACAATCAGATGTAAATAAAGGAGTCGATTTTATGAATAAAGTGATTCAATTTCTAACTGACAACACAACATTCTACCTTGCCACGGTTGATGGTGATGCCCCAAGAGTACGGCCCTTCGGATTTGTTATGAACTATAAAGATAAGATGTATTTTTGTACTAGCAATCAAAAAAATGTATACAAGCAGCTAAAAGCAAATCCTCAATTTGAAGTGTCTACAACTTCAAAAACAGGGGAATGGTTACGTCTAAGAGGGAAAGCTGTTTTTGATACAAATAAGGAAACGAAACAAGCCGCATTGGACTCTGCCCCTTTTCTGAGTAGCATGTATAGTGTTGATGATCCAAATTTTGAAGTGTTTTATATTGAAAATGCAGAGGCCAAATTTTACAATAGGACGGGTATTTCTGAAACGATCAACTTTTAAGCAATTGTTATTGAATTATAGCAATTGAGGTCTATTTTACCTCTTATTTTAATTAAAGTTATGGCAATAATACTATTGGAGGTGATAAATATGAAAGAACAGAAATGCAAACAAGAACAAAATAGAAAAGAAAATAAGAACGTTGAATTTGCAAAAGAAATTTTTAATAAAGAAAATAAGAAGCAAAATAAAGAAAAATGCTAAAATAACAAAAGGTGGCTATATAGCCACCTCTTATATTGCAATTAAGGACTTATTGCATATTAGAACCCGGATCAGGATTTTGGAAGGCTGGCGGTTGAAAAATTTTAAGATCAATTTGAATTCTATAGAATAGAAAAAAGATCAGCCCTACTTGCTAACATTTGTTATTTGCGTAGTTAGGGCTGATCTTCGATTATACTAGGTTAAGTAGTCGTGCTGTCTGGGCTACTAAAAAGCATACCAAAAATGCAACTGTAGTGGGAATTATGAAAGTCAGAAAGGTCCATTTTTTACTACCCGTTTCTTTGTAAGCAGATAGAAGGGCAGTAGTGCAAGGCCAATGTAATAGGCAAAACAGCATAGTACAAACGGCCGTTAGCCAAGTCCAATTATTATGGATCAGAATATTTCGCAGTTCCTCAAGACTTTCAAACTCCATCATCTGACCTGAGGATAAATAACACATTAAAAGGATTGGCATAACAATTTCATTCGCAGGCAGGCCCAGGATAAAAGCTAAGAGGATAAAACCATCAAGGCCAATGGCATAACCGAGAGGCTGCAGCCAAGCCGCCAAGTGACCAATAATACTTAATTCTCCTATGTAGATATTTGCCAGCAGCCAGGTGATGGCACCTGCTGGGGCTGCCATTATGATGGCTCGTTTTAAGACAAAGACAGTGCGGTCGATGAGAGAACGATAAAAGATAGGACCGAATTGGGGTTTGCGATAGGGCGGGAGCTCTAAGACTAAAGAAGACGCTTCCCCTTTTAATATAGTGTGGGATAATGCCCAAGATACGGCAAAAGTTACTAAAACTCCAAGCATAACCAAGCACGTAACTACGAGAGAAGCCACTACAGTTTCTAGCTCTGAAATAAACATGCCGCCCATAAAGATAGTAGCAATGGCGATTAGCGTGGGAAAGCGTCCATTGCATGGCACAAAATTATTAGTTAAAACGGCAATCAGACGTTCTCTTGGAGAGTCGATAATACGACAGGAGATCACTCCAGCGGCGTTACAGCCGAAGCCCATACACATAGTGAGAATTTGTTTACCGCAGGCATGACACTTTTTAAATAGATTATCTAAATTAAAAGCTACTCTTGGTAAGTAACCAAGATCCTCTAAGAGGGTGAATAATGGGAAAAATATCGCCATAGGCGGCAACATAACAGCTACAACCCAAGCTAGCCCTCGATACATACCAAGGACGAGCACACCAGTTAACCAATTTGGTGCTCCAGCGATTTCAAACCATACTAATAATTGATCTTGAAAAGCAAAAAGCGCATCTCCAATTATCTCTGAAGGAACATTTGCTCCGGTTATTGTGATCCAAAAGATGGTACTAAGTAATAGCAGCATAATTGGATACCCGAATAGTCGTGAGGTTAGAATATCGTCTAGCTTACTATCCCAACTGCGATTTTCAGAAATTTGTTTTGTAATCGCCGGCCTAGCTATCGCCTCGGCGTTGGCATAAATGTCAGAAACAATTTGATCGCCTAAATTTTCATGATTGAGACGGATTTTTTCCGCTTCAATGCATATTTCTTCTAAAGTCATCATAGGTTTAATTGTAGCATTCATACTGCGGCCTCCTGTAAATATGTCAAACTCAAACCTAAGTAGCTTGTAATACTTTTTATAAAAGCCTGATCACCATCTAGCAGGCGTAGTGCTACCCATCGAGAATTTAAATTAGGGCCTATTACTCTTGCAATATTAGGTAGGAGTTGTTGGATTGCATTTTCTACTTCCGGAGAATACTTAATTTGTCTAGGGGTTCCTATGCACGAGCCTATAGACATTTCATATAACCCTTGACGTAGTTCGTCAAGGCCTACTCCATTTCGGGCGGCAGTGGCGATAACTGGCACGCCCAATTCTTTTTGTAAGGCAGGAATATTGATTTGTATATTTTTTTTTGTCGCTTCATCCATCAAATTGACACAAACAATCACTTTAGACGTTATCTCCATGACTTGCAAAGCTAAATTGAGATTGCGTTCGAGACAAGTGGCATCAAGTACTACTAGTGTAGCATCGGGTTTGCCAAAACAAATAAAGTCTCTGGCTACTTGCTCTTCGACAGTATGAGCCAAGATGGAATAGGTACCAGGTAAATCTACCATTAAAAAAGAGTGGTCAAGATAGGTAAAATTGCCTTGGGCATTATCAACTGTTTTTCCAGGCCAGTTACCTGTATGCTGGTGTAATCCTGTTAGCGCATTAAATACAGTACTCTTACCCACATTCGGATTACCAGCTAAGGCTACGGTAAATTGTCCTGGACGCGTTGTAATGCCAAAATGCTCATGTAAAATCCTATGGTGTTCATCACGATTATTGCTCATTTTGATGTTCCTCCTAATATTAGTTGGTGAGATTAACAGTAATTTGGCTAGCATCTTCACTGCGTAAAGCAATGAGAGTATCTCTCACTAAGTAAGCTATTGGATCTCCTGATGGACTTTTTCGTATACATTGCACAGGTGTCCCAGGAACCATACCTAGATCAAGAATGCGTCGGCGTAATAAACCTTGCAAATTAAGGGATACGACTTGACAAATAGATCCTATCCCTAAGGATGATAATGGAACAGTAGTTGATAATGTATTCATGCTAAAATCTCCTTGTTTAATATGTTTTGTAGACGCTGGTTACAAAACATATTTTATTTTTACTTAATTGTTGATTCCCATTTTGATAAGCGGGTGGTTCTTCTCTCTTTAGAGTAGAGGGAAACTGATAGGGTTGATGACAGTTTTACTATAAGAGATCGCGTTTTAACATAGGAACTGATATTAGCCGTGGCTAACATTTCTTTTAAAAAAATAGTTAGCCTTGGGTAACATGTAGATAACTTAATTTACTATATGAAAAGCGAAAGGTTTTTGTTACTTACATAGGAAGCTGTCAAGAAATATAGAATAAATTAAATTTTTCGAGTTTTGGTAATTGTGTCCCGTATCATCAAAAAAACTAAAGAAAATTATTTTATTTTAAATGGGGCAACATATAAGAAAAAGGAAAGGTGGGTAATTATGCAGGATTATTGCGGTAGTAATGGTTGCTATATGTTAGAGTCAAGTGAGGACTTTGATGGTGAGTTTCTTGAAATTTATCTTAATAGTCCAGTTGTCTATGTTCTTGACAATAATGGTAGCAGTGTTCGTGTAGTAGGTGGGGACCGCCCTGAACCTGATATTATCTTTGAGTTATTCAAAAATGATGAAGATGGTGTCTTATTAACTGATAAGATGGAAGTGCCTTCATTATTTTTACATGGTGTTAAGGAGTTCATAATAGCACTCTTGCAGTATGATAGAGAGGATTTCGGTACAAAGGAAGGACTTTTAAAGGCTGTAGAAAGTCTACTCGACAAGGAAGGCGCAGAATGGGGTATTGTTCATGAATCCGCAGCGGAATGATTGACTAATGACTTCATAAGATTAGTGTGTTTTAAAAAGAAAATGAAGACTTTTGCTTGTGCTAACACATGGCAGAGGTCTTCATTATTTTATAGTAAGATTTTTACAATAGCATAGCTAAACTACATACTAGTAGAAAGAATGCAACAGAATGAACAGTTAGTGTTTTATAAGGTATCACTATTTTACTTGACTTAGTTATTCTAAATAGATAGAGTTTATTAATAATGGCAAGTATCCGCACGTAAGATAGGGAATAGAAAAAATATGTTCTCCTGTACTATCAGTAATGCGGTGAAAGGGGGAGTGAGATATGGAAGTTAAGCATCCTGAATGGTTACAGATTCAATCAGATAACCAAACATTATATGGTTACAATCAGGAGTGGTATAAGACTTCGTTTCAAAGAACGAGGGGCTGCGGACCAACAGCTGCTGCCATGTTGCTTTTATATCTGAATAAACGAGTAATAGAATCTCTGCCATACCAGGGCCATAGTATTCCTGCTATAACAAAGGTACTTGAAGACGTATGGAATTTTGTTACTCCTGGATGGTTGCTAGGACTGAATAGCACTAACAAGTTTTGTAAGGGTATGGAGGCTCTTTTGAGGCATTATAGGCTAGCTTGGCGATGTCATGTACTGAGCATTCCTATGTTTAGATCTAGTCGGCCATCCCTTACGAAAGTTGTAAAGTTTTTGGAAGAGGGGATTGCTTCAGATTGTCCCATCGCATTTTTAAACCTTCACAAAGGGCGAGAGATAGCCTTGGAGAGCTGGCATTGGATTGTGCTAATCGCTTTATCCTATGATGCAGAACAGAAACGTTATATTGCTACCTGTTATGATGGAGGCCGCTTGGTTACATTTGATGTAGGTCTATGGCTGGAAACTAGCAGCTTCGGGGGCGGTTTTGTCTATATAACAGTTTGAAAGAATGAGGATATAAAAGTAAAATGCAGCCAACCTACGAAAGGTGGCTGCATCTTTTACGGAATCAGAAAGTATAACACTTTCTTGATTCCAAGTAAGAACGACTAAGGCTTCTGCCTGCGTCCGAGGATTTGGCACAAGCAAGTCTTTTCTTATATAATTAGGGTCTTTGAGGTTTCCTCTGTGTGTTAACTGTTCGGTCACTTCTCCGGTTGGAAACATCTTTAGGATCACCGAAAGTGACCTTTTTAGAATTAGCGACGATTTTCTGTTTATGTACAATATCCATAAAATCACCTCCCGCTCAATAGTTTATCCATATCATAGTGATTCATGTTATAAAAAGAAAATCGTCCATAAATTGGCAAGATTCATAAATAAGTCTTTACGCTATAAGGGCACAAATTCTGAAAAGTATTTGCAGGAATCAAGCCTCTTATTCGTAAATAGATTACTAATAAGAGGCTTGATTCTCTTAGGTTTATAATCTTGATACTATTTATAGTAAAGGAGTAAAGTGAATGAAAGAAGAGATTATTTCGCAAATCACCAATTTTGTCAGTACTTCCGAGTTGAATAAGTTACCACATACGGAAATAAAAATCTACAATTCTCCTCTAATTGGGTTTGCGGATGTAAACAATCCAATTTTTGAAGTCTATAAGCAGAAGATAGGATCATTTCACCTGACACCGAAAGAATGGTTTGGTTTGGAATTTGAGGATAGTTCCTTGTCCAAAGGAACCGTAATATGTTGGATCCTTCCTTTTACCGAAAGTGTCTTAAAAAGCAACTCCTTAGAAAATGAACTTCCTTCAAAAGAGTGGGCTCAAGCTAGATTTTATGGTGAGCAGTTTAATGATATGCTAAGAGAGTTTGTCGTCAATATAGTCACTGAAACGGGGAGTCGTACGGTTGCACCTTCTTTGAGTTCACACTGGAAGCGAAGCTATGACGATACTATTGGAATTGCATCGACTTGGTCGGAAAGGCATGCCGCTTATGCCGCTGGTCTAGGAACATTTAGTCTAACCGATGCACTAATAACGGAACGTGGCATGGCGATGCGTGTTGGTAGTGTAATCACGGAATTGGTTCTAGAGTCTTCTCAAGCTACATACAACGGAGTTTACGACAATTGCTTGCATTACAATTCCAATAGTTGTGGAGTTTGCATTCGTAGATGCCCAGCCGGAGCGATTTCAAAAAATGGGCACAATAAAGATGTATGCTTTGACTATACGCGCAAAATAGTAATGCCTGCAGTCAATGAAGCCTATGAGGTTACCACGCCCAGTTGTGGGCTATGCCAAACTAAGGTGCCTTGTGAAAAAGCCATTCCCAAAAGGCCCAAAGTAAAATCATAGTAATTAATTAAAGTTTGTAGGGATTTTGTTAATGCATAAGGTGATACTATCTTTTGTATTGATAAATTTAGTAAGAGTATTAATATATTCATTTAGGAGGCAGGAAATTGGAAGGTGAGAACTTGGTTTCCGTGCATAATCAGTATGACATTTTTTTGGCGTCGCCGATTTCCAGCTTTGGTTCAGCTTCCCAGTATATAGATGATAGGTACAATACACTTCAACTCATTGGTATATTAGAAGATAAGGTAGGAACCGTTTTTTACGCTGGGAGAAATCTACCGGATAAGGAAAACTTAGATGGTGATCAGGAGGTAACGAAAGATTTTGAGGCGATCAGAAATTGTGACTACTTTATCATGTGTTATCCTGAAAAAAGTACATCGAGTGTGTTAGTTGAGGCGGGATATGCTCTTGCATTAGACAAGTTTTCTATCTATATTGTCCGAGATCTTTCCGATTTACCATTTCTGTTACAATTTGCGATACGATCGTTTAAAAACGTTCTAGCCTATGAATCAGAGTCCATAGAGGAATCTGCCGTATTTATAGAACGGGAAATTTTCCTAAATAGGGAGAGTAGCGGTAATCGTCCTCCTTATAGAGATAAAATTATGAAATAAGGGTTTAGATTGCCTGTGGTTCTCAATAACGGTATTTTGCCGTATTTTTTGAAACTACATTCATATTTTAGTTCAACTTCGGTAAATACTAATCATAGGAGGTGATCCTATGAAAGAGAAACTTCATCATAAGACGATACGGCATTATAAAAAAATAGCGGCAGCACTTGGCAGTGCTGCAGTTGTTGCAGCTTCGATTATTCCGGGCATAGCTGCAGTAGTTGGATCTCCTGATGTTACCCCGCCAGCAGCGGAGCCTACTACGCAAGAGGCACAACCTCAACAAGCTGATCAGCAGGCGCAAAATGTGTCGCAGGAAGAAGCGGGGGCAAAACAGGTCCTAGATATAACCGCGACTGCATACGCACCAGGACCTCATGACAACGATCAGTGGGGTAACAAGACTCGTATGGGAACACAAATTAGACCTGGGGTAATTGCTGTGGATCCGAAAATAATCCCTCTCGGTTCACAAGTAATGATAAAGTATCCTGATGGTACAAAAGAATATGCAGTAGCAGAAGATACAGGCGGAGCTATCAAGGGACATCGAATCGATGTGGCAAAGTGGACGGTAAAAGAAGCAAGCCGATTTGGTATTAAACCTGTTAAACTATATGTATTAAATACTCCGGAACAGAGTAATGAAGGGCAAGCATAAGTTTACAAGTCTAAGTCCCAACGCTCCTCCAAGATATTTTCACCCCAAGTAGGATTTTCGTGAGAGCTTGTTAATGTGAAACCGTGACTTTTATAGATGTGGCGGGCAGTTTTAAGCAAGCTAAATGTTTCAAGAAAAACGTGTTTATAGCCTTTTTCGCGGCAAAAGTCTAATGCCATTGTGACGAGTCTATGCCCTAAGCCTCTGCCGCGGATTTCAGGCTCAATTAAGAAATATCTTAGCTGAGCAGTCGAATTATCAGACTTGACGATTACTACGCTACCGATAGGTTTGTTTTCTATTTCTGCGATTAGCATGCATTCATAGTTTATATCATAGTGCTTTGCGAAATGATGTAAACCTTTGTCTACATAATCTCTAAAAACGGAATTTAACCCATATTCCTCTTCGTATAAGACGCAATGTCGGGAAAGAATGTAATCAATATCTGAGGCAATAAAATTTCGTATTATAATTGGGTTAACACGATCTGATATGATGTTTTTAATTATTTCCATTGCCTCTGTAACTTTTGTAAGCTGATTCTCATCTAAAGGTTGAATTAGAGAAGCAATGTGCTCATCGGATTTTTGGTTTAGATTTGCGATTGTTTCATTGCCTTTCACTGTTAAAGTAATCAAGTTTATTCGATTATCTTTTATAGACTGAACTTTTGAAATAAGTTGGTTTTTTTCTAAAACCTTGATAATTCTACTCATATAACTACGGTCTATATTTAGGCGAGCGGCCAACGCATTGGAGGTACAATGCGTTATTTTGCTTATTTCAAGCAGTACACGAGCCTCTGTTAAGGCGTAGCCACTCTCTAGAATATGCTGATTAAGTAATCCTAAAATATTGGTATAAAATCGATTGAAACTTCTGATCTTATGAATACAATCTAGATTATTTTGCATAATTAATCCTCCTAAAACTAATTGTGGACTTTGTCCTCTAATTAGTTTATGAAAAATAATGGACTTTGTCAACTAATTTGTGTTGAGGGAAGAAAGGTTCAATGTAACTATAAAATGAACTAGCAACTCAAACATGTGTGATAATTAGATAGAAAAGTATTAGCGTAAAGCTAATACTTTTTCTATAGAAGCAGCAAAGTGGGACATTCCTTTGTTTTTACTTAAAACAAATCAATAGAGTAAAGATAGGAAACGTAATATACGATATGCGAGGAAAAAGAACGTTAGTAGAAGATAAGTAGTATTACTATTTTTTAGTTGAAATATCAACTAAAAAATAGTAGAATGTAATTAGTTGATATTTCAACTAAAAGTAATCATGGGGGAATTGATAGTAGTATGCTTAAAAATAAAGTGCTACGGGAAGTTGGTATGCTTGCTCGTTGTATCCAATCGATTAGTGATATTAAATATCGTGATATCAAATTACAAAGAGGGCAGTTTATCTTTCTGACTCGGATATGTGAATGTCCAGGTATCAATTTAATTGAACTTTCCAATATTCTCAAAGTCGATAAGGCAACAACAACGAAGGCAATACAAAAGCTGATGGAAGAGAATTATGTAATAAGAGAACGCAATAATGCAGACAAAAGAATGTGGCATTTGTTTCCTTCTTCAAAGGCCCAGGAGTTTTATCCTTATATCATCCAACAAGAAAACTGCAATATTGAAAGCTGTTTTACTGGATTTAGTCTTGAGGAAAAGGAAACTGTATATCACTTGCTCAAGAGAATGCGTGAAAATATTGAACAGGATTGGAAGGAACTAAAAACGTGTAAAGAGGATTTAGAATAAAGAGTGTTAAAAAAACTACTCACTAAGGGAGAGGTTAATAATGACAAAAATTATTTTCAAAGAGTATTCTAAGGAGTATAAAGAGGCAATCATTCATTTAATTCTCGATATTCAACAAAATGAATTTAGTATTCCAATAACGAAAGAAGACCAACCAGATTTAAGTGATATACCTAATTTTTATCAATCGGGCAAGGGTAATTTTTGGGTGGCTTTATGCAACAATCAGGTTGTTGGGACGATTTCATTGATAGATATAGGAAATAGCCAAGGCGCATTGCGGAAAATGTTTGTGAAAGATGCCTATAGGGGAAGTAAGTATAATATATCAAAACTATTGTTGCAAAAATTGATGGGATGGGCAAAAGAATGTAGTATTCATGAAATTTATCTAGGAACCACTGAAAAATTTTTAGCGGCCCATCGTTTCTATGAAAAAAATAACTTTATTCAAATAGCAAAAGAGGACTTGCCAAACGGGTTTCCGATCATGAAAGTTGATACGAGATTTTACAAAATTAAGCTTAAATAACAAACTTTGTAGTATGAAAAAACATCCTTAGTCGATTATTGACTAAGGATGTTTACTATTTAAATAAACTTTAAGATTTATGGAACTGTATTAAGTTTATAGAGGATAAATAAAAGACGAATTGAATAATAATTAACATGAAACGCCCACCCAAGACCTAGGAGGAGGATAATGAGAATGAAATTTCCTAAAGAAACTGTGTTACTTATTATTGATGTGCAAAAGGCAATCGATAATCCAGTATGGTCTAAACATGGAAACCGCAATCATCCTAAAGCCGAAGAGAATATGGCGACAATTATTCAGGAGTGGAGAAAATCTGGGCGAAACATAATCCATGTCAAACATGAATCAAAGGAACCTAATTCCACCTATCGCCCTGACAGTTTTGGATGTGAGTTCAAAGAATGTGTTACCCCTATAGCTGGTGAACGAATTATTAGTAAGCATGTGAATAGTGCCTTTATTGGGACAAAGCTTGAAGCAACTTTAAGAGAGCAAAATATTTCAGATTTGGTGGTCTTTGGTGTTATCACGAATAACTCTGTGGAAACCACAGTGAGAATGGCTGGAAATTTGGGATTTAATACATACGTAGTAGAGGATGCAACGTTTACCTTTGCAAAACCAGATTATTATGGACGTATTTATAGTGCAGAGGAGGTGCATGGGATATCCCTGGCAAATATGAATCATGAATACTGTAAGATTATCAGCACGAGTGAATTAATGAATATGTTATAAAATAAATACCTTTGTCAAAGCTGTTTTTGGGGGTGAGTGTTATTTGTATTACATGCCAGATTTTACTTGAGGAAGTAATGCCAAAGATTTATAGGCAGCTTCATATTTCTTCATAATCTTCCATTGGTTCAATGATGGTAAAAAGAATGAGAAGGGTCATTAATGAGCTTGTGGATAAGAAAGTAAATACCATATCCCAGTTGAATTTATCCAAGAGAACACCTACGACAAAAGGGGCAAATGCACCGCCCAACGATCCGGCTGTGTTAATGATTGAAGCTGCAAAGGGACACTTCTCTTTTGATGCAAGACCCATAGGATACACCAGAAAGGTGGAGTAACCTAGATTCAAAAGAATACCGGCAAGTAAGAGAACGGTGCTGAGAACGATTGGATCATTAGGGGCATACAACAAGGAATACATCATACATACGGTAGAGGCGGCAGTTAAAATCATTACTGGTTTGCGGCGTTTATCAAAGATTTTATCCGATAACCATCCGCCAATTAGATTCCCTAACATAGCACCTACCCAGGGGGCTGCTGCCACAAAGCCCATTTTTATAATGGAAAATTTCTTAACTGTAACAAGATAAGTAGGTACCCAAGTCATGATGGCATAGGTAATTCCAACCATGAAGAAATATCCCAAAGCACAGCCCCAGATGTTCCAGGAAAAAAGTACTTCTCGATTGGTATTAAGGGGCTGGATTTTCTTCGTACGTATGATCTTGTCTAACCAGCGTAATGAGTTAATTTTCTGGAGTTTCTTACTATTAATGGTATCTTCGCTGGCGGTTATCCCAGAATTTATATAATCAACCTCGATCTTTGAGCAATAGGGACTGTCTTTGGGATTATCTTTTACTAACCACCACCATAGGACAGCAGAAATAAAACCAGGAATAGCAAACAGGTAGAATACTTCTCGCCAACCAAATACCAAAATGATCCATGCGCAGATTGGCGGCACAATTGCAGGAGCAAATTTTATGGATGACATGAAAATGCCTGTTGCAGTTCCTTTTTCCTGGGGAGGAAACCAGCGGTTAATGGTAGTTACGATTCCAATATTGAGCGGTCCCTCGGAAAATCCCAATAATAGCCGAGCAGCCTTAAGCTGGAAAACTGAAGTAGCTACTCCCATGACAAGGGTTGCTAAAGAAGTTAAAATAATGGATAAAGAGAAAAGTTTACGTACACCGTATCTGCCAAAGAAAAATCCCGCGGGAATTTGAATGATAGCATAGCCAAGATAAAACAAGCTAGTCATGGCACCTATATCTGTGTTAGTCAATTTGAAACTTTCTTTAATAAATGGAACGATCACACCAATATTGGCTCTATCCGCACCGGCGATCATGTAAACAAGAAATATCATTGATACAACTATCCAACGAAATTTGGTCTTTTTCTTTAGTATTGTTTGGATATTTTGCTCTATAACGTTTTGCACGATTGATTGCCCCTTTCTTGGCACCTTCTCTTTATCCGATATATTCACAGCCGCGCTCTTGAAGCGCTTTATCCACCCAAGTCCGATCCCAATTCATGTTTTCGATATCTTTCATGGTTTGTTGTTCAGCAAGATTTTTCGCTTTGGTTTTTTGTAGCAGCTCTGGTGCATCTTCTGGCTTAATAACGACTAGACCATCTTCATCACCGATAAGAATATCTCCAGGCTGAATCACTACACCGCCGCAGGAAATCGGAGCATTAATTTCTCCAGGACCGTCTTTGTATGGACCAGCAGGTGTAATCCCTGCTGCATAGATTGGCATATCAATTTTTTTCAGGGTTTCTATATCCCGAATGGCTCCGTCAATAACAAAGCCCCCAAGACCCCGTTTTTTTGCCCACAATACCATCAATTCGCCCATAATAGAATTACTCATGTCACCTTGTGCATCGACTACTAGAATATCGCCAGGCTGTGCGAGATCAAGGGCTTTGTGAAGCAGCAGATTATCACCAGGACGTGATCGAATGGTAAAAGCAGGGCCTAGTAAAGGGGCCTGATTCATAGGACGAATTCTTGCATCTATACAGAACATTCGATTCATATTATCTGCAATATTAGCCACTGGTAAGCCTGCAAAACTTTTAATTAAGTCTTTTGACGGACGATTTATCTGGGTGTAAATACGTAATCCTACATTTGACATGGTTAACACTCCTTTTATTCCATTATGTACAAAAATATATTTTGGAGCTAGACTTTTCTAATGATATTATCGGGCAATGCACCCCCTTCCATTTTCGCGATATTTTGAAAGGATAAACGGAGAACTTCTTCCAAGACATCGCGTGTGCCTCCGGCGATATGGGGAGTAACAAGCGCATTATCAAGCCCAAACAGCGGATTGTCTTTATGTACAGGCTCTGAAGCAAATGTATCCAAGCCTGCACCAAGTAAACGACCCTCTTTTAAAGCCTGTGCAAGTGCCAGCTCGTCTACGATATTGCCTCTAGCAACATTAATTAAGATTGCATTAGGTTTCATTAACCTAAATTCTTTTTCCCCAATCATATTTTTAGTTTCAGGAAGTAATGGAACGTGGAGACTCATAATATCAGATGTTGATAACAAATCTTTCAATGGTACGTAACTTACGCCAAGTTCTTTTTCTTTTTCTGGTGAAAGTCTGTATGCGTCGAAATAGATTATTTTGGTTCCAAACCCTTTAGACAACCTAGCGACTTGTTTACCAATGTTGCCAATGCCAATGATACCATGGGTTTTGCCTTTCATCTCAAACATAAAGGGGCGGTATTCGAACATCAGCCACTTTCCTTGTTTGGTTTCTCGGTCTAAAAAATGCAGCTTGCGGTATAAACATAAAATCATGCCGATTGTCATCTCTGCCACACTGGTTGAATTTACCCCGGGAGTACTGGAAACCATAATCTCCATTTCAGCGGCGGCGATTAAATCAATGTTGTCTACCCCGCTGCCAGTCTTTTGTATTAGTTTTACATGGGGAGCCTTTTCCAGCAATTGGCGTTTAATCGGAAAGGCCGCGGTAATTAAATACTGTGCTTGTGAGAGGCAAAGTTTTCTTTGGCTCTCATTTAACTGATCCCAATACGCTACTTCTGTGCCTGGACTTTTATAAGTCTCAATAAACTCATGTGCTGCAGGTGATACTTTCTCAAAGTAAATTACTTTTGTACCCATCATTAACCTCCTGAATTTTTTGAATTGACTAAATGTTCTATCTAATCTAATATTAAATAGAAATGTTTAAATAGTAAAACGAATTAAATGGCTATATAATAGCAGGATTTATGGTATTTGGAGGTACATCATGTATACTCTTGGAATTGAGACTTTCCTTAGTGTGGTACGTTCACAAAGTTTAAGCAAGGCAGCAGGAGAATTAAATTTAGCCCAAACTACAGTTAGTCAAAGATTAAAAGTGCTGGAACAGGAACTTGGTATTACTTTAATCGAACGAGGCAAAGGAATAAAACAAATTCGGTTAACACTTGCTGGCGAAGAGTTTTACAAGTTGGCTGAGCAATGGAGTTCCATTTGGCGGGAAGCCAAAATTCTGCAGGCACAAGGGCCTAAACTTTCTTTAGTGGTGGGTTCTGTTGACAGTCTAAATACGTTTGTATTGCCACAGGTATATCGTACTCTAAATAAACATCATCCACCAATTAAACTGGAAATCTGTACATCTCATTCGATTGATCTTTATGCAGAAGTTGAAAAAAGACATATCCATGTTGCCTTTGTTCTTCGAGAATTGGTTCATCCCAATATTCAGGTCACCAAATGTTTTACAACACCAATGGTAGTGCTGCGTCCAGCCACAACTGGTGAGCAGGAATCTACCATAGTCCCTCCTTCGGAGTTGGACCCCAATCATGAGTTATTTATGCCTTGGGGGCAAGGATTTCAAACTTGGCATGAACACTGGTGGGATCCACTTTCTCCTTCCAGAATAAAACTCGATAGCACACACTTGCTCCTTAATCTCCTGCAAGATCCTATGCAATGGGCAATTGTTCCCAGGTGGGTTGCCGAAGCGGCTTTGAAGTCTGGGAATTACTTTATTTACAGGCTTACAGATCCGCCTCCGGACTATATATGCTATAAAATTACTCACAAAAATCCCACAAGCCTTACACTTCGAGCGTTAGAGATTTTTGATCAATATTTTATTTCTGTTAGTGGTTAATGAATCTGCCTGTCTTAAGAATAAGAAGGTCTTGCATACATTGGACAGAAGTAGAAAAGAAGGGATGTTAGACTGACATTCCTTCTTTTCTATCAGGCGTGTGAATGAATTATCACACAAGGTATAGGAATATTGATAAAATAGCCTAAAGAGTGTGGTTTTTAATGTAGTAATATGCTATCATGAGATCAAAATAAATATATAATTTAAGTGTAATCTTATAATAAGACGTTGAGTCTGTTATAGCCTCGCATTATGCGATAATGACTCTTACCAGACGACTGGTAAGAGTCTGTTTTTTTTAGAAAGTCATTTAAGATTAGTAGATTAATGTTTAAGGATGAAGGGGATGAATATATATGGAAAATCTTTGGTTAATTTATGCGCTACTATCGGCTTTGACCGCTTCGCTGGTTGCGATATTTGGAAAAATTGGCTTACAATCAATCGATGCAAATGCTGCTACTGCTATTAGATCCATAATTATGGCTGTTTTTTTAGTTGCAGTAGTTGCTGTTCAAGGAAATTTGGGGCAATTGTCGTCAATTATTTCTGATAAAAAGGCGATTTCCTTTATTGCACTTAGTGGGATTGCTGGTGCACTATCATGGTTATTCTATTTTTTGGCTCTAAAGGTTGGGAAAGTATCACAAGTTGCTCCCATAGATAAATTAAGTGTTGTAATTGCTGCAATCATCGCCGTAGCTTTTCTCGGTGAAAAAATTAGCACATTAGGCGGAATTGGTATCGCCCTTATTGCACTTGGTGCTATATTAGTTGCTGTAGGATAAATGATCGGCTAAGCCTTAAGGTTAAGCTAAACGGATGAAGGTTTCAAATGGAGTTAGTACTCCACCTGAAACCTTCGTTTTTTTATTCTGTTTTGTTTCTCAGTGTCCTCTAGTGATAGATAAAATGAGGATAATATGTTTTAGCTAAGACGGGCAACGGGTTTTTGCTGGGCTCGAAGGTGTAAAGAAAATTTCCGAATGTGGCAACTTTCATTCCATAAGTGGAAATAAAGTTGCCAATTGATATAACTATTGAGCAGATATTGGACTGTAAGCAGTGCTGAAAAAGTGGTAAGAGTGGATTATTGGATAGACTGGTACGTATTACATTTTTTCTGGCATAGAAATTGCACATTTAAATTACAGTCAATGAACAATAAGAACTATGGGAGGTTATTTTTGTGGAAAAACATCACAATCTTGGTTATGATACTACAATCATTCATGCTGGTCAGTCGCCAGATCCGACTACCGGTGCGCTTGCCACTCCAATTCATCAAACGTCTACTTTTGTATTTGAGAATGCCGAACAAGGAGCAGCACGGTTTGCCTTGGAGGAAAATGGTTACATATACACCCGTCTGGGAAATCCTACGCAACATTCTCTTGAAGAAAAAATGGCTGCTCTTGAAAAGGCAGAAGCAGCTCTGGCTGTTGCTTCTGGCATGACGGCAATCGCTGCCTCGTTTTGGACGGTTTGTGGTAACGGTGATCACATTGTAGCATCGGATACGTTATATGGATGTACTCATGCCTTGTTATCTCACAGCATGCCTAAATTTGGGATTGCCGTCACTTTTGTTGATGCGTCTAATTTAGAAAATATTCGTAAAGCCATACGGCCTAATACGAAAGTAGTATTTATTGAGACTCCGTCTAATCCGACACTTACCATTATTGACATTGCGGCAACTGCCAAGTTGGCCCACGAGCACAATGTCAAACTTATGGTAGATAATACATTTATGTCTCCTTATTGCCAGCGTCCTTTGGAATTAGGTGCCGATATAGTAGTGCATAGTGCTACTAAATATATCAATGGTCATGGAGATGTTATTGCTGGTATTGTTTTAGGAAAAAAAGAATTCATCAATGCGGTAAGGTTTGTTGGTGTAAAAGATGTTACCGGCGGCTGCATCAGTCCCTTCAATGCCTGGCTGACTCTGCGCGGCCTGAAGACCCTTGGCGTCCGGATGGAAAGACATTGCCAAAATGCTCTGCAGGTTGCTAAATTCCTTGCGGGACATCCCAATGTAGAAAAAGTAAATTACCCGGGTTTGCCAGGACACCCTGGACATCAGCTAGCCAAATCCCAAATGTCAGGCTTTGGCGGTATTATAAGTTTTGAAGTAAAAGGAGGCGTTGAAGCCGGACGTAAGATTATGAATAGTGTTAAACTTTGCTTACTGGCAGTCAGCCTTGGCGATACGGAAACGCTAATTCAACATCCTGCCTCAATGACCCATTCACCCATACCTCGTGAAGAACGCCTAAAAGCAGGTATTACTGATGGACTAATTCGATTATCTGTGGGTTTAGAAGACCCTAGTGATATTATCTTTGACCTAGATCAAGCGATAAAAAAGGGGAGTGCCAATATTCTCGATAAGCCCAATATAAAGTTGGCCTTCTAATTGCTATTATTTTGATGTTCTTGATAAATTGCTACTAAGTAAGTACTCCAATCCATAACGACGAATTTTAGTTAAAACTGCTGTATGGGAAAGACCAATATCACGGGCTGCTCCCCTGGCACTTCCATGTCTTTTTAAAGCTTTTTCCAAGATCAATCTTTCCGTATGGTCGATCACTTGTTTCAAGCTTTTTTCCCTTACATCAGGCCGAGTCTCATTAACACCTAATTGATTATGTAGTAAAAGATCTGAGATATCAATTTCTTTACCCAAAGTTAGGTGAATGGCACGTAGAACTACATTTTGTAATTCTCGCACATTACCTGGCCATTCATAGTGGACTAAAAATTCAATTGCAGCTGGCGAAAAATCGAATTGCCTGTTTAGTTCTGCACAATACTTAGCATGAAAGTGCTGCAAAAGTATGGGAATGTCCTCAGGGCGTTGCCTTAACGGAGGAATTTGGATGGGGATTACATTAATACGGTAATATAAATCCTGACGAAACTGTTTTTTTAGGATCATTTCTTCTAAATTTCTGTTAGTAGCCGCAAGAATTCGTACGTCAATGGGTATCTCTTGCGTCCCACCTACACGACGGACAACTCCCTCTTGGAGAACTCGTAACAGTTTTCCTTGTAAAGCAAGTGGCAATTCACCAATTTCATCAAAAAATAGAGTTCCCTTGTGAGCTGCTTCAAATAATCCACTTTTACCACCTTTTCTTGCACCGCTGAAAGAGCCATCTTCATAACCAAATAATTCGCTTTCTAATAAAGCTTCTGGAAGTGCTGCGCAATTGATCGGCACAAAAGGTTTAAGGCACCGGGTACTAGCATGGTGAATGGCTTGAGCGAACATTTCCTTGCCTGTACCACTTTCTCCCCCAATTAGAATACTGCAGTCATTTACTGCTACCCTTTGGGCAATCTTAATTAGCTGTTCCATGGATGAGCTAACATAGATGATATTATCAAACTCAAATTTCTGGTTTTTCATAATCGATTTAACAAGTTGTTTGGCCGATTTCATACTTTTTAACGTAGCAACCGATCCAATTATTTGATTAGTTTCATCTCGTATCGGTTGCCCAGAGCATAAATAATGGAGAGGGCCTCGGGGTGTAGCAATTAACATTTGTTGATTATCAAAGGATTTCCCTAATTGAAGTCCATTAAAATGCAAATTTGATCCGATAATTTGGGTGATGTCTTCCCCTACGGATGTCGACTTATCGATCCGCAAGAGTTGTGCAGCAGTGGAATTGATATATCGAATTGACCCTTCTGAGTCTAAACCGATAATACCATCATTTGCAAATTCCAATACCGTTTGCAATTCTTTTTCGCGTTGTTCATAAGGCTGTAAAGCGATATTCGTAATGCCATGGATATCACTGTGATGTAACAGTTCCCTTTTGATTGAATCTGCAATTTTATTATTATCATCTAGTAGATCACCATCTAAATGAAACTTAATAAAAATTTGTCCGGTTGATACCTCCATAGACTTTATGCTTACTCCTTCCTGAGAAAAAACCTGGGCTACTTCTTGAATCATACCAATACGGTCACCTGTTTTTAACATCCAGCGAATCACAGTCATTAGAATCACTTCCTAATAGTTGTTATCGTGTTTTGCTTTTATAAATATTGTAGCAAAGATTTAAAGAATTGAACTAGTTGGTATATAGTTACGCCAAGGTTTCGTTATTTCCTTTATATGTAAGGGGTTTATGCATAGGACTAACCTTCGTCAATGATTTGACGGAGGTTTATTTCTTTGCAGAAAATGCACTAGAAAATTAACTAGTAAAAGTTATATAGTCGTGAAAATACAGTTATTGACAATGTAAGTATTATCCAATACAATATATATCAGAAGTAAATATATCAACTTGATATAGAAAGGTAAAATGATATGATTGATTATATAATCTTAGGATTTTTATTAGATAAAGAAATGACTGGTTACGATATTAAGCAAAAAATTAATGTAAGTACAGCTAATTTTTACGATGCAAGTTTTGGCAGCATTTATCCAGCCCTAAAACGCTTGGAAGCACAAAAGCTAATTGTTTCAAAAAAAAGTATAAAGAAAGGAAAATTCAAAAACATATATCATATTCTTAATTTAGGTAGACAAACCTTCTTAGATTGGGTTAAAGAACCACTTGTGCTACATCAATCTCGAAATGAATATTTGCTCAAGATATTTTTCTATCGTCATCTATCCAAGGAAGAAGTGGTTAGTCGAATCACACAATTTATAAAGTTGTTATCGGAGTATAAAGAGAATCTGGTCAAGATTGAACCCTTAGTTGCTTCACAAGCGGACTTCTTCCAAATGTCCACACTACGTTATGGATTGGATAATTATCAGTTTTTAATTGATTGGTTTCAAAAGTATTTAATAATTATAGATCAAGAATATTCAAAAACTGAATAAGCTTATTAAGACTCTAATGGAATCCAGGCTAAAAAAGCCATACTATATAAATTGAGGGGAGAATAAGTGATGAAAATTGTAGCTATTAATGGGAGCCCTAGAGGCAAGGCTAGTAATACGAATGTCATGGTTACCGCTTTTTTAAAGGGAGCACAAGCGGCAGGAGCAGAAACTGTAAATGTTTATTTAGCAGAAAAGGAGATCAAACATTGTAAAGGATGCTTTTCCTGTTGGATCAATAACCCCGGACAATGCGTAATTAAAGATGATATGGCAGAAATAATTTCGCTTACAGAAGGTGCAGATATTCTTGTTTTAGCTACGCCACTTTACTTTGATAATATCTCTGGTATTCTAAAAGACTTTATGGACCGCAGTATAGTAAAGGGCGATCCTCATTTTCAAAAAGACCCAACAGGAGAATGTCGGCACTTGAAAAGTACAAAAGGACCATCTCCTAAACTAGTAATGATATCTAATTGTGGTTTTCCTGAAAGATCTCACTTTCAAGTAATTTCTCATTGGGTTGAGAGAGCAGCACTTAACATGCATACCGAAGTCATCGGCCAAATTTATGCAACACAAGGGGGACTTCTGACTGCTCAAATAGAAGATTTACAACCTGTTATTTTTAACTATCTACAACTTTTAGAAAAGGCTGGAGAAGAGGTTGTTACGAATTTGAGAATATCCGAGAAAACTGATAAATTATTAGAACAAAGCTTTATCCCTGATGAGATTTATATTAAACAAGCTAACAATTATTTTGATACTATAATAAAACAGAGTTAGATTACTCGCCTATTTTGAAGCGCCAATGAATATTGAATGATGTTATTACCCAATGGTACTAAAAGGATATAAGCTGTGTAAAAATTAAAAGAACCCAGGATGCGTGTAAATACGTATCCTGGGTTTTAAGCATTATTGACTGTCTACTTTTGAGGTTTATCAATTAGCTTAGAATGTTATAGAAGTAATTAATAAACTGGAAAGTCCGATTAGGTAATAATATTTTCTCTATCTTAGGCAGGAATATCATATGATATTACAGAAATTTCCTTTTAATACAACAAAATTTATCCATCTAGCCGAATCTTAAAGAAAAACGGTCTAGGCCATAAATTCATTTAGGAGGGTATTAGAATGATACGATTGCTTACGGAACAGGATAGAGTCCAAGTTATGAAGTATTTGCAAAAAGATAGTTTTGGAGGGGCTTTTATAATAGGAAATTTGTTAGGATTTGGCTTAGAAAATCATAAGGACCAGAGAAGATGCGGTGATTACTATGGCTATTTTTCTCAAGGAGAATTAATAGGAGTATTACCCTTTTATAATATGGGCAGCTGCATCCCCGTATTTGAAGACGAAAAAGAAGTGGTTACGTCCTTTGCGGATATTATGAGGATGCGACAGTTCCAAGTTCTAATAGGAATGAAAAAGTTTATTAAACCCTTATATGATGTCGTTTCTAATGAAAAGGAGATAGTAAGTTACCAAGAAAGCAGCTACTTTGTAAATAAGCATTTTAGCCCTTTGGCTATAGAAAATACAACTTTTTCCGATGCCCGTGAAATCAATAATAATGATGCAGTGGAATTTATCAGAAGGGCTTATCGGGAAGGATTCCATCAAGAGCATACTCCTGAAGAAACAAAGAAAATAATAGAACAACGCAATGCGGAGGAAGAATTTCTTTTTCTAATAGTTGACGGTAAAATCGTTGCACAGGCCTATATTCAAGCTGTTACTGATAAAATCAATCAAATTGGCGGAGTATTCACTTTGGAGGGGGAACGTAATAAAAGATATGGTAAGGCCATTGTATCGGAACTATGTCGTCGAATTATTGCTAGGGGCAAAATTCCAACTCTTTCAGTTCGTAAAGATAATACTCCAGCAGTTAAAGCATATGTCACTCTTGGCTTTTCACATCATGATGATTATCTAATTGTTAAGTGCAAAGTATAATTAGGTGAGGGGCATAGAAAACCTAGAAAGTCATTAAGACAATATTTGTGTTTTAAATCAGTTTGTACTAAAGCTACGAACCTGTGCTATAACGGTTATCAGCCATTCCTTCGTATTTTGAACCTGCCCAAAAACAGGGTTTACAGTGAAGTAACATTTTCTCAACCATTCTGTTAGGTTAGTCGGCATAATAAAAGAAGGATAAACTCTATGATACTAGAGTTTATCCTTCTTCTTTCATTCAGATGCTTTTTCGCCGAACTTAACCTTTCTAATTTAAATAAACAGCAGATGTGAAACTAGTATTATGCATGCTACTTTGGATTGTTTCTAGGGATAATATGGTATATAGTTAGAATTAACCGAAGCGGAGGTAGTACGAAAAGAAAAATCTTGGAGGAAGGAATTATGCAATTAGGCAGAAGCTCAAAAGATATTATAAACAGCTATCTTTATTGGAGTAGTTTATATAGCCTTCCGCGCTGTATCTTTACAATTATGCTTAGTTCATTGTCATATTATTTGTCTACAGAGTATTGGTATTTCTCTTGGATTGCTCTTTTACTCCTTTGTCTTTATGCGCTGAAAGGATCATCCTTTTTCACATTTCTAACGGGATTTTTTTCATATTTACTTGGATCATCCAATCCTCATGCGGTGTTGCCCCTTATCGTTTACTGGCCTTTGATTATTATTAATGCTATTCTATTTGCCAGTGTACTTGCTATCTTTCATCATTTTGCCGTCAAATGGAAAGGACGGGATACAAGCTTTATCTTTGCGTGCGGTTTAACTGCACAGGAATTCATTGTGTCACTATATTCTCCCCATGGTACTGTACATAGTATAGCTTATACACAAATATCTAACCCTCCCATTGTTCAAATTGCATCGATCACAGGTATTTGGGGTATTACTTTTTTAATGGCACTCATCCCTGCAAGTATTGCTTTAGCTTATCATTATCCTCAGAATCGAAGGTTAACCATAAAAACAAATCTAATTCCAGTAAGTCTACTTTTATTCACGATTTTATTTGGATTTTATCGCTTACATACGCCTTTGGAAGGGCCTAGTATAAAAGTTGGCATTGCTTCGATATCTACTAATTTAGAACAATATGCAGTCGTAGCAGCAAATCGGGATAGACATCAAGTTACAGACACGATTCAACGTTATATTCAAAAGATTGACTTGCTTGCACAATCAGGGGCAGAAGTTGTTTTGCTGCCAGAAAAGATTATTACGATAGAAAAGTACGACGATAATTTTCAGCGTCTATTTAATACAGCACAAAAGAATAAAGTTAACTTAATTGTAGGAGTAACTAGAAAAGATGATAGGGATTTTTACAATTCGGCCTATATCTTTTCTCCAGCAGGAGAAGTTCTTTTAGAATATGATAAAAAACATCTACTACCAGCGTTTGAAAGCAGGTATACTTCAGGAACTACGCTTGGAATCATAGATAAGTGGGGCATTGAAATTTGCAAAGATATGGACTTTACCCAACCTGCACTCGATTATAGTAAGCAAGGAGTAAATATTGTTTTCGTTCCTGCACTGGATTTTCATGACGATGGTTGGAGTCATGCGCGTGTTGCAATTATGCGAGGTGTTGAAGGGAATTATGCAGTAGCACGAGCTGGACAGTGGGGATTATTAACCTTAAGTGATAGTAGAGGTCGTATTATAAATATGGTATATAGCGATGTAGAGGATGACAGCGGAGCTGTGTTAGTGAGCAAGGTAGACCTTGGGCAGGGAAAATCAATATATAGCAAATTGGGTAATAGTTTTGGATGGTTATGCCTAGGAATGTTTATTATACTGAGCATTTCTATGTTGATTATAATACCTAATAAATCTAAAATCAGGGAGATGAAGATATGGATTGCAGAATTGTTAAAAAAGAGGCATTCAAGGTTATAGGCAAGGTGTCCAAAGTATCCACAAAGGGAGGGGCAGAACTAAGAGAAATTCCTGAGTTGTGGGATAAATGTAATTCTGATGGAACTTGTCAGAGAATATGTTCAATCGATCACAGACAAAATATACTAGGTATTTGTATGGACTTTGAACATGATAAAGAACAATTTTCTTATATGATTGCAATAGAAGATATAAATAATTTGCAGGATACTGGTTTTGAAACCAGAGAAATTCCGGCTGGCACTTGGGCAGTTTTTACATCAGTAGGGTCTATGCCAAATGCCATACAAACAGTATGGGAAAAAATCTTTAAGGAATGGTTACCCACGTCAGGCTTTAAGCACGCTGATGCACCTGAACTTGAAGTATATTTTCCTGGAAATCCATCAGCGCAGGATTATAAATGTGAAATATGGATACCGATAATAAAGAATAGCTAATAGGAGATAGGTATTAATACATAAATGCAAACATTGTTGAATGTACTAATTTTAAGTGTAACAGAGATTTTTTATTTATTCGGGATATTAATTGCAGTAGGTTTGTTATTAGGTTGGATTGAATCGCTTTCAAATGGATGGGCATATAAAGCCTTTGGTAAATCGGGTATAATGTTAACTGCATGTATAGGGACACCAATACATGAAATAGGTCATGCTCTAATGTGTTTACTATTTGGGCATAAAATTATTTCTATAAAACTTTTTGATATCAATCCTAATAATTCAACCCTTGGATATGTGAATCATAGTTTCAACAAGTATAGTCTATATCAAAGAAGTGGGAATTTTTTCATAAGCATTGGGCCGATATTTAGTGGTACAGCAGCCATATTATTCTTTATGTACATGCTAGAGCCTAATACCTTCAAAGCATTGCAGATGTACATAGTATCAGCTCCTGTAGGGAGTAACAACATAGTAGACTTTATAAAATGGTCAGGGCACTCCATCATGATAGTGTACAAAGGAATAGTAAGCAATGGAAGCATAAGTTCTCCAAGTTTCTGGTTATTCTTAGTATTAACAATATGTACGTCCTCACATATCGCGTTAAGTAGGGCGGATATAGATAATGCGAAATCAGGGCTGATCGTTACTTTATTAGTGGTTGTACTATTTAATATAGGTGCATCGTTATATGGAATTGAAACCCTAAAATATGTATTGGCAGTTGCTAAGTATAATATCTACTTACTATCTGTGTTATCTGTATCGATTGCTTTTTCCCTCGTAACAGCTTTAATAATGGGGATCTTTTGTAGTATAAAAGGCTATCATAGAAACTAATTATGTCAGGTTGAGGCAAGATAATTTTGAAGGAGATAATTACATGGGAGAAAAGGCTGATTATAAAAAAGAACTAAAAGAATTATACAAAGCATCGTCTAAAGCATGTTCAGTCATAGAGGTTCCGGCTATGAGATTTCTAATGATTGAGGGAAAAGGAAATCCAAATGAATCACTTGAATTTCAAAATGCCGTGGAAGCGTTGTTTAGCGTTTCCTATACCTTGAAATTCATGATTAAAAAATCAGCTAGTATAGACTATGGAGTAATGCCTTTAGAAGGTCTGTGGTGGTGCGACGATATGGGAAAATTCAGTGTGGAAGATAAAGATAACTGGAAATGGAAGCTAATGATTATGCAGCCATCTCACATAACCCATGAGAACTTTCTCGAGGCAGTTGAAAAAGTAAGGCGGGAAAAAAAACTAAATGCTGCTGATAAAATTAGCTTTGCTACATATGACGAGGGAAAAGCCGCACAGATATTACATATTGGACCTTTTTCAGAGGAAGGGCCAACCGTTCAAAAACTTCATACATTTATTTTGGACAATCAATATCAGATGAGAGGAAAACACCATGAAATTTACCTTAGTGACACTAGGCGAGGTAAAGCAGAAAACTGGAAAACTATTATTAGACAACCGATTATGTGATTAGCGGCAGTGAGCTGCCCTGGATGGGAATCTTAGAGCAGTTCAACATCATTAAAGAAAGTTGAACGCCCACAAGAAGAGTGTAACTCCTTTTTGTGGGCGGCTTTTTATTGTTTGTGTAAGGGATGAATTTTAGCACGCAATCTAAGGGCGGGTTGAATATAGACTCAATGGATGGTATGATTGTAAAAAAATGGGCGTGAGGTTATTAATGTATAAGAAATATTTTAGTTTTTTACATAAAGCCGATAAATCGGTAAATGAAAGCGTGTTGGTAGAAGATTACCTGGATAATAATCATTTAATCGAATTGCGTCAAGTTGAGAAGATATATCACACTGATGCAGGGGATTTTACGGCACTCAGAGGTGTTGATTTACAAGTCAATGCAGGGGAATTCCTGGCGATTATTGGTAAGTCGGGTAGTGGGAAATCGACAATTCTTAATATGATTACAGGTGTCGATCGACCTACTGCAGGTGAAGTAATGATAAATGGTACGGCCGTGCATAAAATGCAAGAAAACCAAATGGCAGTGTGGCGTGGGCGCAATATCGGCATTGTATTTCAGTTTTTTCAATTGCTGCCGACCTTATCCGTTTTAGAAAATATTATGCTGCCGATGGATTTCTGCAATATGTATAGACCTAGTGAACGGCAAGAAAGGGCGATGTCATTGTTAGCAATGGTTGAAATGACTGGTCAGGCGCATAAATTGCCTACTGAGCTTTCTGGCGGTCAGCAACAGCGGGTAGCGATTGTACGTGCGTTGGCGAATGACCCACCGATTATCGTAGCCGATGAACCAACGGGAAATTTAGACTCTAAAACAGCGGATGCTGTTTTTACGTTATTTGATGAGTTGGTTGGACGTGGGAAAACAATTTTAATGGTTACACATGACAGCGACATAGAGAGACGTGTTGGGCGGTCGATTACAGTTGCAGATGGTGAGATAGTGAATCAAACTGCAGATCATAAAATTGTTAATCAGGCGTCCACAGTAGGAGGAAATCCGTCATGATGATTGGCGTGCGGTGGCTCAAGGTGCTCCGTGACCTATTGAATAATAAGATTCGCACGCTGTTGGTAGTATTATCGATAGCAGTAGGTGTTTTTGCCATCGGCATGGTAGCAGGCACTTATGAGATTATATTACGGGATTTAAGCAGTAGTTATAAAGCTGTGAATCCGGCTATGGCAACCATTTATTCCAGCTCATTTAAAGAGGAGTTTTTAGAATCCATTCGTAAGGTAAAGGGAGTTTCAGGAGCGCAAGGACAGCGGACACTATCTATGCGCGTAAAGGTGGGGCCTGATAAATGGCAAAAGCTAGAGATGGCTGTAATCCCTGATTATAAGGATATCCAAATTAATAAGCTGAAACTGATTAGTGGTTCCTGGCCACCGCCAGAAAAACAGATGCTGATTGAACGGAGCGGATTGAGTGATATAAAGGCCAACGTGGGTGACGAGGTGGAGGTAGAGAGTTCGGATGGTAAAAAACGCAGCCTGCGTATTGCAGGAGTCGTTCATGATATTAACCAGAATCCCACCGCCTTTTCAGGCAGAATCTATGGATATATCACTCTTGAGACGTTAGATGCCTTAGGATTGAAATGGGAACTAGATACCGTCAACATCACGGTTGATGGGGATCCCCCTTCGGAAGAATATATTGCTCAAGTTGGACAAAAGGTATGGGAAAAAATTGAGAAAAGTGGACGTAAGGTTTTCTGGATGTATAAAAATAAGCCGGGTGAGCATCCGGCTCAATCCATGATCGATGCGTTATTGATGACCCTCGGCGCAATGGGGATATTGTCATTGATATTAAGCGGGTTTTTGCTGGTAAATACCATCTCTTCACTTTTAACGCAGCAAGTCAGGCAAATTGGAGTCATGAAGGCGATCGGCGCTTCCACGAAGCAGATTATCAAAATGTATCTCATGTATGTGATTATTTATAGCCTATTGGCATTGATGATAGCTGTGCCTTTGGGGATTTTAGCAGCGGGAGTTGTATCGAAATTTATTGCCAGTTACATAAATTTTGATATTTCAGGTCTTGCCATTTCTTATCCTGTATTAGCTGCGGAAGTGGCTACCGGTTTACTTATCCCATTACTGGCTGCAATACTCCCAGTTGTTAGAGGGGCCAGGATTACCGTGCGGGAAGCTATTAATTCTTATGGTGTAGGCAGTGCAGGCGGTTTTGGTACAGGGATGATTGATCGAATTACCAGACGGATGAAAGGTGTGTCTCGTCCAGTTCTTTTATCCCTGAGGAATACATTTCGCCGTAAAGGGCGCTTGGCACTTACTCTGATTACCCTAACTGTCAGCGGGGTAATTTTTATCTCCATATTCAGCGTGCGCGATTCTATGATGCTAACACTTGATGATGCATTGGATTATTTTAAATATGATATAGAAATTGATGTTAAGAATTGGTCTAGAGTAGAACAACTCGAACAAACGGCGATGAATGTACCAGGCGTGTCAAAGGCGGAAAGTTGGAGCTTTGACGGTGCGAGATTATTGAAAAGTGATGGCAGGGAGAGCGAAAGTACTGAGATTGTAATCATGGCGCCGCCAAGTGGGACCAAAATGCTTAAACCGATTGTGCTGCAAGGGCGTTGGCTTGTACCTGAGGATGAAAGCGGAATTGTTATTAATACTGAGGTTTTGAAGGATCATCCAAATGTTAAGGTAGGCGACCGATTGGCGATTAAACTGAGTAAGTCTGATAAGCAAAAAACCTACTGGACAGTAGTGGGAATTGTCAGAGGTGTTATGGCCGGACCTTTTGTGTATGCCAATTACTCCTATTTTTCAAATGTAGTAGGTAAACCGGGGCAAGGTATTAACGTCTTTGCAGTTACAGAAAGTCGCGATCCTGATGTTCAGATGCAAATCTCTAAAACCCTGGAAAAGCATTTTAAAGATTCCGGCATGCCAGTAAGTCGTATACAGACGATGTCGGATTTAAAGGCGCAAATCCAGTCTCAATTTAATGTAATTATTATATTCTTACTCGTGATGGCTTTGATGCTTGCTATTGTGGGCGGTTTAGGGTTGATGGGAACGATGAGTATTAATGTACTTGAACGTACCCGTGAGATTGGAATCATGAGGTCAATTGGCGCATCCAATTGGGCGGTACGAAGAATATTTATCATTGAAGGTGTACTGATTGGGATATTGAGCTGGGGATTGGCGATGATTATCGCGTTACCGATTAGTAAACTATTCAGCAATATGCTAGGAAATGCTTTTATGCATGCGCCCTTTAGTTTTACTTTTTCTGTTGGCGGTGCTATATTATGGCTCATCATTGTAATTGTTTTAGCTGCTGTTGCCAGCTTTTTACCGGCTTGGAATGCTTCTCGGTTAAGTATACGGGAGGTCTTGGCTTATGAATAATGAATTGCAAAGGGGATTTATAATGAATTTAAATAGCAAAGGTAAAAAATGGACAGCAGTCGTTTTAATAGTTATTATCTTATTGGCTGGTGGCGGATATTATGCTTTTCACCGGGAAAGTACGCCAACACAGCAGCCTATACTGCCGCCAGTAAAGGCGAGCAATAAGGTAGTAGCAGAAGGAAAAGTGATTCCGGTAAAATATTCGGTGCTCAGTTTCTCGGTAAGTGGTATTATATCGGAGATTCTTGTGGCTGAGGGAGACAAAGTAGAAGCAGGGCAAGTTCTGGTTCGGTTGGATAGCCGGGAGCTTCAAGCCAAATCACAAAGTGATCTAGCGGAATTGGCTAAGGCTCAGGCAAGTCATAGCAAAACTAACGCCGGGCTTAGGCCACAGGAAGTAACGATGAAGCAGGCAGTAATGGAACAGAATCGTGCTTCGAGTGAAGAAGCAAAAGCAAACTTTGAGCGAACCAAGCGACTTTTTGAGCAGGGCGCTGTTTCAGGGCAGCAGTTGGATAAGGACAAGACAGCCTATCTAAAATCAATGGCCGAATTGCGGCAGGCGGAGGCTGACCTCGACATGGCGAAAGCCGGTTCAAGATCGGAAGATATTGCAGTGACAGCGGCGGATGTAGCTGCTGCTAAAGCAAAATTGCATGGTACACAGGAAAGTATCGTACTTACAGAACTTCGGGCGCCTTTTAGCGGTACTATAGCATCGATAGATCTTAAAGTAGGTGAATTTGTTTCGATTGATCCGGCTAAACGTGATGAAAACGTAGAAATAACAGATAATGATAATATTCAGTTAGCAGATTTATCAAAATGGCAAATTAAAACTACGGATTTGACGGAGATTAATATTGCCCGCATCAAGGAGGGGGCCGAGGTGAAAATTACCTTTGATGCGATTCCTGGGCTGGAGCTTCCTGGAAAGGTAACGCGAATCAGGCCCTTTGGTGAGAAAAAACGCGGTGACATGACCTACGCGGTATTCATTGAGCCTCTCCAAATGGATGAACGGATGCGTTGGAATATGACGGCATCGGTGTCGATTGAAGCATCATAACTCTAAATTGAACAATCATAGTAGAGATCTCCTCAATTAGTTTAGCCTTTAATTAGATAGTGATAACATCATCTATCGATTAGGTAACATAGCATGCCGTGGAAGTGTGTTGGAAGAAGTTTAAAAGATCGTAAAGTACCCTTACCAAAAAGGCGAGAGTACTTTACGATTTTTTACGGAATCAGAAAGTATAACACTTTCTTGATTCCAAGTAAGAACGACTAAGGCTTCTGCCTGCGTGTCCGAGGACTTGGCACAAGCCAAGTCTTTTCTTATGTTATTGCGTGACAGTTACAGTTGGTCTTTTGTTTAGTAGACTCAACTTCATTTGCATGGTTGAGCCCCCATTGGCAGAGGGTGGACAAAATGGGTAAAAGACTTTTACCAGCCTCTGTAAGAGAATACTCCACTTTAGGTGGTATTTGAGTATAGATTAATCGATTCACTAATCCGTTTTCTTCTAGCTGCCTAAGTTGCTGAGTTAACATTTTTTGTGTAATCTGAGGCAATGATCGCCTGAGATCGCTAAATCGTATTGTCTTTTCACCAATATACCATAATATCATTGATTTCCATTTTCCACCAATGAGGCCCAGTGTTAAGTCCATGGAGCACCTGTATTCTGCGTTCTTATACGTAATGGTCATTATACTCACTCCTCGCAGTTTCATTCAAGGGGCTAATTTAATTATTGACGGTATATTAAAAGGTACTATAAAACAAATAAGTACCTACTTGCCAAAAAATACCTTATGATTTAAGATTATACCATAAGAAGTGATTCGGGAAAAGAAAAACCGAAAGAATAAATCACTGAAATTAATATAAATCTTGGAGGAAAAGAAAATGAAAAAAACTTTTGTAGCAGCGTTAGTAGGAATGAATATGATGGCAGCTGGGATTGCTTCAGCTAATCAAATTATCCCAGAAATAAATCCAATAAAGCCAGGTATTGAAACTGTAACGACTAGTAATGGGAAAAATGGTTCTCAATATGCAATGATTGACCATAACCCTACTATCTATGATAAACAGGTAGTCGGTGTACATACTGTGGAAGGTTGGGTCAAAAATAATGTAGTCCACACTACAATAGATGGAGTTGCCGCTTATTCCCATCCCATTAATGCAGATCTTGAAACAGTAGTAATGAATAATAGCAGCAAGAATGGAACTCAATACGCCGTAACTGATCATAATCCCGCTAACTATAATAAACGGGTAGTTGGTGGACATATTGTGGAAAGTTCGGTCAAGGATGATGTAGTTAACACCGCCATCGACGGAGTCATTACTAATTCTTATCATATCAATGCAGATCTTGAAACTGTAATGATTAGTAATAGCAATAACGGCTCTCAATATGCTGTGATCGATCATAATCCCACTAATTATAATAAACGGATCGTTAGTGGACATTCTGTAGAAAGTTGGTCCAAAAACGATGTAGCTCACACCATAGTTGACGGAGTTGCTATGAAAGGTGACGAATAAAAGGAATAGTAAGTAAAAGGGGCTGTCTTAAAATTTCATTTTGAGACAGCCCCTTTACTTAATTCATTTCATTTAGAAGAGAAAAATCAATAAAAATAATAGGGAGATAATAATGGAGCTAATTACAGTAAATAAAGACTTATGTATTCAATGTGGAATTTGTGCAGAAGTATGTCCAGCGAAAGCTTTGGGAATGGGGGAAAATGGTCCAGAAGCAATAGTACCACAAGCCTGTAATGGTTGTGGACACTGTGTTGCTGTGTGTCCTCATATGGCAATTGATAGTAGCAGAGCACCTTTAGCAAATCAGTCTGATTTATTAGAATTTCCAGTTATAAATGAAAAAACTGCTCAACAATTTCTTAGGTCACGTAGATCAATTCGCTGCTATAAGGATACTGCGATTCCAAGAGAACAACTACTAAAGTTAGTTGAAATCGCTCGATTCGCTCCCACAGCCAGTAATAAGCAAGGGGTGTCCTATATTATTGTTGAGGATAAGAAAATCATTCAAAGGGCTACTGAGATTACGATTGAGTGGATGGAAGAAGAATTGAAAAAGGAAACCACATCCCATTGGAGCTTTCCATATCATGTTCGTAACTATAGGGAAAAAGGTGTAGATACTGTTTTACGTAATCATGCTCCTTTAATTTTAGCAACTGCGCAAAAGAATTTTAACAATGGACGAGAGAATACGATTTTTTCTCTTGCTTACCTTGAACTTTTTGCAACGGCTCTTGGATTGGGTTCTTGCTGGGCGGGACTCTTCGAAATGTGCATATTTGCAAACCATGACCCTTTGATAGAATTGTTCAAAATCCCCGAAGATAAAGTGATAACAGGAGCAGTTATGGTTGGTTATCCCAAATATAAATATAAAAGGCTGGTTGACCGTAATCCATTAGATGTGGCTTGGCTGTAATCAAGATAATAAAATAGAAAAGGTAGTAGTCAAAAACTGTACTGCTGATTAGGCCCCCAAAATACCCACAAAAAAGTGTGTAATTTACTACTTAACTTTGAAATGGTACCATAAGTAATAAATCCAAGGCAGGAAAATTAATAAGGAGGGATTAAGATGAAAGATGTAGAGAAAACAGTAGGTAACTTAATTGATAAAGTGAATGTTTCTTTATCGGCCCTATAGACAGTGAAGGATTTTTATTTTACTACAAACACTTCGTCTATGAGAGTAAGTCAGTAAAATCGAATTTCACTAATTGTTATAGGGAGATTGCTTAATGTTAATAAAACGACATCTATTACTATTTATTCTAATTACTGTTTTTATAATGTATACTTCCAGCTCAATATTATCAGCAAAATCAATTGAAAGAGAAAGAGGAGTTGAAAAAAATATGATCGTTACTAGTAGTGGTGTTATTAATGGTATAATTGATAAAAAGTATGGGAAATATGGAGCACAATTTTCAAAAGGCATGCCAACTCATTCAATACCATTAGCAATAAAGGAATATCCTAAAGACACTAAGACGTTTGCTATAATCATGGAAGATAAGGATGCGATTCCGGTTGTAGGATTTTCATGGCTGCATTGGTCTGTTGCCAACTTAACTAAGGATTCACTAGAGGAAAATGCAAGCATAGACGCAAAAGATTTTATCCAAGGGACAAATAGCTGGTCTAGTACTTTACTTCCCCAACCATTAGATAGATATGAAGCCGCAAAATATGGGGGACCGACTCCTCCGGACAAACCTCACAATTATGAAATACATGTGTTTGCATTAGATACTACACTAGACTTACATAAGGGTTTTTATGTGAATGAGCTATATAAAGCTATGGATGGGCATATATTAGCTCAATATACATTAAAAGCAATTTATAATAACTAAGATAAACCATCTTGGGATTTTCATTAATTGTAGCACAGGCTAAGTTAGGCGGGAGGATAAATATTGAAAATACGAAGCGAATTTACTTGTCCTTTAGAATTAACACTTGATATGATTTCTGGGAAATGGAAACCGATCATAATTTGGAGACTACGCCTAGGAAAGCAACAACTCTCTACACTTAATAAAGATATTCAAGGCATAAACCAAAAGATGTTAATACAGCACTTGAGTGAATTAATTGAGTGTGGAATTGTTGAGAAAATTACGTACCTAGGTTATCCTTTAAAAGTAGAATATTTTCTTACAGAAATCGGTTTCAAATTCTTAGAGGGTTTAGAAGTTTTTCAAAAAATAGGTCAAGAATACTTTAATCGATATCAAGGGGCGGTTCCGCAAAAGGAAGTCATTATATAATTATGTGGAATAAGTATGGCTTGTTATTAAGTCATGACCAGGTGGCATCGATATCATGTTAAGGCACTATCGATTATTTGCTGAAGGCCTTAAGTAAATAGGTGAATACAGTAGTTGGAATAATCACCCCGGTAGCATCGGCGGTGATTATTTTTTTTTGAGTAAGCATAGAGGTAAATGAAAGAATTTAGAGTGTGGAAAATGGTTGCTCTTTACAAGGATATCTTTTCAACATTACAGCTTATCTTCCTAATATTACAGCTTACTTGTGGGTGTATTGAATGGAGTAATTTATTAACATATACTAGAAATAGGAAGAGGGGGTGGTCAAGATAAAAATTACCATTGAAAATATACCTGATGGAATTGAGCCAGAGATAATTATAAGATGTAACGAAGTTGATGATTCATTACTGCAGCTTATCGATTCCATTAAATCAGCTTCCAAAAAGCTAGTAGGAATCACAGATTTGCAACTGCATATTATCAATCCTAAAGATGTATTTTATTTTGAATCAGTTGACAATAAAGTATTTATATATTGTCAAGAAAAGGTTTTTGAATCAAGGCTAAAGCTTTATGAGATTGAAAAGGCATATGAGAACTGGGATTTTTTTAGAGCATCAAAATCAACAATCCTTAATATTACAAAAATAGACTCTATAAGGCCAGTTTTTTATGGAAAATTTGAAGCGTTACTTCAGAATGGAGAAAGAGTAGTTATTTCCCGGCAATATGTTCCTGTATTCAGAAAGAAATTAGGATTATAGGGAGGTTTTATTAATGAGATTAAGTCAATATTTAAAACATTTCATGGCGGATACTTTTAAAGCTAGTGGATGTTTGATGATGATTGCTGCTATATTTTTGGGACTTAACTCTATAGAGACAGTTAAAGCCACACTGCTATGGCAAATTATCGTAATAGCATCAGCATATACACTTTTCAAATTTGCGTTTGTAAATAATCTTGATTTAGGGAAAAAAGCGCAATTAATCGTATTTATTATTTGTTCTACACTAGCAAATATAATGGTAGTACTATGGCTGTATTTAATTAGTCCTAATATAGATAGTAATCTTATAATAATGTATATCATTGTAATTTTAATTGTGAAGGGAGCAGCTTTTGCAATGATGTATATTGACGGTCAAGAACAAGCAAAACAGCTCAACGAAAAACTAAGCGAGTATAAAAACGGCACTAGTGAATAAAAAAAATATATTCAAATTTAATTCCAATGAGAAACAGTTTTTAAATGACAATGGTGTCATGTCCATAAAAGCAACAAATCCATTAAGTTAAGATAGCAACTGCGGGGTCTAATTTAGTTTGAAAACTAAATTAGACCCCGCAGTTAATTTTATGTAAAAATAAAAAACAAATCGATTTCTATTCATTTGTTCATGTCTTTGTTCATTTATGAAAGTAAAGACATGTGCAGAGTGAAGCTCTCCTAAGTCATCATTAATTTCGCCGGTGTTTCAATCTATTCATAAGTAATCCTTAAATTAATATAAATCATAATAGGATTTATCATTTAAGGAGGAGATGGATTATGCCGAAACGCTATCTTACCAGCAATCAGGGAGCTCCTGTTACTGATGATCAAAATTCATTAAGTGTAGGTGAAAGGGGACCAATAGTACTTGAGGATATAGTTTTCCTCGAAAAGATTTCACATTTTGACAGGGAGAGAATTCCTGAAAGAGTAGTACATGCTAAAGGAGCCGGAGCTTTTGGTTTTTTTGTACCCTATCAATCAATGGCTTCATTGACCAAGGCAAATTTTCTACAAGATCCTGAAAAGAAAACACCTGTTTTTGTTAGATTTTCGGTAGCAGGCAGCTCTGTCGGTGGCGCAGACACAGTGCGGGATATCAGAGGATTTGCTGTAAAATTTTATACAGAAGAAGGTAATTACGATCTTGTTGGCAACCATATTCCAGTGTTTCCGATTCGAGATCCTCTTCAGTTTCCTGATTTGTTTCATGCCTTAAAGCCAGATCCGGTTACGAATGTCCGGGGAGGGCCGATAGCAGCTAGCCGTTTTTGGGACTTCATGTCGTTAAGGCCAGAGTCAATGAATTTTCTTACCTACTTGTTTGCAGATAATGGGACTGTCAAAAGCTATAGAACAATTCCAGGGTACGGAGTTAACACATATAAGTGGGTTAATTTGTGTGGGGAAGCGGTATATGTTAAGTATCACTGGGAACCTTGTGAAGGTGTTGAATACATAGACAGCAAGACAGCAGTTCAACTTGCAGGCATGGACCCTGACGTAGCAAGCAGAGATTTATTCGATGCCATTGCGGCAGGGCATACTGTTGAATTTGAGATGCGTGTACAAATAATGAGCCTTGAAGATGAATGTGAGCAAGCGTTTGATCCATTGGACTCTACAAAAATTTGGCCGGAAGACTTATTTCCATTAATGCCAGTAGGTAGAATGGTGTTAAATAAGAATCCAGGGAATTTTTTTGTTGAAGTCGAGCAGTCAGCCTTTTCACCGGCGGCTATTGTACCGGGCATCGATTTTTCGAATGATAGAATTCTACAAGGCCGTATTTTTCCTTATGGAGATACCCAAAGATACCGTATAGGGGTCAATTATTTACAACTTCCAACAAATATGCCTAGAAAATCGATAGCAAATATGATGCAAGATGGAGCCATGCAAACTATGTATAACGAAGGTATTGCCAACTACTTACCAAATACATTAGGTGGTGGGATGCCTATGGAGGCACCTAAGAAAGGGCAACCCGATCAGGAATTTGTTTCAGGCAGTATAACTCGGCAGGAAATAGCACGCGACAATTATTATCAAGCTAGGCTTAGATATCGAACTATGACTGCGCTGGAAAGGAAACATCTGGTTTCCAATATTGTAGAAAGTTTAAATCAAGCGTATGAGCCTATTCAAAGAAGAATGATTGAACATTTTATGAGGCTAGATAGTGAATTTGGTAGCAGAATAGCACAGGGAATAAATTTGATGATATAAAGGTGAAACGTATCACTGGTAATAGTGACACTTCCCTTGATATTTTGATCTATTCTTGAATGCGGATACATAAGGAGAACATCAAACCGAAACATAAAAAGAGGGCTATGACTATAAAAGTAATAAGGTGACTTCCGATAGTAAGATAATAAAAATTTACCCCATGGAATATGAATCCTTGGGGTAAATTTTATAGCAATACAGATGAATAATTATTAATGATTCAATTGACAATAACGTCAATATAAGATAAACTCAATTCGAGACTTATCGAACTTTAATACAACTAAAATAGGAGTTGCAAAAATGGATACAAAAAAAATGGCGAAAATATTTAAAGCTCTTTCGAATGAGAATCGATTAGAATTGTATTTGAAAATTGCCGAGGCTCATGAAGCCAGTTTTGAGACGGGTGGGGAATGTTGTATTGCAGATATCATGGTTTGTTTGAATATTGGTGCGCCGACAATTTCACATCATATTAAAGAATTGGTGAATGCAGAACTCATTTTCACTGAAAAAAGGGGAAAATTTCTAGTGTGTAGGGTAAATGAAGAACTAGTGACTGAAGTAAGCAAGATGTTAGCCCTACAAAATTCGTTACAGAAATAGATATAATTTTTTTGCAATACAATTCGATTATTGCAAAAGTATTAAAGTATAAAATTATAATGAAAGAGTTCAAATGAGATATTTATAAGCAAGATAAAAATTAATAATAGAAAGATAAGGGAAATAAAAATGAAAATATTTTATTTTACAGCTACAGGAAACAGTTTGTACGTTGCCAAAAGAATCGGTGGAGAACTATGTTCAATTCCTCAGATGTTAAAGGAAGGAAAGCGTGAGTTTGCAGATGAAGCGATTGGCTTTGTATTTCCCTGTTACGGCTTTGCCCCCCCAAGGATGGTAATGAATTTTATTAAGGGGTCAAAGTTTAAGGCCAATTACTTTTTTGCAATTATGACTTATGGTAATAAGGCATCCGGGTTAGGGGACATGGAAAAAATCGGGAATCAGGCAGGCATTCAGTTCAACTATACAAATAAAGTTCTTATGGTTGATAATTATCTTCCTATATTTAAAATAGAAGACCAGCTAAAAAAAGAAAACACGAAAAAAACGGAAGAAAAGCTAGAGCAAATAGTAAGAGATATTAAAAGCAGAAAAAAACAGCTCATAAGAAAAGGATTTGTATCAAATGTCTTATCTAAAGGTGTCTCTAAATTCATCAATAAACTTCATCGTGATAATGGGGATAAGCAGTTTATTATTCGAGACAATTGTAATGGTTGCAAAGTATGTGAAAAGGTTTGCCCTATAAGCAATATTAAAGTTGATAGAAAACCCGAGTATTTGCATAAATGCGAAGGATGCTTTGCGTGTATACACCATTGCCCGCAAACTGCAATACATCTAAAAATTGAGCGCAGCAATACTAGATTCATGAATCGGAATGTGAAACTAAAAGAAATCATTGATGCGAATAATCAGAGCAAGGTCTAGATGTGAAGTGACAGTGGCGGCACGTCCGTAAAATTATCTATAGTAACGTGATAAAAATAGCAAAAATCCTGCATCCTTATATAAGTGATGCAGGATTTTTTTACTAGCAGTATAATTGGTAAATGTTACCATATATTATTAACGTACTATATATTCTAAATAATCCACTCTCTTGCAGAGCCTGAAGCGAACATAACATTATAAAATTTAACATTACGAGAGGAGATGAACTTTGAAAAATTTATTTAACATACTATTTATTACTATTTTCCTTTGTCTTATTACTGCTATTACAGTAACGGCAGAGGTAGAAACACGCTTTATCAATGGAATTCCAGTCACTGGTGAGTTTGATGTAGCTTTGGAGGTTTTTGATACTAAAATTGTTGAAATTATGAAGGAACATAACATACCTGCAGGAACGATGGCGGTTATGCATGATGGACAAATAGTTCTAAGTCATGGGTATGGTTATTCTGATAAGGACAGGAAAATACCTACCCAGCCCGGAACACGAATGAGGATAGCAAGTATAACAAAATCTTTCACTAATGCTGCTATTAAACATCTCATTAGCGAGGGGAAAGTTAGCTTAGATGAAAAAGTGGTTGATGTACTAAATATTAAGCCGCTTGGAGGTAATTACTATGATCCAAGGTGGGAAGATATTACCATTAGTCATTTAATTTATCATAAGGGCGGCTGGGACAGCCAAGCTGCTTTTGATCCTATGTTTTCGATGAAAAAGATATCTAATGAAATGGGGCTAAATGGTCTTCCTTCCATAAGCGACATTGCAGCATTTATGATGTCGCAGCCGCTGCAATATAATCCGGGGGAAAAGTATGCTTATTCGAATTTTGGATATGCATTACTAGGCATTATTATTGAACAGGTAACAGGGAAGTCCTATTACGATTATCTTTATACAGTAGTCTTACATCCACTAGGGTTAGAAGATGTAAAGCCTGGCTATTCGCTACCTGAAAAACGCGATTCAAATGAGGTAGGGTGGTATTCCGACCCTTTTATAACTCAATCCTTATTTGACCAACGAAAAGATGTGTATTTGCCTGATGGCGGGTTCTATCTAGAAAACTTAGATGCAAACGGAAGGTTAATAGCTTCTACGGAAAGTCTTGTGAAATTTGCTCAAGTATACTGGCTAAAAGGAGAGATTCGGAATCCAGGGGAAAAGCAACAGTGGATACATACTGGAAGTTTACCTGGAACGGCATCAATTTTGCTATGGCGGGCAACTGGCACTAACATAGCTGTTATATTTAATCAACGTAATAATTCAACCGACGTGGTTCCAGACGGAATAGGTAGAAATGATTATTATCAAACCATTACTAAAAAGGCGATAAGTGAAGCGGCAGATAGTGTTTCTTTTTGATGATAAAAATGCTTAGTAAAAAACCTGCTAGTTCAGACTAGCAGGTTTTTTACTGACTTATTTTCTTAGATGCTTTACTTATTTTTATGTTTTACATTAATTACTTATTGTTAGTTCACCTAGTTTTTCAGCAAGACTCTTATACCAGGAAGAAGTTAATACATTTGTTCCAATACCGCACGCATCCATATGATCAATCGTATCTAACAAGGGCATGGAATTCCACTTGCCTATTTGTGGCACCCCATTATAGTTGACGATTCTATCGGAAGACCAGATTTTTGGACCATTCTGAGAAATGGTATTGACCACGCCATCATTGGGCTTCCAACTGTCATCAATAATAACACGCCCTTGTTCATTACGCGTATAACTTCCTATGAATGTTCCAAATGGATATAGCAAGGGAGTCATATTAATTACATGGGGAAGCTCATTGTTCGTCAGAATACTTGGGACAGTTGCACAAGTAGAATAAGAAAAATAGTATACATCAGATTGTGCCTTAACCCATGAATTCAGCACGCGAGCGCCATCAGTACTTAAATCCCAATTTGCAAGATCATTCGTACTATTCCAGATGTTGCTGTTAAACACCCTGTTTGTATAGTCTGTAAGACTTTCTCCTAACTTTCTATTCAAACCCCACTGATCAAGTTTAAAATCATAGATAAGCTCTTCCCCTGCACCGGTAAAGGAGGCAAGAGAGGCCACCAAATTCTTGGCGAAATCATCAAAGATATTGATTCCGTCTGCAAGGGTGGTACCATCATGAGTAGAAGCAATAGTCGTAACACTGTGAACCCACGATTTACCACCTGCAAAGAGGGGACTCAATTGGGTCGACGTTGCAGTTCTTTCCTCTGCGCTTCCTTCCTTCAGTAGTTGAACAAGGGTACGCACTGTTTGACCACCCATACTATGAGCTACAAGATGAATTTTATTTATTTTACCTTCTGTTGTGAGATTGCCCCATTCAGGATAGAGACCGGGATATGTTCTTCCATACCTGCTATGCCCCTTCTGTGTAGAATGTGCTTGACCGTAGTCTACCGTTCCGCTCTTGATATAGGCATACAACTCACATGCTCTGTCCCAGTTGCTAGATACAGGTCCTACCGTTGCAGTATAAGTCGTATAACCGCTTGAGGCAAGTTCCTGTTCATAATCAGTCACGCCGCCCCAATATTTTAGTCCCAGCACCTCGTTTCTACCCCAACCCATAAATCCATGGACGAGCACGATCGGGTAAGAGTTGGCTTTTGTTCTCATTACCTTTTCTTTCGTTTGACTTACAAAATCCATTTTAAATTCCTCCTTTTAATTGTGATATACTTACTACATTCTGGTGTGGATTGGAATTCAACCAGTAATGTAAAATTTTCCCTCATTCTTTATCCGTACATAATTAGCTAGTTGAAGATAGGTATAAGAAGTGAATTGAATCAGTTTTAACGGAAATGAAAACCCCTCATTCGTGGGAAAATAAAACGACGAATGAGGGATTTTAAAAAAATAATTGAAGAAGTAGCTATAAAATTCCTACAAGGGTTTTCATTAGAGTTTGCAGGAATTTTATGTTAAAACATTAACTGTATTAACATAAGCAGTGATATGCTGATGAATTAATATATTTTTTGGAAAGTGAAAGGGAGCAGATGAGAGTAATCGTATATACATTAAATTCTTTTGCAAAAACAAAAGATGGAGGAAATCCTGCAGGAGTTGTATTGCAAGCAGATGGTCTTTCAGATGAAGAAATGTTAGATATCGCACAGCAGGTAGGCTTTTCTGAGACAGCGTTTGTACAAAAGTCAGAGAAAGCAAATTATAAAGTACGTTTTTTTACCCCTAATTCTGAGGTTGAATTATGCGGTCATGCGACAATCGCAACGTTTGCTTTATTAAAAAATAAAAAGATGATTGACGATGGAATTCTGTGCCAAGAAACAAAAGCAGGTATTTTAAATATTGACGTTGATCATGATAAAATTTATATGAACCAGAATACTCCAGAGTATTTAAATATCATTGATAAAAATGAAATTACAGAGAGCTTAAATATTACTCAGAATGATTTTATTTCCCATTTGCCGATTCAGATAGTTTCTACAGGATTAAAGGATATAATGATTCCTGTCAAAAGTTTGGATAGGTTATTTTCAATAAAACCAGATTATAAGAAAATAGCTGCACTAAGCAAAAGGTACAATATAATTGGCTTTCATGTTTTTTCCTTAGAAACTAAATTTGATTCTACTGCACATTGTAGAAATTTTGCACCTCTTTATAATATAAATGAAGAATCGGCCACGGGCACATCAAATGGAGCTTTAGCTTGCTATTTATATAATCATGGCGTTATTAATCAAGAACAGTCCTCTGAACTTGTATTTGAGCAGGGATACTCTATGAAAAAACCTTCTGAGATTTTAGTAAGGTTAAAGATAGATAATAATAAAATTTGTGAAGTTAAGGTTGGAGGGACGGCTATTATAAAGCGAAAATTGGAGTTTAGGCAAATCATTCGATGATGTAAGGTATCTTTGTATGTAGGCTTGAAAGCTGTTGTAACATTCAATATTTCATATTTACTGAGTTCTCCCGGGCATACAAGAAAAATAGTAATCGCTAAGTGCGTTTTAGGTTTCCTCAGACTTAGGTCTGAAAAAATTTAAAACGCACTTTTACTTGAATTTGTAAGTATACAAGAAATAGACAAAGGACTTTGCGTAAAAATATAGAAATTTACCAATATAATCCTTATTGCAATATTATCCAGTTTACTACTGATAATCAAAAAGGAGCATATACTTACAATGCATTAGAGATTGGGGGGAGGGTTGATAAATTTGTAAAAAAGGTTTGGCAAGCCAGTAGTAAAATTTATTAACGAGGAGTGTGCATATGAAAAAGGTAGATTTTATGAGTCATGACCTGCAAGTGCCTGAACTAACACTTCGGGGAATGTTGCTAGGAATGCTAATTACAGTCCTTTTTACAGCATCCAATGTTTATTTGGGCTTAAAAGTAGGGCTTACGTTTTCGTCTTCTATTCCTGCAGCAGTTATTTCGATGGCAGTTTTGAAGATGTTTAAAGATTCCAATGTCTTGGAAAATAATATGGTTCAGACCCAGGCATCGGCTGCGGGTACTCTTTCAGCAGTTATATTTATTATTCCCGGTTTATTAATGCTAGGGTATTGGCAGGGATTTCATTTCTGGCAGACCTTGATGGTTTGTGCTTGTGGCGGCTGCCTCGGCGTGTTGTTCACGATTCCATTGCGCCGTGCTATGATTGTCAATAGTGATTTGCCTTACCCTGAGGGGCTGGCAGCTGCAGAAATTTTGAAAGTAGGTAGTGGTAACGCTGCTGGAGCCAAAGAAAATGGCATAAAGGATATTATGGCCGGTGGTATTGTTTCGGCTATTGTCAGTTTGTGTGCGGATGGTTTTCAAGTTATTTCATCGGGAGTGCACTATTGGTTCACCTTTGGCAAATCTACTTCCCAGCTGCCTCTCGGCTTTTCTTCTGCTTTATTGGGAGCTGGTTATTTGATTGGTATTGCCAGTGGTATGGCAATGTTAGTGGGTACTATTTTGGCGTGGGGTGTACTTGTGCCGTATCTTACATCTGTGATGTCACCGGCAGCTGGACAGAGCGCCAGTGCGTTTGCATCCGCTGTGTGGGCACAAAAGGTTCGCCTAATCGGTGCTGGGGCGATTGGCATTGCTGCAATATGGACGCTGATCACTTTAGTAAAACCTATCATAGAGGGTATGCGCATTTCGATACAAGCTATGAGGAGTTCTGAAACAGGAAAAGGTTTGCACCGTATGGATACAGATTTGTCCCCTAAAACGACAGCGATGGTTTTGGCTATTATTGTTATCGGCTTACTGGGAACGTTTTATTCCTTTATTGCGGACGGGAATTTGTCAGCAGGTGCCACCTGGATGTTTATTATTGCAGGCGTTGCCGTCGCAATCTTAATGGGATTTTTTGTAGCTGCTGCGTGTGGCTACATGGCCGGATTAATTGGTACATCGGCTAGTCCGATTTCGGGGATTGGCATTCTGGGAATTATTGTATCCTCACTTGTCGTATTGGGCATCGGTACAGCAGTGAGTCTTTTTGATACGGAAGCAGGAAGTAAATTCGCTACTGCTTTAGCTATTTTCATGACGAGTGTTATTGTCAGCATTGCTGCTATTTCCAACGATAATTTGCAAGATTTAAAGACTGGTTATCTCGTCGGCGCTACGCCATGGAGGCAGCAAGTATCCTTATTGTTGGGCTGCCTTATCGGAGCTTTTGCTATTGCACCAGTACTGAACTTATTATATGAAGCATATGGTTTTGTTGGGGCTATGCCGCGCGCTGGAATGGACGAAAGTCAAGTTCTATCTGCACCACAGGCGACTTTGATGACTACGATAGCCAAAGGGATTTTTAGTCATAATCTAGATTGGAATTATATTCTTTTCGGCGTAGGAGTCGGGATTGTGATCATTATTGTAGATTTACTATTGAAAAAGAACTCAACAAAATACTACCTGCCGCCGTTAGCTGTAGGCATGGGAATTTATTTGCCGCCTACATTGGAAGTTCCGCTTATCATAGGTGCTGTCATGGGTTACTTTGTCAATCGTTATCTGCGTAATCGGGCGATTGAACGGAGTCCGAAAAATATTGAAGAAGATGTGGAAATTTGCAACCGCCATGGCGTACTGTTTGCATCTGGGCTTATTGTTGGTGAAAGTTTAATGGGGGTTATCATTGCCATTATCATTGTATTTTCAGTAACAAGTGGTGGCAGCGATTCGCCGCTGGTACTCGTAGGCAAGGAATTTGGCCCCACAGCGGATTGGCTTGGATTGACCGTATTTATCGCAGTACTTGCAACATTTATTTATCGCGTTGTTAGTGTAAAATTTAAAGCCAATTAATGAGTCAAAAGACGTTTATAAGAGCGACAACTCCTGCAAAGTTCGGCTTTGCAGGAGTTGTATTTTAATTAAAATAAAGTGCGATATGAGATTTTTGAAAAAAAGTAAAATAAGTTTTGTCGTTATAGCAAATTTTCCATTAAATGCATCCATTACAAAGAGGTAGGAACCAAACTGTACCAATACAGTTTGGTTTTTTTCAATTGTAGTGATATGGGTATGACACTATAATAATCTAAGAAGATAAAACAAATGATACTAAATAAGAGGATCATTGCTGATTCTATATTTTGAGTACTTTTATATTTGAAAATTGGGGGATATTTTAATGGCTTTTGGTAAGGATTTTTTATGGGGTGGAGCAGTTGCTGCTCATCAATTAGAAGGTGGGTGGAATAAAGGCGGAAAAGGACCTAGCGTAGCAGATGTGATGACTGCTGGTGCACATGGTGTACCAAGAGTTATTACGAATGGAGTAGTTGAAGGTGAAAATTATCCTAACCATGAAGCAATTGATTTTTATGGTCACTATAAAGAAGATATTGCTTTATTTGCAGAAATGGGCTTTAAATGTTTTAGAACAAGTATTGCATGGACACGTATTTTCCCTAAAGGTGATGAATTAACACCAAATGAAGAAGGGTTACAATTTTATGATAATATGTTTGATGAAATGATAAAGCATAGAATTGAACCTGTTATTACATTAAGTCATTTTGAAATGCCGTATCATTTAGCTAAAGAATATGGTGGATGGAGAAACAGAAAGGTTATAGAGTTCTTTGTACGATTTGCAAAGGTTGTTTTTGCCAGATATCAGCATAAAGTAAAGTATTGGATGACTTTTAATGAAATTAATAACCAGAAGAATACTGTTAATGAAATTTTCGGATGGACATGTTCTGGACTTCTTTTTCAAGAAGGTGAAAACAGGGAAGAAGTGATGTACCAGGCTGTTCACCATGAATTGGTTGCCAGCGCATTGGCAGTTAAGGCTGGACATGAAATAAATCCTGAATTTAAAATTGGATGTATGGTTTCTTTTGTTCCTATTTATCCATTCTCTTGTAATCCTGATGATATGATGCTTCAGGTAGAATCAATGCATGACCGTTATTTCTTTGCTGATGTACACTGCAGGGGGCATTACCCTTCTTATGCATTAAAAGAATGGAAAAGAAAAGGATACAATATCAAGATGGAAGCAGGGGATGAAACAATATTAGCTGAAGGAACTGTAGATTACATAGGTTTTAGCTATTATATGTCTGATGTTGTTAAATCTGGTGTTAGTACGGCTGACGGAAATTCAATCTTGGGATCAAGTACCAGCGTTAAAAATCCATATGTAAAAGCCTCTGACTGGGGATGGCAAATTGATCCTGTAGGGCTGAGATATTCTTTAAATCTCTTATATGAGAGATATGAACTACCTTTGTTTATTGTAGAAAATGGCTTTGGTGCTATTGATAGTAAGGAAAAAGATGGTTCATGTAATGATGATTATAGAATTGATTATTTAAGAGCACATATTAAAGAAATGGAAAAAGCGATTGAATTAGATGGTGTTGATTTAATAGGATATACTCCTTGGGGATGCATTGATTTAGTCTCATTTACAACAGGAGAAATGAAAAAACGTTATGGCTTTATCTATGTAGATAAGGATAATGAAGGAAATGGAACTTTAGAAAGATCCAAGAAGAAATCATTTGACTGGTATAAGAAGGTTATTGCATCGAATGGAGAAGAATGTGACGGTTGAAGGCAACCACTGTCCGCGTATTTGACTGCTGTGAGCGAAATGGGTGAACAGAATATAACGCATTACAAAAGAACGGCTGGAATCTTTGAACTCAAAGATTCCAGCCGTTTTAGCCTGATATCCAATTTTCTTATCGGCCAATATAGCACAAATGTATTTTATATTTATCTGAAGATTAGCTATAATACGATTATATATGACAGCGTTTTTCCAGATACGAATGAACTCGGTCATACTTTAAGTTACAAGTTGTTCCTAATTTAAGAAAAGGAGATGAAATCATGGGTTTTTTAGATGGACTTTTTGGTGAAAAACCGGCTGAAAAAAGAAGAAAAAAGGTTGCCTCTCAGCAACAGCCGACGGTAGTACCGATAGAGGATACTAAAGAAGATATGGAGGAAGTGGTAGCTGTTATAGCTGCAGCGGTATATCAGATGATGGGTACAACTGATGTTGCACTGAAGATTACAAGAGGTAATAACATCTGGGCACTCGCCGGAAGACAGCAGTTGATGGATAGACGTGGAAGCTAGAAGCAGTATTACAATACAACCATTTATGGGTAGTACTTTTGGAAAAATGAATATAGGAGGAATAAAAAATGGAAGCTTTGATTTATCAATATCCCTGGTTAGACGAGCTGCTTATGGGCTTCATCGCTCTTTCCTGGAAACACATAGTTATGTGGGGCATTGGGGCATTACTTATCTATCTTGCTGTAAATCGTGATTATGAACCGGCACTCTTATTGCCAATTGGTTTTGGTGCAATATTGGCTAACATTCCTCATTCTTCGGCAGTTTCGAAGATTGTTGGGGAAGAAGGATTTTTGTGGGTTTTATATCAGGGGGGCATCGCCAACGAGTTGTTTCCTGTCTTAATTTTTATTGCAATTGGTGCCATGTGTGATTTTACACCGCTTATTTCCCGGCCCTCTGTTATGTTGTTTGCCGCAGCCGCTCAGTTTGGTATTTTTGCCACTGCTGTTGGTGCAACCTTTTTAGGGTTTTCCTTTGAACATGCTGCGTCCATCGGGATTATCGGCGCGGCTGACGGACCTACCACCATTTATGTAGCCAGCCGTTTTGCAAAAGAAATGCTTGGCCCTTTGTCTGTAGCAGCCTATTCTTATATGTCACTGGTTCCCGTTATTCAACCGCCGGTAATCAGAGCGTTGACGACCGAAGCGGAACGTAAAATGAAAATGAGTTATGAAGATCGGGAACCTGTTTCTCAAACAACTAAGTTTTTGTTTCCCGTGATGATTACACTGATTTCCGGTATCGTAGCTCCTATTTCAGTAGCTCTGATCGGCAGCTTGATGTTTGGCAATATTCTTAAAGAATCAGGGGTAGTAGAGAATCTTTCCAATGCTGCCCAGAATGAGTTGGCAAATTTGGTGACTTTATTGCTGGGGATAACCATTGGCGGAACCATGTCAGCCGAGAAGTTTTTAACAGTTGAAGTGGCTATGATTATGGGATTGGGTGCAGTGGCTTTCGTATTTGACACTGCTGCTGGAGTGTTATTCGCTAAATTTATGAACTTATTTAGTTCTACTAAGATTAACCCTATGATTGGTGCTTGTGGTATTTCCGCATTTCCCATGTCAGGGCGGGTTATTGCTAAGATGGCGTTGAAGGAAGATCCGACTAATTTTATCATACAGCATGCCATTGGTGTTAATGTAGCTGGGCAGGTGGCATCAGTTGTAGCTGGCGGGTTAGTACTGGCATTGATACCTGCGTTAGCAAAATAAATGGAGGTGTAACCGATGGATGGAGCATTGATTAAGGCCCTTACCATGATGTGTATTGCTTTACCGACTATGTTTTGCGTTATTTTGGTTTTTATATTGGCGACGAAAATGTTGCATAAGGCTTTTCCTGTATCTCTTGAAGATGAAGAAGAGTAGAAGGCTAGCGGAATTTTAAACTTAATAGATTAATACAATATAGGTGGGAAAACTCTTTCCCACCTATATTTATTTACAGGAGGGCTCTAGGTGTCTAAAAAAGAAACAAATAGGAGTAGGTTGGTGGTTGAATCTAGGGTAGCAAAGAAGAATCTGATTGTAATGGCCACAGCCATAATAATATTTTTAATCATGGCGACTATGGCAATTGTAAAATGGTTTGTGTTGCAAATATATCAGCCGGCAGAACTGTTATTTTATGTTGTTATCCTAATAGCCCTGGTGAGGCGGGTAAGTGCAAAATATAAATACGAAATAGATTCCACATGCCTGCGGATTGCCAAACATACAGTAACTGGTGAGACGGCTTATGAAGTGCCCTACCAGAATATAATCGGGATATATCATTACCAGCCAAAGCTCATTGGCGTTATAAAATTCAGAAGGACGTATTCTCTGCATTCAGCTCTTGATGGACGAGAAGTGTGGACGTTGGCGTATACTGTGACTGGTCGACAAGGCAAGACGGAAATATGCCGGATATATTTTAAACCTGGGGAAGACCTATTATTAGAACTTAAAGCTGTCATGCCGGATAAAGTAATGGTAGCTGAAGATGTAGTAATAAAGAAAACAATAACCGATGACTAATGGGGAAATTGTAGCAAAAAAGGCTTCACGACATTCAAGTCGTGAAGCCTTTACATTTGCGTCCAGTATGCTAGTTAGCTGCTTATAAGTGAATTAAGCCTGTGACGACTGCATATCCAAACCAAAGCAGAGATATAGCGATTGCAGGAAGTAAACAGAACTTTTGGAAGTCGCCGAACTCAACTTTATTTAGACCTACTAAAAGGTAAGTGGAAGGAACAAGTGGACTTAAGAGATGGCAGCCTTGACCGATGAGAGCTGCACGGCCCATTTCAGCGGCACTGATGCCATAAACTGAAGCAGCTTTAGTCAAGACAGGCAGAACTCCAAAGTAAAACGCATCATTAGTTAAGAAGAAGGTACCAGGTAAGCTGATAAGCGCTGTAATGGAACCAAAATGGGGTCCCATAGAAGGCGGAATAGCGGCTATAATCGTTTGGGACATGGCATCTACCATTTTTGTTCCGGACATAATTCCCATGAAAATACCTGCGGCAAATACCATGGAAACTACTGGGATCGCATTCGCACCGTTGGCAATAATGCGTTCATTTTGTTCTTTCAAGCTGTGATAGTTGACTAATAAAGCTAAGCCTGTACCAATCATAAATAGGATACCCAAAGGTAGAACTTCTTTAACCAGGCAAACCATAAGAAGTACAGTCATACCAAGATTTATCCAGAACATTTTTGGACGTTTTAGTTTTTCAGCTTCAGGATCAACGGCAACCGAAGCTGAAACCTCAGCATGAGCATCATTTAACACCAATGTACCAAGTCTAGAACGTTCTTTTAGGCCCCATCTGTAGGCCACAAATAGTACCCAAAGAGAACCTATGGCCATGGCTGGAATAAGAGGAACGAAAACATCGCCAGCCTCAAGCTTCAAGGAAGCTAATACACGACCAGTAGGCCCCCCCCATGGGATAATGTTCATTACACTGTTCATCATAAGTACAATCGAAGGTAAAATCAAAGGATTAAGTCCTAAGCGTCTGTGTACTGCTAGCATAGCAGAACAGGTTACCATGTAGGTCGTAGAACCGTCACCGTCTAGGGAAACAATCATCGCCAGCAGTGCTGTACCTATGGAAACTTTAACAGGATCACCTTTCACGGTTTTAAGAATTTTGTCAATTAGAGGATCAAATAAACCTGCGTCAATCATGACACCAAAATATAGAATTGCAAAACAGATCATAATACCGGTTGGTGCAACTTGTTTAACTCCATCCCACATCATTTTTCCGAGCTTGGGGTCGAAGCCCGATACAGCCACTGCGAAGATTACAGGAATAATCATCAGGGCAGTCATGGCAGACATTCGTTTTGACATAATTAGATACATGAAAACAGTAATCATTAAAAACCCAGCAATTGCCAATGTAGACATTAGTAGTCCTCCTCAAAAAAAGATTTTCTGAATAAAAAAGAAATTAGTTTGTAATAACAGACTGCAAACAGATTAATCAGCATATGTGGATGAGCCTGTCCATTACTAAACAGCAGTTTAAGTTTGTAATCTTCTGATAATTAAACTGCCGTTCATGCATGGTTCACATGAACTTAGTATAAGATGTTTTCTTGCAAATTGTAAAATTCAAACTATTGATAGCTGGCTATCAAATATAGTTATTGTTGTAGGAGAGTTATATAAACTGGACCATGGTCTTTTGCACAAAATCAATAAATTTTTTCAGAACCGTCATTTCTAAGGCTTCTTCATTGTGAATCATCCAGGAAGCACGTAAAATCGGTTTTTTTTCTTGGTCTGTCAGCATAATCTTGTGCAATGTGTCCACATCTTGTAATATCCTGCCTGGCATAATAGCATAGCCGAGGCCATGTTTGATCATTTCTTTACAAGTGGCAAGTTTATCTACTTCCATACTGATTGTAGGGGGTTGTGAAAAATTTTCCCGCCACCACTTATCAATTTTTGCTTTAATGAGACCGTCAGATTGATAATTGATGCGGGGCAGAGTAGGAAGATCCTTAAGAGTCACTTCATCTCTGGAAGCAACATAAATAGGTTCTTCAAATAATAGGTGTTTATGGCTGGACCAGCCATAATCCGAGCTAACAAAGCCGATATGCACCTCTTGATTGTAGACTAAGTTGAAGATATCTTTGCTCCAAGTAGTTAATACCTTGAATTCTACCTGCGGATTTTGCTGCTTGAACAGCTTTAAAAGGGGTGGCAGCGTCCACATGGTAAAGTAGCTGGAAGCACCTAACCGCAAAGTTCCGGTAACTGTTCCGTCTAGGTTGAGTACTTGTTCTTGAATCTTACGTAGCTTTAATAAAACTTCCGCAGATGATCTAGCTAAAAACTCTCCTTGTGGCGTAAATCTAACCCCTTTACTTGTTCGGTGCACAATGGTAATACCGAATTCTTTTTCAATTTGCCGCAAGCGGGCTGTTAGAGCGGGTTGCGAAATAAATAGCGCTTGTGCAGTTTTAGTGATATTTTTCTTTTCATGTAGAACCTGTAAAATCATCCAATCCCGATCTTCCATGACGTACCCTCCTGAAGATGTCAATAATCTGCTACATTAGGGATACTTACCCCAATATCTTTATTCTAAGCAGCATGATATAAATTTTTCTTATGACTTAGTATAGCATAAATGTATTTTAATTTTGTCTGAATATTAGATATAATGCAAATAAAATGAAGTTTTTATAATAATGGCGATGTAAGAGACAATCATTGCAGGGTGATGATTGGCGACAAGACCGAATTATTGGAGGGAATGTTATGAGCAAAATACAAAAAACAGCCCAAGCGGGAACTGTCGAGTCTTCGGATATTATGATTGTGTTAGCACCAGTTCAGACGGGCAGTGGTTTAACAATCGAAGTGGTTACGCCCGCTATGAAACAATATGGGGCGCAGATAAAAGAAATTATTGTGAAAACCTTAGTAGCCCAGGGCATCGAGGACGCACACGTTCATGCTATTGATAAGGGTGCGCTGGACTATACTATCGAGGCTCGGGTAATGACAGCCATCTCACGGGCTTTGGAAGCAGGGGAGGAGAAATCATGAAACAAGAAAGACTACGCCGTGCTATGATGTTTATGCCAGGTAACAATCCAGCAATGCTGCAGAATGCGGGAATATACGGTGCAGATACTGTAATTTTTGACCTTGAAGATGCCGTGGCTATCAGTGAAAAAGATGCTGCACGTCAACTGGTTCATAACGCCATTAAGCGTTTTACATTCCCATGTGAAGTGGCTATCCGTATCAATCATATTCAGACACCTTATGGAATGGACGACCTGAGGGTGGTGTTGGCAGCCAAGCCCGACTTAATTCGTCTTCCAAAAGCAGAATCAGCGGAGGATATCATCATTGTAGATGAGATGATAACCAAAGCCGAAGAACAGTATGGTTTTGCGCCAGGGAGCATTCAAATGATGGCGGCCATTGAGACCGCTAAGGGACTTATGAAGGCTTATGATATTGCCACTGCCAGTCCGCGTATGGTGGCATTGGCTATTGGAGGAGAAGATTTCATTGCGGATTTAAAAACAACCCGCAGTCGGGAAGGACAGGAGTTATTTGTTGCTAGATCCCAACTTCTGCTTGCTGCCAGGGCGGCTGGTATTGCAGCCATTGACTCGGTATTTAGCAATGCCAATGATGAGGAAGGTTTTATTGCAGAGACTAACATGATTAAAAAATTAGGGTTTGATGGCAAATCTGTAATCAATCCACGTCAGGTTCGTATAGTTCATGAAATTTTTACCCCTACAGAAAAAGAAGTGCTGCATGCTGAAAGGGTTTTGGCCGCTTATCAGGAAGCTGTTGAACGTAAAGCTGGAGTAGTGGCTTTAGATGGAAAAATGATTGATACGCCGATTGTTAATAGAGCCGAGCGAGTGTTGGCTTATGCAGCGGCTATCAGAAGATAAGGAGAGGGGATTGGTGATGATAAATTCAGTTGGAAGAGTAATTCCTGAAACGATTAAAGGTCTAAATAACATTCGTCCCTATGCCGGACCATTTGCGTTCACACCAGAAGGCCGGATGGCTGGAGCTAAAATACGGATAAGTAAACCGGGGGCTGATAAAGTTCTCTCGTCCATTGAACAGGCTATCGAAGCGTCTGGTTTAAAAGACGGGATGACAATATCCTTTCACCATCATTTCCGTAATGGAGATTATATACTTAATCAAGTAATTGAGGCCATTGCCCGCAAAAATATTAAAGGCTTAACATTGGCACCAAGTTCTCTCAATGGTGTGAATGATGCAATCATACCCTATATTGAGCAGGGGGTTATTATTGCAATTGAAACCAGTGGAGGCCGAGGCAAACTGGGAGAACTTATGACCTCAGGGAAGCTTTCTAAGCCTACCATTATACGTTCTCACGGGGGACGGGCCAGAGCCATTGAAAACGGTGAACTGCATATTGATGTGGCTTTTATCGGTGCACCTTGCTGTGATCGCGCTGGTAATATGAATGGTATTCATGGTAAATCAGCCTGTGGTTCCTTGGGTTATGCCATGGTGGATGCAGCGTATGCAGATAAAGTTGTGGCAATTACTGACAATTTGATGGATCATCCGGTGCATCCGATTAGCATTCCCCAAACTCAGGTAGATTTCATCGTAGTTATGGACAGCATCGGCGATCCGGCAGGAATTGCCTCCGGAGCTCTTAGAATCAGCCGTAATCCCCGGGAACTTTTAATTGCTGAATATGCTGCTGGTGTTATTGAGCACTCCGGTTACTTTAAAAATGGATACTCCCTGCAGCTGGGAAGCGGCGGAGCTTCGCTAGCAGCTGCAAAATTTATCAAAGAAAAAATGATCGCGCAAAAAATTACCGCAAGCTTCGGCATTGGTGGCGTTACTGCCCCCTTTGTCGAGATGTTAGAAGAAGGCTTAATAGAAAATATTTTTGATGTACAGGATTTCGATATCCCCTCTATACAGTCTATAAGAAACAATCCAAAACATCGGGAAATGTCAGCTTCATTCTATGCTAACCCCCATAATGGCGGTCCTATTGTTAATGACCTGGATATAGTTATCTTAAGTGCTACAGAAGTAGATGTTGACTTTAATGTCAACGTAATTACTGACTCTAATGGCGTAATCATGGGAGCCTCTGGCGGTCACTCGGATACTGCGGCTGGAGCCAAGCTGGCTATTGTTGTAGCGCCGCTTCTTCGGGGCAGACTTCCAATGGTTATCGACAGTGTCAATACCATTGTAACGCCTGGTGAGACTGTTGATGTTGTAGTAACAGAACGCGGTATCGCCATAAATCCAAGACGACTTGATTTAATTGAAAATCTAAAAGGAACAGGATTGCCGATAATGAGCATCCAAGAACTTCAAAAGATTGCCTATGATCTGGCAGGAAAACCAGAACCAATTAAGGTTAGCGATGAAGTAGTCGCTGTTATTGAGTATCGTGACGGCTCAATCATTGATGTTGTACGCAAGCCCGTTTGAGAAAGAATTAAGTCAAGAAAATTCTCTTTGACTAATCCTGAAGAAGCAGCCTTCCCTATATGTTGAGGGGAAGGCTGCTTTTTTATGCACAAATGCAAGGTTGCAGGAAGTCCATGATGTAGATATACATGAATATAGGAATCTCTCGTCCTTTACTGAATGGGAGACTACCTATTTTTTTGATAAATAAGAACGCTTTTTCTCAAGATACAATTAAAAATGGGTGTATATCGATTATATGATTCTTGAGGTTGAAAAAAATATATTCTTGATAAAATGCAATTAGTTATATATAATAATTACTATAAGTAACTAATTGCAGTATTAGGAAAAGAGGGATAGCATGACGAAGGATGATATGGTCATTCCAATATTAGAAGCTTTGTGGCTTGCGAAAAAAGCAATAGAATGTATGCCAGAATTACCTAAGGATATGAAACCTAGTCATATTCGTGTACTTAATGTGATTTACAAAAAGTACAATCAAAATGGGAGCGTTCGGGTTACGGATGTGAGTACAGCTATGCAGATTACTAAGCCTAGTATTACAAAGCTGATAAACGAACTGGTTGATATAGGAACTGTAAAAAAAACAATAGCTGATGATGATAAAAGAATTGTACTAGTAGAACTTTCCCCTTTTGGTAAAGAATGTGTACAAAAGTATGTTCTAGATTATCATGCCAAATTGGCGGAATATTTTTCTGAAATTGATCAAGAAAAATACCTCTCCATGATAGAGACGGTAGAGTTTATTTATCAGTCTATGAAAGAGGTATCGGAGAAAAAATGATAGATTCTAAGATTAGAGGTATAGAAATGACAACAGAATCTAACATGTCTGAACGAAATACCATTATTGCCGTTGTATCCATTGCGATTGTTACCTTTATTGGTATTCTCTCGGAAACAGCGTTAAATATTGCCTACGCTTTATTAATAAATGAATTTGGCATATCAGCAGTTGTAATTCAATGGCTAACCACAGGGTATCTGTTAACGTTATCCATTTTATTGCCACTTTCTCCACTATTTGTAAAGCGTATTCGGACAAAAGTATTATTTCAGGCAGCAGTCACCATTTTTACTATCGGAACACTTCTTTGCGCTCTCACATTGAATTTTGAAATGCTGTTCTACGGAAGAATTGTTCAGGCAATAGGAACCAGTATTTCGTTTCCATTAATGATGAACATCATTTTAGAAAAAATTCCAGTTACTAGGCGAGGCAAATTTATGGGAATCATTGGACTTGTCACTAGTTTTGCACCTGCGTTGGGTCCTACTTTTGGTGGGTTCGTTATTGAATGGATAAACTGGCACTGGATTTTTATCAGTATGCTGCCAATACTTGTGGTCTCTTTTATGCTGGGCAGCAAATATATTCCTGACATTCACTCGAAGGAAAAAATATCGGTTGATTATCTATCAGTTCTTTTGTCCACCATTGCTTTTGTGGGTATTGTCTATGGAGTGAGTATATCAGCTGACTTAGGCTGGAACAGTCCTGCCGTATTTGGCTATATTATGATTGGAGGGCTTAGTCTGGCTACCTTTGCGTATAGACAACTACATTTGGCTAAGCCGTTGATTCAGGTGCGTGTGTTTTCCAATTCAATGTTTACCATAGGTGCATTTATTGTCATGATCAGTATGATGAGTGTCTTAGCGGCAGGCTTTGTGTTGCCACTGTATATACAAAAAACATTAGGATATTCCAGCATCGCTGCAGCCTTGGCAATGTTGCCCGGTGCGGTAGTCAATGGAATCATGTCTCCGCTTACCGGCGAGTTTTACGATAAACATGGTCCTAGGCTTTTACTTTCTACAGGTTTTTTGCTGCTTAGTCTTACCCTGTTTATTTTTTCATTTGTATCTATTACCTTCATCGAATTAACCATTACCTATACTGTCTTCATGTTTGGCGCTTCTATGCTGGCAATGCCAGCGCAAACTAATAGTCTCAATCAGCTGCCTAGGCAATACTATGCAGATGGAGCTGCCATTATGGGCACATTGCAGCAAGTGGCCGGTGCTGTGGGGACCGCGCTTGCCTCAAGCATTTTAACGATGAACAGTGTAAAGTATAGCCAATCATTTTCCAACATGACGACAGATGGTATCGCTCAGTCGATTGCCTTTGGAACCCAGCAGAATTTCATGGTTTTTCTGATTTTATCTGTTATCGGTTTGATATTGGCATTGTTTGTGCGAAGAAATATGCTTTGTACTTAATAACAAGAATGTCATTGCTATTGCTGATCCATCTCTATTACCAACACGTAGAGTATGAGGGTACGGATAATGACGGAGCTATTGATGTTATTAAAAGAATAGTATGAGGGGCTGTCTCAAACTAATATGCTCCCCTAAAGGTAGATCGATTAAATAATAAAATACTACCCTTAAGGGGAGCATTTTCATCTCAAAAATAAACCAATACAGCGGCTTGGAAAAACTAACAATCTCACTTGAAGGATAAATATAGGATTTGTTTAACTAGTTATAGAAATATCCCAAAATCAATGAAAAATTCTTAATAATAATTGAGTATAATCGCTATCTAAAGAATATTGAAATGGGAGGGTAAACAAATGGAAAAATCTTATTGTGTAGGTATACTTTTGTTTGACGAGGTTGAAGTATTAGATTTTGCAGGGCCATTTGAGGTTTTTTCTATCGCTTCTGCTCCAGAGCAATTGAACAAACCGTTTTTAGTACAAACGGTATCGCAGTATGGTAAGATGATAAAGGCTAGAAATGGACTGATGGTGCAACCAAATTTTAGCTTTGAAAATGCTCCTGATTTCGATATTCTTATTGTTCCAGGTGGATATGGAGCTGAAGAAATAGAAATAAATAATGGAACGGTAATACAGTGGATTAAGAATCAAAAAAACAAAGTGGAATTAATTGCTTCTGTATGTACAGGTGCCTTTTTGTTAGCGAAGGCAGGATTGCTTAATGACAAACGAGCCACTACCCATTGGATGGATATTGACCGCCTTGAAAGGGAATTTCCCAATGTGAACATGGAGAGGAATTGCAAATTTATTGATGAAGGTTCAATTATTACTTCTGGCGGAATCTCTGCTGGAATACATATGTCATTTCACATCCTTAAGCGGCTATTGGGTGAAGATGTTGTGAAAACAACTGCAAGACGTATGGAGTATGATATTACTATTTAGATTTGTATCTTGGAAAAAGGATGAAGCAAGTTTAGCTACAGAAGTATTAGCGTAATGCTAATACTTTTTTTATACATACTAAGGAACGTGCCATATTTGGTAAATAACACTAAATAAATGTAAATTCTTTTATTCATTATCTTGACAGGGGTTTTGTCTAAGATATATGATTGTCATAACAATAAATGTCATGACAATCATATGGAGGAAAATATGCATTTTAAATTGGATGATTCACTCGGCTTTTGGATAAATGTCGTTGCTGGAAAAATGAAAAATGAACTGAATCGTAGTATCAGCAAGTATGATATCACGGCTGAACAGTGGGCCGTTTTAAGTAGGTTGTGGGAAGAGCAGGGGATAACACAGAAAGATTTAGCGGAAAGAACAGGCAAAGACCAGCCCAATACTGGACGAATTTTGGATAAGTTAGAAAAGAAAGGATTGGTTAATAGAATTCCTGACACACAAGATCGGAGAATAGTTTTAGTTTACCTTACTGACACGGGGTGTGAACTGAAAGAGAAACTCATCCCGATTGCTACTGATGTTCTAATCCGTGCCCAAAGAGGTATAGATGACAAAGACATTACATATTTAAAGCAAATTCTTGAAAAGCTTTCTCGAAACATCTGATTTTTAAATTTAATACTTGTCTCGACAAGTAATTAATAATCTGTAAATAGTAAACGGAACATCACGTACTTTAACTCTTTTATGGAGGTATCTGTATGGAATCAAATGAAACAATTCGAGTTTATAATGGGGCTGTTGCGATTATTACTGGTGGTGCATCGGGAATTGGTGCTGCACTTGGCAGAGAATTGGCAAAACGGGGTTGTGAAGTGGTTCTTGCCGATCGGCAGATAGACTTGGCGGAGGAGGTTGCTGAGACAATCCGTACTGCAGGTGGGAAAGCAAGCGCAGCAGAGCTTGATGTTACTAGTTTTGATGCTGTCGAAGCGATGATTTATAAAACCATCAAACGCACTGGCAGATTAGACTATATGTTTAATAATGCTGGAATTGGTACATTCGGCCCAGCTTCTGTTTACAAAATCGAAGACTGGGATTCTGTTCTTGATGTCAATCTCCGAGGCGTAATACATGGAATTCAGGTAACTTACCAGATTATGCGGGAGCAGGGATTTGGCCATATCGTTAACACCGCCTCATTGGCTGGTTTGTTAGCTTCGCCAGGGAGTATAAGCTACACAACCACTAAACATGCTGTTGTCGGACTGTCAAAGACACTGCGGATTGAAGCCGCTCCGTTAGGGATTCGCGTAAGCGTTCTCTGTCCCGGGTTTATTCGTACCCCGATTCTCAAAGGGGGCGGAAAGTATGGGAAAATGCTTATGGATATTTCGCCACAGCAACAGGAAAATATGGAAAAAATGATAGAGAAGTTAAGGCCGATGCCACCGGAGCTTTTTGCTGTAAAAGCAGTGGATGCGATCGCCAAGAATAAGGCAATTATTGTTCTTCCGAGCTGGTGGAAGCTCTTCTGGTGGTTGGAGCGGTTATTTCCGGCATGGAGTTTGCATTTGGCGCAGAAAAGATATAAAACCCAAGTCGAAAACTTTAAGTAGGGACAACGACCATACCTTCTAAATTGGGCGAAAAGATATTTTAATAACTCAACTTTTGCAGCAAGAAATAGGCAAATAAGCCTACTACTTTTCATTAGCAGTGTACGATGGTATGATAAAGATATATATGCGTTACTCTCTAAAAAACAGGCTAAAGATAATGTAGGATAGAATACACGCATATGAAAACATTTGAGGAAGGACTAATGCCCAATGAAGATTATTGACGCCCACATCCACTTTTGCCAGGAGCCTTACTTTGACCAGATTGCAGAATTGGCGGGCCATAAAAATACCAGTGCACATCTGAAAGACCAATATGCTGCCCATAATATTGTCCATGGTGTGGTCATGGGCAACCGGAGTCTGGAGCTCTGCGAGCATGATTACCCTGACTATCTTAGCTATTGCATCGGACTGGATAGCACCTGCTTTAAAGTGGAAGAGGTGGTGCAGCAAGCGTATTTGGTAGAAAAACATTTGCAAAGAAAAAATTGTGTAGGCATTAAGCTATATCCAGGCTACAATCACTTTTATATTTACGATCCGGTGGTTGACCCGTTTTATCAGCTGGCAATGCAGTATAAAAAACCAGTGGCCGTTCATACCGGATTGACTGCTACCAGCAATGCCTTGTTGAAATACAGTCATCCTATGACTTTGGATGAGGCAGCGGTACGCTATCCTCATGTTCAGTTTGTTATGTGTCATATTGGCAATCCCTGGCTTGTAGACGCTATCGCGGTTATTGAGAAAAATGAAAATGTAGCTGCCGACCTTTCGGGAATTTTGGAAGGCCGGATCGATAGCATGCCGGATTTTTTCGAAAAAAAGCATGGCTATATTAACTTCTTAAAAGTATGGTTGGAATACCTGGACAACTATGAACGCCTGCTGTATGGGACAGATTGGCCGCTGGCTAATATCTCCAACTATATTGAGTTTGTTGCGCATATTATTCCAGAAAAACATCATGACAAAGTGTTTTTTAACAACGCCAACAGGATTTATGATTTAGGTCTTTGACAGTATCAAAGCTAATGAAATTGTAGTGCATCCTTCGTTAAACTATAAAAAGAGGGCTGATCTAAATTATTTAGGTCAGCCCTCTATTAGTCTTTCGTTTAAAGAGTTGGCAGTTTGTGCTCACCAGCTAGTTCTTTCTCATACTCACAATCATATTATATACTAAATTGAGTATAAGGATGATGCTAGGATGGCTTTTGAAAATCTGACAGAGAATCCTCAAGATTCTACAATTGTTTTAACCATTGTAGGATTGTTTCTTGCTCAAGGATTAAATGCTGTGAATGCTGGTTTACTTGGACGAATTCTTATTTATCTAGGCGAAGTAGTGGCACTGATTGCCGTCTTGACGGCAGCCAAGGAGGCCGAAGAAAATACCCTGGCTAAACAAGTGGAAGCAACAAAAGAAAATAAAATAACGACAGTCAGTAAGGAAGATGCGGCGAAAACTGATGGAGATAATATCAGAGAAATAATTAGCGAATTGCAGCAGCGAAATCAATATTTACAGGATCAGATCTGGGCATTGCAAGAAGAATTATTAAGGATACAAAATAAGCAGTAAGCTATCTCAAAAACCGGATACATTATTTCCAATTTGCCGTTGCCTTGGAATTTTTTTATTAAAAATAAACTTGCTATTAGTTCGGTGACGAACTATACTTATAGTAATAATTACAAAAGTGAGAAGACTGTTTATGATGAATAAATATTTAGCTATATCTAAAATCTCAAAAATTAGAAATGAAGTTATCGACTACATTGAGTGTGAACTAAGAAAGCGTGGTATTGAGGGACTTGTAGTATCCCATGGCAATATATTAGATATACTCTATGAGAATCATAGAAAATTAACTATGAAAGAAATAAGTGAAGGAATTGGCCGTTCAAAGTCTACAGTTACTCAGTTAGTTGATAGATTGTTGAAAGCTGGATATGTTACGAAAGAATCAAACTTAGAAGACAAAAGATACTCATATATAGTATTAACTGAAAAGGGGTTAAGCATAAAAACAGACTTCAAAGAGATTTCACAAAATGTAATGAAAGAGTTCTTTAAAGATTTTAATGAAGAGGAAATTGAAATATTACTTTCATTATTAGATCGGGTAATATATAATTTTACCCGTTAATTTTTACAGTAATAGTTCGGCGGCGAACTACTGCTGTAAATTAAAGTGGGGGAATACAAATAGGAAAGATATATTTTAAGGGAGTGTTAACAATGAATGAGACTATAAGAATAATAGAAAATCTTAAAACCGTTAGAAATTTTTCTGATAGAAATATACCAAAGGAACATTTGTCAGTTATATTAAAATCATGCGTAAATGCAGCTACAGCATCAGCCAGACAGACCTATTCAATTATAGTTGTAGATGATAAAGAAGTCATGAAGGAAATCGGATATGTTGGCAGCATAATGCTTGTATTCTGTGTTGATTATAATAGAGTAATCGATGCTGCTGAATATTTGGGATTTCAATATAAACAGGGAATACCTATTGTAGATTTTATAACTGGTAGTACGGATACAATTCTTGCTGCACAAACGGCTGCTATTGTTGGAAAATCCCTTGGAATTGATTCTTTTTTCAGTAATTGCGTACACAGAGGAAATATTGATAGAATGTACAAGTTGCTAAATCTTCCTGAGAAATATTGTTTTCCTCTAATTACATTACTACTTGGTTATTCAGATGAGAAAAAGTCAAAATTAACAAAGAAAGGACGATTAAGTGGACCAGGTATAATACACTTTCATAAATACCAGAGATTAAATAATCAAGGATTGGAAAATATAGTTTTAGAATATGATAGTAAAGAGAAACACTTTCTATCATTAATTGATGATTGGAGAGAAAAAGGATACAATCATTATCTAGAATATTTTTATGAAAAATGGTGCGGATGCCTCAGGCAAGATGAGAAAAATGAGTATCAGATAAAAGCGAATAATTCATATAATCAAGTAGAAGAAATGCTAATCAAGACGGGATTTTTATCAGATGATATTCATAGAAAAACGCCTGCAAAGTAGCTTGACTTTGCAGGCGTTGCATTTAAATATTTTGCTGATTTTCACGCTACTTTTTTGCTTGCAATCCAAGGGAAAAGTAATATAATTAGAAATAGGTGGAAATTAAAAAGTCGCCGTGTCCTAAGAGTGTTGGAGCACTCTCAGGCACGAGCAGGTGTATAGGCACCTACACGTAACAGTTACCTGTCTACGACGACAATTTATTATACCGTGATCTTTCCTTGAAAACAAGGGATGGTATGTTCGGGATAGTAGGATTGTAGCTCTGGCAGAGGCTGAGCGTCTGCATGCAATCAAGATGAAGCAAAGCGCATGTGTAGGTTTAAAAAACCTCGCATGGGCTTTTTAATTTCTCCCATTATACTAGCTGTGTGCTGGCTTCTTCTATTCGTATCTTTAGGTAGAAGAAGCCCCCATGCAGTATGAATATGGGGGGATATAAATTGGTATCAATAAAAGCTAAGAGAAAAATGATAAGCCGGCGCTGCCAAAGGAATTTGAAAGAAAGAGTGGAGACCATTCAACCCCAGAAGGGGAGAGAAGAGATTAACGTGCCCATTAAAAGTATGCTTACCGGCCAATGGATGGATAAAGGGGATGCATTACGTGATTGGCAAGAATTTATTTTTATGCGCCAAGAGAAAGCAGAAGAGAAGTTACAATTTGGTGCCTTCTCGAGTGAATATACAACGATAATGGAACAAGTCGATCAACTATTAGAAGGGCAGCCGGGAAAAGTGAGTGAAGCCGTTACCCAGTTAGTTGTGACAGCTACGTATATGCACTATAACAAGGGCTTTTTTGATGGCATGAAGATTGGCATGGTTATGGGGAATTTATAGGTAGATATACTATTTAGGTACTAAGGTGATTTTATGAATGAACTTGAATTATTGCTGTCTAGTAAATGAGTATCCTAAATTGTGGAAGTATATTGGAGAAAGAGTTTATATATACCGATGGGGAAATTCTACAAAAATTTTGGGTTTCCCCATAAAAGTGAGTTGTTTTTAAAAAGGAACCATATATAGCTATTGGTTTAATTAGAAGATGGTTGCAAAATTCTAAGTGGAATACATTAAAAAACTGCTCCGACGAACTGACCCTTAAAAATTAAATTTCCATTAGCAAACTGATGCGGCTAGCATTTCCACGTCAGTTTTATACTATACTGGAGATAATTTAAGTTTAGCTCGTAGTTATTTTAATAATTGACTAATCGTTGCTGGAAACGTAAAATATAGTTGTCAAGACAATTATATTATGATGATATAAAGGTGATATAAATGAAGTTTAAGTTAGATGATTCTTTAGGGTTTATACTAAATAAAGTTAACACAAAACTAAAAAATGAATTGTTTCAACGATTAAAAGAAAATGATATTACTCCAGAGCAATGGGCTATACTTAATTGTTTATGGGAACAAGAAGGCATTACCCCTAAAGAGTTGGCAGATATGACGTTTAAAGATAAACCGAATACGAATCGCATTCTGGAGAAACTAATCATAAAGGGGTTCATTGTTCGAAATCATCATCCAGTGGATAAGAGAGCATTTCAAATATTTTTGACAGACAGTGGGTGGGCATTGCGTGAACAATTAATTCCCAGGGTTATGCACCTATTGGATAAAGCAACAATAGGATTGGAAAAACATCAAGTATCAGAGATGAAAAAAATGTTAAATCAAATATACGATAATATTAAATGACTGTTTTTTTGTGATTTTAGTTGTCACAACAACTAAAATAGATAATAATCATAATAATTATCTATGTAAACTCATCAAGATACCCTGTTTATTATTTTAGGATTGTAGCTAATTACTCAAAGGGGGAATGTTATAAGAAGACACCTATAATTTGGACAAGTGATATTTGTGGAGCCATTATTAAATAAGAAAAGTGAGGTAGAGTATATGGAAAGCTGTTTGGTCGAAAAATTGAACTTGCGTTATGAACCTGTAGCTATTTTACTTAGCAATGAAAAACCAGAAGGGGCACTCCAGGGTAAGGAAGGGCAGTGGAGTTGCACAATTCCGTTATTTATTGCTGCGGCAAAAGGCAAAATATCAGTTTTTGAACGTAAAACGACAGTATGTAATGGCGGTAAAACAGGACTAGGGTTTGGCCAATTTCCCAATTATCCAGGTGGAATTGAATATTTTTTGTCAGTTGGTAAAAGCGGTCAATTTGAAGGGGAAGGATATAAAAAAAATCCAGAACTAGGAACAGAATATGTTGAGTGCTTACCAATAACTGATATTCCCTATCAGTATGTCGTCTTTAAACCTTTATCACAAATTGATACTACGAAGGAAATACCCGAGTTAATTGTGTTTTATGTTAATACTGATCAGTTATCATCACTTACGGTACTTGCAAACTATTATAGACCAGGAAATGAAAATGTTATGATACCTTTTAGCTCAGGGTGTCAGTCTATTTTTCTTATTCCCTACGCTGAAGCACAGAAGGAAAATCCAAGAGCAGTAGTGGGGTTGACTGATATTACAGTGCGCCCCATGGTCGAAGCTGACATGCTGTCATTTTCTGTTTCGTACAAAATGTTTTTGGACATGGAAGACAGTGTAGAGGGAAGTTTCTTGGAAAAGCACTTGTGGCATAAGCTAGTAGCGAGAATGGGAAAATAATGAAATTTCTTTGACTTTACTGCTGTTCCCAATGGTCGTTTTGAAAATAATAATACAGACAAGTGTCTGTATTATTATTTTTATCAGCGAGGTCGTGAATGTTATTGCAAGGTTAGGCAAATCATAAGATGAGACGATTTAAAGAGCGGTGGTCATATGCAAAAAAAATAAGTCCCCAATCGATTAGCCGAGGAAAAGTCGCCGTACCTTCTGCAACACGCTTACAATCCTGTAGATTGGTATCCTTGGGCGATAAAGCTTTCCAAAAGGCTAAAACAGGAGATAAGCCTGTCTTCTTATCTATTGGGTATAGCTGATTTCTTTTACAAAATTATAGAATTAAATTGAAGAGGAAAAAAAGGAGATAGTCACTGGAATGTTGGTTATACTAGGTGTCAGCAGGACGAAGAACATCGCTTCTGGCTAGTGAAACTTACTGAAAAAAAGCAATTGAGTAGGAGTGTGGAAAAAATATGGATAACGAAATTAATCCGGTCATTTGGTTCGAGATTCCTGTAGTAGACATGGGAAGAGGTAAGGCATTCTATGAAGCGGTGTTTGATCGAAAATTAACTGTTATTGACATGGGGCCGAGACAAATGGCTATGTTTCCGATGGAAATGGGGGTTCCGGGAATTGGCGGGGCACTGGTCAAAGAGGAACACTTTGTGCCATCCTACGCTGGTACGATGGTATACTTTTCTGTGGCTGACATTGCCGGTACTCTGAACAAGGTAGTTGCGAATAAAGGTAAAGAACTGATCCCTAAGACGAGTATTGGAGAATATGGTTTCTGCGCTTATTTCGAAGACAGTGAAGGCAACCGGATTGGATTACATACAATGTGATGGGATGGTAGCTCATAATCCTTTAACGGCAATTTATCAAGCAGAATTCGATTATAAAGATATATTATTTCCGAAAAAATGATAAATGGTTTGCATGCCAATGGCGGCATGCCTATAAAAGTAACATTTTATATGAAAATTTTACATTGTATATCATCAAGAAACCCGCGAATTTCGCGGGTTTCTTGATCTTGATTTTTATAATTACTGTAGGATACTGCGCGTAGTGGATAACATAACGTTGCTCATTAGTGGCAGTATAGTATAAAATAAAGTATTACGAAGTTTGTTATAAGGGGAAATTGTTTATGATCCAAACTGAGAATCGTCAAGTGACAATTCGATCATTAAAGGGGAAGCTTTTAGCTGCTTATGAATATTTAGTAAAACACAATGATCAAGAAAACGCGGTCAAAGTTAAGCAATTAGCAGGTAAATTAGTAAATAAGGAATTTGCCATTGCATTTTGCGGACATTTTTCTGCAGGGAAATCAACGATAATTAATCGCTTGGTGGGGGAAAATTTACTGCCTTCAAGCCCAATTCCAACCAGTGCCAATCTTGTAAAAGTCAAAGCGGGAGAAGAGTATGTAAAGGTATTTTTTAAAAATGAAAAACCTCGTTTATATCTCGCTCCCTATGATTATAAAATGGTAAAAAACTATTGCAAAGATGGGGACCAAATTCAGGCAATTGAAATTAGCCATTCTGATTCTAAGCTGCCAAGTCAAACCGTTATTATGGATACTCCCGGTATTGATTCTGCAGATGATGCCCATCGTATTGCCACGGAATCCGCCATTCACCTTGCTGATTTGATTTTTTATGTAATGGATTATAATCATGTTCAATCAGAATTGAATTTTATGTTTACAAAAGAGTTAACAGAGGCTGGCAAAGAGGTTTATCTTGTCATTAACCAAGTTGATAAGCATTCCAATCAGGAACTTTCCTTTTCGGAATTTAAAACAAGTGTGGTTGAATCTTTCTCATCATGGGGAGTAAAACCAGCGGATATTTTTTATACCTCTTTAAAACAAGATGATCATGAATATAATCAATTTCTAGAGCTGCAGGCTTTTTTGGCGGAGCGATTAAAGGAAAAAGATAGCTTACTCCTTCAATCTATTTTTCATTCACTGCAAAAAATCATCAAAGACCATTTGGATATAACAAAGAAGAAGAATGAAATGGAGCTAGAGCCATTCAAGGATATCTTAAATGAATTATCCGTTAAGGAGCAGGAAGATTTAGCAGATAACTACAACAGGCTGAGTGAAGAGAAAAACGCTTTAGGCGAGGGGCCCGAAAAGGCAGAAAGCGAATTTGATTCCGAGGTCAATAAAATCATGGCAAATGCCTATTTAATGCCGTTTGAAACCAGGGCGCTTGCGGAGGGCTATCTTGAATCGTGTCAGAGCGAATTTAAGGTTGGATGGCTGTTTACAAAACAAAAAACCTTAGCTGCAAGAGAGGAAAGACTAAATCTCTTTTACCAGGGAATACTCGAAAAAACAAAATCACAGATAGAGTGGCATCTTCGTGATTTTCTGTTGCGATTTTTAAAGGACAAGCGGGTTGAAAATAAAGAACTGCTCGCCAAAATCCAGAACTTCAATGTTCATTTTTCAAAGGACTTATTAGAAGCTGCTGTAAAAACGGGGGCACGTTTATCCGACACTTATGTTATAAATTACACGGATAATGTAGCAACTGAAATTAAACTTTTGGCTAAAAGCGGTTTAGCTGAGCTTAAGATCGAAATACTAAATGCCCTGCAGGATAGAAATACAGCACTCCAAGCAAGAATAACCCAAAAATCAGCAAACTTAGAACGGTATATCACTGCACTTGAGCAGGTGAAAAAATATGAGTCAGCTGAGAGTCTTGAGCAAAGGTCGCTCGAAATGCTGCTTATCGAGACAAATGGGGTGGAGGATGACCGTTTCCATTTGTTTGATCTGAAAGAAGAGGAATTTGAGGTAGTTTATGGGGAAACCGGACAGGCTGAGCAGGTGCAGAAAAAATCGAGTCTCCCGATGAACAAGCCGATCCTAAAAGAAAAAACTCCATTACCCGCTAACGCCTCAGACCGGATGAAACAGACAGCTGAAAAATTGAAGAAGACGGCACAGCTTGTTCAAGGGTTGCCAGGCTTTAAGAAGCTTGCAGGTGAACTGAAGGAAAAAGCGGAAAGATTAGATCATAAAGGTTTTACTGTTGCCTTATTCGGGGCATTTAGTGCTGGTAAATCTTCTTTTGCGAATGCGTTAATCGGAGAAAGAGTGTTACCTGTTTCACCAAATCCAATGACAGCGGCAATAAACAAAATTAAGCCGATCAATGAGTCATATTCACATGGGACTGTTCTCATTAAGCTTAAAGAGGAACGTGCGATGCTCGAAGAGGTAAATCATGCCTTGAAACTATTTGATTTTCATGGGGAGAGCTTAGCCGATGCAAGGACAAAAGTAGAAAAGCTCAATGGGCATTTGGGCCAGCAGGGTGCAGCCGAGAAGACAAATTATGCTTTTTTGCAGGCATTTACCCGGGGGTATGCTGCTTTTAGTGAACAGCTAGGTACTGTACTCAAAAAAACGGTAACGGAATTTAGTGATTATGTTGCAATAGAAGAAAAATCCTGCTTTGTCGAATGGATTGATCTTTATTATGATTGTCCGTTAACCCGTAAAGGAATTACTTTAGTCGATACCCCGGGGGCGGATTCCATTAATGCCCGTCACACGGGAGTGGCCTTTGAATTTATCAAAAATTCAGATGCGATTTTGTTTGTAACCTACTATAATCATGCATTTTCAAAAGCAGATCGAGAGTTTTTAATTCAGTTGGGGCGTGTAAAGGATTCATTTCAATTAGATAAAATGTTTTTTATGATAAATGCCATTGATTTAGCCGATAACGAGGAAGAAAAGGAAACCGTTACTCTATATGTCCACGAGCAGCTAATGAAATATGGAGTCAGAAATCCTCACTTATATCCATTATCAAGCTTACAGGCACTGAAAGAAAAAGAGGAAAAGACAACCCTTCCCGTTTCAGGAATGTCAGCTTTTGAGGAGGCTTTTTATCATTTTATTACCAATGATTTGGCTAACTTGGCGGCTCGAGCATCTGAAAATGAACTGAACCGTGTTTCTCGTTTAGTAGCAAAGCTCATTGATAGTACCAGAGAGGATGCTGCAGTTAAGCAGCGAAAACGGGCAAATATCCAAGCGGAGAAAGCGGGTATAAACGAAATTCTTGTTAAGCAGACGGCACAAGATTTAAAAAACCGCCTGTATCAGGAAACAGAAGAATTAATTTATTATATCAAGCAGCGGGTATTTTTACGTTTTACTGATTTCTTTAAAGAAGCATTCAATCCTACTGTGTTACGCGATGATGGCCGTAACCTGAAAAAAGTTCTGCAGAATGCACTGGACGAATTACTCGAACAAATTGGGTTTGACTTTGCCCAGGAAATGAGAGCAACGACGGTAAGACTGGATCGCTTTGCTGAAAAAATAACAGCAGAGTATCAAGAAATGCTTGTCGAAAAGATTCGTGAGATGAATCAGGATTTATCTTTTTCCCTTTTTGAATTTGAGAATAAAGCACAAATTGATTTTGAAGTCGCTTTCAAAGATATTCAGTACGGGCTGTTTTCGCAAGCAATGGCTTATTTTAAAAATCCAAAATCATTTTTTGAAAAAAATGAAAGTAAATTAATGAGTGATGAGATGTATCGTGTGCTGAGCTCTGCAGCAGATGAGTATTTACAGAATGAACAAAAACGGATACAGGCTCTATATGGAAATGTCATGGAAGATGAGCTTGAACAATTAATCTCGCACATGACGGAACAGGCTGATGACTTTTATTTAAGTTTGCTCTCAGCCTTAGATGGCGGAGTTCCAGCCGAACAGCTAATGGAGATCCAGCAAAATTTAACAGAACTTAAATAAAGGATGAAAGCTGGAATGAACGATTAGCTGTCAAGGCTCGGAGGTATACCAATAGAGATTAGCCAAAGAAAAGTCGCCAGATCTTATGCAGCGTGCTTACACTCCGTGGATTGGTTCCTATGGAAAGGCAAGCAGTTCATGATTTTGAGATAACTTATAGAAACCTGCATGGAAAATGTTTCCATGCAGGTTTCGTTCAATTCTTGAAATAATAACAAGCAAGTCTATACTACACCTAACGTGAGTTGTAGACCTTTAAGATTTTTCAGTACTCAATTCCATTACTTTTTTATTGTTCTTTAATACTGTGTTCGGTTAATTCAGAAAGTTTTTCAATTCTTTCATTAACCATACTTCTAAAGCAATTTGGAAGATGGTCTCTGTGTGCTCGGTGTATAGCAACACATTCTATGCATTTTCCATGATGCTTACATGCTTTTTTACAGGTGCAATGGTCTACTTTCCCTATGCTTTCTCTCAGTTCTGCTACAAATTCATCTTGAAGTTTATACCCTAGTGAGCGTTCATCTCTTTTAAATGCCTCCATGGCTTCTTTTTCTTTTGGATTATTATCAATAATCATTATAAGCCCCTCCACATAATATAAGATGTTGATTAATGCCCCCTTATTAATTATAATTGTTTCATTGATATATTTAAAATTGATATCTAATATAGGAGATATAAGGTGTAGTTATATGTATATTAATTTGGAACTTTATCGTGTATTCTATGTGACTGCTACGATAGGAAGCATATCAAAAGCTGCTAAAGAACTTTGTACATCCCAACCAGCGGTAAGCCAATCTATTAAAATGTTAGAATATAAGCTGGGCGGTCAATTATTTATTAGAACTCCTAAAGGAGTTAAATTAACTGATGAAGGAAATGTCTTTTTTAAATATATTGAACAAGGATATAGCTTTTTCAAAACTGCGGAGCAAAAATTTTTGGAAATGCAGAACCTTCAAGCTGGGCAAATAAGAATTGGTGTAAGCGATACACTTTGTAAATATTATCTTATTTCATATTTGGAAAAGTACACAGTGGCATATCCAGACATAAGAATTCATGTAACTAATCAAACTACGTTTGAAATTATTGATTTGTTGAAAGGGGGAAAAATCGATTTAGGAGTTATAAATCTTCCAATAAAAGATGATTGTTCTCTTGAATTGACACAAACTCTCAAAATTCAGGACTGCTTTATTGTGGGAAAAAAGTTTAAGCATCTTAGCTTATTACCTATTTCGCTAAAAAAATTAGTAGAGTATCCAATGATGCTACTAGAAAAAGATAGTAATTCAAGAAATTTTATTGACAACTATGCTGAAGCAAATGGTACAAAATTATGCCCCGAAATTGAACTAGGTTCTGTAGACCTTTTAGTGGAATTTGCTAAAAGAGGTTTAGGAATTTCTTGTGTAATCAAAAATTTTATAAAGGAAGAGCTAGAAAATGAAGAAGTTTTTGAAATGACTGTACAGGAAGAAATACCTGAAAGAGCGATTGGGGTTGTTCAATTGAAAGGAACTCCAGTTTCTACAGCTGTAAAGAAGTTTATTGAAATTTTAACAAATTAAAAAAATTGAGAGAACAATTACCAATCTTGGAAGACATAATATTAGTTGGTTTTTTATTGCTATAAGATATAAATTTAAGAAAAGTATTAGCGTAATGCTAATACTTTTTTTACATATTACTTAAGAACATGCCATGTAATGGAACTAACTTTGGAGGTGTTTTTGTGGACAAAAAGCCAAATAGATTGATAAATGAAAAGAGTCCATATTTGCTCCAATTGCCTATAACCCAGTCGATTGGCACCCTTGGGGTGATGAGGCATTCGAAAAAGCGAAACGAGAAGACAAGTCTGTGTCTTAAGCATAGGCTATTCCACTTGCCATTGATGGCGCGTGTGTAATAGACACCCAAATAACTGACGTGAATCGTTCTACTGGCAACAGCTAAAACGCCTTCAGCCTGATATTTAGAAGGGCTGAGGGCGTTTGTTTTAGACAATTGGGCAGGATTTTGGAGCGCTTCGTGTCCAACGAAACTAAAAGAGATTACTAACGATTTAGTTAGTGTTAGCTATCTGTTTTTTTTGCTATTTTTATAAATTCTTCCATAGCTTTGGTGATATATTTATTTTGTTTATTGTAGAAGAATACGTTGCGGAATGTGTGAGAACTATTTATTTTGTAATATAGCATATCTGAAGAGTAGTTTGTTTTTTGAGCTAAGGTATCGCTAATGATGGTAATTCCCATGCCAGAACAAGAAACATTATAAGCTGTAGCTAACTGATCTAATTCCAAAATGATTTTGGGTGTTATGCCGTGTTCTTGGAAAATTTTATCTGCACGAATTCGCGTATCGTTTCCGGCCCTTAAAAAAATGCATGGATCGTGGGTAAATAGTGACAAAGGCACGGGCTTTGTCGCTGGTTTTAAGTGTATCCCTTTGCGGATATCGTCTATTGATAATTGGTATTCTTGGGCAAGACTGTTTGAAGGAAATTTTTGAGGAACGGTAAGAATTAGACATTCACGGTAGAAAAAGTGTTTTTCACAGATTAGTTCATTCTGGGGGTTATTATCAAATACAAAATCAAGTGAGCCCGAAAATAGTTGATCTTCTAAATGGGTACTATTGGCTTCCGCTAGATTTACTTTAATAGAAGGGTATTTAGTGGTGAATTTGGTGATGATTGCCGGAAGAATATATGAAGCAAAAACATTACTTGCGCCAATAGAAAGGCGGCCTGTTTTTAATTGGTTTAAATTGCTGAGATAGTTTTCAAACCGATTTTCAATATCCATAATTTTTTCTATGGATTTTACATACTCGGTGCCGGCTTCTGTTAAGTGAACAGGGTTACTGCTTCGGTCAAATATACAACATCCGAGGCGCTTTTCAATTTTTTTGATTGAAGCGCTTAAAGCTGGTTGGCTGATATAGAGATTTTGTGCTGCTTTTGAAAAGCTTTGTTCTTTGTATACTTCATAAATATATTCTTTTCCTCTAAACATGATGCCTCCACAATATAACCAAATGGTTATATTATTTATACTAATATATGTATTTGATTCTATTGTAACTGAAATTTATAATGGAATCAAGGTTGCCGCAGTATTAGCGGCTGCGGCAATTCGGTTTGTTGAGAAGCCGTTAGTGAGAAGAAACTGCGCCGTTTGCCCCGGGGAAAACACCATCATTGAATCCACTTTGGGGGCTTACGCCGCGTAAAGAGACACCATGGGACGGGGTTATTGACATACAAGGTTGTCACAACTTCGTTCTCCTGAAAACTCACGGATATGTTAATGCATGACGAGGGGAATGGTTCCGCTGACATAACTTAATTCCATTAACAAACTGGCGCGGCTAGTATTTACACGTCATTTAGGGACTATACTGGAGATAATAAAGGTAGTTTAGCCTGGCACTTCGGGTAAGCGGCCATAGAGTCCTTAGTATACTAGAACCAGAAATGAAACTAAATTTAAGAGGAGATATACTATGGAATCTAAAATTGTAAGCGGTCTTTTAATTTACAAGCTAAGCATGATTCAAACAGTTGCTTTGGCTCTTGGTGTGTACTTTCTGGGTTCATTTATTCGACGTAAAATACCAGTACTGATACGCCTTAGTATTCCGGCACCTGTTATTGGTGGGTTAATTTTTGCTGGTTTATCCACTTTCCTGCGTATACAGGGGATTTTAGGATTTGAATTGGATAGTACAATGCAAACAGTTCTAATGATTATGTTTTTTTGTACAATTGGCATGGGTGCCAGTGTCACGCTGCTGAAAAAAGGCGGTATGCCGCTAATTATTTTCTTTTTGTTATCCGTTGTATTGGCGGTGCTTCAAAACGTTGTTGGCATAGCTCTTGCCAAGGCTACCGGCATTGATCCGCTTTTTGGTATTATTAGTGGCGCAGTAACGTTGATGGGGGGGCTGGGGACAGGTGGTGCCTTTGGGCCGCTTTTTGAAGAGTGGGGAGTAACTGGAGCTACTACTGCTGCCATAGCATGCGCAACCTTTGGTATGGTTGCAGGCAGCTTGATGGGCGGCCCCTTAGGTGAATTATTAATAAAAAAATACAAGGTGCCTACTCCGTTACAAAATGGTATTGCAGCTGCTACTAGCATAGCTGTAGAGTCGGAAGAAGACTCTGTTAGCAGCGATAGTCTAATAAAAACACTGGGCTTCGTACTTGCTGCAATGGGGTTAGGCTCTATCCTCAGTTTCTACTTAACCGAAGCAGGAATTACACTTCCGGGTTATATTGGGGCCATGATTGTGGCTGCTATAATACGTAACTTGGGCGATCTCACTAAGACTTATGAAATCAAGGGTAGTGCGCTTGAAGTAATTTCAGATATTTCGTTGGCTGTCTATTTAACCATGGCAATTAATGGTCTAAAACTGTGGGAGCTCATTAATCTTGCCTTTCCCTTACTGATAATCTTGCTTGGACAAGTTGTTTTAATGGCCTTCTTCTGTTGGCTTGTTGTTTACTTTGTTATGGGACGCAACTATGATGCCGCACAAACCTCTGTAGGAATGGTTGGTTTCGGTATGGGAGCCACACCGAATGCCTTAGTAAACATGGCATCTTTAAGCGAAAAATACGGTCCTGCCCCTCAAGCCATCATGATTGTTTCGTTGGTAGGAGCCTTCCTTATTGACTTTGCTAATGCATTGATTATCACTGGCATGGCATCAATGTTTCGATAATGGCATTCGATTTGTAAAAACTAGATTTCCTTTAACAAAAGCCAGCCGAAGTACATCGGTCAAGCTATTGACTAAGAAATGTCGAAGGGGAAGGTTCTGCTGACATAGTTAATAATATTAAATTTCCATTAACAAACTGGCGTGGCTATCATTTCCACGTCAGTGAATGAGCTAACAAATACTCAGAAGAAGCCATTACCAAGGTAATGGATATCCTGTTATTAATCCTGCCATTGCAACTAATTTATTGCGCTGCATAGCGAACGCCTATCCAACCAGACTTCCAGTAAATTCTACCAGTGTATCGTTAGTCCTAGTATCTTTGAGTCCACATAGTAAAATAACAGGTGAATTCTTACCGCTTTTTTCATGAAAATTCCCTTTCCAGGCGGGCAAGGTGGTTTTTAAAAATTTTCTCTATTCAAAGAAGAGAATCAGGTCTCATTCTTAACTCTTAATAGGTGTTAATAAAATCCTATATTTTTATTATATATAAAGTTACAATAAGCTATAGGAATTTATTAAAGTATTAGAAGGTGTTATTTTGATACAAAGTTTTATGAAAGCAGATTACACTTCCAATTTTTTAAATGGCAAATTGCCTCGCTTATTTTCAGCTAGCAAAATAGATGCTAGTTATAGCGTCTATCCCCGTATCTTGCATAAACATGAAGACATGTTAGAAATTCTATTAGTGCGCAGTGGCAGTGGGGTTTATATTGTGGATGAGAAGCGCTACTCTATCCAAAAAGGAGATATTATCATTTGCAATTGTAATGTTTTGCATGATGAAGATCCTAGCCAAAGCAAGAATCTGAATACCTATTGCTGTACATTAACTGATGTAGAGATCATAGGATTTGATAAAAACTGTCTGATCAATAAAACAACTTGCCCGATCATTCACAGTAATGAATTGTTTGAAACATTGGAAAATTTAATGGGAATGATTTATTTTTTGCTGGCATCTGACATAGAGCAAATGGAAGAAACTTGCTCTTATCTTGCGGTTTCTTTAGTGGCTATGTTAATGCAAATCATCCGTAAAACTGAAATGGAAGACACCGCAAATAAAAAAAACACCTATGAATTACTTGGTATCCGTATTAAGCAGTATATCGACACTCATTATGATGAACCGCTTACGCTGCAATCGATCAGTGAAGCAATGCATATTAATCCATATTATCTGGCACATGTATTTAAAGATACAATAGGCTATTCTCCCATGAGATACACTATGCGTCGTCGCATTGGTGAAGCACAGAGCCTGCTGATTACCACACGATATTCCGTTACACAGGTTGCCAATATCGTCGGCTATGATAATCCGAATCATTTTAATATTCTCTTTACCAAATACGTTGGTATGCCTCCCAGCAAATATCGTAATTCATATACTAAAGAAAAAAGATAATCGTACAATCAACGATAGAGTAGTTGCTGATCTTTCAGAATTTCAAGGGGCTTTGTTTATGGTTTAGCAGGATTTGTTAGCACTAATAAAATCTTGCTGTACAATAGACAGTAAAGCGAATATTACACTAAGAGACTGGTTCTTTGAACTGGTTTCTTGTTTTTTTGTACCTTGAAATCCAGTTCTATGTACGTGTGATAAGGAGAGCAAATAGAAGAAGATTCATGTCTATTTCTAGGGTGCTTTTGGCTGAAGACTTTCTTTGCATCTTGGCTTGACTAAACAGATTTTTGGGGCGGATTTTACAGAATAAAAATTTAAATCGCAAGATTATATAGAAACTATAGAAACAAAGTTAACGGAATTTCTTTATATATTTAAAGTGAAGCGTGAATTGTGAGAATTATGAGAATTGAAGGAATTGCAAGAAAACAAGAATTGTATAGAAAAACATACAGAATAAATCTATGATAAAAGTGTAGATTGAAATGGAAAAGAGGGCAGTCTGAGACACTTGAAAATACTGTAATCGATTAAAAAAGGGTACAACAAATAGGCCTCATTATATTTAAGCTTTCATTAGATAATAATTTCTTCCTCTTTGAATAAATACATTTAATTTAATATTGGTTGATAGGTAACATTCTGGTTATTCTTTGTATCCGGTTACACTGGATACAGAATAATAAAAAAATTAGAGGGAGGCTATTAATTGAAAATCATGAAAAAAATCTCGGTATTATTACTAGTTTTGCTAATGGTTTTTGTTGCTGCTGGATGTAGCAAAGACACCGGTTCTTCCCCAAACTCTTCAGGTAAATCTTCAGGAAGTAAAGTAGCCAAAGACATCAAGGATATTAAAATAGGTATTTCAGTTGGTACACTTAAGCAGGAGCGTTGGCAGCGTGAAATTGATATGTTTAAGGCTTATGCAAAAGATAAGGGTTTTCAAGTACTTGTCCAGTCGGCAGAGGACGATGCCCAAAAACAGGTTTCACAGTGTGAAAATCTTATAAATCAAGGTATTGATGTTCTTATCGTCCAGTCTATTGATGCAGATGCTTCTGCTCCCATTGTTAACGCAGCTCATGAAGCTAAAATTCCAGTTGTTTCTTATGACAGGTTTATCATGAACGCTGATCTTGATTATTATATTACCTTTGATTCTGTAAAAGTTGGTGAAGCTGAAGCTAAATTCGTTGTGGAAAAGGCCCCAAAAGGCAACTATATTTGGTTGAAGGGCGGTCCTGAAGATAATAATGCCCACTTAGTTGCACAGGGCCAGAGGAATGTACTTCAACCTTATATAGACAAGGGAGATATAAAGATAGTTCTTGAACAGTGGTGTAAAGGCTGGGATCCGAATGAGGCTCTCAAACATGTAGAAAACGGTCTTACTGCAGCACAAAATAATATTCAAGGTGTTATAGCATCGAATGATGGTACTGCTGGTGGAGCTATTCAAGCTATGGCCGCGCAGGGACTTGTAGGAAAGGTGCCAATCGCTGGTCAGGATGCTGATCTTGCTGCTTGCCAGAGAATTGTTGAAGGGATTCAGACAGGAACTGTTTATAAACCCATTGCCAAACTGAATCAAGCGGCTATGGATGTCGCTGTTGCTCTTGCTACGGGCAAAGATGTTAAGACTGCTGTTGATTCGAAACTGGGGCAGTGGACAAAACTTAATAATAAAACTAAGGATGTGGATAGTTTTTCGGTTGATATTATCGCTATTGATAAAAATAATATAGATGAGATTCTTATCAAAAAAGATAAATTCCAGAAAATAGAAGAAGTCTACAAAAATATTCCTAAAGATAAATGGCCTGCTATCTAGAATAATCTGATTTTACAGAATATTAATTCTTTTTGGGATGTTGATGTGGTGTATAGAGTTGTAATTTTCTTCTATGCACCACAAATATCCTTGCAATACCAGCATATTTTTTTATTCTATTTTTTCTTAGGAGGTGTAAGGATGCAAGAATATTTATTGCAGATGAAAAATATAACGAAAGAGTTTCCAGGGGTTAAAGCTTTAAGTGGTGTGAACTTTAGTGTTAAAAAAGGACAAATACATGCTCTGGTTGGTGAAAATGGAGCAGGAAAATCTACCTTAATAAAAATTTTATGCGGCGTATACCCTTATGGTTTATATGGAGGCCAGATCATTTTTAATGGGGAAGAGAAAAAGTTTCACTGTATCAAAAATGTTGAGGATGCAGGCATTGCTTGTATTCACCAGGAGTTAAACATGGTGCCCGAACTTAGCATTTCTGAAAATATTTTTTTAAATAGTAAACCGAGTAAATATGGTATTGTCAATTTTGATGAGATGTTCAAAAGAACAGCGGAATTACTCAAGGAAATAGGTCTAAATTCTGATTCGGGAATTTGTGTAAATCCCAATGATAAGATCAAAAATCTGGGGATCGGTCATAAACAACTCGTTGAAATTGCAAAAGCTCTATCTTCGAATGCGCAACTGTTGATTTTAGATGAACCTACTGCAGCGTTGTCAGAAGCTGAGGCTAAAATTCTTTTAAATATTCTTGATGGTCTAAGAAAAAAAGGCGTTACCTGTATTTATATATCTCATAAACTTGATGAAGTAATGAAAATTTGTGATACCATCACTGTTCTAAGAGATGGTCAGACGATAGAAACTCGTGATAAAAGAAGCATGAATAAAGAAACCATGATCACGTTAATGGTTGGTCGTGAACTTAAAAATATGTTTCCCAGGGTACCACATAATAGAGGTGATGTTTCTTTTGAAATTAGAAATTACAGCGTGCATCATCCTGATATTCCTGGAAAGATGCTGCTAAAGAATGTAAATATCAAAGCTTATCGGGGCGAAATCTTGGGCATTATCGGTCTGGTTGGCGCGGGAAGGACGGAATTGTTTACATCGATTTATGGAGCATTTAATGCACTGGCGGTAGGCGAAGTTTACATTGACGGAAAGAAAGTTGATATTAAAAGTCCGATGGATGCTTTAAAAAAAGGACTGTTTTTGCTAAGTGAGGATAGAAAAAAGTTAGGGCTTAATCTTATTATGAGTATTAAAGAAAATGTTATTTTGTCTTCATTCAATAAAATATCTAAGTTTGGGGTGATTAACAATGACCAGACGGTTTTTGAAGCAAAAAAATATGTTCAAGATCTTAAAATCAAAACTCCCAATGTCGAGGTTTTAGTCAATACACTGAGCGGTGGTAATCAGCAAAAAGTTGTTATTTCTAAGGGTTTGATGATGGGGCCTAAAGTTATGGTACTTGATGAGCCCACACGTGGTATTGATGTTGGCGCAAAATATGAAATCTATAAGATTATGAATCAGCTTGTAGATGAAGGCGTGACAATCATTATGATTTCTTCGGAGATGGAAGAAATATTAGGCATGAGCGATAGAATCATAACGATGAGTAATGGCATGGTGACTGGTGAATTTGATGTTTTTGAAGCCACTCAGGAAAAACTGATGCATGCGTCGGCAGGAAGGGAAGGTTAATTATGGAGAAAACAGCTTCAAGTGGGAGAACGTTATTTAGCACGGAAAAGTTTGATGTAAGAACGTATACAATGATCGCTGCGCTGATACTTATGTGGATTGGATTTACGTATTTAACAAGTAAGGGGTTTACGGATCTGAACGGTTCGTTTATCACATCAAGAAATATATCAAACCTTGTTCGTCAGATGGCTATTGTAGGAATAATGGGGACAGGTATGGTATTGGTAATTGTTACAGGTGGTATTGATCTTTCAGTGGGGTCAGTTATGGGTTTTATTGGCTGTATTGGCACAACACTTCAGGTATGGCATGGTATGGGTACGACGGAGGTAATCGCTATATGCCTTGCTCTTGGATTTTTAATTGGTCTACTTGAAGGCAGCTTAATAGCTTATACAGGGATACCAGCTTTTATCATAACACTTGGTGGCATGCTTGTGTTTAGGGGCGGGGTTCTTGGTATTACACATGGCACAACGGTTGCACCGCTGCAAAAGTCGCTGGTATATTTTGGGCAAGCTTATTTAAGTGAATTGACTAGTTTTATTATTGCGGTAGTTGCTATATTGTTTTTAGTTGGCGGCGAAATAGTAAGTCGTAAAACGAAAGAAAAATACAATAATTTAGATGAACCCTTGAATAGAATGATATTGCGCTGTATCGTCTACAGCTTATTGGTTGTGGCTACCGTGATAATACTGAACAGTTATAGAGGTATTCCTGTCCCTGTTCTTATCATGTTAGTGCTTGTTCTTATATTGACATTTATCGCTGAAAAAACAACATTTGGACGCAGAATTTACGCCATTGGTGGAAATATTGATGCGGCAAAATATTCTGGCATAAATGTTGAAAAAAATATTACCTTCGTGTATGCTCTCAACGGATTGTTAGTAGCGATAGCTGGTTTAATATTAGCGGCACGTCTCAATGCAGGCACACCCGAGGCTGGATTAAACCTTGAATTGGATGCGATTGCTGCAGCCGTTATTGGTGGAACGAGTATGACAGGTGGTGTTGGTAAAGTAGTCGGCGCGATTTTAGGGGGCTTGATTATGGCTACGATTGACAACGGCATGAGTATGATGAATTTAGATGCATATTGGCAGTATATCGTGAAAGGTCTAATTTTGGTTGCTGCTGTTTGGTTTGATATTAAAACCAAGAAGAGTAGTTCAAAAGTCAAAGTAGATACAGGTAGCTCAAATAGTAATACTACTACAGAGAAAAGTTGTACAGGAGCGGGTAAGATATAAGCAATAATAAAATTAATATCTTTAAAAGAAAACTGCAATAAGTAGCGAAAATGCCGCAGAAGCTGAAACTATTTCAGCGGCTAGTGAAGAACAAGCAGCTACCATGGATGAAATGTTGTCAGCAAGCAGTGAACTGGCAAAATTGGCTGATGAATTACATTTTTCAACTCATAAGTTTAGGGTGTAGAGTAGAATATTACAGCGAGCGTCAATCAAAGGAGGCATATAAAACCAAGTTAGGTTTTGTAATGTCTCCTTTGATTGGCTAAATAACCAGATTTTAGTTGCCAATTTTACAGCGTAAAAATATAAATCACAAGATTATATAGAAAATATGAAAACAAACGTAGCTGAAATTTTTAGCATTTTTCAAGTAAATTCGAAGTATAGGAATTACAAGAATTATAAGAACAACAAGAATTGATATGTTGAAAAACTCTTTTGCTGCTGGGCTTGAACAAAGGACTATGGCGGCAAAATTTACAGCGTAAAAATATAAATCGCAAGATTTTGTAGAAATTGTAGAAAGAAAAGTAGCTGATTTCTTTAGTATATTTCAGACAAGCTTGCATCATAAGAATTATAAGAAGAACAAGAATTATATAGTCTAAAATTTTTTTTTGCTGCTTGACTTGAATAAACAGATTATGTCGGGAATTCAGAGCATAAAAGTATAAATCGCAAGATTGTATAGAAACTGTAAAAGTAAAAAATAGTTGAATATTTACTATATTTAGAATAAACGCGAATTATAAGAATTATGAGAATTATAAGAAAAACAAGAATTGTATAGAAAGAAATACAGAATAAATTTATGATTAAGGTGTAAATCGGATATGAAAAGGGGGACAAAAATGAGAGCTTTTTATGTTGAAGCAGACTGGGCTCCCAAGGAGGGATACCAGTTGTCCGAGCGTGAGCTAAGCACTAAGCGGGCACTGAGGGGCAATTCCATTTGGAAAAATATTAAAGGATCTGTAGTTGATCGTCCCATACCCAAATACGACGACGATCAGGTATTAATTAAAGTTGGAGCGGCAGGTATCTGTGGCACGGATGCACATCTTCTGCGCCAGGATGAGAACGGCTATTCCAAATATGACGGACATTCTAAGTATCCGATTATCACAGGACATGAATTCTCTGGTGAAATTGTTGAAGTTGGTAAAAAGGTCAAAAAATTAAAAGTTGGCGATCTGGTCGGTGTGGAATCCATGCATTGGTGTGGCGAATGCGACGCTTGCCGCCGCGGGATGTTCAATCAATGTAAGGATTTAGAGGAACCAGGACTTACCTATGATGGTGGGTTCGCCGAGTATGCTGCTGTAAGAGCAAAATATTGTTATCCGCTCAATGATATTGTCAATTATTATGGCGATAAAATGACGGCGTTAGAGTTAGGGGCGCTGATTGAACCAACAGGCGTCGCATATAATGGTTTATTTGTACGCGGTGGTGGTATTCGGCCTGGCGGGCATGTGGTGGTGTTTGGTGCAGGTCCAATTGGGCTTGCCGCAATTTCACTGATGAAAACAGCAGGTGCGGCAAAATTGATTTGCTTTGAAAGCATTCCTGAAAGGGTAGAGCTGGCTAAACAATGTGGTGCCGACGCAGTCTACAATCCGTTAGATTTTAAATCGCCGGATGAGCAGGCGCAAATGCTTCTGGAACTCACCAATGGAGCTGGGATTTCGCTGTTTGCTGAATGTGCGGGCGCAACGAAATTCACCTATCCGGTGATGGGCAAGTCGCTAGCCATCGGTGGTAAAACCATTCAAATTGGGCATACCATTGGTCTTACGCCAGTTGATATTTTTAACTGGCAATGGAATGCAGCTACCATCAGCGGCTCTAACGGACAATCCGGTCAGGGGATTTATCCAGATGTCATTGCATTAATGGCGTCAGGTCGTATTGATATGCGTAAAATGGTCACGGGACGTTATCAGCTCGAAGATATTGAAGAAGGAATGAAGATTACAGCTGGAAAGGTTCTGGTTTCAACGGCATATGAAAAACGAAGCTAAAAAAGTACTCATCGTTACTTGAAGTTAAATGATAAAAAAATCAGCATTAGAAAAAACCGAAAGATACGAGAAGTAAGCTGAATTACAAAATATCAAAAATAAATAAAAAAATTAGGAGGAATATAACAATGTCGAAATGGCAAATTCCCGCAAAAGGCGGCAATATGGAAGCAGATAACGGCATCTACTATCAGAACATGACGAACCGGGAGGTGGCGGAAAGACTCAAAAAGAATGACGTCATTTTGATTCCCGTCGGTTCCACAGAAAATCATGGACCGAACTCACCTTATGGTGAAGACACATATCTTGATACGCGCCTTTGCGAACAAGTAGCAAAAGCAACCGGTTGTACGGTAGCTCAACCAATATGGTATGGTTCACATCCTTATCATCATCTGGGCATGCCTGGTACTATCATGATACCGGAAGAAACACTGGCAGATTATCTTTGCTATGTATTCGCCGGATTCTGGAATACTGGTTTTCGGAAGATGATTGTCGTCAATGGGCACGGACAAGATTATGTAATCCCATTGGCAATTCATAAGTTTGGTAAAAAATTTCAAGTACCCGGGATTGTCTTATATGTTCATTTCTGGAATTGTGCTAAAGAGCAGCTTGATATTAAAGAAAATGGTGGTCCTTACAATACGCCGTTCATTCATGCTGATGAGGTGGAACAATCCTGGTCGTTGGCTTTATTTCCTGAACTTTGCAAACAAGAATATGCTGTTGCAACCAAAGCAGCGCCCATGCTGCCGCCGGGACATATCAACAATTCGGCCGAACGTGGCGTAGGTCCGATCAAATGGTACAATGCTTTCGGGTCGGTAGGTATGGAGTGTATCTGCACGCCTGAAGGAGTAATTGGTGATCCTACACAGGCAGATGCTGAAAAGGCACGTGCTGGCGTGGAACGCACATTGGACTACTTGGAAAAGTTAGTAAATGATATTCTGGAAAAGTATCCGGCAGGTGAGCTTCCTCCTACTGAAAAAGTAACCCAACGCAAACGTGAAGATATTGAAGCTGTTATCAAAGGCCCGACTAATGGCGGTCGTCATATTTATACACTGACCTATTGATGTTTGACTTTTTTATCTATTAGAAAATGGTTGAGTAACTTATTCTATAAATTAAGAGTAAAAGGGGATAAGAAGAATGAAAAAACGTCCAACAAAATGTAAAGCTGCTTTTATGTATGGTCCGAAAGATTTAAGATTTGAGGATTTGGAATTGCCACCGCTGCAACCTTATCAGGTGCTGATTAAACTCAAAGCCTGCGGTATTTGTGGTTCCGATGTTGAATGCTATGAAGGTGAATCCGCTGAAGGACGTTACGATATAGCGCCGTATGTGCCTGGCCATGAATGGGCAGGACAGGCTGTAGAAATCGGCAGCGCTGTAACTTCAGTAAAGGTGGGTAATAAAGTTGTTGGTGACTGCGTACTGCCTTGTAACAATTGCGCAAATTGTAAAGATGGCAAAATGCCTTCTGCCTGCCTGAATATGCGTGAACTTGGTTTTCGTCCCGATTCTCCCGGCGGTTGGGGTGAATATATGATTTTAGAAGAACAATATACCCATGTAATCCCTGATGATTGGGGGTATGAATTGGGTGCTTGGGTAGAAACCTTCAATGTTGGCTATTGGGGCGTATGGGGCAACGGTTGCAATCCCGATGCTTCCGACGATATTGCCATTATTGGTGCAGGCCCCATCGGTATGTGTGCGGCAATGGTTTGTGCGGCTTCTGGTGCTAATGTTATCGCCATTGACCCTTTGGAAAAAAGACGTCAGAATATTTTGAATTATGGTGCAAATCATGTGGTAGACCCGACTGCTTGCAATGTAGAAGAAAAATTAAAAGAATTGACAAATGGACGCGGTCCCTCTGTAGTCATTGAATGTTCCGGCAATGACATCGGTATTGCTTCGCTGTTCGATATCGCTGGTCATTCTGCCCGTGTTGGTGTAGTAGGGCATTCTATTGGACGTAAAGTACCCGTAGAAATCGGCAAGACTATCTGGAAAACGCTTCGCCTTTCTGGTTCTGGCGGTACGAATAAATGGTTCCCTAAAACGATTCGCTTTATGTCACGTATTAAAGACAAATATGATTTTGCCGCTTTGAATTCTCATCACTATGATTTCTTTGAGCTGGACAAGGCTATGGATCTTGCCTGCCACCATAAAGATATTGCGCGTAAGGTTATGCTGACATTTAAGGATTAAGGTATCTGCTTTACTTAATTTTCTACAAATACAAAATCTGAGTATGAAATTGGAAAGGGTGAGTGTTATGCTTCACTCTTTCCGACTAATCAGGCAATCAAACGTTTAAAGAAGGGGGGGATAAGGATGAAACAGTGGAAACTTGCGGTATCTTCTGCTGACGAAGCACCGCATACTGCACCGATTTTACTACAGGGCGATATTTGCAGCAATCTACGAGCGGCAGCTTGCTTAGGCTATGATGCGATTGAGGTACATACCAGAGAAACCGCGGATTTAAATTATTCTGCAATTGCACAAACCGTAAAGGAGTGCGGCACAAAAGTTTGTATGGTCATTACGGGTCGACTGAACACAGAAGGTCGCTGCAACTTGATTGATGATGTGCCTTACATTACTAAAGCTGCGATGGACGGTATGAAACAGTATATTGATATGGCACAAAAACTTAATGCTGATCTTGTGGTCGGCTGGGTTAAAGGTAACATTCCACCCGGCGGTAAACGTGATAAATATATGGATAGATTGGCAAAGCATTTGAGGGAACTTGCGGATTATGGAGCAAAGCGTAATGTGAAATTAAATCTTGAAGTCATCAACCGCTATGAGGTTAATGTATTCACAACGGCTGAAGAAACGATGGAGTTTCTAGAGCACTATAAAATCGACAATTGCTATGTGCACTTGGATACCTTCCATATGGGGATTGACGAAAGTGATCCGGTCACTGCAATTCAAAGGTGTAAAGGAAAGCTCGGTTATATGCATTTTGCCGATAATTCGCGGCGTTATCCCGGAAGTGGGCAGTTTGATTTTCGGAAGATTCTTAAAACATTAGACGAAATCGGTTATGTGGGGTATTTGTCCGTAGAATGCCTGCCAGAGCCGGATGGGCAGACCGCGGCAGAAAAAGCCTCTGTTTTTTTAAAAAAATTATTTGAGGAGTAACTTTATATAACATCTTTTTTAAATCATTTAAAATATTCAGAATAGGACGACAACATAGCTAATTACAATGCAATAAAATGACCGCTAGGTCAAGTTTATTCTCCAATGGAATTTATCAAGTAGTAGAAGGGGACGATAAAGCTCATGGATAATCAAATTACAAAAGAAGAGACACTTCTCCAACAACCAGATCAATCATTAAATAAAGAGAAACCCACACCAAAATCATATTTAAGGATTATCGCACTTATATCAACATTTGGGGGATTACTCTTTGGATATGATACAGGTGTTGTTAATGGTGCTTTACTGTATATGTCGCGCCCGGATCAATTAAATCTTACTCCCTTTATGGAGGGCCTTGTTGCAAGTTCACTTCTTTTTGGAGCGGCTTTGGGAGCTGTAATGGGGGGGCGTCTGTCTGATAAATACGGTCGGAAAAAAAATATTTCTTATTTGGCTATCGTATTTTTCTTTGCGACAATCGGCTGTGCGTTAGCTCCAAATTCGGATGTCATGATTGGATTTCGTTTCTTACTCGGTTTGGCTGTAGGCGGTGCTTCAGTTACAGTGCCAACATATTTAGCAGAAATGTCTCCAGTGGAAGATCGCGGTCGTGTGGTTACACAAAATGAGCTGATGATCGTAACAGGACAATTTTTAGCATTTCTTATGAATGCGATTCTGGGGAATCTTTTTGGGTCAACTGGTCATATTTGGCGCTACATGTTATCTATTGCTACAATACCGGCTGTGGTTTTGTGGGTGGGTATGCTTACAATGCCAGAGAGCCCGCGTTGGCTGGTATCAAAAGGAAGGATCGGCGAGGCGTTAAATGTGTTAAAACGCGTACGGGATGAAGCACGTGCAGTTGTTGAATTAGGTGAGATTAAAGAACTTTCTGATGCTGAAGCGCATTTAGAAAAAGCAAATATAAAGGAGTTTGCTATAACACCTTGGATTCGCCGACTTTTATTTATTGGAATCGGAGTTGGAATTGTTCAACAAATTACGGGTGTAAATGCTATTAATTATTATGGAACGCAAATTCTGAAAGAGGCCGGCTTTAGTATGCAGGCAGCTTTGATTGCCAATACAGCAAATGGTGCTATTTCCGTAACAGCAACTTTAGTGGGTATGTGGTTATTGGGAAGACTCGGCCGACGAAAAATCTTTCTCATAGGGCTTACAATGACGACTATTACACAATGTTTCATTGGCATTTCTTCAATGACATTATCTGATCAATCTTATTTTCCTTATCTTATTCTTTCGATGACAGTTACCTTTATGGCCTTTCAGCAAGGATGCAGCGCACCTGTTACCTGGCTTATCATGTCGGAAATATTTCCTTTGCGTCTACGGGGGCTGGGAATGGGTACGGTAGTGTTTTTTTCGTGGATAGCTAATTTTACCGTCGGATTAGGTTTTCCTGTTTTATTGAGTAGCATTGGTTTGTCACAGACCTTCTTTACATTTGCCTTTGGCGGATTTATGGCCATCTTATTTGTTGCCAAATGGCTTCCCGAAACAAAGGGACGTTCTCTTGAACAATTAGAACAATGTTTTCAAAATTACAAAACTATTGATTGTAGGAAATTGGAGTAGAAAAAACGAATTTAAGATAGTTAGGAGGAGGGAAATAACTATGAAACTGGGGATAAATGAAGCTACCTGTAAAGGAAATTCTACCTTGGAAAAAGACTTACTGCTTTGTGAAAAGTACCACTATAGTTATATTGAAATTAGGCTGGATATGCTGAAAGATTATTTGAAAGGGCATTCCATAGAAGAACTGCAAAATTTCTTTAAAACAAGTCATGTCAAGCCTTATGCATTTAATTCTATTGAAGATATTAATTTTCGCACGGAGCAACAATGGGAAGAGGTAGTTGCGCTATTTACCTTCGCTTGTGAGATGGGGCAAAAAATTGGCAATCCTTATATCATTGTTGTCCCCACAATGGGTGACGATATGATCCAAAAGACGGAAAAGGAAATATTTGACGATAGTGTTAAAGTACTGCGAAAATTATCCGATATCGCCACATCATATGGAATGAAATTGGCATTTGAGCCTATCGGAAACTCACGTTGGTGTGTCCGCAATCTGGAACAATGCATGGACATTATCAATGCAGTAGATCGAAAGAATGTCGGTGTGGCATTGGATGCGTTTAATCTCTTTCTTTACAATAAGCTACAGAATATTGATTCCCTTGAACTCGTTCCGGCAGAAAAGATCTTTGTTTATCACATTGATGACAGTGAAAACTTGCCGTTGTCGGTGTTAGATCATTGCCACAGATTGTTTCCCGGTGACGGTGTTATCCCTCTTGCGGCAATTACACAAAAACTTCATGCAAAAGGCTATGATGGTATTGCTTCGGTAGAGCTTTTCCGACCAGAATATTGGGCGATGGACCCCGATGAAGTTTTTCGTTTGGCAGCAGAAAAAACAAAACAATTTTTATAATTAATATATTTTTAGGAGGAAAAACAAATGATAAAACAGCTAAAAATTGGCATAATCGGAATGGGCAGAATTGGTAAGCTGCATGGCAACAATTTAGCGTTTTCTGTGCCTAATGCAAAAATTGAAGCGGTAGCTGATCTTTTTCTAAATGATGAAATGCGTGCTTGGGCACAAGGCCTGGGCGTACATAAAATTTATGATAATCCAGCACAGATTTTTGCCGATCCGACAATTGAAGCCGTATTCATCTGCTCATCGTCAGAAGCGCATGCCGACTTAATCATTCAAGCGGCAGTGGCAAAAAAACACATTTTCTGCGAAAAACCAATTCATACTGATGCCGCTAAGATTCGCGAGGCGCTTGCAGCTGTAGAGAAAGCAGGTGTTAAACTGCAAGTCGGTTTTGTACGCCGATTTGACCATAATCATAAAAAAGTAAGAGACATCGTGGCTTCAGGCCAAGTCGGCAAACCACACATTGTAAAGGTTACTTCGCGGGATCCCGAGCAGCAACCAATGGAATATATAAGTACATCCGGCGGAATTTTTCTCGACATGACAATTCATGACTTTGATATGGCGCGTTATCTTTCCGGTAGTGAGGTGACTGAGGTCACAGCAATCGGCGCAATTAAAATTGATGAAAGAATCCGAGAATTTTCTGATGTAGATACGGCGATTGTTTTGCTCAAATTCGAAAACGGCGCTATTGGCGTAATTGATAACAGCCGGGCTGCTCACTATGGTTACGACCAGCGCGTGGAAGTGCATTGTGACAAAGGCTGCGTGCAGGATTACAATGATCTCATTGATACGACGACGATCAGTACGAAAGATGGTGTTTGCAGTGAACGACCAAAATGGTTTTTCCTCGAACGTTATAATCAAGCGTTTATCGCCGAGGCACAAGAATTTACGGCTGCGGTTTTAAATGATACCGAGCCCTCTGTTACAGGAATAGATGGGCTAATGCCTGTATTGATTGCCAAAGCCGCACAAAAATCATTGGATGAAGGACGTACTGTCAAATTAACAGAATTCGCCTAATTCATGATTCGTCTCTGCTAATACAATTCTAATGGTGATGCCACTGTGAAAAGTCTTTTGAGTTATTGATATTCATTTTGCATTTGGCTTGTTGCAGTGGCATCATTGGGTTTATGATACTGGATGGATTGAAAAACATATAGTATTAGTCCTTATATAAATACAAAGGAAGAGCCTTACTATGATGTCTATTACACTCGGGATTTATATATTTATTGTACAATTTATGTCTTTTATTATTAAGGGTCTGGTTGGTTTCGGAAACCCTCTTTTATCCAATCCGCTCATGGCAATGAAACTAGATAATAAGGTCATTACTCCTGCTAACCTGTTACTGGATACTCCAATTAATGCTTGGATTGTGTGGCAAAATCGCAAATTTTTTTCTGTAAAAAAAACTGCACCTATTGTAATTCTCATTATGCTAGGTGTCATTCCTGGTACATTATTTTTAGAAATAGGGACTCCATGGATCATTAAAGTTCTTCTCGGTGTATTTATTATTGGATTAGGTATCGAAATGGTTACCAGAAACCGCAGTGGCAATATCAAACCTAATGTAGCTCTAAAGATAATAATATCAATTGCCTCAGGTTTCATGGCGGGCTTGTTTGGCATTAATATGTTATTTTTAACTTATTTTGAACGCATTGCCATAGATCGAAATGAATTTCGCAGCAACGTATGCTTTGTCTTTCTGGTTGAAAATATATTTCGTTTTATTGTCTATGCCGCAACAGGAGTATTTCAACCAGTCGTTTTTCAGATATTTGCAATATCAGTGCCGGCAGCAGTACTGGGAGTGTTTGTAGGCAGCAAAATTGACAAAAAATTAGATGAAAAAATGGTAAACCAATTGGTAATTGCTACTTTTATCTTGGGTGGTATCAGTATTTTGATAAAAGCGCTTATTTTTAAAGAGTAGAAACTTTAAACACTTATGCCTGATGAAAAGAAATAGTAAGAGAATTCCATATACAGGTGAGGGCAATGATAAAAATTAAGAGGACATATGAAATTAAAAAATTATTACGGGAATACCCTTTAATTATGCCGGTTTACGCAATAAAACCTGCATAGAAATAATATCCATGCAGATTTAAACTGAATATTCTGTAACTTGGTGTACTTTTGTAAACGCCATGTGCATTACCGATAGCTACTGCTAAAGCATTTACGTCAGTGCCTTCATAAAACTGCTTTGCTTCTTGTACAGATGTCGCCATTATTTTGTTAGACCATGATCCAAATGCACAGCGACTGGCACTTTTGCTTTTTTAGCAGCGTCTATCATAACTGGTCCAATTAAATGTAGAGGTGAATATTTCAACCTACCTTCGGCAATTTGAAGAAAGCTCATCCCTTTAAAGTGCTACTTTTTTATTCCTGCTCAATAATCAATCTAACGTTATTAGCAGAAAAAAATCACTTCATGGCCTTTTGTTTCAGCATTATTGATTGGTTACTTTCTAAAGTCTTACAAAGTAACTATTGAGATTATTTTGCGTAACATCAATTTTAAATATAAAGATGTTTGTATTAATCTCGTAACACCTCCTGAACAAAAAACGGAAGAAGAATCTAAAACCACGCCTAATAGACGAGTAATTTGTCAGAGGTTCTTTTGTCCTATTTCCGTTTTACGCTGCTAAAACAGAAATATATTATAATTGATAATTAATTATTGATTCGGTAAATGTTGCTACTGATGAATGATTGCGTATATCTTCATAATAATGGACAATCTAACCATATAAATTATCGGGAGGCGTATTCATGGAAAATAAAACCTACTACGACCCAAAAACTAAAAATCACGACATCCACAGCCAAAATACTAACAAACCCAATAGATTAATCCACGAGAAATCCCCATACTTACTCCAACATGCCAATAATCCAGTAGATTGGTATCCATGGGGAGCAGAAGCGTTTCAGAAAGCACAGCGTGAGAATCGGCCTGTATTTTTGTCTGTAGGCTATTCTTAGCTGTGCTTAAAATAAATGATAGGATGTTACTTTAATTTACATGCCATTGGTGCCACGTCATGGAGCGAGAATGTTTCGAAGATCAGGAAGTTGCAGATGTATTAAATGCTCATTTTGTTTCTATAAAAGTGGATAGAGAAGAACGTCCAGATGTGGATGGAATCTATATGTCAGTGTGCCAGGCACTTACGGGACAAGGCGGATGGCCTTTAACGATTATTATGGGGCCAGATAAGAACCCTTTTTTTGCTGGGACATATTTTCCTAAGCATCGCAAGATGGGCAGGATGGGATTACTCGAACTCTTAACCGTAGTACATAAAAAGTGGCAAGATAATCGAGTGGAAATCCTCGAAGCTAGCGATCAAATTGTTAATATCCTTCAGCGACCTAACCAACCAAATGAAGAAGGGCAAATTGGGAAGGATATATTAGAGAAAGCTTATTTAGAGTTGGAAAGTAGCTTTGATCCTAAATATGGGGGATTTGGTACTGCGCCCAAATTTCCGACACCCCATAAAATGAATTTTTTACTTAGGTATTGGCGGCATTTTAAGAAAGAGAAAGCTCTTAACATGGTAGAGAAAACTCTCATGTCGATGTGGCAAGGCGGAATCTACGATCATTTAGGATATGGTTTTGCTAGATACTCTACAGATCAAAAGTGGTTAGTACCTCATTTTGAAAAGATGTTATATGATAATGCGTTATTATGCGATAGCTATCTTGAGGCGTATCAATGTTCTGGTAATCAAGAATTTGCTAGAATTGTTGAGGAAATCCTGACTTATGTTATGCGAGATATGATGAGCGAGAAGGGCGGATTTTTCTCGGCTGAAGATGCTGACTCTGAAGGGGTGGAAGGCAAGTTCTACGTATTCACTAGAAAAGAAGTAGTGGATATAGTAGGGGAAGAAGCAGGGACTGTTTTTGCCGATTTTTATGAGGTTTCCTCTCAGGGTAACTTTGAGCATGGGACAAGTATTTTACATGTCATTGGAAGAGATTTTGAGGCTTTTGCCAGTTCTGTAAATAAAACGACAACAGAATTGGCAGACTTATTACAGCGAGGGCGGGAAAAAATCTATCAGGTAAGGGAAAAACGTATTCACCCTTATAAAGACGATAAGATTCTTACAGCTTGGAATGCATTAATGATTGCTTCTTTTGCGAAAGCATCTCGGATATTGGAACGAGATAATTATTCGGTGGTAGCAGAAAGGGCAATTGAATTCATCTACGACAATCTTGTACGCGAGGATGGACGTTTACTGGCTCGCTACCGTGACGGAGAAGCTGCTCACTTAGCTTATCTTGATGACTATGCATTTTTGTTGCTGGCACTTCTTGAAACTTATCAAACAACCTATAAGGATGCTTACTTGCAGCGCGCCATTAAGATAGCTGACGATATGAAGGCTTTATTTTGGGACGAAAAAGCAGGCGGATTTTTCTTTTATGGTGTGGATGGAGAAGAACTAATTACAAGACCCAAGGAGATTTATGATGGAGCTATTCCTTCCGGCAATTCTGTCGCGGCTTTGGCTTTGCAAAAATTAGCTGACATTACAGAGAATGAAGATGTAAGTAAAATGGCAGAAAAAATATTGGATCGCTTTGCTGGAGAAGTTAGCCATTATGCAGCAGGTTATACTTATTTTTTGATGGCTGTTGACTATTATTTGGCTGAAAAAATAAAAGTTGTCATTGTAGGTGACAAGGATTTGCCTGATACGAAGGCGATGTTACAGGCAATGAATCACGTATTTTTACCTACAGCAACAGTACGTTTTTATGATATACATTCGCAAAATACTAGTAATTATAAAGGTACTGAGGGGAAAGCTACGGCTTATCTATGTAAAGGCGTTGCATGTCAGCCTCCAATTACAGATGTGGAATTTTTTCGTACGAAAATTAAATCTAATATTTAAGTATTAATAATTGTTATTAAATAATAATTAAAACATATTGATAAGAATAGAAAAATATGCTAAAATTGAGTTAATAAAAATGATAAGTGGTTCTAATGAAAGGGGAATATAAAATGATTGGTAAAAAACTTCAAGATGCAATTAATAATCAAATCCAAGCTGAAATGAGCTCTGCACATCTTTATTTAGCAATGTCTGTAGAAAGTGAAGAGAAGAATCTTAAGGGATTTGCTCATTGGCTTAAGTTACAATACCAAGAAGAAAACGGTCATGCCTTTAAACTGATTGATTATTTATTAGAGCGAGGCGGTAGTGTTAAGCTACAAGCAATTGAAGCTCCAGCAAGTGATTTTGGCACTCCTGTTGAGTTATTTGAAAAGGTATTGGCTCATGAAATACACATTAGTAAATTAATTAACAAGTTATATGAAGTAGCCATAGAAGAAAAAGACTATGCTGCACAAATCTTCTTGCAATGGTTTATAACAGAACAAGTAGAAGAAGAAGCGAATGCTTCTGCAGTATTAGAAAGATTGAAATTTGTTGGCGATAAAGGCGGCTCCCTTCTTTATATTGATAAAGAACTTGGGAAACGCGATTAATAGTATTGAAGAAGAATTCATTCCTGGATGGGATGGATTCTTCTTTTTGATTTTTTTGCTATGGCGACGCTTACTCGTTTTGCTAGGCATGGGAGTAGTTGCCCATTGATTTTAAAGAGCTTAGGATGAAATTAGCAGCCAGTGAAATCATAACTTGATTATTTTACCAGTTATTACTATAATAGTATTGTTAACGTCACCGTGTTATTTGGTTAACAATACTATTATAAAGGAGTGTCTAAGATGTCAGTCCTTTTCATTCATGGTTGGGCAACTAATAAAGCCATTTGGCCGCAAAGTCTTACGGGGGAAGGAAAGCATATTTATGATTGTGCAAACTACCCTAATTATCAACATTTGACAAAAACTTTTTTGGAGATATGCAAGCAGGAAGAGGAAAAAATTACACTGGTGGGATGGTCTTTAGGAGGGATGTTATCGTTGCAATTGGCGGCTGAGTATACCGAGAAAATTGCGCGGCTGATTCTTCTATCCACTACACCGCGCTTTACTTTGTGCCAGAGTTATGAGGGGGGATTACCTGGAAGTGTAGTAAAAAAATTAAGCCGCAAGCTTCCTCGTAATCCATGGGAGACCCAAATGGAGTTTTATCATTTAATGTTTTCTCCAATGGAAAAAGAATGGCAACAAAAATTTATTACTCACATAGCGCCTCATTTTTCTAACATTAATGTTAAGAATTTGCAAGCAGGGCTTTCTTATTTAATGGAACAAGATTTACGGCAGGAGCTGGCGAAAGTTAATATTCCCTGTCTCATTATCCATGGTATGGAAGATAAGATTTGCCCCCCTAACGCTGCTCAATACTTGTTGCAGCATTTGCCACAGGCCGAGCTAAGGTTGCTGCATGGCACAGGGCATGTTCCTTTTATAACGCAAGAAAAGTATGTAAAAGATCTAGTACTGGAGGGGATATCATGATTAACAAAACCCAGGTAAGCTGTCATTTTGGCAGAAGGTCTCAAGCGTATGATGAATATGCAGTTGTACAAAAAAACATGGGATATTCCCTATTGGAATTGGTTAAAGAAGCTGGAGTATTTCAGAATATCTTGGAAATTGGCTGTGGTACAGGATTCTTGACAGGATTGTTAGCACAAATGTATCCGAAGGCAAAAATTACCGCTAGCGATATTTCATCAGAAATGTTAACAGTGGCTAGTAAAAATTTATCCCAATATGAGAATGTAAGTTATGTGTTGGAAGATGGAGAAGATCTAAAGTTGTCTGAGAAGTTTGATTTGATTGTTTCTAATGCTGCGTTTCAGTGGTTTAATGATTATCAACAGGCTTTTACGCAAATGGAGCGTCATTTATTACCTGGAGGGTGTCTTATCTATGCTACCTTTGGTGAACATACTTTTTATGAATTGAATCAGTCCTTTCAAGCTGCCCATAGGTCTTTAGAAATTACAAAGGTGCATCATGGCCCTGAGTTTATTTCTATGCAAAAATTAGCTCATATTACTTCTGGTCTAGGGCTTTCAGTTCACCTTCAGGAAGAAAATATAACAGAAAAATTCAAATGTGTTCGGGAGTTTTTGACGTCAGTAAAAAAAATAGGAGCTAACAATTCTTCTAACGGGAATAATATATTAATTCATCGACAGCTTATGTTATCGATGATGGATTTTTATAAAAATACATTTGAGCAGCTTGGGCAAATACCTGCTACATATCATATTATTTATGGCAGCCACCAAAAAAGCTAGGGTGCTTTTGGAGTCATACTTGTATTATGGTTTGGTAGAAACTTTTTTTGAAATGAATAGCTTTTAAGATAACAGTAGATAATATAGTCAGATCCTCAAAAATCTACTGGAGGTGAATAGTATGGGTAAAGGCGTAATGTCACAAGAATACAAAGATAAATTAGCCCATGATCTTGGCTTCGGTGAGAAAGTGGAAGATGGAAATTGGAGCGATGTCACTACCGGTGAAGTCGGATCTATGGTACGTGAGGCTATAAAACGCGGTGAGCAGGCAATGGTAGAAAAAGCAGAAAAAAATGGTAATAGCCATCAAAATATACAGTAGTCCTTTTAGTCCAGAAGTTTGAAAAACTTCTGGACTATACTTTCTATAGTAAGGGAATGTGTGGTTTCAAGGAGATGTTTTATGAAGTTACTTTTACATCCACTGCCAATACGGATTTTTCATTGGGTATTGTTTAGTTGTGTTATGGTGCTATTATTTACAGGGCTTTATATAAACACAGCTTGGGATATGGTACTACTGCCAATGCGAGTCAATCGAAAACTTCATACCCTTTTTAGTGCCATCTTAATCGTGAATCTAATAGGGCATTTGTATTATTATTTATACACGAGAAAAATCACTGATGTTATATTTACACTTCGTGACTGGGTAAATATACCCAGCTTTCTACGTTATGTTTTCTTTATTAAGCCAGATCATCCTAACTTTGGTCGCTATAACCCGGGACAGAAGGTTTTGTTCTCCTTTTGGTTTTTAACAATAATAATTGCTGCTATTACAGGCATCATCTTATTATTCCCCGAACATTCTCAATGGTTTCAGCGAATGCTAGGTGGGTTAAATATCATTCGAATTTTGCATTTTTACGTAGCAATCTTTTTTGCCATGTCGATTCCTTTACATTTATATCTTGTATTTACGGAAAGTCCAGCCAATTTACAGGCTATGTTTACTGGATATATTAACAAAGATATAAAACCCGAGATAATCAACAAAGAAAAGGAAGATCCAAGTATTTAATGTTAGGTTAGAGAGTCATAGGCGGTTTATGTTCTGGGGCATCTATCGTATGGACGGCGCAGGTAAAGCAAGGGTCAAAGGAGCGGATTACCCGACCAATTTCTATTAGATCTTCTGTATTTGCGACGGGTGTATCTAGCAGGCTTTCTTCGACGGGGCCTCGTTTTCCTTGATTATCGCGAGGGGAAAAGGTCCAAGCGGTTGGTGTAACAATTTGATAATGTACAATTTTACTATCCTTTATTTTAATCCAGTGGCCTAAAGGTCCACGCATTGCATCTGTTAGGCCTGCACCTTCCCCTTGCATTGGCACCGCATATTTTGAAAGAGTGGGGCCACCAGGGACAAGCTGGCTAATCCAATCTTGTGCCATGCGGCATATTTTGAGTGTTTCTTGGGCACGTGTGATGATTCGATCCATAACACCTGTTCCTCGCTGATATTCGCCACTAATCCAAGCCCTGGCTAGTGGTCCTCCTTCAAAGGCATAACCCTCATAGCGAGGAGATTTTATCCAAGAATAAGCCTCTGCTTTATTCCGGTCGGGTACTGTTGTTCCCTCTATAGGATTACGTGTTTCTTGATCATCCTGGTACCAACTGTGCCGTATATCTTCACTAATTTTACTAGTATCCAGAGGCTGTACCTTACCCTTTTCGAAAATAACACCCGACGGAAATTCCCGTTTACCAGTTATCGGTTGGGGAAACATACCGTAGGATATCATATTGCCTTTGGTACTGCCGATAGTATAGTAATCTTTATAATAATCTGCTAAGACTGCCACATCATAGAGATAGACGTTTTCAACCCAGTCTGTTAGTTCCTGTAAAATACCTAGGTACGCACTGATGCGGTCAGCGGATGCTTGCTCAGTGACTCCAGTAACAAGAATTGTTTGCTGCATTGGAATTTTGGCACCAAATATCGCCAGCATTTCATGGGCACGCATCGCCTTGAGCATACCTTCTTTTGTATGAGCCATTAATTCGTCAGTCAGCTTTTGGGGTAAGCGATAGTCACCCTCAAGTCGAGGAGTATAGGGAGGCATGTTTGGACCTTTCAAATAATCATAAATGGCCAGAACGTAAAAGTGACGGATCTGATTTTGTATAATATCTGCTGCAAAAATTAAATTGATGATGTGCTGACCATTTAATGTCGGTGATAATCTAAAGGCCTGCTGCATGGCAAATGTAGCAGCTACAGCATGTGCGCTGGAACAAATTCCGCAGATACGCTGGGTTAGAAGCGCCGCATCACGTGGATCGCGTCCAATCATCATTATTTCAAATCCACGAAACAAAGTAGCCCCAACTGTGGCATCCACTACTTTACCATTTTGAATATCAACGTCCACTCTAAGGGGTTCGTGTACCCTTGTCATAGGGAAAATTACTTTTTTTGTCATACCTTTTCAGTCCTCATTTTTATCTTTGCCTTGAAAGATTTCAGCCAACTTACGTCGCCACCACTTGCGGTGTCGTACAGGATGATTCGCCTCTAACTTTCTTGTTTTAGCAAGTAAGGCGTTTTTTTGTTTTGTTAGCTCTTCTAATTCTTTTTTCGCTTGCTCTAGTGTCTCAGGTTCCGAGACTTCGAGGGGTTTGGTACCATCAACATAATGCTTATGTATTCGTTTTTTGTATATTCCAACCGCAAAATGTGTGGCAACACCGCCTGTACCTAAAGCTACCATCGCTGCGCCGATCTTCTTTACATTTAATGCAGTGAAAGGAGTTTGAATGTCTGGTAAGTGGTTATAAAAAGGCATCATTCCATCTGGAAAATTAGGACTGGCACAGCCGATGCAGGGAGCGCCAGCTTTGACAGGCCAATTAACATAATGATTCCACTGGCGCAAAGGGCAATCGGCATGAGTAACAGGACCTTTACAGCCTACCCGAAACAAACAACCCTCGCCACCAGGAAAATCAGCAAATATTCCATCCTCAAATTGCTGACGTCTTTGGCATAAATCGTGAATCGTTTTGCCAAAGAACATAAGGGGACGATTATAACTATCCAATTCGGGTACGCCATAAAACAAAAGGTGACTAAAAGTTCCCGTCATCCAATCAGGATGAGCAGGACATCCAGGGATATTGATCACTTGCCTATTTACTACTTCCCATACACCTTTCGCGCCAGCAGGGTTAGGATGAGCTGCGGAAGGGCCACCGAAGGCAGCACAATCACCAACAGAAATCACATATTTTGCTTTTGCCGCAATATCCATTATTGCATCAAGACCTGTCACCATGTTGCCATTCCTGAGAAAGACTTCATTATAGCGGCCGTTATCAGCTGTCATTACAGATCCTTCTACGACAAGCCAAAACTTTCCGGCTTCCTTTTCTAACGTTTCTTCTAATGCTTTGGTGGCATCCTCACCATTGGCAACATTTAATAGCCAATGATAGCGAACATCTAGTATTTCTGACAGTAATTGTTCTAAGGTGGGGTTCACGGCATTTTCTAGTGATACAGAATTTCCCGTGCAAGAGCCAAGTTCCAGCCAAATTACAGGTGCCTTGTTGGTTTTACTTTGCGCAATGGCATTATGCATGATAGGAATTAGGTACTCTGTTAGGCTCATTCCCACAGCCGTCGACATACATAAATGAATAAATTCTCGTCTTGAAAGCATAATGAGTCATTCTCCTCAGTGTCACTATACCGTTTAGTTTTTCCAAGATTGTCTAAAATTATGTGAATGTGGGAAAATAACCCATATGTCCTTCAAGAATAGTAATAATAAGGATACGCAATACTACTGTAAGGGTGAGTCGTATGTTAAGAGATTGGTATAAGGCAAAAAAATCACGTGAAATCGGCGCGCAAGGCGATCTGCATAATGAGAGCAGTAACGTGAAAAACTATGACGTTATTGTGGTTGGAGCGGGTCCCGCAGGAGCTAGTGCTGCTTATTTTATGGCAAAAGAAGGACTGGATGTTTTGCTTTTGGAGCGAGGGCCTTTTCCAGGGGCTAAGAGCTGTGGTGGTACTTCACTGATTGCCGAACATACTCACAAATTATTCCCTAACTTCTGGGAAGAATGTCACTGCGAACGTATTGTAATCCAGCAAGCTTATTGGTTTATGACAGAGGATTCGTTACTGTCATCCTCTTTTCAAAGCATGAAACTGGCTGCTGCCCCTTATAATCATTTTACAGTAAAACGTAGAAGTCTTTATCAATGGCTTGTTGATAAGGCTAATGCTGTAGGAGTCTCTGTACATCTTAATCATCATGTTACAGAAGTAATATTTGAAGGTACTCAGGCGATTGGCGTTGAAGTATCATTACCACAAAAATCTAGATTCTTTGCAAATGTTATTATTTTAGCTGACGGGGCCAACTCCTTGGTTGGTGAACGTTCTGGACTTATACCGAGAGTATCATCCCAAAACTTAGCCCTTTATGTAAAAGAAACCATTGCTCTGTCAGCTCGGGTGATTGAAGAGCGGTTTAATTTGTCTCCTGGGTATGGTAGTTTAATTGGGTTGATCGGTTATCCTACGGCTGGTTTTAATGGCACTGGCTCGATACATACATTTAAAGACAGTCTCAATATTAATGTAGGTATGGCAATTTCTGATTTTGCCATATCAGGTATTCGCCCTTATGAGCTGTTGGATCGGATAAAGAACCACCCTTTTATTAAGACCCTATTGATTGGTGGTAAGACAATCGAATATGGAGGATCGGTAATTCCAGAAGGTGGGTATCATGCCATCCCGAAACTAGTTCATCCGGGATTAATCATCATTGGTGATGCCGCATCCCTAGTTAATGGTACCCATGGCATAAATTTGGCAATGTGGTCGGGCTTTTTCGCTTCTCAAGCAGTTTATGAGAGTAAAAAAAGTAGGGATTTTTCAGTAAAAAAGTTATCGTTATATAGTACCTTGTTAGATGAAAGTTTCGTTATGCAGGATCTAAAAGCGAATGCCAAAATTGCCAGCCTACAACGTGACCTTCCTTATTTATTCGATTTATATACCAAGATAGCGAACGACACAGCCTATCATGTGGCAAAAGTATATTCGATGCCAAAAAAAGCGAAACGTAAATTTATCTTTAAGAAAATAACCAGTATCCAGCCAATTTTTAAAATGGCTAGTGATATATGGAAAATACTGAAGGTAGTAAAAGGATGAATAAGATTGATGATCGGCTACAATTTCTTCATTATCAAATCGATGAGGACTGGCAGCATGTTATCGTCATAGACGAGGCAATTTGTCAGACCTGTCATAATAAACAATGCTTAACCTTCTGTCCATCTGGTGTATTTAAAGAAAATAAAGAAAAAGAACAACCGCTACTCATACTGTATAAACAGTGTATCGAGTGTGGCGGTTGCCGTTTGATTTGTGATAATATTGATTTTTCTTACCCCAAGGGTGGTTATGGCGTTCTATTTATGGAAGGGGAGTTATAAAAGGGACTTAGTCATCCGATAAGAAATTAGCTTGTCCTTGTGAAAATGAGCCAATCCTTGCGAGTGATTCCACTCGGTAACCAGCTTGCGTTAATTTTTGGGCTCCAGGTTGGAAGGACTTTTCAATTACAATACCTATCCCGACTACCGTAGCATTCGCTTGCTTAACAATGTTAGCCAAACCTGCAGCAGCTTCGCCGTTAGCTAAAAAATCATCAATAATCAGGACCTTGTCCTCTTTTTGCAAAAATTGCTTTGAGACAATAATGTCATTGCTCTCATTTTTTGTAAAAGAATAAACTTTTGTGGAGTATAAGTTATCATTAACAGTAACAGATTTCTTTTTGCGGGCGAAAACAACGGGTACTTTAAGTACCAGCCCTGCCATAACTGATATTGCGATTCCTGATGACTCAATAGTTAAGATTTTAGTAATTAACTCTCCTTCAAAGCGGCGAGCAAATTCTTCTCCAATTTTCATCATAAGTTCAGGATCAATTTGATGATTTAAAAAGGAATCAACTTTTAGCAAAGAATCATTTAGAATTAAGCCATCGGTCTGAATCCTTTGTTTTAGTAAATCCATATAGCCTCCTTTATTTATGGGAACTGTATAGTAAATAATTAACAAAGCCCTGACAGGGAAATTCGCCTTAAAAGATGAGCGAAAATTCCTCGTCAGGGCTTTTATCCCTTCGATATAGTGTATTAACACTTGCATCACTGGCCACAACCACTATTGAAAATAAGAATTATTGTTTCGATAGTGTGGAACCCTAGATGCATTTTCACCCGTAGACGGCAATTCATGGTTGCCTGTAGAAACTTTTGGGCCATATTCCCAAAAATATACGAGAATGTAGTAACATGTGAATTTATTCTAGCAGTCTCAAATCTCGTTGTCAATGAAGAGTAAGACAAAAAGTTACTTATTTTGCGTTATAAGAATGTCTTATAAAAAAATACCTCATTATTTCCTGGAAATAGTATAAGTTGGTAGTTATTAAAATCATAGGAGTGAGAGCGTATTTCTATCAATCTATATCTTTAGGTAGATGCATTTATTTAAATAATATTTTATATTAGAAGTAATTGATTTGACTATATCAGCAAGTGGCAGGAAAAATAGCACACTTTGTCAAAATCTAGCCCGACTATTTAGATAGAATGAAGGATTACTAGTGCAAATGAAGAAATGATACACTAATAGTCTGTAAGTATTGGTAGTAGGAGGATAGGTGTGTGTCAAAAGTACTGGATATAATCAAGAAAGCACAAAGCACTCATTGTTTAACCAAAGAAGAAATCGTAGAATTACTTAATTGTAATGAGTGTGACCAAGAATTATTTATGGCAGCTGATAGGGTGCGCAGTCAATTCGTGGGAGATCAAGTACACTTGCGTGGTTTAATCGAGTTTTCAAATATCTGTCAACAGAACTGCTGCTATTGTGGACTAAGAAGGGATAATGTTAAGGTTAAGCGATATAAGCTGCTGCCTAACGCTATTATTGAACTTGCTAAAAAAGCAAAAGATTATGATTATAAGACGGTTGTGCTGCAATCGGGTGAGAGTCAATCCTACACTGTAACTGAGATGGAGCATATAATTCGCAGTATAAAGGCATTGGGATTGGCTATTACACTAAGCCTTGGTGAGAAAAGTAAAGAGGAATACCAAAAATACAGAGAAGCCGGTGCTGATCGGTATTTGCTTAGGATCGAAACTACAGATGAAAAGGTTTATGAAAGCTTACATCCAGGTATGAGTCTTACCAATAGAATGCGGTGTTTGGTTGATTTGAAAAATCTTGGGTATGAAGTAGGAACTGGATGTTTGGTAGGACTTCCGAATCAAACGATGGAATCATTGGCTGGGGATATTTTATTCTTTAAATCCTTGGATGCTGATATGATTGGACTAGGTCCCTTTATCCCTAATGAAGATACACCATTAGCGCAAGAGGCAGGTGGCAATTTTACCCTCAGTATTAAAGTGATGGCTATTACTCGATTGTTGTTGCCCGATGCGAATATACCAGCGACTACTGCTATGGAAACTCTAAATAAAAACGGTCGTATGATTGCATTGCAAAGTGGTGCCAATGTAGTTATGCCAAACGTTACAGAAGGTGAGTATCGAGAAATGTATATGCTATACCCTGGTAAAATTTGCATTAATGATACACCGAAACATTGTAGAGGTTGTATTACAGGCAAAATTCAAGGGATTGGTAGACAGGTTTCAACCGAATATGGTTATCGACGAAGGAAAAAATAGACTACATCTTTGCAGGAATATGCAGAAAAATGAAGAAATATGTATAATGGTTTTTGGATTAATTTAGATATTATATATATTATTCATAGGTTATACCTGTGAATAGAATTTTAGGGGGCTGTAATTTTGGAATTATCGACAGTATTAGGTGTTGTAGTTGGTTTCGTGGCTGTTGGTGTTGGGATGGTACTTAAAGGGGCAAATTTGGCGGTGTTAATCAATCCAGCGGCTTTTTTGATTATTCTCGCTGGTACAGCTGCTTGTTTGTTAAATGCCTTTCCTATGGAAATTCTTCAAAAATTTCCGACGCTAATTAAAATGCTATTTAAGAAACCGGAGTTTATGTCAAAGGTTGATATGCTGAAAATGTTTGTGGAATTATCCCAAACAGCGAGACGTGAAGGTATTTTGGCACTTGAAAGCCGTGTAGACGAGGTGCCAGACGTTTTTCTTAAAACTGGTTTGAGTATGGTTATTGACGGTCTTGATCCGGATTTTGTAGGGGACGTATTGGAAGCTGAAATTCAGGGAATGGAAGAGCGCCATCGTGTAGGAGCGTTAATTTTTTCCCAGGCTGGCTCTTATGCTCCAACATTAGGGGTACTTGGTGCGGTAGTTGGTTTGATTGCTGCATTAGGAAATTTAAATGATATCGATGCCCTTGGACATTCTATTGCAGCGGCCTTTGTTGCTACCTTATTAGGGATCTTTACGGGATATGTTATTTGGCATCCATTCTCAAATAAATTAAAAATGATGTCCAAAAAAGAGGTTGAAATAAGGAAGATGATGGTTGAAGGGATATTATCCCTGCAAGCTGGTGATTCACCTACAGCAATTGAAGCAAAACTTACTGTGTTTATTTCCCAAACAGAGAGAAATCAGATGAAGGCCAAAACGGAGGAAGCATAATGTCCAGACGGAAAAAACATCATGATGCTCATCATGAGGAACACATGGATGAATCATGGCTCATTCCTTATGCTGATATATTGACATTGCTGCTTGCACTGTTTATCGTGCTATTTGCATCGGCCCAAGTAGACCAAAAGAAATTTGATCAGATGGCTTATTCTTTTAATGCAGCGTTTAGTGGCAGCCCCTCTGTTTTTGATAACAATCGGGCTATCACGCCAGAAGTTGATGCTTCTAAGCCTAATCAAAGTACGATGGATAGTGCTACAGAACAATCACATCTAAAAGAAACCGTTCAGCTTTTAGAAATTAAAAAACAGATGGACCGTTATATTCAAGATAATAATTTATCTGGTGATCTAAATACTCTGCTAACAGATGATGGTCTGATGATTCGTATTAAGGACTCAGCATTGTTTACTTCAGGAAGTGCTGATCTGCGTCCCGAATCCTTACGTTTGGGTGAAGAGATAGGCAAGTTATTAGCTCCATTATCGCAAAAAATCGTTATCTCAGGTCATACCGATAACGTACCGATTAACACGCGGGAATTTCCTTCCAACTGGGAATTGAGCGCAAAACGATCGATTAATTTTATGAAGTTCCTGCTAAGTAAGGAAAGTAAATTGCAGCCTGAAAAGTTTAGCGCGATTGGCTATGGCGAATATCGTTCACTTGTGCCCAATGATACGATTGATGGACGTGCGAAAAATCGACGCGTAGAAGTGCTCATTATGAGAAACGTTAAAATGTAAGTGATAATGAAAGACTTAGCATATAGCTAAGTCTTTCATTTTTGTCTGTCTATTAAAAATTAACCGCTTGTATTGGCAAAACCCGGTCAATACTGATACAATGCATAGTAAAGAGTAAAATTTGGAGTGACGTTAGTGATTATTGGTACTGGTATTGATATTATTGAAATTGATCGTATTAAAGCTGCTATTATACGCCAATCCTTCGTAGAGAGGGTGTTTACTTTAAGTGAACGACAGTATTGTGAAAGCCGAGGTTTGCAAAAGGCATCTTCTTATGCAGCTCGATTTGCTGGTAAGGAAGCGATAATGAAAGCCTTTGGTACGGGTCTAGCAGGTGGAAGTCTTCAAGATATTGAAATTTTTCTCAATGACAAAGGGTGTCCACATGTAAATTTAAGCGGCCAATTTGCCGCTTTGGCTAGAGAGTTGGGGGTCAGCTCAATTCATATATCATTGACACACGCGCGGGAGTATGCCGCTGCACAAGCTATTTTATGGGGAGGTAAATAAAGATGAAAGTAGTGACAGTTGCCCAAATGCGAGACATTGAGCAGGCAGCAATTGAAGAATATGGTATCCCCGGTATTGTTCTCATGGAGAATGCTGGTGTAGAAGTAGTAAAGCAAATAGAAAATGTACTAGGTAGTATACATAATAAAAGGATTTCCGTTTTTGCGGGTACTGGTAATAACGGAGGCGATGGCTATGTTGTCGCTCGGCATCTATATAACCAAGGTGCTAAGGTTAAGGTTTTTTTAATTGGAAGTAAAGCGAGTGTTGTGGGAGATGCATTGACTAATTTGCAGATCATTACTTACATGGGAATTGATGTACTAGAGGTAACTAACTCTCATGATTGGGATAAAGTGAAAATAGCGATGACTTTCACTGATTGTCTAGTAGATGCATTATTAGGTACGGGTTTTACAGGACAATTACGAGAAAATATGACACAAGTTGTGGAAAGTATTAATAAAATGAATAAGGTGACGATTGCAATTGACGTGCCAACAGGTGTTGACGCGGATACTGGTCAAATTCAAAGTGTAGCAGTAAAAGCGAGTCATACAATAACCTTTGCCTTGGCGAAACAAGGGCTTTTGCTATATCCAGCTGCTTCTTATGTTGGGGAGTTATGTGTTGCTGATATCGGAATTCCCAGACTGTTATTAAGCGATTCTCAAATCCAGCAAAATCTTATTACAAGCAATGATGCCCGGGAAATATTTTCCAAGAGGCAACCAGATGTTCATAAGGGGAGTTGTGGAAAAGTCTTAGTGGTAGCTGGTTCTAAAGGCTTGACTGGCGCTGCTGCTCTTGCGTCAGATGCTGCAATGCGCTGTGGTGCCGGCATGGTGACCTTAGGTATTGCCGAAAGTTTGCATGAAATTATGGAGATCAAATTAACGGAAGTTATGACGAGTCCTTTACCGGAAGTCGGGGATGGTTTTGTAGGGGAAGATGCTTTTGATGAAATTGTAACGCTTTCTTTGAAAAATGATGTAGTGGCTATCGGCCCTGGTTTAGGAAGACAGACAGAAACATTAGATCTTGTGCGTCAAGTCGTGAAAAGTATAGAGAAACCTTTAGTACTCGATGCAGATGCTCTATATGCACTAATCGATCATACTTCTATTTTATTAGAGGCGAAGTCAATGCCTGTGCTTACACCTCATCCAGGGGAAATGGCGCGGCTTGTCGGCTTAACAACGGAAGAAGTAAATCAAGATCGGATTTACATTGCTAGGCAAGCAGCTACAGAGTGGGGAAGTATCGTTATTCTAAAAGGTGCACGAACAGTTGTAGCATTTCCAGATGGTGAGGTATATATTAATAGTAGTGGTAATGCTGGTATGGCTACAGCTGGTGCTGGTGATGTTTTAACTGGGGTAATTACAGGACTTATTGGTCAAGGTTTATCGAGCCACGAGGCCGCATTAGCTGGCGTGTATCTTCATGGATTAGCTGGAGACATTGTTGCTAGAGGTGGAATGATCGGTATGGTGGCCAGTGATCTTATTAAAGCATTGCCAGCAGCAATATTTGGAATTCAAGAAAAGGACTAAGCATAAAATAACCTTTTTTCATGCATACTTAATGGTGGTAGGTATATTTTCAAATATAATTTGCAGCCGGTTATCATCCGCCAAATGATAAAATCGTGTATAAAAAAATTGACATTTGTATATAAAAAAATTATAATCAATCTATATGAATGTATGTGTTAACTGGCGGGGGTGAAGGCGTGGCAGAATTGAGGCGTATTATGATTAGTATCCCGAATAGTTTGCTTCAAGAAGTGGATGGTATTATTGCTATAGAAAAATTAAGTCGGAGTCAATTTGTGCGCGACGCTATGCGTCTTTGTATTGAAGAACGTAAACGTAAAGAAGTGTATGATAGAATGCGTAAGGGATATCAGGAGATGGCGGGAATTAATCTGACATTAGCTGAGGAAGGATTGCTGGCTGATGCAGATACATTTGAAATGCCTACCCTGCTGGCGGAGCGTGAATAAAAATGGTCGTAAAACGTGGGGATATTTATTATGCCAATTTAAGCCCGGTAGTGGGTTCGGAACAAGGAGGGCATCGTCCCGTTTTAGTCATACAAAATGATGTTGGTAATAAATATAGTCCGACCGTTATCGTGGTAGCCATTACTTCACAAATTTCGAAAGCTAAACTGCCGACTCATGTAGAAATCAATTCGAAACAATCTAGTTTGGAAAAAGACTCCGTTATTTTATTGGAGCAATTACGTACTATTGATAAACGTCGATTAAAAGAAAAAGTTTCTCACTTAAATGATGATATTATGAGTATGGTTGATGAATCGATAAAGGTGAGTTTGGGTTTGGTTGTGGTATAATTTGTGATCTAAAGTGAACTGTTTTATTTTAACAAACAACTAGGACTTGGTGAAAACCAAGTCTTTTTAGTTAGAAAATGATATGTTGTGAGGAGTTTTATTATGATACGTAGATGGTTAGCAGTATTCATGTTGCTAATGTTTGTTATTATGGTTGTAGCAGGTTGTAGTAAACAAAGTGTAAAACCAGCAGGGCAAGGGGGGCAAAAGCAAACCAGTTCAGCAAGTTCACCTCTTACTGTGAAGGTACTAGATATTGGACAAGGTGATGCTATTTTAATCCGCGTAGCTGGGCAAACTGTATTGGTTGATTCAGGAGATATTAGTACTAGAGAAAAATTAGTACAATACATAAAAAAAGAGGGCATTACCACAATTGATAAGGTAATCATTACTCACCCACATGCCGATCATTTAGGCGGAATGCCAGGGGTGCTGGATAATTTCAAAGTTAATCAGATTTACGATAGTGGACAAACTACGACCACTGCCCTGTATCGTCAGTATTTAACTCTAGTAAAAAAGAAAGAGATACCTTTTACAGTGCTTACTGCCGGTACTGAGATTGTTATTTCTGATGATATTAAACTTAAAATTCTTGCGCCAGAAAAGCCATTTATAACGGAATCTGAGTTGAATAATAATTCTATAGTTACTAAACTGGTTTATAATAACTTTTCCATGTTATTAACTGGGGATGCAGAAAAGGAATCTGAAAACCGTATGGTGAAAACCTATGGAAATGAGCTTAAAAGTACTATATTGAAAGTTGGACATCATGGTAGCAACACCTCTTCGTCAATTGAGTTTTTAAAAATCGTAGCTCCGGAGGCTGCTATTATCTCACTAGGCGCTAACAACGATTATCACCATCCTCATCCCTCTACAATGAAAAAATTAAATGAGGCCAAGGTGAAAGTATATCGCACAGATACAGATGGGACGGTAACAGTAAATAGCGACGGAAAAACTTATACAATAACAAAGGAGCAGTAATATGAAAGTTCGAGCTGTTATTGATCGTTTTGAAGGTAGTAAGGCAGTATTATTAGTAGGTGAGGATGAAACGCAAGTATCATGGCCTTGTTGTAGTCTACCTGGTGAAGCGGCAGAAGGAGACATATTACAAATTACCTTGCAGGTTGATCAGCAAGCCACTAGTGCGGCAAGGCTAGAGGCAGAAAATCTCTTGAAAGAAATAGTGAAGAGAAATCAGGAAAGCTAATGCTTTCCTGATTTCTTTTGTATTAAAGAATTGATTTGAATAAAAAGAAGTAGACATTCACTATGCTTTGATCAAAAAAAGGTCTTAAATCAAGTTTATTCTTATAGGTGTAAAAAATATTCATAGTTCTATGAGTGAATGTAGAAATTTAAAATAAAATTAAAAATTCTGAAAAATATCAAAATGACAGCAGGATTTTTTTTGCCTTTGGAAGAATAAGTAATGTAAACGTTTACAAGATGCAAATAGGAGTTTTTTATGCAGAATGATAAGCAGGTTCTAAAAAATACAACAATTAAAGATGTAGCGCAATTAGCTAACGTTTCTATTGCAACTGTTTCCCGTACGTTAAGTGGTAAAGATAAGGTATCGCCATTGCTAGCAGAACGTGTAGCGGCAGCCATGAAAGAATTACAATATCAACCTAATGATGTAGCCAGAGCATTAAAGATAAAAGAGTCACGCAGTATTGGTCTTATGATTCCGGATATTGAAAATCCATTTTTCCCAGCGTTAGTAAGGGGAGTGCAGGATGCTGCTAAAATCCATAATTATGCCGTTATTTTGTGCAATACTGATGGAAGGCTAGAAGAAGAAAGAAATTATATCCATTTTTTGTATAGTAAACGAGTGGACGGTATTGTCTTTACTGACAGTGTTTATAACAAACAAAGTATTTCTCTCTTAGATTCTTTAGGCATTCCTGTTGTTCTCCTGGATAGACGGGTAAGTGGAATTCATGCCAGCACAGTTACTTCTGACAATCGTTTAGGTGCTTTTTTGGCTACGGAACATTTAATTGAGTTAGGTAAGAAACGGATTGCATTTATTAGCGGGCCTTTAAAGTTATCTTCTGGCGCCGATCGGGCGAGTGGTTATCAAGATGCCCTTGTTCGTTATAACATTTCATATAATAAGAATCTAGCGTTTATTGGCGCGTTTACTTACGAAAGTAGTTATAAGGCAGTGGAAGATTTACTATTTAGTCGAGAAAAGTTTGATGCAGTATTTGCTTCTAATGATCTGATGGCAATTGGTGTTATTGAATGCTTAGCTAAATATGGTATCAGGGTGCCAGAAGATGTAGCGGTGGTTGGCTTTGATGATATACGTATGGCGGCATGGTATAAACCTTTGTTAACGACGATTCGGCAACCTGTATATGATATGGGGCAATATGCAGTAAAACTTTTAGTGGAGCATATTACGGGTGTAAGAGAGACTTATTATGAAAAGATATTTAAGCCTGAACTTATTATTCGTCAGTCTTCAGGCAGTGTGGAGGAAAGAAAATGAAGGATTTAGCAAAACCGATATTGGTTGTAGGCAGTTTAAATATGGACTTAGTAATAAGGGTAGCAAACTTACCGCTCAAGGGAGAAACAATTTTTGGGAAAACGTTTACAACCTTTCCAGGTGGCAAGGGCGGGAATCAAGCAGTGGCTGCATCTAAATTAGGAGCTAAGGTAACGATGGTAGGGGCAGTCGGACGGGACGATTTTGGCGACAAACTGCTTTGCAGTTTGTCAGAGGGGAATGTCGATACTTCCTACATAAGCATAACAGAGAATTCTACTGGTACAGCGTTAATTACAGTGGATGATAATGGTGCTAATTCTATAGTGGTTGTGCCTGGGGCCAATAATGCTTGTTTTCCTAGTGATATAGACACAGTATTAGACTTGGTAGAGGGACCGGGAATTCTTTTAGTACAAAATGAAATACCAGAAGAAACGGTAGGATATGCGATTAAAAGAGCTAAGGAGCAAGGATGGATTACTATTTTAAATCCTGCACCCGCTCGTCAAATTGATAATGAATTACTATCTATGATTGATATTATTATTCCAAATGAGACGGAGGCAGCTGTCCTTACTGAAAGTGAAGCTGGATCAGAGGAACAAGCTGCACAAGAATTATTAGCTAGGGGCGTTGCAGCTGTTATTGTTACATTGGGTAATAAAGGAGCGTTATACTGTACTGCAAAAGAAACTTGCTATATTCCAACCTATAAGGTAAAGGCTGTAGATACTACTGCGGCTGGAGACGCTTATGTAGGTGCCTTAGCTACTGCCTTAAGCCAGGGAAAGACAGTATTAGAGAGTGCAAAATTTGCTACTGCTGTTGCTGCATTATCGGTTACGCGGCCAGGGGCGCAGCCTGCATTACCATGGCGAGAAGAAGTGGATGAATTTATTAGTAAGCAGGAGGAAAAGTAATGAAAAAAACTGGCATATTAAATCAAGGAATTAGTGAAGTAATTGCTGGTATGGGACATGGGGATATGTTGGTTATTGGTGACTGTGGTTTGCCAATACCTTCTGGAGTACGCCGTATTGATTTGGCTTTAACTCATGGAGTGCCAGGGTTTTTAGAAACTCTTCGGGTAATTTTGCAAGAGTTAGAGGTTGAAAAGGCCGTGATTGCCACAGAGATGGAAACCATAAGTCCCAAAATGCTTGAGTCTGTGAAACGAATGATGGGCAGCGTGCTTTTAGAGAAATGTACCCATGAAGAATTTAAGGAAATGAATAAGAGGGCAGTAGCAGTGATTCGCACTGGTGAGTGTACACCTTATGCGAATATTATTCTAAGGTCTGGTGTTAATTTTTAAAGTGCGGGGGTGATAACAGTATGGAGCAGGAAGTTATTTTACGCATGAGCAATGTTAGTAAGGCTTTTCCAGGAGTGCAGGCACTAGATAGTATTAATTTTGAGCTCCGTAAAGGCGAAGTTCATTGCTTATTAGGAGAAAATGGTGCAGGTAAATCAACATTAATTAAGATTTTGAGTGGCGCTCACCAAAAAGACAACGGAACAATTTTTTTACATGAAAACGAGGTAGACATTCGAGATGCGCAAATGTCTCGTGATCTTGGGATCAGTACTATTTATCAGGAAATGAGTTTAATTCCAGCGATGAGTGTGGCAGAAAACATATTTTTGGGAGAGGAAATTGTCAAAAACTCCTTCTGGATGGTAAATAAAAAAGAGATGGAGAAACGGACGCAAGCAATTTTCCAAGAAATGAATATAGATATTGATCCTAAGAAACTGATTAAGGAAATCAGCACAGCTCAGCAGCAAATGGTAGAAATTGCTCGATCTTTAGTTAAGAAAAGGCAAATTATTATTATGGATGAGCCAACTTCATCAATTAGTGATAAAGATACTCATGAGTTATTTCGGATTATCCGCAAGTTGAAAAGTCAAGGAGTGGCAATTGTTTATATTTCTCATCGACTACAAGAGCTAAATGAAATTGTAGACAGAATAACCGTTATGAGAGATGGTCGAGATATAGGGACCGTCAATATGAAAGATGTGACAATTGACAAACTTATTAACATGATGGTGGGACGAACATTAGAGAAGATGGATAAACCAGTTAGTGACCACATTGGTGAGGTCATGCTGGAAGTAAAGAATATTAGTTGGGGTAATAGTGTACAAGATGCGAGTTTCAGCCTTAGGAAAGGCGAAATTTTAGGTTTTGCAGGCCTGGTTGGCGCTGGTAGAAGTGAGTTAATGAGGCTTATCTTTGGTGCAGAAAAAATGGAAGCAGGCAAAATAGTACTACATGGACAGGAAGTGAAAATTAATTCTCCTATGCAGGCCATTAAACATGGCATTGGTTATTTAAGTGAAGATCGCAAAAGAGACGGTCTAGTTCTTATCATGGGGATTGATCAAAATATTACGATGGCCAATTTGGCAAGTGTTTGCAAAGGTTTTCTCGTTAGCCGCAAAAAAGAAAGTTTGGAAGCTAATAATACCATCAAGTCTTTAAATGTAGCTACTAGTTCTGCAGATAAGCTAGCTAAGTTTTTAAGTGGCGGAAATCAACAGAAGGTAATCATAGGTAAATGGCTTTTGACGGATTGCGAAGTATTAATTTTTGATGAGCCTACTCGGGGTATTGATGTAGGAGCGCGAGCGGAAATTTATAAATTAATGAATGGGTTAGCCGAAGCTGGCAAGAGCATTATTATGGTATCTTCTGATTTACCTGAAATTCTTAGGGTTAGTAATCGCATTATTGTGATGAATCAAGGACGAGTTGTTGGTGAATGTAATAATGATGGTACAGTGGCTCAAGAAGATATTATGCCGTTGATGTTAGGGGGGATTAGTCATGTTTCATAAAATTACAGATCGATTTGGCATCGGAATTGCCATTATTATTTTATTTATATTTTTGTCGATTAGTAGTCCGCATTTTTTAGAAATTAACAATCTACTTAATATTTTATTACAAGTGTCTATTTCTACGATTATTGCTGTAGGTATGACCTTTGTAATAATGACTTCGGGAATTGATTTGTCGGTAGGCCCATTAACTGCTTTTTCCAGTGTAATTATCGGATTAACACTGCATTTAGATATAGGGATAGGTATACCTATTCTTACAGGGATTTTGGTTGGTGGTCTCTTGGGGCTTATTAATGGTGTATTAATTGCTAGACTTAAGATTCCAGCCTTTATTGCTACCCTTGGTATGATGAGCGTGGCGAGAGGTGCAGCTCTGTTTATTACAAATGGGCAGACCATTCATATGTTTCCCAGTGAGTTTCGCTTTTTCAGTGCTGGCAGTATTGAAAAAATTCCAATTCCAGTCATTTATGCCCTAATTGTGGTAATTTTAGCGGTTTTTATTTTGAATTATACTAAGTTTGGAAGATATATTTATGCGATTGGTGGTAATAAGGAAGCGGCTCGCTTATCAGGAATTAATGTAAAGGCAGTGGAAACTTGGGCATATATCATCTCTGGCATAACTTGTGGTATTGGTGCTGTCATATTGACTGGTCGTTTGAATGCTGCCCAGCCGATTGCTGGGATTGGATATGAATTAGATGCTATTGCAGCAGTTATTATTGGTGGCACTAGCTTAAATGGTGGCGAGGGAACGATTACAGGTACGTTGATGGGGGCAATTCTTATTGGGATGTTGCGTAATGGGTTAAACCTTTTAAATGTCTCGCCCTTTTTACAACAAATTGTCATTGGCAGTGTTATCGTCGGTGCTGTGTTTTTTGATCAGTACAGAAGATCACGAAAAGATAGTAAAGCCGCTAAAGGGCTTAGCAGAAGCAACGAGGTTACAGAAGGTAACAACAGTATTAGTCCTAAACTATGATGTGTATTAAAAAATTATCGATGGTAGTCAATGAAACAAATAGCAGTGCTGTTTGATAATTGTGACATAAAACCATGCCTCTAAGTGGCAAATGAGTCCTTTGCCGCTTTTAAGGAATTACAGGTGGGTACACAATCAATATCTTTTGAAAATTGAAGGGAGAGTTGAAAATGTCCATGTACAAAAAAACATTAGCGGTTGTGGTCGGCATAGGAGTAATGGCTTCTTTATTAACAGGATGCGGTGGAACTAGTAGTGATAAACCAGCTGCTAAAGCAGACAAAAAGGAATTGAAAATTGGTTTTGTTATGAAAACCCTAAGTAATCCATTCTTTATGAGTATGGAAAAAGGTGCTCAAAAGGCTGGAAAAGAGTTAGGTGTTAAATTGGATGTGCAAGTAGGGCAGGAAGAAACTTCAATTGAGCAACAAATTGCTATTGTAGAAAATATGATTGCAACCAAGGTTGATGCAATTTGTATTGCCCCAGGTGGATCGAAAGAAATTGTGCCTGTATTGAAGAAGGCACAAGATGCTGGCATTCCAATTATAAATATTGATAACCGTATCGATGGGGATGCTGCTAAAGCAGCTGGTTTAAAACCCATTCCTTATGTTGGGGCTAGTAATACGGATGGTGGTTACTTAGCTGGTAAATATTTGGCCGAGCAACTAAAAGGTAAAGGTAAGGTTGCTATTATTGAAGGTATTCAAGGTGTTGATAATGCAGAGGGTAGAAAAAATGGCGCTAAAAAAGCGTTTGGTGAATACAAAGATATTCAAATTGTAGCCTCTCAATCTGCAAATTGGAAAACCGAAGAAGGACTCAATGTAATGACAAACATTTTACAAGCCAATCCAGACTTAAATGGTGTATTTTGTGCGAATGACATGATGGCCTTTGGTGCTATTCAAGCGATTGATGCCGCTGGTAAAACTGGGAAAATAGTAGTTACCGCATATGATGCTTTGGACCAAGCTAAAGTTTATATTAAAGAAGGAAAAATGGTTTCTACTGTTGACCAAAAGCCAGATGATCAAGGTTATTATGGTGTAAAGTACGCAGTTGATTTGATTAATAAGAAAGAAGTTCCTATGGAATACATGGTGAAGTTAGAGAATCTAACGAAATAAACCTAGGTATCTAATGTTACTCACCTATCTTGTAATGTTTGTAAAGGACTCTATAAATGGCCTATAACAATTATAAGAAGACTTTATCAAGTGAAACATATATTTCAATCCTAGTTACATTACCTAGGAAGATAGTCCAACAATAAAGGTTTACACTTATAAAAAAGATCAATCTTAGACTAGATCATCGTAAAAAAGGGCCACGGCAGTCTGACTGCTGTGGCCTTTTGGTATGTCCAGCATAGGCGTTTATTAGTCGGGTAAATAAGGCATCTACAGGAACTAAATTAAATAATTACATAGCTCCTACTCGACTCATTATAAGTAACAAGTATTTTGCAGGAGTTTTATATTTTAAGGTAAATAAGGTGTAAATATAGCTTAAAGTTGAAAAATGAACCAAATGCGGAACAAATTCGTATATATAATAAGGATTAGGGGTGGTGGTTTATTGGTCTCTGATGAGGAATTAGCATTGCAAATGCAAATGGGTAGTGAAGAAGCTTTTGAGGAAATTATTAAGCGCTATCATGGACCAATACATGTCTATATATTAAGGATGTGCGAGGATTATCACGCTACCCATGATATTACTCAAGAAAGTTTTATTAAAGTGTGTAGAGGAATACAGTATTATAGACCAGGACTTCCTTTTAAGGCATGGTTGTATAGTATTGCTATTAATACATATAAAGATTATCGAAAAAAAGCTTACATAAGGAAAGTAATCCCTGGACTGGAGAAAACAAAGAGTTGCTCCACTAACACTGCAACACCAGAAGAATCCCTAGTAAAAGATTATGAAAGAGCTAGGCTGATCCAAGAGATTAATAGCCTTGGCGATATTTACCGTGAAACGTTAATCTTGCGCTATTATGATGAGTTAAAATTAGACGAAATAGCCAGTGTACTTAATATTCCAACAGGTACAGTAAAATCTAGGTTATCGAAAGGCTTGTCACAGTTAAAAAAGATTTTCTCCACAAAGGAGCTTTAATGATGAAGAAAAGACAGGAAATAGTGCGCGATATCGGTGAGGATTTGGTAAACATTGATATGAACGATGTTTTTGATCAATTAGACAAATATCATATGGATTCGCCGTCAATGGAAGCTACGAACCAGCTTATACAAAGTATTAAACCCGTATTTATCCAGGAGAGAGCAAGGATAAATCAAGGACAACGTTTTAGAGACGTAATTGTGAATACGCGCCAAGATAATGGTATCCCTGTAATATTACAGTTAATCGTATCTCAGATGACTCTAATGAGCAGAGGGTTCGTAACTTTAACTATTACATTTTTTATTGTTAGTTTACTGTTAGCTAGCATTTTCGAGAGAAATTTACCAAGAGTTTTGGTTATCGCGTCACCTTTGTTGGGTTTGTTAACCCTTTTCTATGAGTATCGTGCTCAAATATACAAGGTAGAAGAAATGGAAGCGACTTGTCGCTATTCACCTGTTCAGGTAGCTACGGCACGAATGTTGATAGTTCTGAGTTATAATGTGATGCTTTGCACTGCAGCTACAGTAATAATTCAATCTTCCTATAACGTTGTTATTTGGAATTTGATGTTGAATTGGTTATCGCCCCTATTGTTGATGTTAGGAGTCGCGTTGTTTACGTCCTTAAAGCTCGGGATAACAAGTGGTTGTACAATGGCAGGTGCATTGTGGATTTGCCAGGTAACCCTTATAGACGGAGACTCTTTTCTACACCTATTATTACCTAACCTGACGAGTGTTGTTATTAATCTTATCAGTATGTTGCTTGGGATTGGACTACTAATTTTTTCTTTACGTATTTGGAAACCTGAAGAGCGGTTAGTTTAGGAGTAGTAAAGAGGGGGGGAGGCAAGATGTTAACTCTGGAGCTCGCAGATATATCAAAAAAATATAAAATGGATTCATGGGTGTTACATAATGTTTCGACCACTATTACGTCGGGGATTTACTCGTTGATTGGTCCTAATGGAGCGGGAAAAACCACGTTATTGCGCCTAATGGTAGGTATGCTGCGACCTAGTTCAGGAAGGATATTGTTTAAAGGGCAAGATATTAACCAAGATTATAGGCAATATAAACAAAACATAGGGTACTTGCCCCAAGAGTTCGGTTTTTATCCTGATATGACTGGTAGGGATTTTTTGCATTACATGGCAAGGCTAAAAGGTATCCCATCCAGTTTATACCCAGGCAGGGTGGAAGAAGTTTCCCAATTTATAGGGGTGACCTCTTTTTTAGATAGGAAGATTGGCAGTTGGTCTTTTGGGATGAGACGGCGCCTCGGAATAGTCCAGGCATTACTTGCTGATCCCGATGTTTTAATTCTTGATGAACCGATGATTGGGCTTGATCTAGAAGAAAAACTTTTTATTTGGAATTATTTCTCTCATCTATCAAAAGACCGTATCATCATATTTAGCAGTAACATCTTGACGGATTTCACTACGTTTACTGATGGAATGTTATTAGTAAACGGAAAAGTACGTTTTAATGGACGTATTCAAGAGTTAATTGATCTTATGAATGGGAAAGTCTGGGTCGTAGATGTACCAGTAGAATCAGGGCAGCAAATAGCAAATATATGGGCTGTAAGCGAATTACATGCTGATGAGGAAACTTGTCAAGTAAGAATCGTAAGCGATGTTATGCCAGGCATTCTGGGAGTGCGGTCGGCTCAGCCTAGAGTCAAAGATGCTTATATCTACATAGTCAGGCAAAAGGAGTAAAAGAAATTGCGATTGCAGGTAACGAATCTTATGAAAATTTATAAGGGAAGCATAACCGCTTTGCATGATGTTAGCTGTAGCGTGGGAACGGGGATCGTTGGTCTGATTGGTCCTAACGCCTCTGGGAAAACGACTTTTTTAAAGATCGTAGCAGGCTTGGAAGAACCGACTGCAGGGGAAGTGTATTTTGATGGATTAGAGTTAATGCAAAACAAACAGTTATTTCGCTCGATGATAGGGTATCTTCCCCAGGAATTTGGTTTTCATAAAGCAATTACTGGGGAAGTGATGCTAGATTATATTGCTGTCCTTAAAGGCATCTATGATAAGAAAATACGGCGACATATGGTGGATGAAGCAATTGATGGGGTAAATCTTAATGAAGCTCGTAAGTTAATTATAGGGGAATATTCCTTCGGAATGAAACGTAGGCTGGGTATAGCTCAAGCACTGCTTGGGAGGCCTCGTATATTAATCCTAGATGAAGCGATGGAAGGGCTTGATCCAGAAGAAAGTAGGAGGTTAGAGGGACTAATTGCCGAGGTGGCTGGCCGGAGCTTAGTCGTAATTTCAACACATTCCTTAAGCAATGTGTTCGGTTGTAGTACTCTATTGGTTTTACGTGAGGGTTACATGCTGTATAAGGGAACCCCAGTAGAATTAATCGGTCTGGCAGATGGATTAGTATGGCAGGTGGAAACGGATTATCAGCAAATGGAAAAGCTTAAGATGAGCTGTAAAATACTCGGCGTACAAGAAGCGGATAGACATGTGGTAGTAAGGGTATTGTCTGCCCAAAAACCTCACGGAAAAGCAATGCCAGCAAAAGCCCGTATAGAAGAAGGATATTTGGCATTGATGAATGCCGGAGTGCAGCCATGATTACTGTAATTACGCATACAGTTATATTTGAATGTAAGATATATTTTAAAAATAAAAAATTTTGGCTTATTGCTCTCTTGATTAACGCGTACGCTTGGGCAGCATTTCTTTTAGCAGGGCAGGTGATCTCAGGTGTTGCTCAAATGTTTATACCTGCGTTACTTTTTTTGTCTGCAGAAGTTGTAACGAAAGATCAACGGGACGATTTTACGGAGATTATATATACCCTTCCCTATAAGAATCTGTTCCTGTTAGGCGGGCGGGCACTTGCTGTATTGTTGTTGTTCCTGTTTTTAGGAATAGAACTATTACTAACCATGCTACTAGTTGCAAATACGTCATTGCCTGTCTATATTAGTTGGTCGGCTTGCTGGGCTTTTATGGTGAAGTATCTTGTTGCCTGTATCAATGTAATTGGCATAACATTTATGGTGTTCAGTCTAACGAAGAATGCGGTTCGCCTTTATTTTTTATTATTGTTTTGGTGGCTGCTAGGAGTATTCCTGACGGGTAATGCAGGCGTTTTATTTCCCCAATGGGTTGCAATTGTTAATTTTACTTTTATTCATGGTTTTGGAGGGAACCCTTCGGAAGTTACTGGGGTATATCCCTATGATGGAGTAATAGAGGCAATTATTTTTTTTCAAATTACTTGGTCTGTCATATTATTTACTATTGCGGTTATCATTGAAAACGTAAGGCGGGAACAGAGAAAAAATATAATAAGAACTTGTCTTCCCTTATTTTTGACCTGCAGTGCTATAGTAGTATTGACTTTTTATACTACATGGCAGTATTTGGAGATTGAAAGTTCGAATGATAAAAATGATAGTACTATTTCCAGGGGTGTATTACTTCCAAGAGCAAACAGTGATGTACAAAGCATATTTCCTGCTGCTTATGACCTATATATCACATTGGATTCTAATACGCATAATATGGTAGTAAAGGCGCAGATAACCTTGAAAAACCTTGGAAAAACTTCACCACCTACTATTGAATTTACGCTTCGTGACTACCTTTGTGTACAACGAGTGGTCAACAGAGCTACTGGTGAGGCACTAGTATGGCAGCAGCAAGGACCAACTGTAACCGTAAACCTTCCCCACGGAAGTTTCGCAGCTACAGAGTTATTGACGGTGGAGATAAGCTACTCAGGTAAAGTGTGGGAGTGGGCGGAGGATATTTATGGACAGTCAACAGGACTTGTTAATTTTGTAGCTTCTCCATTTACCTTTTTACGTGGAGGGTATGCCTGGTATCCTGTTTTAGGCAGGCAGCCTCTACACTCCACGTTCAGTTATTTCTCACCTTGGACGAATCAGCCAAAACAGTTAAAACAGAGTGTGCTCGTTACCCATATCCCAGTGCCCTTCAAGATGACAGTAGAGAGTGATCAAGATGTAATGTTTATTTCAAATATAGAATTTAAAAAAAAGGTTAGAGATGGTACTATACAACGGAATGAATTCACTTCCGAAGCAGGTAGGGATGTGTTTTTACTTGCCGGACCTTATGAACATACAAAAATAGTGGTTGCTGGGACCGACAAATTGGTTGATTTTTATCATTTTTCTAACCATGATTATAATTTGAATAACATGGCATATAAGGTCAGTCAGATTGATTATTATGGTAGCTTGGTTCCTCGAGGTGGCGATGCTGCCAGGAGTGATGTGAAAAACGGTTATGTAATATTTGAAGCTCCACGCTTTCTTACGTATGATAGTTTAATGAATACGAGTAACTTAGGTGTTATTGATGCAATATCCATGCCGGAAGCCATATTTTTAACGAAAGCATTGTATTCTCCTTGGTGGTCGCAGTCAGCAGGACGTATTCTGAGCGAAGCACGTAGTTTAAACCTTTGGTGGCCAAATTGTTTTAGTAAACCAAAGGGTGATATAGCTGACGGTTTGGCACTTTATATGTATATCCTATATACTGAAAATAAGCAGGGAAAGAAGTTTTATGACCATGCTAGGGAATACTGGCTATTTTACAATGAAAAATCTCCTGACAACGAAGAGATGCTGGGTCAGCGAGGGCGAATCGTACAGGAAATATTTCTATTGCTAGACAGTATTCGGCAGTCAAACTTGGGAGACGATGGGGTCAGGCAATTTTTGCGTTTTGTTAACAGGAGATATCAAGATAAACGTGTGATTGAAATAGCTGACATGGTTGATGCCCTGGAGTTAATCGGTGCGTTGAAGCAACATGATGACGTAAGAAAAGATGCGGGATCTAGGGATGACAAATATCGTAACAGTATAAACACGTTAAGCCATCATTTGAAGAATCCGCCAGAGAACAGAATACGTAGCACTTTGACGTTCAAATTAAACTGGGATTTCGGTGCTCAAATTACAAATAAAGAAGCGCAGTGATGATTGCGCTTCTTTTTTTTTTATTTTTTTGAGATTATTCCAGGAAATGGTGAACCTAATGATAAGTATAATCGTATTACTTTATGAACATCTGGTTTGCAAAAATATGGGGAAGGAGCTATGAAATGTGAAACAATTTTTTTCTAAAACTTGTCTAATGGGTTTATTGGTATTGATTCTGGTAGGTTCATTTCAATCTGTGGTGTGGTGTGCTGATTTTGAGCGGCGTGATGTTACATTCAAGAGCCAAGGTTTGGTGTGCGCAGGTTGGTACTATATACCTAAAGATGTAAATCCTGAAACAAAGCATCCCGCAATTGTCATGGCACATGGTTTTACTGGGGTAAAGGAGATGAGTCTTAACAAGTTTGCTGAAAAGTTCGCGGAAGCCGGATTTGCTGTTCTAGTATTCGATTATCGGTATCTTGGTGCTAGTGAGGGGGAACCAAGGGGGCAAATCTTCTATTTTGACCAACAACAGGATTACCGAAACGCTATTACTTGGATATCCCTACAGAAGGAGGTAGACCTTGAGCGTATTGGTATTTGGGGGACCTCGGATAGTGGGGGGCACGTTCTGCATTTAGGAGCCTTTGATAGACGTGTGAAAGCGGTGGTTGCCCAAATGCCAACAATTAACGCCCGTTATCAAAATATGGGTGAGGAAGCTCGAGAACGGAGGGCGGCATTTTATGCTCGCAATCGAGTGGAAGAGTATGCAAAGGGAATCGTGAACTACTATCCTGTAGTCGCGCCTACGGGGCAGCCCGCCTGTCTTCCTCAAAAGGAAGCCTACAATTATTTTATAGAAGCAGCAAAGGAAGCTCCAAATTGGAAAAATCAAGTTACGATAGAGTCACTTGATATTTATAAGGAATTCAATCCGGCAGCGTTTATTCATCTAATTTCGCCAACTCCCTTGTTGATGATTGTTGCCAGTGAAGATATTGTGACGTCGGCTGACGGTGAAATAAAGGCGTTTGAGCGTGCTGGAGAACCCAAAAAGATGGTTGTTATAAAAGGTGATCATTTTTCTTCCTATGAAGGTTCAAGTTTTTCTGAGGCCTCTACAACAGCTGTTGAGTGGTTCGGACACTACCTTAAGCCGTAGTTTGAAATAATAGGTAAGGTATCATAGTTGTGAGTGGCTCAAATGCGAAAGTAGCATTCACGAAAGGAGAATGGTTCCTTACGTTCAAATAGAAGTGGATGAGGAAAATCGACCCTATGTGAACACGAATTTGTGCGTGGGATGTGAAAACTGTTGCCCCCTTGGAGAAGTCGCTATTACTGTAGGACCGGTAAAAAAATAAGGATAAATCGGAGGTAAATAAAATGAAGAAAAATAGGTTCGTTGCATTAATGACCATTCTGATTGGAATCATATGGATTTGCGCCCCAGTTGTTACGGTATCAGCAGAAACAGAACATTCTCTGCAGGTGGAGGCTACAAGTTATATTGTTTCTTCGCAGTGGCTTCCTGCGGGGGACGAGGCAGGACACGTAATTGGTATGACACAACGAGAGGGAGAGGCTATATTCAGTAATGGAGAAACAGCTAAGTACTCAACGGTTTCCACTTTTGATTCCCGCCGTAGTAAGGGTGGAACGGCTCAAGGTTATTCTAAATTTGCTTTTGATGATGGATCTTTGATCGTATTTTCTTGGATCTCAGAAATAATCAGGACCCAAGATGGACTTCCTTTGAATCAGGGACAGGGAACCATTATAAAAGGAACCGGACGTTTCGAAGGTATAAAAGGTGTATCAGCTTTTAGTGGTAAGCAGTTAAAATCTGTAGAGGATGACACAAAGCTCACTTCATTCCAGAATGCGACTATTACATATACTCTTCCATGACAAGTATGATGTGTATTAGTTATAAAAAATGTAGAATAGTTTGCTAGAAGGAGAGTGAGTAGGTTGGTAACTATGGCAAAACAAAGCTCTACCGGACAAGAAAATCTTATCAACAGAATGTATTTTTTAGATAATTTACGGTCGCTTATCATTTTATTGGTAGTGGCTTATCATGCTGCTTTAGCGTATATGGTTCGCGGCCCACAGTGGTATTATGTGATTGACCCCCAAAATGATTTCTTTTTCAATTTATTTGTTATATTCAACGATGTATTTGTAATGCCGGTTATGTTTTTACTTGCTGGATTCTTTGCTATCCGTTCTTTAACACGAAAGGGACAATTGGTATTTTGGCAAGGCAAAATACTGAGGATTGTCATTCCATATTTTGCGGGGATCATATTTCTGGCGCCAGCTATTAACTATATTTATTTTTTAAGTCGATTCGATACACCTCCAGCTTATTTAGATTACTGGGTTAACATTTTTTTCGACTTAGCACGTCAACATGCTCATCTTTGGTTCTTAGGTGTGTTGATCTTGTTTTATCTAGTGTTGTCTCTTGTCTATTATTTTTATAAGCCGTTGGTAAGTGGTGAAGTTAAAACGAGTTTACCGTCAATTAAATTTATTATTGGATTTGGTCTGGTTACAAGTATTGCTTTCTTTGGTGTAAAACAGTTTTTTGATGATTATACATGGATAATGGTAAAACATGTACTCATGTTTCAACCTACGCGATGTATCTTGTATAGTTTTTATTTTGCTTTAGGTATTTACGCCTACCATCAGCAGTGGTTTACTGCTTGTGGATATATGCCTGGAATAAAAATTTGGGGACCAATTGCTATCGTGTTAGGTAGCATCTATACTCAATTTAGAATTATGTTTTGGGCAAAACGGGAGCTTCTAATAGTAATGATTGCTAACGATTTATTGTATTCCTTTTTTTGTCTTTCGGCAGTATTCGCCTTGGTGGCCTTATTTTATCGTTGGATGAATTACACATCCAACATGTTGAACAAGCTGGCGACCAATTCCTACGGTATTTATTTTGTCCACCAGCCGATTCTAATGCTGTTAATCTTAGCTATCCGTGGTTATCAAATAAACGTATTCGTTAAGTTTCTAGTTGTCTCAGTGTTAACGATAGCATTGTGTATTTTCGTATGTGAATTTATTTTATCGAAAATACCATCACTTATTTATCGGGCAAGACCGCACATACTAAGTAAATAGTTTATTCTTACTCGTCTCCACTATACAAATCTATATTTCTTCTGAAATGATAAGAAATAATATTATAACTTTCTAAAAGAATCGCAATAGTGGTATTAAAATTATTGGATATACAAGAACTACGCAGTCTACAAAGTAGCAGTTTATAATTAATTGTTGCTGACTGTAGTAAAAGGGTACTTTACACGTAAAGCGTAAGGTACCCTTTTATGTATTCAAGATGAAGAGTCGATAAAAGGGGATTATTAGTACAGTACTAATAATCTATTAACCAAAGATTTTGTAAATCTGATTATATAGTATCTAAAAGTTAATCCTTACGACCTTGCAGGAATTTTGTCAATCAGCGCGAATTTTAATAAAAGAACTCACAATATTGTTTTTATGCGGGATAAAACATAAAAATTGTCTTGTGTTTTGTAGATTTTTAGATGTCTTTCACATACGGAGGTGTTAAATTTGCGTCGATTTCGTTCTATATTTCTAAGCCTGCTTTTATTTATGATGTTTTTTGTACCTCAAATAAGCATGGCAGAAACGTTGGATAATAATGTACCTGACGCCAGTCCGGCTGCTAGCGTACCTATATTGAAATCAGCTATTTCATTGCCAATGGCAGGGGCTAGGGCGACAAATCAGCTAAACAGTGCTCGATGGTTAGTGCATAAAGATGCTGTTGAGGGAACCAGCAAATTACGACTGGTTATTGATACAAGTGACCCAGTAATAGTTAGTAGTACTTTAGATGGAAATGGCCCACAGTTAGTTCTTGATATAAAAGGTGCAGTAGTGGGAGATGTAGATGATTCGATAACTTTAGACGGTCAAATTGCTGAAAAAGTTAGGTTTATCAAAAAAGATGGTAATAATAGTCAGGCCGTTGTGGACTTACCTGCGATGATTGATGATGGTGATTATAAAGTATTCACTTTGAAGAGTGATACTGCTAATAAGAAATCTTTTCGTGTTGTAGTGGATATTAATAAACCTGTACCTAAGGTAGTATACAACTTTACCCCTGGTCTAAGAAACAAGGTGATTGTGATTGATCCTGGCCATGGCGGTAGTGACCCTGGCGCGATTGGTCCTAATAAAGTGCAAGAAAAAACAGTAACGCTGGCAGTTGCACAAAAGGTAAAAGCAATGTTAGAAAATGCGGGAGCCAAAGTATTGATGACTAGGCAGACCGACGTAGATGTATATGGACCGAATGCCAGTGCAGTCGACGAGTTAAAAGCGAGAACTATCGTTGCCAATAATAATAAAGCAGATGTTTTTGTAAGCATACATATTAATGCTTTTTCCAATCCAACAGTAGGTGGCACGGCTACCTATTATTATCAGAAAAGTAATTATGACGCTTTGTTAGCAAATTGTATTCAAGATGGTTTGGTTGCAACGGGCGGTCTTCAAGATCGAGGTACTTATTCTGCTGGCTTTTATGTAATAAAACGTACCACAATGCCATCAATACTAGCGGAGCTTGGTTTTATTTCGAATCCTGCTGAGGAGAAGCTATTGAGTACATACCAGTTCCAACAACAAATGGCCCAAGGAATTGTTCAAGGATTGGACAAGTTCTTTAGTCAAGCCGCTAAAAGGGGAGGTGGCTTATGATGTTTCGTAAGAGAATATTCCTATTCATTATGTTACTGCTTATGACAGTAATGCTAGGCGGGTGTGATAATACAACTCAACAGCCACCAGTTCCTTTGCAAAATGAAAACCCACAGCAGCAAGCTGCGCCAATAGAGGGAGGTACTGTTACACCTTCTTCAGTGGGACAAGATACGATGAAGATGACAGTATATTATTCAACTAAGGATGCGCTAAATTTAGTCGGGGAGCAGTATGTAGTTCCCAAAAACACTCATCCAGCGCAAACTGCGATGGAGCTATTAGTGGCTGGAACGAAGAACCCAGAATTGATTTCTGTAGTTCCTGCGGGTACCAAATTACGAAATATTTCGGTGAAAGAACATATTGCTTATGTTGATTTTAGTGACCAATTAGTGAAAAATAACAAAGGTGGTTCGGCATCCGAGATCTTACTAGTTGCCTCCATTGTAAATACGTTGACTGAGTTTCATGACATAAAAAAAGTGCAAATTTTGGTTGAGGGTAAAAAGATCGATACCATATCGGGGCATATGGATATTGGAGAACCTTTAAGTCGTTCGGAAAAAATTATAAAAAAGTAACATTTAGATAGCGAAAAAAGCGTGAGTAACAGCAGTAATCTGATTTCAGATTACTGCTGTTGCCTATATACAAGAAGGGTGCATTAAAAACCTAGATAAATGGTGATGATAATAGGTAAGCTTTAAAATTCGTGGAGAATAATAAAAAGATGCAGGAATTTTTTACTATTAGGCAGAATCGTTATATATTTATACTGATTGGGTGGTGACTAAAATGGAGCTGAAGCAATTAGGGGAATTTGCCTTAATTGATCTAATAAAGAAAGATACAATTAAAAATAAGGGGAATGTTGTGTTAGGAATTGGTGATGATGCAGCTGCTCTTTTGCCAAGTCCTGGTCAATTGCAATTAGTAACAACAGACATGTTAGTAGAGCAAGTTCACTTTGATTTACGTACAACCAGCCCTCGGCAGCTAGGATATAAGGCCATCGCTGTAAATTTAAGCGATATTGCTGCAATGGGCGGAATTCCTAGACATGTAGTTGTGTCGATTGCTTTACCCAAGCATTTGTCGGTAGATTTTGTTGTTGCGTTATATGAGGGTGCGAAAGAAATTTGCGAGAAATTTAACGTCAATATTGTGGGTGGCGATACTGTAGCAAGTCCTCAAGGGCTCATTATTAATGTAACTGCAATGGGAGAAGTAGCGCCAGAAAAACTGCAAAAACGATCAGGAGCCAGTGCGGGAGAGCTGCTTGTAGTGACTGGTACCCTTGGTGACTCAGGTTGTGGACTCGATCTTTTGCAAAAAGAAGAATGGAAAAAGTACGACTTTTTTCTACCATTAGTAACAAAGCATTTAGTACCGTTACCTCAGGTAGAAGCAGGGGGGAGATTAGCCTCCTTTGGTACAACCAGCATGAATGATATTAGTGACGGTTTAGCAAGTGAAGTAAATGAGATTGCCAAGGCAAGTCAGGTAGGGATGCGAGTATATCAAGATAAGATTCCATTATCTCCTGAATTGAGGGATGCATCTTCTAAATTAAATAAATCTGGGGTTGAATATGCTTTATATGGTGGTGAAGATTATCAACTGGTCTTTACCATTTCATCTCAGAATTTTAAATTACTATCGCAAAATAGTGATAGGTTAAACCTAACGGTTATTGGTGAAGTGGTTGAAGAACAGCAAGGGGTGAGACTTGTTTTTGAGGATGGCAAAGAAACTCTGCTGGAGCCAAAGGGATACAATCATTTCCGTTAAGCGAGGTAATTAGGAGGAACAATTTTTTATGTTAGAATTTAAAACAACCTCGCCTGAGGAAACCTTTGCATTTGGGCAATGTTTAGCAAAGGTATTGTCGGCGGGACAGGTAGTATGTTTAGTAGGAGATTTAGGAGCAGGAAAAACACTATTGGTACAAGGAATGGCAGCTGGATTAGATATACAAGATGCCATAAATAGTCCAACTTTTACTATTTTGAATGTATATGAAGCCAGCTTTCCTGTATATCATTTTGATTTGTATCGATTAGAGGATGCAGCAGAATTATATGATATTGGATTCTATGAATATACAGAGGGTGATGGTCTTTCCATTATCGAATGGCCAGACAAATTCCCGGATCAATTGCCTGACGAATATTTATGGATTGAAATAAATTCGGATTTTGTAAATAATGGCGGTAAGGTAAATGAGCGGGTGATACGTATTTCTGCTCTTGGTACTGCTTATGAACACATTTGTGAGGAGCTGAAACAGATATGCCCATTCTTGCCTTAGACACAGCTACCTTAGTATCCAGTGTCGCTTTAGCGACGAATGATACATTGTTAGCTGAGATTACATTACAAACAAAAAAAACGCACTCAGAATTATTAATGCCCCATATAGTCAAACTAATGGACATGGCAGAAGTAGCAAAGAGTGATATTAAAGCAGTTGCTGTTAGTATTGGCCCAGGGTCCTTTACTGGTCTGAGAATTGGTTTATCAACGGCCAAAACCTTGGCTTATGCTTTGAATATTCCTCTTGTAGGGGTGCCAACTTTGTCAGCGATGGCCTATGGTTGCCCAGTACCAGGGGTGATTTTAGCTCCTATGCTTGACGCACAAAAAGGCAATGTATACCAGGCCTTATTTGAATGGCAGCAGGGTGAGTTAAAGGAAATTGAACCTGCAGCTGTAATACATGTGGATGTTGCATTGGAAAAATTAAGCCAGCTGGATCGTCCCGTTATTTTGCTTGGAGAATCTGCTGTGATGTATAAAGAAAAAATAAAGCAAATAGGCAAAAATTTAATAGTAGCAGCACCTCATATTATTATTCAACGAGCAAGTAGCGTGGCTGGCCTAGGGCATAAATTAATAGCACAAGGCATACAGCATGATGTTATGAACTTGGAGCCTGTATATGTTAGACGTTCTGAAGCCGAGGTGTTGTGGGAACGTCGTCATGGAATCACAGTATGAATTCAATTTCCATAAGGCGTATGAATGCCCTAGATATTGATGGTGTACTCGCTGTGGAACAGCAGTCGTTTATTACACCTTGGTCACGTGAGGGCTTTGTTAATGAGATGAATAATGATTTATCCTATTACTTAGTAATGGTTGAAGCAGGTCAGATTATTGGGTATGCGGGTATGTGGCTCATTGTTGATGAAGCGCATGTTACCAATGTGGCAGTTTTACCAACACATCGAGGGAGAAAACTCGGAGAACAGTTAATGACTGCTCTTATCGAACATGCTAAAAAACGGGGAGCCCTTCGAATGACACTAGAAGTGCGCGCATCAAATGAGGTTGCTCAAAATCTGTATGGGAAATTCGGTTTTGTGCCACAAGGGAGAAGGCGTAATTACTATGTTGAGACAAAGGAAGATGCAATTATTATGTGGTGCGATTTCCCATAAGAAAAGACTTGGTTTGTGCCAAGTCCTCGGACGCAGGCAGAAGCCTTAGTCGTTCTTACTTGGAATCAAGAAAGTGTTATACTTTCTGATTCCGTAAAAAAAGAGCCACTTGCGTGGCTAATAGGGTGATTGATGATACTTACAATATGTAGCAGAGAATAAAAGTGTGACAATACTTTTAGATTGCGTCAGATAGAAGAAAAGATGGAGGCCATTGTTTTGGAAAAAATGCAAGAAAAACGCAAACCTTGTTTAACACTGGCTTTAGAAACCAGTTGTGATGAAACATCCGCAGCTGTAGTGGCTGATGGACGTGTAATTTTATCAAATGTCATTTCCTCTCAAGTACCAGTACATCAAAAATATGGAGGAGTAGTTCCGGAGATTGCCTCTCGTAAACATATCGAAAATGTGATTCCTGTAGTTGACCAAGCTCTGCGTGACGCAGGTGTAACATTTAACGATATTTCAGCTATAGGTGTTACTTATGGTCCAGGTTTAGTCGGAGCTTTGCTGGTTGGCGTGTCCGTTGCCAAAGCCTTATCTTTTGCGACAGGTATCCCATTAGTTGGGGTGAACCATTTAGAAGGGCATATTTTTGCTAATTTTTTAGCTCATACTAAGTTAGAACCACCTTTTATGGCCTTGGTTGTATCAGGGGGGCACACTTCCTTAGTGCATGTCAAAGGGTATAACGAGTTCGAATTGTTAGGTCAAACCCGAGATGATGCTGCGGGTGAAGCCTTTGATAAGGTAGCAAGAGTTATGAAACTGCCTTACCCGGGTGGGCCTTACATTGATCGTTTAGCCCTGACAGGAAATCCAGAAGCCATTTCTTTTCCCAGGGCTTTACCTGGAAAAGATAGCTTTGAATTTAGTTTTAGCGGATTAAAATCAGCAGTACTTAATTACTTGAATAGTGCTGCTCAAAAAGAGGAAGAAATAAACACGGCAGATGTAGCTGCTAGTTTTCAAGCTGCTATAGTAGATGTATTAATCAGCAAGAGTTTACAGGCGGCAACGAATTGTGGTGTAAAACAAATCGTCTTGGCTGGAGGAGTGGCTGCCAATAGCAGCCTTAAAGCGAAAATGGAAAGTGCATGCCAAAAGGCGGGCTTTTCTTTATATTTCCCAGATATTATTTTATGCACAGATAATGCGGCAATGATTGCTTGTCGGGCTTATTATCAACATCTCGTTGGAGATTATGCGGACTTACATCTGAATGCAAAGCCTTCTCTAAAATTAGGTAACCGGTAGAAAGGGCTTCCATTACATAAAAGAAAGCGCCCGTAGCCAGTAACAAGGAATTTTTAAGGAATAAGTGGAATAAGTATTTATAGTATTTTACATACAGTAGTAAGAATAGATGGAGGTATATATGGGAGTGGCTGGAGATGTTTGTCGGAAAATAACTGCATTAGCTCCTGCGCAAATAGCAGTATTAGACAATATTTGTGCAGTGTTAGGACTGGCGAGTGATCTAGCTCATGCTCAGGTTACCTTATATGCTAAGGCACGAAATGAAAATTTCCTGGTGATTGCTGCCCAGGTAAAGCCAAATACTAGCTTTGTACAACACAAGCCGAATTTACTTGGGAGTACCGTTTATGCTTCTGAAGAGCCGCTTATTTGGCGCAGCATTTCTAAAGGCGAAGCAATTCATGGACAACGTGAATGGGCACTTGGCATGTGGATGGAAATGCAAGTCTATCCTGTACGGGATGCAAGTGGTAACGTAATTGCTGCTATCAGTTTTGAAACCAGTTTGGAAGAATCTCATATGGAAGGTCATCAATTGCTTGTAGAGACTGCTCAACTATTACTGTCAACAGTGAAAATACCAAGTAGTAGTAAGTATTATCGATCTTTATCAGCGAGTGATGGTATTTTGATAATCAACGAACAAGGAAAGATTGTTTTTGCTAATTCAACAGCAGAGAGTATTTATAAGGTTTTAGCTGTAGGGTGTATTGTCGGAAGGCGCATTTATGATCGTCAGGCCAATATGGGATTAGCCCAGAAGGCTATAACAGTGCAAGAACCTTGTGAGACTGAATTAACTGCTGGAAATATGATTTTAGTACAAAGGGCCATTCCTATTGTCGTTAACCGGGTAAGTGTCTGCACAGTGATGATTTTGACAGATGTTACCGAATTAAAAAAGAAAGAAAAAGAGTTACTAATAAAATCTGCAGTGATTCAGGAAATACATCATCGAGTAAAAAACAATTTACAAACCATTGCTAGTTTGTTAAGGTTACAAGCAAGACGCACTAAATCACAGGAAGTAAAAGCAGCTTTAAGGGAAAGCGTGAACCGTATTTCCAGTATATCCGTTGTTCATGAATTTTTATCACAGCAAGATGCAGAGTTTATTGATGTGGCAGAAGTCGCAAAAAATATTCTCGATTTAGTCATACAAAACATGCTAGAACCCGATTTCAACCTGCAAACTATTTTCAATGGGGAAACAGTAGTATTCCCTTCTGAACAAGCTAGTAGTTTGGCACTCGTCATCAATGAACTCATTCAAAATTCAATAGAACATGGTTTTATTGGCAGGCATGAAGGTATCATTGGGGTTGACATTACGACGATGGAAGACAAGTATAAAATTGAAATATATGATAATGGAATTGGCATGCCGCCAACATTTAATCCACAATTATCGAATAGTTTAGGATTGCAGATTGTACGTACTCTTATTGAAAGCGATGTTGGCGGGAGTTTTGAAATGTATACAGATCAAGGTACCCATGCTTGTATTACCATTCCCCGTAAGGTGGAGGGAGGAGTTTGAAAATGGAACCATTGCGTATTGTAATTGCAGATAATGAATCCATTATTCGAATGGATTTAAAGGAAATTCTAGAAGAGGCGGGTCATACAGTAGTAGCTGAAGCTTCTGATGGTTCACGGGCCGTTGATTTGGTTCGTCAATATAGACCTGATTTGGTTATCATGGATATTAAGATGCCGGAAATGGACGGTATTACAGCTGCCAAAATAATTTCTAACGAAAAACTTGCACCGGTATTATTACTTACAGCCTTTAGCCAAAAAGATATTGTGGAAAAAGCCAAAGATTCAGGGGTTTTGGCTTATTTAGTTAAGCCTGTGAAAGAAGTTAATTTATTCCCTGCAATGGAAATTGCTTTATCACGCTTTCAAGAATTTGCCGAATTAGAACAAGAACTAGAAAATGTAAAACAGTCTCTGGAAACTAGGAAGATTTTAGATCGTGCAAAAGGAATACTAATGGATGCATATAACTTGAGTGAAACAGAAGCATATAGGCGCATTCAACAATATAGTATGAGTAAACGCAAAGCAATTAAAGATGTGGCTGAATCCATAGTGCAAGCAGCAACTAAGAGAAATTAAGCGTGAAAAAGTAGGCGAATTTATATTTTTTAAAAAAAATACTGATTTTTACCATGAAAACACTTGCTTTTTCTTGCTGAATTTTATATCATAAATTATGTGATTAGCACTCGCTAGCATTGAGTGCTAACAACGTTGCTACTATAATACACATCATGAAGGAGGATATTTCAATGATTAAGCCATTGGGTGACAGAGTCGTCATTAAGGTCTTAGAGGGTGAAATGAAAACAAAAAGTGGTATCGTATTACCGGATACTGCAAAAGAAAAGCCACAAGAAGGAGAAATTATCGAGGTTGGTACTGGTAAAGTGTTAGAAAACGGCCAACGTATTGCTCTTGATGTAAAAGTTGGCGATAGAATTATATTCTCCAAGTACGCTGGTACAGAAGTGAAATTCGAAGGACAAGAATATCTGATTGTAAGCGAAAGAGATATTTTAGCAGTTGTACAATAATAAAAATTAATTAGGGGGATTACATAGAATGGCAAAGCAAATTTTATTTGATGAAGATGCACGTCGCGCGCTAGAAAGAGGCGTTAATGCTCTGGCAAATGCAGTAAAAGTAACACTAGGACCTAAGGGTCGTAATGTTGTTCTTGACAAAAAATTTGGTGCTCCTACCGTTACAAACGATGGTGTAACAATTGCTCGTGATATTGATTTGGAAGATCCGTTTGAAAATATGGGTGCGCAACTGGTAAAAGAAGTTGCTACCAAAACGAATGATGTCGCAGGCGATGGTACTACTACTGCAACTTTATTGGCACAAGCTATGATTCGCGAAGGTATGCGCAATGTAGCAGCAGGTGCAAACCCTATGATTATTAAAAAGGGTATCGAAAAAGCAGTAAAAACTTTAGTAGAAGAAATTAAAAAATCTTCTAAAAAAGTGGAAACCAAAGATGCTATTGCTCAGGTTGCTTCTATTTCTGCAGCTGATGAAGAAATTGGTAACTTAATTGCAGAAGCTATGGAAAAAGTAGGTAAAGACGGTGTTATCACTGTTGAAGAATCCAAAGGTATGGGAACTAACCTTGATGTAGTTGAAGGTATGCAATTTGATCGTGGCTACATTTCCCCATACATGGTAACTGATACTGACAAAATGGAAGCGGTCTTAAATGATCCTTATATTTTGATTACAGATCGTAAAATTGGTGCTATTGCAGACTTACTTCCTACTTTGGAAAAAGTAGTACAACAAGGCCGGGAACTTTTGATCCTTGCTGAAGATATCGAAGGCGAAGCATTAGCAACCTTGGTTGTGAATAAATTACGTGGTACATTTAAAGCCGTAGCTGTAAAAGCTCCTGGTTTTGGTGATCGTCGTAAAGCTATGTTAGAAGATATTGCTGCTTTAACTGGTGGTACTGTTGTTACAGAAGAAATTGGTCGTAAGCTTGATACTGTTGAGCTTGTTGATCTTGGTCGTGCGCGTCAAGTACGTATTTCTAAAGAAGAAACTACGATCATTGATGGTGCTGGCGATGTAACTCAAATTAAAGCTCGTGTTAGTCAAATCAAAACACAAATCGAAGATAGCACTTCAGATTTCGATAAAGAAAAATTACAAGAACGTCTTGCTAAATTATCTGGCGGCGTAGCTGTCATTCAAGTAGGTGCTGCTACAGAAGTAGAACTGAAAGAAAAGAAATACCGTATCGAAGATGCTTTGAACGCAACTCGCGCTGCTGTTGAGGAAGGTATTGTCGCTGGTGGTGGTACTACTTTCATTGACATAATTTCTGCTCTTGATAGTATTCAAGCAACTGGTGATGAAAAGACTGGTGTTGATATTGTAAGACGTGCTATTGAAGAACCAGTACGTCAAATCGCTAACAATGCAGGTCTTGAAGGTTCCATCGTTGTTGCAAACGTGAAGAAAGCTGGTAAAGGCATGGGCTTCAATGCATTAACTGAGCAATATGTTGATATGATTGCTGCAGGTATTGTTGATCCAGCAAAAGTAACTCGCTCTGCACTGCAAAACGCAGCCAGCATTGCAGCTATGGTATTAACTACTGAAACTTTAGTCGCTGACAAGCCTGAAAAAGACGGTGGCGCTGCTGCTGCTATGGGCGGCATGGGCGGCATGGGTGGCATGGGCGGCATGGGCGGAATGATGTAATATAAGCCTCAAACCCCTTTGCAGGAACGGGTTTGTCCGCTGATGTACATCGAATGCTAACATTTTGCTAACATAAATGTAGAAGTTGCGCGCAAGTTAGAAACTTGCGCGCAACTTCTTTTTTATTTTATCTTCATAAATTCTCCTTTTCCTGCATACATACTATTGTAGCGGCGGAAGGGGGACGGATATGGTTTTAAATCTAAGACGTTTATTTAATCGTAGACATTTATTTTATGGGATGATAGGACTTTTTGCGATTAGTGCGGTTTATATTCAAGTGGCGGAACTTATTGCATCAGGACCTATGGCGATTGCTGGTACTCGGACTGAACGTAAAGTGGTAGCATTAACCTTTGATCATTCTTGGGGCAATAAGTTTACCCCCTCAATATTGGATACATTAAAACAGCATGATACGAAAGTAACATTTTTTATTATGGGGCCTTGGGCTAAGAAGTATCCAGATGTGGCAAAACGTATGGTGACAGATGGACATGAAATCGCAAGTCATGGTTATCGCCATGAAAATTATGGTGATAGAACAAGAGAATGGGTTAAGGAAGATATTGAAAAATCACATGAACTGATAAAAGAAGTGACTGGTGTAGATGCTACGTTAATTCGTCCACCAAATGGTCATTATAGTCAACAATCTTTAAAAGTAACAGATGAATTAGGATATAAAACCATTATATGGAATATTGATTCTTTGGACTGGAAGAATCCTGGTCGCGATGTTATTATCGAAAGGGTTATGAAGCGTTTGAAACCTGGAGGGATTATTCTTATGCACGCATCTGATACTCCAGTTCAGACAGCGGAAGCATTACCTATTTTGTTAGATAAAATAAAGGCCGAAGGTTATGAAATTGTCACTGTGGGCCAACTGTTAAGTCAACACGCACAAAATGGGATACTTAGGCATTAAAAGATTGCTTTATAGCAGTCTTATTTTTTTTCTGATTGGGCAGGGAAACGGTAATAATACCGCGAAGAATAATAAGTTGCATAACTTGACAAAGTAGTATGATAAACTACATCATATGATGATGAGGTGTCAAAAAATGAATTTGATAGATAAAGCCGTAAAAAAGGTAAGCAGCGGTGAACGCTTGCATTTTACGGAAGCCTTAGCCTTATATCAGGATAATGATATTCTAAAGCTGGCTAGTCTGGCACGCAGTGTCAAAGAGCGTAAATCAGGTAATTATGTGTATTATAATGTGAACCGACATATTAATTTAACTAATATTTGTGTATCAGGCTGCCCTTTATGTGCCTTTGGCTGCAAAGCGGAAGAGGAGAGGGCTTATGTTATGGAAAAAGCAGAGGTAATCCGGATTGTACGTCAAACAGTAGAAGATACCCCTGACCTTAGTGAAATACATATGGTAAGCGCACTACATCCAGACAAGCCTTTTTCCTATTATCTTGAAATTGTCGCCGCAGTAAAGGCTACCGCACCTCAGGTTCATTTAAAGGCCTTTACTCCTGTAGAAATTGTACATTTTTCCAATATTTCTAAGTTAAGTATTAAGATTGTGTTGGAACAATTAAAAGCTGCAGGTTTAGATTCTTTGCCAGGGGGTGGGGCGGAAATTTTAGATGACAGTGTTCGTAAGGTGATATGTCCTAATAAAGCTACGACGGCTGAATGGATAAAGGTTATTACTACAGCCCATTCTTTAGGACTGCCCACAAATGCCACCATGCTATACGGGCATATTGAGACCATAGAACAACGTATACAACATCTCATTACATTACGAGAAATTCAGGATCAAACAGGCGGGTTCCAGGCTTTTGTGGCCTTTCCTTTTCATCCTGCCAACACGGGTCTTTCTGAGTTAGAACGAGTAGCCTCTTGGGAAGATTTAAAAATGATTGCCCTTGCAAGAATTATTTTGGATAATTTTGATCATGTAAAAGCCTTTTGGATGATGTTAACATTACCTATTGCCCAATTAGCGCTAGCCTTTGGGGCAGATGATCTAGATGGTACAGTGGTAGAGGAAAGGATTATTCACGCGGCAGGTGCTACAACTAAAACAGGCATTACAAAAAAAGAAATCATTCATTTCGTCGAGGAGACGGGTTACCTTGCTGTGGAACGAGATACTTTTTATCATCCACTAAAAATATCGAGTGGAGTGAAAATAAATGCATGAACCGAGTTTAGGAAATATTAATTTTATTAACTGTTTACCCCTTCACTATGGATTAGACCATGGTGGCTTTGGGCAACATGTTCATATACAGTCAGCTACCCCATCAGAACTCAATAACTCTGTTATTACTGGGAAATTAGCCGTGAGTCCAGTGTCATCTATTATTTATGCACAAAACAGTGAAAATCTTGTGCTGATGCCTGATGTATCAATCAGTGCCAATGGGGCATTAGAAAGTATTGTATTGGTATCAAAGGTTCCAATTGAAGAGCTAGGTCAAGCTCGTATTGCCTTGACAGCAAAATCAGCTACTTCCCATGGTCTGCTAAAAATTATTCTGCATCATGGGTATCAAGCTGCTCCAGAATATTTTATTAGTCCATTATCACTTACTGAAGGAGTACTTGATCAGGCACAGGCGGTCTTATTTATTGGCGATGATGCTCTTACAGCGTATCATAATCGTGTGCCTAGCTACTATTACTATGATTTAGGAGCGGAGTGGAGGAAGTTAACAGGACTTGCTATGGTCTATGCGGTATGGGTTGTCAATCGAAATTTTTCCATCTTACAGGCGAAGGCCGTACAAATGTTATATGAAAAGGTGACAGGCGGGTTTGCCTATGGATTAGCTCATATAAAAGATGCTGCGGATACGTTGTGCGGTAAATTTCCTTTGACAGCGGCGCAACTCATACATTATATTGGTCTTCTCAATTATCAATTTACTCCTGCTCATGAGGAGGCATTATTAACTTATTATAAAATGGCATATGGTCTAGGGTTGATCCCTATCGTGCCAAAGCTTGAATTTGCGAAGGTGATACGATGAATAAAATGCTTACAACAGAAAAAGCCCTAGAGATGTTGTCTACTAAAGATGTGTTAGAGCTGGGTCAGGCTGCGAATAAAGTGAGACAAGAAATGCATCCAGATAATCTTGTCACCTTTGTTATTGATCGTAATATTAATTACACGAATGTATGCACCAGTGAATGTCGTTTTTGTGCTTTCTTTCGCACAGAAGGGCATCCGGATGGGTATACCCTATCCAAGGAGATTATCTTTGAGAAACTGAAAGAAACCATCGAGGCAGGGGGAACCCAGGTAATGTTGCAAGGTGGTCTTAATCCTGCTCTAGGATTAAATTATTATATCGACTTGCTGACCTTTATTAAAAAGAACTTTGACATTGTCATTCATTCCTTTTCTCCAGCAGAGATTCTACATATTGCCAAGAAAGAAGGTATCTCCATCACAGAGACCCTGGTAAAGTTAAAGGCAGCAGGTCTCGATTCTCTGCCTGGCGGTGGCGCTGAAATTTTAGTGGACGAGGTCCGCCAAAGGGTGAGCCCTAAAAAGATTAGTGCTAGTGATTGGCTTCTGGTGATGGAAGCAGCTCACCAAGTTGGCCTGGAGACCACAGCCACTATGGTAATTGGTATGGGTGAGACGTATGCCCAGCGTATGGAACATATGGAGAAAGTACGTACTCTTCAAGAAAAGACGGGAGGATTTCGTGCCTTTATCATTTGGTCTTTTCAACCGGGAAATACACAGATGGGCGGAGAAAAAATTTCTGCATGGGACTATTTAAAAACATTATCGATAGCCAGGTTGTATTTCCATAATATTAAACACATTCAGGGTTCATGGGTGACGCAAGGACAGAATATTGGACAATTGACATTGGCTTTTGGTGCTAATGATTTAGGGAGCATAATGCTAGAGGAGAATGTGGTCAAAGCCGCAGGTACATCTCATCAAATGACAATTGACAAGATGCTCAGTTTAATTCGCGAAACAGGTAAAAAACCAGCGCAGCGTGATACCCAGTATAATATAATTAAAACTTTTGAGTAGAGAGTGAATCTCTAATACATGAGAAGGATGGGTTAGATAAGATGGATTTACACGTTGAATATGCAGTGATTGGTGGTTCAGGAACCTTATCCAGTAATTTTCCTTTGGGGGCTGAAGATCCTGGGGTTATATTGATTGATGATGATTTACAATTTGCTACACCCTATGGATTAAGCCCTGTGTTTAGGTTGTTCAGTGTAGATGATAAGCAAGTACTCACTTGTAAGATGCATGGCTGGCGTAGTGGGGTAAGCAGGGCTGATGCATCACGTCAGATTTTTTGGGTTTTTCGTAAAGCAGGTGTAAAACGTATTATTAGTGAAGGTGGCGTAGGAACCGCGAATCACTTGTTAGATCCTCGTGATTTTGTAATTCCTGATGATTATCTTGATTTATCTGTACGCAAAGACGTAGAGCTAGATGGAAAATATTTGCTAATTATGCGTGATGCCCTATGTTCTGAAGTGCGTAGTACGTTAGTAAAAGCCACTGGGAAAAATTATAATGGACGTATTTTTACAAGAGGAATCTATGCCAATACGGATGGACGCCATTTTGAGAGCCCCGCAGAAGTTGCGATGATGAAAGGTCATGCAGATATTATTGGACAAAGTATTTGTCCAGAAGTGTATTTAGCAAGGGAAATTGGGGCATGTTATGCTGGGCTTTACTTTGTAGTAAACTATGGAGAAGGGCTAGTAAAAGAATGGTCTCATCAGGATTTAAAAGACATCTTCTATGATGATGCGCCCATGGTAAGTCGGATTATTTTGGAGACAATTCGCAATTTATCAGCAGAGGGAAAATGTAGTTGTCGTGATTTAAGAAAAGAAACTTTGCTGAAAGGCATTTACAATAAGTAGCATTATGTGCTATATTTTGATTTAATATCTAAACGTAGGAGGAATATTTTTTACTATGCAAAATAAGGAAAATCAATTAATTCTAATTATGGACTTTGGTGGTCAATATAGTCAGTTGATTGCCAGACGTATTCGTGAGTGTGGAGTGTACTGTGAAATTGTGTCTTTTAAGACATCAATTGAAAAAATAAAAGCCATGAATCCAATTGGTATTGTATTCTCAGGTGGCCCGTCTAGTGTATATGCAGATCAAGCACCGAAATGCGATCCACAAGTTTTTGAACTAGGCACCCCTGTATTTGGAATTTGCTATGGGATGCAATTAACAGCCCATACGTTAGGTGGCGTTGTAGCTCATTCCAATTCTCGTGAATATGGTAATACTCACTTGGTTATTGATAAGAATACGGATGTATTTTCAGAACTAGGTTCGGAAACTCAAGTTTGGATGAGTCATGGTGATTATATAGAAACTCCTCCTACGAATTTTACTGTTACAGCCCATACTGCAAATACCCCAGTAGCAGGGATGGCTAATGCAGAACGTAAAATTTATGGCGTACAATTCCATCCAGAAGTCGTACATACGCCAGAAGGTATGAAAATGCTGAGGAACTTCTTATTTGACATTTGCCAATGTCGTGGTGATTGGAATATGGGTTCTTTTGTAGACCATGCTATTGCATCAATACGCAAACAAGTAGGCAACAAACGTGTACTTTGTGCCTTAAGCGGCGGTATTGATTCTTCCGTAGCGGCAGTGTTAGTTCATAGAGCTGTTGGTGATCAATTAACTTGTGTATACGTTAATCATGGCTTTATGCGTAAAAACGAGTCAGAACAGGTTGTTAAAACCTTCCGTGAAGGGTTCAACATGAATCTAGTATATGCCAATGTCCCAGAGCGTTTTATGAATCGTATTGCTGGAGTTGTAGAACCAGAAGAAAAACGTAAAATTATTGGCGATGAATTCATTCGTGTCTTTGAGACGGAAGCGAATAAATTAGGAGAAATAGACTTCTTAGTACAAGGAACTTTGTACCCTGATGTTATTGAAAGTGGCACGGATACAGCTGCTGTTATTAAGAGTCATCATAATGTGGGTGGTCTGCCAGAAGATATGAAGTTTGCTTTAGTCGAGCCATTACGTGATTTGTTTAAAGATGAAGTACGGGCATTGGCTAGAGAATTAAATTTACCAGAAGAGATCGTATGGCGTCAGCCTTTCCCAGGACCTGGACTTGCCATTCGTATTATTGGTGAAATCACAGAAGAACGTTTAGAAATCCTGCGGGAAGCAGATGCTATTGTTCAGGAAGAAATTAAAAATGCGGATCTTTATCGCAAGGTATGGCAATCCTTTGCTGTGTTGCCTGCTATGAAGAGTGTCGGTGTAATGGGTGATGAACGTACCTATGCTTATACAGTAGGATTGCGGATAGTATCTAGCGAAGATGGTATGACAGCAGATTGGGTCAGAATGCCTTATGAAGTATTGGATTCAATTTCACGCCGTATTGTAAACGAAGTAAAAGGTGTCAATCGTATTGTGTATGATATCACATCAAAACCACCTTCCACTATTGAGTGGGAGTAATGGTGGGATACATTCTAGGTTAAACAGTGAAAGGCCAGCTATCCTTTAGGGATGCTGGCTTTTCTAGCGGAATTTTAAGTTTTGTAATGCGCCGGTACTGGTTTTAGAATTATATGACTTCTACAGGTAGAATCATTATAACGGAGTCTTGATTAATTGCTACATCTGAAGTTGTAAGTTGGGCTATCGTAAGTGGGAACCCTGGTGGAAGTACTGCTCCCGTGACCTCGACAATAAGATATTCTTCTTCTTCTGTAATTTTCCCTCCGATAGGGATGATATCATCGTGCTTTCGACCACAAAGCTTAAGTGTTGTTATTTTCTCTATTACTCCAGTTAGAGACAAGGGCACAGTGCTGCCGACATTCACTAAAATAGTGACAGCTCCAAAACTAATCTGATTTCCACTCATACATTTACGCACTCCTTTTTTAAAATGATTCCTATATAGACTATTCGAATGCAATGGTTTACGTGATATGTAAATTAATAAAAACATGTAAATGAGTATCTAGGATACCTTATTACAAAGCAATATAGGATGTAGTAAGTTTCTCTCTAATATATATTCATATGAAATATGGTAAAATAGATAGCAATAAGAAAGATTATTAAATAGCTATGTATTTAACTGAAAAAAGTTGTTATTATCATGCGCCTGATTGTCTTTTAGGAATGATTACTGGATGTACCTCTACAAAAGGACATAAATTGGAATATGGTCGTACTAAAAAAAGCATAAAGGGATAACAGCAAACTGGGAGTAAGAAAGGGTTAAAAAACACAAAGAATAAGATATAATGTATTTATAGTAGTAAAGGCAAGTAAGAGTTGAACAACAGATAGGGGGAACAAGGGTGATACGTGATAGTAATAAAGTGGTTCAATCCCAGAGGGAGAGTTTGTGGAAGGATGCTATTTTTATTTTTTTCTTGGTATTTATTAGCCTAATCTCTGTATTATATATATATGCGAAATCATTGCTTATTCTATTATTTATAACGGCACTGCTATTTATTTTACTTGATCCTATTGTCAAGAGAGTTTCACGTTCTATCCCTCACGGGTTGGCAGTTCTATTAGTTCTTATTGGCTTTTTTGGTATATTAGCAGTACTCGTGAGTATGATTTTTCGTACGATACTGCCTGATTTGGCAGGCTTTATCCGAGAGTTTCCAGCTTTTATTATTCACTTCGATTCATCCATCGTAGTCAATTTGTTGCCTCCTGAGTTTACTGAATATGGAAACCAGGTGTTGCGGGATGCCGTAGTTTTTGCTGTGGATATAGTAAAGGAATCGGTTATTCCCTTAATACGTACCTTTTCAGGGGTTGCGGAAATGATTGCTGTACCTTTTTTAACTTTTTACTTATTAAAAGACGGACGGAAAATTTCGTCTTCCATCGCTGATTTTTTTCCTCCTCAGCAAGTGAAAAAATTTGCAGCTTTTTTTGGTGATGTAAGTATTGTACTGGGGGGGTATATTAGGGGACAAATGCTAATTTCCATCGTTTCTGGTAGTGTTGTTTTTGTAGCAATGTATATTTTAGGTCTGCCTTATGCCCACGTACTTGCTATGGTTTCTGCCTTATCGGAATTCGTTCCTGTAATTGGCTCGGTAGTAGCAACTGTCCCAGGAACTTTAGTTGCTTTATCTTATTCGCCAATACTGGCCTTTAAAGTGCTATTGTTTTATATTATTTTGCTAAAGGTAAATCACAATATTATATATCCTAAGGTAGTTGGCAAAGCCATCAAGATTCATCCCATATTTATTATGGTTACCATTTTGCTCTTTGGACATCTTTTTGGGATTACTGGTATGTTATTTGCTGTACCGACTGTCGCTGTAGGTAGAGTATGGTTACTACACTTGCTTGGTAAATCGAATAGCACTTCATGAGTGATTGAAAAACACAGACAAATCAACGATTTGTCTGTGTTTTTCAATTATTCTAAATATTATAATTTTTGGGAGGAATGGATGTACTTGGTGGCGAATTTTCTACAAGGCTGTAATATTGGTGCGGATTGTAAAAAGTTTGTAACTTGAGAGGGGGGGCGTGAATGGGAAAGATCGATGCTGTATATAAAGCATTAGTTGAATTAGAAACTCCTGAGAATGGGGTGACTACGGCTATGCTGAGTAGTTACTTAAAGTTGGATAGAGCCAATGTTAGTCGTTATTTGAATCAGTTATGTGATGAGAAGCAAATTGAAAAAAATGATGGTAGACCTGTATTATATCGTTCCATAAGAAAAAATCTAAAGCCGGCAATAATGAATAGTTTAGATGGAATGATTGGGGCAAGCTTAAGTTTACAGTTACCGATTCAGCAGGCGAAGGCAGCTATTCTTTATCCCCCTAGAGGTCTCCATACTTTGATTTTAGGTGAAACAGGTGTAGGAAAATCCATGTTTGCAGAACTGATGTATCAATTCGCAAAAGAATCTCAAGTAATAAATGAAAATGCACCTTTTGTTCGTTTCAATTGTGCTGATTATGCGGACAATCCTCAGTTGGTAATGGCACAAATCTTTGGTGTAAAGAAAGGGGCCTACAGCGGAGCAGATTGCGATAGAGAGGGATTGCTTAGAAAAGCGGATAAAGGTATTTTTTTCTTTGATGAAATACATCGTTTATCACCTCAAGGTCAAGAGATGTTATTTACCTATATTGATAAAGGATATTTCCGTCCTTTAGGAGATACTGAGAAGGTAGTATATGTAGAAGTGCAGATTATTGCTGCTACCACAGAGGATACTCATTCCCATTTACTAAAAACCTTTACGCGTAGGATACCCATGACGATAACCTTGCCTTCTTTACAAGAACGTAGCTTGAAAGAACGTTATTATTTAGTAGAAGAATTTATTAAAAGTGAAGCAAAAAGGTTAGGTAAAGATATTTATATCAACAAAAATGCGCTGCTATCTTTTTTATTATATGATTGTCCTAATAATACCGGACAGTTAAAAAGTGATATTCAATTATCCTGTGCAAAGGCGTTTTTAAATTTTAAAGCCCAAAGTCGTGACTATATTCTAATTGAGCAGGCTGAGCTGCACCATCGAGTTAAATGTGGCTTCATGAAGATGCAAGAATATAGGGGTGAAATTAATAAATTTTTTAAAAAGAAGGAAGAAATCCTAGTTTTTTCTCATAATGATCAATGGCGTGCAGCCAATATGGATGAAACAGAAGCAAATAAAAATGGTGAGTACTTTTACGATATCATTGAAGAAAAGCTAAAAAAGTTAAAGAAACAAGGGCTAACAGAAAATGAAATTAATGAGATATTAAATATAGATATTGAAAGTTATTTTAAAAAGTATATAAGTGATTTGCCAGAGAAATTTCGTAAAGAAGAAATTGCTAAAGTAGTTGCTATTGGAATTGTGGATATAGTAGAGAAAATCCTTAATTTTGCCCAAACAAAACTAAACAAAGAATTTGACGAGAAAGTTTACTATGGGTTGGCTCTTCATTTAAATAAAAGTGTTGAGCGAATTCGGCATGGTAATAAAATTTATCATCCTAAATTGGATTTTATTCGAACTCAATATGCGGATGAATTTTTAGTTGCAATTGAAATTGCAAAAATGATTGATACCCATTTAGAAATTGAAATACCGCTAGATGAAATTGGCTACATCACCATGTTCTTAGCCTCAGATTTATGTGAAAGTTACATAGAAGATTGTAGCAAAGTAGGGGTATTGGTCATTATGCATGGACATGCTACGGCTAGTAGCATGTGTCAAGTAGCCAATAGCTTAATCGGAGCTGAATTTGTCCAAGGACTCGATATGGCGTTAAGTATGAAAGTAGAAAAAATGTATGAAGAGGCTAAGAAGAAGATCATTGAAATGGATAAAGGCAAGGGTATTTTATTGCTGGTTGATATGGGTTCTCTTACTAATTTTGCCGATATGCTTACGGAAGAAACGGGGATAAAAGTAAGAGGTATAGATATGATTAGTACCCCTATCGTAATTGAGGCTTGTAGAAAGGCTGTCATTGGGAGTGATTTGGACTCAGTCTACCAATCCTGTCAGGAAATGGGCAGATATAGAATACAAACTAATTATGAAAAAAGAAATTATAAGAAATTCTTAATCATTACTGCTTGCTTTACAGGGGAAGGAGCTGCAGAAGGATTAAAAGAAATAATCCAAAACCACTTAGGGCATAAATCGGTATTACATATCATGGCTCTTAAGATTTTAGATTATAATGACTTTTTGGGAAAAATACAAATGCTGAATAAAGAATATCAAATATTAGCAGTTGTTGGTACGATCAATATAGTTATTGAAAATATACCTTCCTTTTCTGCATCTGACATTCTATCAGGAGATGGTATGGAAAAAATAGAATCTTTAATTAGTAGGGAGCAGGATTATATAAAAATTAAAAACTCCCTTAAGAGTCACATTAAATCTGTTTCTGCTGAGGAACTTGTGTCAGATATACGAAAAATCATTCGAGATATTGAGCAGAGTTTATATGTCGTTATTCCCCAAGATGTTACTGTAGGTATTGTGCTGCATATCAGTTTCATGGTTGATAAATTAAAGTCTGGTAATAGAGCAATTGTATTTCAAGATGTAAGTAGTTATCGCAGTCTGCATCAAAGAGAATTTATATTGATTAGTCAGGCTTTAAAACCATTGGAAAATAATTATCAAATACAGATAGTGCAAGATGAATTGGCATACATTGCTCGTATGGTTATCGAAAATAGCGTAAGTGTGTAAGTTTACTATACTGTGTAATAGAATTTTAAAATAGTGTGTAGGAAAACTGCACACTATTTTTTCGTATATAGTAATAAAATAACCTTTCAAAGTCCTAATAAAGAAGGGGAAAAGCAAAAATAAGGCTTGAACTCTTGATAAGTCAATATTGGCATGCAACTTGCAATAAACAATAGTGTAAGGAGAAAGCTATAGGACTAACTATGGAGCTCGTGAGAACTTCAGTATTAATTAAGGCACATATCTTATGCGAAGATGTAGCCCATAGTCTATAGCAATAAGAAAGGGGGACTGTTAGTGAAGAGGATTTTATTGGTTTGCTCAGCAGGTATGTCAACAAGTTTATTAGTTAGCAAAATGAGGATCGCTGCTTCTGAGCAAGAAATTGAGGCTGACATTCATGCAGTGGCTGAGGCTGAGTTGAGTGATCATAGTGACAAAGTAGATGTTGTATTATTGGGCCCACAAGTAAGATTTTTATTAAGTAAGATGAAAGTTTCTTTAGAGCCAAAAGGAATTCATGTAGCTGTAATTAATAGTGTTGATTACGGTACTATGAATGGAGAGAATGTATTAAAACAAGCCATTGAACTAATTGGTTAGAATTTGAGCTGTTAAGCGATTGATAGAGTATTTATAATTTTACGTAAGGAAGGCGGTAAAATAAGATGGGATCTGTTATTGAATTTCTTGAGAAATATTTTGTTCCGTTTGCTGGCCGGATAGGCTCACAGAGACATTTGGTAGCTGTTCGTGATGGCTTTGTAGCAATTATGCCCTTAGTACTGGTTGGTGCTTTAGCGGTTTTAATTAATAGTTTTCCGATTCCTGCCTACCAGGATGTAATGATTAATATCTTCGGAAAGTCATGGAAATCTTTTGGTGCTAACTTATGGACAGGTACTTTTGCTATTATGGCTTTGATTACAGTCTTTAGTACAAGTTTCAGCTTGGCAAGATCCTATAATGCAGATGGATTAGCTGCGGCATTAGTTTCTTTCGGTTCGTTGATTATGCTTTATAGTGGATCGGAAAAAGATTGGGCCATTCCTTTTGGTTTTCTAGGTGCCCAAGGCTTATTTGTAGCTCTGTTTGTAGCGCTCATATCGACAGAAATATTTGTTAAACTTATGGGGAATCCAAGGCTGCTAATTAAAATGCCCGAGGGCGTGCCTCCAGCCGTTGCTAAATCCTTTGCGGCGTTAATACCATCGATTGTAGTGCTAACCCTATTTGGCGTTCTAAAATGCATAACGAATACCTTAGATATACCTAATATTCACCAAGCGATATTTAATGCGATACAAGCCCCTATTGCAGGTTTAGCCGATCATTTAGGTTCTGCCATATTAGTTGCTTTCTTGGTACATATTTTATGGTTCTTTGGTTTACACGGTACCAATATTTTAGGACCATTGTTGAATGCTGTATATTTACCAGCTATCAATGATAATATTGCGGCTCTACAAGCAGGTACAGCTATTCCCAATATTGTAACCATGCCTTTCTTTGATGCCTTTGTGTGGATGGGGGGAGCTGGAACAACGATCAGTTTATTAGCGGCCTTGTTTATCGCTGGCAAAAGAAAGAGTAATCAGAGTATGGCTAAACTAGCAGCAGGTCCAGCTTTGTTTAATATTAATGAACCGATGATGTTTGGGCTGCCAATTGTATTAAATCCCTTATATTTAATTCCTTTTGTCTTAACCCCGATTGTATTAACAATCGTAACCTACATGGCGATTGCTTCTGGTTTAGTTCCTAAAACCATTGCCATGATGCCTTGGACCACTCCTCCGGTAATTGGTGGATTCTTGGTGACGGGTTCCGTGATGGGTGCTCTACTGTCATTAGTGAATTTAGTAATTGGTGTAGTACTATATATACCTTTTATTATATTAGGTGAAAGGCATGAAAATAAATCCGATCTTGCAGCCAAAACTGGGAGCATAAAAGGTACTAATGTCAGAAGCGAAGGAGTATAAGTTAAGCTATGGAGACCATAATACTAAATATCATAATACAAAGCGGCGACGCTAGAAGCTTTGCAATGGAAGCTATACAATGTGCTAAAAACGGAGAGTTTGATAAAGCAAGAGAATTGATGGAGCAGTCAAAAGATAAACTAGGCTGTGCCCACAAAGAACAAACCAAGCTAATTCATGCAGAAGCCGGAGGAGGGAAAACAGAAATTTCATTACTCTTGATACATGCACAAGATCATCTAATGACAGCAATGACGGTAAAAGATCTTGCCAATGAAATCATTGAGGTTTATTCAAGGTTGTAATGCTAACGTACTATAGCCTAATAGGAAAGTAATATTTTCTATTAGGCTATAGCTTTATAGAATTAAGGGGGGATTATACTATGCGGCAATTGGGAATATCCTTGTATCCAAATCATACGAGCGTGGCAGAAAATATAGCATATATTGAGCTTGCTTCCCAATATGGGTTTAAAAGAATCTTTACTTGTCTACTATCTGTAGATCAAGATATTGAGCAAGCGATAAATGATTTTAAGATAATAACTGCCTGTGCAAAGCAAAATAGTATGGAAGTGATTGCTGATGTTGCGCCAGTAATCTTTACAAAGTACGGAGTATCGTACCAAGATCTATCATTCTTTAAGGAATTAGGTCTTGATGGGATACGTTTAGATTTAGGTTTTAGCGGTATAGAAGAAGCATATATGACTTTAAATCCTTATGGATTAAAAATAGAGTTAAATGTTAGTAATGGTACTAAGTATGTAGATAATATTATTTCTTATCATCCTAATGTAGAAAATATTTTAGGGTGTCACAATTTCTACCCTCATGTTTATACTGGATTGGGATATAACCATTTCATTAAATGCAGCAAACAATTCAAAGATTTAGGGATTAGAACAGCAGCTTTTGTAAACTCCAAATCTGCTATGTTCGGTCCCTGGCCGGTAACAGAAGGGCTATGCACCTTAGAGATGCATAGGGATTTATCGATTGATGTGCAAACCAAGCACTTGTTTGCTACAAATGTAATTGATGATGTCATTATCGCCAATGCTTTTGCTTCCGAAGGAGAATTAAAATGTTTAAGTGAAATTGACAAATATATGCTAGAATTTACGGTTGTATTTGCAAATAATATTCCTGAGTTAGAAAAGAAGATTGTCCTAGAAGAATTTCACTTCAATCGAGGAGACGTGTCAGAGTATGTTGCTAGATCAACACAATCTAGAGTGAAGTACAAAGATCATAATTTTCCACCATTTAATACCCCAGATATAAGAAAAGGTGATGTTTTAATCGAATCTTCTCTATATTCTAGGTATGCAGGTGAGTTACAAATTGCCTTAAAAGACATGAAAAATAGCGGGAAAACAAATGTAGTAGGTAGAATCGTTGAAGAAGAAATATTCCTATTAGACTATCTGGAACCTTGGATGAAATTTAAATTTACTGATCTAAATAAATAGTAAAGGGCACCTATTATAGGTGTCCTTTTTTAGTCGTACTTATTCGCTGGATTGGTCATTAGATAAATGGTGTTGCATCCTCACAGTAAAGGAAATTGGATGGCCTGTGTAACGCGTAGAACTATTTTAACTCAGCAAAACTGGTAGTGTGTAGAGAATACACGATATAAAAAGGTTTAAAAGCAGTGTGTAGTTACAAATACACACTGCTTTTAAACCTTTTAATGGCGTTTAAGGTATCGTATGTCCCAATAATTCAATGGTTGGCAGGCCTTATCTTTTTTAATTATTTTTATATAAGCTTGGCATGCATATTGCATTATAGCTAAGTGTAAATAGTTAGAATTTCTAAAGGGTAAGTAGTAGATTGTTGCTATCGCTGAAGATGGGGAGAGATAGGGGGAAAGGAGATGTGATAGGTACAAGCCCAAAATCCCCAAGTAAGTGTTAACAATGAGTGCTCGTTTGAAGGAAATATTTAAGGGAACATGGAGACTTAGATAGTAATTCATCTTAAGTGCACTCAAATAAACCAAAAATAAGATTCTAAGGAGCGTAAAAAGATGAACAAAAAAATGATCGCCACTGTGGTTACCGCTTTTGTATTAGGTTCAGGAACTGCTCTTGCAGCTAGTAATCCCTTTGCTGATGTTTCTCCTAATGACTGGGCATATGATGCTGTAAAGAGCTTAAAGCAAGCAGGCATTATTGATGGTATGGATGATAGCAACTTTCAAGGCAGCAGGACGATGACTCGTTACGAAATGGCGCAAATCGTAGGTAAAGCTATGTATAGAAGTGATAAGGCCAATGCTGAGCATAAAGCGATTATTGAAAAATTGGCTGTTGAATATAAAGATGAATTACAAAGTATGGGTGTTCGTGTTAGTAATGTGGAAAAGAAAACTGCCGGCATAAGCGATTGGAAAATCAGTGGCTGGGCCCAAACTGAAAATACATATGGTCATGCTGGAGATGCTAAAACATTTTATGACAAAGACGTATGGGCACCTGGCGTATTTGATCCAGCGACTGGGACAACGGGACCAGCAACACTCATTCACAAGAAAGGTGACGTATCAAATAAGGGACAGACCCCATTGCATGAATATAACTTAGAAATGCGCTTGGCAGCTGAAAAACAAATAAGTGATAAATTGTATGGTTATTATCAAATTAGAACATATACTGGTCTTGATGGTGCTCGCCGTACTACTTCCGATAAAGATAATCGTGGTACAGTGGAAACACGTCAGGCTTGGCTTAGCTATAATACTTCACCGTCTACCAAGTTTACTGCTGGTAAAATAATTATGTGGGATGGTTTTCTGCATGATGATTATCTAAATGGTATTACGGTAGATACTAAACTTAGTAATATTACTAGTTTTTATGGTGCAACAGGTCGTTCATCGGTTAACCCCGATACTATTGTTAATGCTGCAACTCTTTCTACAAAAGCTGGCGACGTAGACTTATCCGCCCGTTATTTAACGGGTCATGTTGTTGGCGGAGCAGATAAGGGTAATATTATTGGTGGTACTTTTGGATATAACTTTAAGAACGGTCCTGCCTTTATGTTTGGTTATGCGAATAATACTCGTGCGGCAGACGGGAAAGATGGAAAATTGGAAAAGGTAAACCTTTATAAAAACATTGGTGGTACTGATGTTACCCTAAGATATGAGAAACAAGGTCCTGCCTTCGATACTCCTATAGAAAATTGTATTCATACAGGATGGTGGGGTGACCAGTACATAAGGGGGCTAAAGGGCTACCGCGCAATTGTAGGTCGTACAATTGCACCGAATACGTATCTAGAAACATTCTATGGCGATTACAAAACGATTGATGGTGACATGTCTGCTAAAAAATATGGATTTAGCGTACAAGTAAGCTTCTAAATATATAGATTTCCTGAGTCTGAAGACTTATAGCCTAGATACTAGGTTGTAAGTCTTATTTTTTTTACACATTACTCACGAAAAATTAGCCTGAGCTTAATGATAGTACGGTTTTGCAGCAAAATGAATGAGTTTAGACAAGAGGTTAAGGTGACAACTTTTGACTACTTTGCAATAAAATAGGAAGGTTATGGATGAATAATGGCGAAAGTTGTATTACAGGTTAAAACGTTTGATACGCAGGAGGGAAATGCTGTGAAATATGCAGTGTCTTTGAGTTTACTAACTGTGCTGATTATTACGTTTTTATTGGGTGGAACTTTTATTTTTCTAATCAAGCACGAATTAGCAGTAGACATTCCTTGGCTGAGGCATAAAGAAGCTAATATTCTACATTCTGCTGCTAATGAAAATATAGAGTCTTTTCACAATGACCGGAAAAAGATATTGGTTCTTCATTCCTATGACTCTGAAATGCCCTGGGTGAAATTAGAAGAAGAGGGGATTAAGTCGGTTTTTCAACAGGAAAAACAAGCGATACTTTCTTTTGACTATATGGATACGAAATACAATATTACTCCTGATTATCTAAGTAACTTATATAAGTTTTATGAACAAAAATATAAAGGGAAGAAATTTGATGCTGTGATTGTTACGGATGATGCAGCTTATGACTTTGCACGAACATACCAGCAAACCCTTTTTCCTCTCACTCCTATTATTTTCTGTGGTGTTAATTATTTTAATGAAGCAGATATAAAAGACAAGGAATGGGTAACGGGAGTCATTGAGGACGTTGATATAAAGGACACTATTGATGTTGCTTTAGCCCTACAGCCTCAAGTGAAAAAGATTGTTGTTATTAATGATGAAACTGCAGTTGGTAAAGCCAATAAACAATTACTAGAAAAGAGTATGCCTGTTTTTAAGGAAAAGGTACAATTTGTATTCTTAGAAAAGATGGCGATGTCAGAAGTTCTAGAGCAAGTAGCTGCCCTTTCAGATGACACAATCGTATTACTTATGACTTTTAATGTGGATAAGAACGATACTATCTTTAGTTATGAGGAAAGTGGTAGTTTAATTGGTGCAAAAAGTAGGGTGCCTGTATATTGTTTTTGGGACTTCTACTTACAAGATGGTATGTTAGGCGGGATGATAACCAGCGGGTATAATCAAGGGAAAACTGCGGGCCAGATGGCCCGAAAGATTGTCTTTGAAGGTGCAAAATTAGCTGACATGCCTGTGGTAACAGAAAGTACAAAGCAGTACATGTTTGGCTTTAATGCACTACGCAAGGCTGGTATCAAGGAAGAGCAATTACCAGCAGGTAGCGTTATTGTGAATAAGCCAGTTACCTTCTATGAGACGTATAAATCCTTAGTTTGGTTCTTGATGGTACTATTTGTAGTATTACTGTTTTTAGTAACAGTATTAGCTATTAATATAAACCGCCGTAGGAAGGTTGAGGAAGAGATCCGTCAGCTCAATAGGGCCTTAGAGAATCAAGTATCTGAGCGAACTAGGGCATTGCAGGATACGAATTCTACCTTGCGGCAGACCTTGGAAGATTTGCATCAGGCTCGTCGTCACTTGGTAGAGTCAGAGAAAATGGCCTTATTAGGTGAGTTAGTAGCAGGTATAGCCCATGAAATAAATACACCGATAGGAAATAGTATTACGGCAATTTCGCATTTGACAATGTTGACAGGAGAATTCAATCAAAAATTCTTGGGTGGTCAAATGAAACGATCCGATTTAGAAACCTATTTAGAGTCTTGTAATAAAGTAAGTAAAATTATTACTACTAATCTAGATCGTGCTGCAGAGTTGATTCGTAGTTTTAAAAAAGTTGCAGTTGACCAATTAGTTGAAGAACGACGGAATTTTGATTTAAAAGAATACATACAGGATGTATTGATAAGCCTAAATCCTCAATTAAAAAAGACTCAGCACAAGATAAACGTAACTTGTCCTGAGGGCATTAATGTTTATTGGTATCCCGGAGCCTTTTGGCAAATTATATCAAACATGCTGAATAATTCCATATTGCATGCTTATGATCCAGAAGAATCAGGCACGATTTCCATTACTATTTCTTATGAAGCTGGGATTATTACCTTGATTTATGCAGATGATGGAAAAGGTATGGAGGCAGAGGTACAAAAGAAGATATTTGAGCCATTTTTTACAACTCGGCGGGGTACTGGTGGTACTGGTCTTGGTATGCATATTGTATATAATCTGGTGGTTTTTAAAATGAAAGGAACCGTTGAGTGTGCTAGTCAGCTGGGAAACGGTACGGTTTTCACAATAAAACTTCCAGAACGTACTTAAGATAAAGGAGAAAGAATCATGGATGATGAATTGTTATTTGTAGAAGAGACGGATGTACGTGATACTAAGGCAGCAGGACAGATAAAAGTTTTGATCGTTGATGATGAAGAAGAAGTACATATTGTTACCAAGTTAGTATTAAATAACTTTGTATTTGAAGGTAAAAAGATTGAGCTTCTTAGTGTTTATTCTGCTAGTGAAGCTAAGACGGTACTAGAGGAACATGGGGATATTGCTCTTATTTTATTAGATGTTGTCATGGAGAGAGCTGATGCCGGGTTAGAATTGGTAAAATACATTCGAGAAGTTATGGAAAATAAGTTGGTACGGATTGTATTGCGTACGGGCCAGCCGGGGGAAGCGCCAGAAGCCCAGATTATTGTAGAATACGACATTAATGATTATAAAGAAAAAACGGAATTAACAGCCCAAAAGCTGATAACTACCTTAATCTCTGCGTTACGTTCTCATCGAGATTTATTGACAATTGCCATGAATAAACAAGGGTTAGAAAAAATTATCAAGTCTTCACCTGAGATTTTTCGTATGCAATCCATGCAAAACTTTGCCGCTGGCGTACTAATGCAACTCATCGCAATGCTTGGACTTAATAAGAATAGCTTGTATGTCAAGGTATCGAGTTTTGCCGCTACGCGAAAGAAGGACGGAGAAATAAAAGTTTTAGCAGCTACAGGTACCTTTGATAGTGAAACCTACGAAGATATTTCGATTGACGTGAAAAATAAACTTGATTACGTTCTTATGGCAAAACAAAGTATATTTTTTGAGGATTACTTTATCTTATACTGGCAAAGTGCAGACGATTATGTGTACCTAATTTATATGGAAGGTGGACAAAGACTTAGTGAGTTAGATAGGCGTTTATTAGATGTTTTTTGTTTAAATGTTTCTTCTGCCTTTGAAAATCTTAAATTGCATTTAGAAATGTATAATACACAACGAGAGGTTTTCTTTCGTTTGGCCGAAGTGGCAGAAACACGATCAAAAGAAACAGGCAATCATGTAAGGCGTGTTGCTGAATACGCTCGTTTGCTGGCTGAAAAATATGGATTACCAGATGATGAAGTGGATCTCATTCATTTGGCGACTCCTATGCATGATATAGGTAAACTAGGGATACCTGACGAGATATTAAATAAACCAGGGAAATTAACACTAACTGAGTTTGAAGTTGTCAAACTTCACGCTAATATTGGCTATGATATGTTAAAGGGATCTCATTTAACGATGTTAAAAGCAGCAGCTATTATTGCGCAGCAACACCATGAACGATATGATGGCAAGGGATATTCCAGTGGGCTAAAAGGGGAAGAAATTCATATTTATGCTAGAATCGCCGCCATTGCCGATGTATTTGATGCACTAAGCTGCAAAAGAGTATATAAAGAAGCCTGGCCATTAAATGAAATTTTGACCTATTTCAAAGAAGCTAGGGGAGGGCAATTTGATCCTGTATTAGTTGATTTGTTTTTTGCTAATTTGGATGAAATCATTAAGGTGAGAGAAAAGTATGCAGATGAATAATTGCGGCGTACTTCTGGGGATTGTATAATATGGTTAGAATAGGATGGAGGTAGAAAAATGAGTTTACATATTGATGCAAAAGAAGGCGATATCGCTAGTACGGTATTAATGCCTGGTGATCCACTTAGGGCCAAGTTTATAGCGGAGAACTTTTTGGAAAATGCTGTTTGTTATAATGAAGTGCGCGGTATGTACGGGTACACAGGATATTACCAGGGCAAAAGAGTTTCTGTACAAGGTTCGGGAATGGGGATTCCTTCTATATCTATTTATGCCCATGAGTTAATGGCGAGCTATAATGTGAAAAATATTATTCGGATTGGTACTTGTGGATCATTACAGGAAAATGTAAAAATTAAGGACATTGTTCTAGCTATGTCAGCTTCTCATGATTCTAATATTAATCTACAACGGTTTGAGGGTATGACCTTTGCTCCTACAGCAAATTTTGAATTATTAAAAAAGGCATATGATGTAGCACAGCGGTTAGGGATTGAAGCTAAAGTCGGAAATGTGTTTACAACGGATACCTTTTATCATGATGATTATGAGGATTGGAAGCGTTGGACCAAATTTGGTGTATTGGCGGTCGAGATGGAAACTGCAGGATTATATACTTTGGCTGCAAAACATGGTGTAAAAGCGTTAACCATTGTGACAGTGAGTGATAGCTTAGTTACAGGTGAAGCTACTTCTGCTGCAGAACGCCAGACGACTTTTACGCAAATGATGAAAATTGCTTTAGAAATGGTAGAGTAAAAAAAGCATTGCACTTTATGAAGGTCTATAATATACTGTAGGAAATTACATATGATGCTGGGGGAGCCTTATGGCTGAGAGGGAATTTCGATTCCTGACCCTTTGAACCTGATGTGGTTAGTACCATCGTAGGGAAGCTATTTTATATTTGTGTATGTTATTTATAAAAGCTTATCCTCTTTGGATAGGCTTTTTTTATTTGCCATTACATGTTTCAAATATTTCTCTACGATCGCTAGCTATACTATTTCATTCTTAAAATGCATTAAAGAGGTGAGGTGAAAAAGTTGGAGGTTATGCTAAACGGAAACCTTGAAAAATTAGCGAAGGAGATGAATTTATTTACGTTTTTACTTAGTAAGGGTTTGAATCTCGACACCATTATTGTGGAATATCAAGGTAATATAGTAAAGAAAGAGGAATGGGCAATGATTACTTTGCAAGATAAAGATTGTTTAGAAGTGCTAAATTTTGTTGGCGGAGGCTGATTTGATGAGTGATTCATTAATGATTGGTGGGAAAAGCTTAGCTAGTCGTCTATTTATTGGTACAGGTAAATATTCTGCAGACACTATGATTCCTGAAATTATAAAAAAATCAGGATCACAAGTTATTACCGTGGCGCTTCGAAGAATCGATTTTAATTCTCCTACTGGGAATGTGATGGACCATATTCCCTCCAGTATGCAACTCTTGCCGAATACTTCTGGGGCGCGAAATGCACAGGAGGCAATACGAATTGCTCGGTTAGCCAAGGCCGCAGGGTGTGGCAATTGGATTAAGATTGAGGTCATTTCGGATAATAAATACTTGTTGCCAGACGGCTATGAGACAATTAAAGCAACGGAAATATTAGCTAAGGAAGGGTTTGTAGTATTACCTTATATCAGTCCAGATTTAATGGTAGCAAAAAAACTAGTTGAAGTTGGTGCAGCAGCAGTTATGCCATTAGGTGCCCCCATTGGCAGTAATCGAGGTTTAAAAACCAAAGAATTATTAAAAATAATGATTGAGGAAATATCTTTACCAGTGATTGTTGATGCAGGGATTGGCAAACCTTCCGACGCTTGCGAGGCGATGGAAATGGGGGCAGCAGCTTGTTTATTAAATACTGCAATTGCTAGCGCAGACGATCCTGCCTTAATGGCTGAGGCATTTGGTATGGCTGTAATTGCCGGGCGTAAAGCGTATTTAGCGGGTCTTGGGCGTTCTCATAAGTGGGCAAGTTCTTCATCTCCTTTGACTGGATTTTTACATAATTGAGGAGGAAACTATGAGCTTTTATGATGAGTATTGGCAATATGCTAAAGGCAATATAGAAGAAGTATTCCAAAATACAACCTCTGAAGATGTTGTAAAGATTCTTGGGAAAGAGCGGTTAACAGCAAAGGATTTTTTAGCATTATTATCTCCTAAAGCGGAAGAACATTTAGAATCAATGGCCCAAAAGGCAAATCAGTTGACCGTACAAAATTTCGGGCGTGTCATTTTATTGTACACACCTATGTATTTATCTGATTACTGTACAAATCAATGCACCTATTGTGGTTTTAATATAACCAATACGTTTACCCGTAAGCAATTGACCATGGAAGAAGTAGAAAAAGAAGCCAAAAATATTGCGGCTTCCGGCATCCAACATATTTTAATTCTAACAGGAGATGCTCCAGTAAGAGCTGGCGTCTCTTATATGGAAGATTGTGTTCAGATCTTAAAAAACTACTTTTCCTCCATTGCGATTGAGGTCTATGCCTTAACAAAAGAGGAGTACGCCAAACTTGGAGAAGCTGGCGTAGAGAGCATGACAATGTATCAGGAAACCTACAATCCAATCATCTATGACAAACTCCATGTGAAAGGGCCTAAGAAGGATTATCACTTCCGCCTTGATGCACCAGAGAGGGCTTGTCAGGCTGGTTTGCGCTCTGTAAATATTGGAGCTTTGCTCGGGCTTGATGATTGGCGAAGAGATGGATTCTTTACGGGCTTGCATGCTAACTACTTGCAAAATAAATATCCAGATGTAGAGGTCAGTATATCACTACCTCGGATACGTCCTACTATGGGGGCTTGCGAAACGGGAAGCAGCGTGAACGATAAGAATATGGTTCAATTTATGACCGCTTTTCGATTATTTATGCCTAGGGCGGGGATGCCTTTATCGACTAGAGAAAGTGCAGAATTTCGGAACTACGCTATTAAATTAGGGATTACGAAAATGTCTGCAGGAGTCAATACTGCAGTAGGGGGACATATTGAGGTTCAGGAAAACGCAGGACAATTTGCCGTTTCTGATACACGGAGTGTGAAGGAGATGTCTAAGGCCATTCTGCAATTAGGTTATCAACCTGTATTTAAGGATTGGCAAGCTATATGACAGTAAAATATAGAAATTTATTTGAAAAAGCATTAGGTATGGCTCTAGGAGAGAACAATTTAGAAAAGATCCAACAAATTACGGTAGGTATTGGAGGAGCTGGGGGACTAGGTTCCAACTGCGCAGTGAATTTAGTGCGCAGTGGTTTTAGCAATTTTGTAATTGTAGACTTTGATACAATTGAGTCTTCTAATCTTAATAGGCAGTTTTATTTTTACAATCAAATTGGTAAATCTAAGGTAACGACCTTAAGGGAGAACTTACTGGCAATTAATCCTGCTATACAAGTCCAAATCTTGCAGGAACGAATCGAGGAACACAATGTTGCTGCCATGTTTAAGGATTGCCATATTATTGTTGAAGCCTTTGATCAAGCAAACTATAAGAAAATGATTGTAGAAGAATACCTACAGTCTGAAAAGTTTATTGTGTCTGCTTCTGGTATCGCCGGCTATGCTGATAGTGATGAAATAAAAACTCATAAGATTAGAGAAAATTTATATGTTGTCGGTGATTTATCCTCTGCTGTTGGCAAGGAGTTGCCGCCTTGTGCTCCTAGAGTTAGTATTGCGGCAGCAAAACAGGCAAATCTTATTTTACAATTTGTGTTAAATAACCTCTAATGTCAAAACGATAGAGGAAAGGTGGGGTGATTGTATGGATAGGAATTATTCCTTACCCAATGATTTATACTGTATTACAGCGGAAGACTTTTCCTTAGGTCGAAGCAATATTGAAGTAGTAAAACAATGGATTGATGCTGGTATTAAAGTCATTCAATACCGCGAAAAAGATAAAAGTATGAAATTGAAATATCAAGAGTGTAAAATCATTCGAAGGTTAACAAAAGAAGCGGGCGTATTTTTTATTGTTAATGATGATATTGATTTGGCAATGATGGTGCAAGCTGACGGAGTACATATTGGACAAGATGATTTTCCTCTTGAGGCAGTGAGAGAATTGGTGGGTGATATGATGATTGGTATATCAACTCATTCGCCCCAGCAAGCCCAAGAGGCTGTTGCTTCAGGCGCCGACTATATTGGGGTAGGGCCAATTTTTAAAACTTCCACAAAAAAGAATGTATGCCAGCCAGTTGGACTAGAATACTTAGATTATGTAGTTAAGAATATACCCATTCCCTTTGTTGCTATTGGGGGGATAACAGAAAGTAACGTAGCAGAGGTTGTTAAAACGGGAGCAAAATGTATTGCTATGGTTACAGAAATAACGAAAGCTCATGATATGGGCGATAAGATTCATAAGGTTAGAACAATAATAAAAAGTATGGGAGAGAATATACAATGACATATACGACACAGATGGATGCAGCAAAAAAAGGAATTGTAACAAAAGAAATGAACTTAGTAGCTGCTAAGGAAAACATGGATGTAAAAAAACTCATGGATTTAGTGGCGCAAGGAAAGATTGCTATACCAGCTAACAAAAATCATACATCTTTGCAAGCGGCAGGTGTTGGGGAAGGCCTTAGTACAAAAATTAATGTCAACTTAGGTGTATCAGAGGATTGCTGTGATATTGAGCAAGAAATCTGCAAAGTAAAGAAAGCCATCGAACTAAAGGCTGATGCCATTATGGATTTAAGTTGTTTTGGTAAAACCAGGGAATTTCGTCGCAGATTAATCGAGTTTTCACCTGCGATGATTGGTACGGTTCCTATGTATGATGCTGTTGGCTTTTTAGATAAGGAATTAAAAAATATTACAGCAGAGGAATTCTTATCCGTTGTTGAGAGACATGCAGAAGACGGTGTAGATTTTATGACTATCCATGCTGGACTCAATCGAGAAACAGCAGGTAAGGTTAAGTTAGAGAAAAGGTTAACTAATATTGTATCTAGAGGTGGGTCGTTGCTTTTTGCTTGGATGGAACTTAACAATCAAGAAAATCCTTTCTACGAACACTATGACCGAGTGTTAGATATTTGTGCTAAATATGACGTCACTATTAGTTTGGGAGATGCCTGTAGACCAGGTTGCATAAATGATGCGACCGATGCAGCGCAAATTCAAGAATTGATTGTATTAGGAGAATTAACAAAAAGGGCTTGGGCAAAAAATGTGCAAGTGATTGTTGAAGGTCCTGGTCATATGCCGTTGAATCAGATTACAGGTAATGTAATGTTGCAGAAGAAGTTGTGCCATGGTGCGCCTTTTTACGTCTTGGGACCCCTCGTTACAGACGTTGCACCTGGCTATGACCATATTACCAGTGCGATTGGGGGAGCGATCGCCGCTGCCGCTGGAGCCGATTTTCTATGCTATGTAACGCCAGCAGAACATTTACGTCTGCCAACGATGGAAGATATGAAGGAAGGTATTGTTGCCGCTAGAATCGCTGCTCATGCTGCTGATATTGCCAAAGGAGTATCAGGGGCTAAAGATTGGGATAATCAGATGAGCCAAGCTCGTGCCGATATTGATTTTGATAAAATGATTGAACTATCCATTGATCCAGAAAAATCAGGAAGATATCGTAAAGAGTCATTACCTGAACACAGTGATACCTGCACCATGTGTGGCAAAATGTGCGCCATGAAAACTATGAAAAAAATATTAAATGGAGAAGAAGTAGACATCTAAACGGGCAAAAGGAGGGTCTTCACGAATCATTCGTGAAAGACCCTCCTTCTTTGTTAATCTAGAAGTGCCTTAAGATGTTCTTCAATTTCTTCTCGACTTACCGCACCTCGAATGGTTTTCATAATATTGCCTGCTTTATAAAAGTGGAGAGTAGGTATGCTCATTACGTTAAATTGGTGAGTAAGACTGCGATTTTCTGAAGTATCTACCTTACAAAATTTTATTTTACCGTCATATTCTGCTGCTAACTCTTCGAATATAGGCATTAATCTTTTGCAGGGAATACATCTTGGACCCCAAAAATCCAGCAATACTGGTAGTTGGCTTTTCAATACTTCTTGTTTAAAGTTTTCCTTTGTAATTTCAATGATTTCCATAAATTTATTACCTCCTAAAGTTGTTTTCCATAGACTCAGGAAAATATTCTTCTATATATTTTTCCGCATGGTAGGCGGCAATTGCTCCGTCGCTTACTGCGGTAACTACCTGTCGTAACAGCTTATGCCTCACATCACCAACCGCGTAAACTCCTGGGATATTGGTGCGCATAAAATCATCCGTTTTGATATAACCTTCCTCTGTGAGTTCAATAAGGTTTTTTACAAAATGAGTATTTGGCTCATTCCCAACATAAATAAATACGCCGTCAATGGGCAGTTCGATTCGTTGCTCTGTTTCCAGGTTTTTAAGGATTACTTTTTTTACAGTTTCTTCGCCTAAAATTTCCTCAATCACCGTATTCCAGATAAGTTCTATCTTGGGATTTGTCAATGCTCTTTCTTGAATAAGCTTTGTAGCACGCAAGGCATTTCTTCTGTGGATGATAGTTACCTTATCGGCAAATCTTGTTAGATAACATGCTTCTTCCACTGCGGCGTTCCCACCACCCACAACAACTATATTAGCGCCTTCAAAAAAAGCACCATCACAAGTAGCGCAGTAAGAAACACCTCGCGACCGAAAGGTGTTTTCGCCAGGACAATTCAGGTACCTTGGAGTGGCGCCGGAAGCAATAATTATTGTTTTACTAACGAAAGTCCCTTTTGTGGTTTTGACAATATGGTATTTATCCTTTGCTTCCAAGGAATGTACTTTAGCGATTAAATTCTTTGCTCCGAATCGTTGGGCTTGTTCTTCCATTTGCGTTGATAGTTCAAAGCCATTTATGCCTTGGGAAAATCCAGGATAGTTTTCAACTTCCTCAGTAGTTGCTACTTGGCCACCTATTCCTAGGCCTTCAATATATAGTGTATCTAACTTACTTCTGGCACTGTATAAGGCCGAGGTTAAGCCAGCAGGCCCAGCACCAATGATGATGACATCATAGGATTGCATGGAAAATCTCCTTTTTACATTTTTTTTTTTGCTGGTTTAGTATGATTGTAGAATACTTTAGGTAGTGAAAATAGTAATATTTTATAACAAGAAATTTACATGGTAATGCGTGGTATTGGAAATACTAGCAAGGGCACATGAGATACATAAAATTTTCTGTAAGGAATTTCTTATATTATATTCAAGTAGTAAGGTAAAGAAAACTTGTCACACTATAGTTTTTAATTCCACAGAAAAAGGGTGGATCTTAGAATGGAATATGTCTTACTTTTACTCAGCATTATTATGATCAATATTCTGCTTAGTGGTGATAACGCGTTGGTAATTGCGTTGGCGAGCCGCAACCTGCCAATCGAACAACAAAAAAAAGCAATGCTGTGGGGAAGTATTGGTGCGATTGTTCTCAGAGTTGCGTTAACCTTTATTGCGGTATTTATACTTAACATACCCTATTTACAAGCCCTTGGTGGATTTATGCTGCTTTGGATCGCAATCAAACTTGTGGCTGATCAAAAGGGACCTACTTTTTTAGAGGGCAAGAAAAATTTATGGGATACGATTAAGACGATCATAGCCGCAGACTTTGTCATGAGTCTTGATAATGTTATTGCTATCGCAGGCGTAGCGAAAGGGAAGATTAGTTTATTGATAATTGGACTAGCAATTAGCATTCCAATTATTATATGGGGAAGTAAGTTTGTGGCAATGCTAATGCGAAAGTGGCCGATGATCATACTGATCGGTGCATTTTTTTTAGGGTGGACGGCTGGTGAGATGATTTTCTCTGACAAAAGAATAGTTCTGGTAGTGAGTCAGTATTTGTGGATGGATAAAATTTTTTCTGGGATTTGTGGCTTACTTGTTGTCTTTATTGGTAAAAGAAAGAGATCTAAAAAAGATAAAAGTAGAAAATAAAACCATTAAATCCGAACGATGAAGAAATATTTATGACAAACGTTCACATTTTGTTTGACAGTTTTTTCTCTATGCTATAAAATAAATAGCGTAAAGAAAATATAACTCGTATAATTTTGAGAATAAGGCTCAAGCGTTTCTACCGGACGACCGTAAATTGTCTGACTACGGGTGAAAGTGTACCTAGGGTTCCGCATAACCAAAACAGATTATATTCTGTTTTTTTATGGTCCGTGACCAAGTGGTACAGGCACTATGGCAGTGCTACACCGATGGGATAAAAACCCGGGCGGGGAGGTTTCGCTCATTACCTGATGCGATCCTCCCTGCCCGGGTTATTCTTTTACAATGGAGGTGATATTACAGAGTTAACACACGGTAAAGAGAGTTCTTTCTAGATAAGGAACGGCTCTTCTCATGTGTCTACTAATTACATAAAAAAATAGTTTTTTGCATGGTGTTAATGCGTGTTATAAAAATATTATATTGAGGGAGAGGCATATATGTTAGAAAAATTATTTAAATTAAGTGAACGTAATACCAATGTACAGACAGAGGTAATGGCTGGTATTACTACATTTATGACCATGGCCTATATTTTATTTGTAAATCCTAGCATCTTAGGATCCGCCGGAATGGATAAGAATGCAGTATTACTAGCCACTGCAATCGGTTCAGCAGCAGTTACTATTATGATGGGGCTATTTGTTAATTACCCGATTGCCTTAGCACCTGGTATGGGCTTGAATGCTTTTTATGCTTTTACAGTAGTTATCGGCATGGGGATTTCTTGGCAAGTCGCTTTAGGGGCTGTATTCATATCTGGTATTATTTTCTTGCTCTTAACAGTAACTAAAATTCGCCAACTTTTAGTTGAAGGTATGCCTAATTCTCTAAAACACGCGATTACCGTAGGGATTGGTCTTTTTATTACAATTATCGGTTTAAAACTGTCAGGTATTATGAATATTCGCTTATCCTTGATCCCGCCTACCTTAGAGAAAATCGTGGCTGCAAAAGGAAATGGCTCACCACTGTCTTTCGAAACAATTATTGAAATGGGCAAACTCGCAGATAAAGAAATATTGCTCGCAATATTTGGTCTTGTTTTGATTAGCGTTTTAATAGCGCGTAAAGTCAAGGGCGCTATGTTACTTGGTATTATAATTAATACTCTTGTTGGTATTGCTATGGGTATTGTAAAGGTTCCAACCGGATTCGTACCTGTAGCCATGCCTGATTTTACTAACAATGCTTTCTTTGCTCTTGATATTCCAGGAGCTATCAGCATGGGTTTAACAACAATTATCTTTACCTTTACCTTCGTTGAATTGTTTGACACTATGGGAACTTTAGTAGGGACAACGAGCAAGGCTGGCCTAATGGACAAGGATGGAAAAATCCCTGGAATTGGCAAGGCAATGTTGGTTGATGCTACGGGGGTAAGCCTTGGTGCTTTACTAGGGACAAGCACAATTACTGCCTTTGTTGAAAGTGCCGCCGGTGTAGGTGCAGGTGGTCGTACAGGACTGACTGCTGTTGTCTGTGGAGGAATGTTCCTTCTTGCTCTCTTCTTTACTCCGATCGTTGGTTTGATTCCTGATGCAGCTACAGCTCCTGCTCTGATTATTGTAGGTTCCTTAATGATGGAAAGTGTAAAACATATTGATTTTGCTGATTTTACAGAAGCTATGCCAGCTTTTATGACAATTGTTATGATGCCTTTTACTTATAGTATTGCAAATGGTATTTCTTTTGGTTTGGTTTTGTTTCCTTTATTAAAATTAATTACGGGTCGCGGTCGCGAAGTACATTGGATTGTATACATTTTAGCAGTTCTAGTTGTTGTACGTTTAGGATTTTTGGCTTAGGTAAAAGTAAACCCAGATGGTAGTGTATACGATATCTGGGTTTACAAATTATTATTAACATTGCATACAATCGCCTTTTGCCCTATTGGCAATATGGCAATTCTATAGATTATAGCAAATAGAAAAGGAGGAACTTTAGTGAAAGTAGCTATTATTATGGGTAGTGATTCTGATTGGTCTATTGTAGAGCCAGCAAGCCAATTATTAACTGAATTTGGCATAGCAACAGAAGTTGTTGTGGCTTCGGCCCACCGTACACCAGATAAAGTTCATACCTTTGCAACAGAAGCACGAGATCGAGGTGTAGAAGTTATTATTGCAGCAGCGGGGGCAGCGGCTCATTTACCAGGGGTGATTGCAGCTTACACAACATTGCCTGTTATTGGTATCCCCATAAACAGCACTTGTTTAAATGGTCTTGATGCACTTCTTAGTATTGTACAAATGCCTGCGGGAATTCCAGTTGCTACTATGGCTGTCAATGGTGCTAAAAATGCCGCAATTTTTGCAGTTCAGATCATGGCAGGAAAACATGCTCAGCTGGCTGAGAAATTGAATGAAAATCGTAAAAAGATGGCAGAAGAAGTAGAAGGAAAAGCTGCAAGACTTTCAACAAAATTATTAGGTTAAAATATAGGAGGGATTTACAATGGAAAAACAACCATTATACGAAGGAAAAGCGAAAAGAATATTTGCTACTGATGTGGCAGATGAATTATTGGTCTATTACAAGGATGATGCAACTGCTTTTAACGGTTTGAAAAAAGGAACAATTGAAAGTAAGGGCGTACTAAATAATAAAATTACTACATTTTTCTTTAATTTATTAGGTAAGAATGGAATACCTCATCATTTTATTCGTTTCGTAAGTGAACGAGAACAATTAGTAAAGGCATTGAAAATTTTACCAGTGGAAGTAGTAGTGCGTAATATTGCAGCTGGCAGTTTGGCAAAACGGATTGGCTGGGAAGAAGGTAAAAAACTCCCTGCACCAATTGTTGAAATGTATTATAAAAATGATGATCTTGGAGATCCTCTAATTAACCAATACCATATTAAAGTTCTCGAATTGGCTACGGAAGAGCAAGTAAAACAATTGGAAGAATACGCTCTTAAAATTAATGAAATTTTGACTAGTTATTTGCAAGAAAAGAAAATAGAGTTGATTGACTTTAAACTGGAATTTGGTACTCATAAAGGCCAAGTGCTTTTGGGAGATGAGATTTCTCCAGATACTTGCCGTTTTTGGGATAGTGAAACAGGAGAAAAATTGGATAAGGATAGATTCCGTCGTGACCTTGGCAACGTAGAAGATGCCTATAAGGAAATATTGTTCCGCTTAACAGGAGAAAAAGCATGACAAACCAAGTCCTGGATATCGATAAAATGCAGGAAGAATGCGGAGTATTTGGTATATACTCCCGTAAAGAAAATGTAGCATTAAATGCTTACTGGGGTTTATATGCGTTGCAGCACCGAGGGCAAGAAAGTGCAGGGATAGCTGTAACCAATGGGTCTTGGATGGATGTTTCCCGAGGAATGGGGTTGGTTGGCGAAGTATTTCGTCACCAATTGCCTAATCTTCCAGATCAGAATATTTCCATCGGACATGTACGTTACTCGACTACCGGTTCCAGCTCATTGATGAATACCCAGCCGCTTATGGTAAAGTATTCAGGTGGACATATTAGCTTGGCTCATAACGGAAATCTGACCAATGCGTTAGTGTTAAGAGAAAAAATGGAAGCACAGGGCAGTATCTTTCAAACCACCATTGATAGTGAAGTAATTGTCAACTTAATTGCTCGTTCCCGAAAAGCAACATTAGAAGAAAAAATTGTAGAAAGTTTATCGCAAATTGAAGGTGCTTATTGTTTAGTCATCATGACAGAAGAAAAATTAATTGGTGTTAGGGATCCTCATGGTTTGCGTCCCTTGTGTATTGGTAAGTTAAACGATGGTTATGTCATTTCTTCTGAATCCTGTGCCCTTGATACTGTTGGAGCAGAGTTTATCAGGGATGTTGAACCAGGTGAAATGGTTGTAATTGATGATAAAGGTCTGCGGTCTCAGCAATTTGGCAAGAGTAACGGGCAAGCATTGTGTGTATTTGAATATATTTATTTTGCACGTCCTGACAGTGTAATTGATGGACAAAGTGTGTACCAAGCTAGATTTGAAATGGGTAGAGAATTGGCACGTCAGAGTGGTCTTAAGGCCGATATTGTTATTTCTGTGCCTGACTCTGGTACGACTGCTGCCCTTGGTTTTAGTCATGAATCTGGAATTCTTTTTGCCGAAGGATTGATAAAAAATCGATATATCGGTCGTACTTTTATTCAACCAGATCAAAAATCCCGCGATTTGAGTGTAAAAATCAAATTAAATGCAGTAAGATCCGTGGTTCAAGGGAAATCCGTTATTATGGTCGATGACTCCATTGTACGGGGTACTACAAGTGGGAAGATTGTGCGTATGATTCGTGAAGCAGGGGCTACTGCTGTTCATATGTGTGTCAGCTCCCCGCCAATTATGTATCCTTGCTACTACGGAATTGATACCTCTGTGCGCAAGGAATTGATTGCTGCTTCTAAAATGATAGAGGAAATCAGAGAATTTATCGGCGCTGATTCACTGCATTATTTATCAATGGAAGGATTGGCGAATTCTCTTAGTCAGGTAAAATATAAAGAAATGTGCTATGCCTGCTTTAACTCAAAGTATCCAGGCGATATGCCTTGTGAACAACCTTGTGGCGGCAGCAAATACGTTTTTGAGGAGGGCCATGTATGAGCCAATTAACCTATCGTGATGCTGGCGTGGACATAGATGCTGGTAATAAAGCTGTTGATTTAATGAAGAAACATGTGAGATCTACTTATCGTCCTGAAGTATTAGGTGATATTGGTGGCTTTGGTGGCTTGTTTGCTCTTGATGTGGCGAAATATCGCCAACCAGTGTTAGTATCAGGTACAGATGGTGTAGGAACGAAACTCTGTATTGCGTTTATGGCTGATAAACATGACACGATTGGTCAAGATGCAGTAGCTATGTGTGTTAATGATATTTTGGTGCAGGGTGCTGAGCCATTATTCTTTTTAGATTATTTAGCAGTTGGTAAGTTGTCACCCGAACAAGTAGCAGCCATAGTAAGTGGGATAGCAGGAGCTTGTCTGGAATCCGGTTGCTCCTTGATTGGTGGAGAAACTGCGGAAATGGCAAGTTTCTATAAAAATGGTGAATATGATATTGGCGGTTTTGCCGTAGGGGTTGCAGAACGCTCTAAGCTAATTACGGGACAAAACATAAAGCCGGGAGATGCTTTGATTGGTCTTCCTTCTAGTGGATTACATTCCAATGGTTATTCCTTAGTACGAAAGATTTGCTTTGATGTAAAGAAAATGGATATTAATGAACAAATTCCTGAGCTTTCAAAAACCTTAGGCGAAGAATTACTAATTCCAACTAAATTATATCCCAAAGCCTGTCTGCCGTTAGTTGAAAAATTTGATATACGTGGTATGGTACACATTACGGGTGGCGGCTTTTATGAGAATATCCCTCGTGTATTGCCAGAGGGCTGTGGAGTTGAAGTTGATACAGAATCTTGGCCTAAACCTCCTATTTTTTCCTTGTTACAGCAATGGGGTAATGTTGCTTGGCCCGAAATGTATCGGACCTTTAATATGGGAATCGGCATGATCCTTGTAGTTCCTCAATCTGAGGTAAAAAGTATCCAAGATGATCTTACAGCAAGAGGTGAAACTAGTTATATCATTGGTCACGTGACTGAAGGGCCTAAGGAGACTGTGCTGAAAGGTGGCATCTTTGGTGAGTGAAACCATATTGGGCATATTGGCTTCCGGACGGGGCAGTAATATGCAAGCCATTTGTAACAGTATTGATGCTGGCAAGCTTCACGCAAAAGTAGGCTTAGTGATTAGTGATAAGGCGAATGCTAAGGTACTGGAGCATGCAATGGCGAAAGGAATTCCTTGTATTTGTATTGAACGCAAGAATTTTGCCTCAAAGCAAGACTTTGAGGCCGCCATTGCAAAAGAGCTTACCTTATATAATGTGAAATTAGTAGTTTTAGCTGGTTTTATGCGTATTTTAAGTTCGTTTTTTGTAAATTTATTTCCTGGTAGCATTATGAATATCCATCCATCCTTATTGCCAGCGTTTCCTGGCTTGGATGCTCATGAACAAGCTCTTGCTTATGGTGCAAAAGTTTCTGGCTGTACCATCCATTTTGTGGATGAAGGCATGGATACGGGGCCAATTATTATGCAACAGGCTGTACCAATTCTTGTGGATGATACAGTTGATAGTTTAGCTCAGCGTATACTCGCGGTAGAACATGAATTATACCCTCAGGCAATTGGCCTGTATTGTGATCAACGTCTTTCAATAGAAGGACGGAATGTGAAAATTATATAGTTACAAGTGAGGAATAAATATGAATATCAAACGTGCCTTGATTAGCGTTTCTGATAAAACTGGGCTTGTTGAATTTGCCAAGCAATTACATAAATATGGTGTAGAAATTATTTCTACTGGCGGCACTATGAAAACGCTCAGGGAGGCAGGTATACCTGTTCGTTATGTCAGCGAAGTAACTGGTTTTCCAGAAATTATGGATGGGCGAGTAAAAACCTTGAATCCTTATATTCATGGTGGAATTTTGGCTGTTCGTGATAATACTGCTCATCTAGAAGCGATGGAACAACATCAGATTCCTGCTATAGATATGGTAGTTGTCAATTTATATCCTTTTCGCCAGACGATAGAGCGTCCTGATGTTTCCCTTGAAGATGCGGTAGAGAATATTGACATTGGTGGACCGGCTATGATTCGGGCTGCTTCGAAGAATTTTCAGTATGTAACAGTTGTAGTAAATCCAGCACGCTATAATGATGTTTTAGATCAATTGGCCAAAGAAGGCGATATTCTGCCTTCCTATCGTATGGCGCTAGCGAAAGAAGCGTTCCATCATACTGCAGAATATGACGCTTGCATTGCTAATTATTTGGCTGGTCAGTTGGGAGAGGGAACCTTTGCCGATACGGTCCATGTTGTTTATGAGAAAGTACAACCTTTACGTTATGGAGAAAATCCGCAACAACAGGCAGCTTTTTATCGGGAAAAAAATGTTACAGGCGTGGGTGTAGCCAATGCTCGCCAGCTTCATGGTAAGGAATTATCTTTTAATAACATTGTAGATGTAGAGGCTGCTTATCATATTGTGGCTGAGTTTGATAAGCCAGCGGCTACTATTATAAAACATACAAATCCTTGTGGTACAGGAATTGGGGTTGATTTGGCTGAAGCGTATGCTAAAGCATATCAAGCGGATCCTGTGTCTGCTTTTGGTGGGATTATTGGGTTGAATCGTGAAGTAGATGTTGCAACTGCCGTACAAATTGGCAAATTATTTGCAGAAGCCATTATTGCGCCTGGGTATACCAAAGATGCTTTGGAAATTTTAACGAAAAAACAAAACATTCGCCTCTTGGTTGCTGAAAAGATGCAACCCGGCTGTAAACAGGTAGACATTAAAACTGTTTCTGGCGGTATGCTGATTCAAGAGAAAGATACAGCTCTTGAAACCTTTCATGATATGAAGGTTGTCACAAAGCGCCAACTAAGTAATACAGAATGGGAACAATTGATTTTTGCTTGGAAGGTAGTAAAACATGTGAAATCCAATGCAATCGTAATAGCAGATGATAACCAAACCTTAGGCGTTGGTGCAGGACAAATGAACCGAGTGGGAGCAGCTGCGATTGCACTAGAACAAGCTGGTGATAAGGCACAAGGTGCTGTAATGGCTTCCGATGCATTTTTACCATTTCGTGATACGGTAGATACTGCTGCAAAAGCTGGAATTAAGGCGATTATTCAGCCTGGTGGTTCTGTGCGCGATGTAGAGTCTATTGAAGCGGCAGATGAGCATGGTATTGCTATGGTATTCACAGGTATCAGACATTTTAAACATTGATAAAATTATAGGGCAGTTCGCGCTGCCCAGTAGAAGGGATATTAGCTATGAATCTTTTGGTTATCGGTAGTGGTGGACGGGAGCATGCACTAGTCTCCAAATTAAAAGAAAACAATAAAGTGGAAAAGATATACTGTATTCCTGGTAATCCAGGGATTGCTGAGCTTGCCGAATGTGTTGAGATGGATAGTATGGATAATAACGCTCTCACGGCATTTGCTGCTGCTCACAACATTCGTCTTACGGTAGTGGGTCCTGAAATGCCTTTATCTAATGGCGTTGTAGATGCATTTAAGGCAAAAGGGCTTACTTGTTTCGGGCCTACCCAAGCTGCTGCTCGTATTGAAAGTTCAAAAACCTTTGCCAAAGAATTAATGGAAAAGTATGATATTCCTACTGCTAAATTTGCTGTATTTAATCATGCAGATAAGGCCAAGGAATATATAAAACTTCAAGGTGCACCTGTAGTAGTCAAAGCGGATGGTTTAGCGGCGGGTAAAGGTGTAGTGGTAGCTATGACGCTCGAGGAAGCTTTAGCGGCAATCGATATGATTATGAGTGACGGAGTTTTTGGTCAGGCAGGCAGCCAAGTCGTAATTGAAGAGTTTTTAGTAGGTGAGGAAGCATCAATATTGGCTTTCACTGATGGGAAAACCATTATTCCTATGGTAGCTGCTCAAGATCATAAACGAGTATATGACAACGATCAAGGACCGAACACAGGCGGAATGGGGGCTTATGCGCCTGCTCCAGTGATTACCCCAGCTATTCGTGAACAAGTTCTTAAAGAAATTTTGGAGCCAACGATTAAGGCTATGGAAAGCGAAGGATGTCCTTATTCAGGGTGCTTATATTTAGGATTAATCATGACTGATGATGGTCCAAAGGTTATTGAATTTAATGCTCGTTTTGGTGATCCTGAAACGCAAGTTGTATTACCCTTGTTAGAGAGTGATTTGGTGACGGTCATGGAAGCTTGTATAAATGGGACATTAACTGATACTACAGTAGCGTGGAAAGAGGAAGCGGCTGTGTGTATCGTATTGGCAGCAGGGGGATATCCGGCAGATTATCGTAAGGGAGATAGCATTCACGGTATCCAAGATGCGCAAAAGCAAGGCGCTTATGTGTTTCACGCTGGCACTACAAGTCGAAATGGTCAAGTGGTGACAAATGGTGGACGTGTACTGGGAGTAACTGCTACATCGAAAGATATTCTACAAGCGGTAGGGAAGGCTTACAAGGCTGTAGAAAAAATAAAATTTAATGACATGCATTATCGCAGTGATATTGCTCACCGGGCAATAAAAAGGTAGATAGGGAAAATCCCTATCTACCTTTTTATTATGGGAACAAATTATAAGCTGCAAAGAAGTGAGGAAAAAATTTAACCACAGAGGCACAGAGTGCTATATTATAAAGACCTATTTATCTTCTCTCTGTGACCTCTGCATCTCTGCGGTTAAAAAGATCTATAAATTATATTGTAATATCCATATTGAGTGCCAGGATTTTACATTTTAAAAACGAATATAGAATGTATTATGAATGATTAACTCTCCTTATTCTGTGATCCGTAAAGATATCAGCTTCGTCTGTTGAGCGGGTAGAGAATTCTGAGATGACTGCACCTAAGCTGCCTGCTTGGAACCAATGCAAAGTATCAGGATACAATGTATATTGCTCTCCAGGGGTTAGGAGTATTTCTTTCCATACAGTATAGTATTGCTGGGAGCCCCTTGGGGGATTACAATGAGAATTTTCCGTTTTTTCTCCTTCTATATAGAGATAGACCGAGCCGTATCTACAACGAAACGTTTCTTCCTTTCCTGCTACATCGTTGATTGTTGGATGCTTATGCTCAGGGCAAGTTTGGTGAGGCAGGAGAACCATTTCTTTGGCGCACACTCTTTCCGTATTGATATAAGTTAATAATTGTAAACCTGTATTCTGTAGATCCTGCAAACCAAAATCTGCTATTTCAATACGAGCTTCTTCTTCCTTCCTAATAGCAATACCCGCTTGGCGGTAATAGGCAAGGACTTCTTTTAGAGCCTGTTCTTTTTCTTGTTTATGGATCATTCTTTAGGCCTCCTATTTTCAATAAAGGAGATTATTTCACTTATACTTTTTATACCACTCGATGCACCTATTGACATAACGCAATGGGCACCTACTGCATTGGCGAACTGACCACACCGCTTTAAATCCCAATTGTGTATAAGTCCTGTTATAAACCCTGCAACAAAGGAATCACCAGCCCCGTTTGTATCGACAGCGTGCACTTTAAAGGCTGGAAGGAAGTGTTCTTCCTGCTCATTTTTTATATAGCATCCTTTGGAGCCACACTTAATAACCACATTCCTAGTTCCAGCATCTAAAAATATTTTCGCCATTTCCTCCACGGTATTTTTTCCAGTGAGCATCTGTGCTTCCTCTAAGCTCGGAATGAACAAATCAAGATGGGGTAGGCAGGGACCAATCACATTCATCCATCTGCCAGTTGGATCCCAGGCTGTATCAAGTATAGTATACTTGCCAATATTCTGTGCTCTTTGCAATAATCTAGCAGTAGGCAATCCATCAAAAGCAGGTAGAAGTAAAGAGCCAGCAATAAACAAAAAATCGCAGTTTTCAATGGGGGTAAAATTGATATCTTCTTCTGTAAAAATGCCATTTGCGCCGCTATAGTAAAGAAAACTTCTTTCTCCGTCAAGATCGGAAAGGACAATAGAGGTAGAGGTACCTACTTTTGTCGTACTTTTTAAACCGTCGATGTTCACATTTTCAGATTTTAATTGGTTACTGACGAAAGAACCAAGGCCATCTTCACCGATGAGACCAATTACTCCGACATCTTCACCTAGCTTTGCTAAGGCAATAGCCGTATTTGTTGCACAACCTCCAGTATGAAGTTCCATTTTATCAACGTTGGTAAGTTTACCTCTTGCCGGAAAATGGGTGACTGGTTTTGCAATGAGATCTGCGACTAGAATGCCGAGACAGATAACTTTGCTCATTATGTACCTCCTGATAGGAATAGTTGATATGAATTACGCTTTTCCGTCACTCATGAAAATTTGCATATGTTCTTTTACTGTTTCGTAAGTGCCTTCAATTGCAAAATCCATAATTGAAAAGTAAGCAGGCCTGCTATTGGCATCACAATAGGTTTTTATTTTCTCGCTGGAAGATAACTGAAGGGCAGTACCGACATTGATTTTTCCGATGCCATTTTTGATACAAGTTCTAAAGTCCATAGGACTTATTCCAGATCCACCATGTAGTACAAGGGGTATTTCTGTGGATTCTTTTAAAGCTTTTAGCCTATCAAATCGTAGCGTAGGTTCTTCAATATATTGTCCATGAAGGTTGCCGATCGATACCGCTAGAGCATCTACTAAAGTACTATTGGTAAAGGTTATAGCTTCCGCTACATCGGTGAGATGATGGTCTACGCTCTTATTGCCGTCTTCTGCTCCACCAACTTGCCCGAGTTCCGCTTCAACAGTTACGCCAAAGGAGTGTCCTAGTTTTACGATTTCTTTGGTTAATCGAATATTATCCTCTAGTGGATAACTTGCACCATCAAACATAATAGAGCTAAAACCATTTTTAATGGCACAAGAGATACTTTCAAAGGAAGTACCATGATCAAAGTGTACCGCAACTGGCACATCTGCCATATGGGCGGCTTCAATCATTATAGGTGCCATATACTCAAGGGGAGCGTAAGGGAGGTGAACTTCTGCCAATTGCAGTATGACAGGTGAGCTCAGAGTTTCAGCAGCTTTAATAACGCCTCGTATTGTCTCTAGATTGACGACATTAAAAGCACCAACGGCATACCCTCTCTTTCTGGCATCGTCAAGAAGCGGTTTTAACGTTGTTAATGACATGGTTTCTTTCCTCCTCATTATTTAAAATGTATAAGAAAAATTAATATTGCTTAAAGAAGACTATAGAAGCTATTATAGAATTTAAATAGATGAAAAACATCTGTACTATGTCATATATAGCAAGTTACAATTGTCATTAACTGAATATTCGAAAACAATGCTGCGTGTTGTAGGTTTATGTTTAATCCCAGTATAGATAGTCGGTGGATAGGGGAAAAAGTAATGAATCATAAGAATCTCTATGTACTAAGAATGATGATGTTTTTGGTAAATTTTATTATTATCTTATTTATGTCAATTATTATTTATGAGACGACGGAACTGATTTGTGAAAATTATATGGCAAGAGAATTCTTAGAAAAGATAAAATATATTCCCACAACCCCTTGGAAAGTGCCCCTATTTTCGATATCTCTTCTTACTATATTTATGATAGGGGTTGGAATACGGGAAAAGTTTGGTGAGTATGTTAAACCAGTGCTTTATCTATTTTCCATAGTAGATATACTGCTTTGCATTGCGATTATGTATTATCTAAATATGAGCTATAAGGGAGTGGTACTGCTTTCCATTGTCAATATTATCGTTTATATAGAGGGAAATAAGAAAAAGTACTTGTTCCTTATTTCCACAGTACTTGTTTATATGCTTTTTGATTATGATATTTTTTCTATTCGATTTAACTTGTTTTCTATTAACGACTACATTCAGCACTATACTTTTTCCCAGCGTCTTTATATTTTTGGAATTCGCAATATGTTATTTTCAATAAATGAAGTATTGTTTATCCTTTTCATGATTTTAGTAATTCAGAATCAAGTAGACGAAAAGAGAAAAATTAAAGAATTATATGATGAGTTGTATCAAACAGCTGAGGAATCAAAAATAGTTAACATCCAATTGCAGGAATATAGTAGAAAATCAGAGGACATGGTGAAAACCAAGGAGCGCAACCGTTTTGCTAGAGAAATCCACGACACAATAGGTCATACCCTTACTGGCATTGCTACAGGACTCGAGGCCTGCATCGAAATTATAGATTGGGATGTACAAAAGACGAAAAGTCAGATGATCAAAATAGCAGAACTCTCAAAAGAAGGGTTGCTGGAAGTAAGACGTTCCGTAAGTGAATTGAGACCAGATGCCATTGAAAGGTTATCTCTTATTCCTGCTATCCAAAAACTTGCCGACAATATTACGGAATGTACAAAAACAAAAGTGAATTTGAGTATAGTTGGAACTGTTAGAAAACTTTGGATCGAAGAAGAGGAAACGGCCTATCGCTTTATCCAGGAGGGTATCACCAATGCGGTGCGCCATGGAAAAGCAAGGGAGATTAATATTAGTTTTCAATTTAATCCTAATACGATAAAAATTGAGATCATTGATGATGGGATTGGTTGTGCCGTAATTGAAGAGGGATTTGGTCTGAGTCACATTAGAGAAATGGTTGGACTTTTAAATGGTAAAACAAATTTTTTTAGTCAAAGCGGTACAGGCTTTACCATGTATGCTGAATTGCCCATAAGGTGGAGGTGAAAGTATGATAAAAGTTTTAATTGTTGAAGATCAAGAGATTATAAGACAGAGTCTTGAAATCATGCTACATAACAAAGCTGGCATCGAAATTGTAGGAACAGCAGAAAATGGCAAAGAGGTCTTAAAGCTGGTTAAGAAACTTTTGCCGGATGTAATCTTAATGGATATTCGCATGCCAGAAATGGATGGAGTACAATGCATTGAGATTGTAAAAGAGGCCTTTCCAAAAATTAAAATAATCGTTTTAACCACATTTGATGATGATGAGTATGTATTTAATGCCTTAAAAAATGGTGCAAGCGGGTATTTGCTAAAAGGAATTTCAGTGAAAGAACTGGTAGAAGCTATTAAAATCGTCTATGGCGGTGGTGCATTAATTAATCCTAATATAGCAGTAAAGGTTTTTAAGTTTTTCTCTCAGATGGCACATGCAGATTATATAGTGAATGTAGCAAAAGATGCCATCAAAGATTTAAGCAAAAACGAAATGAAAATTATACAGTTTATTGGGATGGGGATGTCCAATAAGGAAATAACAGAAAAACTAAAGTTCAGTGAGGGAACGATAAGGAATTATATAAGCAGTATTTTAAGTAAACTTAGCTTACGTGATAGAACACAGATTGCTATCTATGCAGTGCAATCAGGTTTAACCATAAAAGAAGTGAATGATTAGTATGAGAGTACAGTTACGAAATGTAAGAAAAAAAAGCGTAGTCTTGATCTTTTTTGTTTTATTCTTTCTTACAGCCTTAAGCTTTCAAATCTATCAACTAAATCAACCTGTTGTTCTTGAAATTGGTGTGTTTGCGGGAAGCTACTGGGATGTACCCATTCAAGATAGTAATAAATTTTTTGATGAGGCCATTGCGGAATTTGAAAAAGAGAATCCAGGAGTAAAAGTCAAATACAGAAGCGGAACTCTAAAACGAAATTATTCGGAATGGTTATCACAAAAGATTATAAAAGGCAATGAGCCAGATATTTTCTGCATTCTCCCCAAGGATTTTAATACCTTTGTGTCCATCGGAATTTTAAGAGATCTAGATAAAGACATTACTCGTGACCCCCAATTTGATACAAACAAATTGTATGCAAATGCAGTCCAATCTGGGCAATTTCAAGGACATCAATATGCACTGCCAAGCGAAATAGCTCCCGCTTTGATGTTTGTCAATAAGACTCTTCTCACCAAAGAAGGAATCAGTATACCAAAGGGAGATTGGACTTGGAATGATTTTTATGATATATGCAAAAAAGTGACTAAGGATACAGATGGAGATGGGCAAATTGACCAGTTTGGTACATTTGGCTTTGGTTGGCAGGACGCTGTCTATACAAACGGACAAAGGCTTTTTGCACCAGATGGTAGTGCCGCTTATTTTGATAATCCTGGGGTATTAGAAGCAGTGGAATTTTTAATGAAACTCAATAGCTTGCACCCCAATGCTAGAGTTACATCCAATGACTTTGATGCTGGTAGAGTTGCGTTTAGGCCCTTTTTATTCTCAACCTATAAGGCATATAAACCATATCCTTATCGCGTAAAGAAATATGGACAATTTGAGTGGGAATGTATAAAGCTACCTAAAGGGCCGAGGGGGAAGAATGTTTCCGAATTACATAGTTTACTGATGGGGATCAGTTCTCGTACCAGACATGAAAAGGAAGCTTGGGAATTTTTAAAATTTTTAGTGTACAAAGAAAGTACCCAAACCAATGTACTAAAATATTCTTATGGTATCCCTGTATTACGCTACATTACAGAATCAGAATTTGGCGAGCGTGTTTTTTCAGCAGTGAGTCCAGAAGAAACGTTCATCAATAAATCCCTGCTAAGTGAAGTGATTGAACAGTCAATTGTGACACCCAAATTCCAAAAATACGAAGAAGCAGTTACAATGGCGGATAAAGAGATTTTTCAAGCAGTAACGATGGAGGTGGATGCAGGTAAAGCACTAGATGAGTTAAATAAGGATGTAAACAACTTTTTGAAAAATAATTAAAATAAGTAAATAGAATCTATCAGAAGATTCGGTTATATTTGTCATTGCCTGGTGACAAATATAACCGAATAGTTATGACAGAAGACATATGATTTTAGTTCACAATAAATTTATAATAGGCTTGTAAATATAAATCAATAGGTGGAGGGTTAGTATGAAAAAAGTATTGTCAATGGTATTGGCTCTGGTTTTTTGTATAGGCTTACTTGCAGGGTGCTCTAAGTCTGTTGATCAGCCAAAGGCAACTGAGACTGCGAAGAAATACAAGTTTGGATATACTTGTATGACAATGAACAACCCCTTCTTTATTACTCTTGAAAAATCAATCCGAGAAGCAGTGGAAAAGGATGGAGGTACTCTTATTACTCTAGATCCTCAGCTGGATACGCAAAAACAAATTGCACAAGTTGAGGACATGATTGCCCAGAAAGTAGATCTTATTTTCTTAAATCCCGTTGACTGGAAAGGAATTAAACCGGCACTGGATGCGGCTAAGAAGGCAAATATTCCTGTAGTTAATTTTGATGCCCAAGTATTTGACAAAGAGTTAGTCAATTCCATTGTAGTATCTGATAATTTTAACGCTGGTAAAGTTTGTGGCGAGGATCTTGTAAAAATGATGCCAAATGGCGGAAAGATTGCTGTTATTGATTCACCAACTATGAAATCTGTTATTGATCGAATTGATGGCTTCTTTGCGGGTCTTGGCGATAAAAAAGATAAATTTACTGTAGTTGCTCAACAAGATGGAAAAGGACAGCTGGAAATATCAATGCCAATCGCAGAAGCTATGCTCCAAGCCAATCCTGATGTGAAAGCATTTATGGGAGGAAATGACCCAACAGCCCTTGGTATTATTGCTGCTCTAAAAACTGCAAATAAAAAAGGCATATTAGTTTATGGTGTTGATGGTGCACCTGAATCTAAGGCAGCTATTAAAGATGGAGATATGACAGGAACTGGTGCCCAATCCCCAATTAATATTGGTAAAGAATCCTATAAAATAGGCATGCAAATTCTTAAAGGTGAGAAGTATGAAAAGAATGTACCTGTTAAAACAGAACTTATCAATAAGGATAATGTAGATAAATTTGGTATTAAGAATTGGCAATAATCCGTTACATAGGTTAGTTAGCAGTCAGAAAGTTTTATCTGGGATAACCAAATAAAACTTTCTGACATTCTTATTATCGGCAAAAGAAATCGAAATGTAGTTGTTAAATCAGCATAAGAGTAAAGCAAAGTAGGTGAAGTAATGAGTAAAGTTGTTCTTGAAATGAAAAATATTCACAAGCGCTTTCCGGGGGTGTATGCATTAAAGGATGTAAATTTCGCATTAGAGGCTGGAGAGGTACACGGAGTACTAGGGGAAAACGGCGCAGGTAAATCTACGCTGATGAAGGTGCTTGGAGGTATATATAACGTAGACGAGGGTGAAATATACATTGATGGGCAAGGGGTGAAAATTCACGATGTAATCGACTCGCAAAACGCAGGAGTAAGTATTATTCATCAAGAGTTGGTTTTAGTGCCCCACATGTCAGTAGCTGAAAATATTTTTTCTGGCCGAGAACCAACAGGAAAGTTTGGTTTTATTAAACAGGACATCATGTTAGAAGAGGCACAAAAATTATTAGATTTTTTTAATCTGGGAATCGATGCTTCTCAGTTAGTGTATAAGTTAAATATAGCAGAACAGCAAATGGTAGAGGTTGCTAGAGCCATTTCTTTTAATTCTAAGATACTTGTCATGGATGAACCGACTTCATCACTAACAGAAAAAGAAGTAGGATTTCTTTTTCAAACCATAGAGAATTTAAAATCCCAGGGGGTAGGAATTATTTATATTTCTCATAGGATGTCGGAACTGTTCAGGATCACCGATCGAATTACAGTGATGCGTGATGGACAATATATTGGTACGAAGGTAACAAAAGAAACAAATGTAAATGAACTAATTTCGATGATGGTTGGCCGCGAACTTACTAGTTATTATCATAAAATAGCCCATGAACTTGGGGAGAACGCTCTTGAAGTAAGGAGTCTGTCGAGAGAAGGTGTGTTTAGCGGTATTAACTTTGAAATAAAAAAAGGTGAGATATTAGGTTTTTCGGGCCTTGTTGGCGCAGGACGTTCGGAAATTATGAAATCAATATTTGGGCTTGACCCTATAGATTCTGGTGAAGTCTACATACATGGTGAAAAGGTCGTGATACAATCGCCGAGTGATGCCATGGATCTAGGTATTGCCCTTGTTCCAGAAAACCGCAAGGATGAAGGACTAATACTAAAGGGAAGCGTAGGCTACAATATGACTCTGCGAGTCTTAGATGAATTTATAAAAGGTATCGGTGTAAATACGAGAAAAGAAGAAGAAATTATCAATACCTATGTAGAAAAACTTGGAATTAAATCGGCTAGTTCATCCCAATTAGTCAGTAATCTCAGCGGTGGAAATCAACAAAAGGTGGTTATTGCTAAATCCTTAGCCGCTAACCCTCAAATACTAATACTTGATGAACCAACTAGGGGGGTAGATGTTGGTGCCAAAGCCGAGATTTACGCAATTATGAACCGTCTTGCACAGGAAGGAGTATCTATTATTATGATATCTTCAGAGTTGCCTGAAATTATTAATATGAGTGATCGAGTTATTGTAATTCATAATGGCAGTATAGCAGGAATACTAAATCGAGATGAATTCTCACAAGAGAAAATAATGCATATGGCAACAGGAGGTTTGTAATTATGATGAAAGTGGTTACGAATAGTAAAACAAATCTTTTTGAGAAAATAGGATTAGATATTTTACAATTTATGAAAGAAAATTTTGGTATATTAATCGGTTTTGTGGCCTTATGTGTAGCGTTATCGATTATTTCTCCAGCTTTTCTAACAGAAGCAAATATTCTTAATATTTTACGGCAAGTATCAACAAATGCGAATCTTGCTTTAGGTATGACCCTTGTTATTATTATATGTGGTATTGATCTTTCCGTAGGTTCGATTGTTGCTTTATCAGGAACGGTGACCGGTGGGTTAATTGCTTTTAGTGGTGTACCGATATCCATAGCAGTTTTGATAGGAATTTTAGTAGGGACGCTTGCTGGCGCATTTAATGGTGTGGTGGTAGCTTATACGGGTATACCTTCTTTTATCGTGACACTTGCTATGCTCAATATAGCCCGGGGTGCTGCTTATGTGTATACAGGCGGACAACCAATTCGAGTAATGAATGAAGGGTTTAATGTAATTGGCGCAGGATATTTAGGCCCCATTCCCCTGCCTGTAATCTATTCTTTTATATTTTTAGTCATTACCTTTCTAATTCTCAATAAGACAAAGCTAGGCAGGCATATTTACGCAGTTGGTGGTAATAAGGAAGCTGCTCGATTTACCGGTATTAAAATCAAAAAGGTAGAAATTTTTGTTTACACATTCTCAGGTTTTTTGGCTGCTTTTTCTGGTGTTGTATTAGCAGCTCGTATGTTTTCTGGGCAGCCGACAGTCGGCAATGGATTTGAGCTGGATGCAATTGCAGCTGTTGTCCTGGGCGGCACGAGTATGACGGGCGGGATTGGTAAGATTGGCGGCACTTTAATTGGTGTGCTAGTCATTGGTGTACTAAATAATGGACTCAATCTCCTAAATATTAATTCATTTTGGCAACTTATTATTAAGGGAATTGTTATTTTAGCCGCCGTCTATGTAGATATGATGAAAAAGAGAAAAGAAGCAAGGGCGTAACGAAAAAAACACAAACTAAGAGGGGGATTCTATGTTTGATGTGGTAGCTCTAGGTGAACTGCTAATTGATTTTACACCTATACCTCTTTCTTTTGATGGGAAACTACAGTTTCAACAAAATCCAGGGGGAGCGCCTGCTAATGTGCTAGCTGCTCTGACGAAGTTAGGGGGAAAGTCAGCTTTTATTGGTATGGTAGGACAGGATCAATTTGGATTGTTTCTAAAAGACGTTCTTGTCCAAAACAATATTAATGTAACGGGTCTAAAGGTTTCGCCTCGAGCACATACTACCCTGGCTTTTGTACATTTGGATTCTAGCGGCGACAGGTCTTTTAGTTTTTATCGTAATCCAGGAGCGGATATGTTATTGGGTAGTCAAGATGTGGACTATGAGATCCTCGCCAAAGCAAAAATCTTTCATTTTGGATCTCTGTCTATGACGGATGAACCCGTGCGGAGTGCAACTTTAGCGGCAGTCCAATTTGCTAGAGAAAAGAAACTCATTATTTCTTATGACCCTAATTTTCGTCCCGCTTTATGGCCAAGTACCAAGGAGGCCATTACACATATGAAGGTTGGTTTAACCTATGCGGATATTGTGAAAATATCTGATGAGGAATTAAAGATGATAACTGGAAAAGATGACATAGTGGAAGGTGCATCGACTCTCTATCAGGCAGGCAACAAAATTGTATTAGTCACATTAGGAGCAGAGGGCTGTTATTATCAATATCCAGGGGGGCAAGGAAGGCTTTTGTCCTATCCTGTGAAACCAGTTGATACAACAGGAGCTGGTGATGCATTTCTAGGGGCTTTCTTGTATCAATTAGGGGATCGTAGTTTAGCAGAAATCAGCTCTTTGCCACAAAAACAATTTGAGGATTTGATTGATTTTGCGAATGCCGCTGGTGGATTAACGACAACGAAAGCTGGTGCTATTCCTGCATTGCCCTCATTAAAAGATATCAATGATCTGCGCCGAGGAATGCAATTTTACCAATAAAAAGTAAATAGCAACTGTTGCTAACTATATCAATTTATGATATATTTAGTTTTAATTTAATAGTAACTCTTATCAAGAGTGGTCGAGGGACTGGCCCGATGACACCCAGCAACCGGCAGCAATGCAGTGGTGCTAATTCCAGCAGGATTTATCCTGACAGATGAGAGAGGGCTAAAATGTTATTTAAGTCCCTTTCATTATGAAAAGGGTTTTAAATAACATTTTTTTTATAAAAGAAGGGGGAAAATCAAATGGCACATGTTAGTTTTGTTGCAGAGATAGCAACTGAAAATAAAATAACTGAGGCATTAGCAGCCAAGGAGAAGGAAAGCATTTCACAAGGAAGTGATGAAATTATTATTAGGATTAAGAATGGTTCCGTAATTAGCTTTGTTAAGAATGTTCATTTTTCTGCCCTAGAAGGCTTAAATGGTGATGGAATATAAAATTTCTAGTGGCTTAAAAAGATGAAATTTATTGGCAGATATATGGCATCATGGTATATTAGGAGTAATCAAAAAATTCACTTCTAAAGTACGGTATAAAAAGGAGAATAACTATGGATAGTGTCACCAAGAAAATAGAAGAACTAGATAAATTACTTAGTGGATTAGGAAGAATTGTAGTAGCCTTTTCTGGAGGTGTGGATAGCAGCTTCCTAGCAGCGGCAGCAGCACGTGCTGTTAAAGGAGAGGCAATAGCCATTACTGCTTTTTCGGAAACCCTGCCAGAAAGTGAAAAGAATGAGGCCATCTTAATTGCAAAGAAAATTGGTATTCAGCATATACTTTTAAATATTAGTGAATTAAACAGTCCTGATTTTGTTGCAAATGATAAGAATCGTTGTTACTATTGCAAACAAGAGCGGTTCTCAGTGTTAGTGGACTGGGCAAAGAAAAACAATTATAATTGGGTACTTGATGGATCCAATGTGGATGATTTGTCAGATTATCGTCCAGGGATTAAGGCTGTGGAAGAATTAGAACATGTAAGGAGCCCATTAATTGAAGTCGGATTAACAAAGGCGGAAATTAGAGAGGCATCTAAGGCATGGGATTTACCGACCTGGAATAAACCAAGTGCGGCTTGTCTTTCTTCTCGGGTAGTTTATGGGCTTTCCATTACAGGAGAGAGACTTGGGCAAATAGAAAAAGCCGAAGCACTAGTAAAAAGGTTCTGCTCAGGTCAAGTTAGAGTAAGGCATCATGGGGATATTGCTCGCATTGAGGTATCACCTGAAAATATTAGTGTCCTTAGCAATCCTGATATTACTAAGGTGATTGATAAAGGTCTTAAAGAATTAGGGTTTACTTATGTTACCCTTGACCTTGCCGGGTACCGGACAGGTAGTATGAACGCTGCAATATTGTAAGTTCAATTTTAGAGTTGATAAAAAAGCGATCCTAAATAATAAGGCTAAGATTTAGTGGATGTAAAACTCCATTAAAATCTTAGCCTTATTTCATAAATATATAGATTTTAGTTTTTTAAAAGGGGCCAAATGAGTAACACTATTTGCCACTCACTCATACAGTATAGTAAGTTTAAATTACTATTACCGCATAGGAGGTATAAATGTATGGGTCTTTTTACAGAAATACGAAATCCTGCGCTTATTAGAGAACTCGAACGGGAATTAAATAGTGATGTGATTTTGTTTGGTTTTGATGGATTTGCTTTTTTTGGTAACCTACAGGCAATAGAAGATTGTCGTATCGCAATTCTTTCTCCTGCAATTGAAGCTGATTCTAACAATGTAGAAATTTTAACACCAGGAGGAGAAGTTTTACATGTAGATTTCACTCGTGTCGATTTATGGAACATAGTAGCGAAAGGCACGGCAATCGTAAGTGACCCGATTAATAGCTCTGATAAAGACCATGGAGGCTCTGGAGTGGCTGGGATCAATGTAACTACATCAAATAGAGACAATATAGGAACAACGGAACGCCAAGAAAGCCATCATTTGATCCGTGTTTTATGCCGAATGATTGGTGATGAAGTAATAGTAACAACCCTTGGTGGTTTCTCTATTCAAGGTACACTTATTGCTGTTGATGATGAATTAGCAATTTTCACGAACACAGATATATTTGTTCCTGGTACCAGTACTTCTCTTTCTGACACAAAGATCAGATCAGCAGTAGTAAATTTAGAAGCATTAACTTCTGTTTCCAGTACTTGTTGTTGCTAACTCTTAATGGGAAGGCTCGTGTAAGTTTCTTACCGAGTCTTTTTTAATTAGCGTTATCTTGGAGGAGATTGATACTATGCTCACGGCTGTAAAATATTTTGGGGATGTGGGGATAGGAGTAACTTCCCCGCAACTATTTCGTGCCGATGACCGAAAAATCTATGTAGTCAAATTGCAAAGTAATCAAATTGGTTCGAAGGTATTGGCAAATGAATTTATTGCAGCAAAGATTGGTGAAATCATGGGCCTATGCTTTCCCTTTAGCGACGTTATTGAAATTACTGAGCAAACAATAAATCAAAGTCCACACCTTACTAAATTAGGTATAATTCCAGGGCGTCATTTTGCTTCTCAGTATTTAAATCATACGGAATATCTGAAAAAGAATAACTTAAATAAAGCGGTTAATATACTTGAAATGGCCGGTGTAATATTATTTGATCATATGTTTCATAATCCTGATCGCAACAATAATACAAAAAATATTTTACTACGCAAAGAAAATACTGGATTTAGAATTTATGCGATTGATAATTCTCATTTGATTCGATCGGGGAGATGGACATTAAAAACGATCAATACTCTAAGTGGGGCAATTTTCTCTTATTATCGTCAATCCTATGGGCTATTGCTTAAAAACCACCTTTGTCCACAGGATTTTTTGCCTTATATAGAAAAAGTAGCTAACATTAGTGATGAAGATGTTGAAAGCTTAGTGCAGCAAATACCAGGAGAATGGCTACCAGATAGCGCGGAAAGGCAGGCATTACAAAAATTCATTACAATACGTAAAGGTATGGTCGAGAAAATTTGGGATGTATTGTGTAACCATATTCCAAAGTCTCGGGGTGGGCGTCAATGGTGGCATAGTAAAAAATAAAGCAAATATAATACTTGATTTTTGCAAAAGATGCTATCCCAATAACTAAGGGATAGCATCTTTTTGAAGTAGTAGAATTGTAAGGAGCTTTTCTTATGAGGGAGGATTAGTTAGTGTTTTCTTCTTAAGCCAACGTGATAAAGGAGTAAACCTCATCCAGGTACTAACAGGGTAATTTTGAAAAAACAAGAAAATAATTGGAATGATGATTAGCGTAAATATGGTGGAACTTAGCAGACCGCCAATTAATACCCATGCCATACTGACTCTTGTTTCTGCCCCTTCTGTTATGGATAATGCAGTTGGCAACATCCCAACAACCATTGTAAGGGTTGTCATGAAAATAGGCTTCAATCTTGTTTTTCCTGCTTCAATGATGGCGTCAAAAGCTCCCACTCCTTGATCCATTAGTGTTAAGGTATAGTCTAAGAGCAAGGTACCATTTTTGGCAACTAAACCATCCATGACCAATATGCCAATGAGAGAATACAGATTTATCGTATTGTGGGTAATAAACAGGAATAGTAAAGAGCCTATCATCCCTAGAGGGAGAGAGAACATACGAATAAATGGAGTTAACAGTGATTCATAAAGAACTGCTAATAGCATATATACCAGAATGAGGGATAGAGCTAATGCCTGGAACATCTGACCAAAGGTATCACTCATGCTATTTGCTTGCCCTGTATAGCGGTAGCTTATATTAGGACCTAATTCTTTCGAGGTGAGTTTCTTTGAAATTTCTTGTAATACCTCGTTTAGAGGACGATCTGTTATATTTGCTTGCAGCGTAATCGAGCGCTGTTTATCGACGCGCTGCAGCATAACGGGGCCAGTCCCTTCTCGAAGGTTGGCTACATCGCCTAGAGATATTTGATGATTGCCAGCCATAATTGGGAGTGATCGAATATCACTTAGTGTGAAACCGTCGCTTCCCTTGAGGCGAACTGTAATATCCGTATCCTGACCGTCATTCGTTGGATCATTTGCATAGGTTCCCGCTTGTTGCCCAGATATTGCGGCGTTAAATACGTTTGTTACTTCTGATACAGAGCCGTTATAAAATTTTAGTCTGTCGCGATCAATGGTAAGTTGTATTTCAGGCATACCTTCTGTATAAGAACTGCGAATATCTTTAATGCCTTGTATTTGAGAAAGTATGGATTGCGCTTCATAGGAAGATTTGACCAAACTATCCATATTGGCGCCAAGTAATTGAATTTGTACTGGAGCACCGCCGCCACCGCCTCCACCCGACACGCCAGCAACTGACGATTGGGATTCGTTGACTCTGATAATAGCATTTGGTATATTTTGTTTTGCATAATTACGGACAAGATCAGTAATCTGCCAGACAGTACGATCACGGTCTTTGCGGTCAACGAGTTGAACACTAAGAGAACCATTATTACTAGAAGGCGTTCCAGTACTGGATAGGTAATTGGTTACTTCAGGAATAGTAGCTAGATATTGTTCTAAGTTTTTGACAACAATATCTGATTGCTCAATATTTTGTCCAACTGGTAGTTCGATTGAAATTCGGAAGCTGCCTTCATCAGTACGGGGCATATATTCAGAGCCAATCATTCCAAGAGGAATTAAGGCAACAGTGGTAAGGAATAATACAAGAACAGCTGCAATGACTTTTTTACTATGACCTAAACTCCAGCGTAAAATGGATTCATATTTTGTAATTGCTTTTTGTTCCATGGTATTCATGAAATCCCAAACTGCTCCCTTAGGTTCGGATAAGCCTTGTTTAAAGAGACGTGAAGCAAGCATAGGAGTAAGGGTAAAGGATACAAACATGGAGAATAAGGTGGCAAAAACGATAGTTAAGCCAAACTGGCGAAAGAATTGTCCTGTCATACCTGTCATAAATGCAATTGGCATAAATACAACAACGTCGCAAAGTGTAATAGCAATCGCTGCCATACCAATTTCGTTACGACCGTCTTCAGCAGCAGTGGCAGCATCTTTACCCATTAGTAAGTGACGGTGAATGTTTTCTAATACAACGATAGAATCATCTACAAGGACGCCAATGCAAAGTGACATACCCATTAATGACATCATATTAAAAGTAAAGCCTGCAACATACATGGCAAAAAACGTAGAAATCATAGATGTGGGAATGGCAATAATTACAGCAGCAGTAGAACGCCAGCCTCGCAGGAAAAGATACAGAATCAGTCCCGTAGTAAATAAACCTTCAATAAGACTTCCCATGGTATTATGCAACGAATTATCAACATATTTTGATGCATCAGTAACAATGGTAAAGGTGTAGTCTGGATATTCGGTACGTAGTGTTTCTAGTTGTAAAAGAGTAGATTTAACAGTATCTACGATACTTGCATCACTATTTTTATAAACGGATAATGAAATTGCATCAGAACCATTTACACGGCTATAGCGACTCACTCTTGTATCTTGTTCTTTGATTGTTGCAACACTTTTAAGTTGCACAGGAATACCATCTGCATTTGTGATTTGTAACTTGGCGATTTCATCAGGAGTAGCATATTGAGCAAGTAAGCGCACATCACTTTGGGTTTTATCATTAAAGACGGTGCCAGCCGGGAGCAGGGCATTTTCACCTTTAATTTTACTTACAATTTGATTAATTGCTAGATTATAAAAACGGAGTTTGTTTTTATCAAGTTCTACCGCGACTTCTTTATCTCTGCCGCCGTACAAGGTTACTTCTGAAACGCCATCACCTCGCTGTAAACGTTCTTTAAAGACATCGTTTGCCTTGGTGTAAGTATCTGCTAGCGGTTGGTTGGATGTTACTGCAATTTCTAAAATGGTAGTAGCGTTAATATCTCGTTTTCGCACAGAAGGTTCATCAATACCCTCAGGCAATTTCCGTCGTACGGCGTTTACTAGCTTTGTGGCATCAATTGAGGCAATATCCGCATTTGCGGAGAAATCAAATTCCAAAACAATGTTCGCATTTTCGGGTCTCGCAGTAGATGTCATATGTTTTAAATGGGCAACTGAAGATAAGGAATCTTCTAAAGGCTTAATAACCTGCTGTTCCATTTCTTCTGTTCCTGCACCGGGATATCGGACAGAAACGGTTACATAAGGAGTGTTCAAAGCTGGAAGCAGTTCAACACCAATGCTATGGAGACTATATAGGCCAAGCACAACAAAGAACAGAATAATCATTGTGATGCCGATTGGTTTTTGTATAGAAAATCTTGTAATATTCAAAAGTACCACCTCGTATCTAATGTTAATCTGACTTGACTATTCAATAATGTTATTTGGAGTAATGGTTATGCCTGTTTTAAGCCTAGATAAATTACTGAGGGCTATTTGCTCACCATCTTTGAGTCCACTAAGAATTTCAACACTTTTATCATTTCGTAAACCTAATTCTACGATGCGTTCTTCTATTTGATTGTTGCCATTAACAATGAAGATACGGTCTTTACCGTTTAATGAAATTACGGCTTCTTTCGGTACAAATAGGGTTTGTGGTCTTATGGCAACATTAACAGTAGTTCGTGCAAACATACCGCTTCTAATGCTATCATCTGGTTTATCCAGAGCTATACGGATGGTAAAGGTTTGTGTTTTACTATCCATTGCTGGGCTGATATAAATGATTTTACCAGTATAGGATTTTCCTAGTGATTCAATTGAAATCGTAGTAGGTACTCCTAATGCAATCTGTCCGATATCTTGTTCTGACACAGAGCAATCTACATAAATGTTACTATTATCAACGATGGATAGTACTTTCTGGCCAGCTGAGACAATATTGCCAACCTCAACTTGGCGAAAGCCAATGACACCGGCTCGAGGAGCTCGTAAAATAAGATCAGATTTTTGATTTTGCAAGGCATCAATGGCACTTTGTGCTTTATCGCGACTGGCTAACTTTGATTGAACAGAAGCAGCACTTCCGGCACTCAGTTGTTTTGACCAGGTATCTAAAGCAGCTTGAGAGGAAGCCATTTGCTGCTCTGCATTATCAAGTGCCTCTTTTGAGATGGCCCCTTGAGAATATAGGGTTTTATATCGATCATAATTGGTTACGCTATGTTGATAATCGGATTGGGCTTTTTGATAATTTGCTTCAAATGTAGCATTGCTTTCAATCGCATCTGCGCTAGCTTGTCGATAGCTAGCAGTGTTTTGGGATATGGAAATATCAACATCGCTACTATCTTGACTCAGTAAAATTTGTCCAGGAGAAACCTGTTGACCTAGCTCAACGTTAATTTGGGTCACTTTTCCCGTATATTTTGCTGCAATATCTACTTGGGATTCAGGAACGGTTTGCCCTGTTAGGTCAATTTTTCGTATCATATCTTTGCGTTGCACTGTTATCACATCAACTGCCGGTTTGGTATCTTCAGGTCGTTGCCCTTTAACGATATTTTTGGCGTAAATTCCGCGATATGCAAAGAATAGAAGAGCGAGGATTGCGATGCTAAAAATAATTAGTTTTCTTTTGTTACTTAATAAGCCCTGTCTCATTTGCTTCACTCCCAGCTGATTTTTCCATACTGTTTATACTTTCCTTGAGGGTAAGTGCGTTGTGAGTCATTTTTTCCAGGAGACTAAATGCCATAGCTTTTTCCTCTGGTGTAAATCCATGGGTAAGTGAGGTAGTCCAGAGGGCTAATGTAGCTTCAAGCTTTGGCTGAAAATCGCGACCCTTTTTTGTTAAATATAATTTATAGGCACGTCGATCAATTGGATCAATTTGTTTTGTAACATATCCCAAGGTCTCTAATTTCATAATGGCACGAGCAATTGTTGTTTTATCAATATTTACATATTTACTAATTGCATCTTGCGTAATACCTTCTTGACGAAAAAGGTATCTTAAGCAAGCGAAGTAGCCATTTCCGCTTCCGAGACCAAACTCGGCTAAATGATAATCAAAAAAAGTTTGACCGGATCGATGTAAACAAGAGATCCATTTCCCGATGTAAGGTGTTTTTTTCAATGGAGAGCCTCCTTAGATGATAGGATGAATATATATATGATACCAAACTGATAGTTGCTAGCGCAACTATTAGTTTGGTATCATATATATATTCCCTGCTTCCAGGGTAGCTTTATGATAGATGTAAGTGGTTGGAATCGGCGATATATTATGGCTAGAATACCATAGAAATGTGACAGGAAAGTGACAAATAATTTTTACTAGCCGTACCATAAAAAATAGCACATGAAATACATTGAAAATTTGAAAAATTTGTATTATAATAAAAATAAGGAGAAGGAGGGTAGAGTAAAGGAGACAAAGAAATTTTGAGATTGGAATGGGGTGGTTCGATTACAGCGATTGATAAGAAAAGTGAACCACAATTTAATATATAAGTAAGTACTGTAGTGAAAGTAGTACAACTGGCGTTGTACTGGGAATTAGGGCATAGATAGGTAGCCCTTCCCTTAATGAAATAGTAGTGCCTTCTTTTAGGCTGCCAAAAAACGGGATATTCAGTCCACTTGGACTTGAATATCCCGTTTTATTGATATAAGCATATTATCAAGTTTGTTTTCTGAAATGAATGAAGAGATGGAATTTACTGGATTTTTTCGGAGGGAAAATTATGAAGATTTATCATCCTCGCACTCACCGCCAGGAGCGATAAAAAGAATTTTGTTTACGTTAATGGCCACAATTGTACCTACATCAAATTCCGGTATATCATCACCTTCAAACTCGCAGACTAGCTGTAGTAAGATGAATTCAGAATCAACATCCACATTTACATTGATTGGCTGAAGGGATTGACCGCAATGATCATGACCACGGTCGCCTACCTCTCCTAAAAACCTTCCAGTTAAAGAGATATCGTCGTCAAGTACAACAGTTATGACTAGACCATGAATGAGATCAAATCCTTGATTTTTGGGAAATCTCATATTCAGTTCTCCTCCTGATTTTTATTATTTTTATTAGCCCTCAATACATACTATTCATTAGTTATGGAAAAGTGATATGTTAATAAAAAAAATTGCTTTTTATGAACAGTGAGGAGATTTGATGAACTTCATAAATGCAAGAAACCACTCCTTTGCTGGAGTGGCTTCTTGGTATATATTTAAAAGTTTTTAAAGCAAGTTTGAAAAAACAAATAAGATGAAAGTGTCTTAGAAATTTTCAGTGACAAGGGGTTGGGCTAGAGGCTTACCTAATTCACGCTTCACTATAGTATCTAAGGCAGCTGCTGCTTTGGCAATTACATTTCTACATTTGATTTCATCCGTGCGGTGGCGGGCTTTTAAGGGATCACAATGAATCTCTCCCATTTCTTCCCGATAGTTTACAAAAAGTTCTTGGGTTAATTCCTTGATTTTTTTACTTTCATGGGCATTGTTTTTAACAAAAAGAATACCCAGTACCATAATGGCTGCGGTTAGCCCACCACAGACGCTGCCGATCGCCATGCCACCGCCGAATCCTGAAGCCATTCGCAAAGAGTTTTTATCTAATCCTAGTTTGTAAACTTGATTTGCACCATACAGTATTTTTTCGGCGCAGTTTAAATCTTCTTCTTCCCCGTAGCCTTGTTCAATCAAATTTCGTAACATAGCCATTCCTCCAGTCATAATATGTAAAATTGTTGTATTTATATTATAAAGAAAATAGTAGGTGTAAGCCAAGTTTTTTATTACTTTTCTTTGAATAATCTGGAATTAACTAGCGAACTTGCAGTTTTTTAGGTAAAATATAAAGAAGACTTGATTCAGATGGAGTTTTAACTCCATCTGAATCTTAGTCGCACTTATCCAGGGACTTAGCCGCTCTTAACTCCCACTTAGAGAAGATGGGAGTCTTAGAGCGGTTTAGTCATCGGATAAAAATAGTAGTTTACATTTCAGGAGCATTTTTAGTAAATGTATTTTACTTAAAATAAGTATAAATGCAAATAACAATCATGTTGGAGGCGTAGTAAAAATGGATACAAGTAGGGAAAAAGCGTGGAGTATATTAACAACTCATGTACAAGAAAAACCTCTTTTGAACCATTGTCAAGCAGTAGAGATCGCAATGCGGGCTTACGCAGAAAAATATGGAGAAGACGTAGAATATTGGGGTGCTGTAGGATTGCTTCATGATGTCGATTTTGAAAAATATCCTGAAGAGCATCCTAGCCATACCGGGCAAATATTACAACCTCATGGGTATACAGCAGAGTTTATAACAGATATCGAATCCCATGCTAGGGATTGGGTACCTGAGAGAAGTTTATTACAAAAAGTATTGTTAGGTGTAGATGAACTTACGGGCTTTATTATTGCCTGTGCTCTAGTGCGTCCAGACAAAAGCATTGAAAATTTGCAGCTTAAATCTATTATGAAAAAAATGAAAGACAAAGCTTTTGCTAGAGCTGTCAATCGTGAAACGATAGTACAAGGTGCAGACATGTTAGGGATTGAGTTACAAGAACACATTGAATTTGTGACTGCAGCCTTGGCAAAGGATTTTGTAATATAACAAGTGAACCATTCACTATTGGTCTTTCTATAAATGAATGTATTAATTAAGATAAGAAATTACTTGATCTAGTATATTTAAAATTTTATGGGATCCTATGAAGCACCACCCACTTAGATGGGGGGTGCTCTTGATTTTCATTAAAGAATATAGAGTTGTTATGATGCATCAACCCCTTTCTTTTTCCATCATATTTCTAATGATGCTAGAAAGAAGGCGTAAGCCACCTTTCAGTTGAGATATTGAGGCATATGAGTATGATAGACGAAGATGGCGGTTCGATAGGTTGTCATATATATTACCCGGATGAATTAATAGACCTTTATCTAAGGCCTCTGTAAATAGTTTTTGCATAGAAACTGGTTGAGTCAATGTAAGCCAAATATAAAATCCACCCGAAGGAATTTTCCAAGTTGCGATGTCTGAAAAATGGGTGTCTAAGCTTTGAGAAGCAACATCTCGACGGATTCGCAATTTCTTTCGTACTTTTTCTAGGTGCATTTGGTATAATCCACTGCTAAACCATTCGGCAGCAGCCCATTGGGATAAGGAACTTGAGCCATAATCGTTTTGCATTTTAATATCAGCTAAACGTTCAATTACTGGTTCAGGTCCTACAATCCAGCCAATGCGTAATCCAGGGCTTAATGATTTGGAAAGGCTGCCGAGATAGAGAACAAGGCCCTCGCGATCCAAAGCTTTTAACGGTATAGGCGGTGGGGTTGAATCTAGCCAGAGTTCTCGATATACATCGTCTTCAATTACAGGTAATTGCTCTTTTTGACACAATGCAATAATGCTTTTACGACGCTGTTCGGACATAAGAATCCCAGTGGGGTTGTGAAAACAAGGAATCGTGTATAATAAATTCGCATTTTTATGTTCTTTATGATAAGTAATGGGGGCAAGTTGAATCCCATCTTCATCAAGAGGGAGACCCGCGAATTGCATATTCATGGATTGGAAGAGTTTAAGGGAATATAGATAAGAGGGTTTTTCTAGTAGAATAGTGGATCCTTTTGGCAATAAGCTGCAGCATATCAGTTGGAGAGCTTGCAATGCGCCAGATACAATCATAATAGAGGTTGGAGAGGCATCAATTCCAAAGGAACGTAAATAAATGCTGATCTGTTTTCGGAGGGAAAGTAGTCCTTTAGGTTCTTCGTAACCTAATGAATTAATAGAACTAGGCAGCTTTTTTAGTATGGAGTTCATCATAGCTTTTGGGAACAATTCGGGGGAAAGTTCTCCAGTACCTAATCGAATGATATTTGGCTTGAATTCTGAATGATTAATTTCTTGAATAGTATGAAGATTAGGCAGATATATTCCTTTGTCAAGATAAGAATTCCAATTAACAGGCGGATGGGATGTCAGTACTGACCAAGTATTATTTGCTACCCATGTACCGCTGCCTATTTTGCTTTCCAGTAATCCGTCTGCAATTAATTCTTCTAGGGCGATTTTCAGTGTACTGCGATTTACTTGAAAATTGTTAGCAAGGACGCGTTGGGGAGGTAATTTGCTATGTAGGGGCCATTCGCCAATGGTAATTTTATTCTTTATGTATTCCACGATTTGTCGATATAAGGGGACAGCATCTTTATGATTAGGCACCCAATCAATTGATAACACAGTAATCTCCTTTATACTTGTTTTTGCTATTATAACAATTGGGTGGGATAACAACAAGCCAATTGGTTGAAGACATTTTAAGCATACTTTATTATACTGTATAAAAAAGTATAAGGAGCGGATCTGATGCAAGCCTTTATTCATGGAATGGTGCTAGCTATGGGGCTCATATTGCCTCTTGGAGTACAGAATTTATTTGTCTTCACCCAAGGCGTAACCCAACCAAGTTTTTTGCGAGCTTTGCCAGCTGTTATTACAGCTTCCATATGTGATACCCTTTTAATATTACTAGCGGTAGAAGGTATTTCTGTATTTGTTGCGAGTTTTGTGCTATTTAAGATACTGTTACTTACTTTTGGAATTATTTTTTTATGTTATATGGGCTGGATCACTTGGAATAGTATTCCCGTGGGTACTACTAATGATGAGACAAAGAGTGTGACGATGAAACAACAGATTCTTTTTGCTGTGAGTGTTTCATTATTTAACCCCCATGCTGTACTGGATACAATTGGTGTTATTGGCACCAGTTCCATTCACTATGTGGAAAAAGAAAAACTCTTCTTTACCCTCGCTTGTATATTGATATCTTGGTGTTGGTTTCTTTTTTTAGCAGTGTTAGGACGAGGTTTCGGCAAAAGGAAGGGATTCAGACAGATGTTTGGATTGATTAATAAGGTCTCTGCCGTTTTCATGTGGCTGTCTGCTTTGTATATGATATTTAGTAGTACTATTTGATAGGAGGAGACAGTGAGAGATAAAAAAGATAGATTTTCATTTACTATGAGTGCTAAAATAGGAATCATAGAGTCCGGGTTGGAAAGATGAAGAAAAAAAATAAGATGATAAAGAATAAGTAACTTTCTTACTCAGACTAATAAAATGAATGGCGTAGTCCAAGTTTATCGAATAAAAATTTCTATATGAGTAGGCTACGTGAACTTACCTCGTTAAATGAGGTAGGAATCCAATAGTTATATCGTTCTATATTGGATAGGAGGTTATTTTATGAAAAAAGCTCCTGTATTATTTTTAGGCCATGGGTCGCCAATGAATATCATACTTGAGAATGAATACACAAATAGTTTAGTTAGGCTAGGAAAAACTCTTCCAAAACCTAGAGCTGTTTTAGTTGTATCAGCTCATTGGCTTACAAAAGGTACTTTTATTACAACTAGGGAAACACCTGAGATTATCTATGACTTTTACGGATTTCCTCAAGAATTATATGATATTCGTTATCCATGTCCAGGTGGTAAAGAGCAAATAGAAGAAGTCTCATCTGTGTTTAAAAATGCGTCAATTGGTTATGATAATCAGCGGGGGCTAGATCACGCTGCCTGGGCTGTTTTAAAGCATATGTATCCCAATGCAGAGATACCTGTGATGGAATTGAGTCTTGATGTTCAAAAGACGCCTCAAGAACATTATGAAATAGCACGCAAATTGGCTCCCTTACGGGAGCAGGGATTTTTAATTATTGGTAGCGGCAATATTGTACATAACTTACGTCTCGTTGATTGGGATATGGAGGCCAAACCTTATGAGTGGGCTGTAAATTTTGATGCCATAGTAAAAAAATGTTTACTAGAACAAAATCATCAACCACTAGTGGAGTATGAAAATATAGGTAAGGATGCTATGTTATCCATACCTACCAATGAACATTATTTACCTATGTTATATGCTGCAGCGTTGCAAGATCATGATGAGGCCCTTCGCTTTTCTTATGAAGGATTTCAAAATGCGTCCATGTCCATGCGGTGTTTTTCAATCGGTGATTTATAACTACTGAGAAGTCAGTGAAAGATTTAAAAATGAAGCAATAACACAGGGGGAGACAAGGAAAAAATGATAAAGAACATGTACGATAAAGTCGGGGAATCAGTCAGTTTTATTAAGGGAAAAATAAATCGTACGCCGAAAATTGCTGTTATTTTAGGATCTGGCCTTGGCGAATTGGCAAATGGACTTGAAAATAAAGAGTATGTTGATTATAAAGATATTCCTAATTTTCCACAGTCCACAGTAGTGGGGCATGAAGGTAGACTTGTTTTTGGCAGTGTAGATGGTGTTGAGGTATTGCTAATGCAGGGGCGGTTTCATTATTACGAAGGCTATTCGATGAAAGAAGTAACCTACCCTATTTATGTGATGCAGCAATTAGGTGTCAAAAAAGTGATTGTCACAAATGCCTGCGGCGGCATCAACAGAGAATTTGCGCCAGGGACTCTAATGATTATTAAAGATTTTATAAATTTATTTGGTGACAATCCATTGATTGGAATCAATGACGAACGTTTTGGTCCTCGCTTTCCTGATATGTCTGAACCTTATAAACTTGAAATGATCGATAAAGCAAAAAGTATTGCTGATACGATAGGCATTCCATACAAAGAAGGAATTTATGCTGGTTTTATGGGACCTTATTATGAATCAGCAGCAGAAATTGTGGCAATTGGCAGGATGGGGGCAGATGCGGTAGGAATGTCGACGGTTCCTGAAACAATCGCTGCGAACTACCTGGGAATTGATGTCCTTGGAATCGCGTGTATCACGAATATGGCTACTGGCATACAGACGGGAAAACACTCCCATGCCAATGTTGTAGATATTGCCCAGAGGGCATCTAGTAAATTAAGTGCATGGGTAATGAAATTGATCGCGGATATATGAATAAGACGTAGCCGCTTTAAAGCCCCTATTTATATATAAGAAGGGAGGCTTAAGCGGCTTACTCATTTGGAATAATAAATTATAGTTATTGACAAAAAGTTTGGTTGTAATTATAATGGTTACAACAAGAGGGTGAAGCATATGAAAATTAGTAGCCGCTTTTCTGTAGCAGTGCATATTTTAGCGCTATTGGCAGTTGATAAGGGTTTTCACAATACATCCGAATGGATTGCTGGAAGTGTAAACACGAATCCTGTGATTATTCGTAAAGTCATTGGGAAACTAAAGAAAGTCGGATTGGTAAATGTGCGTCCAGGAACTGGAGGGGCCTATCTAACAAAAGGATTAGATGAGATTACCTTATTAGATATTTATCGTGCTGTAGAGGTTGTTAAGGAAGATAAACTTTTTAGTTTTCATGAACAGCCAAACCCTATGTGCCCAGTTGGAGCAAATATCCAATGTGTGCTAGAGGTGAATTTACTTCGTGCCCAGCTTGCGATGGAAGATGTATTAGCGAAAGTTACAATGCAACAATTAGTTGCAGGTCTGATTGAAAAAATAGATTCAGATTAATTTCGCTTTTTTTTTAAGAATGTTGTAACCGCTATGGTTACAATTAAGCAAATTACCTGCTTTGTAAGATTCTTAAGCAGTAAAAATAGTATAAAAATATCAATGGAAATGAAAGGAAGGAATGTATGATGAAAATTGCATTAATAGGGGCAAATGGAACAGTAGGACAACGTATTCTAAAGGAGGCCCTAAGAAGGGAACATCAAGTAATCGCTATAGTTCGTGATGTTTCTCGTATTACGGAGAAGAATACGAATCTACAGGTAGTAGCTGGTGATATTTTAAATCCAGTAAGTATTACTAAGGCAGTAACGGGTTCTGATGTAGTCATTAGTGCCTATGGGCCTAAACATGGTGAAGAGTATAATATGGAAAATAGCGCTAAAAGTTTACTTAAAGGAGTGCAAAACGCTGGAGTCAATCGCCTTTTGATTGTGGGAGGAGCTGGCAGTCTAGAAGTAGCTCCTGGTTTACAACTTGTAGATGCGCCAAACTTCCCTGAAGATTGGAAACCAATTGCCAAGGCTCATGGAAAGTCATTAGAAATATTCCGAAGTGCAGACCTTGATTGGACTTATTTTAGCCCAGCAGCTATGTTTGCACCAGGAGAGAGAACAGGTAAATTCCGTATTGGTAATGATCAGCTTTTAACAGATGAAAAAGGAGAAAGCCATATTTCAATGGAAGATTATGCGATTGCTATGATTGATGAAGTTGAAACTCCTCATTTTACCCGTAAACGTTTTACTATCGCTTACTAATAAAAAACGTAAGAAAATCCCACAACTAATGTATTTTAGTCGTGGGATTTTTTACTTTTTTCTTGTTCTAGAAGCATTTTATAATGCCTTTTTGGTGAAAGGCCAAAGGTTTTTTTAAAAGCTCTAACAAAGTTTGAATAATCACCAAAACCACATTCAAGATAAGTAGCTGTAATTGAGTTGCCTTTTCTAATCATTGCATTCGCTGTAATTAATCGCTTTTGTAGGATGTAATTATGTATTGTATAGCCAGTTTGTTGTTTAAACTTCCTCATTAAATAATACTTACTTAAATAGAAAGTAGCAGCCAGTGTATCCATAGATAAATCTTTCGTTAGATTTGCATTAATATAATGTAAGATACGTCCGATAGTTTCATCATATTCAATATCTGGGTGCTCAGGATTTATTTCAACACCCAAAAACATCCGATTGAGCTGAACAATAAACTGTAGAAATAAGGAATTCTTAAGTACCTTACTACCGAATTCTTGGCTATTACAAGCATCTTTCAACTGGAGTAGAATATTCTTAATTCCGAGAAGTAACTCGGGGGATAAACGCAGCAAATTTAGTTTCTTTTCAGCCGCTTCTTCAAAGCAGGTTAATAAATTGCATTGATCATCATTATGCTGTAAAAGAAAAGATGAATTCACCCAAATGACAAAACGTTCGTAAGTTTCCTGCTGATCAATCATCGGTTTATGAATTTCATTATTATTTACTAAAAGAATATCCCATGGCTTTAATTTATAAGCTTTGCCTTCAATTAAATAAGTTACCTTTCCAGAAATGAAAATAATAATCTTATTAAAATCATGATAATGGAACTCAAACTGCATATCTTTATTATCACTTATATGGAAAAACTCAAAATCTTTATGCAGATACCCTCTTTTATGGTGTATTTCGGAATGTTCTTGGTTCATAAGTATCCCTTCTTTATCTGGAGTCGTCATTTTGGAGCAGTTTTTGCAATATTGTAAGCAGTTTAAGCAATAAAAGCTGTAGAAAATATGACTATAATAAGTATAGCAAATAAAATCAACATCATTCATCATAAAATAAAAATATTTTAATTAGTAATCTAGTTATATGAATTACTAAAACTTTTAGGGGGTAAAAAATATGGAAAAGAAGAATATTGCCATATTGTTTGGTGGAAATTCAACAGAACATGAAGTTTCTTTGCAATCAGCAAAGAATGTAATTGGCGCAATTGATAAAGAAAAATATGAAATTACTTTAATTGGTATAGACAAAGATGGACAATGGTATTTATGTGATAATGAAGATTTTTTGGTCAATGAGCATAACCCAAAAGAAATTAAACTGAAACATACGGAGATTTCTGTTGTCTTACAGCAAGGGAAGGTAGAACAACAACTTTTGTGCTTTGGAAAAACCAGTTTTACAAAAAGTATTGATGTGGTTTTTCCTATCCTCCATGGGGCATGTGGCGAGGATGGAACAGTACAAGGGTTGTTAAAACTAGCCAATTTAGCTTTCGTAGGCCCTAGTCTTTTGGGTTCAGCGATTGGTATGGATAAGGATGTTACGAAACGCTTACTCAGAGATGCTGGAATCCCCACTGCGAAATGTTTGACATACAAAAAGTGGGAGCAGGGCAAGATGAAATTTACTAAGGTAGTAGAAGAATTAGGGCTGCCGATTTTTGTGAAACCTGCCAACCTTGGCTCTTCAGTAGGAATTAATAAGGTCAGAAATGAAGATGAATTCTGTAAGGCGATTCAAGAAGCCTTTGCCTTTGATAGTAAAATCTTGCTAGAGGAGTTTATCCAGGGGCAGGAGATTGAATGTGCCGTTTTAGGCAATGAAACTCCCGATGCTTCTATCCTCGGAGCAGTGATTCCGCAACAAGATTTTTACTCCTACGATGCAAAATATATTGATGATAAAGGAGCCAACTTGCAAATTCCTGCACAACTTTCAAGTGAATTGACTTATAGGATGCAAGAGCTTGCTAAAAAAGCCTTCCAAGTGTTATGCTGTGAAGGAATGGCTCGGGTTGATTTTTTCTTAACGAAAGAATCTGCAATTTATATTAATGAGATTAATACAATCCCAGGTTTTACAGCAATCAGCATGTATCCTAAGCTTTGGGAATATAGTGGCATTGCTTATAAAGACCTAATTGATAAACTAATTCAGCTAGCTTTAGAAAGATATCAAAGAGAAGAAGCATTACAAAAAAAATATTTTTAAATCAGTAAAGCAGTCAGGAATATTCCTGACTGCTTTGTTAAAATGGGTAACCTTGCTATATTACTTGACAATCATGACAGGGATAGGAGAATACTGAGATACATTCGCACTAATACTGCCTAAGAAAAATTCACTAATGCCACTCAGACCTCTTGAGCCGATAACAATTAAATCATAACTATCGTTTTTGACAAGGGATAATACACGTTCTGCTGGATGGCCAAATTCTAAAGTGGCTTCAAAGTTAGGGTATTCAGCCATTCTTTCCTTTGCCAGTTCAATGATTTTATAACCTGTTGTTTCCACTTCCTCAATATTAATAGAGAGAAAAGGTACTTCACCATTGATCCCAATGGTTGGTAGGGTATAATGGGCCTGCACCACATGAACAATACTGATCCTACTATGGAATTGCTTTCCTAATGCACAGGCATAATCTAAAGCACGCCAGGCTGCCTCAGAGCCATCAACAGGGACCAAAATTTTATCAAACATCACTAACACCTCCATTTAATACTAGGACTGAAAGTGATACTCTAGTTACATATAGTGTAACATAAAGACGTTCAAAGTGATATAAAAATCCGATAATTTAGTTAAAAGGTAAATTGTAGGGAAAGAGGGAATAGTATAATTAGTTATCAGATTTATGAGGAGGGGATTTTTGTGGAATCGACAGTGATGATTGCTAACATTGCATTTATTTTAGCTATTTTAGCTGGAGTTATAATGACAATAATCGGTTTGCCTGGTAATCTTGTTATTCTTTTAACTGGCCTTCTATATGGTTATTATGACCATTTTGATAAGATGGACTATGCTATTTTGGTGATTGTACTGGGAATTTTTATTATTGCTGAAATCATTGAGTTCGTTGCGGGGGTAGTCGGGGCAAAAAAAGAAAAAGCCTCTAAACGGGCAATGTTTGCCACGTTTATCGGCACCATAGTAGGAGGCATATGGGGGACGGCCATTTTACCAGTGCTTGGCTCTTTATTGGGCGCGTTATGTGGGGCTTTTATTGCAACTGCCGTGGCAGAATATAGCAAAACAAAAGACCTAGACCAAGCTAAAAGGGTAGGAAAAAGCGTATTAAAGGGGCAGATCATTGCGATCATTATTAAATCGACAGCTGCCGTTAGTATGGCAATACTATTATTGTATCAACTGAATTGGCATTAATACTATGTGACAAGTTAGTCTAGCTTACTGCCTTTGGCACTGATGAAAAGTTGACCCTTGGAATCAATCACTCCATACATAACTTGGGAAGCACTTTTTATGTTTTGTTGTACTAATTGCTTTTCTAGCCACTCATGGCTCAGGTTTTGTTTCGCTAGATTTTTTTCAATAATCTCTCCATCCATAATAATTTCGATAGGAAGGGTAGGATTGGGGAGATGGATATTCATATCGCTTTTGGTTAATGGTTGAAAGGCAGATTTTTTTATAATACTCATTTCTCCTGTTGTCTCAAGAATGGCATATTGTACTTCACTTATATCTACAATATCTTTTCCGCGTAACATAGCATTTAACTCATCTAGATCAAACCGTAAGGGTCTCATATTTTCTTTGATGATACGACCATCTTCAATGATTATGCTAGGAGAACCTTCAATCAGCTTTCTGAAAGGACGGCTTTTTATTGTACAAACTGATACTAAGTAAGTAAGCACCACAAATAGTACTAGGTCATAATAACTACTCCATAATTTATCAGGATCAGTTGCGGCTATAGTACCTGCAAGTGATCCTATAGTAATGCCGCTGACATATTCGTAAAAAGTTAGCTGTCCGACTTGGCTTTTGTCAAGAATACGGGTAAAGATTAATAAGGTAATAAAAATCATCGTGGTTTGCCAGGTATCTTGCAGTAGGATCTCCAATGTCATATTGTCACATCTCCTCAAATCGCCATAGTTATGGGGGCACATGAAACTTAGAAAAAATTAGTAGAACAAAGTATTGTAATCGTACGTAACGTTAGGAGGAAGCAAGTTGTTTAATATTGTTAAGAAAATGCCAAAAGCCTTATGGATTGTTGTTTTGGCTCATGGCGTTACTGATTTGTCTGCAGGTGCCTTGTTAGTGGCATTGCCGTTTTTAAAAGCTAAATTCGCGTTGAGTTATGCAGAGGTTAGTGCGATTGCTCTTATGCAAAATTTTACGTCGTCTGTTAGTCAGCCTTTATTTGGATATTTTAGTGATCGCAGTCCTCGCCCTTGGCTTATGCCAGTAGGATGTTTACTTTCAGGGGTAGCTATGGTAGCGTCTTTGCTAGCACCGCACTACTATTTAACATTGCTGTTTACGGCAATTACGGGCCTTGGTATGGCAGCGTTTCATCCTGAGGCAGCCAAAACAGCCAATCGCCTGAGTGGCAAAGCAAAAGGCAAAGGCGTCAGTTTATTTGCGGTGGGCGGTAATGGAGGTTTTGCTATAGGATCATTACTGTTAGCTACCTTATTATATAGTAATGTTAGTACAGGAGTTTTATTTTATATTCTCCCTTATGCTTTACTAGGAATTCCACTAATACAAATGACTCGAAATTTACCAAGACCAGAAGTCAAACAGGTTGGTAGCTTGAAAACTTTAAGAGCTTCCATTAATTGGCCCTTATTATCTCTATTAGGGATGGTGTTATCAAGATCAACAGTAGCGGCAGGCATTAGCACCTTTGTTCCCCTATATTATGTATCGTACCTTCATGGTAGTGAGATGTATGCTAGCTCGCTATTAACCGTATATTTGGCGACTAGTGCTCTTGGAACACTATTTGGTGGTGCGATGAGTGATCGGTTTGGCAGTAAACGTGTTATGCTATACTCTATTTTACCCATTTCTATATTATTATATTTGTTCCCCATTGTCGGAGATGTTGGAGCATTTGTAGTACTATCATGCGCAAGTATATTATTATCAGCAACTTTTACTAGTAGCTTGGTATTAGCACAAAAGATGATGCCTAATAATGTAGGAATGGCTTCAGGGTTAACCATTGGTTTAAGTGTTGGTTTAGGTGCTATGGGCGTATTAGCCTTAGGCAAGGTGGCTGATATTTGGGGAATGCCGGTAATATTTACAATCTTAGCTTGCTTGCCTGTTGTTGGGTTTGTTTTGACCTTATTTGTAGAAGAACCAGAGGAGGAAACAGTAAGCTTGGTAGTGCAAGTTAGCAAGTAGTTAATTTATTGTGTTATCGGCAAGCAGGTCCTATAGAAATGCAAATCAGTATTCATGTATAATAAGATATAGGATAAATAGATGAGGAGGATTTATATGTACGATATTTGTATTATTGGTGCTGGTACCGTAGGTGCTAATATAGCACGAGAATTAGCAAAATATAAGGTGCGTGTATGTCTTTTAGAAAAAGAAGAAGATGTAAGCTGCGGAGCATCCAAAGCAAATAGTGGTATTGTTCATGGTGGATATTCTGATGAACCAGGCACAGTAAAGGCTGAGTTATGTGTCAAGGGAAATAGAATGTACGACCAATTAAATAAAGAGCTACATTTTGGTTATAGAGAAACTGGATCCATGGTATTAGGTTTTCGTGATGAGGATACGAAAACATTAGAAAAGCTGTATCAATATGGCATCCAAAATGGAGTTGGAGGACTTTCTATCATAGATGGCGATAAGGTTAGAGAGATGGAACCTTATGTAAGTAAAGATGTAAAAGCGGCACTTTATTGCGCCAATGCAGGGGTAACTTCTCCTTACGAGTTTGTGGTAGCCTTAGTGGAAAATGCAGTAACCAATGGGGTAGAATTAAAATTAAATACAGAAGTCACTGGTATAGAAAAAAGAGACGACTATTTTATCGTGTCCACCAATAAGGGAAAAATACAGGCAAGTTATGTAATTAATGCAGCGGGTGTATACAGCGATAAAATAGCAAGCATGGTAGGAATCGATGATTTTAAAATTACACCTCGGAGAGGTCAATATGTTCTGCTTGATAAAGAAGAAAACTATTTAGCTAGTTCCGTTATCTTTCAAGTTCCTACCGAATTAGGCAAGGGCATTCTTGTTACCACTACATATCACGGAAACCTAATGGTAGGTCCTAATGCAGAAGAAATTGATGATAAAGAGGATGTAAGTACAACAGAAGAGGCACTAGAGTATATCGTAAAAACAGCAAGATTATCAGTACCTGCTTTTAATATGAAAAAAGCAATCACATCGTTTGCTGGTAATAGGCCTGTTTCCAACAAAAAAGACTGGGTGATTGAGGAAAGTCGTGTAGGGCGCTTTATAAATTTAGTTGGTATTGATTCTCCAGGACTAACTGCTTCCCCAGCAATCGCTTTAAAAGTCATTGAAATACTTAAGAGTGCTGGTTTAAATTTTATAACTAAACCTGATTTTGAGCCAAATCGTAAGCCCATTATCAAAGTGAAAGAGGAAGCATTCAAAGGTGATATAAATGCTGCAAATCCTGATGAACATATCATTTGTAGGTGTGAGCAAGTAACAGAAGCTGAAATTGTTGATGCCTTACATAGAGACCTGCCCATAAAATCCATAGATGCCATAAAAAGACGTACCCGCGCTGGTATGGGCAGATGCCAAGGTGCATTTTGTCGTTCACGGGTAAAAGAAATTATTGCTCGGGAGCTTATGATCCCAATAGAAGAAGTAACGCAAAGAGGAAAAGACTCACCAGGTTTACCTCAAAGAGTAAAACGTGGAGACTATACAAAGTTCTAGGCTTATCTATAATTAATAGCCTTGACACTTTTCATGTCAAGGCTATTAATTATTAATTGAATGTGTTGGTAAATACAGTAACATAAAAATGCCACTTGTAAATTGAAATTTTGTACGTGGTATTAAAAAAGGAGAACAATATGAAAATTAATTTTACCAAGAAAGAATATCAAACTTTATTAGATCTGCTTTACGCAGCGGATTGGATGTTACATGCTCATTCAGAAGAAAAAGGTGACGAAACAAGTGCTTACCAAGAACTAGGACAAAAAATAATGGCAGCAGCGAACGAATTTGGTATGGAAAATCTCATAGAAAAAAATGATAAAACAGGTGAGATCTATCTTAATAAGGAGTTTACAACAAATTCTAACATTGTAAAACATCTTGAAAAGTATGAAAATGCTACTTTTTGGGAGGAGTTAATTGAAAGATTAGCAAGACGAGATTTTATAGATACCTATGGTGAAATGAATATTCTACAAATGCCGATTAATGACCGATTTGAAAAAGAGATGGTTTTTCATAAAAAATACGATGAAGAATTCGGTGAGAATGGTTTAAAAAACATTAAAATTATGTCCAAGTAATAAAGACGATAACCAGAAAGAATATAACTATATTTTCTGGTTATCAGAAAATTTAGTAAATGTCAATAATATTATTAAAAAAAATAAAATATTTTTTATTGGTATATAGGATTTTTAAAATTCATGTCGAATGTAATCTGAGTATAAAATTGTGGTGAAGTAAAACTGGTGTAAAACAATATTATAATTCATGAATATTGTATACATTTTACTTGTCGCATTTAGTAACATAAAGAGAAAGAAGGAGATACTTATGAGAAAAATGAAGACGATGGATGGGAATACTGCAGCAGCGTATATTTCTTATGCCTTTACAGACGTGGCGGCAATCTTTCCAATTACACCATCCTCACCTATGGCAGAAGCCGTTGATGAATGGTCAGCTCAGGGTAAGAAAAATCTTTTTGGCCAAACTGTAAAAGTTATGGAAATGCAGTCAGAGGCTGGTGCAGCTGGTGCAGTGCATGGTTCTTTGCAGGCAGGTGCGTTAACTACCACATATACGGCATCACAAGGTCTTTTGCTAATGATTCCTAACATGTATAAGGTAGCTGGAGAGTTGTTGCCAGCTGTTTTCCATGTTAGTGCTAGAGCATTGGCTACAAATGCTCTCAATATATTTGGTGATCATCAAGATGTTATGGCTGCTAGACAAACTGGCTGTGCTTTACTTGCTGAAAGTAGTGTACAAGAAGTTATGGATTTAAGCGCTGTAGCTCATTTATCAGCATTAAAAGGAAAAGTTCCTTTCATCAATTTCTTTGATGGCTTTAGAACATCCCATGAAATTCAAAAGATCGAAACCATCGAATATGATGAATTAGCAAAACTCTTAGATCAGAATGATGTTGATTCTTTCAGAAGAAATGCATTGAATCCTGATCATCCAGTTCTTCGCGGTACGGCACAAAATCCTGATATTTATTTCCAAGAAAGAGAAGTTTCTAATAAATATTATGATGCTTTACCAGAAATTGTTGAAAACTACATGGCTGAAATTAATAAAATTACAGGCAGAAATTATCACCTTTTCAACTACTATGGTGCGCCAGACGCAGACAGAATGATTATTGCTATGGGTTCCGCATGTGAAGCAATTGAAGAAACTGTAGATTATTTGAATGCAAATGGTGAAAAAGTTGGTTTGTTGAATGTTCACTTATACAGACCATTCTCTATCGAACATTTCTTCAAATATATTCCTGAAACTGTTAAGAAAATTGCTGTTCTTGATAGAACCAAAGAACCTGGTTCTTTAGCTGAACCATTATACCTTGATGTAAAAACTGCTTTCTACAATCGTGAATCACGCCCTGTAATTGTCGGCGGTAGATACGGTTTAGGTTCTAAGGATGTAGTACCAGCTCATATCGTTGCTGTTTACGAAAACCTAAAAGCAAATGAACCTAAAGATGGCTTTACTTTCGGTATTGTTGATGATGTAACTTTCAAATCTCTACCAACTACTGCAGATGTTGATACTACTCCTGAAGGTACAAAAGCTTGTAAGTTCTGGGGTCTTGGTTCTGATGGTACTGTTGGTGCTAACAAGAGTGCGATTAAAATCATCGGTGATAAAACAGACATGTATGCACAAGCATATTTCGCTTATGATTCTAAAAAATCAGGTGGTATCACAGTATCTCACCTTAGATTTGGTAAAAAACCAATTAAGTCTCCTTATTTGATTAACAAAGCTGATTTTGTAGCTTGTCATAACCAATCATATGTAGATAAATATGACGTATTGGCTGGATTAAAACCAAATGGCAATTTCTTATTAAATTGTATTTGGGACCAAGACGAGTTAGAAGAAAAATTACCAGGTTTCATGAAACGTTATATTGCTGTAAACAACATCAATTTCTATACATTGAACGCAGTTAAAATTGCGCAAGAAATTGGTTTGGGCGGCAGAATTAACATGATCATGCAGTCTGCATTCTTTAAAATTGCAAATATTATTCCAGTCGAAGATGCAATTAAGTATTTAAAAGATGCAGTTGTAGGTTCTTATGGTAATAAAGGTCAAAAAGTAATTGATATGAACAATGCTGCAATTGATAAAGGCGTAGAATCAATTGTGAAGGTAACAATTCCAGAAAGCTGGAAGAATGCTACTGATAGCAAAAAAGATGCAGCACTGTTTGCATGTGCTTGCAGTTCTGCAACTAAAAAAGAAACACCTGAATTTATTGAAAAAATTCTTGTACCAATGAATAGACAAGAAGGCGATTCATTACCAGTTAGTGCTTTCGTTGGTAGCATGGAAGACGGTACATTCCCACTAGGGACATCTGCTTATGAAAAACGTGGTATTGCGATTAATGTTCCTGAATGGCAAATGGATAAATGTATCCAATGTAATCAGTGCGCATTTGTATGTCCACATGCTGTAATCAGACCTATTCTAGTGAATGAAGAAGAAATGAAAAATGCTCCTGAAGGGTTTACAGCAAAAGCAGCGGTCGGCGCTAAAGAATTGCAGTTTAGATTAGCAATTTCCCCTCTTGATTGTACTGGTTGTGGTAACTGTGCTGAAGTTTGCCCTGCAAAAGAAAAAGCATTAATCATGAAACCTCTTGATACCCAAATGAGTGAAGTACCATTGTGGGATTATCTAGACAATGTTTCAACAAAAGAAAATCCTATGAATAAGAATACTGTTAAGGGAAGCCAATTCGAGCAGCCTTTATTAGAATTTTCTGGTGCTTGTGCAGGTTGTGGTGAGACTCCTTACGTTAAACTTGTTACCCAATTGTTCGGTGATAGAATGATGGTTGCTAACGCCACTGGTTGTACGTCTATCTGGGGCGGAAGTGCTCCATCTATACCTTATACAACAAATCATGAAGGACATGGTCCAGCTTGGGCTAACTCCCTATTCGAAGATAATGCTGAATTTGGTCTTGGTATGCATTTAGGCGTAAAAGCGTTAAGAGAGAAATTAGCTGCTACAGTGAAAGAAGCTATGGAACTCAACGTTAGTGCTGAGCTAAAAGCTGCTTTGGCAGATTGGTTAGAGCATAAGGATAGTGGTGAAGCAAGTCGTTTGAGAGCAGATCGTGTGACTGCCCTTGTTGCTGCAGAAAAAGGCGACAATGCAATATTGAACGAAATTGATAAAAACAAAGATTTCTTGGTTAAGAGATCACAATGGATCTTTGGTGGCGACGGCTGGGCTTATGATATCGGCTACGGCGGTTTAGATCACGTATTAGCATCTGGTGAAGATGTAAATGTGTTAGTACTTGATACTGAAATCTATTCGAATACTGGCGGTCAAGCTTCTAAATCCACTCCTGCTGCAGCGATTGCTCAATTTGCTGCTAGCGGTAAAATGACGAAGAAGAAAGATCTTGGTATGATGGCTATGAGCTATGGTTATGTGTATGTAGCACAAATTGCAATGGGTGCTGATAAGAATCAGACATTAAAGGCAATTGCTGAAGCAGAAGCATATCCAGGTCCATCCCTTGTAATTGCTTATGCTCCTTGTATCAGCCATGGTTTAAGAAAAGGCATGGGCTTTAGCCAACTTGAAATTAAAAATGCTGTAGAATGCGGATATTGGGGCATGTACAGATATAACCCAGCATTGAAAGATCAAGACAAGAACCCGTTCATTCTGGACTCCAAAGAACCAACAGCTAATTTCCAAGAATTCTTGATGGGCGAAGTAAGATTTGCATCCCTTAAGAAACAATACCCAGAAACAGCTGAAGCATTATTTGCGAAAACAGAAAAAGACGCTAAAGAAAGATTGGCAACGTATAAAAGACTTGCTCAATCATAAGAAATAAAAAGTAACTCCTTCGAATATAAGAGGCATTTGATAGCTCGCTACGCCGAGTCGTCAAATGCCTCTTTGTTACGGAATCAGAAAGTATAACACTTTCTTGATTCCAAGTAAGAACGACTAAGACTTCTGCCTACGTCCGAGGACTTGGCACAAGCCAAGTCTTTTCTTACGGAATCAGAAAGTATAACACTTTCTTGATTCCAAGTAAGAACGACTAAGGCTTCTGCCTGCGTCCGAGGACTTGGCACAAGCCAAGTCTTTTCTTATATTTCAATTGCTAGATATAGTTGCAGGGCATACTACACCAATAGTACTTCGGTATATTTGGGGCACGAAGTGCAGATACTTTTTGTATTAAAAAAAGTGTAACAGATCGAAAGAAATATTGTATAATTATATCCAATACTAGATTGAAATTACGCTTCTATTTTTAATTTTAGTGATAGAAGCATAGAATACTACTTTTTAGATTGAGGAGGTTATATAATTATGGATATTATATACCGTACTGGAAGAGAAGAAGATAGTCTCAAAATTGCTGAAGGAATCGATCGTGCATCAGGTGGAATTGTGGAATTTTTGTTTCATGATTTGCTAGATCAATATACACCGACCCAAGTAATGGCAAGATCGATACAAGAAAAACAGGGAACTGATTCTTATGAAAATGCAATTGTTGCAGAGCATCAAGGGAATATTGTAGGCATTGTTTATTCTTATTCAGCCCAATTTCATGGCATTACAGATAATACTAGAAGTTTCTTTCCTAGTGACCGGCTCAACTTTTTAAAAGACTTCTATAATTCGCGAGTTGAAGATAGCTGGTTTTTAGATTCCATTTATGTAGATAGTGCATATCGTGGTACAGGTATTGGGAGTAAATTAATTGAATTGACAAAGCGAAGGGCAAAAGCGAATGGATATAACCGACTAAGTTTAATGGTGATGGCTGATAATGCAGTAGCAAGACGAACCTATGAACGCAATCAATTTGAAATTGTAAAACATATCGATGTGCAAGAACATAGATTAATTCCTCATAAAGGTGGAATCTATCTACTGGTTAGCAACCTGAGTGACAACGTCTCCCATATTGAAAGTTAAGCATCATGGCTTGATTTTCTGATAATTCTGTGATATTATACGAATTGTAAAACGATAGTATTTCTAGGGTACACGTTACTCTTAGCTATGTTCAACCGACTCATCGAATTTGGGAGCTTACGATTATGCAGCTATCACGCCTCCTAGGAGAGGACGATAAAAACATGATTTTTAAAGCACCCACCTGCTGGATAGCGGGGTTTGAACATAGCAGGAAAACGATAAAATGGATGTACTATCTTTATAAGTATTTAAGAGCATAGGTTGCGAGCCTGTGCTTTTTTGCGGAATCAGAAAGTATAACACTTCCTTGATTCCAAGTAAGAACGACTAAGGCTTCTGCCTGCGTCTGAGGACTTGGCCTAAGCCAAGTCTTTTCTTATTTACGGCATAGTCAAGAGTATCGAGTTAAAGGAAAAACCAGCACTGTAAGTGCTGGTTTCAAAGAAAAGGATTTATTTTCTTTACTTAATGTAACGACGAGCTCCAATATAATGTTCCGTGTAGTAAGCGTCACTCAAAGAACTAATTGTTACTTGTTTTGCAACGGAACTATCATGAATAAATTGTTGATTACCCATATAGAAACCAACATGAGATGCGCCAGGTTTATACGTGGTGAAAAAAACTAAATCGCCAACTTGTAGATTTGCTTTGTCTACAGGAGTACCTATTTCATATTGCTCAGCTGCAGTCCGAGGAAGAGTAATACCATTTTCTTTCATAACAAGTTGGGTAAAACTTGAACAGTCAAGGCCGGTAACAGGTGATTCTCCTCCAAAGACATAAGGGACGCCCAAATAGGTTTTGGCAGTTGCGATGATAGCATTACCTTTTTCTGTATTAGTAAGTGACTTACCATCATTAGATGGTGCTAAAGGCGTGATATTAACGGCTGGATTTTGGAGTGGATTGCTTTTCCCTAATAAATTTCCTAATAACATACCAATCAATACATTTAAGAAATTAAAGGAAGATGATTTATTATTGTCTGAGGACATAGTTTGGGATAATGTATCCAAAGGCGAAGCCGCCATTGCCGCAGGTATTGGCATAATTAAAGTGAAAGAGAAAGTAAGAAGGGTAAGAAGTATAATTGGCTTACGATATTTATTCATATAATAACCTCCTATTTGTAGAGTGATGACTAGAATTACTAACAGAATAATAATACTGAAAAATTTATATTATGTAAACAGGTAATATCTACAATTATCCTAGATAAATTGCTAGACTTTTATACTTAGAATGAAATACAATAGATTATAGATAGGAAGGTACGTGTATCATTGCTATTGCACCAAGGAGGGATCTGTGCTTGCGAAAGTTTATTCTTGTGTATAACCCAGTATCAGGAGATGCAAGTTTTAAATTTAAATTGGATCATGTGATTGAATGTTTTCAAAAAAAGGGATGTATCATCATTCCACTGCGAGTTAGTAATGAACAAGAGACTAAGAGTTTCGTTATGTTATCTCGGGAAATAGCTGTAGATGGCATTATTGTATCGGGTGGTGATGGAACTATCCATGAAGTGATAAATAGCATGCTTGAAGGAGAAATTGATTTGCCATTAGGCATTATTCCTAGTGGTACATCAAATGATTTTGCGGCTTATCTACAACTAGACAAAAATATTGAAGCTTGTGTAGAAGTGATTACAGCAGGAAAAAGCAAAACCTTTGATGTAGGAAAGGTAAATAATAAATACTTTTTTAATGTTGCTAGTGCTGGACTGCTGACATCAGTAGCCCATAGTGCCGATAGCATGCTAAAAAATACACTGGGAAAAATAGCCTATTATTTAAAAGGCCTTGGAGAGCTGCCTAATTTTCGAGCTTTAAAAATGCGATTTATTGCTGATGGCCAAGTCATAGAGGATGACATATTTTTGTTTCTTGTTATGAATAGCGGCAATGTAGGGGGATTCCCTAATCTAGTACCAGACGCTAAGATTGATGATGGTAAACTTGATTTATTCATTGTGAAAAAATGTAATCTACCAGAATTAATGGGCTTATTTATCAGCTTTTTAAAAGGCATACACTGTAATAGTAAATATGTTACTTGTATACAAGCAGAACATATTTACATCGAATGTACAGAAGAGGTAGATAGTGATTTGGACGGAGAGTTAGGTCCTAAACTTCCCCTTGATATTCGGGTTGTTCCAGGAAAAATCAAAGTTTTTAGTATGTAAGTGTAGTTTTCTACTTATTAAATGATCCTGGCTACGATACCACCTTTAAAAAAATTAGATAAGTATTGACAGTAATCATTTATATATGGTATTATCAAAAAAATAAATAAGCTCTTATCGAGAGTGGTCGAGGGACTGGCCCTATGACACCCAGCAACCGGCAGTAATGCAGTGGTGCTAATTCCAGCAGGATAATTATCCTGAAAGATAAGAGGAAGACGTTTTTCATTGCATAAACCTCTTTCCTCGGAAAGAGGTTTATTTTATTTAAAAACATAAAATAGGAGGATATTATGAAATTAGACTCTAAGATTGTACACATTGGTGTCTGTACGGATACAAAAACAGGAGCGCTAAGCACACCTATCTATCAATCCGCTACCTTTCGACACCCGGCTCTTGGTGAGAGTACTGGTTTTGATTATACCCGTAGCCAAAATCCTACAAGAAAAGTATTAGAAGAGGGAATTGCTACATTAGAAGGTGGTGCAGTAGGATTAGCCTTTTCTTCAGGCATGGCTGCGATTACGGCGATACTAATGATTTATAAGTCAGGAGATCATTTAGTTGTAGTAGAAGATTGTTATGGCGGTACTTATAGAGTAATCGATAAGATATTCAGTAATTTTGGGTTAACGGTAAGTTTTGTAGACGGCAGTAGTAAAGAAGAGGTAGCGCAGGCGATTACACCTCTAACGAAGGCTATTTTGGTAGAAACACCTACCAACCCATTAATGAAGATTGTTGATATACGTGCTATTGTTGCGCTAGCTCAAGAAAAGAACATTCATACAATCGTTGACAATACCTTCTTGACGCCTTATTTTCAACGTCCACTAGAATTAGGAGCCGATGTAGTGATTCACAGTGGTAGTAAATATTTATCAGGTCATAATGATTTAGTCTGTGGATTGGTTGTTGTCCGGGAGGCTGAGTTAGGCGCCCGTATACGTTACGTACAAAATTCAACAGGCGGAGTTCTTGGACCGAGTGATAGTTGGCTATTAATCCGTAGTATAAAAACATTAGCATTGCGTATGGAAAAGCATAATGAAAATTCCCAAATTATTGCCGAATGGCTAAAAAAGCATCCCAAAGTGGTAAAGGTATATTATCCAGGTTTAATGGAGCATCCAGGGAAGGAAATACATGATAGCCAGTCCTCGGGTTATGGAGGCATGCTGTCCTTTGTTGTTGATAATTCCCAATTGGCAGCGCAAGTATTGCGAAAGGTTAAATTAATTCGATTTGCTGAGAGTCTAGGCGGGGTAGAATCCCTTATTACATTACCTGCGGTGCAGACTCATGCGGATGTGCCTATTGATGTTCGTGAGCGACTAGGAATATCAGACTGTTTACTACGTTTATCGGTAGGTATTGAAGATGCTCAAGATATTATCACTGATTTAGAACAGGCACTTTCGGAATAAAGGAGAAGTCAAGATGAAGGAAAAAAGTTCATTTTCTGCAAAAGCACTTGCAGTCATTGATGAGAGTATCCAAAACATAAATTTTGGTGAAATCGTTTTAGTAGTGCAAGATGGACACATTATTCAGATAGAACGTACTGAAAAAATTATTATTTCAAATCAGAAAAAATCCCAAACTGGAAATGAGAAAAAAAGTATAGAGGAAACCAGCGTTCTTCGCAATAAGATATTAGGAGAACTATCTTCTTTAAAATATGGGCAGTTGGTTATAAAAATAAAGGATGGTAAAGCAGTTCAGGTTGAGAAAACAGAAAAGCGTCGTTTCCCTGAAGTGGAAGGCGTTTATGGCGATGGTATTTAAAAAAAGATTGACAAAGTTTGTTATTTGTGTTAATTTGTATTTAATGAAATATTGAGCGAGCTGATCAGAAAACTGAAGGCTAAGGAGTTCCTGTTAGGGGACTTCCTTAGCCTTTTCTTTTTGGTTTGCGAGTTAATCAAATTTTTGGAGGTAATTTACTATGGCTAAGATTGCAAAACAGTTGACGGATCTCATCGGTAATACACCGCTGTTAGAACTTACTAACTATAACAAGGAAAAGGCAATAGGGGCAAAAGTAATTGCTAAATTAGAATATTTTAATCCATTGAGCAGTGTAAAAGATCGTATTGGTTATGCTATGATCGCGGAGGCTGAAAAACAAGGACTCATTAATAAAGATACTACGATTATTGAACCTACCAGTGGTAATACAGGTATCGCTTTAGCCTTTGTCGCGGCCGCAAAAGGCTACAAATTGGTTTTATGCATGCCTGATACTATGAGTATAGAAAGACGTAATCTATTGAAGGCCTTGGGCGCTGAATTAGTATTAACACCAGGTGTAGAGGGTATGAAAGGGGCTATTGGCAAGGCTGAACAATTGGTTGCCGAAAATAGTAATTCAATTATCTTACAACAGTTTAATAATCCTGCTAATCCCGAAATACACAGGCAAACAACGGCTGAAGAAATCTGGAGAGATACAGACGGACAAGTGGATATCTTCGTTGCTGGTGTAGGTACTGGCGGTACCATTACAGGAGTAGCGGAAGTATTAAAAAAACGAAATCCTAATATTAAGATTGTTGCGGTAGAACCATTTGATTCACCTGTGTTATCCGGTGGAAAACCTGGCCCTCATAAGATTCAGGGAATAGGAGCCGGATTTATACCTTCAGTAATTAACTTAGACGTTGTAGATGAAATTTTTGGCGTGCACAATGAAGATGCATTCACAGCAGCTCGAGAATTAGCTAAATCAGAAGGATTGCTCGTAGGTATTTCAAGCGGTGCTGCTACCTTTGCTGCGATTCAGCTTGCAAACCGACCTGAAAATAAAGGGAAAAATATTGTCGTATTGTTACCTGATTCAGGAGAACGTTATTTGTCCACGGCTCTCTTTCAGCAAGATCTATAAGAAGAGGTCAGACTTTAGGTGCTATTAGTATAAATAAGAGATAGGTAAGAGTGTCACACTGAGCGCTGTGACACTCTTTTATTTTTTAGCAAAAATAAAGATAAGAATGCAACATAGAAGATTTTGTTTTATAATAGAAAAAAGGCTCATTAACATCAGGGGGGATACAATGCCGAAAATTACTAGTCAGGCTAAAAGGCTGCGAATTTATATTGGTGAAACAGATCGGTATAAGGGAAAGCCCCTATACCAAGCGCTGGTGGAAAAAGCAAAAGAATTAGATATGGCAGGGGCTACTGTAGTTCGTGGCTTAATGGGTTATGGTGCGAACAGTCGTATACATACAGCAAAAATTCTAGATCTGTCTAGTGATTTACCTATAGTGGTAGAAATAATAGACAGCGAAGAATATATGGATAAGTTATTGCCATTACTTGATGAAATGGTACAGGAGGGCTTAGTCATTATTGATGAAATTCAAGTGATTAAATATGGGAATAAGCCGCCTAAACACTAATGGCTACAATAGGTGAGGTGATTTAATTGTTAAATGTGTTGGCGGTAGCGGTTGGGGGAAGTATTGGCGCAACTACTCGTTATTTGGTATCTATCTGGGCAGCTGGACGTTTTGGTGCAGGATTTCCTTACGGCACATTGATAGTAAATGTTGTTGGTTGTTTTATCATAGGCGCTTTTATGACAGCAACAACAGAAAAGTTTATTATAAGTCCTTATTGGCGATTGATTGTTACAGTTGGGTTTGTTGGCGGGTTAACGACCTTCTCTTCCTTTAGTTATGAAACCTTTAAATTAATGGAGGACGGCAGTTTGGCGTTGGCAATGTATAATATACTATCAAATTGTGTTCTAGGATTTTTTGCTACCTGGCTAGGGATTGGCACTGCGAGACTTTTTTAAATAAAAAAATTAGCACTCATTGTCAGGTTTGATTTGGAATGGTATAATTAAATTACTTAAATAAAGCTCTGCTTTTATATAGCAGAGCTTTATTTAAGTAATTTAATGACTGTGTAGTCCATAATGCGCAGGAAAAATGTTATAATAATTAAAAAATTTACATAGATGGTAGAAATTGCTCAAAAATAGTCTATAAAAATGATTTGGAGGCAGAAATGAAGCATTTCCGTGATACAATTGGTTCTCATGATTCGCAAAATAAACGTCAGCATATATTGCAGGCAGCTTATGTAGTTTTTTCTCGTAAAGGGTATCATCGTGCTACTGTTGATGAAATTATTGCTTTAGCTGACACGGGGAAGGGGACTGTATATAACTACTTTGTCAATAAAGAGCAGCTTTTTTATACCTTGATTAAAGAGTGCAGCGCTCCATTTCAGACTATTTTAGAAGATATCGTAAATTCTTCGGAACCTCCTTTTCAAAAGATTGAAACCATGATTAAGGCATTTTTGGAGTTCTACGTAGAAAATGCTGACTTATGGCGAGTGATGATGCATGAAGTACGGGGATTTGGAGTTACTGGATCGTCAAATTTTAGTCAAGAACAACTTGATAAATACCAAACCTGTTTTTGTGAAACCATTGGAATGATTGAAAAAGTACTAGTAGAAGCAAAGGAAAAGGGCATGATTCGCGTCAGTTGTGACGCGACAAGGGCCGCTCATGGTTTATTTAGCGTTATTGTTACCTTTGTATTTCGTTGTTTCGTTACAGAAGATATTAGCGAAGCAGCTCATACAATTACCGATCTTTTTCTTTATGGCGCAGCCTCTCAATAAAAAAATCGAACGTGACTATATGGTTATGTTTTATATACGGAAGAATAACTAGTAACGTAAGGAATATATTATCTAGATTTGAGTTTTTTCAGTTATGCTTGAATCTATAAAAATAAGGCTTGATCTCATTGAGATCAAGCCTTTTACTTTAAATAATATTATAGTGTTGCGGTGCCTTAGCCTTGGTGATTTGCTTCTTTATGAAAAACACAACTGCTAATAAGGGGAAGATTGTCCACAGCAGTAGGTTTCCGCTTTTAATTAAGAGGTACAATAAGCTAACAGCTATTAAGGGAACGGCTATCCAGATACAGAAGATGGAAAAGACGTCACTAAGAGTTTCTCTAACCATTGCGAAAACCTCCTGCCGTAGCATTGGGCTCTTCCTGTACAATTAAAGTAATTGTACTATTAAGTGGCATTAGACATTTAAGGAGAGATTAAAAAGTATAACACTTCTTAGCCTCGTTTATATGAAATTGTGGACTCCATTAGAATGTTCAACGGAATCATCTCCTATATTGTACGTTGGCAAAATATCTAAATTGTTCAATGGAATCACCCCCAGTACAGGATGTGGTTTTATGATGGAATTTAATTCCTTAACTTGTCTTAAGTATAATACGAAAAAGTACAAAATTCAACATATTTCGATGGATGTTTTACATGTATACATAAAACATGTTGAGCAAGACTAAAAAGCAAGTAGTATGTATGAATTACTAGATTAAGTGAAAAATAGGAAGGTGGAATAAACTGCATATTAAGCAGGAATTTTTGCATTTTTGTGTAACAACTATAATACGGAAGTAGACGAAGAGGGGCTAGATAGGAGGTAACTGATGTTATTTGATAGTCACATGCATACGTGTTTTTCCACCGATTCAAAAATGAAAATGGATGAAGCTGTGGCACGGGGGCGAGAATTAGATATTGGTATAACTATTACGGAACATATGGACTTCGCTTACCCAGAACCTATGTCATTTATTTTTGATGTAGAGAAATACTTTGCAGATTATAATACATTTCGTAGTGACAAAGTCCTTTTAGGTATAGAAATAGGGATGCGTTCGGATTGCCTAGAGGAAAATTGCAAATTGGTAGAAAAATATCCCTTTGATTACGTGATTGGGTCAGTGCATGTCATTGATAATATTGATATTTATGCAGCTGAATTTTATCATGAGAGAAATAAGAAGGATGTATATGAACATTATTTTAAAACAATGAAACAATGCGTAACCTGTTATGATGGTATTCATAGTTTAGGTCACATTGATTACATTGCCAGATATGCTCGTTTTAAAGATCCAGAAGTGTATTATCATGAATTTAAAGATTATATTGATGAGGTCTTACTTATCGTTGCCCAAAAGGGAAAAGCGTTGGAGATTAATACTAGGCGGCTGGGTACAAAAGAAGCTGTGGAGATCATTATGCCAATCTACAAACGTTTCTATGAAGTAGGTGGACGCTTAGTAACAATTGGCTCCGATGCGCATCATGTAAAAGATATTGGCAGGGGTTTGGATGTAGGCTTTGAGATTGCAGAGCGATCAAAACTTGATATAGTATACTTTAAAGATGGTAAACCCCAGTATCAAAAATAAAATGAAGTCCATCTTCTGATGAGACAAAACCCAAAAACACCAAATAGCAGAAAGGTCCCCCTATTGTAGCAGTTTGTACACTACTTTAGGGGGACTTTTAATATATTCACAAGTCGGTGTCATCTATACCTACCAAACTGGCATCAGGGTACCTTGATACCGTTCCTTCACAAAATTCTTAACTTCTTCCGAGTGATACGCTTTGATGATTTTCTCTAGATCCTTATCATATGTATCCTTAGTACGAGCCACCAACAACATAACATAGGGTGAGTTATTGTCCTCTAAGGCAAGTGCGTCCTTTACAGGTATTAAGTTTGCCATAGTAACATAGTTCACATTAATAAGAGCAAGATCAACACTATTAATAACAGTGCTCATTTGCGCTGAATCAATTTCTAGAAAAGTAAGATGCAAAGGATTATCGACAATATCGCTTACTGTTCTTGTGTAACTTTCTATATTCCGGCAGGTAATAAGGCCTGTCTTTTCTAGTAGTAATAAGGCTCGACTGCCATTCGTTAAATCTTTGGGGATGGCAACTTTGCCGCCACTTGGTACATCGGACAAATTTTTTATTCTTTTTGAGTAGATGCCCATAGGGGATAATAGGGTTTTTGCAATAGCAGTAAGTTCATGATTATAATCTTCTTGTATAGAAGTAAGATAGGGCTGGTGTTGAAAACTGTTCATACGAATCTTTCCGTGATACAAAGAATCATTGAGTTTACTATAATCAGTAAACTCAATGATTTGAACATCGAGGCCGTCCTTTGCAACTAGTGTTTTCACTAGGCTCATGATTTCAGATTGAGGGCCAGCTGAAACTCCCACCTTTATTGGTTTGTATACGGAATTCATATGTTGTAGACTGTGCCAAGATAGTAATGCGGCAGTAGCTACTAGTAATAAGAAAGTCGTGAGGATTTTCAGCCTTTTTCCCACAAAGTTCCCTCCTGGTTTTTAAAATGCTGGTACGACAGCACCTTGGTATTTTTCATTAATAAATTTCTTTACTTCATCAGAAGTCAAAGCTTTTGTTAGTTTTTGAATTTCGGGACGATTTTCATCACCTTTACGCACCGTTAGTATATTAACATAAGGTGAATCTTTTTGCTCAATAAATAGAGCATCTTTTGTTGGTACTAATTTTGCTTCTAATGCATAGTTGGTATTAATAACAGCAATCGCTACATCTTCAAGAACACGGGGAAGTTGAGGAGCCTCTAATTCGCTGATTTGAATGTTTTTGGAATTGGTTACAATATCATTTACTGTCGCACTAACACCTACACCGTCTTTTAATTTAATAATGCCTGCTTTTTCAAGAAGTGCAAGAGCACGGCCACCGTTAGTGGGGTCATTAGGAATGGCAACTTTAGCGCCAGCAGCAAGTTCGTTTAGATTCTTAATTTTCTTGGAGTAAATACCCATTGGTTCGATATGCACTGCTGCAGTATAGGTTAATGCCAAATTACGTTCTGTAGAAAATTTAGTAAGATAAGGGATGTGTTGAAAGAAGTTTGCATCTAATTCTTTTTCAGCCACAGCAATATTTGGTTTTACGTAGTCAGTAAATTCAACGATTTGCAAATCAATGCCCTCTTTAGCTAAAGTTGGTTTAATTACATTTAAAATTTCTGCATGAGGTACTGCTGTAGCGCCAACTTTTAGTACAGTAGCTTTACTTGCCGGACTTGCAGGAGCCTTTTCTTGGCTGCATCCGCTCACTAATAGACCTAAACTAAGAATTCCAATAAGAACAAGAAACAGTTTTTTCATTATTTATAATCCCCCTAAAATTTTTTTATAGAAAGCACCCAAAAATTCAATTCGTGCTGTTCCTATTTTTTGTTGAGACGATTGGATAAGTAATCGCCAGTGGACTGTACGATTTGTACTTGTGCAATTAAGATAATAACAGTGATTAACATGATATCAGCACGGAAACGTTGGTAGCCATAGCGAATGGCTAAATCCCCTAAACCGCCGCCGCCAATGGCTCCAGCCATGGCTGAGTAGCCAATAAGACTAATAATTGTTAATGTTAATCCAAGAACAATTGCGGGCATAGCTTCTGGAATGAGTACCTTTGTAATGATTTCTCTAGGAGATGCGCCCATGGCTTGTGCCGCTTCAATGACACCATAATCAACTTCCTTGAGAGCTGATTCTACGATACGAGCGACAAAAGGGATGGCGGCAATGCTTAGTGGGACGATGGCCGCATTAGTGCCGATGGAAGTACCAACTAATAATCGAGTGACTGGAATAATAGCTACCATTAAAATAATGAAGGGTGTGGAGCGAGTCGCATTCACGATAGCTCCTAATATTCGATTAAGGGAAGTATTTTCAAGAATGTGTCCTTTATTCGTAGTTACTAAAATAATACCTAAAGGTATACCAATGAGAGCAGAGATAAAGCTAGAAACAGCAACCATATAGGTAGTTTCCCATAAGGATTTAACCAGCAACGCGAGCATGTCTTGCGACATAACCAATCACCTCAATTCCTAATTCACGTGTTTTTAAATAACTAAGTGCTTGCTGTAAAGCTACCTGTTCACCTGATAGTTCTACAATTAATGTACCAAAAGGAGTCGTTTGAATATGATCTATGTTCCCGTATAAAATACTGGCATCAATGTTAAAACGACGAATCATACTAGAAATAACAGGTTCTTCGGTAGAGTGACCAATAAAGGATAAACGCAAAATAAGATTGCTATCAGCAGTAGGTACTGGTGATAAGATAATATCATTGAAGAAGTCTGGTAAGTTATGATTGATGATAGCACTTATAAATTCCTTAGTAGTATTTGCTTGAGGTTGAGTAAAAATATCAATTACTTTGCCCTGCTCAATAATCCTGCCACCCTCAATGACTGCAACCTGATTACAGATTTCTTTGATAACCTGCATTTCATGAGTAATAAGCACGATAGTGAGCTGGAATTTGCGGTTAATATCTTTTAATAATTCTAAAATAGACTTGGTTGTTTGGGGGTCAAGGGCAGAAGTGGCCTCATCGCATAAGAGTACTTTAGGGTGATTTGCTAACGCCCGTGCAATACCAACTCGTTGTTTCTGTCCGCCGCTTAGTTGAGAAGGATATTGATCCTTTTTATCAGTAAGTCCAACTAATGCGAGTAAATGCATAACCTCTGTATCGATCTCTTCTTTACTACGCTTTGCTAGTTCTAAGGGGAAGGCTATATTTTCGTAAACCGTCCGAGAAGATAGTAAGTTGAAGTGTTGAAAGATCATGCCTATTTTTTTGCGCTGTTCCCGTAATTCTTGTTCATTTAAGGACGTTAGTTCTTGGTCATCCACGATAACAGTACCTTTGGTGGGACGTTCTAACATATTAATGCAACGGATCAGTGTACTTTTTCCAGCGCCACTGGTTCCGATAATCCCGAAAATCTCTCCTTGTTCAACAGTTAAATTAACTCCATTTAAAGCGTGAATTGTGCCGTTGTCGCTTTGGTATACTTTTTCTATATTTTCAAGTTTAATCAATGGAATCTTTCCCTCCTTATAATCTTTTGATGCATAAAAAAAACCGCTTCACAAAATGAAGCGTGCTATCAATCTTGAATTGCGCTTCATCTACCAGGATTAGATCCTGTGGAATTGGCACCGTTTCACAAAAGTGAATGGTTGCCGCAGCTTCATAGGGCCATTCCCTCAACTGCTCTTGATGAAAAATATTAACTTGTTGAAACATATATTATCATTTTTGAAAAATGGTGTCAAGAAAAAAATCACTTTGCAAATTAGGAATCACAATGTTATAATTTCACTAAGTAAAGCTTAAAAGGGATAAAGGATTTATCCTACAGTAGGAGGAAAGAAATATGGCTACGAATCCCAAGTTGAAAGATGAATTGACAGATCAATTATTCCGTTCCATATTATTGTTAGAAAATGAAGAAGAATGTTATCAGTTTTTTGAAGACATCTGTACAGTAAGTGAATTGAAGTCTCTTGCTCAGCGGATGGAAGTGGCTCGGATGTTAAAGGTTGGTCATACCTATGATGATATTGTCGACAAAACAGGAGCGAGTACTGCAACGATTAGTCGTGTAAAACGTTGCTTGAATTACGGTGCAGATGGATATAAGTTTATGCTAGAACGAATTGAAAGCCAAAATAAGTAGGGTCAGAAAATATTTCAACTAAGTTAGGAGTGTTTATTTTTTATGGGTCAAGATGAATTCGTGCCACAAATTCCTTATGGTACAAGAGATTTTCTACCGAAAGAAGCTAGGCAGAAACGTGCTGTAGAAGGGGCTCTAGCTCATTTATTTGCTAGTTGGGGCTATGATGAAGTTGTGACTCCTACGATGGAGTATTTAGAAACAATGGCTATAGGGGCTGGCAACGACTCAGAACAGCATATGTTCAAGTTTTTTGATAAAAATAATCGTATCTTAGCACTTCGCTCAGATATGACAACTCCTATGGCTCGGGTTGCAGCGACTCGTTTTAAGGAAAGTCCCAGCCCAATGAAATTATTTTACTTAACAAATGTGTTTCGTTATGAGCAAGCTCAGGCCGGAAGACAATGCGAATTTTATCAAGCTGGTGTGGAAATTATGGGAGTTTCTGAGCCTACCGCTGATGCAGAAGCCATCGCGTTGGCTGTAGAAGCGATGCTTACATCTGGGTTACAAAAGTTTCAAATTGGTTTGGGGCAAGTGGATTTTATTAACGGTATAATGGAACAAAGTGAGCTTTCTCTCTCTCAAAGACAACAGGTAAAACAAGCTATGGTGACAAGAAATTTAGTAGGATTAGATGAAATTCTTGTGAATAGCGGTTTACCAGAAGGAGAACAAAAGTTACTTAAGAATATACCATTACTGCATGGCACAAAAGAAATGCTCGAAGAAGCCTATAGCATGGTAACGAATGAAAAGAGTCGCAAGGCTTTAGATAATTTGTCTGCTATCTATAGTTTGTTAGAAAGTTATGGCGTTGCTCAATATGTAGATTTTGATTTAGGAATTATTCGTGATTTTGAATATTACACAGGTATGGTGTTTGAGTGTTACACACCAGGACTTGGTTTCCCCATATGTGGTGGTGGCCGGTATGATACTATGTTAACCTCTTTTGGTATGAACTCCGGTGCTACTGGTTTTGCCTTAGGCATAGAACGGGTATTGTTAGCACTAGAACGTCAAGGTATTATTGGTACTCCCAATTGCAAAAGTATTTATGTTGGTTGGGGAGAAGATAAGTTGGTAGCGGCCATTGGACAAGCAGAATCATTGCGTAAATCAGGACAATGTGTAGAACTTGCTTTGATTCCTCAGTCAAAAATAGAAGCTGAGACCAGTCAAAAAAGCAAAGGTTATGCCAGTTTGGTTTATGTAGAGTAATAGGTGGGTGGATACATGTTTAACCGGCTAAAACAAGTGGTTGCCGCGCTTACTGCTAAGATTACACAAGAAGATAGAACTTTTGTAAGCCTCTATTTAAGTTCCCCTGCTGAGGGATTATTTTGGAATATGAATGTACCTGATCAAAGGCATGTTCTTAATGTAGCCTATACAGCCATTGAATTAGCAAAAAACCACCCTAAAATCGACACGATACTGTTAGTGAAATGTGCTTTACTTCATGATGTAGGGAAAATTAAGAATGATGTTAGTACCTTTGATAAGATTATTACTGTAATTGGACACCGACTGGCTCCAAGCTGGGCAAAAAAGTGGGGTAGGCTGGGGCGAGGCAATAAACTAAGTAATCTTCGCCATGCGTTTTATGTTTATTTTCATCATGCTGAACGCAGTGCCGCCATGCTAAGGGACATTGGTGAATGTCCTCAAATAATTGAAATTGTTAGGAAACATCATAAAACTCCAGCAGAGAATGATCCGCTGGAGTTAGTGATACTTAGAAAGTCTGATAATATGCATTAGGACTATATAGCTAATTAATAGCCCTTTTTCTTATCAATACAATTTAACATTTCTTTACTTTCAAGGAAGCGGGAGAGATTGTCAGTGAAGAGCTTAATGGCACGGTCAAGATAGTTAGGTGATAAGGCTGCTACATGGGGAGTAATAATTACATTTTCCATATTCCATAGCGGGGAAGTAGCTGGCAAAGGTTCTTCATCGAATACATCTAAACCAGCGCCTTTTATTAGACCCTGCTGTAGAGCAGACGCCAAATCTGCTTGCTGAATGATACCGCCCCGAGCAATATTAATGAGATAGGCTGATGGTTTCATAGCAGAAAATTCTTTTATCGTAAATAAATTTTTGGTTTCGTCTACCAAAGGTAGAGCAATTACTACGAAATCGGAAAGGGAAAGTAATTCATGGAGCTTTTCGGGAGGGTATAGTTCATCTACGAAGAGCTCTTTTGTCATTGTTTGTTTGCTGGCGAGAACCTGCATGCCCATTCCTTTTGCTTTTTTTGCAATTTCTCTGCCAATGCTGCCAAGCCCAACGATACCGATGGTTTTGTCGTGGATTTCATCAACAGGAGTACGTTTCCAAAGGCTTTTTCCTTGTTGCCTGATAAAGACAGTGAGTCCTCTTGTAAATGCTAGCATCATAGATAAAACATGCTCTGATACAGGGATGCCATGAATCCCTTTTGAATTGGTTAAGATGGTAGTGGCAAGCTTCATTTCAGGGAAAACCAAGCTTTCAACCCCGGCGCTTAAGCTATGCACCCACTTTAGTTTAGGCGCAGCAAGGTAGAGGGAACGAATATCCATGGATCCCCAGGTTAATAAAATATCAGTGTCATGAATGTGATCGGCCGCTTGAGCCAAATCGCAAGTTATGACATTGCTATTAGGTTCGACGTTTTTAATCGCCTCTATATGGTGATTAGTTAAATTGTTAATGACGAGAATATTTAATTTGGGCATAATAGATGCACCCCTTTTTACTATTTTATGAGCAAGGAACAGACAGTAAGGCAAAAATCAGGAACAATCCATTAAGAATGAAAAAATTTGTAGACTGATAGTTGAAAAAGAATGTTTTTAGTTTCTTGCCAGATAATTCTACATATACACGAAAAAGTCCTACATTTTCATTGACGAATATTTTAATAAATGTTAATATATCTATATATTAACGCTTTAAACAACTAAAGGATTTAAGGAGGTTCTTCATGACATCGAGCGACATGGATTATCTTACAATAGCTTTGCCTAAAGGCAAATTATTTGCCCCTTCGGCAGATATGTTAGCAAAAGTAGGATGTACTGCAGAAGATTTGAGTGAAAACTCTCGTAAGTTGGTTATAACCAACGAAAAAGAGAAGTTACGATTTATTATAACCAAAACAGCAGATTTACCTACATATGTTGAATATGGGGCTGCTGATATCGGCATTATTGGTAAAGATGTATTGTTGGAAGAAAATAAAGATGTTTACGAATTGCTAGACTTAAAGTTTGGTTTATGCCGAATGATGGTGGCTGTACCGGAAGCCTTGCAACAAGAAAAATTAAGCGATTATGCACATATGCGGGTAGCAACGAAATTTCCAGCAATTGCTGAACGCTTTTTTCATAGCATGGGTATTCAAATGGAATTTATCAAATTAAATGGTTCTATTGAATTAGCACCAATGGTTGGCTTAGCAGAAATTATTGTAGATATTGTAGAAACAGGTCGTACTTTAAAGGCAAACAAATTAATCGAGGTTGCTACGATTCAACCGGTCACAGCACGCTTTATTGCTAATCGAGTTAGCTTTAAAATGAAATTTGATCGGATTCATCGAATTACAGAAGGGTTAAAGGCCTTGTTGGAAAGCGAGGTAGGCCAATGAGAGTTGTAGATACAAAAGATATTAGTAAAGAAGCCTTAACAGAACTTTTGAGAAAACCTTCTTTTGATCAAGTGGTATTAGGAGAGGGAGCTAAAGCCAGTATTAAAAAGGTTTTTGGTAGTGAACTTACAGCTTCTCAAGTCGTAGATAAAATTGTTCAAGATGTGCGTATTCAAGGAGATGAAGCAGTTCTTAAGTATACAAAAGAAATTGATGGCGTAAGCTTAACTACTGAGTGCTTGGAGGTAACAGTAGCGGAATTTGAGGAAGCCTTGGAAAAGGTGGATCAGCAGGTATTAGCTGCAATACGTAAAGCCATTGCTAACGTAAAATCTTTTCACCAAGAACAACTTCCCAAGACCTGGCTTACCTATAGAGAGCATGGAGCCATGTTAGGGCAAAACGTTACACCTTTAGAAAGAGTCGGAATCTACGTGCCTGGCGGGACTGCTATGTATCCTTCTTCCGTTATTATGAATGCAGTACCAGCTGTAGTTGCTGGAGTCAAGGAAATCATCATGGTAGTACCACCGGGGAAAGATGGCAGCATCAATCCTAATGTACTTACTGCAGCCCGTGAAGCAGGTGTCACAAGAGTATTTAAAGTTGGCGGAGCACAAGCTATTGCCGCTTTAGCTTTTGGTACAAAGCTAATTCCCCAAGTAGACAAAATTACTGGGCCAGGTAATATATTTGTTACCTTGGCTAAAAAAGCAGTGTACGGACATTGTGACATTGATATGTTAGCTGGGCCTAGCGAAATTCTAATTGTTGCAGATGAAACCGCCAATCCCGCTTATATTGCTGCAGATATGTTGAGTCAGGCTGAACATGATGTATTGGCTTCTAGTATTTTAATTACCGATAGCAGTGACCTTGTTGGTAAAGTAGAGCTAGAAGTAAAACGTCAATTGGCAGAACTACCTCGTAGGGAAATTGCAGAAGAAGCATTAACAAGAAATGGTTTAATCATTGTGGCAAAGGATAGTATGCAAGCTATGGAATTGGCGAACCTATCGGCTCCAGAGCACTTAGAGATACTAACTGCTGAGCCTTTTTCCATGCTTCCTTATGTACGTAATGCAGGTGCAGTATTTTTAGGACCTTATTCGCCAGAACCTTTGGGGGATTATTTTGCAGGACCCAATCATGTATTACCGACAGGGGGAACCGCACGGTTTTATTCTGTCTTAAATGTAGAGACCTTTATGAAAAAGACCAGTATTATTGCCTATACGAAAGAGGCACTTAATCAAGTTTCGGAGCAAGTGATTACTTTGGCAAAAGCAGAAGGCTTACAGGCTCATGCAAATGCCATTCGAGTGAGGGGGAAATAAGGATGTTTGATTATAGACCAGGATTAGATAAAATAAAACCTTATTCTGTAGAAGAAAAAGAGTGGGATAGTAAGCTAGATGCTAATGAGAGTCCTAGCAATTTGCCGCCCTTAGTACATGAAAGGGTAATGAACCAGCTGGAATATATGGCATTTAACCGTTATCCTGATATAGGAACCCGAGATTTTAGATCTCAAATTGCAGAAAATTTTAATACTACGGTGCAAAATACCCTAATTGGCAATGGGTCAAGTGAAATCCTGCTGGCTTTATGTCAGACTTTCGGTGGGCCAGGTAGAAGTATTGTTTTTCCAGTACCTTCTTTTTCCATGTATGGTATTTACGCTCAGTTGACGGAGAGTAAGGCTGTACCGGTAGAGTTAAATGAAGAGTATGCTTTATCACGGGATCAGGTGATCCAAGCAGCTCAACTGGCAGATGCCAAGTTAGTTATTTTATGTAACCCAAATAATCCTACCGGTTCTATCATCCCTAAAGGGGACATTGAGTACATTGTTAGCAAGTTGAAGTGCCCAGTGGTTGTTGACGAAGCCTATTATGAATTCTATGGAGAGTCAGCTGTAGACCTAATGAGACAATATGACAATTTAATTATCGCTCGGACCTTATCAAAAGCCTACGGCCTAGCAGCTGCTCGTGTAGGGTATATGCTTGCAAATGCGGAAATCGTATCTATGGTGGAACGAGTTATGATGCCTTATCATATGAATGCATTATCTCTTGTTACAGCAGAAGTAGTATACCAAATGCGTGATGAATTTCTGCCAATCATCGGGCAGATTATTGCAGAGCGTGAGCGTTTGATTACTTTGCTAACAGCATTACCAGATATTACAGTCTATCCATCAGAAACTAACTTTATCTTACTAAAAACAAAAAAAGCGAAAGAATTGAGCGCCTATTTATCTGATAAAAACATTGGTATCCGAGATTTTAGCTCGGCTCCTTATCTAACGAATTGTATTCGAATTACAGTGGGGACGCCATTGGAAAACGATAACTTATCTAAAGCAATCGAAGTTTTTTTGAAAGAAGGTTCTTTATGATGCGTAGAGGAGCAGTATCACGGGAGACAGCCGAAACGAAGATAGCAGCTGACTTAACCATTGATGGCACAGGGAAAAGCGAAATTGCTACAGGGATTGGTTTTTTTGACCATATGTTAATACTCCTAACGAAACATGGTTTTTTTGATTTACAGCTCACTACAAACGGCGATTTGCATGTAGATGGACATCATACTGTCGAAGATACAGGAATTGCTTTAGGGCAAGCCTTAACTAAGGCTTTGGGAGATAAAAGCGGTATAAAACGCTACGGTACTGCTTTTGTCCCAATGGATGAGGTTTTGGCTATGGTGTCCTTAGATATTAGTGGTCGTCCTTATCTGGTTTTTGATGCTGCAATTCCAGCACAAAAAATAGGTGATTTTGATAGCGAATTAGTAGAAGAATTTTTACGGGCTTTGTCGGTGCATGCTGGTTTAACTTTACATGTACGTGTATTATCAGGAAAAAATTCTCACCATATTGTGGAAGCTGTCTTTAAGGCATTGGGCCGAGCCTTGGATGAAGCAACATCTAAAGATGAACGAATTGTTGGAGTCATGTCTACTAAGGGGATGTTATAGGAGGGGTGACCATGATTGCCATTATTGATTATGGTATGGGTAATTTATTTAGTGTCGAGAAGGCGTTTGTTAAATTAGGAGCAGAGGTTGTTGTTACAAGTAATCCAGAGGCTGTTGTTACAGCGGATAAAGTGGTATTACCAGGTGTCGGTGCTTTTGGAGATTGTATGGAAAACCTTAGGGCTTATCAAATGATCGATGCAATTGCTGAAGTAGTTGCTAAGGGAACACCTTTTCTCTCTATTTGCCTAGGATTACAAGTTTTATTTGAAGGCAGCGAAGAAGATCCAGAGGTTAAAGGACTTGGGATTTTTCCTGGCATGGTGCGTAAGATAGAGGCTCCAAATCTTAAGATTCCTCATATGAGTTGGAATAGCCTGACCTTTTCTGGTAATAGTCCTTTATTTGCTAATTTGCCTCAAGAATCTTTCGTATATTTTGTACATAGTTATCATGCAGTACCGGAGGACCCTAGTCTGATTACTGCAGTTACAGATTACGGTGGTCCAGTCACTGCTGCGGTTGGGCGGGGGAATGTGCAGGCAGTGCAATTTCATCCAGAAAAATCTAGCAGTGTAGGTTTGGCAATGCTGGCTAATTTTAAGGAGATGAAGTTATGATTATTTTTCCTGCTATTGATATTAGAGGCGGAAAGTGTGTACGTTTGACAGAGGGACGTTTTGACCAAGAAACAATATTTGCGGACCATCCGATGGAGATGGCGCTTCGTTGGGAAAAAGAGGGCGCAGAATATCTGCATTTGGTAGACTTAGATGGTGCACTTGCTGGTAAACCAGTTAATTTGAAGGTAATTGGTGAGATTGCAAAAACTGTAAAAATTCCCGTCCAATTAGGTGGTGGTATTCGGACGTTAGATACCATTGAGCAAGTGCTAAAAGCGGGGGTGCAACGGGTAATTTTAGGATCGATTGCCGTACGTCAGCCTGAATTGGTAAAAGAAGCTTGTAGGCAGTATGGGGATCGAATTGTTGTAGGGATTGATGCTCGTGATGGCATTGCTGCTGTCGAAGGATGGGGCGTCGCAGGTGGTATTCGTGCAGAAGAACTGGGGCAAAAGATGGCTGAGGTAGGTGTGGCTCGTATTATCTACACAGATATTTCCCGGGATGGAACTTTATCCGGGGTGAACGTTGCCGCTACAGCAGCTTTGGCGAAGGCTTCGAATATTCCCGTGATTGCTTCTGGCGGCGTTCGTGATTTAGCAGATATTAAAGCCATTAAAGAAGCAGTAAGTGAAGGTATTGAAGGTGTGATTGTTGGTAAGGCCATTTATACAGGCAGTTTATGCCTCGCCGATGCATTACAGTTGCTACAGGGAGAGTGAGACGATGTATACGAAACGGATTATTCCTTGTTTAGATGTGAAAGATGGGAGAGTCGTAAAAGGAACAAATTTTGTTGGACTTAGGGATGCTGGTGATCCAGTAGAATTAGCATCTATTTATGATAAAGAGCTTGCTGATGAGTTAATTTTTCTAGACATTACCGCTTCTTGTGAAGAAAGAAATACCATGGTGCAAATGGTAGAGCAAACCGCATCACAGGTGTTTATCCCTTTTACCGTAGGGGGAGGAATTCGTACGGTAGATGATATTCGTAAGATGTTAAAAGCTGGGGCTGATAAAGTCTCTCTCAACACAGCGGCTATCAAAAATCCAGAATTACTTTCTGAAGGCGCAAAACGTTTTGGCTCTCAGTGTATTGTTTTAGCCGTTGATGCCAGACAAGCTGGAGAAGATAAATGGGAAGTATATATTAATGGCGGACGTACGCCAACTGGTCTTGATGTAATTGAGTGGGTGAAAAAAGCGACGGAGCTTGGCGCTGGAGAAATTTTGCTGACTAGCATGGATAAAGATGGTACCAAAGATGGTTATGATATTAAACTCACGAGAGCAGTTTCTGAAGCAGTAGGTGTTCCAGTGATTGCCTCTGGTGGTGCAGGCGAAATGGTACATTTTTATGATGTACTCACAGCAGGCAAGGCAGATGCTGTGTTAGCCGCCTCGGTATTTCATTTTGGACAATTTACCGTTGGTCAAGTCAAGCAGTATTTAAAATCGAGAGGGGTAGATGTAAGACTATGATCAACTTAGAAGGGATAAAATTTGATGAAAATGGCTTAATCCCAGCTATTATTCAGGAAGAAGAAACAGGCAAGGTTCTCATGCTGGCCTATATGAATGAAGAATCAGTAAGAAAAACAATAGAAACTAAGGTCACTTGGTTTTATAGCCGCAGTCGTCAAAGCTTATGGCAAAAGGGGGAAACATCGGGTCATGTGCAGCATGTGAAGCAGATTCGTTATGACTGTGATGGTGACACCCTTTTACTTCAAGTAGAACAAATTGGTGTAGCCTGTCATGAAGGAACATTATCTTGCTTTAGTCGTATCCTCGGGGATACTAAATTGCAAGAAGAAAAGCTCGTAGATACTAGTGAAATCTATGGACAATCCGTAGCTACAGTACTAAATGAGTTATTCCATGTAATTAATGATCGTAAACGTAACCCAATAGCAGGATCTTATACTACTTATCTCTTTGAAAAGGGCCAGGATAAAATTCTGAAAAAAGTAGGAGAAGAAGCTGCAGAAACTATTATTGGTTCTAAAAATAATAGTAAAGAAGAACTACTTTATGAAATGGCAGATCTTTGGTATCACTGCTTAGTATTATTAGTACAGCATGATGTGAGTCTTACTGAGCTATTAGAAGAATTACAAAAAAGAAGAAAATAACAAGTCAGATGCTGTTAAAATCCCCAAAAAGCAAAACCACCAATTATCCATCAGATTGGCGGTCTTGTTTTTTGGGGATTTTAAACGCGAAGGTCACGAAGGTGTAGGAAGAACACCAAGGGTATTGTAAATATTTGAGGCTTTTGACATTCTTTGCATCTTCGTGTCTTTGCGGTTCAAAATGTTTTTTCTTATATTTCTTTATATGTTAAGAGCATATTGGTCTTTTACCTATAGCCGAATTAGAAGGAAGAAGGATTTTTTTTTAGAGTGGTGAAAGAATAAAGATGATATAGTTTTTCTGGATACTAATTATAGAACTTAGAGGTGTTAAAATGTTAAAATCAATTGGTCGTGAATTTATGCTGAAAACTCGGTATGAGAATATGGAACCAGCAGATCAGAATAATAAAATAGCACAACCACCGTTAGAAGCAAGTTATGATATCACAAAGACTGTGATTGATTTACCGATGCCCGAGGAGATTCCACCCTTTATGATCGATTTTATGGCAGTGGTAGAGCTTCGAACCAGTGTACGTGATTATCAAAATATGCCGCTAAGTTTATTAGAACTCTCTTACTTACTGTGGTGTACGCAAGGAGTAAAACAAGTATTAGGCAATAAAGCAACTTTAAGGACGGTGCCTTCGGCAGGCGCGCGGCATGCTCTAGAGACTTATTTACTAATTCATAATGTAGAAGGGGTAAAACCAGGGTTATACCGTTTTTTAGCCCTTGAACACAAACTAATAGAAGTAAACATGGCAAAGGATATTTCCAAAGAAATAATCAAAGGCTGTTTAGCTCAGGGTTTTATTGCCAAAAGTGGGGTGACATTTCTTTGGTCTGCAGAGGTTGAACGCATGAAATGGCGGTATGGGGAAAGAGGGTACCGATACTTACATTTAGATGCTGGGCATGTTTGTCAAAATTTATATTTGGCTGCGCAAGTGGTTGGATGTGGTGTATGTGCCATTGCGGCGTTTGATGATGAATATATTAATTCTGTAATTGGCTTAGATGGTGAAGAAGAATTTATTATCTACGTAGCAACTGTTGGTAAGCGGTAAGAGCTAGTTAGAATGCCTGAATAGAGAATACTTCTCGTCAGGCATTTTATTTTTATTGTCTTTTATGTCTTTGGTTTCTATAATGAATATATATGTAAAGTAATAACAAGGTGGTGTGTGTTTGTTACTAACCAGAACTTTAAAACTGCAGACCAAAATAATGATTTTGGTATTTGCTGTAGTTGTTGTGGCATTATTGGTTACAAATTGGCTGACCTCTCGCAGTGTTGAGATAGAAATACAAAAGGGTACTGGACGACAGGCAATTAGTGTAGCACAGCTTGTTGCTCGTTCGCCTATTATCGTAGAGGGATTAACAGGAGAAAAGCAAATAAGTGAACTGCAAAGATATGCTAGGGAGAGTGCTGATGCAACCGATGTTGAATTTGTTGTTGTTTTGGATATGCAAGGCATTCGCAAGGCGCATCCAGATCCGACAAAAGTAGGTCAAAAATTTGTCGGCGGCGATGAAGCAGAGGCGCTAGCTGGTAAAGAATATATTTCCGTGGCAAAGGGAACCTTAGGAGACTCTTTGCGGGCTTTTGTCCCTGTCTTTACTGCTAACGGACAACAGGTTGGTGTAGTCGTTGTTGGAATATTGCTTGAGGAGATTAAAATATTAGAGAAAGACACCCATAAGGCACTCCTTTTGGCTATTCTAATTGGTATGTTAATTGGGATTATCGGGGCATATTTATTATCACAGAATGTGAAAAAAACATTATTTGGACTTGAGCCGGGAGCGATTGCCAAACGACTTGAAGAAAGAAATGCTATGCTTGAATCTGTGCATGAGGGTATTATCGCAGTTGACAGACAAGGAATGATTTCTTTAGTGAATGATGAAGCTCTTAAAATGTTGGGTGTAGATGATAGTCCAGTAGGAAAAAAATTCGAAGATTTTGTGCCAAATACAAATTTGATGGCAGTGATGGAAGCTAGAGTAGCAGAATTGGATCAAGATCAGGATTTTCAGGGAACATCTGTGATTGGAAATTGCTTACCAATGATAGTAAATGGAGAAGTTGTTGGTGCTATATCAACTTTTCGTGATAAGACGGAGGTAAAAGGGTTAGCAGAGGAATTAACAGGTGTTCGCAGCTACGTGGATGCTCTTAGAGCACAAGCTCATGAGTTTATGAATCAATTACATGTTATACTAGGATTAGTAAAGTTGAAAAGTTATCAACAATTAGCGGTTTATATTAATCAAATCACTTCTGAACATGAAGAAGAAATAAATCTTGTGGCAAAACGAATTGAAGAGCCCATACTTGCAGGTTTCGTCTTAAGTAAATTAAGTCTGGCTAGAGAAAAAAAAGTTGTTATGCATTTGGCAGAGGAAAGCTATGTACCTGCACCTTGTGATCATGAAATTGTCCATGAAATGGTAACTATAATTGGGAATCTAGTAGAAAATGCTTTTGATGCTGTACGCAGTACCGATTATAAAGAGGTAGAACTGCATATGTATTATGATGAAGGAAGTTTATATATTATTGTAAGTGATACAGGAGAAGGGATTATGCCGGAATTAAGTAATACAATCTTTGCAAAGGGTGTATCCAGTAAGGATGGTAACCGCGGCTTTGGACTACATTTGGTTGAACGTAGTATAAAGTACTTAGCGGGAGAAATTGATTTTGAATCGCGACCAGGAGAGGGGACCGTATTTACGGTAAAAATTCCTTATAAAATAAAGGGGAATCAAAATGATTAAGGTATTAGTAGTAGAAGATGATCCTATGGTAGCAGAGTTAAATCGACGTTATATTGAAAGGATCGAAGATTTTACATTTTGCGGTATCGTTAAAAATGGTGAGGAAGCCTTAGCTGTTCTAAATGAAAAGAATATTGATTTAGTATTGTTGGATATTTTTATGCCCAATATGAATGGGCTTGAGTTATTAGCTAAGATCCGTCAGCAGAACGTTAGTGTCGATGTCATCGTAGTATCTGCTGCACGAGAAAATCAAAGTATTCAAACGGCTCTTAGGAATGGAGCCGTAGATTATTTGATTAAACCCTTTGAGTTTGAAAGGTTTCAAGCTGCTTTAATCGCCTTCAAAAAAAGATTGCAAGCGATTAGAGGGGAAACTGGTTTATCGCAAAAGGATCTGGATCAGCAAATTTTTGCCAAAATACCTCACAAAGACATTGAACTGCCTAAGGGGTTAGACCGTAATACTATTAAGCGAGTATGGGGGCACATTTTAGAGAGGCAAGAAGAGTTCACGGCAGAAGAGATGGCTCAGTATGTAGGACTTTCTCCCGTTTCGATCCGTAAATATCTTAAGTATTTTCAAAGCATGGATTTACTACATGTAGAAATAAGTTATGGATCCGTAGGCAGACCTGTATATCGATATCGCTGCAACCGAGAAAAACAATAATAGGAATAATTTCAATTTAAGATAATAAAGTGATAGTGATACTTTGATAAAAGGAGATGTTTATGGCAACAGGAAAGGGAAAGACAAACGGAAAGGGTAACGGAAAAATCTGGTTATTTATCATTTCTGTTATACTTATGGCTATTCTCTATGGAAAGGTTAACCAAGACTCCAATCAGCAGACTCCTCCTAAGCATACCATAGAAAAGACTGGCTCAGGAGCTGTAGTAGACTTCACAGAAGCAACAAAAAAAATTCATACTGCTGTTGATGCTGCCTTGCAAAAAGGCGAATTTTCTGTAAGGGATATCAAGGAAACAACAAAAGAAATACCACGTCAAAAAGTGGAAGGTACGATTCGTTGGCATACAAGGCAAGTGTTAGTGAATGTGCCAGCTGATGTATCTGCCGAAACAATGAAGCAACGAATAGGTGCTGCAATTCAAAGTGCTGGTGGTCAAGTACTATCTACTCAGCCTGATACGTATCAAGGATTAGCAGTGGTGCGTCTTGATATTGGTTTAAGGGATAAACTAGAGCAAGAAGATCTTACTATCATTAGTGATAGGGTATATCTTACTAGAGAAAAAGGTGCTGCCCCTGAGGCGATTAGTGTGCCCGAAACAAAAGGAGAGGGCAAAGTTCGTGGAAAAATGGCACTTGTCATTGATGATTTTGGCTATAATCAAGAAACCATTAGTGCCTACGCAGCCATTAACCGCCCCCTTACCTTTGCTGTAATACCTTATCGCCCTTTTAGTAATGAGGCTGCGTCCAGGGGATTAAGTTCAGGGCATCAAGTCATTTTACATTTACCCATGGAACCTTTAGACCAAGGTGCTCAGTCAGAAGCACTGACGGTTACCGTCGCTATGAGTGATAAAGAGATACAGTCAATGGTGCAGAAAGCGATTGATACAGTGCCTGGGCTAATTGGGGTTAATAATCACCAGGGGTCAAGGGCCACTGCAGATAAACGAGTTATGAAAAATGTACTAAGTATTTTAAAAGCTAATAATTTATTTTTTGTTGATAGTCGTACTAATGGCCAATCTGTCGCTGCTGAAACTGCAAGGCAAATGGGTATACAAACTGGGGAAAATGAATTGTTTATCGATAATACAAACGAAGTCAGTGCTGTAAAAGCAAAATTACGTACGGCGCAAGAGATGGCAATAAAACACGGTACCGTAACTGTTATTGGCCATGCCCGTATGACAACAGCTACGGCAGTAAGTGAAATGATACCTGAACTAGAGGCAGCAGGTATACAACTGGTTTTTGTTTCCCAACTTTTGAGGTGAAGAAATTAGATACTTCAGAAAATTGCAATATACAAATAGTACGATCTTATAATATAATAAAGAGAGCATGAAATAAAAAGACTTGAACTTTTCTTAGGCTAGCAAGCTTAGGGCATAGGACAAGTCTTTTTTTTAGATATAGTATGTGGTTACATTGGTCAATCGGTCTATGCGCAAGGTTAGGGTAAAAAAGGAGATGAAAATATGCCTAATGAGTTAGATTCGTCACGTATTCTAGCGATTGTTGAGGAAAAGGGAAAATCAAAGGAACATTTATTATCAATCCTTCTGGCAATTCAAAATGCATCAGGTAAAAATTATGTACAGGAAGAGTGGGCTAAAATTGTTGCTACTGAACTAAATTTATCCTTTAGCATGGTGTATGATGTTTTAACTTTTTATTCTATGTTTTCTACAAAACCGCGAGGCAGGCATGTGATTGAGATTTGTAAGAGTACTCCTTGTTATATTAGTAAGTCGGATGTAATAGCAAAAATTTTTGAGAAACACTTAGGTATCAAAGTTGGAGAAACAACGAAGGATCAACAATTTACTTTGCTGTATACCGCCTGTGTTGGAGCCTGTGATGTAGGGCCAGTCGCTAAGATTGGTGAGGAAATATATGGGGATTTAACCGAAGATAAGATTAACAGCATAATTATAAAGTATCAGGGGGAATAGGTAATGGAAAAAATAGTTAAGCTAATTTCTCAAAGATGTAATAAAATAACCCCTGCATCTGTGGAGGAATATTGTAAAACTGACGGATTTAAAGGCCTTAAAAAAGCTTTTACAATGAAACCTGCTGATATTGTTGCTGAAATTAAAAAAGCGAGGCTGCTAGGGCGCGGTGGTGCAGCGTATCCTGCAGGGGCCAAGTGGGAGCATTTACTGGAAATACCTGAGTTTCCTAAGTATATTGTTTGTAACGCAGATGAGGGGGAACCCGGCACATTTAAAGATAAATTATTATTAAGTCAAGATCCTTTGGGAATCATTGAAGGGATGACCATTGCTGGTTATGTTTTTAATTCTAATGATGCCTATATTTATATTCGTGGTGAATACGCAGCCATTCAACGGAGTTTTCAAGAAGCCATTAATCATGCCACCTCGAGAGGATATTTAGGGAATAATATTTTAGATACGGGTTTTAGTTTTCATATTCATATTGTGACAGGAGCTGGTGCCTACGTCTGTGGGGAGAATTCAGCCCTTTTAAATTCTATCGAAGGAAAGGCTGGGCGGCCTAGAATCAAACCGCCTCATTTAGCAGAAGTAGGACTATTTTCGATGCCAACCTTAGTGAATAATGTAGAAAGTTTTGCTAACATTCCAGTGATTGTTCAATTGGGTGGTGAAAAATACCTCAGTTATGGGACAAAAGATAGTGGTGGGACAAAATTAGTGTGTTTGTCAGGTCACGTAGCGAAACGAGGAGTATATGAGGTGCCTTTTGGTGTAACACTCCGCGATATCATTTACGATAAAGAAATTGGCGGTGGTATAGCACAGGATCAAAAACTCAAATTCTTTCATTTAGGTGGACAATCAGGTCCTTGTGGGATACCTGATCAGTTAGATACAATATATTGCTATAAAGCGTTGCGATCTGTCGGGCTGAGTGTCGGTTCTGGTGCAGTTGTTGTGATGGATGAATCGGTGTGTGTTGTTGATTATCTGAAAAAAGTTACTGAATTCTTTATTCATGAATCCTGCGGAAAATGTACGCCTTGTCGTGAAGGAAATTGGCAATTATATAAAATTCTATGCAAGTTTCAAGAAGGTTTGGCGGTGGAAGAAGACTTTACTGTAATAAAACGTTTAGCGGATGTAATGACCAATGCTTCATTTTGTGGGTTAGGGCAATCTGCTGCAGTAGCTCTTACGAGTTGCTTAAAATACTTTAAGGATGAGTTTGAAGCCCATATTAATAAACAATGTCCTGCTGGCCATTGTTTTATCGATGAGAGGGGTGAATAATATGCAACATATAAAAAATGTAAATAATGAAGTGACATTGATGGTTGATGGGGTTTCCGTAACGGTACCAGAAGGGACTCTAATTATTGACGCCGCTAAGAAGGTTGGAGTTCAGATTCCCGTTCTTTGCTACCATCCAGATCTTGCAGTACGAGCCACTTGTCGGGTTTGCCTAGTAGAAATAAAAGGGCAAAAGAAACTAAAAACTGCTTGCAGTAATGAGGTGTGGGAAGGCGCTGAAATTATTACAAACAGTAAGGTAGTAAGAGACACTAGAAAAACTGTATTAGAACTTATTTTAGCATCTCACCCACAAGACTGTTTGCAATGTATCCGTAGCGGTAATTGTGAACTGCAACAATTAGCAACAACTTTTGGTATTGGAAAACCAGTATTTGAGTCGGCGATTAATGGCGAAAAGAAACTGCCAATTGATAAAGGAAATCCATCGATTGTGCGTGATGCAAATAAGTGTATCAAATGTGGCAGATGTGTTGCCGTTTGCCAAGAGATACAAGGTGTTGGGGCTATTAATACAGCGAATCGCTCGAGGGAATACGAAATTAGTACTGCTTATGACAAGAAGCTAGAGGGCAGTCCTTGTGTTTTTTGTGGACAATGTATTGCAGTATGCCCTGTTGGTGCACTTTATGAAAAGAATAATACAGATGAGGTTTGGGAAGCTCTCGACGATGAAGAGAAACATGTCATTGTACAGGTTGCACCTGCCGTTAGAGTAGCTTTAGGGGAAGAGTTTGGTATGGAACGAGGCAGTATTAGTACGGGTAAAATGGTAACTGCCCTGCGTCGTTTAGGCTTTGACAAGGTTTTTGATACTAATTTTGCAGCAGATGTTACGATTATGGAGGAAGGGAACGAACTCTTAGGACGAATACAACATCACGGTGTTTTGCCTCTCATTACTTCTTGTAGTCCTGGATGGGTAAATTTTGTTGAAACTTTTTATCCCGAATTACTGTCCCATGTTTCCACCTGTAAATCACCCCAACAAATTTTTGGTGCATTGGCAAAAACCTATTATGCGCAAAAAGCAGGTATTTCACCGGATAAGATTTTTGTGGTTTCTATTATGCCTTGTACCGCTAAAAAATATGAGAGTTCCCGTCGCGAAATGAATGGCAGTGGCTATCGTGATGTGGATATAGTAGTAACAACTCGTGAACTTGCTAGGATGATAAAAGAGGCCGGCATTGAATTTAGGGCCCTAGAGGATGAGAGTTTTGATGATCCTATGGGGATTTCTACAGGTGCAGGAGCCATTTTTGGTACAACAGGGGGCGTTATGGAAGCGGCTTTGCGGACCGTATACGAAATGGTCACTGGGCAAGAATTGAAGCAACTCGATTTTAAAATGGTACGGGGCCTCGCTGGAATTAAGGACGCTGAAATCGATCTTAATGGTCTAAAAGTAAAAGTAGCAGTTGCTAACGGTTTGAAGAATGCAAGATTGCTAATGGAGAAAATAAAAGCGGGTGAGTGTAACTACACCTTTATTGAAATTATGGGGTGTCTTGGCGGCTGTATTGGGGGCGGGGGCCAACCAATAACGAGTCAGGCGGGTGCGAAGGGGAATCGCATGGAAGGTTTGTATCAAATTGATCGTGATTCGGTGATTAGGCAGTCTCATAAAAATCCTGCAGTGATTAAGTTATATGAAGATTTTTTAGGGAAGCCTCTAAGTCCTAAATCTCATTCATTACTGCATACTCATTACTTAGCAAGAAAAAAATAAAAAATTGTTTTCTTCATAAGATCTTCATATTGTTTTGGTATAGTAGGGTTATATTACATGAGGAGGTATTTTTTATGAATATGACCCACTATATGGAACTATTGGCGGTCAATCAGCCGTGGAATTTGATTATTTATATGGTAATTCCCGTGGCATTGGCGGAAGCCTTGGTGGCAACTGAATTTTTTGTTGTGTTTAATCGCTCTAATAATGGCCTAATTCGGTCTTGGAATAAGTGGATCGGAATTGTCTTGGGTTTTTATTTCCTGGGTATCTTTTTACAAATGGGAATCTTCGTTGTTCCACATATTGAATGGCGAGGGATTGCGGATATCATTGCCGTAGGCTCTTATCTCAGTGGAGTAATTCCTCTGTTTGGAATCGCATTATTAGAGTTAGGGGTAATTGGTCGTGGAAAATCAGGGTCAGAAAAGATGAAACTTCATTTTATCTTATTGACAGTATTTCTGATTGTAGCTCATATCGCGATGATATTTGGTATGGTGGATCCTGCAATATTAGGCTGGAGTCCTAGCAATCAGGCAATGCCAATGCATCATCATAATTAATAAAAAAATGGTGCTTGCTATTTTGACGTTTACATGCTATTATTTAGTCAAGCACCATCCTTACAAGTGACTTAAGTAACTGCCAAGAGTGTTGGAATCCAGTTTCCAGTCTTAGCAACTAGTTAGTCGGTTATAGGTAGAGTGTTTTTTGTTTTAGAATTTTCCAGTAGGTAAAAACCTGAATCCTCTTCTCCCTGTGAATGGTAAATTGAAGATTGCTCAAGTGCCCATGGTGAAGTAGTTAGTTAGTTAGTTAGTTAGTTAGTGAATAAGTTTCGTCCTGAAAGGTTGATGTTGAGATTTGTCTCAGGTAAACAGAATGTAAGGATGGTTGCTTTTTGAGAGAAGGTTAAATGCCTTCTCTCTTTATTTTGTCTATGAGAGTTAAAGAATAATAGGGCTATCATGTATACAAGGAATAAGGCAAAAACTCAAGAGAAGGGCTTGACAGTTTAGGCTAAATTCAGTTATTATATATATAATATGATAATGAGAATTGGTATCAGGCAACTGAGAGGAGAATGTAGAATGGCTAAAGTACTTAGCGATTTACTCCCTGGAGAAAAAGGAGTAGTCAAAAAGGTAACTGGCAATAGCATGATAAAACGACGCATCATCGATATGGGTGTTGTGGCGGGTACGATAATTGAAGTACAAAAATTTGCGCCTTTAGGCGATCCTATGGAAGTAAAAGTAAAAGGTTTTAATCTTTCTTTACGGAAAAATGAAGCCGAGATGATTGAACTTGAAATGGCCTAAGAAATAAGGGGGGATTGCTATGCCACTAGTATTTGCTAGAATTGGACAAAAGTGTATAATAAAAGATTTTGCCTGTTCTTGTGCGATACGTATGCGCATGGTAAATATGGGCCTTGTACCTGGATGTTCTGTAGAAGTTATGAATAGCGTCAACGGCACGTTATTGGTGAAGGTTGGTCAGTCTAGAATTATGTTAGAAAACTGTCTAGCACATCAAATTCACGTACATTAAAAAAAATATAATACAACTGAGAATGATAATTGGTTTCATGAAAATGTCTTGATAAAGGGGAATGATGATGGTAGGCAAAAAGGTAACAGTAGCACTGGTTGGTAACCCGAATTCAGGTAAAACCACCATTTTTAATAATTTAACAGGGGGACGTCAACATGTAGGAAATTATCCTGGCGTTACTGTTGAGAAAAAAGAAGGATATCGAAATCTAGGTGATAATGAATTTTCCATTATTGATTTGCCGGGTACTTACAGTTTAACAGCATACTCTCAAGAAGAAGTAGTAACTCGCAATTTTATTGTAAATGATAAACCAGATGTGGTCATTGATATTTTAGATACATCAAATTTGGAACGTAATTTATATTTAACCGTGCAATTATTAGAATTAGGTCATCCCTTAATACTAGCGTTAAATATGGTGGATGTGGCAGAAGCTACAGGGTTAAAAATTAATGATGCAAAGTTATCTCAATGTTTAAATGGTATTCCCGTTGTACGTACGATTGGCGTACGGAAAGAGGGCATGGAATCTATCTTACATACTGCAATGCAGGCAAGTGGCAGTAAGCTGGCTAGTAGTTTTAAATTAGATTATGGTGTTCATGTCGAAGATGCATTACAAAAATTAGAGTCTTTATTGCTGCCATTACATAAGGAAATTAACTTTTCTGAGAGATGGCTAGCATTAAAATTACTTGAGAATGATTCTAATATTATTGAATCCCTTAGAAAACTGCCGAATTCCAATGAAATTATGGCATCTTGTAGGACCATTAGAGAAGAATTGGTAAAAGAATTAGGCGAGGATATTGAAGTTTTTATTGCAGGGCAGCGTTACCAGTTCGTCGGTAAAGTTTTTCAACAAGTCGCTGATACTAGAAGTTTAACGACTATGACTACATCAGATAAAATCGATAAGGTTTTGACTAATCGAATGTTCGGTTTGCCTATATTTTTTGCATTGATGTGGTTAGTGTTTAACTTGGTATTCACAATTGGAGATATTCCTTCTGGCTGGATTGAAACGGGAATGGGCAAGTTCGGTGGATATATCGGAGATATCATGGGAGATGGCCCTCTGAAGTCTTTGATAGTTGATGGTATTATTGGTGGTGTGGGTAGCGTTCTTACCTTTGTACCTGGCATTTTACTATTATTTTTAGCAATTGCTTTATTGGAAGATACGGGTTATATGGCTAGAGCAGCCTTTATTATGGATAGGCTGATGCGTAGATTTGGTTTGCATGGTAAATCCTTTATCCCTCTTATGTTAGGGTTTGGTTGCAGTGTTTCTGCTATTATGGGAACGAGAACTCTCGAAAATCCTCGGGATCGAATTATTACCATATTGATTTCACCGCTCATGAGTTGTAGCGCGAAACTGCCAGTATATACTGTACTAATTGCCGCATTCTTTGATGCAGATATTGCTGGTAATGTATTATTTTCGATTTATATGATAGGAATTATATTATCCATGGTCGTGGCGAGTCTTTTCCGCAAGACTGTATTAAAAGGCGAAAGTGAACCTTTCGTTATGGAATTACCACCTTATCGTATACCTACGCTAAAAAGTGTAGTTATTCATATGTGGGAACGTGGTTCTTTGTATGTAAAAAAAGCTGGAACTATCATTTTAGCAGCATCTATATTAATGTGGTTTTTAACGAATTATCCTTCAGATATCGAATATAGTAAAAATTATGAAGCTTTGACAGTACAGGCTGAGGCGAATTATACGCAGCAAGTGGACGAAGAAATCTTAGCCCCTCTTGCAATTGAAGAAATTGAAGACAATGAGCAATTGGCAGCATTGATTGGTCAAATTCAAGATGTTGAAAAAGGCTTTGAGGAGCAGACAAAGGAATTAGAGGAAGACAGTTCTGAATATGCTGCTTTAGAAGCAGACAAAACAGAAAAACTAGCACAACTTGAGCTTGTAAACCCTGAAATTTACGCTAGCGCAGCAAAGTATGTTGAACTTACGAGTGGATTAGAGGACGAGAAAGAAAAAATAACCAATGAACAAGCTGGTGAAAAACTTGAAAAAAGTTATGCTGGACAATTCGGTAAGTTGGTTGAGCCTGCGATACGGCCTCTTGGTTTTGACTGGCGCGTTGGTGTGAGTCTAGTAGCTGGTGTTTCAGCGAAAGAAGTAGTAATCAGTACTATGGGAACTATTTATAGCTTAGGTGCTACTGATGAAACTTCTGCTACATTGAAACATGCTTTAGCAGAAGATAAGAACTTGAATCCTTTAGTAGCCTATAGTTTGATGATTTTTGTTCTGATTTACTCCCCTTGCTTGGCAGCCCTTGCTGTTATGAAACGGGAAACTGGTTCATGGAAATGGCCTGCAATTAGCATGGTATATTCAACAACTCTTGCATGGATTGTTACTTTTATTGTATACCAAGGTGGTAAATTATTAGGCTTTGGTGGTTAGTTCTATTACAGTATAAGGATTTGGGGTTTGCGCTATAGTAGCGCAAACCTAGCCTTATTAGGATTTAAGATGAAATGGCTCTATTTCAATTCGCTATATGTTTTGAAAAAGGAGGAGAGAAACATGCAGACAATAATATTATATGGAATTGGTATACTCGCAGTTGGTTATATAGCCTTGACGGTTTGGAAAAATATAAAAGGACAAGGTTCATGTTGCAGCGGCTCAGGGAAAAGTAGTGGCTGTGGTGGTTGTGGATCAACAACTAATTGTAAGTAATCGGATTAAATGAAGATAGCTCAGTGGCTACCTTTATTTTTTAATAAATTAATGAGAATGATAATCAATAACAATGAGGAGGGGTATTTATGTCTATCGTAGTAATTGGAGCTGATTATTTAGGTAGTATTGAAAAGAATTTATATTCGTTAGGGGTAACGGAATTGACACATATAGATGGCCGGAGAGTGTCAAATCAAAATAAAATCAGTATTCCTAAAAAGACACAATTTGTATTGGTTCTAACAGATTATGTAAATCATAATACGGCTAAAATGGTGAAGGCAATTGCAAAGGCCCAAGATGTTCCTTTAGTGTTTTCTAAACGGTCCTGGGGTGCTGTGGAAGAAAAAATAGCAGCCGCAGGAGTTATGGAATAAGATATAAAAATAGTATTAAAGGTGGAATTGATTATCATGAGTTGGAAACAATTTTTACAAATTCAAGATACTAAAAACGACGCAGATTTTTTCTCTAAATGGTTAGTGGTAGAATTAGCACCGACTATTTACGGTGAGAAACCAAGTACTTTACTCAATTTAATGGATTCACCCCAATTTTTAATGAAAACATTATGGCTTACATATGGACAGGGATTGTTGGCTAACAGTAATATGGAGTGGATCGTGCTAAAAGAGGACGCAGCAAGTATGAAAGTACTTTTCTATCGGGTGGATTTATTAAATGCCTATGTAAATGATGATAATAACCGCCGTTTCTTAGCAGGGTTTGGTTATCATGCCGCTATGAACTTAGAGGAGTTGTTGGAACATTTTAAAGAACGTTTTCAGGGAGTTTGTCCTCATGAAATGGGTATTCTATTAGGGATTCCTCTTAAAGATGTCATGGGATTTATGGGACTCGGAGGAGAATGCCATACTTGTCATGGTATGTGGAAGGTTTATGGTGATCCAGCATCTTCACTCTCTATGATGCAACGGATGGAGGAAGCAAAAAGTAAGGTGGCAGATTGGATGATGAAAGGATATGCAGTGAAAGAGGTTTTATATGGATCCTGTACAATGACTGCTTAAAAGTACAAGAGGTACATAAAGTGTATGCTTTACTACTATTTCAAGTGCTGTTTAGCCGTACTATTTTGCTACGGCAATAAGATTGGAATCATTATTATGTGTGACTTTTTTGGATATGCTATACCTTCATCTAAAACAATTGGTGAAAAAGCAGCTTTTTTGCATGAAAATCTGCTTTTTTTCTTTACATTATATAAAGAATGCAGTTATAATTTGAGAGTAGAAAAAATAGCCATATTCTTTGTAATAAATGAGGTTTATATTTAATAATGATAATGATGTGTGAAAAAAAATCAGCGATGAAGGCTGGTTTTTTATTGGTTTCTTTTTTATTTGTGCTACTGTTAGTGCATTTTGTAGGAATTAGTCGCCTGACGCCTGAATCCATTCGGAATATAGTACTATCTTTCGGGTGGTGGGGTCCTGTTGTCTATGTGGTAATGTATACAATTAGGCCCTTACTTCTATTTCCTGCTATTCTTCTTACCTTAGCAGGTGGTTTGGCCTTTGGCCCTTGGTGGGGAACTTTCTATGTTGTCTTAGGCGGCGTTATGGGCGCTTGTTTGTGTTTTACTATAGCCCGTTTATTGGGACGTGATAAAATGCAAAAATACATAGGAAAATTTTCGCAACTTCAATTATTTGAAAGTCAAATTGCACAGAACGGCTTTCGTACTATGTTAATCATGCGAATTGTACCTATTTTCCCGTATGATCCCGTAAGCTATTTAGCCGGATTATCTAAGATTCGCTTTTGGGATTATACAGCGGCAACTGCTCTTGGCATGATTCCTGGAGCATTTGCGTATAATGTATTAGGTTATTCCCTGACAGATGTTTTTTCCTCAACCTTTTTATTAGCACTGTTATTTGTCGTAGTTGTTATGTGCACGCCGCTATTATATCATTTTGTAAAACAAAGAAGAGTTTAGTAATATAATAAATAGACCTTGCCTTATTGAGGCAAGGTCTTATTTTACGGAACCAAGAAAGTATAACACTTCCTTGGTTCCAAGTAAGAACGACTAAGGCTTTTGCCTGCGTCCGAGGACTTGGCACAAGCCAAGTCTTTTCTTATTTGCTCTTATTCCAAAATTGAAGATGTTTGACGCGAAGTTCCTCTCTTGTTAACTCTGCAGGCCATAACTCAGAAGTTGGGCTTTGCCGCATAGCCGCAGCTAGATGAGGATAGATTTCGGGGTTTGACTTCTCCAAGGATGCAATCATATCTTTTGCTTCTTGGCGTTTTGTAAGGCCGTTTAAAGGACATGGGCTTGGAATAGGAGTAAAGCCGTGAATTTTAGGAGTCTCTTTTAGCTCGTACTCACGAAAATACAGTAAGGGACGAATGACCGTAAGGTTTTTCCGATCTAAATAAGTGGTTGGCATAAAGGTTTTAATTTGTCCAGAATAAAGTAGACCCATTAAGAAAGTCTCTACGGCATCATCATGGTGGTGAGCATAGGCTACTTTGTTAAAACCATTTTCAACCGCAAAGTTATTTATGGTACCACGGCGAAAAAAAGCACAGGTAAAACAGGGATCTTTACCATCATTGTTTTTAATGATTCCAGCAATATCTGTTTTTTGTGTGTAGAAGGGTACATCGAGATCGGCGCAAAAATCTGAGATGGGTTTCGGATCAAAATCATCGGTAAACAAAGGGTCGATGGTTAAAGCTGCGATTTCAAAAGGCTTCGCTGAACGCTGGCGAAGTATGGAAAGAGCATAGGTCAAAAATGTACTATCTTTACCACCTGATAAGCCGATTAATATTTTATCACCTGCTGCTATCATATCAAATTCAGTAATAGCGCGACAAAGCCGAGAAAAGTAATGCTCCGGCAAATTTTTCTTCATTTAGCATCTCCTATTATTGGATTATAAATTTAATAAGAATAAGTAAATCTTCTGTAATAATAATGGATTTTTGTAATATAGTCTAGTCTTTCGAGAGGAGAATTGTAACGGGAGAAACGATTGCGATAGAAAGTAAGATGACTATGAAGGGATTGATAAACTTTTACCACAATGCTGAGGTATAAAAATGTACCTATTAACCCATTGAAAATCAGTAGAAAGAGACTATAATTAAATTAACAGACAATTCGATTATGAATAAATATATAACTAAGTTACCACATTCATTGTGGCAATGGGGTGATTAATTTATGGAACGCATTTTAGCAATCATTCGTATATTGCTAAATAGAAATCAGGCAATTACCGTAGATGAGATTGCGGGCATGCTTACTGTGTCGAATAAGACAATTCGAAATGATTTAAGTAAAGTGGAAGACCATATTAAAAATACAGGTTTGTTACTGGTAAAAAAGACTGGTTCGGGTATTCTGCTACAGGGGTCTGAAGAACAAAAGGTAAGTCTAAGCAGCAAAATTGAAAATAGTAGAGGTGCGGATCAGCCTTTCTCTCCAAAGGCTAGAAAGTATTCCATACTAAAACGGTTATTGATGGCAGATAATCAAATTCGTATGCAGGATTTAGCAGATGAACTCTATGTTAGTAAGGTTACGATTCACAAGGATTTAGTTGATGTAGAAGAGTGGCTGAATGGTTTTGAATTGAACTTATTGAGTAAAACAAATTATGGTATAGAAGTAATTGGTGAAGAAGAAAATTGGCGTAAGGCAGTGGTTAGCCTAATTGCCTACCATCGAGAACAAGATGAACTCAAAGAAATGTTATATGAACATTACGGAGGCAGAATTGATTATAAAACATTACGAAAGTTAAAAGAATTAATCAATATCGATTTCCGCCAGCTAGAAAGAATCTTAACACAGGCGGAAGAAAAATTAGCATTTCACTTCTCCGATGAAGCTTATGTTAGCTTGGTCATTCACGTAGCCATTGCCATAAAAAGATTAGAGCATAAAAAAGATATTTGTTTGGCGAATCGTACTTTATTGCATTTACAGTCAAAAGATGAATACCAAGTCGCTAAAGATATAGGAGAAAGTATTGAAGCATCTTTTCAAGTTACCTTACCAGAACCTGAAATAGGCTATATCTTACTGCATATTCTTGGGGCGAAAATGCAACAAAATCCTATAGAAGAGGTTCATCTGAAATTAGATGAAGATAATAATCTAGCTCTTGTTATCGCTAGGGAAATCATTACTATCGCCCAAGGTGTTTTAAATGTAGATTTTACCAATGATAAACAATTACTGACTGGTCTGTTGCTGCATTTACGCCCGACAATTAATCGTTTGAAATATGGACTAACTTTGAAAAATCCCATACTACATGAAATAAAAGAAAATTATCCAGAGGTATATGGTGCTGCCTGGATGACAAGTATTGTATTTGAAAAATACGTTGGTTGTCGGGTGAACGAAGAAGAAATTGGTTATATTGCACTACATATTGGGGCGGCAATGGAAAGAAGCAAAAAAACTTTCAAAGCATTAGTTGTCTGCACAAGTGGTATTGGAACATCTCAACTATTGGCTGCCCGTTTAGGGCGATGCTTTCGGGATATTGAAATCAAGAATATACTTTCCGTAGCAGACATTCAAGAAGATATAACACATGACGTAGATTTTATTATTTCCACTGTGCCCCTTTCCAGAGGAACAGTCAATCGCCCCGTTATTCATATAAGCCCTTTATTGGTGCAGAAAGATATTAGAAAGCTGGAAACCTTTATTAATGAGTTTAATACAAGAGAAATAAACTATAATGGAGGGATTTTAATGTTGATAAACGAGGATCTGATCAATTTGGATATTGAGGCGACAGATAAAGCAGACGTTATTCGCCAGATGGCATTATTAGCTGAAAAGGCTGGAAAAATCAGCTCTTTGGATGAGTTTATTCAGGATGTATTGGAAAGAGAAAACAACTTTTCAACGGGGGTGGGAAACGGGATAGCAATACCCCATGGGAAATCAAAAGCGGTGAAGGAGGCGATGTTTGTTTTCGGTAAAATTAGGCAGGGGATCGATTGGGGATCACATGATGGTAGCTTAGTTAATTTAATTTTTTTACTAGGTGTGCCTGCTGAAAATCTTAATAATGTCCATTTGAAGATATTGTCACAATTGTCAATGAAACTTATGGACGAGGACTTTATAGAAATTTTAAATAATGCAGACACCAAGCAAGGAATATTAGAAGCACTAAGTATTATTCAGGTGGAGTAAAGGAGTAAAACGAATAGGGGGAGAATGTAATGAGTGAAGAGCTGAAAAACATAAGACAGTATCTAATGACAGGCGTATCTTATATGATTCCTATTGTTGTAATCGGTGGTGTGCTTATTGCCTTATCGATTGCTCTAAGCGGTGTGGAAGCTGGTAAAGGTGCAGTTGTTACCAATCCCGTATTTAAAAACATGCTTGATATTGGTGTTGCGGCTTTTTCTATGATGGTACCTGTATTAGCTGGTTTCATTGCTTACGGTATTGCTGATCGCCCAGGGATTGCCCCAGGACTTGTTGGTGGTGTATTAGCAGCCAATTTGAAAGCTGGTTTTCTTGGTGGTATTGTAGCAGGTTTTATTGCAGGTTATGTTGCTAGATGGATAAAATGTTGGCAAGTTCCTTTAAGTTTAAAACCCATTATGCCTATATTCGTAATTCCTTTATTGTCTGCTTTGGTCGTAGGTGGATTAATGATTTATGTGGTTGGTACTCCCATTGCTGGATTGATGGAAGCAATGACATCTGGTCTTAAAGCTATGGGGCAAGGGAATGCGGTATTGCTATCATTAGTTATGGGAGCTATGATTGCCTTTGATATGGGGGGGCCTGTAAATAAGGTAGCCTTCTTATTTGGTGCAGCCATGATTGGTGAAGGTGTTTATACTGTAATGGGACCTGTAGCTGTAGCGATTTGTATTCCGCCTCTTGGAATGGGTGTTGCAACGTTATTGGCGCCTAAGAAATATAGTGAACTGGAAAGAGAGGCTGGTTATGGTGCTCTGGCTATGGGGATGATAGGAATTACAGAAGGAGCTATTCCTTTTGCAGCAGGGGATCCAATTCGGGTAATACCTTCTATCGTAGTTGGTTCAGCAATTGGTGCGGCTGTTGCTGCTATGTTTGGTGTAGGTGATCATGCACCTCATGGTGGGCCAATTGTATTGCCAGTTGTAGATAACCCTATCATGTTTATTGTGGCCATATTAATAGGCGTAGGAGTTACCGCATTTATGGTAAATATGCTGAAGAAACCAGTTACTGAAGAATTAGATTCAGACAGTACAGGAATAGGTGTATAATTTCCATATCAAATCAGGTAAATGAGGTGGCATTATGAAAATTGTTGCAGTAACTGCATGCCCAGTAGGAATTGCTCATACCTATATGGCAGCAGCCGCATTACAAAAAGCGGCAGTCAATCTCGGTCATACTATGAAAGTGGAAACACAAGGATCCATTGGAATTGAAAATAAGATTACACAAAAAGAAGTAGACGAAGCTGATTTGGTTATACTAGCAGCTGATGTTGCCGTAAAAGAGGAAATGCGTTTCAAAAATAAGTTTATATACAAAACGGAATCGCAAAAGGCCATCAAAAATCCTAAAGGATTGATAACAGAGGCATTAGTTCAATTTAATGAAAAATGATAAGTTAACTTAAAGCTGACTAGATGCAGAGAGAGTTTTTAAACTTAATCTGTATCTAGTCATTTAGATACCATGGAAACAGGCTAGTATGCAGGTGCAACTGGTTTGTTTTTTTCTTTTTATAGAAATTTTTTAAAATACTATTCAGATACAAGTAAATAGGGTAGAATATAAGATGAAAATTTTGCAGATTTATAAGTAATAGCGACGGAGGACTTTATATGACAGAAACTTCTAAACCTACTTATGTTATCGGGCATCGCAACCCCGATACGGATTCCATATGTTCAGCAATTGGTTATGCTCATTTTCAACAGGTTAGAGGGGAAAATGCGATAGCTGCTAGGGCTGGAAAACTTAATAGTGAGACCAAGTTTGTTCTGGAAACCTTAGGCTTTGATAAGCCTCAACTTGTTACAGATTTATATCCAAGGGTTAAAGATATTATGCAAACAGAAGTAATAACAGCTGGCCCTGCAGATACATTACGTGATTTGGGCCGCATTATGAGACAATATAATGTGAAATCGGTACCTGTTGTGGATGAAAAGCGGATTATGGCGGGTGTTGTAACAGTAGGTGACTTGGCTAATCTATATTTTGATGAATTGCAGATGCAGGATTTGAGTCAAGCAGGTGTAGATTTTGTCGGAGTAGTAAAAGCACTTGAAGGTGTCTTAGTTTACGGAGAAAACTTGGAGCGTAAAGTGGCAGGTAGAGTACATATTGCCGCAGGGAGCCATAAGCTTATACAAAAGTTTGTTAGTGAAAATGATATCGTATTAGTTGGTGATCGTAAGAATGCCCAACTGACTTCTCTAGATTGTGGTATCTCTTGTTTGATTGTTACAGGGAATGTGGAAGTAGACAAAGAAGTTATAGAGAAGGCAATGGAACGGGGGATTATAGTCATCACGTGTCCTCACGATACCTATACATCTGCTCGTCTAATTAATCAGAGCATCCCATTGAGCATGGTTATGCGCAAGCAAGTCATTAGTTTTAAGCCTACGGATTTAGTGACGGACATAAAAAAAATCGTTGCGGATACGAATTATCGGGTGTATCCAGTAGTGGAAAATGGGAAGTTAGTAGGGGCCATTCATCGTGATAAACTTATTGTGCAAGAACGTACAAAAATCATTCTTGTCGATCACAATGAAAGAGGTCAAGCGGTAGAGGGAATTGAGGAAGCGCAAATTATAGAAATTATTGACCATCATCGCTTGGGCGGTTTGCAGACCAGTGAGCCCATTTTTATCCGCCATGAGCCTGTGGGCTGTACCGCTACTATTGTTTCAAATATGTATTGGCACCGTAACATAACGATACCTAAAGATATTGCAGGATTGTTATTGGCTGCCATTTTATCAGATACTGTACTATTCAAATCGCCTACTTGCACAGAGAAAGACCGTAGGACTGCGGCACGGCTTGCTGAAATTGCTGAACTAGATCTTCAGGAATTTGGGATGAGTATATTAAAAGCTGGGGCTAGTATAAAAGGAATGACTACAGCTGATATTATTGCCAATGATATAAAAGAATTTCAAATTGGTGATTATCGTATGACAGTAGGACAAATCTCCGTAATGGATGCGGGCGAGGTACTGTCAATTAAAGAAAAATTGCAGCAAGATATGGAGATAATACGGCAAAAAGAAAATTACGATATGGTTTTATTAATGGTCACTGATATTTTAGAGGAAGGTACCCACTTAGTTTATGTTGGTCAACCCGCTAGTTTATTAACCGAAGCTTTTGGTAATGATGGGGCGGATGGTGTTCTTCATCTTCCAGGGGTAATGTCTCGGAAAAAACAAATCATTCCTCCTATGTCAGAGGCTGCAAGGGTTTAGTAAAAGGATAAATAGATTATAATGCGGTCAATTATCGCATTATAATCTATTTTTTATGAGATCTGACAGGAAATAGAGTATTTTTAGCGAATAAGATAAAGTTATCAAAAGTTCAACGTTAATGTTACTACGGAGGGTTATATGCAGAATATTATAGACGGATTGAATCCTATGCAAAGAGAAGCAGTTGCTCATACAAATGGACCATTGCTCATTATGGCTGGTGCAGGTTCAGGGAAAACAAAAGTATTAACTTGTCGCATTGCTTATCTTTTGGAGCAAGGAGTGGCACCTTATAATATTTTAGCCATTACCTTTACTAATAAAGCGGCGGCAGAAATGAAAGAGCGGGTGCATGCCATTGTAGGGGAACAGTCTAAAGATATTTGGCTTAGTACCTTTCATGCCTTTTGTGCTAAATTTCTTCGTATGGAAATTAGTGGTATGGCCGGTTATAAAAGTAATTTTGTAATTTATGATACATCTGATACCCAGTCTTTGGTTAAAAGTTGCTTAAAGCAGTTAAACCTAGATGACAAGCAATTTCAGCCAAGTAGTGTTTTATCTACGATTTCTAATGCCAAAAATGCCCTGCAGGATGAGAGAGAATTTACTACAGTGGCTAGTAATTTTCATGAACAAAAAATAGCGGAGATTTATCAGTTATATCAGCAAAAATTGCGTACCAATAATGCCCTAGATTTTGATGATCTACTCATGTTATCTGTACGCTTGTTACAAAGTAACGAAGAAGTGCTAGCCAAATATCAACGTAAATTTCATTATATTATGATTGATGAGTACCAAGATACCAATAGAGCTCAATATCTTTTAGCACGTATGCTAGCAGACAAGCATCGCAATCTTTGTGTCGTAGGTGATGCGGATCAGAGTATCTATGGCTGGCGGGGAGCTGACATTCGGAATATTTTAGATTTTGAAAAAGATTATCCTGAAACCAAAATTATCAAATTGGAACAAAACTATCGTTCGACACAAGTAATTCTTGATGCAGCCAATGCCGTAATTGAACATAATAGTTCGCGCCGCCCCAAGGAATTATGGACGCAAAACCCAGAAGGCGATCTTATTACTCATTATTTGGCACATCATGAACGAGATGAAGCCCAATTTATTGCGGATACGATTACCAAACTCAATACGGTACACCGTACATCCTACGGAGATATTGCGGTATTATATCGTACTAATACTCAGTCTCGTGCCATTGAAGAAGCTTTTATGCAGAGTGGGATCCCCTATGTAATTGTGGGCGGGTTAAAGTTCTATGATCGGAAAGAAATCAAAGATATCTTGGCCTACTTGCGTGTTATTTTTAACCCAGCAGACAGTGTAAGCTTACTGCGAATTATTAACGTTCCCCGCCGTGGTCTTGGCGATACTACCATCGGCCGCTTGACGGCTTATGCGGCAGAACATAATATGACCTTGTTTGATGTAGTTAGCAATCCGGATTTAGTTCCTGGCCTTACTGCTAGATCCAAGGGACCTCTAGAATTTTTGGCAGAACTGATCTTTAACTTAATGTCACAGGTGCAGTCTTTGTCTGTTGTTGAACTAGTAAATAAAGTTATGCATGATTCTGGTTATGTTGAGGAATTACAGAAAAGCACGGATCCCCAAGATGAAAATCGCTTAGACAACTTAAAAGAATTTTTAAGTGTCGCTAAGGATTTTGCTAAAGGGGATGGAGAAGAAACCTTAGAAAAGTTTTTAGAGCAGGTAGCCTTGGTTGCTGATATTGATAATGCAGAAATAACAGAAGCACGTCTTACCTTGATGACCTTACACTCAGCAAAAGGGTTGGAGTTTCCCGTTGTCTTTATGGCAGGAATGGAAGAAGGATTATTCCCCCATTCACGTACCCTAATGAATGAGGAAGAAATAGAAGAGGAACGACGTATTTGTTATGTGGGAATTACTAGAGCCCGCCGTAAGCTATATATGACCAATGCACGTATGCGAACCATTTATGGCAGGACACAAATGTTTCCGCTATCTAGATTTATGAGTGAAATACCTACTGCTATGATAGAGAAATATTCAGGAAGGCAAAATCAATATGGTCTTGCCAATAGCAGTAACCGCGTAGCAGTTACTCCAGCAACTTCTTCCGTTGTCCAAAGCCCTCTAAGGGGTCCTATGCCAACAATGGTTTCACCGAAGAGACAGGCGCAAGGGCAAGGTGGTGCGTGGAAGGTAGCTGATAAGGCTCAGCACACAAAATGGGGCGTAGGTACTGTTATTGATGTGAAAGAAAGTGGCGATAGTCAGGAACTTAAAATTGCTTTTCCAGGACTCGGTATCAAAGTCGTTGTAGCAAATATGGCTCCGATAACAAAGGTATAGCACCAAGAGGATATAATTCATAAAAGGTTGCTTTTTATGACAATATAAGAAAGCTGCAGTGTATTTGCTGCAGCTTTCCTGATTCTAATTAAGGAGTGTACAGGTGATGGAAAACCAGAGAGAAGATATACAACAAATAAAAGATAAAATTGCTACACTACGTAAACAACTACAATACCATACCTACCGTTACTATGTTCTTGATAATCCTGAAATAGAGGATAGACAATTTGATTTATTAATGCGCCAACTCATCGATATCGAGACAGCCTACCCAAGCTTAATTACCGCTGACTCACCTACCCAGCGAGTTGGTGGTATCGTTGCCGGTGGTTTTCAAAGCGTAACTCATTTGACGCCTATGCGCAGTTTGGGGAATGCTTTTTCTCGAGAAGAATTAATCGCTTTTCACAATAGAGTGCAAAGTGGTCTCGGGATAGAAGAGAAAGTAGAATATATCGTAGAACTTAAGATGGATGGACTAGCAATTAATTTAACTTATGAACAGGGACATTTAATAAGCGGCGTCACTAGGGGAAATGGCAGCCAAGGGGAAGATGTAACGAGTAATATTCGTACGATAAAATCTGTGCCCTTAGTTTTGCATGCTGATAATACTGCTATTCCGCCCCTGCTTGAAGTGCGTGGCGAAGTATATATGCCTAAAAAAGAATTCGAACGATTGAACAGAGAAAGGGAAGAAGCTGGTGAAGCATTATTAGCAAATCCTCGTAATGCAGCAGCAGGTTCCTTGCGGCAACTAGATCCTAAAATAACAGCAGATCGAGCCTTAGATATTTTTGTATATGGTATTGGCGTATATACTGGTGTGGAACTGACTACACATGGTCAAATGTTAGAGTATCTAAAGAAACTAGGGCTGAAAATCAATTCTCAATACAAAATATTCGAAACGATAGAAGACGTCATTGATTACTGTACTAATTTTGCCGAAAAACGTTATGAACTTCCTTATGATATTGATGGTATGGTAATCAAAGTCAATAATTTAGCAAATCAGCAGGCATTAGGCTATACTGCCAAAGATCCAAGATGGGCCATTGCCTATAAATTCCCTGCGGAGCAGGCCATTACAGTCGTGGAGGATATTTTTGTGGGACTTGGTCGGACAGGAGTTCTTACCCCAACAGCAATCTTGAAACCTGTCAGAGTAGCTGGCTCTACCATTAGTCGCGCGACCCTACATAACTTAGACTATATAGAAGAAAAAGATATTCGTATTGGAGATACCGTTATCATTCATAAGGCAGGCGAGGTCATTCCCAAAGTTCTCTCCGTAGTGTTAGAAAAACGTACAGGTAATGAAGTTCCTTTTGTCATGCCAGAAATATGTCCTGAATGCGGAGGGCAAGTAGTGCGCCAAGAAGGAGAAGCGGCTCATAAATGTATTAATGCGCATTGCCCGGCTCTTTTTCGAGAAGGCTTAGTTCATTTTGTCTCTCGTGATGCCATGAACATTGATGGTTTAGGTCCGGCAGTGCTGAATGCCTTGGTAGATACAAACTTAGTTAAAGATGTAGCAGATTTGTATCAGCTCAAACTAGAACAAGTATTGACAGTGCCTCGCATGGCGCAAAAATCAGTAGAAAATTTATTAACTGCCATTGAAGTCAGCAAACAAGCAGGTTTAGCAAGATTGTTGTTTGCTCTAGGCATTCGTCATGTGGGTGTAAAAGCTGCCGGTATTGTCGCCCGGCACTTTGGAGATCTAGAGGACGTAAAAAAAGCGTCTGTTGAAGAGCTGCTACAGCTTGATGAAATTGGTACCAAAATTGCAGAGAGCATTGTAGCTTATTTTGCAGAGGAAGACAATATAGAACTGATTAAAAGGCTCCGCACTGCAGGAGTGAAAACCACAGAAGAAAAACAAATCATTGAAGAAAATCAACTTTTTGTCGGTAAAACTTTTGTCCTCACAGGAACTCTAGAGAAAATGAGTCGTAACCAGGCCGCTGATATGATTCAAAAACTCGGTGGTAAAGTATCAGGCTCCGTTAGTAAAAAAACCAGCTACGTAGTAGCCGGCGCAGAAGCAGGCAGCAAATTGGAGAAAGCCCAACAGTTGGGCGTGGAAGTTCTTGATGAAGAACAGTTTATGAAAATGGCGGAGAAATAAAAGAGGAAGTGCTAAGAACAACTTGCTACGTTCTTGCACTTCCTTTTTTGAGATTATTTTCAGAGGATAATGGGTAATTCTATTTAAATTGGTATGGACAGGGCTCGATAAGCCTCGCCTCCATCAATTAAATCCAGAGATGTCTATGAAGCCACGAATTTTGTGGCTTTTTTGCTTTGTGTGAATTTGGAGGGGTTCGTGTGCGAGGCAATGTAAAAAATAGCGGTACTGAATGATGTAACAAAGAAAAATAAAACCCTGGAAAACCAGGGTTTTATAAATGAGAGAGGGTTACCAGTCTTTTTCATCAGTACATGTGTCATCGTCCCTCTTATCGTTGCAGAAAATGTTAATAACGCAGTGGCCATCATTTTTCTTGCTATCGCTGTCCTCATGTTTTAGGTGGTCATTGCAGAAAATGTTGATGATGCAGTGACCATCATTTTTTTTGTCGTCGTCCATCCAATCATGTTTTTTATCGTTGCAGAAAATATTGATGATGCACTTGTTCTTCTTCTTCTTCTTGTCATCCCAATCATTAGTCTGGCATCCTCTAGTATCTTCGTTCATAAAAAAACCTCCTTTATCTTTTGATTTATTCTATGTAACATAACAGCATGGCGTTACAAAAACATTAAACCAATGGTCCACCACAATTTTTCTTTATTAGGTGTTCTTTAGCTAACGTATCACCTTACGTTACTTTGATGAATATTATGTATTAATCAAAAAAATATATGAAGGAGGAAAAAATATGAAGTTCCCCAGAGGCAAAGGATTCGATCTTGCATGTGGCGTCGTCGTAACGGTAGTTCTTGATACAGTAGTTCATGATAATCTCGTAACTTTGACCGGAACATTCCTGGGTGAAATAGAAGAAAAGCATCATCACAGGAGATGTGATGATTGTCATGAATTTATTTTGATTCAATTAACATGTCCTTTTTGTGAGAGGGGTGGACCTGAAATTCCCGAAGGCACGTTTGTGTCAATAAATATAGAGCAAATTCTATTTGTTATTCCTGGCAAGAAGTGCCACGATGACAAATGCTGCGACAAGTGCCATGATAAAAAACATGATAAGAATCATATCATCAATATTAGCTGCGACCGCGATGATGATAAGTGCGATGACAAAGAGTAATATACCTAACTTCAGAAACCCTGGTTTCCTGGGTTTCGTTTTTTTCTTCTGGCCCTCAAGAGTGTTGGCTTATATATATGCTGATAAACTTGTAACAATGTATTATTATGTTACATAGAATATAGCATGATAGGAAATAACGGAGCAAGACACTAACCGCGGCCAGGGCCATGTTCATGAGGTTAAAGGGAGCACATTCATCGCAGAGCAAGAGGAAGAACCACATAATCATCGCTTTGCTGGGATAACAAGTGAAGTGATACCATATGGAGATAGTCATGTACACGAAATATTGATATCTACAGATTTCTTTGCGGATCACCATCATGAAGTAGGGATTCAGACTGGTCCTGCGATCGCAGTAAGTTCAAATAAACATGTCCATTTCGTATATGGAAAAACTACTGTGGAGGATGACCACTTTCACAAATATGTATTTGTTACTCAAATTCAAGACCCTCTCGTATGGGATGACTAGCTCTATGCAAAACGAGTTGGATTCAGATAAAGAATGTAAGACATCCTAATGGATGGCTAAATAGTGCTAATTGGAGTTCAGTATTGCCAGGTGGCGATACTGAACTCTAATTTTTGTGGTGATAAAATAAATAGCTCGTCACTCAAGAGAACATTAAATTAAAAAAGTCAGTGGCAAAATTCCACTTTTATCATAAGCTAAAGTAATTGTAAATCTTAATATTTCATCTATAAAAGGAGGTATTCAAATGGGTTGTGGTTGTAGTTGTGGACATAGGAGGAATCGTTGGTCTCTGATTATCGCAATTATTATCCTACTATTTATACTTTTTGGAGACGAAAATTCCTCGACCTGCTTCTAATTTTAATAACACCATTTGTTGCTTGCCACTGTTACATAGTCAATGACTAGTCCGCCTTTACAGAGAACAAACTATTTAGTGAAACGGGAGGGGGACGATCTGCTGTCTTTTTGATTTCATATTGCAAAGATAAACAATGAAACGATCATCAACTGTATACCTTAAACCACTAATTTTTTCCTGGATGTATATTCGAATTATGACTCTGTTAATGAGTCGATTGTTTGGTTTTGTATTGGATGCGCAGGATGAAAGTATTTGTATGGCGGCATAACCGGAAAGCCATATTTAGTCTTTGACATCAGTAAACTCGCTAATTATCTACCTTAGAGGGATAATTAGCGAGTTTTTTATTTATAAAAATTGCTCCTAGCTACCAACTTAATTCATTTGAGGAAAAACCTAGTCAGACTGTAAGTATGCGATTGAAAAGAAATATTTTAACATAACGTTAACAACCCATTAACATTTAATACCAAATTTAGTGTAATAATGAATGCAAGGGGATCAGCCTGTCTAGAACAAAATATTTTGGAGGTGTAATTTTTGTATAATCCTAAAATATCTGTTTTGTACCTGTCACGGTTTTCTCGCTTGTTGGTGGCGCTAGTTGTAGTAGCATCCCTGATGTCTAGTATGACAATATCATATGCTGCTTACAGCGGGCCAGAAGTGTCAAACATCAGCATGATGCCTATTGATCGGGCGAAGTTTCTTGTTGGTCAAAAGTTCGATTTCGAAATTGAAGTTAAAAACGACACTCCCGCTAGTGCCATCGAAGTTATGGTAAATGGTTTAGCAGCCGAAGTTTTCTTTGGTAAACAAGCAGTTATAAAGTTTGATAAAATGAGTACATACCGGATTAATGAAGTTGCTTTTCCACAAGCTGGTAAAGTAGCTGTGGCGGTAACTGTAAAAAGTGAAAAAGGTATAGAGAAACGTACGATAAACTATGAAGTTTCCGGTGAGAAGATAAAAAAACCTGCAAAAAATGTTATCCTCATTATCGGAGATGGAATGAGCCTGCAGGCAAGACAAATGGCTCGCATTCTTTCCAAAGGTATTACTGAAGGTAAATATAACGATCTTCTTGAAATGGATAAGATGTCAAATCTAGCTTTAATAACTACTTCTGGTAATGACTCGCTGGTAACCGACTCAGCCAACAGTGCTTCAGCCTATGCTACTGGTCAAAAAGGTGCCGTAAATGCTATGGGCGTGTATGCCGACAGTACCAAAGACCCCTTTGATGATCCAAAAGTAGAAAATATTATTGAGTTAGCAAAACGCACACGTGGTATGGCGACTGGTATTGTCTCTACAGCCAATATAACTGACGCAACTCCGGCAGCTATGTTAGCACATACCCGTAAACGAAGCGAACAAAATTTTATTGCGCAAGAAATGCTTAATCCTCTGCATCGCCCTGATGTGATTTTAGGCGGCGGATCGCGGCACTTTTTGCCTAAGAGTGTGCCCGGATCCAAACGCACTGATGATCGCAATCTGGTAGAAGAGTTTAAAAAACTGGGGTATCCTATTGCAACTACCAAGACCGAACTAAAACAATCTGGTACACCAGATAAACTGCTTGGTCTTTTCCAGCTTGATAACATGGACGTATATATTGACCGAGAGGTAACAAAAAATCCAGCTGTTCTCGGCAAATTTACTGATCAGCCTACCCTTATGGATATGACTAAAACGGCCATTGACGTATTAAGTAAAAATAAGAACGGTTTTTTCCTTATGGTAGAAGGTGCCTGCATTGACAAACAGCTTCATACTATGGACTGGCAGCGGGCTACGTATGATACTATTGAAATGGATAAAGCGGTAGGCATTGCAAAAGAATTTGCTAAAAAGAACGATGATACCCTGGTTATTGTCGTAGCTGACCACGCCCATGGGGCCAGCATTACTGGCACTTATCATGAACTCGACGGTAAAACTGGTCGGGAAGGTGTTCGCACTTATGCTGATGCTGGATGGCCCACTTTTGTCGATGCTGATGGCGATGGTTTTCCTGACGATCCCAATCCAAGTGTAACATTAGCAGTTCAATTTGCTAATCATCCGGATTATTATGAAAACTATAAATTCCAGGAAGTACCTACCTCGCCGGCTATTATGGCTGACGGCAAGGCGATTGCAAATCCAAAACGAGCTCCCCAGGGTGGGGATTTAAAAGTAGGTAATACTCCTACCTCTGATCCATCTGAAGTCCATTCTGCTGATGATGTACCCCTAACCGCTGAAGGTCCTGGTGCCGATTACTTTAAAGGTGTTATGGATAATACGGAAGTGTTCCACGGTATTGTGCGGGCATTGGGTCTAGACGGTCGTAAAAACGAAAAGTAACCGCAAATCAATATATAACCCGGAGGCAAGATATGGTGAGATTAACCAGAAGCATAAGCAGAGCAATTTTTCTTGCTATGATGCTCGCCTGGTTGCCGTTAAGCTGGACGGGGCAAGACGGGACGATTCCTTACGATGGATCGTCCCTGTTCTTCACCCGTGCACAGGCGGCTCCGGCGTGGCTACCATGGCTGGGTGAACAGGCTACACACCTTGAATTTAATGAATTTTATAGTGGTGCTTCGGCGCTAGGCCTGGAACTATCAGCAAAACTGGAAAGTCTGAAAGGAAAAAAGGTGCAAATAAGCGGTTTTATGGCACCGCCCCTTAAGCCAACGCTAAGTTTTTTTGTTTTAACCAAAGTGCCTATGTCCATTTGTCCTTTCTGTTCAACGGATGCAGACTGGCCGAATGATATTGTGTTGATAAAACTTTCAAAGCCAGTCACTGCATTACCTTTTGATCGACCAATTACTGTGACAGGCGATTTAGAAGTGGGGTATCAGATGGATGAAGAAACTGGTTTTATCAGTTTGGTGCGTATCGTTGCCGATAGTGTCGAAGAGGCTAATTAATTAGTGGAGATGATAGGATGTTAGAAGTAAACCAAGTCAGGAAGGAGTACCGTGATGTTTTACAGACAGTAACGGCTGTTGCTGTTGATAGCCTTATCATCAAGGATGGTGAGCAGGTGGCATTAGTTGGTCCAAGCGGTTCCGGAAAAACCACTCTATTACATCTCATCTCAGGACTATTAACTCCGACCACTGGGTGGATAAAATTTGACGATATTACGATTTCAGACATGGCGGAAACTTGGCGTGATATTTGGCGAGCTAAGGCTATTGGCTACGTTTTTCAGCGACTAAATCTTCTTGCCAGTTTGAACATTTTGGATAATTTGTTAGTCGCTATGAGTTTTGCAAATACCATTCCCCAAAAAGAGCAGCGGCAATGGGCCAGTCAGCTATTGGCGCAGGTGAATTTATCCGATAAGTTGGGTAAATTTCCACACCAACTTAGTATGGGTGAGCAACAGCGGGTGGCTGTCGCTAGAGCAGTAATTAATAAACCCAGGCTTATTCTGGCTGATGAGCCAACTGCCAGTTTGGATCAAGAGAATGCTTTACTGGTACTTACTATGCTGCGACAGTTCGCGAAAGATTCAAATAGTATTTTACTCGTATCTACTCACGATAGACAAATCATAAGTCAGTTTGAACAAATTTGTGTCTTAAGGAAACCAGAAAAGGAGCTGATGGGAAGTGCGACTTGTGATAGCTTGGCGTAATTTGCTGGCGAAGCCGGTTCAAAGCGGTTTGACTGTACTTATTGTAGCCGCTACCATCGCCATGCTGGCATTGGTGACCTTGTTATCCGCTGGTACTCATAACGGCTTGGTTAGAGCTACAGAGCCTTTTGACCTAATCGTCGGGGCCAAAGGCAGTCCAAATCAACTGGTTTTAAATACCGTTTTTCTACAAGACGCACCGATCGGTAACGTGAGTCATGAGATATATGAGGAACTAGCAGCTAACCCACTGGTAGCTTCAGCAATTCCATTAGCCTTTGGTGATAATTACAAGGGATATGCCATAGTTGGTAGTGGGAATGGAATATTTGAGCACCAACCTAAAGTCGGTCAGGAAGAATGGCTACAACTGAAGGAAGGACGTCCGTTTACCCAGTCCTTTGAGGCTGTTGTAGGAGCTAAAGCTGCTCAAAAATTAGGGCTAAAGCTGGGTGATGAATTTAAGTCGGCCCATGGTTTTATACCAGGAGGTCATGTACATGACAATTCCTATCATGTTGTGGGTATACTACAGGCGGTGAATGGTCCTTATGACCAAGCTATTTTAGTTCCTATTGAAAGTATCTGGTCAGCCCATGAAAAACATGAGCATGAGGCTGAGATAGAAGTGACTGAAGAAAGCCATGAGCATGATGTTACTGCCATTCTGGTAAAGCCCAAAGGATATGGCGAAGCTATGCGCCTGTATCAGCAGTTTCAAGGGAATCAAAGGGCGCAGATTGTATTCCCCTCCCAAGTTATTGTTCAGTTGTTTGCTATATTAGGGCAAGGTGAGCACATGATTAAGACTGTGGCATATATCATCATTGTGATGGGATTAGTGATTATGGCGCTGTCTGTGTATTGGTCGGCTTTAAGCCGAGTTCGCGACCGGGCCATTTTACGTGCATTAGGAGCTAGTGCTCGCGATATTTTTACTATTATCGTGGCGGAGAGCGCCTTCCTTACGATCCTGGGCGTCACCATTGGTATCTTAACTGGCCATGGAATCTATTCATTACTGGTAAGAGCTATGGAAAGTAAAACAGCTATTGTGCTAACATCCGCTTTTACCCTTGATGAAGTATGTATTATAATTGGCGGTACTCTGTTTGGTATGCTGGCGGGACTAATTCCGGCAGTGCTTACATACCGTACAGAAGTTGCTAAATTTTTATGATATGTACTGGAACGCAGTTGGTTTAATATTAGACTATTTTATACAAAACTAAAAAGCTAACGGATAACTCCATTAGCTTTGAAAAGAGCCCGTAATGATCTACGCTACAGCCAATACCGATCATTACATACCTATACGCAATCTTTCGACTACCCACAAGCATTACACAACCGATACTGACCTTTGCTCGACTGCCACAGATACCTACCGAACCGGTCGCAATCTCTCGACAACGGCCGACCCCTATATCTTCAGTACCCATGACAGTCTTAGCTCGACCGTTATACATCCCTTTTGACCACACGACAACAGTTGGGCTGCCGTACAGCCTTACAAGACATATAACGATCTGCCCGCCGACTACTGCCGAACCTCTCGACCCGACAATAATCTTTGGCCGACCAATACCGAACCATATTAAGATCCGGCACCAGTCTTGGCTCAACCATTACGAACCCTCTACAATAAATAGTACGGCTTATAAAAGAAAACGAATACCTGGAAATGATCACCTTAAAAAAGACAATCAGGACTTCGCTGAAGTACTGACTGTCTTTTTTAGCTCTAAGTTTAACTAGAATGGATTTTGTTTGGTACAGGTTACATTATGCTTATTTTCAGTAATCGATTCTTTTCCACTGATCTAACTGTTCTTTCGTTTTTGCTGAAAAAATGATGTATTTTATAATCAGAAAATTGTGATAAATTAATCACAAAGTTCATTTTTTACGATAGTTATAGATGTTTTTGGGATTGTTCAATAGAAAGGGTTTAGATATAATTTGAGTAAATAAAGCTTGAATGGAGGTAATCTAATGAGAAAACTTATGTCTTTGGTATTCATTTTACTTCTTTCCTGTCTACTTCTTGTTGGTTGCGGCGGTGGCAATTCGAAAGCAACTACGGAAAAACCTGCGGCAGAAAAAACAGATAAACTTGTTGTTTATTGTCCCCATCCATTAACGTTTATCAATCCATTAGTAAGTGAGTTTGAAAAACAAAGCGGCATAAAAGTAGAAGTTGTGGCGGCTGGTAGTGGTGAATTATTAAAACGGGTAGAATCGGAAAAAGCAAATCCGTTAGGTGATATTTTCTGGGGTGGATCCCTTGGTACAATGAAACCGAAAGCAAATTTATTTGAGAAATATACTTCCGCTAATGAAGATAAGGTACAACAGGCATTTAAGAATACAGAAGGTACTTTAACTCGGTTTACGGATATTCCAAGTGTGATTATGGTCAATACAAATTTAATTGGCGATATAAAGGTTGAAGGTTATGAGGACTTACTAAATCCGAAATTGAAAGGGAAAATTGCATTTTGTGATCCAGCGAAATCATCTTCATCTTATGAACATTTAATTAATATGCTCTATGCGATGGGGAAAGGTGACCCTGAAAAAGGCTGGGATTATGTAAAAGCACTTTGTGCAAATCTAAATGGTAAATTACTTAGTGGCTCTTCGGCTGTTTATAAAGGAGTGGCTGATGGTGAATATGCTGTGGGTTGTACCTTTGAAGAAGGCGGCGCACAATATGTTGCCGATGGTGCTCCAGTAAAGCTGGTTTATATGAAAGAAGGCGTTATTTCTAAACCAGATGGTGTTTACATCATAAAAAATGCTAAAAACATGGAAAATGCAAAGAAATTTATTGATTTTATTACAAGTAAAGATGCGCAGACCATTATCGTACAACAGTTACATAGACGTTCGGTCCGTACTGATGTTGAACCTCCAAAAGGCTTAATTGAAAAAGCTAAAATCAATATTATAAATGATGATGAAAAAGTTGTTGTAGCAAATCAAAGACAATGGCTGGATAAATTCAAAGACATATTTACCAGCGTTAACTGATCGTTTCATTATTTAATACAGCCCACGCAATTTATTTGTTGTGGGCTGTAATTATACAAGATTGTTAGAAGTTTGAACGGAGGTTTACATATGAGTGTCGCAATTCACATCGACCATGTAATCAAAAGATATGACCAAATAACGATTATCCCCGATTTATCAGCACATATTAAAAATGGTGAGTTCTTCACTTTACTGGGTCCATCGGGTTGTGGTAAGACGACTTTACTGAGAATGATTGCAGGTTTTAATAGTATTGAAGGAGGAAAAATTAAGTTTGATGATTTGCTGATCAACGATATTCCAACACACAAGCGTAATATCGGAATGGTATTTCAAAGTTATGCAATATTTCCTCATTTAACTGTACGAGAAAATGTAGAATATGGTTTGAAGTTACGCGGATTAGAAAAGGAAAAAATGAAAAAGAAAGTTGATGATATTTTAAAGGTAGTAAAAATAGAAGAATATCAAGACCGCTTACCTGAACGACTTTCTGGAGGGCAACAACAGCGTGTTGCATTAGCAAGAGCAATAGTGATTCATCCAAGTGTACTCTTAATGGATGAGCCCCTTTCCAATTTAGATGCAAAGCTTCGAGTGGAAATGCGGAGTGCAATTCGAGATGTGCAAAACCAAGTGGGAATTACCACTGTTTATGTAACCCATGATCAGGAGGAAGCATTAGCTATTTCAGATAGAATCGCAGTTATGCAAACCGGTGTAATCCAGCAAATTGGGAAACCCCAATCAATTTATACAAGGCCTTATAATGTATTTGTATCTACATTTATCGGTCATTCTAATTTATTTATAGGCAAAATAAAAGTGGATGCAATTAAAACATTTGTTGTATTTGGAGACGGTTATCAAATACAAATGGATAACCTAGGTTCGGTAGAAGCTGGGCAAGATGTTATTATTTCTGTTAGGCCAGAAGAATTTTCTGTACAGGAAGATGGCATACAATGTAATATTAGTTCTCGAGTATTTCTTGGAAAATACGTAAATTATACGCTTACGTTTCCTCCTGAAATGCTACTTCCCAATCAACCATCAATTGAATTTTCGCAAGATTTAGGGCATGCGGAAAGGATCTTTGAGGTTGGTGATAGCGTTACTCTTCGCCCGAATAAAGCAAAAATTAATGTTTTTACAGCAGATCAAACTATGAATTTAATTGAGGATGTGAAGCAGTATGAATAAAAAACTGCTTAGATGGGATTTTTGGACATCAGTAACGATTTTATCTGTTGTTGTATTTGCACTATTTTTAATTTATCCTTTATTCTCTTTGTTTATTAGTAGTTTTCAAGATCCAGCTACAGGGTCTTTTACAATGGAGAATTTCGCTAAATTTTTCAGAAAAAAATATTACTATCAGTCATTGATCAACAGTATGTGGGTTACTACTTGTGTTACCATACTTTCAATTATAATTGGAATGACACTTGCCTATTTTATGACGGCGTTCAAGGTGAAAGGCAAGGGGCTAGTTGAAGTATTTGTGATTATTTCCATGTTGTCACCACCCTTTATAGGTGCTTATTCTTGGGTGCTATTAGGTGGGCGAAGCGGAATACTTACTCAGTTTTTCTCCGAATTATTTCAAATGGAATGGCCATCTATTTATGGGTTTAGTGGTATACTCTTGGTACTTACATTAAAACTTTACCCTTTTATTTATTTGTATGTTTCAGGTGCGCTAAAAAAGATTGATGCATCCCTAATCGAAGCGGCAGAAAGCCTAGGATGCAGTGGCATAAAAAAAATAGCAACCGTGATTATGCCACTGTTGTTACCCACAATGCTTGCTGGTGCATTGATGGTTTTCATGAACGCATTAGCCGATTTTGGTACACCAATGCTTATTGGTGAGGGATTTAATGTTATGCCTGTTATGATTTATTCTGAGTTTATTAATGAAGTAGGCGGACAGGCCAATTTTGCTGCAGCCATGGCAACATTAATGGTTATTCTTACTTCAATAATTTTCTTATTACAAAAATACGTTGTCAATCGAAAATCTTTTACAATGAGCTCTCTTAGACCTATGCAGGCGAAACAATTGCCAGGATTAAAAAATATTGTTATGCATATAGGTATTTATTTATTAGTGTTTGTATCGATGATTCCACAATTTACTGTCATGTATACGTCCTTTTTAAAAACAAACGGGCAAATTTTTGTGCCAGGTTTTTCTTTGAATAGTTATGTTACCGTTTTTAAGAACTTGACTTTAGCAATTACCAATACTTATGTTTATTCCTTTATTGCAATTTTGATCATTGTCATACTAGGCATGCTTGTAGCTTATATTACGACACGGAGAAAAAGCTGGCTTACAGATATTATTGATACACTGACCATGTTTCCCTATATTATTCCTGGGTCAGTGCTTGGGATAACCTTGCTCCTGGCGTTTAATGAAGATCCGTTGATCTTATCTGGTACAGCAATGATTATTATTGTTTCTTTAGTAATTCGGCGTTTACCATATACCTTGCGTTCAAGCTCAGCAATTTTGTATCAAATCAGCCCCAGTGTTGAAGAGGCATCGATTAGTCTTGGTGCGTCACCGTTGCGGACTTTCTTTAAAATAACGGCGGTAATGATGATACCGGGTGTATTATCGGGAGCGATTCTGAGCTGGATTACTTGTATTAATGAATTGAGTTCATCGGTAATTTTGTACACCGGTGGAACAAAAACAATGTCAGTTGCCATTTATACAGAAGTAATTCGTGCAAGCTATGGTACTGCGGCGGCACTCTCTACAATATTGACGTTGACGACCGTTTTTGCATTGCTTTTATTTTTTAAGGTTTCCGGCAGTAAGGATATTAGTTTATAATGGAGTAACAAACACTGTCATTACAGTAGTTAGCAAAATCGGGGTGAGAATATGAGTGTAAAGGTTAACCATTTAAAGGATGAGCTACGGAGAACTTTTACCCTGTATGCACTTATCCCGACTTTTATTATTTCTATTTTTATTTTTGTACTTGGCTTTGCTTATTGGAATATCAACGTACTTGAACGCAATCAAAGTAGGCTCAATGCTGCTTGCGAAATGATGAGTACGCTTATTTCCGGTTATATGGAAAAAGCCAACGACATTGCAGCATTATGCGATATCAATGAATTGCGTGATAATAAAAGTGCAAGGGTAAAAATGTATGAGAAATTTTATCAATCTACTAATAACATAGGTGTACATACCGACTTTTATCTTTTTGATGAGGGGATGAATCGGTTAATATCGAATCAAAAACAGGATCCGGAATTTGCCGAGCTTGCAAGAAGTGCAAATTGGGGGATTATAGGGCAAATCCAAAGAAGGCCGTCAGTTCCAATTTTTACTTTTGTTCGTTCTATTACTAGCTTCGGTCCGCAAATGGATCTCGTTATTGGCAAAGCAATACTCGAAAAAGGTAAAATCACTGGTTATGTTCTCTTTGTTGTGCCGGCAGCACAACTAGTAAGCGCGGTGGCAAACCCCTACGTCCATATTATTGTAAAAGACGGTTATGATTATATGCCAATTTGTACAGATGAGTTTTTTTATACTGCAATGAATAAAATGAAAATAGAGTTTAAAAATGCGGATGGTTATTTTTCACTAGCAGATAGGAAGTATTATATTAGCAGAAGAGAAATTCTAAATGGTGAGTTAACAGTATTTTCATTGACTTCTGTTGGTGGTATCATCAATCAATTGACTAATGCATTGATTATTCTTATTGGCGTATTATTCATATTATCGCTGTCTATCGTAATCAGTGTAAAAAAGCAAGCCGAGGAAAAGACAAAAATGATCGATCAACTTGTCGAGGCATTTTCAGCTGTGAAAGATGGTAATCTTGATATGCGTCTAACTATTAATACGAATAACGAGTTTCAAATTATTGGTGAAGCTTATAATATGATGCTTTCCAGCTTAAAAGAGCTCATGCAAACGAACCATGAAAAGGCCAGGGCAACGGTTATTTCCGAGATTAAACAGCTTGAGTCCCAATTTAATCCTCACTTTTTATTTAATACCTTAGAAAACGTGAAATTCATGATTAAATTGGATCCTGTTGCAGCCAATAAAATGATTGTATCCTTATCTAATTTGCTGCGCTACAGCATCAATAATAATAGCAGTGAAGTTACAATCAAAGAGGATATGGAATATACGCAAAATTATCTCGATATTCAGAAATATCGATTTGGTCAGCGTCTAAATTATATTCTTGATATACCAGAAGAAATTAATAATTGTATTGTTCCTAAGCTAATTATTCAACCCATTATTGAAAATGCTGTAAAATATGGCTTTCGTGCCTGCCAGCATATGCTTGTAGAAATTAAAATTAGCATTACCCTGAATCAGCTTGCAATTATTATTGCTAACAATGGTACGGAAATTGATGAGCAATCTCTTTATGAAATTCGCGAAATGCTATCATCTACGTCAAATTGCTCACAACATACAGGACTTTATAATGTCAATCGACGGATTCAGTTGATGTATGGTGAGTCTTATGGATTGGAAATTATGAGTACGCGTCATGAAGGGACTACCGTAAAAATTATTTTGCCAATTCATAAGAAACAGTAAAAGGAGTAAACCGATATGCTCAAAGTCTTGATTGTTGAAGATGAAGAAATTATACGCAGAGGACTCGTTTACACCATTGACTGGCTGAGTATGAATTGTACGGTGGTGGGGGCAGCGGAGAATGGCAAAGAAGGACTTGCGATGCTAAATCGATATGAAACAGATCTAGTTATTGCAGATATTATTATGCCAGAAATGAATGGTATTGAAATGCTTGAAGCAGCACAAAGTCTAGAGATTAAACCATTTAGAAGTATCATTTTAACAAGCTACTCTAATTTCGACTATGCACGTAAGGCATTGCATCTGCAGGTAGCAGATTATTTACTTAAACCTGTAGATGAAGACGAACTTAGAAATACAATTAATAGAATAAGGGGCAGTCTGGAAGAAAATAAAGCATACTCGAATATTGTTGCCCTTACCAAAAAGAGAGACATTGGTAAGCTTGTAGATTGGGATGTATATCTGAACAAAGATACCCTGAAAAATAGCTATGTTGCGCAAACTTTATACAAAATTCGGGATCAGTATAATGAAAAAATTAGTATTGAATCGATTGCTGAGGAGTTTGATGTGAGCGCAAGCTATCTAAGTCGTAAGTTTAAGGAAGCAACGGGACAGACTTTTTTAGAACTATTGACACGCTACCGCATTCAGAAGGCAATTGGTTTATTAAAAAAGGGGACTTATCGAGTGTATGAAGTTTCTGATTTGATCGGTTTTAGTGATTATAAGCATTTTTGCGTAGTATTTAAGAAATATACAAAAACATCTCCTACGGAATTTGTTAAACATATTGGTTGTATTATACATAAATAATGAAAGGAGCTTGATTTGTGAAACCATATCAGGACTTTATCCTTATTACAGATTTAGATGGGACACTTGCAAACAGTGAACATAAAGTTTCACCTAAAAATATGGAGGCTATTGCTCATTTTGTAGCGCAAGGCGGACATTTTGCGGTAGCTACTGGACGTACACAAAAAAATGTTGTGTCTTATATAACTGGGCTTGATATTAATGCACCGTGTATTCTTTATAATGGCGGCGCACTGTTTTCCTGGCAGGAGCAATGCTTTCTTAAAATAAAGCATATGCAAAGCATTGATTTAGCTGATTATCTGAGACGCTTAATGGTATTATTTCCACAAATGTGTATTGAAGTTTTTACCGAAGAGCAACTTTATGTAATTACTGATCCTAACAATATTGATGAGCATATGGAACGAGAAAAACAAGAGTTCGTTTATGCCGAGATTAGTGATATATTAGAAAAAACTTGGATTAAAGTTATTCTTTGTGACAGCCACGAAAATTTACTTGCCAGCCGAAATTTATTAACAGTATTTCATCTAGAGAATAAAACAAATAACTTTTTTTCTGCAGTTACCTATTTAGAAATTGTAGGCAAGCATGTTTCTAAAGGAAATATGCTGGGTGAATTGCTGAATATGGAAGAGTTCCGCCTTAAGAAAGTGATTGCAGCAGGTGATTTCCAAAATGATATTGAAATGTTACGGCTTGCGCATTGCGGAGTTGCGCCAGCTAATGCACAAGAGGATGTAAAAAAGGTTGCAGATGTTATTGCAGTAAGTAATGATGATGATTTAATGCATGACATCATATATCGTATCGTACCAACACTGTTGTAGAAATGAGATGTTTGACAAAATAAAAACTTTATGTAATACTTAGCTAAATAAATAATGTCCTTTAAGACAGTCCTGTGAGGCTGGCAAGGGAATGGTCCATACTATGCTGCATTGTAACTATTTGCAGCCATATTACGGCTAAGTAAGCTTCCTTCCAGATAATGGATAGGAAGCTTTTTTGATGTTAAAAAAAGTTTCGAGGAGAGTGTAGAATGAACGCAAATACGAGAGTAATTGACAGAGAACTAGACCCTTTTTCTACTTCCAATGGGATGTGCCAAAGTGATGCAGTATCTACAGTACATTATCGCTGGAAGGTACTGATTGCTTCCGTAATGGGGTATTCCATGGACGGGCTTGATATGCTAATCTTATCTTTTGTGATGACTGCCGTCATGAGTACCTTTGGGTTAAGTTTGGCAGAAGGCGGGCTTGTAGCCACCATTACTTTGATGGGAGCAGTTATAGGGGGATACATATTTGGGATTTTAGCAGACTACCAAGGAAGGGTTAAAGTATTTTCTCTTACTATCATTATTTTTTCTGTGTTTACTGGCTTAACAGCCTTTGCAAACAGTTTTACGGAATTAAATATATATCGCTTCTTAGCGGGTCTCGGCTTAGGAGGAGAATTTGGTATAGGAATGACGTTGGTCGCTGAAACTTGGCCAAAAGAAAAACGGGCAAGAGCGTCAGGGGGTGTAGCTATCGGCTGGCAATTAGGAGTTTTAGCCGCTGCTGCCGTTAGTGCTTACGTTTTGCCTGCCTATGGGTGGAGGGCAGTATTTTTAGTAGGTGCCTTACCAGCCGTATTCGCGGCATGGGCGAGATGGGGCCTTGAAGAACCCCAGATGTGGGTAAAGAAAAATCAGATGAAGAATATGCTTCGTGAAAAGTTGAGTAGGAATGAACCCTTAACTGAAGAGGAAAAAGCAATATATAACCAAGCAGCAAAATTTCCATTGTTACATTTGTTTGCCAATCGGAAAATCACGATTACAACATTAGGCCTTACCGTGATGACTAGTGTCCAAAATATCGGCTATTACGGTATTATGATTTGGTTGCCGACAATTCTTATGAACAAACATGGATTGAACTTAAATAAAACCAGTGCATGGATGGCGGCAACTGTTTTAGGAATGATGGTTGGTATTGCTGTGTTTGGCTACTTTGCAGATAAAGTTGGTAGACGACCAGCATATATAACCTTTCAACTTATGTCGGCTATTTGCATCTGGATCTACTCTGGTTTGTCTGATCCTATTCATCTACTGTTCGGTGGAGCTATTCTAGGATTCTTTTGTAATGGAATGATGGCAGGATATGGAGCATTGCTTTCCGAAAATTATCCTACTGAGGCCCGTTCCACAGCAGAGAACTTTATCTTCAACACGGGAAGAGCGGTAGGAGGATTTGCTCCGGTGGCCATTGGAATGTTGGCCGCCCAGTATACACTTTCTGGTGCTTTAGCCTTATTAGCCTTTATATATATAGCCGCAGCGATTAATGTATACTTCCTGATTCCAGAAACCAAAGGTAAAGAATTAATTGAGTAATTAAAAGACGGGTGACTCAAGAGAACAATCTTTCTAGGGGGCTAGAAAAGCCAATTCTGAAAAATCACTATTCAATCAAATACAGAATCCGAACTCCTGCAAGGCATTCAGCTTTGCAGGAGTTTATATATATATGGTAAATTAAGTATAATAACAGATTTGCTTTATCTCAAAATGGAATGCGTACTAATTCAAACCTAGAAAAGGATTGTAAAAATTCGGTAGAAATATATCCGGTTGTATAGAGTTCTAATCAAATCGTTTTTGATCTGTAAAGAAGGAGTGGTAAATTTGCGTTTACGTATGCCTTGTATTGATCGTGTGGGGTTAGTTCGCGACATTAGTATGATTCTAGAGCAACGTAATATTAATATTGTTACCATCGAAGTAGAGCAGGAAGCTATATTTCTAGAGTGTCAAGCTGTGTCACAAAACAAGGAAGGGGAATTAATTCAGGCATTATGTGACGTAGCGGGGGTACATAGAGTGGAGAAAACTAGATTTATGCCCTCAAAGGAACGGGCTGAGCAGCTTGATGCAGTATTGACCTCAGTCAACGATGGAATTTTGGTTGTCAATTGTGACGGTGTTATTATCCAATGTAATACCGCAGCAGTCCGAATTTTGAACATGCCAATGGAGCGGATGCTAGGACAAACCTTAGGGGACAATCTCTCATGGAATTTGCTAGTGTCGGAGACATTAGCAACTGGGTGCTCTTATCGGGATCGGGAAATATTTGTTGAATGCATTGGCAGCTATTGCGTAATTAGTACCATTCCTCTGCAAGGGAATAGCAATGAGGTTATTGGGGTTGTAACAGTGCTGCGAGACATTAGAGATGTAAGGAATTTAGTGCAAAAGATGACTGCTTCTCTCCCTGTAGATTTTGGAGATATTGCGTGTACTAGTTCGGTAATGCAAGAATTGATAGCTCAATCTCGCAGATACGCGTTAAGTGACTCTACCGTGTTAATTCGTGGAGAGACGGGGACAGGCAAGGAACTTTTCGCTAGGGCACTGCATAATGGATCTATGCGAGCCCGTGGTACTTTCTTACCTATTAACTGTGCAGCTATTCCGGAGACGTTGATGGAAAGCGAACTCTTTGGGTATGAGGAAGGAGCTTTTACGGGAGCAGTCAAAGGAGGAAAGCCAGGGCTGTTCGAACTGTCCAATGGAGGCACGCTTTTTCTTGACGAGATAGGAGAAATGTCGGTGCACTTACAGGTTAAACTTCTGCGAGTTCTTCAGGAGCGGCGAGTTAGACGGTTAGGTAGCTCACGAGAACTGGTGGTAGACGTACGGGTTATTACTGCTACCAACCGCAACTTAGAAGAGATGGTGGCGCGAGGAACATTTCGGGAAGATTTATATTATCGTTTAAATGTCATTCCCCTTCTCTTGCCGCCACTGCGAGAACGACCAGAGGATATTACTATCCTTGCGGAGTACTTTTTGGGACGATTTGCGGATAAAATGCGTCGTCCGGTTAATGCCTTTACTACTGGAGCCATGCAATGTTTACAAAGGTACGATTGGCCTGGTAACGTACGTGAGCTAGAAAATGTTATCGAACGAGCTGTGAATTTGGTAGATGGTCCTCAGGTTCGAGCTGAGCATATCTTTTTAGGGCGGCGTACGCCAATGAGCGTAAAAAACTCTTCAACTGCACAGTGTGAAAACTATCAGACGATGAAAGAACGTTTGGCTGAGACGGAACGACTTATTTTGAAAGAAACGTTGGAGCATTATCATTCTTCCAGGCGAGTAGGTACAGTTTTAGATTTGTCTCATACGGCAGTATTGAAAAAAATGCGTAAATATGGATTGTTACCAGAATGAAAAATAAAACCATATTTTTTGGAAACTTTTAATGCTGCTGGAAACTTTTTTGCAATAAAAAGTTACAGCTATATACATAAGAGGGAAAAAAGGTGTGCTAATTCAAGCAAAATTACGATTTTGCGAATTGGCACATTTTTTGCATTTAATACAAGGTAAGGGGCGAAAGTTAGCTAGCGCCTAAAAGGTGATCTAGATAGTAACAGGTCACTAAAACTATATAATAGTAAGAGGAGAGATCATTATTATGGAGCGTAAGTATATGGCCGAGCCTTTTAAGATTAAAATGGTGGAAACAATTAAAATGACAACACAGGAAGAAAGAGAAGTTGCGATTGAACGTGCAGGCTATAATACATTTTTACTTAATTCTAAAGAGTGTTATATTGATTTGTTAACAGATAGTGGCACAAATGCGATGAGTGATAATCAATGGGCTGGTATGATGCTCGGTGACGAAGCTTATGCTGGAAGTGTTAACTTCTTTGAATTAGAAAAAACAGTTCAGGAGCTTTATGGATTCAAACATGTTGTTCCTACTCATCAGGGACGTGGTGCAGAAAATATTTTATCTAGAATTGCTATTAAACCAGGAGATTATGTACCTGGCAATATGTACTTTACTACAACTCGGGCTCATCAAGAAATGAATGGCGCTACATTCGTAGATATTATTGTAGATGCTGCTCATGATTCGGAAAATGAAGAGCCATTTAAAGGAAATGTTGATCTGAAAAAACTGCAAGATTTAATTGATCGTGTTGGTGCTGATAAAATTCCGTATATCTGCATGGCAGTGACTGTAAACTTGGCTGGTGGTCAGCCTGTCAGTATGGAAAATGCTCGTGCAGTTAGTAAAATTGCAAGACAACATGGTATTAAAGTTATGTTTGATGCCACTCGCTGTATCGAAAATTCATATTTTATTAAAGAACGAGAAGAAGCCTATAAAGATAAATCGATTGCTGAAATTGTAAAGGAACTATTCAGCTATGGTGATGGTGCTACCATGAGTGGCAAGAAAGATTGTTTAGTAAATATCGGTGGTTTCTTAGCCTTGAATGATGAAGATTTATTTCAAAAGGCAAAACAAATGGTGGTATTATTTGAAGGAATGCCAAGTTACGGTGGATTAGCGGGTCGTGATATGGAAGCGATGGCCCGTGGTATGCGGGAATCTGTTGATTACTACTATATTAAGCATCGTATTGAACAAGTTCGCTACCTTGGCAATAAGTTAGATACCGCAGGTGTCCCTATTGTAAAACCAATCGGCGGTCATGCTGTTTTCTTAGATGCCAAACGCTTTTTACCTAATATTCCTCAAGATCAATTTCCTGCTCAAGCACTAGCAGCATCTCTTTATACGATTTCAGGTGTTCGCTCCATGGAGCGTGGTATCGTATCCGCAGGTCGGGATGGAAAAACAGGTAAACATCACTATCCTAAATTAGAATTAGTACGTTTGACAATTCCTCGTCGCGTGTATACTTACGCTCATATGGATGTGGTTGCTGAAGCGGTTATTGATCTATATCAAAATCGGGATAAAATTTGCGGCTTGGAAATGGTTTATGAACCACCAGTATTACGCTTTTTCACTGCACGCTTTAAACCACTCAAGTAAATAAGGCAGGGCAAAAGGCCAAATTTCTCGATAACCGTTTTTAAGCTAACTTAAAAAGTAGCTTAAACATCTTAAAGTAAAATATTAAAGAAGGAATTAGTTAACTGAAAAGGTGATTTCTGTGTTAAACAGAAATCACCTTTTTACTTTCTTTGTCTCTTTTTAATAATCTAATAAATTTTGCTCGGTTAGCCAAATTTGAACAAAATCAATAAATTTTTTTGCAGCAGGCGAAATGGTTTTCAAAGAAGATGTTGCAATTCCTATCTTGCGAAAATGATTTTTTTCTAAATTTATGGCACGAATATTTTGTGGGATATTACATAAAACCATTTCGGGAAGGATGCTGATCCCTAGGCCATTTTGTACCATGGCTATAATCGCTTGATCTTCTGCCACTTCATACCTGACGTTGGGGATTACTTGATTTTCTTTTAAGATACGTCTTACGTCATGATCATTACCCCACTTAGGCATAATAAAAGGCTCTTGCCCAATTTGATCAAAAGAAATTGTATCTTGCTGACTCAATGGATGATCGGTGGGTAAGATGCAAAGCATTCTGTCTTTTGTTAAGGGAACTACGTCAAAAAATTTGACTGTTGGCAAAGAGACAAAGCCAAAATCAGTTGTACTATTTGCGATCCAGTCATGAATAGCATCATAATTACCTTCAAATAATTTTATGTTTATAGAAGAATGCTGATTTTGAAATCGTTTTATGATTTCGGGCAGCCATTGGGTAGATACAGTCGTAAAGGTTCCAATTCGCACGGTACCAAGTTCCAGTCCATTGATTGCTCCTATCTTTTCTTTAAGTTGTTCATTTCGGAGTAAAACCTCCCGAACATATTGTAATACATGTTCTCCGTTACTTGTTAAAGTTACACCGGAACGGTCTCTCGTAAGTAAAGAAAAGCCAAACTCAGATTCAAGGCTGGAAATACCATGACTAATTCCTGACTGTGTAAGATTCAGTGCCTCAGCCGCTTTCGTTAGACTCCCTAATTCAACAATCTTATTAAAGACCTCGTATTTGAACAACGTCATTTTCATTCTCCTAGAAGTATGAATTATTTTCATGTAATGCATTATAAACATTCGCTTTTATAATATTAAGTATACATTTATACTTATTTTTAAGCAAGGTAATGATCAAATCTGAATTAGCCAGAGGGCAGGAGGTTAGTAATGAATACGCAAGTAAAAGCAGATATAATGATGTTGATTGTTACGATATTTTGGGGGTCTTCCTATTTGTTCATGAAGATGGGGCTTCATTCCATTCCAGAATTTAATTTAATCGCCTTACGATTTAGTATTGCTTTCATTTTAGCTGGAATCGTCTTTTATAAACGATTGGCAAAGGTTGATTATAAAACAATCAAATATGCATTTATCTTAGGTTTAATTTTATTTTTGGTTTTTGCCTCTATAACCTTTGGCGTAAAAACTACATCTGCTTCTAATGCTGGTTTTTTAGTCAGCTTCACAGTGATATTTGTACCCCTATTTTCGGCGCTATTTCTAAAAAAAGCACCGGAGAAAAGAGTTTTTCTCAGTGCTTTTTTAGCAATCATCGGTATCGGGTTATTAACATTAAATAACCAACTGACCATGAATGCAGGGGATTTTCTATGTATTTTAGGGGCTGCTCTATATGCCATTCACATCATTGTTACTGGGGCACTTACTAGAAATGTGGATTCGATTACCTTAGGAATTTTGCAACTTGGCTTTGCTGGGGTTTTAGGTTTATTATTCTCTCTGAGTATGGAAGAGACGGCACTCCCAAGCACAACCGAATCATGATATTCTGTCTTGGCCTTAAGTATCTTGTGTAGTGCCATAGGATTCGTTGCTCAAACAGTAGCACAAAACCATACAACCCCTACACATACTGGTCTTATTTTTTCATTAGAGCCCGTTTTTGCAGCAATCTTCGCATTTCTTTTTGCCGATGAAGCCCTTTCCCTGAGAGGTTACCTGGGGGCAGCTATTATACTGTTCAGTGTGTTAAACGCGGAGGTCGATCTTAAAAAGCTGTTTTTTCAAACTGTCAAAAAAACAAGTCTGTCTCTTAAAACCTAGATCATATAAAACCACCGTTAACCCGTATTGTTTGGCCTGTAACCCATTGAGATTGTTCGCTTGCTAAGAATAAGACTACACTTGCAATATCATTGGGCTCACCAAGGCGACCAAAGGCGTTCATTTTGCGAATGCCATCAATTTGCTCGTTGGTTTTTCCTGTGGTGAAAAGTTCTGTGTTAACGGGACCTGGTGCAACCGCATTGATTGTAATTCCCTTTGGTCCGAACTCTTTTGCTAGTTGACGGGTGAACTGTTCAACGGCTCCTTTTGTACCTGCATAGACGCTGTACGTGGGAAACATATGACCAGCAACCGAAGTGGAAAAGTTGATAATTCGTCCGTTTGTGTTCATGTGCTTAGCTGCTTGTTGGCAGGCAAAATAGGTTCCTTTCACATTGATAGCCATAATCTTATCGAAGTCTTCTTCTGTTATCGTCGTAATCGGTTTTGTGAGCATAATACCAGCGTTATTGACTAAAATATCAATTTTCCCATAGGCTTCAATTGTCTTTTGAAATAGACCTTCCACTTCTGCAACTCGGCTAATGTCAGCTTGGATGGCTATTGATTCTCCACCTTTGTCTTTAATACTAGCAACGACTTGGGCGGCTTTTTCCGAATTACTGGCATAATTAATAACAACCTTTGCTCCATTTAAAGCCAACTCTTCTGCAATTGTTTTACCAATACCTCGCGATGCACCTGTTACCAAAGCCACTTTTCCAGCCAGGTTTTTTCCTTGAATCTGATTCATTTTAAATACTCCTTTCCAATCTATCATTTTTTTATAGGATTCATTGGGTAGCGTTTGATGTGAGACCACTAAGCAATACTTCAACTATTTTCTGCAACAGCAGCTCACGCTTTTCGTCCTTGTGATCCAACACCATACGCGGATGGTGAAAAGATACGGTAGCTTCTAATAAAATTTCAACCAGTTTTACAGGTGATTCTCCGTTGATTTCTCCAGCTTCAACTGCTAGTTCAACAAGATCTAAAAGTTGCTGGTTAATGTTATGTAAATGGTTCAAAATAAAAGGTTTCTCTAATTCAGCAGCCATATTGAAAGACTTGAAAAGTTCAGGATCCTTTAAAACTTTTTCTCTTTTAAGCTCGTGATATTTCAAAAACCATTCTATGATTAATTTACTTGGAGATGTCTTTTTTTTTGTAATACATTCTAAAATGTTATCCATTTGCGTTAACCAGCGTTCAGAGATGGCATCAAGTAGTGCTGATTTATCTTTGAAATGATTGTAAAGAGCTGCATGGCTCACTTTAAGTTCCTTTGCAAGGTCTGTCAGGCGAAATTTTTCGAAGCCATGATAACGAATTTTTTCTTCGGTTATTTGTAATGCTTTTTCTTTAATTTCTTCAGATGTTAATCCAGTCTTTGCCAAAAAAAATCATATCCTTTTTTCATTTAATTACATGTTACAAAAAGTATAATATGTAATTAAATAAAAGTCAAGATACGAAAAGTTAAAAAATTACTTATTTGACCTTAACAAACTACCCTTGTCATTCTACTAGAGCAAGGGTAGTTTGTGATCAGGGTCTTATTGTTAAGAATTTGCTGTATTATGGATTTGTTTTATTTTCCGGATATAACATAACGTTGCGATACTAGTGAACACAAGTCCAAAAAGAAACAGAATAAAACTATTATGGTAAAGAAAAGGGGAGTAACCGGCAACCATTAATTCTCGGACAGTGTTAGAGAAGTATGTTAAGGGTAAGGCGTAAGAGAGTGTCTTTCCGATTGTATCCATAGCTTCTTGTGGCCAAGTGTAGCCAGATAGTATGAAGGCTGGAACGGTATAGGCGATTGATATTCTCGTAAAAGTTAGCTCATTGTTGCAAATAGAAGCAATGAATGCGCTAAAACCGATGGCAGCGAAGATAAAGTTTGCAGATAATAACAATAGACTTGTAAACGATGCTTTACCAGGAATTCCAAAGAGGTCAATGGCAATAATTATTGTAATGAAAAAGGCGAGTGTCGCTAAAATCCAGTAAGGCAGTAATTTGCCAATCAGAATATGCAACGGGTGAGCATTCTTTAAGTCACCTGGTGTTTGATATTCGCTTAGGAGGCTTGCCCCGATTGCGAGAAAAACTCCTTGTTGGAAAGAAGCCATAGATAATCCTAAAACAAAAAAGGATAGATAACTTTGGGTTGGATTGTTGAGTACTCGTAAGCGCAAATCAATAGGACTCGTTTTATCCAGTGCCATGGGAGGCAGTTGTCCAGCATTTGTTTCGGAAAGTCGGGCTCCAACTTCTTTGGAAAATGAGGCGATGATTTCCTGAGCAGCACCGGTTACCGTACTGGTAATGATAATATTAGCGCCGTCAGCCATTAAGAGAACGGTAGATGAACGTCCGGATTTAGCTTCTTGTGCAAACTTTTCTGGAATGTGTATAGCGGCGTAAGCTTCTTTTTCGTGAAGCACATCTTCCATATCATCTTGTGTTGTGACGTAGCCAATAATTTGAAATCGTTCCGAATCATCGAATGCTTGAATGAGTAAACGGCTGAATTGGGTTTGGTCCTCATCGTAGATAACTAAGGGGACAGCTTTTACCGTATGTGTGCCATACAGCAGGCTGAATAAAATCAGATAAGCCAGGGAGGCTCCGAAAAGAAAGATAGCTCGGCGGCGATCAGTAAAAAACATTTGTCTAATTTCCCGCTTGAAAATATGCCACCAATTCATATTGGAACCTCCTTTGCTAGTTGGTATTGAATTTTTTTCCGACGCTGAGAAAAAATAAACATGGTAGCTAGACAGAGACCACTGCCACTAGTAAACATGATAAATATATTTTTCAGCAAAGTTGGTGAGTAACCAATCAGTAACATGTCACGCAGGGTATCTACGATATAAGTTAGCGGCATAAGGGAAGAAAAGACTCGGCTGAAATCATTCATTGCCAAATGGGGCCAACTGAGACCGCTAAACAAAAGCCCTGGCATGATATAGAGCAGTGGTACTTGCAACGCACTGACTTCGTTGCGGGCAATAGAAGAAAAGAAAAAGCAAAGGTTAATCACAAGAAAAGTGAAGGCACTGCCCAGTAATAAAATAGTGGCAGGATTACCGCGGAAAGGTACATCAAAGAATACAGTAATGGCACCCAAACATGCAATAAAGACACCCATTGAGCATAACCAGCAGGACAGCAGTTTGCCTGCTATGATAGACACAGCTGAAGTACCCTGCCAGTGGCCAAGCTGGCTATATTCTTTAGCTATGAGAGGACCTGCTACTAATAAAATAGCAAGTTGTAGACCATTCACCATTAATCCAGCCAGCATAAAATTGGTGTAGGATGTGGTAGGATTATTCATAATCCTAACCCCTAATTTAACAGGAGCGATAAATCGCAGGGCTTGGGCAGGCTGTTGATTGATCCCTTCCAACAATTTTTGACCAGTTGCCACCGAAAGTGTCTGAATGATCTCTTGACTGGAAGAAATAACGGTATTGGCAAACATGTTATTGGTGGAATTAGTCTCGATTAAAACTTCTGAGCCCATACCTAATTTGATATTTTGCGCAAACTTGGGCGGAATGGAGATGGCGACCAACGCTTCGCTCTCCCGCAAAGATTGCTCCATGGCTTCCTGGGTTGTTACTTGGGTGACCACCTTATAGCGCTCCGAGTCCGTATAGGCTTGGATTAATGCTCGGCTTACCGCTGTCTGGTCTTGATCGTAGATTACGGTAGGCACATATTTGATAACATTATTGCTATAGACAGAACCAAAAAGAAAACTATAGAGTATTGGTATGCCAAAGAGTAGCAAAATCGTAGGCGATTTACGCCGACATAGCGCCTGTATTTCTAAAAATATAATTTCCTTCAAATTCATGATTTGCCACCGTTCATTAGTTTGAAACGCATACCGGGACGGATTTTATCAGAGTTAACTTGAATTTTGACATTGAATGTAATAATATCGTTATCACCACGTTCGCTAGTAGCTCGGTAAGTGGCAAACTCCGCTTTTTTGCTAATATCGACAATTGTTCCAGACAAAATGAGGTTGCTGTCACGACCTTGTAGATTCACGGACTGTTGAATGGAATAACGGGATAAATCCGTTTCTTTCACTTTCAGATTAACCCAATTATCTAAAGGATCCTGTATGGCTACAAGAGGCATGCCTTGGGATACCATAGTGCCTTCTTCCACATACTTGGCAGTGATAATACCATCAAAGGGAGCGCGTATTTCCGTTTCATCTAGAGATACTTCCACTTGCTGCAAGGTAGCTTTGGCCTGATCTACTTTGCTACGCATGGCTTCTTCATTGGCAGTATTGACATTAGTTTGCAAAAGTCCAGCTTGGGCAGCTGCGATGCTGGCTTCTGCCTGGGTAAAAGCAGCTTGAGCCACTTGGTATTTTGTATGGTAAGTATCAAATAATTGTTGGGAAATAGCACCAGATGTTACCAACTCACCAAAGCGGTTATTATCACTTTCGGCGAGGGCTAAGTCTGATTTTGCTTTTTCTAATTGCGCTTGCGCGGTATGTAGCGTTGCCTTTGCAGTTTGATCCTGTAGTAGGGTAACTGTGGTTGCCTGAGCTGTTTGTGCATCTAAGGCCTTAATATTAGCTCGAGCTTGATTGGCCTGGGCGACAATATCTCGGCTATCAATGTGGGCTAGTACTTGCCCTTTGGTTACTTTATCGCCTTCTTTGACGAGTAGGCTGACGACCCGTCCCGGGATTTTAGAATTAATATCTACTTCTTTGGCTTCTCCTCGGCCCCAGATTTCTGGGGCTGTCCCATTACTGCCACAACCAGTAAGTGTTGTAACAGTTAAGAGAAAAAGTATTGTGTAGGTTAACCAACGCATAAAAGTGGTGTTTTTGGTGGTAATCATATCAAAATCTCTCCTTTAATTAAAATTTTTGTACCGAAAGTACTAAAAAAGTATTTATAGTACAGAAAAGTACATTTAAAGCGCGCATTATGCGCGTTTTAAATGGGGTATCTATTCTCCGTCTTGTAATCCATTGATTAAGATGTCTAACATAGCAGCTACGGCATCGAGATAAGTCATATTATTTTCAGCGAGAAAACGGTAGCTGGTGAGATCATTCATGGTACTAGTGAGCAGTTGCTGGAGAACACCAAGATGTATGTGCCGGATAGTGCCAGCCTCCATTCCTTGACTGAGCAGGGTAACTAGCCGCTCCATTCGCTTTTTCCGAAAACTGGCTACTCTTTCCCACTCTTCTGGATAGGTCAGGCGAAGGTCATCATACAGACGGTTATGGAATGGTTCGAAGGTTTTCGGTGTGATGGTTAACGAAGCCTGTAGTTTTTCAATGATTGGCAAATTAGAACTATAGATTTTTTCCTCTTGCTCTTGGAAATCATTCAAAACAATATCTAGAATAGTACCAATGAGTTCGTCCTTGGAGGAGAAATGCTCATATAACGATGACTTGCTGATGCTAAGCCGCCTTGTGAGGTCACTCATGGTAAATTTGAAGCCCCGTAAATTGATTTCTTCCACGGTAGCCATAATAATTCGGTTTCGCAAAAATAATCACCTCATAAAGTTTTGTACTGGAAATGACCAATCCGGTACTGTAATTACAAACCCCATGATATGGCATTTATTTGTATTTGTCAATAAGAAAAAATCAGATAATACGTACCTATTTTAAATTCTCACTTATACTTAATAGTTAAAAAAGTATGGATATTATTACTAGAGTTATTTAGAAATAGTATAATAAGGTATGGGAAGTATAACAGAGGAGACTGGTTATTAAGGATATGCTTTGAGAGAAAAGGGGTAAAGAATGATACGAAAGTTACTAAAGTTTTTTACTACACGAAAAGTTGTAGTGGGAGCCGCTATATTGGCTGTAATATTAGCCTTCTGCTTTTTGCCGCCTAGTTTGGTAGTTTTTCCAAGGAATATAGCTCTTACCTTTACTGGAATGCCAGCATCAACGCAGACGATTACCTGGCAGACAGGTCGATATAGCAGTGGCAGTCGGGTGGAGTATACGAAAGTAACAGATACTCTTCACTCTGTTAGGGAGGGAACAACGCAGCAGGTGGCAACTGATCGAGGCATGATTACGGTTCATTCAGTACAGTTGACTGATCTTGAACCAGCCACTCGTTATCAGTACCGAGTGGGTGACGGATTATTTTGGAGCTCATACCATACCTTCACCACAGCGCCAGCTAAGGTAGAATCCTTTCGTTTTTTACTGTTTGGCGATTCTCAGGGAAATTCTTATGAGCTATGGCAACGTACTTTAAAGACTGCCTATGCAAGAAATCCTGATGTTGCTTTCATGATGAATATCGGAGACTTAGTTGATATTGGCCTCTCTTATGATCAATGGAATGATTGGTTTCAAGCTGGTCAAGGTGTGATTAATACCATTCCCGTTATGCCAGTGATGGGCAATCATGAAACATATACGACAGAGTGGAAAATTGCGCAGCCCCTTCTTTATACAGGTTTTTTTCGACTTCCTAGCAATGGACCAAAAGATTTAGCAGGTAAAGTATATTCTTTTGATTACAGTAATGTTCACTTCAGTATCCTCGATAGTCAACTGCAAGAGGAGGCGGAGTGGGTACCAGAGATGTTGGCTTCTCAACAAGAGTGGTTGAAAAAAGATTTAGCGGCGACAAAAAAACGCTGGAAGCTAGTTTTTATTCATCGTCCAGTACACCATAATCGCCCTTCCGATGGGGATGAAGATCTGCGTGATGCCTTCACACCGCTGTTTGAAAACTATCATGTAGATGTAGTATTCTCCGGGCATGACCACATATATGCTCGTTCTTATCCCATGGTGGGTGATAAATGGACGGATGAAAAGGGGGATGGCCCAGTTTATATTACGACTGGGCGAAGCGGTAAAAAAACCTTTGGCCGCGCCCTGCGAAAGAATTGGAATACGGTATATTATAATCCTATGGAACAACCAAACTATTTGACAGTAGCGGTAAATAACCACAGTCTGAAGATAGAAGCCTTCAAGCTCAATGGAGAACTTATTGATACATGGGAGAAAACAGCTGATTAAATAAGTAGGAGTAAATGAGAAGAAGTACTGGATGAAGTAGTGGTATGAAGAGCTTGAGAAAGATAAAGAGAAGTGGGAGGGTACCCTTAGGTGCCCTCCCACTTTCTTTATTGTAATTTAAAAGGATAACTTTGTCATAGAACTACAAAGCTCCCGAAAAGCCTTCAAGGCAGGTGTTAGCCATTTTTCATGATGATAGATTAATTGAGTTTTTACATCGAACTTGGGTCCTGTCCAATCCAGTTCGATTAGTTTTCCTCTTTCCAATTCATCTTTAACAGAGATTTTCGGTAAAATAGCAACTCCCAATCCACAGATCGTACATTCTTTTATTGCTCCTACACTGGAGAGTTCCATCATCGATCCTGGTTTTACCTCATGCTTTTTAAAGACAGAGAGAATGAGAGGCCGATATCCGCAGCCTGGGGATGTGAGGATTAGACATTCATCAGAAAGATCACTGGGATTGATGCTTTTCTTTTTCACTAGTTTATGAAGAGGACTTGCTACAAGTGTCATGCATTCATCATGGAGTGTTTGTACTGCCATATCATGGGATTTAATCCTGTCAGTGAGTACCATGGCGATATCAATATGATTACCTTTGATTAATTCATAAAGATTCTCGCAACTTTCTGTTTGGACGCGGATTTCAACAAGGGGATATCGTTTACGGTATTCAGTCAATATTTGGGGAAGACGATATACGCACAGTGTCTCAGCTGCTCCAATGTTGATTATTCCGCGGAAAACTTGCGGTGACAATTCTTCTTTCGCTTTTTCGCATAACTCTAATATGTTTGTTGCATTTTGTAAGAAGCTTTTCCCTTCGTTCGTTAGTTGAATCCCTCGCCCCAAACGTTCGAATAACTTGACTTGCAATTCTTCCTCAAGCTGGCGAATTTGCCCTGTTATATTGGATTGAGCATAACCTAATTTTAAACCGGCTTTTGTAAAGTTTAATGTTTGGGCGGCAGCACAAAAAATCTGTAGTTGGCGTAATTCCACGGAGATACCTCCTGAGTCATCATTATAAATGATTAATGTCATATAAAATAATCATTTCTAGTAAGAATAATAAAATGATACACTATCAGTAAATGAAAGTCTATAGAGATTTTTAAGGAGTGGTTGGATCTATTCCTTCTAAGCCATCAGGAGCAATTTTAATAAAAGTATGGAGGAAAAAGCATGGCAGAGATTTGCACAGCCAAAGAGGCTGTGTCGCGTATTCGAGATGGAATGTCAATAATGGTTGGCGGTTTTTTGAATGTTGGCACACCAGAGGGACTTGTGCAAGCGTTAGTCGAAAAAGGTGTTATTAAATTGACTTTAATTTCAAATGATACAGGATTTGTTGGTAAAGGAATTGGAAGGCTACAGGACAATCGCCAGCTAGCCAGGGTGTATACATCTTATGTAGGTGGACATCCCGATTATAGTCAATGCATGGAATCGAGCAATGTGGAAGTTGTTTTGACACCCCAAGGGACACTTGCCGAACAAATTCGAGCTGCTGGGGCTGGTCTGGGAGGATTTCTAACTCCTACAGGAGTAGGGACAGTAGCAGCACAAGGTAAAGAAGAAATTATCATTGGTGATAAGGCTTATCTTATGGAATACCCATTATTTGCGGATGTTGCTTTAATAAAAGCGTATCAAGCAGATACAAGCGGGAATTTGGTGTATCGCCGTTGTGCTAAAAATTTTAATCCACTTATGGCGACTGCTGCAAAAATTGTCATCGCGGAAGTGGAGGAGATTCTTCCTGTAGGGAAAATTGATCCTGACTATGTGATGACACCAGGAATTTTTGTAGACTTTTTGGTCAAGGAGGGGAGGTAGCATGACGGAAAAAGAAAGACGTGTTCGAATAGCCAGACGAGTAGCGAAAGAGTTTGCCAATGGTGATGTAGTGAATCTGGGTATCGGGTTACCAACCCTGGTTGCCAACTATTTACCGGAAGATGTTTCAATTGTTTTGCATTCGGAAAATGGTTTTTTGGGTATTGGGTTAGAACCCGAGGAGGGAATGGAAGATAAAGACATTATTAATGCTGGAGGAAAACCAGCAAGTATTTTACCTAATGGCAGTTGTTTTGATAGTGCCATGTCTTTTGCTATTATTCGCGGGGGACATGTGGATACCACTGTATTAGGCGCGTTAGAAGTAGATGAGCAGGGGAATTTAGCAAATTGGATGGTGCCGGGGAAAAAGGTCACTGGAATGGGGGGGGCCATGGATTTAGTAGTAGGTGCAAAAAAAGTGATTATTGCCATGGAACATAGGAATAAAGATGGTTCACCAAAGATTGTTAGGGAATGTACGATGCCTCTTACGGCAAAGGCACAAGTCGATTTGATTGTAACAGATATGGCCGTTATTGCTGTCCGTGCAGACGGACTCTACCTTCGTGAAATAGCAGAAGACACAACTTTAGAAGACGTGATTTCGTCTACGGCAGCGAGATTGATTTTACCGAACAGTAGGATTCTTACTTACTAATAACTAGATTAAGGGCCGTGAGGCAAATGGACTGGCTATTCGTGTATTGGTGGGCTAGGGTGTGGCAACGAGTGAAATAGAATGAAATAGTAAATGAATAAAAGAGAAGGGTGAAGAGTAAGATGAGTCATGTATTTTATCGTAATGTAAATAAAACTTATCTAGAGGTGGACCGTGGAGAAGGGATCTATTTGTATGACAAAGAGGGCAAGAAGTATATTGATGCTTGCTCAGGTGCGGCTGTATCCAACTTAGGTCACGCTCATCCAGGGATTATCGATGCCCTGGTAAAACAGGCTCAGAAAGTGGCTTTTAGTCATTTATCCCGCTGGACATCTACGCCTATACAGGAATTGGCGAACTTGATCGCAGATTTAGCACCTGGTTCCTTGAGTAAGTTATATTTGGTATCTGGTGGTTCGGAAGCGACAGAATCAGCACTAAAGATGGCACGACAGTATTATATGGAGCGAGATGGCAAAACAGGGAAATATCGCATTATTTCTCGTTGGAAGAGTTTTCATGGCAATACCATTGGATCCTTGTCTATGACGGGTGATAAAAGGCGTGGAAAATATACACCACTACTCTTAAATTTTCCTCATATTGCGCCAGCGTATTGCTATCGTTGCCCTTTTGGTAAATGCCAAGAGACTTGTAATGTGGATTGTGCTCTTGATTTGGAACAGACGCTTAAAATGGAAGGAGCGGATCATGTTGCTGCCTTTATTGCAGAATCTGTAGGTGGTGCAGCCTGTGGTGCTATTGTTCCCCATAAGGATTATTTTAAAATCATTCGAGAAATTTGCGATCATTATGATATTTTGTTTATTGCTGATGAAGTAATGGCTGGTTTTGGACGGACGGGCTCTATGTTTAGTATTGAAGATTGGGGAGTTGTACCAGATATGATTTGTGCCGCGAAGGGTATGAGTGCCGGATATTCACCCTTAGGTGCTGTCATTGCAAAAGAAGAAATTTACAATGCTTTTAAGCAAGGTTCAGGCGTATTTGTTCATGGACATACCTATGGTGGAAATCCTTTATCGGCAGCGGTTGCGTTAGCAGTAGTTCAAACTTTGGTAGAAGATAAACTGGTAGATAACTCCCGTATTGTTGGAGAATATTTACTGTCACAATTAAAGGAAAAATTATTGCCATTCTCTTATGTGGGAGATGTGCGGGGTAAGGGATTGATGCTTGGTGTGGAAATTGTAAGGGATAAAGCAACGAAAGAACCTTTCCCCGTTAAAATGGGTATGGCAGAAAAACTAACAAATACATTACTGAAGCATGGGGTAATTGTATATCCTGGTAATGGTAATGCCGATGGAGTAAATGGGGATCAGTTCCTTCTTGCGCCACCGCTGATTATCACGAAAGACCAAGCAGACGAATTAATCGAAGGCATGGTGGCTGGATTTATAGAATTTGATGAAAATATTGGAACAATAAAATAGAGGTGAGTAGAATGGAAAAACTGATTATCACAATCGCACCGACGGGGAATGTACCAACGAAGGACATGAATCCTCATGTTCCTCTGACGCCAGAGGAAATTGCTAAGGATATAATTGCTTGTCATGAAAAGGGGGCTGCTGTAGCTCATATTCATGCCCGGGACAAAGATGGAGTTCCAACTTGTGATGTAAAATATTTTGAGAAAACTGTACGGTTGCTTGATGAGGCGGGATGCCCTATTGTAAAACAAATTTCTACTGGCGCAAGGGGGGGGAAATCAGGGGAGGCGAGAGCAGAAGCCCTAGAGTTAAATCCGCTTTCTGCTAGTTTGTCATCCGGGTCATCTAATTTTCCCACAAGCATTAATGCTAATGAGCCAAAGCTTGTAGAATATCTGGCAAAAACCATGCTTGAAAAAAATATTAAACCAGAAATAGAAGTATTCGATGTAGCAATGATTAACAATGCTGTCCGTTTGCAAAAGGAAGGCTTGATCAAAGGACCTTTACTATTTAATTTCGTATTAGGAGTAAAAGGCTCTTTACCAGCAACCCCAAAAAATTTATTTTTCCTCTTTGAAAGTTTACCGCCCAATGCAGTCTGGAGTGTTTCCATCATTGGGCCCCAGCATGTAAATCTATCCGTTATGGCTATGGCATTAGGAGGCCATGTGCGTGTAGGTATTGAAGATAACGTATATTATCGTAAGGGTATTTTAGCAACAAACGTGGCGTTAGTAGCACGAATTGCTAGCATTGCACAAAGTATGGGAAGAGAAATAGCTACGCCACAAGATGTTAAAAAAATATGGGGGATAGAGTAAAATATAATATAAAAAAGGGTCTGAACTTCAAAATGTGAAGATTCAGGCCTTTTTTTTATTATACAAAGGAAAGTTGTACTGCTATGTCCAATAATTTGATTAAGGGGAAGTAATAGAAATAACTTCTATAGAATATGCAGAATATAAGGTTATAAGATACAGGTAAGAGGAGTGATATATTGTTATCTCAAGGAGTAATAGAAAAAGTGCTGAATGCTGCTGGAGAAACGGGCGGGGATTTTGCCGAGATCTTTGTAGAGGACAAAACCAGTAGTTCGTTAACAATGATTGGTGGTATCTTGGAAAAAGCAGTATCAGGGCGTGATTTTGGCGTAGGTATTCGTATCTTTAAAGGTTGTTTTTCAGTTTATGCCTATACAAATGATGCAAGTGAAGCTAACTTAATCAAGGTTGCTCAGAGCGCGGCGCAAGCAATGAATGGGCAACGACAAAATAGCATAATCGATTTACGTAAAAATATCATAAAAAATGTCCATGAGATAAAAGTAATGCCCAATAGTATCAGCAAAAAACTAAAAATTACTTGGATGCGTAGGGCTCATGAAGGAGCAATGGGCTATGATCCAGTGATTACCCAGACGAACATTTCTTTTTCCGATTATGTACAAAATATATTAATTGCCAATACTGAGGGCACTTATGTAGAGGATATTCGCAGCCGAAATCGTTTGGCAATTAGTGCGATGGCAACATCTGCCTCGGAAAAGGAAACGGGGTTTGTAGGACCTGGCTATTTTGGTGGTTTAGAATATATGGAACAGCTCGATATAGAGGCATATGCCCGCGAAGCTGCTCGCAGTGCTAAGACTATAATTAACGCTGGCTTTGCTCCCTCTGGAAAGTTTCCTGTTGTGATTGGTAATGGATTTGGTGGAGTTCTCTTCCATGAAGCATGTGGTCATGGCTTGGAAGCAACCAGTGTTGCTTATAAGACTTCTGTCTTTGCCGACAAATTAGGACAACTGGTTGCATCCCCCCTTGTCACGGCTTATGACGACGGGACGATACCAAATGCCTGGGGTTCTTTACATATCGATGATGAGGGCATGCCTACAAGGCGAAACCTGCTAATTGAAAATGGAGTTTTAAAGGGTTATCTTATTGATAAGCTCGGTAGCCGTAAAATGTCAATGGCGCCAACAGGGTCTGGACGTCGAGAATCGTACCGTTATGCCCCTACATCTAGAATGAATAATACCTATATTGCAGCAGGGGAATCCACTCCAGAAGAGATTATTCAAAGTACCGAGTTTGGGATCTTTGCAAAATCTATGGGGGGCGGTTCCGTCAATACTGCCACTGGTGATTATAATTTTAACGTACGGGAAGGATATATGATTCGGCAAGGGAAAATTGCCGAGCCGATAAAAGGTGCCACATTAATTGGTAATGGGATGAGTACCTTACAAAAAATCGATCGAGTTGGTAATAACCTAAAACATGAAATTGGCATGTGCGGGGCAAGTAGTGGCACCGTTCCTGTCACAGTAGGCCAACCAATGGTAAGGGTATCGGAGCTAACTGTAGGTGGAAGAAAGGAGGAATAACCGTTGGATATACATAACTTTCAAAAAACATTATTTGAAAAAGGACAGAAAAGTGGCTTTAATGATATGGAGATTTTTTACTCTGCTAAGAAATCCACCACAGTAAAGGTCTTAGAACAAGAGATTAAAGATTATGTGATAACAGAACAAGGTGGTATTTCTTTTCGCGGAATCTATCAAAGCAAGATGGGATATTCCTACACAGAGAAGCTGGATGAAAAATCTGTTGCTTTTTTAATTGAAGAAGCAATAAATAATGCAGGGATCATGGAAAATGATGATCAAGAAGAATTGTTTGCAGGTGCTGATTTTTATGAGAAGCTCAATCAATATTCAGAATCGGTTGCCAACGTTACGCCCCAAGAACTTATTGGGATCGCTTTTGACATGGAAAAGGCAGCATTAACAGCACATTCATTAGTAAAAAAGGTGATACAATGCGCTACAGCAAAAACAGAGGGTGAAACTCTGATTGCCAATACCAAAGGGCTGCATTGTCAATCAAAATATACCCATCTCTCTGCAGGCATTTATCTTATGGCAAGTGATGGACAGCAAACGGCAACTGGTGGGGAATATGACTTTACATGGAGTGATGTCACCAAAATAAATGGTAAAGAAATTGCAGAGAAGGCTGCCCAAGAAGCCGTCGCCAAATTAGGAGCAGATTCTATCACGACAGGAAATTATCCAATTATTTTTCGTTATGATACGGCCACCCAATTGCTGGACTCTTTTATTGGAAATTTTTCTGGTGAAGCAGTAGAAAAGGGGTTTTCACGATTGCAAGGTAAGTTAGGGAAAAAAGTCGCTGGTGATAATATCACAATCCTTGATGATCCTTTACAAGAAGATGTACCTGGTGCAGCAAGTTTTGATGCTGAAGGGTATCCAACAAAAAGACTTGAATTGATTAAAGCAGGTACACTACGAAGTTTTTTGCATAATCGAAAAACAGGAAAAAAGGCGGGAGTTGAGTCTACTGGACATGCAGCAAAAGATGGGTATAGTGGTGTGGTATCGGTAGGACCTCATAATGTATATTTGCAGCCAGGAGAGGCATCCTTTGCTGATCTCATTGAAAAAACAGACAATGGTATTCTCATAGTAGAACTGCAAGGCACGAATGCAGGCATTAATGCTATTTCGGGTGATTTTTCCCTCTCCGCAATTGGCTTTATTATTGAAAACGGCAAATTAGGCCGTCCGATTAATCAGATAACCGTGTCAGGTAATTTCTATGAACTATTAAACAATATAGAAGACATTGCAGATGATTTACAGATTAAAAGTACCGTATCATCTCCATCTATTAAAGTGAAGTCATTAACAGTAGCAGGAAAGTAAAAAAATAAGAATCACTATTTCTCGTAAGATAGATAGTGATTCTTATTTTTTAGCTAAATCTAAGAAGAGACTTTTTCAGTTGCTATTTCAGTAACGGGTTTCTTACCGCTCCAGCGCTGTCCTAGCACATGAACTGCCAGGCCAAGCATAACGAGTAGTGCACCTACACTTTGCATAGCAGAAAGGGATTCACCCAAAAACAGTGCAGAACTACTCATCCCTACTAATGGCACTAAGAGGGCTAGGGGGGAGACAAGAGCTGCCGGATAACGTGATAATAACTTACCCCAGAAACCATAGCCGACTAACGTTGCAAGAAAAGCTAGGTATACCAGTGAACCAATTGTAGTTAGGGTAGGAGATCGGAAGGCGATTAACCAAGCGTCATATCCTTCTAAAAACCACGAAAGTAGCGCTAAGGGTATAATAGCTACGGCACCAGCCCAGACAACCAAGGACAACATAGAAAAAGGTGGAACTCCTTGGGTAGCACGACGCATTATGACATTACCAGTCCCCCAACAGGCAGCCGCCGCCAAGGTCAAACCAAAGCCAGCAAGAGTCATAGTGCCTCCTTGCTGCAGGCCAATAACAGCCATACCACAAGCGGAAAGTATAAGGCCGACTAAGTGATTCCATTGCCACCTTTCACCAATCCAGGTAACCGCTACAAATAAAGTAAAGAAGGCTTGAGATTGTAATACTAAGGAAGCTAATCCAGCGGGCATACCGACCTTCATACCTAAAAAGAGAAAAGCAAACTGTCCTACATTAATCGATAGACCTAAAGCGATGAGCCAAGACCAAGATACAGGTGGTTTTGGCAGGAAAAAAATAGCGGGAATGCAGGCTAAAAGGAATCGTAAAGCGCCCAGTAAAAAAGGAGGTGTTTCCTGCAAGCCTAATTTGATAGCAATGAAATTAAGACCCCAAACAGTAATGACAATCAAGCCAATCATTAAATCTCGTCTTTGCATGAAATACTCCTTCGGTGAAAGATTCTTATTTCTTAACATCAAATTGATGAAAATGTTTTCCAATTGATATTTATATAATATAGCATACCTTTATGAGAAGTGGAATACTGCAGGGAATATATACAGTGTGAGAAATCTTCTGTGCTTATTCCCTAATGCAGTAAAAAAATGCTTGCTTATAAGAAGAAATTGACAATCAACAGTAAGGAGAAGGTATTGCATTGAGAAGAGTAGAAAAACAACAGTAAAAAATTGGAATATATGGAGGGTGAAAAGAATGAGTAAAATTATGATTTCCCCAAGCCGTTATGTCCAGGGAGCTGGAGCCATTCATGAAATTGGGAAACATGTAAAAGTTTTTGGCTCAAAAGCATTACTAATCGGTGGAAAGACTGGTATGGGAACAGTTAAGGTTGCTGTTGAAAGTAGCTTTTCCAGTAGTGAAGTTGGTTTAGTAATAGAACAATTTTGTGGAGAGTGCTCAAAGCGAGAAATTGACCGAATCGTATCGATTGTAAAAGAACAAAACATCAATGTGATTGTAGGTATCGGCGGAGGCAAAGCATTGGATACGGCTAAGGCAGTTGCATATTATGCAAAGCTACCAGTTGTTATTGTTCCGACGATTGCGGCGACGGATGCGCCTTGTAGTGCTTTATCTGTAATTTATACTCCTGACGGTATTTTTGAATCTTATCTTGTATTACCTAAAAATCCAGATATTGTATTAGTTGATACAGCCATTATCGCAAAGGCTCCAGTTCGTCTGCTTGTCTCAGGAATGGGAGATGCATTGGCGACTTGGTTTGAAGCGGATGCCTGTGCCAAAGCCTTTGCGGGAAATTTGCCAGGAGGTTCTTCCACTTCGGCAGCGTTGTGTCTTGCTCGATTATGTTATGACATTCTGATTCAATATGGACTACAGGCTAAGTTAGCTGTAGAAAATGGAGTCGTAACGGAAGCGGTAGAGAAGGTTGTGGAAGCCAATACTCTTCTTAGTGGCATAGGATTTGAAAGTTCAGGATTAGCTGCTGCGCACTCGGTACATAATGGCTTTACAGTGCTAGAAGAAACTCATTCTTATTACCATGGAGAAAAGGTAGCCTTTGGAACAGTGGTACAGATGGTCATGGAAAATCGTTCTCGCGCTGAGTTGGAAGAAGTAATTCATTTCTGTGTGGAACTAGGTTTACCTGTTACTTTGGCCGATCTTGGTATAAAAGTGGTTCGCGAAGAAGACATTATGAGAGTAGCGGAAGCTACTTGTGCTGTAGGGGAAACGATCCACAATCAACCTTTCCCCGTTACGCCGGAGGGCGTTAAAGCTGCTGTTTTGGCTGCCAATGCATTGGGCACATTGCTTGGTGGTAAATAGCAACATAACTGGGTAATTCTTATATAAATGTGACTAAGATGCTAGCTGAGTTTAACTCTACTAGCATCTTAGTCACATTTATTTTATTAACTACATAAATTTTAACGCCTTATTGTGAGCACAATAGCCAGAGGAAATGTATTATGATACAATCCTTATTATGATCTTTACAGGAATATAGGAAAAATGGAATCTGTATTGTATTAATTTTCTATCATGGAGGCCAAGATGAACGACCAAGAAAGGCAAGAAGAAATTCTAAGATTAGAGGAAACCCTCGAAGAAATAAAAAAACAACTTGCGTTAAGCGAGGACAATTGTATAGTGAAACAGTCTGAGCTAAAGGAGACGCTAGAAAACTATTGGGAGAAATGCGGCAGTGATGAAGCGCAGTTGGTTGAAACAGCAAATCGTCAAAGGGCAATCTCTTCCTTGACTCACAGTACTCCTCGTACACTAAGAAAAATGTTGCACTCTCCTTATTTTGGACGTATTGATTTTATTGAAGAAGATGGAAGTGCTACGCCCCAGGAAGAGCAAGTATATGTTGGTATCTCTACTCTAATGAATGAGGAAACTGGTGAATTTCTTATTTATGATTGGCGTGCCCCCGTATCCAGTATGTTTTATGATTTCGGATTAGGTAAGGCTTCCTATGAATGTTCCGAGGGGACTATAGAAGGGAAAATAACCTTAAAACGTCAATATAAAATAACCAACGGTTCTATGCAATATATGTTTAATTCTGATTTAAAAATAGATGATGAAGTTTTACAAGAAATACTGGGTAAAAGTGTTGATGATAAGATGCATACCATCATCAATAGCATTCAGCGTGAACAAAATCAAATCATCCGTGATGCAAACCATCGAGCACTTTTCGTGGAAGGCCCGGCAGGTAGTGGGAAAACTTCTGTAGCCTTACATCGTATTGCTTTCTTGCTCTATCGTGATCGGAATATTCTCAATGAAAAAAATGTCTTAATCCTTTCTCCCAACCACTTATTTAGCGATTATATTTCAAATGTGTTACCGGAAATGGGAGAAGAAAATGTACTGCGCAAGACCTTTTATGACTGTGCCTTAGAATCCATAGCTCAGCTACCTATAAAACTTGAAACTCGCACTTTTCATTTAGAAACCGTATTATCAAATGGGAGCGGCCCAGAACAAGCGTTGCGTGCAGAAAATATCCGTTTTAAATCGTCACGTAATTTTGAACGGATATTGCAGGAGTATATAGAATGGATGCAGTCCAACCTAGTGAATGATTATCCAGCTATTGAGTTCGGCGGGCAAACCATCTTTGCCAAGGAAGAGTGGAAACACTATTACTTGGGAAATCTTGCGAGTATGCCAGTAATTATTCGACTAGAAAAGATAAAACAAGTCATCGAAGACAGAATGCGCCCATTTTTCAAGAAAGTCCGCAAGGAAAAAGAAGCGCAGATCATAGCAAAGGCAGAAGAAGTTGATGAAAATACAATCAAAGCCCTTGCAAGAATAGCTGCTAGGGAAGAATTTAATTCATTTTATGAGAAACTTAATAGATTGACAAAAATAATCCCTTTATCTGAGTATCGGCGGCTATTTAAAGGCAACTGGCTCTTCGCTCGGTCCGAATCCAAGGCTGATTTTCCTAGGGAATGGCAAGCTATTCAAAAACAAACCCTTACTTATATCAACAATGGTATTCTTCCTTACGAAGATATTCCTGGGTTTATATACTTTCAAGGCGCATTGCAAGGTTTTCCTGTAAATCGAGATATAAAGCATTTGATCATCGATGAGGCACAAGATTATACTAGGCAGCAATTCAAAATATTAGTGATTCTCTTTCCTAACTCTACATGGACAGTGGTTGGAGATCCTGCTCAATCTGTGCATCCATTCTTAAATACGGCCAGTTTTAAAGATATGAGCGAAATCATTGGTACGGACAAATCCATTGCCTTTCGGCTGACTCGCAGTTATCGTTCTACGAAAGAGATTCAAGCTTTTTGTCAGGCCATCCTCTCTGATCCAGTAACTGTAGAAGCCATCAATCGTTCAGGAAAATTACCCTCTATCACTCAGATTGAGAAACTTCATGAATTGGTTCCGAATCTAGTTCATACGATAGACAATATACAAAAGGAAGGTTTGCGTTCTATCGCGATTATTTGTAAGAACACCTACCAATCTAGAAAAATCTTTTCTGATCTTAAGGAACAGGTGGATCTTACTCTTGTTATTGACGAAGATGATGCTTTCCATCAAGGAATCGTTGTCATTCCTTCTTATTTGGCCAAAGGGTTAGAATTTGACGCGGTATTGGTTATTAATGTTGATGCTATTAACTACAGTCATAAGGAAGAACGTAATATTCTATATACAATTTGTACACGAACACTCCATCATCTAAGCCTATTTTACTTAGGTAAGCCTTCTCCATTCCTCAGCGAAATGGATGAGAATCTATATGAAATTTTACCAAGTCATAAATAAGAAAAGACTTGGCTTGTGCCAAGTCCTCGGATGCAGGCGGAAGCCTTAGTCGTTCTTACTTGGAATCAAGAAAGTGTTATACTTTCTGATTCCGTAAAAAAGGGGAATCAAATCCCCTTTTTAGAAGTATTGCGAAATTTTCAATTTATGCGATAATTATATAATAACAAAAGGAGGGCTGATTTTGGGTATCTTTTCAAGTTTGTTTTCAAAGAATACAGAAAGCAGTTCAAATGTTCGTAAATGGGTAGCAAGAGAATTAGAGACGATTGATAGGGCGAATCCCGATATTTATGCATTATTTGTAGGACTTATACATAATAGTATTCAGTGTGGTAAACATAATAATCAAAAAGAGGACAAGCAATTACACCAAGTGGCAATACAGTATTTAGGAGATGCAACTATTTTTGAAATTGCTTGTTATACCTACTATCGGGTAGAGGATTGGTTAGCCCAAAACCAACCAAACTATAAGCCTGAGGAAGTGGCTTTACCCATCAAAAACTGGATAGTAGAAAAATTTTATACGACGTTTTATTTAGAGGAAGATTGGGTTCGTCACTTGTTAGAGGAACAGTTAACACGATATAAGGATATCGCAGGTACTGAAAAAAACATTGAAAAATTGCATCTTGAGCTAGAGAAGCGTATTCTAGCGACAAGAGGAGATAAATTTAATAAAGATAATTCTCCTAAAAACCCAGCGAGTGTAGCTATTGACTCTCAGTATATTAAAATCAGCTTGGCGAATTATGAAGAAAATTACATACCAGTAACAATAGAGAGTATAGCGGACTATTGTAAGAAAAACACTAATGAACAATTGATTCAACAACAGAATCAAGCAAAAAAACTTGGAGAAGACCAAGGAGACAAAGATTACTTATATGGCATGGCATTATTGGCGCAGGAAGATTGGGTAAGAGCATGCAAAGCCTTTACAAAAGTATTACTTACGAATCCTAATCACTATGATGCGTTAGTGCAGCGAGGCTTGTTATTCGTTATACAGTACCAACATGTAGATGCGCTGCGTGATTTTACGCGGGCGATTGAGATAAATCCAAATGAGCCTGCCGCCTACCTTCATCGTGGAAAATGCTATCATCGGAACCTTCGGCTAAAAGATAAGTCTTTGGCGGATTATTCCCAAGCAATTACTTTAGCACCCAAGGATGCAAAAGGATATTTTGGACGTGGTGAACTATATGACGACGTAGTATTACAGGACGAAAGACAAGCTGTAACTGATAATGATCAGGAAAAACTTGCTTATGTTTCTGAGGAGTTTTTGGCAGCGATTCATGATTATAGTAAAGTCATTACTTTGGAACCTGAACATGATAGTGCATATGCCAAAAGAGCATTACTTTATGCTAGAAAGGCTCGTGTGAGTAAAAACATTGAGTTTATTGAAAATGCAATCAACGATTTTGAAAGGGCCATAAGTTTGAATTGGGAGCATGGATATTTATATAAGCAGCAAGATGAAATGAAAGAATTATTAGAAGAGCATGCCAGTTATGGCGTATAAGCTTGTCTGCATTGATGTGGATGGGACACTTCTAAATAGTAAGCATAAAATTACAGAAAGAACAAAAGAAGTTATACTAAAAGCGCATAAATTAGGTGTCCATATCGTGATAAGTACGGGGCGAATGTATACTGACGCTGAATATTATTCTAATTTAATTGGTGTAAAATCTCCAGTTATTGCATCAAATGGAGCCTTTATAAAAGAAAAAGATAATGATGTAGTGATTTACAAAGATGTTCTCGGTGAAAGTTTATCGCTAGACTTGCTGGAAATCTTTCGTAAGCATCACATAACGCCTTATTATTGTACGCCACATAGGTTTTATTATGGAAACTTTATGTTTAAGCTTTTTTATTTAGCAACTCAAATATTAGGTACACGCAGTAACAAGCTAGATGTGCAGTATGTTTATTCTTGGGAGCAGTGGAAAAGGATATTGCATGATGAAAAAGAGAACATTGTAAAAAGTGAGATTATATATAAAGATCCAACTTCAATTTATGAACTACGGAATGAGCTAAAGAAAATAGACGAGCTGGAAATTATGGATTCTTCCAAATATAACATTGAGATTACCCGTAAAGGCGTTTCCAAAGGAAAAGCTGTTGAGAGACTCGCTTTACTGTATGGTGTAAAGCGTGAAGAGATAATGACAATAGGCGATAGTCAAAATGATGTATCAATGATCGAATATGCAGGCCTTGGCATTGCGATGGGGAATGCCGAGGACGCAGTAAAGCAAAAAGCCGATTACGTCACGGATTCAAATGACAATGAAGGAGTAGCCAATGCAATAAATAAGTTCATTATAGAGAACTAACTTTAAAGCATAGGCACATTGAAATACAAGTAGAGCTAGGAACATGTTTCCTAGCTCTACTTGTATTTCAATACTTTATTACTATTAATAAACCGAGAAATCATTGTAATAATCGAGGAGGTTAGATTTCAATAAGCTCGTAGGATTTTGTACCAATTCCAATTTTTTCAGCATGATCAACGCAGCTCATCCAATTTGTCTCAGGATGAGTTGCCACGAAGTGATCCTGCTCGTCTTTGGAGGCTTGTTTTTTAACCTGCTCTGCTAGATAGCTTCCAGAAATAATAGGAGCTTGGTTGGCCATATCAGCACAAGCTACATCAAGTGCAACTGGGTCGAAGGAGGCAAACATACCAATGTCAGGAATAATTGGCAGATCATTTTCTGCATGACAATCACAGAAGGGGGCTACATCGATGACTAAGCTAATATGGAAATGGGGTCTATCTTTTAATACAGCCAAAGAATATTCGGCAATTTTCTTGTTGAGGACATCGTTTGATTCATCCCAGGCAGCGCCAATTGCATTAAAATGACAAGTACCGATACATCTGCCACAGCCAACACATTTAGCATAGTCAATCTTAGCCTTTTTATCGGTTATGGTTATGGCGCTGTGAGCACAAATTTTGGCACAGGCCCCACAGCCAACGCAGGCTTTATTTATACGCGGTTTACCATCGCTATGCATTTCCATTTTTCCTGCTCTTGATCCGCAGCCCATTCCAATGTTTTTGAGTGCACCGCCGAAGCCGGTAAGCTCATGACCTTTAAAGTGTGTCAGGCTGATTATAATATCCGCGTCCATAATGGCCTGCCCAATCTTGGCCTCTTTCACATATTCGCCACCTGGCACGGGAACATAAGCCTCATCAGTTCCTTTTAAACCATCGCCAATAATAATTTGACAGCCTGTAGTAAAAGGATTATAGCCGTTTTCATAGGCAGCATCCATATGCTCAAGAGCATCTTTGCGTCTACCTACATAGAGAGTATTGCAATCGGTAAGGAATACTTTTCCGCCCAAACTTTTTACTATATCGGCAATCACTTTTGAATAATTAGGTCTAAGGTAAGCAAGATTGCCTGGCTCACCAAAATGTATTTTAATTGCAGTATATTTACCCGTAAAGTCAATTTGTTCGATTCCAGCTTTTCTAACCAGTTTTTCTAATTTTTGCAGTAAATTCATATTGGCTGTTGCCCGCAGATTGGTAAAATAAACTTTCGATTTTTCCATAATAGCCTCCTCTTATTTTAGCGGCACAATAAGTGCAAAATTTATTTTCCTATTCCTAAATTTTAACTATTATTTACATTCTTTACAATCAAATTTTTTTATAGGCAAATACATTATACACCTTAGAGTAAATAGTTAGTCAAGATTACGGGAAGTTTGTACCTATTTTACCAAAATAGAACTTTTATTTTTGAATTTTGGGCAAACATGATATAATATAATTTATTATGAAATTTCCTGATCAATATTAAGTTTGGATGGTGAAATTGTGAAGATTACATGTAAAGATGTAGCAAATGTCGCGTTATTGTCGCGATTGGAATTTTCCGAAAGTGAACTTGAAACATTTACTGGACAAATGGACGCTATTTTGGAATATGCTGACGTTTTAAATAAGTTGAATGTTGATAATGTACAACCTACGGCTCACGTATTGCCTTTAAAAAATGTGATGCGGGCAGATGAAGCAAAACCCTCATTACCTAGGGAATTAGCCTTGTCGAATGCTCCTGAGCAAGAAGATGGTTATTTTAAAGTACCTAAGGTTATGGAAGGATAAGAGGAGGATAAGCATGGAGTTATTTAAACATACAGCTGGTGAATTACATACGAAACTAGTAACCAAAGAAATCTCAGCTGTAGAATTGACAAAAGCTGTACTAGGCCGGATTGATGCTGTGGAAAAAGATGTTCAGGCTTTTATTACCCAAACTCGTGAGAACGCCTTAGCCCAGGCTCAGGCAGTTGATGATAAAATTGGTCGTGGTGAGAAAATTTCTGTGTTAGCTGGTATTCCCGGCGCACTGAAAGATAATATTTGCACAAAAGGTACAAAAACCACCTGTGCCTCTAAAATTTTAGCGACATTTGTACCTCCCTATAATGCAACAGTTACCGAAAAACTAGCAGCAGAGGATGCTGTGGTTGTCGGTAAAGCCAATATGGATGAATTTGCCATGGGCGGGTCTACAGAAAACTCAGGTTTTTTTCCTACCCATAATCCTTGGGATTTAAGTACTGTACCGGGCGGATCAAGTGGTGGATCGGCAGCGGCTGTTGCTGCAGGACAAGCCGTTTGGGCGTTAGGTTCTGATACGGGGGGATCCATTCGTCAGCCAGCTGCATATTGTGGCGTAGTTGGTCTTAAACCTACTTATGGTCGCGTGTCCCGTTATGGTTTGGTTGCCTATGCTTCCTCTCTTGATCAAATTGGACCGATTACTCGTGATGTTACTGATAGCGCTCATGTAATGAACGTGATTGCTGGTTATGATGCAAAAGATTCTACTTCTATTAATGCAGGAGTGCCCGACTATACGAAATCCTTAGTGAACAATATTAAGGGGTTAAAAATCGGCCTGCCAAAAGAATATTTTGTCTCAGGAATGGATGCGGAAGTAGAAAGAGCGATTAATAAAGCCATTGAACAATTAGTTGCCTTAGGGGCGGAATACAAAGAGATTTCAATGCCGCATACAGAATATGCGTTATCAGCCTACTATATGATTGCTCCAGCAGAAGCTAGTTCTAACTTAGCTCGTTATGACGGCGTAAGTTTTGGACATCGAGTAGAAGGTAATGATATTGTTGAAATGTATAAGAAAACTCGTAGTGAGGCTTTTGGTGCAGAAGTAAAACGCCGCATCATGCTGGGTACCTACGCCTTAAGTTCCGGCTATTATGATGCCTATTATTTAAAAGCATTGAAAGTTCGTACCTTAGTAAAACAGGACTTTGATAAGGCCTTTGAACAGGTCGATGTTTTAATTACCCCAACAGCGCCAACAACGGCCTTTAAATTAGGCGAAAAGGCAAATGACCCTCTAGCTATGTATTTGCAGGATGTTTGCACCATTCCTGTTAACCTGTCAGGAGTACCGGCGATTTCAATCCCTTGTGGCTTTGCTGGCGGCATGCCTATTGGTATGCAGATTATTGGTAAACCACTTGGTGAAGAAACATTACTCCGTGCGGCTTATACTTTTGAACAAAATAACGACTACCACAAGGGCTTTGCAACCCTAGGGGAGGTTAAATAGATGGATTATGAAGTAGTAATCGGTTTAGAAATTCATACAGAGTTAAAGACAAATTCAAAAATTTTCTGCGGGTGTAGTACAAAATTTGGTTCTGACCAAAATACCAATGTTTGTCCAGTATGTTTAGGATTACCTGGGGTATTGCCAGTTATTAACGAAAAAGTAGTAGAATTTGCCATTCGAGCAGGCTTGGCATTGAACTGTGAAATTTTACCTTTCAGTAAGTTCGATCGTAAAAACTACTATTATCCTGACTTGCCGAAAAACTTCCAGACTTCACAGTATGATTTACCCATTGCAGTAAATGGCCATTTGGATATTGAAGTCAATGGAGAAACCAAACGTATTGGCATTACCCGTATTCATATGGAAGAAGATGCTGGAAAGTTAGTACATTCTGGTGCTACTATTAATACTTCTGACTATGCTTTGGTAGATTATAATCGTACAGGTGTACCTTTACTTGAGATTGTTTCGGAACCGGATCTTCGTTCTGCGGAAGAGGCCAAAGCCTATTTAGAAAAGGTAAAGGCTATATTAGAATACTTAGATGTGTCTGATTGCAAAATGGAAGAAGGCAGTTTACGCTGTGATGCTAATATATCACTTCGTCCAAGAGGACAAACCACTCTTGGCACCAAGGCGGAAATCAAGAATCTAAATTCTTTCCGATCGGTGCAACGGGGCTTAGAATATGAAATTGCTCGTCAAGAAGATCTTCTTGATGATGGTGGAAAAGTGATTCAAGAGACACGTACTTGGGATGAGAACAAGGGAATGACAGCTTCTATGCGAAGTAAAGAACAAGCTCATGATTATCGTTACTTGCCAGAGCCAGATCTAGTACCTATCGTAGTAGATCCTGCAAGAGTGGAAGAAATTCGCACAAATCTACCTGAATTGCCAGATGCGCGCAAGCAACGTCTCATGGATGCCTATGGTTTATCAGAGTATGATGCCAACGTTATTACCGCGAGTAAGTCTATGGCTGATTATTTTGATCAAAGCGTACAGGCTAATGGAGATGCAAAAACAGTAGCCAATTGGTTGATGGGTGAAGTATCAAAACATCTAAATAATGAAGGCATTAGCATTTTAGAATGTCCTGTTTCCCCAGAACAATTGACAGAATTACTGGCTTTAATCGAGAAAGGCACTATTTCTAATAAAATAGCAAAAGCTGTATTTGAAGAAATGTGGGCCAGTCGTAAAGCTCCAGAAGTTATTGTCAAGGAAAAAGGTTTGGTACAGATTTCAGATACTAGCGAAATTGTTGCCATCGTTGATGGTGTAATTGCTGCGAATCCTCAGTCTGTAGCCGACTTTAAAGCAGGTAAGGATAAAGCCATCGGGTTCTTAGTCGGACAAATTATGAAACAAACTAAAGGTCGAGCTAATCCAGATATGGTAAATAGCTTATTACGGGAAAGATTATAAAATAAGAGAGAAAGTAGCTTTCGTGTCAACAAGACATGGAAGCTATTTTTTGTTTAAAAATTTCCAAGGATGAAAGATAAGTTGGACGTGCATAATGGTATTAATATGTCTTGTCTATAAAAGAGGTAAAAATATGATATATGATAAAGTTCCTTGGAATCTTAAGGCAGTTTTGTCAATTCATATATTACGATTGTTAGTAGGTTTGCTATTAGTAAGAGTACTTTACCCTCTAATTTTTGTGGTTACGCCTTTTGTAGTGGAAATAACAGACCGGGTAGTAGTATTAATACTAGTTTATTTGACGGTACGCAGTTGTAATGGGAATTTCCGTAGTTTAGGATTTTCATTGGAAAATATTACAGCAAATGTAGTACAAGGTCTATTGGTTGGTTTTTTATTGTTAGGAGTAAGTGTTTTTAGTGAGAAACTATATACAACTGTTCTTTTTGTAACACCTAGTCCGCATCCATTACTGGTACAAGTAGAAAACGCTGCTTCCTGGCGAGATTTAGCGATACCGTTATTCCTAGCGGGTGTTTTGGCGCCTTTAACGGAAGAAATACTGTATCGATTATTTACCTTTTTACCTATGAAAGAACGTTGGGGTTTTTGGGGTGGAGCCATAGCTAGTTCCTTAATATTTGCGCTCATGCACTTTAATCTCTATTGGCTGGGTGAAATGATTGTTGTGGGAGTCGGTTTATCATTTGTTTATTACTGGACAGGATCACTGATTAGCGCAATCATTGCTCATTCTGTAATTAATACATCAAAAATTTTACTGTTGTTTTGGGGTATATCATTTATATAAAAGGGAGATGAAAGGTATGCCGAAGTGTCAATTTTGTGGTAATATGAAAAGTTTTGGTGCAAGTAAGATCCCGCCGTCAGCTACCTGTGCCAATGGCCCGATTTCAGGAATTATAGGAGAATTTAATCAAGAAAAGGAACTGATATTTATGCATAGTTCAGGTGCTACAAAAGCCATTATCAATGCAGTAAGTCAGAATCCGCAAGAATTTTTTGACGTGTGTGTTCGCTGCGGAGAAACTTCTATAGCTTGGGATGATTATGCATAATCGCCGATAGAAGAACTTGGTAAAGGTAAAAGGGGTTTTAACCAAACAAGTCGAAGTGATAACTATTAAAATGTGAAAAAGGGGAGCGGTACGATGACCAAATATCCTGAACTGCCAGTAGATAAGCTCCGTTTTACCTGTGATGAAACTTTATTTAATTTTGAAACTACAGCCAGTATATCTCCTCTTGATGTAATGATTGGTCAAAAACGTGCAGTTAAGGCTGTTGAATTTGGTTTGTTTGCTAAAAACCAAGGATACAATATATTTATCTCTGGATTGGTGGGCACTGGAAAAATCACTTATGCGAAATCGGCTGTGGCTAAAGTTGCTCAAGAACAACAGACTCCAGGTGATTGGTGCTATGTAAATAATTTTAAGAACAGTAGCCAACCAATTGCCTTATTATTGCCACCAGGTTTGGGACATGTCTTTTGTAAGGATATAGAAGGTCTAATTGAAGATATTAAAACAGAAGTAGGAAAAGTTTTTAGTAGTGATGATTATGAAAGTGCAAAAAATGAAACAATCAAATCATTTCAAGAAAGACGTACTGTTATCATCGATTCCTTTAATCAAAAAGCTAGTGAATACGGTATCTTGCCTCAGTGGTCAACGACAGGTTTTGTTGGCATGCCAATGAAGGATGGCAAAACCCTTTCCCCTGAAGAATTTCAGTCGCTAGAAAAAGAGGAAAGAGAAGCTACAGAAAAAAAACTACTCTCTGTTCATGAAAAAGCTATGGAAGTAATTCGGCGTATGCAAGACTTAGAACGGGAAATGCGCGAGGAAATCCGCAAACTGGATGGAAAAGTAGGTCTGTATGCTGCTGGTAACATGATTGATGAAGTTCGGCAAAAATACCAAGAACATAGTGCAGTTGTCGAATATTTAGAAGCGATCAAAGCCGATGTTGTAAAAAATATTAGTGATTTTAAAGCCAATACGGGAGAAGATGACCAAAGCAATCCTTTTGCTTTTCTCAAAAAGAATACCCAAGATTCTATTAAGGATAAATATAAGGTCAATTTATTAGTGGATAATCGAGAGCTTACAGGTGCTCCTGTTATTGTAGAATCAAATCCAACCTATTATAACTTAGTAGGCCGAGTGGAGTACGAAACTCGTATGGGGATGGTAAGTACTGATTATACAATGATCAAAGCGGGGGCACTGCATAAAGCCAATGGTGGCTATCTTATTTTGAATGCCCGAGATGTGTTAACCAACATGGGGGCATGGGAAGCTTTAAAGCGGATTATAAAAACGCAAAAGTTATATGTAGAAAATCTTAGCGAACAATATGGTATGGTAGCTATGGCTACTCTTAAACCACAAGCTGTACCTATCGATGTAAAAGTAATTTTGATTGGTAATCCATACTTGTACTATCTAATGTATAACTATGATGAAGATTTTGGTAAACTATTTAAAATTCACGCTGATTTTGATACGCAAATGGATAGCAACGAAGATAATGTTCAAAAAATGGCAGGTTTTATCAGCTCAGCCATTGAAACAAAAGAGTTAAAACATTTTGACCGCTCTGCCGTGGCTAGAATGGTAGAGTATTCATGTCGCTTGGCTGGAAGTCAAAAAAAATTAACGACTCGCTTTAGTGAAGTCGTCAAAATTTTATGTGAAGCTGATATTTGGGCTACTATGGATAAGAGTGATATTGTATCAGGGAAACATGTGAAACAAGCCATCGAAGAAAAAAGATATCGGTCAAATAAATATGAAGAACACTTGCAGGAAATGATTGCTGATGGTAAACTCATGATTGACACAAAAGACAGAAAGGTTGGTCAAGTGAACGGTTTGGCTGTTATGTCTGTTGGAGAGTATATGTTTGGTAAACCTTCGCGGATCACCGCCAATACCTATATGGGTAAAGGTGGTATTGTGAATATCGAGCGGGAAACCAAAATGAGCGGTACAAGCCATAGCAAAGGTGTATTAATTTTAAGTGGTTATATCGGGCAAAAATATGCTCAGGAGTATCCTTTAGCTCTTACAGCAAGCTTAACATTTGAACAATTGTATGGCGGCGTAGATGGGGATAGTGCTTCTAGTACTGAATTATATGCGCTACTATCAAGCTTATCGGGTGTTCCTATAAAGCAATCGATTGCGATTACTGGATCTGTGAATCAAAAAGGGGAAGTGCAGCCTATTGGCGGCGTTACAGAAAAAATCGAAGGATTTTTTAGTGTATGTAAGATTAAAGGCTTAACTGGTGAACAAGGTGTTATGATTCCTCATCAGAATGTGGATGAATTGGCTTTAAATGATGAAGTAATTGAAGCGGTAAGTCAAGGAAAGTTTCATATCTATGCGGTCAAGACAATTGATCAAGGGATAGAAATTTTGACAGACGTACCAGCAGGTGAGATCCAAGAGGACAGCACCTATCCTTCTGGTAGTATACATTACTTAGTCAACCAGCAATTGAAAGAATATACTGATCGCCTTATTAAATTAAGTAAAGCGGCGGAAGAAAGCAAAGCTCAATAATCCCTGCTATAAATAGAAGGGTGCCTTAGTTGGCACCCTTTGTTTCTATGATGAAGGGCATCTGTTTTGTAAAGTTATAAGTAGAAAGGTGATAATAAGTGGAAAAACAAATACAACCTGTAACAAGAAATAATACATATACATTTGATATTGTTAGTTTAGGCCATAGTGGTGAAGGTGTAGGAAAATATGAAGGTTTTACTGTCTTTGTACCCTATGGTTTACCAGGCGAAACAGTAGAAGTTGTAATTACAGAAGTGAAAAAGAGCTATGCCAAAGGTAAATTAAAAAGGGTAGTAAAAGCGGCAACCATGCGGTGTCAACCTAAATGCCCTATTTATTATCAATGTGGCGGTTGCCAATTACAGCATGTTGATTATAAAGAACAGCTTGCTTTAAAACGACAAACTGTAGTAGATGCTGTTACTCGTATTGGGAAACTGGCAGAGGTGGTAATTCATCCTACCATCGGTGCAGAAGATTCTTGGTATTATCGTAATAAGATGCAATTTCCTATTGGTACGGTTCAGGGGAAAATTGCCGTAGGCTGTTTTGCTCAAGGAACTCATAATATTATTAATACAGAGCATTGCTTTATTCAGCATGAGGCTAATAATCTTGTTGCCCAGACTGTGCAGCAAATCATAACAGAACTAGGAATTAGTACGTATGATGAGCGTACAGGGCGCGGAATTATGCGTCATGTATTAGGGCGGGTGGGAACAGCTACTGATGAAGTAATGGTAGTGTTGGTAACGGCAACCTATGAATTGCCGCACCAAGAGAAGATTATCGCAGCATTACGCCAAAGAATCCCTAATCTAGTAAGCATTGTACAAAATATAAACACCAATCGGACGAATGTGATTCTAGGTAATCGTACAAAAACATTATGGGGAGAAAATTCGATAACGGATAGACTCGGCGAATTCATTTTTCACATTTCACCTCGATCCTTCTTCCAGGTCAACACGAAGCAAGCAGAAGTGTTATATAATAAAGCCGTAGAATATGCTGGATTGTCTGGACATGAAACGGTTATTGATGCATATTGTGGCACTGGTACCATCACCTTATTTTTAGCGAAACATGCGAAAAAAGTGTATGGTATTGAAATCGTGGAACCAGCGATTCGTGATGCACGTCATAATGCAGAGATCAATCAGGTAGATAATGTAGAATTTATTACAGGGGATATGGTTGACGTAATGCCACAAATGTCTAAGGACGGGATTCGTCCTCATACCATTGTTGTCGATCCACCACGGGCGGGTTGTGATAAGAATGTATTAGAAACCTTCGCATCTGTGAATCCTGAGCGTATCGTCTATGTATCTTGTAATCCTTCCTCCCTAGCAAGGGACTTGGCTATCCTAGAAGAATACGGGTATAAAACAAAAGAAATTCAGCCAGTTGATATGTTTTCGCATACTTATCATGTGGAGTCAGTTGCATTGATAGAGCGGGAGTAGGCTGATTTCAAAGGGGGCGTGGGGTTATGGGTAATTTCATAGATGTGTTTTATGTTCGCTTAGATTTCGATCTAGGCGATATTTTTTTAGGGGGTGTCGTACTGTTACACGAAAATATATAAATACACGAAATTAGGGGGATATTTGCAAAAAAAGTATCGTGAATTTGGGGAAAACGACACCCCTGTGAATAGTAGCATGGAATGCCGTGTCGGAATATTATGTAATAACTCAATAGAATTAATTGGAGAGGCTTGCAAAAGGGGAAACGAAGGTTATTGACTTTATTGCTTCCAAGGGAACCAGCGTCAGCTTTACTCGCAAAATAGAGTCGCTTGTTGACCAGGACATTCGCGTCAACTCAGTAGCTCTAGGGGCGGCGTGGACTCCCTTGACGGTGAGCACATATCTTCCGAGGCGGCCGTTTTCAGGACGGCTACTCCTCTGGAGCGGTGCCCTGTTAATCTTTCGAAATTGCTCCTGCGTTTGTGTACCTGGCATCCGATGAATCGGTTTTTGTGACTGGTCAGGTGATGCACGCAAAGGGGGGCCTAATCCGTTACTGTTACTTCAAATCGCATCTTCAGAGGCGATTCATGACGGATACTATTGCGTATAAAACTATGCGAGGAAAGGAGACTCCTCATGAGCTATACAACTAGAAATGGTCAACCTCAGGGAATAACCTATTATTTCACCAATAAAATTCGGGAAGCAATGATTGCCGAAATTATCGCTATCAATGGTTATGCCGAGCATATCGCCAATTCAAATATGGAAGAAATCAATGCCGCGTGGAAAAGTATCATGGGAGATGAAAAAAAACACTATGGTATGTTTCTTACGCTGCTTCGCGCGTATGACCCTAATCAATATGAGAAATATCAGGAAGACAAATGCTTGAAATATGGGCCTAAAACCCCTATGCAGACATATAAACCCAGCTATGATACACAGATTATCCTCAATAATTTAAGACAAGACATAAAGGGCGAACTGGAAGCCGTCATTCTCTATGAACAAGAATTTGCAGACATTCCTTGTGACGATATCCGCCGTGTATTCTATACGATAGCGACTGAAGAAAAGGGCCATCTCGAACATTTAACCCAACTGCTATTAAAATATGATACAGATAAATATGGGTCTCTGGATTAGATATAATGCACGCTTTAAATACCGGATGCCTTTTCATTAGGAATGAAGATTTGATAGTGATAGATGTGTTGGCGGACAAAGTTTAGTCTAAAGGTCTAGGAAATTGGTTCTGATGCGAAATTTTTACAAAGTCAAAGATGCTTCCTTTCACAGAAGATCAAGCTACGATAACCATGATCTTATTTAGAAAAGCAGAAAGACGGCTGATTTCAAAGGGTTCGTGGGTTTAAGGTAATTTTATATATGTACTTTATATTCGCCTAGAACTTATATTTAGGCGATTTTTTTTAGGGAGTGTTGTACAGTTACACGAAAATAAACTTTTATACGAAAATAGAAGGAGTTTGGCATAAAAGTATTGGAGGATAGGGTAAACGACACCTTGTAAAATTTGAAAGTTTGTGTATACAATTCACATCTGATTGATCGCCGGTTTTAAGGCAATCCATTACATGTCACTGGTGCCATGTTTCCCAAGGTTACGTTGTGTAAATTGGTGCTATATACCACCTTGAATAATAAGCATGTCTACATATGATGGCTCTAGGTAGGATATACTAAGGGGAAAATTAGGATGTGATAATAATGGAAATATTATCCCCTATAAACTCAGCAGAAGGAACCCCGGGCTTGATTTTAGCTAAATTACAGCCGGAGAATATGGAGACGCCATTAAGCGTATTGAATACTTGGGTTGTGCCTAACGAACTATTTTATATCCGTAATCACTTTTCATATCCAAGCATAGATTTATCAACTTGGTTTTTAACCTTAGGTGGTCAAGTGAATCATCAACTAACTTTAAACTATGAACAGTTGAAAAAGATGCCTCAAGTTTCTAAGCATATTACTTTTGAGTGTGCTGGAAACAAACGTTCTTTTTTGCAACCTCCAGTTTCAGGAGAGCAATATGGTATAGGGGCCGTTGGCAACGCCAAATGGACTGGAGTTCCTTTAAGCTATCTCTTGGATCAGGCTGGAATAAACGAGGGAGTAAAGGATCTTGTCTTTACTGGAGCTGATTCCGGTCAGCGGCCGGACATGTCAGGAGATTTTAATTACCAGAGGAGTCTGCCATTTAAGAAAGACTTACTATCCGAGTGCATTCTAGCATTGCAGATGAATGATCAGCCACTTCCCTTTAAACACGGCGCACCAGTCCGACTGGTCGTACCGGGATGGTATGCTATGGCAAATGTTAAATGGCTGACCAGTATTTCGGCATCTCTCGAACTTTTTAAAGGGCCATTCCAGGCAGTTGATTATGTTTATCTTGAACGGGAAGATGATTATCAAAATGCCTCTCCTGTCACAGAGATGAAAGTTAACTCTGTAATCACATGGCCATCAAAGGGCGAAGTCCTAAAACCAGGAGTCTACAATATCAAAGGATTGGCCTGGACCGGAAAAGGGAGAATCACGAAAGTAAGTGTGAGTACTGACGATGGAACAAATTGGGCAGATGCGATGCTAACAAGCCCTGAACATCAACAGTATACATGGACTTTTTGGGAATATACTTGGACGGTAAACTCCCCGGGTCATTATTCGATCATGGCTAAAGCGGAAGATTCTGAAGGGAATCAGCAACCTAGAATTTCTCCCTGGAATGCAAAAGGCTATGGAAACAATATGATGCATCAAGTGCCTGTGTCTATTCCTGGTACTCCAGTACTTCACTAGTGTAATAATTGATTCCGTGCGAAAATTGTACAAAGTCAAAGAGAACCTATCTTCACTAGAATATTAAGCTGAAATACCCATAATTTTATGTAAGACCTCAACCTCAGAGAGGGCAGATTGAATTTCTTCAACCTGCCCCTTTCTAATCATATCTATGGCTTCAATTCCGCAAATTGTTTTCACGGTAGTTTTAAAGCTGCCAAACCCTCAAAATGAAACTGAAAATAGGGGTGTCGAAATTATAAACTATCCGTGTAATGGTATCAACTCCCCATCACAACACATGTTGAGTCAGTTGCGTTGATAGAGCGGAAATAGGCTGATTTCAAAGGAATTTTTAATATGTGTGTTTTATGTTTGCCTAGACTTCGGTTTAGGCATTTTTCTTTAGGGGTGTCGCGGAAGGTAGGAAATTCGTATAAAAGTACGTACAAATTCTCTCTATCTTCCTCCCCAATATATATGTTGCAGCAAAAAAAACTGCAACGTTAAAAAACGTTACAGACCTTAGTATCAGTTATAAACTTATGAAGATACACGAAGACGAGTTTTGCATAATCCCTTCGCTTTTGAAAAGTCTATTTTTAAGCTAAATTTTTATTGTAAAGACCGCCGCGTAATTTGTAGACAATAGGTTCAAATGCGACTCCGCGTTCAAAAGCATCTTCTATGTCATTGCTGACAATCATTGCATCCCGTACAAAATGTGCTGCACTTTCTACGCTTTCTTTTAGAGTGTAACCACTGACAACACCAGCTGTAAGTACGCTGGTGAAAAGATCCCCTGTACCATGCATGTGGTATGGGAGTAGATCAACTGCTACTTCAAAGTAGGAATGATCTTCGCTCATTGCGCAGTTATACAAGGAGTTTCCTCGAACGACACCTGTTAATACCACCTTTTTAGCGCCCATTTCAATGATTTCAGCGCAGAGTTTGCGAGAGGTGTCACTATCAACTTCTCCGTCTACATAATCCCTGCCTGTAAGGATATAAGCTTCAGTAAGGTTTGGAGTAACGATATCAGCAATTGAAGCAAGATCCCGCATCGTATTGCACATTGCTGGTGTATAAGTTTTAATAATTACGCCATTATCGCCCATTACAGGGTCGACTATTTTTAATGAGCAGTTGAAATCCAGCATAAAGTTTTTAACGATTTGGATTTGCTCTGCCGAACCCAAGAATCCACTATAAGCACAATCAGTCTTAAAACCAATTTCTTTCCAGTGATTTACAATTTCATCCATTTGCGGAGTAAAGTCAAAGAATTTGAACCCAGGCAAAAGAGTATTCGTAGATAACACTGCAGTGGGAAGAGGGCAAACCTCGATTCCAGCCGCCGATATTACTGGAATGGCCACTGTAAGTGAGCATTTACCATACCCGGACATATCGTGGATTGCCACAACTCTTGCAAGTTTTTGTTTCATATTAAAATCATCCTCCAGTATTTTTTTTTATTACGTTTAGATAGCGAGAAAGAGATCATTATGTAACTTAGGGGTTTCAAAAATCGCAATTATATTATACAATAAATTTGGTGCTTTTGAAATATACAGAAAGCGTAATTTTAGTAGGTACAGTTTAAAGAGGTTATCTAAAAATGGTAGATTGTGATTTCGAATCAAAATTGTCATTACAGTGATTGGTATTGACTAGAGTAGGCATTATTGCCACTGTGAGTCAAGTGTTGGCAGATTGTAATATCAATAATCCATTAACCATACCACTACCGTGGGTATCAACCTGTAGGATTGCAGCTCTGGAGATTGCATCAAATATGCACCAAGATTTATGCTAAAATAGCAAAAAAAATTAGAAGTTAGAAAAGGTAGGAGAACTAGTATGAAACAACAATCTTTCAATCAAACTAAACAACTGGTCTATGCAGCATTGGGCATTGCCCTCGTTTTTGTTTGCACCGTATTTGTAAATATTCGTCTTCCCATTGCCTCCAATGGCGGTTTAGTTCATTTGGGGAATGTGCCCCTTTTTATTATCGCCATTCTTTATGGACGCCGGTTTGGCGCTTTGGCGGGAGGAATCGGCATGGCTCTTTTTGATGTGGTGGGCGGCTGGTTTTTATGGGCTCCCTTTACGCTGGTCATTGTCGGTCTCATGGGGTATACGATCGGCGCTATCTGCGAAAAGCACCGGACCCTGCCGGCTTATGTCCTGGCCTTGGCGGCGGCTTGTCTCATTAAGGTGGTTGGTTATTATGGCGCCGAAGGAATTATTTACGGCAATTGGCTGGCACCGATGGCATCGATTCCCGGTAATCTTGTTCAGATCGGCGTGGCGGCAGTTATCGTGTTGCCTGTTTTGGCCAAGTTGAGAAAGAATGTGCCTGTTTCTTCATGGGCAAGAGGCCACAAATAAAAAAGATTATGCCCCCGGGTATGGTTATGCTGATACCATCCGATTTGTTTGGAAGGGAAACACCTTCTTAAGCATTTCCCTCGGCACAGCCTGTTATATGATTTTAATTCGCACGATTAAACAGAACTATCTGGTGGTACACATCTGTCTTAGCTAGAAGACTAAGACACTAGTGATGATAGCTCAACAGCCATATAGTGTATGATTGGCTAATGAATAATTAGTGCAAATAATAAAGATCGTTCTGGGATAACCTGTGGGAGAGATCTCTTACAGGTTATTTTATTGGCAAAACAGTGTATCGAGTTGAAAATTCTAGGGGAAATTGTGGCGGATTTGCAGAGTTGTGGATCAGTGAGTGGAACTTCTGTCCAAGTAGTTAACCAAACTTCGCCGTTACATATATCACCCTATATAATTCTGCAAAGTTATGCATAATATGCAAAACCCGTGCCTTGTAAGGTTTGTAGAGCGTAAAATTAAACAATCAAATAGTAAGGGATGTGAGTCAACATGAAAAAATTTGAACAAATTAACAAGCACATGAACGCTAATAAAACTGAACCTATTAATAAAAAATCAACAATTGATTTTCTGCCAGTAAGTAAATTTCTCCACCACATAGGGAAAAGTTATGATGATGAGGTTATTGTAAAATTCTTTGCCAGTAATAATATCACTCTTAAAGATTTTTATAGAGTTGGCGCCTGCGATGAAGTTTGCGTTTGCGGTAAGAATGATCGGTTAGTTTGGCGTAATGATTTTATGTATTACGACATCTTAAATAAATGCCTTATAAATGTTGAAGATGATGAAGAGTTAGAAGATTCTCCAGAATTAGAACAGATTGATTTTGCTGTATATGTTTGCCCAGAGTGTGGGGCATGGTCAACTTTAATTTCTTGAAATCCCTTATTTTATAATTCTTAACAGGAGAAGCATGAGGGACTATGCAACAGGCTTATATTCTGGAAACTTAAGTTAATCGGGTGAGTAAAATAAACGGTACTGCAGATACTTATAAGTAATTGCAGTACCGTTTATTTGTTTTGGGAGGATTAGGATTTATGCCGAAGGCTTTGACATTATTGCAAAAACAGATAGCTCGTACCTTTTTTCGCAACTCTTTTAACCGTGATGTGGTAATACTCCTGATAGTCAGCATTGCTATTGGGGGTGCGATGGCCGGAGCATTGGCCATGACGGCGAATACCTACTTTTCGGAAACCATAACTTCACTAGTGGGTGAATATGGGGAATTTGATTTACTGATTAATGTACGAGAGGAAGTAAAAGAAGACGGACGGGCGCAGATTGAAAATGTTATAAATCAAGTGTTTCCCGGTGCCAGTCTAAAAGAAGGCCCAACATTAACGGGGCTGACAAGTTTTTTAGTTGGCATACCTATCGAATACAAAACAAAGCAGACCTATGAGACGGTTGATCAAATATTTGGCAGTGTTCCAGGTCGGTCAGGCATCAGCATTATGACTGAACCACGGATAACATTAAAAGCGGTACCCGATGGAGCCAAAGATTTAGTCATTGATCAGGTGATGCAAATCAATGGAGTGCTGTTTGCTTTTCGAGACGGGGGATCAGTTACGGTCCTGGTACAATCATTGGAAAAAGCTTCAACGGTGAATGCTGACATAGAACGCCTTTTAGGTCAATATCAATTAATCGATATAGCCTTTCCTGTTGGCAGTGAACCCGAAAATCCGATTCGCTTAGGCGAACAGCTTGCTGATGCGCTTCGGGCCGATAAGGCGGTTGGTTTTGCCGAAAGCGTATCTGCTGATACCAAGCGCAATGACATGACTTATTTTGTCAGCACTATGATTGAACTCAGAAGGTTTTTAACCGCCTACGCAACAAAAACTATCATTCGCTTGGCTGCAGGTGCGACCTTGCGTCCAGGTGATGTAATTGCATTTCAAGGAGCATCACCCAATATTTTTGCCACGGGAACAGCTGTTGACCCGGCTAATGTTTTGGTAAAAGTAACGGCTATAAAGGGCGATGGTACAGCCGAAGGCATGGTCATTCAGGGCGATGCAAAGCAGTTACATGAAGGCCAGGGTTTTTTAGTTAGCAGCTCTACTATTGCCTTACCTATTGGAACCGCAACTTTTAATAATCCCCGGAGTGAACTTGGCAATGCGTTAGGAGAGACATCCAAGCTAGTCACTCAAATACCTGGATTTGCTCAAGATGCACAGAGCATGATCGGAATCGCCAATAAATCTCTTGATAACTATAACATCAGTTTGGGAGCCGTTGAACAGACGATAACCAGTTTAGGTAATGCCGGAGCTACTCTCCAAGCAGCTACTAGCGGGTTAGCTGGTTTGGACACGAGTGCGATACAACTGCAGCTAGGCAACTCGGCCCAGGCGATGGGTAGCCTTGTGAATACGTTGCAAGTGATTCGTCTGATAAATTCCGATGTTGCGTCATCTATTAATGAAATGACTGCTATGCAGCAAAATCTCACTAATCTTCAAACACGGCTGCGTACGCTGGACAGTGTCGCAGCTGACGCTCGGCGTGCTCGGGCTGCCATCGACAGTATCATGGACAACGGTAGCAGTACAATTGCCAGCTTACGCAATTTTGATACAGAAGGGGCGCGTCAGACCCTCAATACAACTGGGGGACGTCTTGGGCAATTACAACAATTTAATACACCGCTGGTGGCGGCACAGTTGCAGTACCTTGAGGCTGCCGTGCCAAATTTAAGCGATGAAGAGATTAGCCGGTCTGTCAAGCTTATGGATCAGTTCATTGCCGGACAGGTTATACCCAGCCAGCATCTGCAAATTCTGACAAAAAGCAATGTTGCCACGGAGCTGGCAACGCCTACGGTCCATAAAGTAGTCGGGCATACAAACGTATCACTGTATACATCAGCCCTGGGAGTCATAGAACCAGATCCCCGTGCCGAAGTAATGATGATTTTGACCCAGGTAAAAGCTGTCTTAGCTGGATTAGTCTCGCTGATTGCAACCGTTGCGTTCTTAACCTTAGATCACACTGCTGTCATGACCGTAGTTAGGAGACAGCGTACTGTTATTCGAAAGCCGCCAGCCAAAGGCTGGAGAAGGCTATTGGGAGGGATTGAAAATGTCTTCACCGCTCCCGAATGCCTATACGGTATGGGGATTGGCGCATTGCTTCTTACTGTTATGTTTGCTTTATCAGGTGGCGGTATTCCGTATGTGCCATGGATAGGAGTACCTATTTTGGGAGCTGCCTTGGGTTTATTCATAGGAAATAATGCAGAAAAAATTAACCCTGTTGCGAGTGAAGAGATTAGTGCTGGCGAAGCGTTGGGATTATCATTTGATGAGATTATGCGTGAGATTGTAATTCCTAATGCCCGTCCGGGCTTGCTACAGAAGCTAAACCGACGAAAAATGAAATTTAAATAAGCGGGTGCTATCATGCTTGTCATTCAAGAATTACATAAACGATTTGGTAATTTAAAAGCGATAGATGGTTTAAACTTGTCAGTTAATATCGGAGAAATTCTTGTCCTGATGGGGCCGTCGGGTTGCGGCAAGTCCACGACAATTCGAACGGTTAATCGTCTAATTGAACCCGATCAAGGCACGATTCTGTTTCATGATACAAATATCCTTACGCTGGAACCTGATGAGCTGCAAAAAATTCGCAAGCGTATAGGATTTGTTTTTCAGCATTTTAATTTGATTGGTCGATTAACTACTTTGGAAAATGTAATGTTTGGCTTAGTAATGAGTGGAATGGATCGTGATACTGCGCAAGGTAAGGCGACCGATGCGCTAACTAAGGTTGGAATGGAAGGGCATTTACATCATAAACCAACCCAATTGTCTGGCGGTCAACAGCAGCGTGTGGGCATTGCCAGAGCATTGGCTTATGAGCCGGAGTTGATGATGTGGGATGAACCAACAGCATCCCTGGATCCCATCTTGGTGCGAGAGGTATTGGTCGTCATGGAAGAGCTGGCACGGTATCGAGCCAGCACTATGATAGTCGTAACTCATGAGCTATCTTTTGCTTTGCGGGTTGCGGATAGAATTGTGCTCATGGATAAGGGGAAATTCGTAGAAGAAGGGAAGCCTTCACAGGTATTTGTTAATCCAACTTCGGACATCGGACAGAAATATAAGGAACTAATTGAATATCAGATGAATACGAGTGCCCAGAGTCTTTCAGGTAAAAGTAAAGCGCACCAGTAATTTGCATTTATAAAGAGAAAATTTTAAGTATGTAAAGGACGATATGATATGTGTAAGAAAATGATTTTAGCAGGTGAATCATCAGGGATAAAGGAGCAAAGATTATCCTTAAAGTCGCAGGAAAAAACTTGGGGAAGTAAGTTGGTGAAGTTAATCGTCGGGCTGACCTTCATGGTGCCATTGTGCTTACTGTTGAATTCAATCGACTTTTTATGATTATATCTTAATTTAGGATAACGTTTATGAATAAGAAAGGTGATAGCATGGGGATATATGTTCGGTTATTCTGTTACATAAAGCCATATAGTTTGACAATAGTAGTTGCCCTAGTTTGCACGATTTTAGCCTCAGCGGTTAATCTCTATTTACCAAAAATTATCGGAGATGTTATTGATAATGTCTTGGCGACAAAAGACACTGATATGCTTAACTTAATTGCAATCAGTGTTATTGTCTTAATTGTACTCCAAGGTATCTTTATGTATGGCCAAACATACCTTATGGCTTACTCTAGCCAAAAGATCGTTATAGATATTCGCAGGGCTTTGTATCAACACCTACAAAGATTATCGATGTTATTTTTTGAAAAACGTCCGATAGGCACAATTATGAGTTACATTACTAATGACGTAGCTGCGCTACAAACAACTTTAGTTAATAATGTAATTGATTTCGTTAGTCACTCAGTAACATTGATTGGGTCTATCATATTGTTAATCTATATTAACTGGAAACTTTCTTTGTTAATGTTTATTAGCTTCCCGCTTATCTTATATACGTTAAATGTGTCCGGCCATAGAATGCGAGTAAAGAGTCGGACTTTACAGGAACGCACTGCCGACATTTCTGCATTCCTTCAGGAAAATATCTTAGCGATTAGGGTTATTAAGTCATTTTCCCGAGAGAACTATGAATTAGAGCAATTTGATAAGGAAAATAACCGTAATTTTCAAGCGCAAATGAAGATTGTTCAAGTGATGGCTACTATTACACCTATTATTAACATACTCTCAACCATTGGAATTACAGCTATCATTTGGTTCGGCGGACGCGAAGTGATAAACGGCAATTTAACTTCTGGTTCCCTTATATCCTTTCTCGTATATGTGATTAACCTACCCACTCCTGTCAAACGCCTAAGCAATGTATATGCAGATATCCAACGTGCATTAGCAGCGGTGCAACGAATATTTGAAGTGATTGATATCGAGCCGGAAGTTAAAGATGTAAGGGGTGCTAAGGAGTTACCATCTGTAGACGGATACTTAACCTTCACCAATGTTTCATTTGAGTATGAAGAAGGTAAGCCGGTTTTAGCTAACGTCTCGTTCAAAGCTAGACCGGGAGAGCTAATTGCTTTAGTGGGACCTAGCGGTGCAGGCAAAACAACGGTAGTAAATCTGATCCCTAGGTTTTATGACCCTATAGACGGTTCAATTAGTATTGATAACATCAATATCAATACAGTTACATTACAGTCCCTTCGTGAGCAAATTGGTATTGTACCGCAGGAAACGATCTTGTTTAATGGAACAATTTATCAAAATATTTTATACGGAAATTTGGAGGCTTCAAAGGAAGATGTTATTGTTGCGGCAAAGGTAGCAAATGCTCACAACTTTATTATGGAAATGCCTAATGAATATGAAACTCCGATTGGGGAACGAGGAACACAACTATCTGGTGGGCAACGACAGCGTATTGCGATAGCCAGGGCGGTTTTAAAGAACCCACGCATACTTATTCTTGATGAAGCTACTTCAGCTTTGGATACTGAAAGTGAGCTGTTAGTTCAGCAAGCACTTGATAGACTTATGAATGGACGAACATCTTTTGTTATTGCTCATCGGTTATCTACTGTGCAACGTGCCAATCTGATAATTGTCATGGAGAAAGGCAAGATTGTTGAGCAAGGGGATCATGACACACTAATCAAAGCAGGTGGATTATACAGCAGATTATACCGTATTCAATTCAATACCTAAAAGAAATTTGCGAAAGTATAACACCTAAACAAACGCGAACCCCTCTAAAAGGGGGTCGAACCATTACACGAAACTTCTATCTCGTGTTTTAGTTTCGTCTGTCTATCAAAACACATGTGGAGTGCGTGACGTTGATTACTAGGAAAGTATTCGCTACGTGATATCTTTCACCATAGTAAGCAAATAGGCATGCTCTAAGCATACCTATCCGATATTACTCCGTCCACTATTTATTCATCGTCGTTTTCTTGTTTGTCTAACGGCTTAAACGCTGGATGCATCAAGGTACTTCCCAAAGGACTAGGCTTTTCTTCGCGAGCTGCATTTTGAACCTGTATGACCAAATGAAAAGCTGCGCGAGAGAGGGTTGCCGTCAGATACGAAGTGATAAAACCATTTAAGTAGGTCCATTTCATTAATTGTATGATGTCTAGTACAGAAAGTATTTGTACAACGATCACGGAGAGGAAGAATGTTCCTACAGCATTCCAGATGAAGAACTGTCGCCAGTTAGGACTATATTGTTGTACAAGCATGTAGGTGAGTGGTACTAAAGTCCAGTCCCGAAGGAAAACACTCGTTAAGAATGGTGCTAGTCGAACCTTGTAATACCATAGTCCTGCTATCGTTCCGTAAAGGTCAACAAGGCTCGTCATAACAGTGACTAGAGAACCGTAAAATAATAGATAAGCCAGCCGTGTTTTATCCGTAAGCCGATACCAAACAATATAAGCTATTATGATGGTTGCTACAACGCCCCAATACTTCGGGGTGGTTATGTCAGTTTTCCATTGGGCGAGTAATACATTCCACATGTCCGCCCTTATCTGATAAAGCATGTAGTCTACATTCATGACCTAACCTCCATATTACATATTATGATGATTAGTTTAATCAAATTTAATTAATAAATTCAATTGAAAATTTTTGTGGAAAATCTGATATGTTTTTAAGTGTACATGTTAAGTGTGTGGCGTTGATAGAGCGGAAGTAGGCTGATGTAGCTGGGCTCGTGGGTTTATAGAAAAAAATATGTATGTTTATGTTCGCTCAGACTTAGGTTTGAGCGTTTTTTTCTGTTGGGGGCGACGACGCCCTTACAGTTTTAAGGCTAAGACGTTAGCTATGTGCAGGGTATTATCAATACAGTTTGTAAGAGCGGATTAAAAATCGGGGAACTATGGGAGATACAGTGTCATATTGCCCATAAATTTATTAGGAATGTGCAAATTTACTAAATTGCGGAGGTGAAATGTTGAGCAATGCCGAATAATAATGTCAAATAATATTAAAATTTGGGGAATCGGTAAATTTACAGGAGGTATCCCTTTATGTTGAATCAAAATGTTTTGGCGCTGGGAAAGAAGCGCTCGACAATTCGTGAAATCTTTGAATTCGGTAACCAGCGTGCAAAGATTGTTGGTCGGGAAAATGTCTTTGATTTTTCGATTGGCAATCCCAATGTGCCTGCACCAGATTCAGTGCAGCAGGCAATTTGTGACATAATTAATACCCAGAGCCCAGCAGCTGTTCATGGCTATACTTCGGCGCAGGGTACCGAAGACAGTCGTACAGCAATTGCGGAGTCCTTAAATGCACGTTTTGGAACCGATTATTCGGCAAAGAATCTGTATCTCACTGTTGGTGCCGCCGCATCTATTTCGATATGCTTTAAAGCACTAACAGCTTCGCCAGAGGACGAGTTCATTGTTTTTGCCCCCTATTTTCCAGAGTATCAGGTGTTTATCGAGCACGGATCTGGTGCAAAGTGTGTATTGATCCCAGCGCAGGTACAGGACTTTCAGATTAACTTCGAAGAATTCGAGAGAAAGTTAAGTCCTCATACGAAGGGGGTTGTGATTAATTCACCTAACAATCCATCCGGCGTAGTTTATTCGGATGAAACCATCTGCCGACTGTCTGCACTTCTCAACACAAAGGCAGAGGAATATGGTCATCCGATTTATCTAATTTCTGATGAACCTTACCGTGAAATTATTTATGATGGAATAGAGGTTCCCTTTATTGCACCGAAGTACAAGAATACATTGGTTTGTTATTCTTATTCTAAGTCTTTATCTCTTCCCGGTGAACGCATTGGTTATGTTCTGGTGCCCAACACGGTAGAAAATTTTGAAGACGTATATGCTGCTGTGTGCGGTGCAGGACGAGTGCTGGGCTATGTCTGTGCACCAGCGCTGTTTCAGCAGGTTATTGCTCGTTGTGCAGCGGATACGGCCGATCTTTCTGTTTACGAAGAAAATCGTAAACTTTTGTTTGAAGGTTTGACTTCTATGGGTTACAACTGTATAAAACCGGAAGGTGCATTCTATCTGTTCCCGCAGACGCTAGAAGCGAATGATTATGCATTCTGTGAACGCGCCAAAAAGTATGATCTATTGCTCGTGCCAGGTGCGGATTTCGGCGCTCCAGGACATATGCGAATTTCATACTGTGTGCAAACCGAAACTGTCCAGCGAGCTCTGCCTTTGTTTGAAAAATTAGCAAAAGAGTATGGACTATGAAGCAGATCAAAACAATTGCGCTAATCAGTCTGGGCGCAATGGGATCTGATGCTAAATTTTATATGTATGCTTTATGTTCGCTTAGAATTACATTGAACTGCACCCCAAATATTAGACCGACAAATCTAATATTTGGAGGTGCATTTTTTATATATCCAAATACTCCTTAGAAACGAAACTTGATGCAATACAGTTTGTCCTTGAGAAAGGTAACTCACAAAAAAAGCCGCGAGACATTTTGAAATAGCTCAGGGTCATATGCAAATGTGGATTGCTGCCTATTTATATCCTGGATTAGAAGGAAGTAGTGATAAAAATGGGACTTACACTGGTGATTTTAAGGTATCTGTAATAGAATATATGCATAAAAGAGGTTTGTCCGCCCGAGCCAATATATGTGTTATTTTTATTGGCAGGGAAAATGATTCATATGGCGGAAGGGATAAAGTGAGGCACTAATGAGGATAATAAAAGACATTAATATAGTTAATAACGAGGTGATGTAAATGAAGAAATATATCTTGGGTTTTACGCTTATTTGCGTCATAGCTACTATATGTTTTTTATCTGTGTCGAAATCGGTGCATATAGGTTATGGTACTGATGTGGGGCATATCATGCATGTGGTCACAACGGATATGAAGCATGAGCACACAATTTCATGGAAGACGTCAAATTTTGGTGAGCCAGGAAATTTGGAGATACGACCTAAGCAGTCGAAAAATATCACGAAGGTCAACGCAGAGGCAGTGGAGCTACCTACGTATAATGGGGGCAAACACTTTGGACTTTATACGGCGCATGTTACCAATCTTATGGCTGGAACTGATTATGAATATCGTATTTCCGTTGGTAAACGGCAATCTGCGTGGATGGAATTCAAGACGGAGCCGGAGTCAACATCATTTAAGGCACTTATTTTTGGTGATTCACAGTCATTAGATTATAAAGATTGGGCGAAAACAGCTCAGACAGCATGGGAAAACAATGCGGATGCGGCGTTTTTTGTTAATATGGGTGATCTCGTTGATAATGGTCAGGACGAATGGCAGTGGAATGCCTGGTTTGATGGAGGAGCGAAGCTTCTAGCAACAATACCTGTAGTTCCGGTCATGGGAAATCACGAGGCATATAGTCTCGATTGGAAGATGGCCAAACCCGATTACTATCTTTCGTTTTTCGCGCTGCCACCGAATGGTCCCGCAGGCCTGGAACGATATGCTTATTCCTATGATTATGGCGACGTACATTTTATCGTACTCAATACACAGTTAAATGAGTTAAATGAATGGTATCCTAATTTATTAGAGCAACAACAAAGCTGGCTCGCAAAAGACCTTTCCCAAACGCAGAAGAAGTGGAAGGTAGTTCTTATGCATCGTGGTGTCTGGACACAGCCCTTCAATGGGCCCCTTGATGTGATTGGTAAAACCTTTGTGCCAGTGTTTGATAAATATCATGTTGATCTCGTATTTACTGGGCATGTGCATTCCTACGCACGCACCAAGGCTCTGAGAAACGGCAAACCAGACCCTGCCGGGACTATCTATATTACGACAGGACGCAGCGGCGACAAGGTATGGGATAAGTCCCCACAAAAACCGATGGATGAGAGTTATTATAACCCACTGGATATGCCTAATTACCTTGTATTTGAAGCCTCGAATGATGCTTTAAAAGTCACTGCTTTTAAGCAAAACGGTGATCTTATTGATCAAACAGAAATAAAAAGATAGCGATAGGTTATTACTAGAAACAGGAGTTATTTAAACGCTTAGACGGGCAGCTTACAGCTTACGAAGATAAAGAACGGATAATGACAAAGCCCCCATTTGTAGGAATTTCGCATGAAACTACAAATGGGGGCTTTGCCATATTTTAAATTAATTTATTCTAGCTTGGCATGACCCTACTGCTGCTTATTGCTAGAGTTACCGTGAAAGTATTTGACATATGAATCTTGGACCCAATGTATCAGTGCTTTTTCAGAATCATTTTGATTTTTCCCGCTATACATGTCTGTTGTTATTTGGTGATCTTTTGACCAATAATAAATTGTTTCTCCCACACAACCAATTGCATACCCTTGATCTTCGGGAATAGTAATTATATTTCTGCCTGAAAACTCCGGCGGCGCAGGAATTCCTAATATCCCTAAAAGTGTCGGTGCGAAATCAATCTGACTAGTAAATGTTGCACTACTAAAATTATCAAAAGGCTGCAAATTTTTGCTAACAAAGATGAGCGGGATGGGAGCTGGGCTTAAACGCAAATCGTCTTGCCCAAGGCGCTTATAATTATCGTTTTGACTTGGATGAGGATTATGATCACTCGTAATAACAATAAGAGTCTTATCGTCCATCAAATTTCGCTCTTCAAGATCATGGAAAAATTTTTTCAAAGTAATATTTTCCCAATAGATTCCTTTAAGATAAACATTTTTATCTTGCTCCGTGATATTTGCTGGAATATCCCTTTCGGAAAGCCCGCAATATGGAAATGGTTGATGGGAATCGATCGTCTTAGTCGCTATAAAAATTTTATTATTTCGGTTTTGTTCCAATATCTTAATGGTTTCTTCATACATTACGTCATTATGGAATCCCCAGCCACTGCTTCCCGTATACCCCTGTCTTTCTAAATCTTCTTTTGCTCTGTAAGTATGCATCCCAAAACGTTTTTTATATGCACGGAATTCATCATTATAGTATTGGCTAGTTGCCTCCAAAAACACTGTATCATAACCGTTGCTTTCGAGAGCTTTGAATAACGTGACATTGTTTTCGAAAGATTGGTCGTCGGAATAGATCGACTGGGAAAGAAACATAGAGTTAAGCCCTTGAGTAGTAGGTTTATTGGAAGTGTAATAATGATCCGAGTGAGGATACTGAGCTACTAAACCGTCTAAGAATTGGGTTGTTTCAGTTGGAATTCGCGGATTATAGTGATGCAAGTAATCTCGATGAAAGGATTCAGCGACAATTACAATTACTTTTTCATATGGAAAAGCTTTTTGAGTGGAAGCAGATTTTTCGTTAACATCAATTCCTAATTCACTCAATAGTTCAGTTTCCTGTTTAGAAAATGCCACACGGTAAAGCTGATTGGAGGCGGTTACATGTCTATCGTCATTTCGCAAAAATTCCCGCATTAAGTTGACAGTAACTGACTCGGTAAGCAAATAGCGGGATAAGTTTCTGGATGTTTCTATTTCTGCTTCCTCATCAAAACCTTCTTCCTTCAATGCTTTTGGATATACGTGGGCTGTGGCGAAATTAACAAGATTAGCTAAAATACACATTGTTATAATAAGGATACCAGCATTTTTTGTGTGCAAATTATGCATCATATTCGGTGCGCGAAATAATAACATAAGAAAGAAAAAGCTTATCAGTATACCAAGTATAACCATTTTATCTGTAGTATATAATACACCTGTTATTGAATAATTGTTTAAATTATCAAATAATACCTTTTCAATATGCGTTGATGTAACAAAAAAGTATATGGTGTCACTATAAAAGATCAAAATGGTAAAAAAATACGATAAAAAGTATACGGTTTTGGATAGTATATTATTCCGTTTAGTATATAGGTAGCCAGCTAATAGTACGAAAATAACATTGTTAATCACACCTGTAAGAACTGACATGATAGTTATTATACTAAAGTTTAAATTTAATGAATTAATAATAATCATCGAGATGCCTAACCAAAGAATTGCTAAAATTATTATTGGGCCGTAAGCTTTTGTAACTAGTTTAACCCGGGTAATATGTTTTCGGAAAAACATAAATATACTTGCCAGTAATAAATCGCGCAAAAGAGCATTGCATACATCAATAGTGAATATCCCTATCGGAATTTCCGGTTCTCCGCTGTAGAATCGAAACGCAAAATAAACCTCTATACAAAAAATAATGGCTATTCCGGTAATTTTATTTTTATGACGGAGAAATGTTTCTTTGAAAATTGCCTTTTTAATTGTAAAACTCCCCTTTAAAATGTCTCTGAGATACAGTTTTGACTAGTTATCATTTAATTGTATATTCAATATATTTCTACAAATACCTCTACACAATTTCAACACTACAGCAATATTATTCTTTCGTGAAACGGTATCAACCAGCTGACATGTTGAGTTTGTGGCATTGATAGTAAAGAAGTAGGCTGGTTCTAAAAGATTTGCTTTCTAACTTTTTAGCTAATTCTTTTAATAAAGAAAAAAGAGGTTTATCTTGATAAGAAAGATAAACCTCAGTTTTATTATTTTTTTTTCTCAGCAGAATCTCTAACAGCGGTTTCAATCTGATTAATAATTTCTTCTGTACTAGGTTCCGAATCAAAATAACCATAATACTCAGCTTTCTTCATGGGAATTTCTCCGACAACTCTATTTTTATCTGGTATGCCGGGAGTTGCTTTCAAATCTCTGTTCTCAGCCATTATAACATCTCCTTTGTAATATAGGATGCCAAAAGTAAATGAAAAAGTTGCATACCACCTGCTATTAGGGGGGCATTTTTTTATATAAGCTAACAACCTTGAGTATCTACATGGGAAAGTGATAGAGGCTTGATATCTTCGCAGTAAAGTCCAATTGAACACAGTGGATAAACCAAGATCGGAAAAAAATAGTTAAATGGAAGGAATTTACAAATAGGTGGCGAAAATATTCTCAATGGATTAAAAAGGGGGCTTGCATTTTATGAGGTTTTTTCCTAAATCGATAGCGGTCATCTGTGTGTTATCCTTGCTGATTACATTAATGGCTCCGTTAAATGGTATAGTTCAGGCAGCATCGGCTCGGCCGGATAAGAGTAGTGTTGGCATGGTCGTGTCTACCCAAAAAATTGCCAACGATATAGGTATGCAGGTGTTAAAAGACGGTGGCAACGCCATTGATGCGGCTGTGGCGGTAGGCTATGCATTGGCAGTTGTCCATCCGGTAGCTGGTAATATCGGCGGGGGTGGATTTGCTGTCATCCACACGGCGGCAGGGGACAATGTTACTTTGGATTTCCGGGAGGTTGCTCCAGGAAATGCAACCCGAGATATGTATCTTGATAAGGATGGGAATGTCATTCCCAACGCCAGTGTAGAAGGGTATCTAGCAGCTGGGGTTCCCGGAACGGTTGCTGGCTTAAGTGCTATGTTGAATCGTTATGGCAGCAAAAGTTTAGCTACGTTGATTCAGCCGGCTATCAATTATGCGGAAAGTGGGTTTAACGTTACTGCCCGTCAGGCGGAAACCTTTAATGAGTATGCTCCTCGACTTAAAAAATTCGCTTCCTCCAAGCAATACTTTTTAAAATCCGACGGGTCTAACTATAAAGAAGGGGAAGTCTTAATACAAAAGGATTTGGCAAAAACCCTGCGGTTGATTGCCCAGAAGGGACCTGATGCTTTCTATAAAGGTGAGATTGCTGAACTTATTGCAAAAGATATGGCAGCCAACAGCGGTATTATCACGAAAGAAGATTTAGCTAAGTACAAACCAATATGGCGGGAGCCGGTAAAAGGAACCTATCGTGGATATGATATTATATCAATGAGTCCTCCCAGTTCCGGTGGTACCCACATCGTACAAATTTTAAATGTATTGGAAGGCTTTGATTTAAAATCCATGGGTTATGGATCCTCCCCGGCTGTTCATGTTTTGGCGGAGGCTATGCGCTATGCTTACGCCGACCGTTCCGAGTTCATGGGTGATCCTGACTTCACTAAGATTCCGCTAAAAGGTTTGATATCTAAAGACTATGCGGCAGAAATCCGCAGTAAAATTGACATGAATAAGGCGACTCCTAGTGCAGACGTGAAGCCCGGGCAGCCAGCAATGCATGAAGGGATCAACACCACCCATTATTCCATTGTGGACAAATGGGGCAACGCTGTATCTATTACCTATACGATTAATGATTACTACGGTTGTGGCGCAGCAGTGAAAGGTGCAGGATTCCTGTTAAATAATGAAATGGATGATTTTTCGATTAAACCAGGTGTTGCAAATATTTACGGGTTGGTAGGCGGCGATGCCAACGCCATTGAGCCCTATAAGCGTCCACTGAGCTCGATGTCGCCAACCATTATTCTGAAGGACGGCAAGTTGTTTATGGTCGTCGGCAGCCCAGGTGGTTCCCGGATCATCACTACGGTACAGCAGGTCATTTCCAATGTCATTGATTATGACATGAACATTCGTGAGGCGGTAGATGCTCCTCGGGTACATATGCAGTGGCAGCCAGATGAACTACGGATTGAAAAGAACGGTTTGGTAAAAGATGTTGTTGATAAGTTGACCGTTATGGGCTACAAGGTGGTTACTAGAGGTAATATGGGTGATGTCAACGCCATCCTGATTGACCCATCCAGTGGTATTATGTATGGTTCCGGTGACCCACGCAATGAATTCTAGTTCTAAATACAAGAGCAAAACCTCGGAGGTTAGCCTTACCCTTTACCTTTCGATCATCTATATAACTTAATTTAATAAATATGTTTTATTTTCGTCTAGACTTTGGTCTAGACGATTTTTTTACGGAATCAGAAAGTATAACACTTTCTTGATTCCAAGTAAGAACGACTAAGGCTTCTGCCTGCGTCCGAGGACTTGGCACAAGCCAAGTCTTTTCTTATGTGGGGCCCACACAGTTAGAAAAAACAGCACCCTTTTTTGCAATGCCATTTCTTCAGAGATCTTAGTCAACCACTTGAAATTTCATTAGTAAAGTAAGAGTATGATAAAGGTGTGATAAGACAAATTAATATTTAATAAAGTGATATATATAGCACAACACATAGATAGGATAGGAGGAATTTAAATGAAGGATATTATAGTTATTGGCGGTGGATGGGCTGGATGTGCAGCCGCCATCAGTGCAAAAAAGGCTGGAGCAACAGTAACTTTATTAGAAAGAACAGACTTATTATTAGGGCTAGGGAATGTTGGTGGACTGACAAGAAACAATGGAAGATACACAGCTGCAGAAGAATCCATTTTATTAGGTGGAAGGGAATTATTTGAAATTACAGATCGCCTTTCACGGCATAAAAACGTTGATTTTCCAGGGCATAAGCATGCAAGCATATATGATGTAAATTTTATTGAAAGTGCTGTAAGAAGAAAATTACAAGAAATGGAGATTGATATTTTATTTTATACCACAGCTAAAAATGTTGAAAAAGAAAATCAAAAGATAAAGTCTCTTATATTAGATGATGGAAACAAAATTACTGGGGACTGCTTTATAGAAACCACCGGGTCTACTGGTCCAATGAACAATTGTCATAAATATGGAAACGGTTGCGCAATGTGTATATTAAGATGTCCTACCTTTGGTGGCAGGGTGAGTATTACAGAAAAATGCGGAATTAAGGATGTGATGGGAAAACGAAATGACGGAACATATGGGTCTTTTAGTGGTTCTGTAAAAATAAATAAAGAGACATTAAGTAAAGAACTTCAGGAAAGATTGAATAGAGAAGGGGTTGTGATCATACCGCTATCTTCTGAAGAAAAGAATTTAGAAAAGCTAAATATAAAAATATGCCAACATTATGCGTTAGATGCCTTTTCGGAGAACATAATTTTACTTGATACTGGGCATGCAAAATTAATGGCACCTTTTTATCCTATTGAGAAACTGAGAAAAATCAAAGGATTTGAGGATGCTAAATTTGAAGATCCGTATTCTGGAGGGGTAGCGAATTCCATAAGACATCTGTCTATCGCACCAAGAGAAAATACAATGAAGGTAAAGGAAATCGAAAATCTTTTTGTAGCAGGAGAAAAAAGTGGATTTCATATCGGACACACAGAAGCTATTGTTACTGGATATTTAGCAGGTCATAATAGTGTAAGAAAAGCATTGGAAATGCCTCTAATAGAATTGCCAAATAGTTTAGCTATAGGAGACTTTATATCCTTTTCTAATCAAAAAATGTATGAAAAAGACGGAGATAAGTTGAAGTTTACTTTTGCAGGATCGGTTTATTTTGAGAGAATGAAAGCAGCAAATTTGTATTCAATAGATCATAAGAAACTACGCAGTAGGGTAGAAAAAACTGGATTTCTCAATATGTATGATAAAAAATTGTGCTAGCGGCATAATAAGTAATAGATTGACTTGAGGGCAAATGTCTTATACTTACAACGTATTATAGGTGTGTTTGATGTTCGCCTAGACTTCGGTTTAGGCGGATTTTGCCTCAGAACGGTTCTATTACTATATTGTCCTAATATTTCTCTTTTAAAAGGTTGACATAACAAGTATAAAGTGATATTATATGTTTCCGGCCTTAAGCGGGCAATGGCGATTGATGGTAATTGATTATATATAATTCTGCACCATTACCAATTATAGTTATTGTGCGGGTGTAGCTCAATGGTAGAGCACTAGCCTTCCAAGCTAGCTACGAGGGTTCGATTCCCTTCACCCGCTCCATAGTATGCACCAGAGTGATGTACAGAGTAGCACAATCTATGGATGCTGTCTCAACTCAATTTGACGCCGGACACAAAAAACATATACCATAAATTACTTGTTGAAATAGTAGTCGATTGATGATATAGTTTTAAGTCCCGTAATGATTGGGTCATAGATCAGCTGGGAAATCGCCAGCCTGCACGTACAGATTCTTCTTGTATTCCTATATATTTAGTGACGATAGCTGTGAGGATCCACCTGTTGCCTTATCGAACACAGTAGTTAAGCTCACACACGCCGAAGGTACTTGGTTGGAAGCGACCTGGGAGATTAGGTAGTTGCTAATTTTGATGATTCCTCGATAGCTCAGTTGGTAGAGCAATCGGCTGTTAACCGATCGGTCGTAGGTTCGAGTCCTACTCGAGGAGCCAAATATCGCGGGATGGAGCAGTTGGTAGCTCGTCGGGCTCATAACCCGAAGGTCGTAGGTTCAAGTCCTGCTCCCGCAACCAATAATAGTTTGCCAAAAGAAACAATCTAGCTTGATGCTTATATTCAAAATACGGTGGCTATGGTGAAGTGGTTAACACGGCGGATTGTGGTTCCGTTATTCGAGGGTTCGAGACCCTCTAGTCACCCCAAATTATTATCAAATAGGGGCGTAGCCAAGTTGGTAAGGCAACGGACTTTGACTCCGTCACGCGTTGGTTCGAGTCCAGCCGCCCCTGCCAGCATGGAGCGGTACTCAAGTGGCTGAAGAGGACGGTTTGCTAAATCGTTAGAGGTCGTAAGGCCTGCGTGGGTTCAAATCCCACCCGCTCCGCCATTTTTTTTTGATCTAGAAGAGTTTCGCAAAATCTAGTCATCTTTAGAAACGGGAAATTGCGGTACTGCTTTTATGCAGTATTGAGGAAAGTCCAGACTGCCACGACCTGTGATGGTCGTAATGTTCGTGCCCATCGCAAGATGGGGCAGAGCTAAACTCTGACGACGACGAAATCGACTCACGTAGCCGAAAGTAGTTATAAAGTGCACAGAAATGAGTAGGTTGGCGACAACCTAGTGAAAAAAGGTAAACTCCACGAGGCAGAAACCCAAATTTGGTAGGGGAGCTTCCTTAAGGGAAATGAACCAAAAGGAAGAACGCTATTATAGTGTTAGATAGATAATTTCCTAAAACAGAAACTGGCTTACGGTTTCTAAAGAAGACTGTTTTGATATATGACTCCGTAGCTCAGCTGGATAGAGTATTTGACTACGAATCAAAGGGTCGCAGGTTCGAATCCTGCCGGGGTCACCATTATTTGCCGCGATAGCTCAGTCGGTAGAGCAGAGGACTGAAAATCCTCGTGTCGACAGTTCGATTCTGTCTTGCGGCACCATGCTGGTGTAGCTCAATTGGTAGAGCAGCTGACTTGTAATCAGCAGGTTGGGGGTTCAAGTCCTCTCGCCAGCTCCATAAAAATACGGAGGGATTCCCGAGTGGCTAAAGGGAGCAGACTGTAAATCTGCCGTCATTGACTTCGGTGGTTCGAATCCACCTCCCTCCACCATGCTTTTTTATGATCTACTAGCTCAGTTGGTAGAGCACCTGACTTTTAATCAGGGTGTCCCGCGTTCGAGTCGCGGGTGGATCACCATCGGCCCGTTGGTCAAGCGGTCAAGACACCGCCCTTTCACGGCGATAACGGGGGTTCGATTCCCCCACGGGTCACCAAAATATGGGCGATTAGCTCAGCTGGGAGAGCGCCTGCCTTACAAGCAGGATGTCGGCAGTTCGATCCTGTCATCGCCCACCATTTAGATCTTACAATTTTACGGCCCAGTAGTTTAGCGGTTAGAATGCCGCCCTGTCACGGCGGAGGTCGTCGGTTCAAATCCGATCTAGGTCGCCATGCGCGGAAATAGCTCAGCGGTAGAGCATCGCCTTGCCAAGGCGAGGGTCGCGAGTTCGAATCTCGTTTTCCGCTCCATTTTATATTAAAAAAACCTCAAAATTGTATTGACATAGCAAGACAAAAATGGTATAATATAAAAGTCGTCTGGAATGAGAGGCGATGTGTTCCTTGAAAACTAAACAATGTAAGTAAGGTTAAAATAAGCCAGATGTGCGGTACTCGTTTGAGTACAAAACAAAGTTAGTCCACTTAGGTGAGATTAACAAAACTAGTTTTTTAAAGAGCCATCAAGGTTCTCTAATATAATTTATTGGAGAGTTTGATCCTGGCTCAGGACGAACGCTGGCGGCGTGCCTAACACATGCAAGTCGAACGGTCTGGTATTCAACACTGAATTTTTAGCAGTGTAGCAAGCGTCAAGCGCGAAAGAAGAGAGCGCTTCACGCATTTACAAAGTGCTAACACAAAAGCGAAAGATTGAGTGTTGAATATCAGATAGTGGCGAACGGGTGAGTAACGCGTAGACAACCTACCTTCTAGATGGGGACAACACTGCGAAAGTGGTGCTAATACCGAATGTTGTATTTTAGATGCATATTTAAGATACTAAAGGTGGCCTCTATTTATAAGCTACCACTAGAAGATGGGTCTGCGTCTGATTAGCTAGTTGGTGAGGTAATGGCTCACCAAGGCGACGATCAGTAGCCGGTCTGAGAGGATGAACGGCCACACTGGGACTGAGACACGGCCCAGACTCCTACGGGAGGCAGCAGTGGGGAATCTTCCGCAATGGACGAAAGTCTGACGGAGCAACGCCGCGTGAGTGAAGAAGGTTTTCGGATCGTAAAACTCTGTTTTCAGGGACGAATGTGCGATATGTGAATAATGTGTTGTAATGACGGTACCTGACAAGAAAGCCACGGCTAACTACGTGCCAGCAGCCGCGGTAATACGTAGGTGGCAAGCGTTGTCCGGAATTATTGGGCGTAAAGCGCGCGCAGGTGGGATAATAAGTCTGATGTTAAAGTTCGGGGCTCAACCCCGTGAAGCATTTGGATACTGTTATTCTTGAGTGCAGGAGAGGAAAGTGGAATTCCTAGTGTAGCGGTGAAATGCGTAGATATTAGGAGGAACACCAGTGGCGAAGGCGACTTTCTGGACTGTGTCTGACACTGAGGCGCGAAAGCCAGGGTAGTGAACGGGATTAGATACCCCGGTAATCCTGGCCGTAAACGATGGGTACTAGGTGTTGGGGGTATCGACCCCTCCAGTGCCGGAGTTAACGCAATAAGTACCCCGCCTGGGGAGTACGGCCGCAAGGTTGAAACTCAAAGGAATTGACGGGGGCCCGCACAAGCGGTGGAGTATGTGGTTTAATTCGACGCAACGCGAAGAACCTTACCAAGGCTTGACATCGTCTGATGATCCTAGAGATAGGAAGTTCTCCTTCGGGAGACAGATAGACAGGTGGTGCATGGCTGTCGTCAGCTCGTGTCGTGAGATGTTGGGTTAAGTCCCGCAACGAGCGCAACCCTTATCCTATGTTGCCAGCACGTAATGGTGGGAACTCATGGGAGACTGCCGTGGATAACACGGAGGAAGGTGGGGATGACGTCAAGTCATCATGCCCCTTATGTCTTGGGCTACACACGTACTACAATGGGCTTTAATAGAGGGTAGCGAAGCCGCGAGGTGAAGCCAAACCCAAAAACAAGCTCTCAGTTCGGATTGCAGGCTGCAACTCGCCTGCATGAAGTCGGAATCGCTAGTAATCGCAGATCAGCATGCTGCGGTGAATACGTTCCCGGGCCTTGTACACACCGCCCGTCACACCACGAAAGTTGAGAGCACCCGAAGCCGGTGAGGTAACCAGCAATGGAACCAGCCGTCGAAGGTGAGATCAGTGATTGGGGTGAAGTCGTAACAAGGTAGCCGTATCGGAAGGTGCGGCTGGATCACCTCCTTTCTATGGAGATTTGAATCATTGAAATATATGGTTCTAATCCAAGGTCGACACATCTGGCATTATATACTAGACGGAGCTTATGTGCTTGCTGTAGTATTACAACCTACTTACATTGCTTAGTTTTGAGGGAATACTAAAACATACCTGTTGAATAGAGTAAACAGGCGTGATAGTATATATCCTCTTTGTATGTTAATATGGGGAATTAGCTCAGCTGGGAGAGCACCTGCCTTGCACGCAGGGGGTCAACGGTTCGATCCCGTTATTCTCCACCATTTATGTTCTTTGAAAACTGCACAGAAGAAAGCAAAGTAATAATTCTAATAGCAATATTAGGGTGATTACCGAGCATGTTAGGATTTTTTTGAAACATGTATATTCATCATTGAATATACCACCAACCAAAGGTTGGCAAGAAATAGTTAGAAGCGACAACGCAGATGACTGTTTATTGACAGCCGACTGTTAGTGAGACATAAGTCAAGCTAATAAGGGCATACGGTGGATGCCTTGGCGCCAAGAGCCGATGAAGGACGGGGTAAGCTCCGATAAGCTAGGGGGAATCGCAAGCAGGTTTTGATCCCTAGATTTCCGAATGGGGAAACCCAACAGTGGTAATGCACTGTTACCCATACCTTTGAGTATGAGGAGGGCACCTGGGGAACTGAAACATCTAAGTACCCAGAGGAAAAGTAATCAAGTGAGATTCCCTAAGTAGCGGCGAGCGAACGGGGAAGAGCCCAAACCGAGTCAGTTTACTGATTCGGGGTTGAGGACCGGCATAATTCGAGTCAGGCTTAGTCGAACTACCTGGAAAGGTAGACCATAGGGGGTAACAGTCCCGTAGACGAAAAGCAGAGCAAGATGGCCGAGTTCCAGAGTACCACGAGACACGTGAAACCTTGTGGGAAGCAGGGGGGACCACCCTCCAAGGCAAAATACTCCTTGGCGACCGATAGCGTATAGTACCGTGAGGGAAAGGTGAAAAGCACCCCGGGAGGGGAGTGAAAAAGAACCTGAAACCGTATGTCTACAAGCAGTTGAAGACCCTTATGTGGTCAACAGCGTGCCTATTGAAGAATGAACCGGCGAGTTACAGTAACTAGCGAGGTTAAGCAGAAGATGTGGAGCCGCAGCGAAAGCGAGTCTTAATAGGGCGAATAGTTAGTTGTTGTAGACCCGAAACCGCAGTGATCTATCCATGGCCAGGTTGAAGCGCAGGTAAAATTGCGTGGAGGACCGAACTCGTGAACGTTGAAAAGTTTTGAGATGAGTTGTGGATAGGGGTGAAATGCCAATCGAACGCGGAGATAGCTGGTTCTCCCCGAAATAGCTTTAGGGCTAGCCTCAAGAAATAAGTACAGACGGTAGAGCTCTGATTGGGCTAGGGGCCTTATAGGTTACCGAACTCTGTCAAACTGCGAATGGCTGTACTCGGACCTTGGGAGTCAGACTGCGAGTGATAAGACCCGTAGTCAAGAGGGAAACAGCCCAGACCATCAGCTAAGGTCCCAAATGCCGTACTAAGTGGCAAAGGATGTGGAACTTCAGAAACAACCAGGATGTTGGCTTAGAAGCAGCCACCATTTAAAGAGTGCGTAATAGCTCACTGGTCGAGAGGTTTTGCGCCGAAGATGTCCGGGGCTAAAGTACGGAACCGAAGCTATGGATTTGTACCTTTGGTACAAGTGGTAGGGGAGCGTTCTATACGCTTTGAAGCAGTACCGTAAGGAGCTGTGGAGTATATAGAAGTGAGAATGCCGGTATGAGTAGCGAAAAGACAAGTGAGAATCTTGTCCACCGAAAGCCTAAGGTTTCCTGAGCAACGCTCGTCGTCTCAGGGTAAGTCGGGGCCTAAGCCGAGGCGTAAATGCGTAGGCGATGGACAACTGGCAAACATTCCAGTACCACCCACATCCGTTTGAGTGATGGAGTGACACAGAAGGGTAAGTAATCGCATGAATGGAAGAAATGCGTCTAAGCTTGTAGGGTGTTTAGTAGGCAAATCCGCTAAACGAATAGCCTGAGGAGTGACGGGGAGTTGCTAGCGATAGCGATGAACTTACTGATCCCACACTGTCAAGAAAAGCTTCTAGCGAGGCTGTGGGTGCCCGTACCGCAAACCGACACAGGTAGGCGGGGAGAGAATCCTAAGGTGCGCGGGAAAACCCTCGTTAAGGAACTCGGCAAAATGTCCCCGTAACTTCGGGAGAAGGGGAGCCCTTTTAGGTGATTACCCTCGCGGTATGAGCTAAAGAGGGTCGCAGAAAAGAGGCCCAAGCGACTGTTTACCACAAACACAGGTGCCTGCTAAAGCGAAAGCTGACGTATAGGTGCTGACACCTGCCCGGTGCTGGAAGGTTAAGGGGAGTGCTTAGAAGCAATTCGAAGGTGTGAACTGAAGCCCCAGTAAACGGCGGCCGTAACTATAACGGTCCTAAGGTAGCGAAATTCCTTGTCGGGTAAGTTCCGACCCGCACGAAAGGTGTAACGACTTGGGCACTGTCTCAACGAGGGACCCGGTGAAATTGAAATACCTGTGAAGATGCAGGTTACCCGCGACTGGACAGAAAGACCCCATGGAGCTTTACTGTAGCCTGACATTGAATTTTGGTAAATGATGTACAGGATAGGTGGGAGACTGCGAGATATGTACGCTAGTATGTATGGAGTCATTGTTGGGATACCACCCTTTATTTACTGGAATTCTAACTTTAATAGTAACGACATTAAGGACAGTGTCAGGTGGGCAGTTTGACTGGGGCGGTCGCCTCCGAAAATGTAACGGAGGCGCTCAAAGGTTCCCTCAGCGCGGCCAGAAATCGCGCGAAGAGTGCAAAGGCAGAAGGGAGCTTGACTGCGAGACGTACAGGTCGAGCAGGGACGAAAGTCGGACTTAGTGATCCGGTGGTACCGCGTGGAAGGGCCATCGCTCAACGGATAAAAGCTACCCTGGGGATAACAGGCTAATCTCTCCCAAGAGTCCATATCGACGGGGAGGTTTGGCACCTCGATGTCGGCTCATCACATCCTGGGGCTGTAGTAGGTCCCAAGGGTTGGGCTGTTCGCCCATTAAAGTGGTACGTGAGCTGGGTTCAGAACGTCGTGAGACAGTTCGGTCCCTATCCATCGCGGGCGCAAGAGACTTGAAGGGAACTGCTCCTAGTACGAGAGGACCGGAGTGGACGAACCAATGGTGTACCAGTTATCCCGCCAGGGGTACAGCTGGGTAGCTACGTTCGGAAAGGATAAACGCTGAAAGCATCTAAGCGTGAAACCAGCCTTAAGATGAGGTCTCTCATAGCGTAAGCTAGTAAGTCCCCTTGTAGATGACAAGGTTGATAGGCCAGGTGTGTAAGTCCAGCAATGGATTCAGCTGACTGGTACTAATAGGACGAGGGCTTGACTTAATTTAGTTAGTAGCGCAGCTACTAACGACTAACATGTAGTCTTTCTTCTGTGAAGTTTTGAAGGAATATCCTTCAATGGTAGACTGAATAGAATGCCACAGTTGCTAGGCGCAACGAGGACACGAAGCGAGTCGTACTGGAAGTACGTCGAAGTGAGTGCCCGCAGGAGCAACAACGCAAATGGGGTATTATAGGCAGTCGGATAATCCAGTGACGATAGCTAAGGGGCACCACCTGTTCCCATACCGAACACAGTAGTTAAGCCCTTATACGTCGAAAGTACTTGGTTGGAAACGGCCTGGGAGGATAGATAGTTGCTGGTTATATTCCTGGATAGCTCAGTTGGTAGAGCAATCGGCTGTTAACCGATCGGTCGTAGGTTCGAGTCCTACTTCAGGAGCCATTTTCATAAAACACCATTCACTTTTGTGAATGGTGTTTTTATTTATAGTTATGTAGAAGCTTTTAATTAGGTAATTACTTCATTTAATAGTCAAAAATTAGAATTCGGTGACGATAGCTAAGGTGTTTACCTATTCTGCATAATAGGTGAACCACTTATACTTCTAAAAAGGATAATGCAAAAGGTTTTGAACTATTTTATAACAAATGGACAAAATAGAGATGTACCCAAAATGTCATAAACAATGTAAGTGGAGGAATGCATTTTGAAAGAATTTATATTTGTCTCGGATTTTGACGGAACCATGAGTGCAAAAGATTTTTATCATATTATTATGGACAAATATCTTGGGGAATGGGGCAGAGAACTTTACGCAAGCTGGAAGCGGAATGAGATGATGGATGTCGAATTTCTCACAACAGTATTTAAATCTATAAATCGAACAGAAGAGGAAATCTATGAAGATATCTTGAGCATAAAGCTGGATAAATCTATTGCTGCATTTATTGAATATATTAAAATTTCTGGTGGCGATTTTCTTGTTCTGAGTGCAGGAACCCAATATTATATAAAACGGTTACTTGATTTTGAAGGGGTGCATGGGGTAGAAATTATCGCAAATGACGGTAAATATGAAAACAAGGGTATTACATTAATTCCTCCGGATAAACAACACCCTTTTTATTCACAACGGTATGGTATAGATAAAGCCAAGGTAGTACAGAGTCTAAAACAAAAGTATAAAAAAGTCTATTATGCTGGTGATGGGGGACCAGATGTAAGTGCTGCACTACTAGCTGATATTGCTTTTGCAAAAGGAACATTAATTACGCTACTACAGACTGAGGCAGCAAAATATGTGCCCTTTGAATACTTTTTCCAAGTCGAAGAATATTTGAAATCGAAGGGATAATATAATAAAGGCTCTTAAGAATAGTTCCCTTAGTTAAAGAAAAAGATCCTGGGTTAGAACACCAGGATCTTTTTCTTTAACTGCTTGCCTAAGCGGAAAAATGAAGAACTCTATAGATTTCCATTAATGAAGTGGGGAGGCGATTCTGAAGGAATTTGTATAAAATTATGGAAGTATTAAGAAATATGCATATTAAGTCTATAATAATTACTAATGCATAATGAAATTTATTTTTACGGGTTAGATAAATAGAAATATTTCTATTAGTTCTAGGAGGGAAAAGTTATGACTACTAACGCTATTAAAATAGCCGCTATCGGTGACTCCATAATCTACGGTTATCCTTATGAGCCAGCATCGTCTTGGTTCAATCTTGCTGCCGAGCGACTTAATATTGATTATATTAACCGGGGCATAAATGGTGATACTACTGATGGTATGCTAAGCCGTTTTGACAGTGATATTCTACGGTATAAACCTTCTCATATCATTATTATGGGCGGTACAAATGATGCGTATGGTGGAATTGCAGTCAATCAAGTCATTAATAATATTCAGGCTATGGTGCAGCTCGCCTTTGAAAATGCTATTTTTCCATTTATTGGTCTACCAATACCTTGCAATGAATTAGCAGAAGAGAAGTTACTAGGGCAGTATCGTGAAGCAATGCGACAATTTGCAAGAGCAAATAATATCGAAATCATTGATTTTCATAAATCTATAGTCGATGACAGTGGTTTAAGTATTAAGGCAGGATTTCATTGCGACGGTATACATCCCAATAATGCTGGTTATGAAGTTATGGCAGGTGTCGCTACTAAAATTTTTATTAAAGTATTAATTGATACTAGAGTTCATACCTATTATTGGAACGAAGACATCAGTTGTATCATCACTACCTTGAAGATTCTATCTGAAATATTTAATTATAAGCTTCATCCCCAAGTTATCCAGGCTGCCTATGCCCTTAATGCAGGTCGAATGGGTTCGCAGTGCGGCTTGGTAGAAGGGGTATTGCTGTTTATTGGGGTTTATGGACATGAAAAAGGGATTGCTTCTCAAAATATTGCTATGTTATGCCATAAGTTTTCCAGTGGATTTCAAAATAAATTCGGTAGTGTGCTATGCAAAGAATTAAGGATACAGGGTTTTAAACCTGACAATCCGCCTCATATTTGTGAAAGTCTAACAAAGAGCGCCGTTGCTTTTTCGGCAGAATTTATATCTAAGGAAATTTTGTTGAGCCTATGAAAGGTAAACATAAGACGGTAAGCAATTCACATACAAAATTTATGGAAATATGTAACCGCTAATCTGCCTACCTTTAATTTGGTTCGGCAGATTTTTTATCATCAAATACTCTATTGATATTAATAAACATTAAGTTTAGAAAGCATAATATAACTAGATTATAAATAATAGGAGGTTGGAAATGGAGGAGCAAACTAAAGATCTAGAAGCGAAAGACAAAGCAGGTTTTCAATGCTTGGAAGATCCTAGCATTGACTTAAATACTTTGGAAGAAAAGGAACGGCTTAGTGTTGCGATGTCAAGTTACTATATATTATACCGTTAAGAATAGCAAAACCGTCTACCTTATTGGTAGACGGTTTAGTTATATTGTGATTAATTAACACTACTAATTTTATTAAGCAATATGTCTACTTGTTGATTTTTAAATGCTCTATTTCTTGATCGTCTAAAATGTGAAAATTTATTTCTCCTTAATCATTCTGACACAAGATAAGCAGGGACAAAGATGATGTTTGAAGAAGAAACGGTAATAGTATCTTTCGGCGGATTAAGGTGGAGCCATTAAAAAATGATACAACTAGTACAATTGAAATACATATTAGCATGATGTTAGGTTTCATCTACTAAAAACGAAGGGGAGAAAATAATGAACGACAGAATCTATTCTGCGTATGGTAGCAATATGAATCTCAAGCAAATGAAGAAACGCTGTCCAAATGCAAAGGTAATTGGTAAAGGAGAACTTCTAGGCTACAAACTTACCTTTCGAGGAAGAAACTTTGGGGTAGCTAATGTTGAAGAAAGCAAAGATGGTAGAGTACCCATTGTATTATGGCAAATTACAGAAGAGTGTGAAAGGGCGCTAGATCGGTATGAAGGTTTTCCCCAACTTTATGACAAAGTAGTAGTAAGAGTTAGCACTTCAACTGGTGAACAAGAAGCCATGATTTACATTATGACGGAACAATATGAGAGTATGCCTTCAATACCTAAGGAACATTATTTTGAGATAATAAGGCAAGGATACAAGGACAATAACATTGACATAATGCCATTATTTGTGGCTATGAATAATACTCAAGATGAACTAAAAAACAGTAAAGTATTAGATGATTTTATTAGGTAATTTAGTTGCAAACGATAAAATAAGTAGAGTGGGTGAGATAATGAATCATAAATTAGTAATTATAATGCTCTTTTTGTTAACAGTATGCTTTACTAGTACGGCATTAGCAATGGAAGGTGATGACAATCCGATCGATAAAGCCTTTGCTACAGATATAAATGGGGCGGTAAATACGGTTGAGATGAATTATGTAGCAGGAAAGTATATGCAGGCATGGAAAGCGGAGATGGACAATGTAGCTGCTGCCATTAAGAAAGAATATAGTTATGACGAGGACAAAGCTGGCATTGACAATTATACAACAGCTTATGAGAAAGTTGCCGATGCTGCAGGTCAAGTGGAATGGTTAAATTGGTCAAATTTGAATGAGAACCCTAAGTACAGAAGTTTTGGTACAGGAGCAGCAAGCGCAAGTTTATTTGCAAAAGCCCAAATTTATAAGCAGGCAACGTTTAATTTGCTTAACACTTATCAAGGTCGGTCGGGGAGTGAGCCGGAAAAGTGTAGCTATACCTTTACTTATTCTGGCAAAGGTGCTGAATTAACAAGGTTAAGAGAAAATCAATAAGGAAAATAAGAATTAAAGCCGGGGAGTGGTGCTATGGATAGGTCAATTAGAAAAAAAATTCTTGAGTTGGCAGAAGAAGAGTATCAAAAATTCTCAGCTGCACTGCTACCTAATATAGACAATGTTTTAGGTGTTCGTTTGCCCCTGCTCCGGAAGCTTGCCAAAGAAATAGCGAAGGGCGATTGGCAGAAGTTTATGGCAATGGCAGAATTAGAATACTTTGAGGAAGTAATGCTTAAAGGCATGGTACTTGGCTATGTGAAAGGGGATATTGAAGAGATACTTTCTTATGTTGCCGATTTTGTCCCCCTAATTGATAATTGGTCAGTATGTGATAGCTTCTGCATAGGGTTGAAATTCACACAGGATAACAAGGAGCGTGTATGGCAATTTCTACAGTCTTACCTGAATTCAACACAAGAATATGAAATACGATTTGGTGTTGTAATGCTAATTAATTTTTACATTGAAGATAGATATATAAAGGAAGTGCTAATACGTTTAGACAATGTCAAGCTCAAAGGGTATTATGCGAAAATGGCAGTTGCTTGGGCGGTTTCCATTTGTTTTGTAAAACTACCAAAGCCAACCATGGAATACCTTTATGGTAATACCCTAGATGATTTTACTTACAATAAGGCACTTCAAAAGATCACGGAATCTTATCGTGTAGATAAAGAAACTAAGGATTTAATCCGCAGTATGAAGCGCAGTAAAAGCTAAGGGGAAAGGATGTACCCATTATAGTTTTCGAAAGAAAACAAATATTAGATGGGTTAAGTCAGATCGTCTAAACTAAATGTTTAGACGATCTTTAATAAAAGATATTGACTATAGTAATGAGGTTGTGATAGTATAAGGAAGTTGCCGATGACGGTGACGAAAAATGTACAAGAATGTTGACGGAATCTGAAAGATGTGTTAATATTCTGATAACGAATAAATGGTAATGTGTTCCTTGAAAACTAAACAATGTAAGTAAGGTTAAAATAAGCCAGATGTGCGGTACTCGTTTGAGTACAAAACAAAGTTAGTCCACTTCGGTGAGATTAACAAAACTAGTTTTTTAAAGAGCCATCAAGGTTCTTTGATATAAAGTTTACATGTATGATGCAAAGCTTAATGGGTAAGGATGTTCGACTGCTAACGCATCGAACAAAGCGACCACATCAAAGCTGAAGCATTGTGTGTCTGCTTTTATTGGAGAGTTTGATCCTGGCTCAGGACGAACGCTGGCGGCGTGCCTAACACATGCAAGTCGAACGGTCTGGTATTCAACACTGAATTTTTAGCAGTGTAGCAAGCGTCAAGCGCGAAAGAAGTGAGCGCTTCACGCATTTACAAAGTGCTAACACAAAAGCGAAAGATTGAGTGTTGAATATCAGATAGTGGCGAACGGGTGAGTAACGCGTAGACAACCTACCTTCTAGATGGGGACAACACTGCGAAAGTGGTGCTAATACCGAATGTTGTATGTGAAACGCCTGTTTCACATACTAAAGGTGGCCTCTATTTATAAGCTACCACTAGAAGATGGGTCTGCGTCTGATTAGCTAGTTGGTGAGGTAATGGCTCACCAAGGCGACGATCAGTAGCCGGTCTGAGAGGATGAACGGCCACACTGGGACTGAGACACGGCCCAGACTCCTACGGGAGGCAGCAGTGGGGAATCTTCCGCAATGGACGAAAGTCTGACGGAGCAACGCCGCGTGAGTGAAGAAGGTTTTCGGATCGTAAAACTCTGTTTTCAGGGACGAATGTGCGATATGTGAATAATGTGTTGTAATGACGGTACCTGACAAGAAAGCCACGGCTAACTACGTGCCAGCAGCCGCGGTAATACGTAGGTGGCAAGCGTTGTCCGGAATTATTGGGCGTAAAGCGCGCGCAGGTGGGATAATAAGTCTGATGTTAAAGTTCGGGGCTCAACCCCGTGAAGCATTTGGATACTGTTATTCTTGAGTGCAGGAGAGGAAAGTGGAATTCCTAGTGTAGCGGTGAAATGCGTAGATATTAGGAGGAACACCAGTGGCGAAGGCGACTTTCTGGACTGTGTCTGACACTGAGGCGCGAAAGCCAGGGTAGTGAACGGGATTAGATACCCCGGTAATCCTGGCCGTAAACGATGGGTACTAGGTGTTGGGGGTATCGACCCCTCCAGTGCCGGAGTTAACGCAATAAGTACCCCGCCTGGGGAGTACGGCCGCAAGGTTGAAACTCAAAGGAATTGACGGGGGCCCGCACAAGCGGTGGAGTATGTGGTTTAATTCGACGCAACGCGAAGAACCTTACCAAGGCTTGACATCGTCTGATGCTCCTAGAGATAGGAAGTTCTCCTTCGGGAGACAGATAGACAGGTGGTGCATGGCTGTCGTCAGCTCGTGTCGTGAGATGTTGGGTTAAGTCCCGCAACGAGCGCAACCCTTATCCTATGTTGCCAGCACGTAATGGTGGGAACTCATGGGAGACTGCCGTGGATAACACGGAGGAAGGTGGGGATGACGTCAAGTCATCATGCCCCTTATGTCTTGGGCTACACACGTACTACAATGGGCTTTAATAGAGGGTAGCGAAGCCGCGAGGTGAAGCCAAACCCAAAAACAAGCTCTCAGTTCGGATTGCAGGCTGCAACTCGCCTGCATGAAGTCGGAATCGCTAGTAATCGCAGATCAGCATGCTGCGGTGAATACGTTCCCGGGCCTTGTACACACCGCCCGTCACACCACGAAAGTTGAGAGCACCCGAAGCCGGTGAGGTAACCAGCAATGGAACCAGCCGTCGAAGGTGAGATCAGTGATTGGGGTGAAGTCGTAACAAGGTAGCCGTATCGGAAGGTGCGGCTGGATCACCTCCTTTCTATGGAGATTTGAATCATTGAAATATATGGTTCTAATCCAAGGTCGACACATCTGGTTGTTCATCTACTTACATTGCTTAGTTTTGAGGGAATACCAAAACATACCTGTTGAATTCATTCAAGGGGTATGATAATATAGTAGATCCTCCATTAGTATCTAGTTGGCTTTGCCAGCGGGAGAATAATGAAGTTAACAATTCCGATTGTTAACTAAGCGACCATAGGTCATAAAACCGAAGGTTTGCTTATATGTTCTTTGAAAACTGCACAGAAGAAAGCAAAGTAATAATTCTAATAGCAATATTAGGGTGATTACCGAGCATGTTAGGATTTTTTTAATGTGTATTTCGGCGTTAAAACCGAATATACCACCAACTAAAGGTTGGCAAGAAATAGTTAGATGCTAGGAGCGACGAGGACATGAAATGAGTCGTACTGTTGTACGTCGAATGGAATGCCCGCAGGAGCGACAACGCAGATGACTGTTTATTGACAATCGACTTAGCAGGACGTAAGTCAAGCTAATAAGGGCATACGGTGGATGCCTTGGCGCCAAGAGCCGATGAAGGACGGGGTAAGCTCCGATAAGCTAGGGGGAATCGCAAGCAGGTTTTGATCCCTAGATTTCCGAATGGGGAAACCCAACAGTGGTAATGCACTGTTACCCATACCTGAGAGTATGAGGAGGGCACCTGGGGAACTGAAACATCTAAGTACCCAGAGGAAAAGTAATCAAGTGAGATTCCCTAAGTAGCGGCGAGCGAACGGGGAAGAGCCCAAACCGAGTCAGTTTACTGATTCGGGGTTGAGGACCGGCATAATTCGAGTCAGGCTTAGTCGAACTACCTGGAAAGGTAGACCATAGGGGGTAACAGTCCCGTAGACGAAAAGCAGAGCAAGATGGCCGAGTTCCAGAGTACCACGAGACACGTGAAACCTTGTGGGAAGCAGGGGGGACCACCCTCCAAGGCAAAATACTCCTTGGCGACCGATAGCGTATAGTACCGTGAGGGAAAGGTGAAAAGCACCCCGGGAGGGGAGTGAAAAAGAACCTGAAACCGTATGTCTACAAGCAGTTGAAGACCCTTATGTGGTCAACAGCGTGCCTATTGAAGAATGAACCGGCGAGTTACAGTAACTAGCGAGGTTAAGCAGAAGATGTGGAGCCGCAGCGAAAGCGAGTCTTAATAGGGCGAATAGTTAGTTGTTGTAGACCCGAAACCGCAGTGATCTATCCATGGCCAGGTTGAAGCGCAGGTAAAATTGCGTGGAGGACCGAACTCGTGAACGTTGAAAAGTTTTGAGATGAGTTGTGGATAGGGGTGAAATGCCAATCGAACGCGGAGATAGCTGGTTCTCCCCGAAATAGCTTTAGGGCTAGCCTCAAGAAATAAGTACAGACGGTAGAGCTCTGATTGGGCTAGGGGCCTTATAGGTTACCGAACTCTGTCAAACTGCGAATGGCTGTACTCGGACCTTGGGAGTCAGACTGCGAGTGATAAGACCCGTAGTCAAGAGGGAAACAGCCCAGACCATCAGCTAAGGTCCCAAATGCCGTACTAAGTGGCAAAGGATGTGGAACTTCAGAAACAACCAGGATGTTGGCTTAGAAGCAGCCACCATTTAAAGAGTGCGTAATAGCTCACTGGTCGAGAGGTTTTGCGCCGAAGATGTCCGGGGCTAAAGTACGGAACCGAAGCTATGGATTTGTACCTTTGGTACAAGTGGTAGGGGAGCGTTCTATACGCTTTGAAGCAGTACCGTAAGGAGCTGTGGAGTATATAGAAGTGAGAATGCCGGTATGAGTAGCGAAAAGACAAGTGAGAATCTTGTCCACCGAAAGCCTAAGGTTTCCTGAGCAACGCTCGTCGTCTCAGGGTAAGTCGGGGCCTAAGCCGAGGCGTAAATGCGTAGGCGATGGACAACTGGCAAACATTCCAGTACCACCCACATCCGTTTGAGTGATGGAGTGACACAGAAGGGTAAGTAATCGCATGAATGGAAGAAATGCGTCTAAGCTTGTAGGGTGTTTAGTAGGCAAATCCGCTAAACGAATAGCCTGAGGAGTGACGGGGAGTTGCTAGCGATAGCGATGAACTTACTGATCCCACACTGTCAAGAAAAGCTTCTAGCGAGGCTGTGGGTGCCCGTACCGCAAACCGACACAGGTAGGCGGGGAGAGAATCCTAAGGTGCGCGGGAAAACCCTCGTTAAGGAACTCGGCAAAATGTCCCCGTAACTTCGGGAGAAGGGGAGCCCTTTTAGGTGATTACCCTCGCGGTATGAGCTAAAGAGGGTCGCAGAAAAGAGGCCCAAGCGACTGTTTACCACAAACACAGGTGCCTGCTAAAGCGAAAGCTGACGTATAGGTGCTGACACCTGCCCGGTGCTGGAAGGTTAAGGGGAGTGCTTAGAAGCAATTCGAAGGTGTGAACTGAAGCCCCAGTAAACGGCGGCCGTAACTATAACGGTCCTAAGGTAGCGAAATTCCTTGTCGGGTAAGTTCCGACCCGCACGAAAGGTGTAACGACTTGGGCACTGTCTCAACGAGGGACCCGGTGAAATTGAAATACCTGTGAAGATGCAGGTTACCCGCGACTGGACAGAAAGACCCCATGGAGCTTTACTGTAGCCTGACATTGAATTTTGGTAAATGATGTACAGGATAGGTGGGAGACTGCGAGATATGTACGCTAGTATGTATGGAGTCATTGTTGGGATACCACCCTTTATTTACTGGAATTCTAACTTTAATAGTAACGACATTAAGGACAGTGTCAGGTGGGCAGTTTGACTGGGGCGGTCGCCTCCGAAAATGTAACGGAGGCGCTCAAAGGTTCCCTCAGCGCGGCCAGAAATCGCGCGAAGAGTGCAAAGGCAGAAGGGAGCTTGACTGCGAGACGTACAGGTCGAGCAGGGACGAAAGTCGGACTTAGTGATCCGGTGGTACCGCGTGGAAGGGCCATCGCTCAACGGATAAAAGCTACCCTGGGGATAACAGGCTAATCTCTCCCAAGAGTCCATATCGACGGGGAGGTTTGGCACCTCGATGTCGGCTCATCACATCCTGGGGCTGTAGTAGGTCCCAAGGGTTGGGCTGTTCGCCCATTAAAGTGGTACGTGAGCTGGGTTCAGAACGTCGTGAGACAGTTCGGTCCCTATCCATCGCGGGCGCAAGAGACTTGAAGGGAACTGCTCCTAGTACGAGAGGACCGGAGTGGACGAACCAATGGTGTACCAGTTATCCCGCCAGGGGTACAGCTGGGTAGCTACGTTCGGAAAGGATAAACGCTGAAAGCATCTAAGCGTGAAACCAGCCTTAAGATGAGGTCTCTCATAGCGTAAGCTAGTAAGTCCCCTTGTAGATGACAAGGTTGATAGGCCAGGTGTGTAAGTCCAGCAATGGATTCAGCTGACTGGTACTAATAGGACGAGGGCTTGACTTAAACAAGAGAGCCCAAGAAGACGAGCTGTAAAGCGAAGTCTGATTGGTGCGAAACGTTTACTGACCTGTGAAGCGTGAGCGGAACTAGGAAGTATCAAATATGTATCTTTACTTTTCAAGTAGCGGATACGTACCTAACATGAATAGTCTTTCTTCTGTGAAGTTTTGAGGGAGCATACTCTACGAGATGTTTACCTCTTTAAATCCGGTGACGATAGCTAAGGGGTTCCACCTGTTCCCATACCGAACACAGTAGTTAAGCCCTTATACGCCGAAAGTACTTGGTTGGAAACGGCCTGGGAGGATAGGTAGTTGCCGGTTAGATAAGCCATCTGTATTAACAGATGGCTTATTTAGTTTATTAATAATCAATTAAATAATTGGATTTTCGGAAGAATTATCTTGTCAAAAAAACGTAAAAGTATTTGTCAATTTAATCTAGGGGGAGAAATATTATAGAAACTTTAAAAATAAACTATCATAAGATCTTTGATTATCGTTGGACAATAGTTATGCTCATGTTGTTTGGCTCAATCATAAATTATTTGGACCGGGTGAATTTAAGTATTGCTAATACAACAATTGGAAAAGAATTTGGCCTCGATCCAGTACAAATGGGATTGCTATTATCTGCTTTTATGTGGCCTTATGCATTAGCAAATCTGCCAGCTGGTTGGATTGTTGATAAATATGGTGCAAAAAAGATATTTATGTGGGGGATTATTGTTTGGTCTCTGGCTACCATCGCTGGAGGATTTGTTCAAGGATTTATGTCAATGTATATTACAAGAATGATACTAGGAATTGCCGAGGCTCCATTTTTTATCATTGGGGGCCAAGTCACACAACAGTATTTTTCTCACGAAGAAAGAGGAATGGCTTCTTCTGTTATTAATTTGGGCCCGAAGATTGCCAACGGGTTTGCACCCCCCTTATTAACTTTTCTTTTAATTTGGATGGGTTGGAGAGGTATGTTTATTACTTTAGGTGTCACTGGATTTGCCATTTCATTTTTATGGATGAAATATTATAGAGAAGAGTATAAGGTAGAGCAGGTTGCTCAATTAAAAAAAGGGAAAGTTAATTTTTGGGCATTATTTAATCATCCAACATCATGGTGGTTTAATATAGGTAATATTGGAAGTTCTTATGTATTTTGGTTATACTTTACATGGCTACCCACCTATTTAACAACCCAACGAGGTATGAGCTTAACACAAGCCGGTTGGGCAGCAGCCATTCCCTTTATCGCAGGTGTTATTGCAGTACCAATTGGTGGCTGGATGTCCGATTATTTAATAAAAAGAGGTATGAATGTAATTCGTGCACGATTGGTTCCAACAGTGGGAGGTTGCATATTAGCAGCAGTGGCAGTAATTCCAGTAAATTATATCGAGGATACCACATGGGCAATGGTTTTAATAACAATTAGTTTATTTGCTGGCGCGTTACGGGTAGGTGTCTTGTGGGCTTTAGTGGGTGACTTAACTCCTCCTGAGGCAGTGGGAACTTTTGGTGGTATTCAAAATTTCGCCAGCTTTATTGGTGCAACATTAGCACCAATTGGAACAGGATATATAGTAAAAGCGACTAATTCTTTCGATTATGTTTTTGTTGTTAGTGGGGTACTCTGTCTTATTGGCGCAATCAGTTATGCTCTAATTAGTAGAAAAATTACTAGCGAGGATTTGTTGCCAAACTAAATTCCTTATTGAATACAATTAAGTTTTGTTTAAAGTAAATTCCCCCAAGATACTAGCGTCTTGGGGGAACTTATTTTCTAACAATATTTTATTTTTTACCAATGGCCATGATGAAAAAATCAGTATGGTATTCTGTATTAAAATTCTTTTCAAAAAGTTGTACTGCTTTCAGCTGTTCTTCCGTTAAATTTGCAAAATCTATATGGTTGTGACCCATAGTAACAATCTCCTTTTTAGATAGTATTTTATGTTGTTACTATGTTTTCCGAATTATATGATTGCTATTCCTATAAGAAAAAAGAAAGAAATTAGGCTATATGGGGGCACAGAAAATACTAGGAAGGAACACTAAAAAAAGCTGAGACTATCGTCTCAGCTTTTTAAGAATTATAGTTTATTGCTACAATTTAATACGTTTTTCATTTTATGTTTAACCATATTTTTGATGGCTTCACGAGCAGGTTTTAAGTATTGACGAGGATCAAAATCGCCAGGATGATTAATAAAATACTCACGAATAGAGGCTGTCATTGCCAATCTCAAATCCGTATCAATATTAATTTTACATACACCAAATTTACCAGCGCGTAATAGCATATCTTCAGGCACACCTTGAGCACCAGGAATGTGTCCGCCAAATTGATTACATTTTTCTACAAACTCAGGTAGCACAGTAGATGCACCGTGTAATACTAGTGGATATCCAGGTAGTAAGTTAGAAATCTTTTCTAATCGTGCATAGTCAAGGCTGGGTTCGCCTTTGAACTTATAAGCACCATGGCTAGTGCCAATCGCAATAGCCAGTGAGTCACAGCCAGTTCGTTGAACGAACTCTGCTGCTTGGTCTGGATCGGTATATGTAGCATCTTTAGCATCAACCTTAACGGCATCTTCCACGCCGGCAAGTTTTCCGAGTTCTGCTTCGACAACAACACCATGAGCATGAGCATATTCTACTACCTTTTTGGTTAAGGCAATGTTTTCTTCAAAACTATGCTTTGAACCGTCTATCATGACAGAAGTAAAACCTCCATCAATACAAGACTTACATATTTCAAAGTCATCACCATGGTCAAGGTGCAAGGCAATCGGCAAGCCAGTGTCTTCCACTGCTGCTTCTACTAACTTTGTAAGATATATATGCTTAGCATACTTACGCGCCCCTGCGGATACTTGTAAGATAAGTGGAGACTGTTCTTCTTTGGCAGCATCAACAATACCTTGAATGATTTCCATGTTATTAACATTGAACGCTCCAACGGCATACTGACCTTCATAAGCTTTTTTAAACATTTCTTTTGTTGTAACTAATGACAAGATAGCCCCTCCTAAATAGTTTAATTGTTATGTTATTAATGATACCATATTTTAGCAGGCTTGTGTATAAGAAAACATGGTAAAAAATCATAATAAATTTGTTTTTTATATTTTTTTTAGAATATTCTATATTTTATTAGTTGAAAGGACATTAATTACGCTTATAATGTCAGTCGGTAGTGGACTAGAAACTTCAATCGTTTTCCCTGAAATAGGATGGGTAAAAGATAAACTAGAAGCATGGAGGGCTTGGCGGTTAATTAAATCTCTAGAACCTCCGTAAAGATCATCTCCTAAGATTGGGTGACCGATATGCGATAAATGTACTCTGATCTGATGAGTACGTCCAGTTAAAAGTGTTAATTCAATTAAACTGGCATTCATTAAATCTTTAAGCACTTTATAGCAGGTAGTAGCCTGTTGTCCCTCGCTGGAAACTATACGTTGAATGATACTATTAGGGTGTCTTGCAATTGGTGCGTCTATTGTGCCTATTGCAGGTTGTAATGCACCTGTTATCAGTGCTACGTATTGTCTGTTAATGTTTTTCACTCCGTTAACTGAAAGTAGGTGCTGAATATGAGGCAATTTTGCAATTACTAGCAGACCTGAAGTATTACGATCTAAGCGGTGGACCGGATGAAATTTAAAAGGTAGATTTTTTTGTTGAAAGTAATACATAACCGCATTTCCAATGGTTTCTAAACGTTCGGAGGTAGTTGGATGTACTAACATACCTGGTGGTTTGTCTATAATGAGTAAGGTATCATCTTCATAAACTATATGAAGCGGTATTTTTGTTGGTATGATATCACACGGCTGCAGCCAATTTAAGGTAATGGTATCACCGGGTGCAATAAAATTTGTTATAGGAATCTCCTTTCCATTTACAAGTATGGCTCCTGAAAATTTAATCTTCCGCCAGACGGTAAGAGAAAGGCCAACATGGGATCGTAAAAAGTCTTTAATTGGCATAGGATTGACTGTTTCTGGTACTACGAGATCTAGCATAGGTACTCCTTTTAGGTATAGAATAATAGCTAATATAGTATTTGCATTAACATAAAGTTTTATCTATTCGATTTCGCCATGTGTGGTATTAATTCCTTTTAATAATAAAAACACAAAGACAGTATGCTGCTAGCATACCAAGGAACACAAATAAATGATCTGATTTATTTGTGTTCTTTGTGTCTTTGTGTTTTTTAGAAGGGTAGCAATTTTAAAATTACATCAATTTTTGAGCGACTGTAATTAGGTGGGCAATGTGTTCTCGTTCCATTGTTAAGGATTCTTGGAGATAGTCACTCATAGGACTTCCACGTAAACCAAAGATATGTTCCATTCGATGATGTCGCCGTAACAGAGCTAGCAAGAGATAGATTAAAAATACGCGATGCAAACCGATCTGCCGTTCACCTACATTGTCTTGTGCTTCACCTATCAGCATAGTATATTTCTTCATTGATGTACTCATATCTTCGTCATGCATGGAGATGAGGTGAATAACATCCAGGTAGGCATCCCAGTGATTTATGGATATATCATCAAGACTATCACGTGTAGTATCGCTAGCATGCTCGGCTGCCTCCAAGGTAGTGTACATTAGATCTAGTTGTTCGATGGCTTCATTATGGAGCATTCGTATATGCTCTAAATCCATTGACATGGGCTTTCTTGTCTGGGATCTTTTCAAAAGAGTAACCTCCTTATAAGAACGAATTTTCAACATTGTATGCTATGAATGAGGAAACGGTGAAGGTTTTACTACTTTTTTTGTATTAACAATGTGATTTTGGACCAATGAAACGGATCATGTTAATAGGTACCATCATGGAGAGTGGTCTCTTACGCATGCAGACGTTTACAATAATGAAGTCACAACCTACATAGCAAAGTGTACCGCAGAAAGATTCCTGGTGACATATGCGGGCATCTACAGAGAATATTACATCATCACCTAACATGCACATGAGTCGATCTTGGAAGGAATTTTCAAGACTGGGGTAGGGGTATGCTTTAGGAGCCATACATTCCTGGGGCATCATTTTTTTGTCCATGTAGTCACAGCATGGTTCCATTTCTTCATGATACCAATGTGGATATTTGCCATCCATATTTGATAGCCTCCTTTATTGATAGTTTCTTATAGTATCTGATACATCATATGAAGAACAGAAACATAATGATACTGTCAGTAAACTTTTTTTAAAAAGATTAATATAGTTTTTTAAAAAGTATGCAGGAAAAAGCTATTTAGTTACGAATTTATAATCGTTAAGTGTTTATTATGAGGTGATTATCATGGAAATAATGAAAAACAGCAATATTATTATATATGGTTTTTTGGTATGGTTATTTATTGCTCCTAGGAGAAATAGTTCACGATATGGTGAATTTTTTTTGGCCTATATGGCAGCTCTACTTTTTTGTTTAGTTGGTAGCTCAGAGATGATTATGGTGAAGCCGGTAGCATTTTTCTTTACTATCGGTGGCGTCTTTGCATTTTTTTACGTAGTAGTGCGCAAAACTATTTATATAGCAATTAAAAAATAAATAAGATATGGGGGTCATTTTATGGCTAAAGATTGTTCTTTTGATGTGGTTTCAGAGGTTGATATGCAGGAAGTTGATAATGCAGTAAATCAAACAACAAAAGAGATTCAACAAAGGTTTGATTTCCGTGGTAGTAAAGCAGCAGTTACTTTAGATGGCATAGAAATTAAGGTAGTTGCTGATGATGATTATAAACTGAAAAATGTGGTAGATATTTTACAAGCAAAAGTGATTAAACGAGGAATTTCGTTAAAAAATTTAGATTATGGAAAAGTTGAGTCTGGATTTAGTGGTACAGCACGCCAGATTATTAAAATAAAAAAGGGAATCGATAAAGATAATGCTAAAGATGTAATTTCTTCCATTAAAAATAGTAAACTAAAAGTGCAAGCGCAACTTATGGACGATCAAGTACGGGTATCAGGTAAGAACAAAGATGATTTACAAAATGCTATTGCTCATTTAAAACAAGGTGATTTTAAAATTGACTTACAGTTTGTAAACTTTCGTTCATAAAAAGAAAAAACTTCCGCAAAAACGGAAGTTTTTTCTTTATGAATTTTATTTACATTTTATCATTTGTTAAACCTAGTAGATCTAAAGCTTTAAGGCTTAGGCTAAGGAGGATAGAAACTATAGTGGCTAAGGCCATGCCTTTCATGGTTACCGTACCGATAGTAATACTAGCGCCACTGATACCAAGAATTAATACAACGGAAGTCAGAATCAGATTACGGGCACGGCTATAATCTACTTTAGATTCTACTAAAATTCGTATGCCGGAAGCGGCAATAACACCAAATAACAATAGGGAAACGCCACCCATGACAGGTACGGGAATACTTTGAATGGCTGCAGCTAATTTACCTATGAAAGAGAGGATGATGGCTAATATAGCAGCACCGCCGATTACTTGTACGCTATAAACTTTAGTAATTGCCATTACACCAATATTTTCACCATAGGTAGTGTTAGGAGTGGATCCGAAAAATCCTGAAATTATAGTAGAAAGGCCATTGCCGAGTAAAGAACGGTGTAGCCCAGGAGTCTTTGTCAAATCACGACCGACAATATTTCCAGTTACGACGAGATGCCCAATGTGTTCGGCGATTACGACGAGGGCAGCGGGTAAAATAATAGCAATCGCGCTAAAATTAAACTCAGGAGTATAAAAAGTAGGAACGGCAAACCATGGAGCAGATGCTACATTACTTAAATCTACTAATCCAAGTAAAAACGCTACTAAATAGCCAGTGAGCACACCAATCAGGATGGGGATGATCGCCAAAAATCCGCGAAACATGACAGAACCCAATATTGTAATTGCTAGGGTAAAGAGGGAAACGATAATAGTATTCATGTCTAAGGTCTTGGCAGTCAGGCCTGCCATATCAGCGGCAACTGGTGCTAATTCTAAACCAATTACAGCAACAATAGCACCCATAGCTGCTGGGGGGAAGACGGTATCTATCCATTTTGTACCGATTGCGCCAATTAAAAGAGATACTAGGGAGAAGACAACTCCGGCTACGATAAAACCTCCTAGTGCAGCACTATAGCCATATTGAGGTAAAACAATAAAAACAGGCGAAAGAAATGCGAAGCTAGAGCCTAAATAAGCAGGAATTTTGCCCTTACAGATAAAAAGATATAAAAGAGTACCAATGCCATTAAATAATAAAATTGTCGCGGGGTTAACCTTAAACAAAATTGGAACAAGTACAGTAGCCCCGAACATGGCAAATAAGTGTTGTAGGCTGAGGGGAAATAATTGTAAAATTGGTAATTTGTCTTCAACTTGAATGATACGTGTATTCATAGATTGCCTCCTTAATTACTACCTTGGCACACAATAAAAAAACTCTTACCAGAGTAAGAGTTTAAAGGTCATAATAGATAAAGCTGTTTTTGCAGCTACATCATTGTGTACCTTATTAGCCTCTCTGGACTAACTTAAAGGTTATTTTATTAAAATGTAACATAAATTATACTATTTGTCCATTATTTTTATAAAAAACTGGGCAGATATCAAGTATTAGTTTAAAATGTATGGTAGGTAAAGAATCAATTAAAGATATTCGTAAAAAACGTCGATATAGTGGATGTAATTGAAAGGTGGAAATAGATAGAGATGGCTAATAAAAAAAATTATCAGGCAGAGAGGCAAATGCCTGGTGGGAGACAGGATAAGGGCAAAGTCTATGTTGATGAGTTATATTTTCGTCATGTAGATCAAATGGAACGTTGGCGACAAGAATATGAACGTTGCCAAGCTGTGGAAAGCACATTGGCTCTAGTCAGTACATTGCGTTATGAAGAAGTAGATTATGCATCTCAGCTACTGCGGGTGCCTTGGAAAGAGAGGAGTGTGCCAGATTTTTCTCATTTGTTAGAGAAGGCGCGAGTCGAAGAAGAGGGTAAATATTTTGCACCTATTATAGTACGTAGTTCTTTATTGCTGATTTTATTATTGATACTTATTTTTAGCAGTAATGCCATAGTATTATGGGTATCCGGTACCGGTGTAGTTACTTTGCTTGTGTTACTAGGTATTTTAATACAGAAACGTCATAGTAGGATTGAAAAAGTCATCAAGCAAAAACAAATTGAAATTGATGCTAAGGTAGAATATGAACAAAACTTAATCAAAGAAGAAAAAGAGAAGCATGAAAATGCTGAAGAAGAGCGTATTCAAGGGATTGAACGTTTGCTAGCAGGGGAGCTAGCAGCCATTTATGCAAAAATTGATCAAGCATTGACAACTCGCCCCTTTCCCTTTCACGTAAGTGCGGATATTTCTTTATATTTAAACATACCCTCTGTGAAGATCTGGTTGCCACCAAAATCGATCATACCTACTCAAGTGTGTGCTTTGCAAGCATCAGGTCGACCTAGCTTTGAAGAAAAAGAAACACGAACAATTAATAAACAGTATTTTGAATTGTGTGCATCTATTTCTATGAGAGTGATGTCGGTTATTTATGCCCATATCCCTGCCTTTCGAACTGGATATGTATATGGAATGTCAAAAGAGGGCAAAAATATAGAATGTTTATTTGCTAGTAAGTTGGATCGATCAACAGTAGAAGCTGCCTGTAATTCTTCTAATGGTCTAGCAGCGATGCAAATATGTAAGGCAACGTTTAATTGTGATACAACCCTTGAGTTACTACCAATAGAAGTTACGGCCCCAGAAGAATGGGGCGATGTAGAACCTCAATTAGTACATAATCTACATGTGAATTTATTTCAATAGGGAATTAGAAAAAGTAGGAGAATTATTTAGTTGATTAGAATTATTCGAAAAGAATAAAAATTAAAAAGGGATTTTTGGTTTATTAGCAAATATAAATAAAGAAGTAACAATTTGCTAAATATATAAGGAGGGTTTTTAATTATGAAAATTTCTGATGTCATTCAAAGTGCTGATTGGAAGACTGAAAAACATTCCCCGGTAATTGAGGCTCCTGAAAAAGTGAAAGCAGGAGAAAGCTTTGCCATCGATTTGTCTGTGGGTAAGGAAATTGCTCATCCTAACACAACGGAGCATCATATTCGTTGGATTAAGCTATATTTTAAACCTGATAATAGTAAATTCGTATATGAGGTTTCTACATTTGAGTTTAATGTTCATGGTGAGTCTGTAGAAGGTGCGAATAAAGGACCTATCTATACAGAACCTGCTGCCAAGGCTACTATAAAAATTAACAGTTCAGGTACGCTAATCGCTACTTCTTACTGTAATATTCATGGTCTGTGGGAAAGCTCTCAAGCAATCACTGTAGAATAATAAAAGATTTTGCTGTTCCACTTAGCTGGAACAGTTTTTTTTGCCTAAATGAAAAGAATAACATCTCTTGCTATTAGCAAATACTCCTTTATGAATATTTATTTTTGGTCAATTTGGCATTCACAGGTAAGATAAGAGGATCGGTTGTCATGTTCGTTACTGGAGTTTGTAGGATCAGAGGGCTCTAATTGTTGGGAAGAGGGGGTATGGAAATTACTAAAAGGGGGCATAGTATGCAACTCATACGCAGGTGTTATGGGATGAGTTGCATGATGTGCAGTGCGGCAGGGTTTTATTTTTTCTGGTGTGCATAGTACAGTCAGGCTAGGCTCAGAACAGTGGGAACTGGAATTAATACATGATTTGCTAAGCCTGAGTACACAAACATTTATTACGATTAATTTATTAATGCATCTGCTATTGGTAAGTTGAAACTCTTGGTGTTTGATTGACGCCTTTAATTGACAATCCATCCCTGATTTTGCGTGACAATGTTTAATAATGGATATAAATGGAGTTTCAAAAGAGATGAAATGGACTGTTTGTGTGGAACTAAAATTTGATGATACAAATTCTATGCAAATATTTACATGACCAGAAAAACTAATTTGTTTGTCTAGGATGATGGTTTTTTGAATAATCGGAGTAGAAGTTACACGGAGTATAAAATCAATATCTGGCGTGTGTTTTGGAAGGGTCAACGTTCCATTTACTGCAAATTGTGTGCCTTTTTTGCATGCCATAGGATATATTCCTCCTTGGAAATCAGACGTTTGGATGATAGTATTTAGGATAATTGAAATCTACCTATTAAATAAAAATCTAGGGGTTACGTTATCATATAATTTTAGGTGCAATTTTGTTACAAAATTATTATTACTATAAAGCACAGTAATATTAATTTTGTATAAAAAAGAGGCTGAATTTACCAACCTCTCTTTGGGGCTTGATTTATAAGATTTTAAACCTTTGGATACCTATGGGGAGAGGCTGGTTAAAAGCTATTTTCAGATTCTATAAAAGGAATGTGGGTTGAGCGATTATCGATCATCTTAGCAGCTGATAGTATGATTCCTTGCAATGAAATTGTGTTGGCACGCTGGACAAGTAGAATGGTAAATCTGGTCGTCATTTTGACAATGTTTCTGATTATAAGAATTATGCTCCATTTCATTACAGCTGCAAGTTTCATTGCATTCATGTTGATTTTGACAATTATTATAGTCATGTGTACGGTGTTGTTTATGATTACAAAAATCATGAGATATTTCATTGCAGTTACAAACCTTTTTGCATTCATGTTGGTGGTGATGGATATTATGGTTGTTATGTGGGCAGTGTTTATTTTCATTTTTAAAGATTGGGCATGCAAAAATTATGATAGACACTAATAAAAATTGATGTTTTAGACATTGCACAGAAACGTCTTCTACTATAGTACATATTTTTGTAATTTCACCATCAAAATCTTTTAACATTATAAATAAGCAAAAAGGAATATCAAAACAAGCGGTTTGAATACAATTGCATTCTTCTTCAATGGAAGAAATAACTTTTATATGCTTGATACCTTGAACTACTGCTTTTTTTCCCAGCGGGGTATGAATTATTTTAAATGAGCAGATGCTTACAGTTACAATCACCTTGAGAATTTCTTTGATTTCGTGTTCGCAAGATAAAAATAGCTTATCTGTTTGGCAGATTTGTGTGCAAGGGTGATGTGGAGGACAGGCTGGAAATTCAGATTGAGGTGTAATACCTAGAATTTCAATACTAGTATTCATTGAGATTTCTCCTTTATTTAAGTATAGGTATAGGGATAGTGGTCTTTACTATTATTTTATGTGATTTAATACGTTGTGTTCTTATTTATCATAAAAGTTATCAGTTATATAAAGAAGACTAAGATTCAGGGATTTAGTCGCTCGCAGCCTCTCACTTGTCGAAGATGGGATTCTTAGAGCGGTTTAGCCATTGGATCAAATCACCAAATCATATCAATTGCTTTATCCAAAAATTTCAATGTATCGTATCGATTCATTATAGGCAATCTATAAACAGAATCCATAAATAAATTTAAATGGAGGGTGTTGCGTAATGTCAAGAAGTAAAAAACCTGTAAGCCCTGGGGCGCAAAAGGCTCTCGACCAGTTGAAAGAAGAAACAGCAGCTGAAATTGGACTCAAGGATTATAAGAACACTTATAAAGGCGCATTGACTTCAGCAGACAATGGCCGTGTAGGTGGGCAAATGGTACGCAAAATGATTCAAGCCCAAGAAGAAAGCTTCCGGTAAATAAGAAATGATGAAAAAATATAAGCAGGTTAAAAGCCTGCTTATATTTTTATATGTCTTTTAAAATATTGCAGGATTTTTGTATACTCATAGTAAAATTAATAATATGATAATAAAGTGATAGAATCATAAGGAGTGGCGAATTTGAATACAGTAATGATAAAGAACCTTGGAAATCATGTAGGACAAGAAGTAACCATACAAGGGTGGTTATATAATCAACGTGGCTCAGGAAAAATTAAATTTTTGATTATGCGTGATGGTAGTGGGCTTTTGCAGTGTGTTATCGTTAAACAAGATATAGGAGAAGAAATCTTTGCAAAGGTAAAAGGTCTAACGCAAGAAACTTCTATGAAAGTTACAGGAATCGTAAATGTAGAACCGCGGGCAACTGGCGGATTTGAAATGCAAGTTACAGGTTTTGAAATTGTAAATGTTGCTGAGGAATATCCTATCACTCATAAAGAACACGGAGTGGATTTCTTATTAGAACGTCGTCATTTATGGATCCGTACCCCACGTCAAATGGCAATTCTTCGGGTACGCTCAGAAATTGAACATGCTTTTAGAGAATTCTTTTATCAGAATGATTTTGTTTTAGCAGATGCGCCAATTATTACACCGTCAGCATGTGAAGGTACTTCTACCTTATTTGGGCTAGATTATCATGGTGAAAAGGCATATTTATCACAAAGTGGGCAATTGTACAGCGAAGCAAATGCAATGGCACTGGGAAAAATATATTGTTTTGGACCAACCTTTCGTGCAGAAAAATCGAAAACTCGTCGTCATTTAATGGAGTTTTGGATGGTTGAGGCTGAAATGGCTTATTTTGATATGGATGCTAATATAAAATTGCAAGAAGAAATGCTGCACTATGTAATTCAAAGGGTGATTACTAGATGTGCAAATGAACTAAAAATATTGGAACGTGACGTAGAAAAACTAAAGAACATAACATTACCTTTCCCGCGCATTAGTTACACAGAGGCGGTAGAAATCCTAAAGGAAGCAGGAGAAGATTTTTCTTGGGGAGAAGATTTTGGGGCACCTCATGAGACTATTATTTCAAATCATTTTGGATCGCCTGTTTTCGTACATCGTTATCCAACAAAGATAAAAGCTTTTTATATGAAGCCCGATCCTGAAGATTCTACTGTTGTGCTTGGAGCCGATTTATTAGCTCCTGAAGGGTATGGTGAGATTATCGGTGGTGGGCAACGTATAGATGATCTAGAGCTCCTAAAAGAGCGTATTGAGGAACATAACTTACCTTTAGAGGCATTTGAATGGTATTTAGACTTAAGAAAGTATGGATCCGTACCCCATTCAGGGTTTGGCCTAGGTTTAGAGCGTACAGTAGCTTGGCTATGTGGTCTTGAGCACATTCGTGAAACGATACCCTTCCCTCGCCTGTTACATAAAATGTATCCTTAAGGTTACTAATTCAATTTTTAGAGTTAGTGATCAAGATTCTTTTCTATAGATAATTTTGTGATTACAGTTTTCACCTGATGGAGCTAAAAAGAGGTTATTAATGACTAATTCATTTAGTATATTTATGAATAAACAGTTTCAAAACATTGCAATTTCTCACTTTAACACAACCCTTAGTATGTGTTTACTGGTTCCCATATTACCAGTTTTTTTGAAAAATAGCGGAATAAGCGAGACACAGATTGGTATTATTATGGGGGCGACGGCAATGAGCGCCCTTATAATACGACCTTGGATAGGTTTCCAAGTTGATAATAAAGGGAGTCGGCCAATCATACTATTTGGCCAAATCTTACTGATTGTTTCAACGGTTGGCTATTGGTGGGCCACAAGCTTTTTAGCCTTTGTGATGTTACGATTACTATACGGCATTGGGCAGGCCTTTTACGGTACTGGGGCGGTTACCTTTGCCAGCAGCATAGGAACAGGAGAAACTAATTCTAATTCGATTGCTATGTATACGTTAACCACCATGCTTGGTCTTGGTCTTAGTATGAGTATAGCTCAGGTAGCTTTTGATCATTTCGGATTTAATGCATTGGTTGGAATTAGTGTTGTCTTGATTGTAATCGCTTTCAGTGTGATGAAGTGGCGTTCTCATCCAATTAGGCTAGCAACGAAGAATGTTACCCGGACTCCATTTATAGATGTGCTCAAATCCAATATCGTGTTTGCGTCAACCCTTTGTCAGTTTGCGGCAAGTTTTTCTTTCAGTGCCATTCTTACCTTTATCCCACTTGCTGCTATCGATAAAGGCGTAAACTTTTATTCTCTGTTCTTCATTGCTTTTGCCATTAGTGTGGTCTTTTCACGTGTTTTTGTTCAAAAAATAAACCATATGTTAGGTTTAGTTAATGCCATTGTGTATTCTAGTATTACCATGCTGTTTAGCATATTACTGTTGCTCATTACCATTTCTCCCGTAATACTTATTATCTCTGGAATCTTTTTTGGCCTAGGATTTGGTATTGTTTATCCTACACTAGTCTTACTCTTAGTAGAACGAATCAATCAAACAAATCGAGGGACAGCTCTAGGTATTATGATTGCGGCCGGTGACATAGGTAACGCTCTTTCAGCGGCAATATTAGGTGGCGTAGCCGAACATCTAGGGTATTTCGTTTTATTTTCAATGACAGCATTGTTATTAGCATTTTGTACATATTACTTTCAGGTCATACTAGCTAGAAGTGATGAGTAGAAGGTTTGATAATAAAGAACTTTGTATACATTGTATAGTTAGCAGGAAATTATCTTTATTATGACCAAATAGTACAGGTAGACCTAAACTTATTAACAGGTAGTTTATTACTCACGTTAATAAACAATCTCGGAGGGGGAAAAGAAATGACTACTAGTATTGCAGCGTCTCATGCAAAAGGGAAATGTGCTACAGACAAAATTTTCGGAGCAAATGCTGCAGCTTCTAAGGCAGCTGCTCTTTATGGTAGAGACAAAGTCGTAAATGCTACCATTGGTGCTTTTATGGATGAACAGGAAGCTTTAGCCTGTATACCAACAGTGGGGAAAGTATTTAAAGAATTACCAATTAACCAAATAGTACCTTATGCTCCTATTGCTGGTTTACCAGATTATTTAGATGCTATGATAGAGTTGATGTTTGCTGATAATAAACCTGATGCTTATATTGAGGCTGTAGCCACTGCTGGTGGGACAGGTGCAATTCATCATACAATTTGGAATTATTCGGAGAGTGGGGATACGGTTTTAACATCTGATTGGTATTGGGGACCTTATAAGATACTATGCCAGGATTCCTTGCGAAAATTAGATACGTATACTTTATTTGATGAGCAGCAAAATTTTAATATTAAAGCTTTTACGAATAAGGTAAAAGAATTACTAACAAAACAAGATAATCTGATTATTATCATTAATACGCCTGCTCACAATCCAACAGGTTTTAGTCTAAGTGATAGTGATTGGGATAAGGTATTAGATCTCTTTAAAGAGTGTGCCAAAGATGCAAAGAAAAACATCATTCCCTTAATTGATATCGCTTATATCGATTATGCAGGTGAAAAAAACCAATGTCGTACTTTCTTGAAAAAACTAGGAGGCTTACCAGCTAACGTATTACCTATTCTAGCATCTAGTATGTCAAAAGGTTTTACTATGTATGGACAACGTACAGGTGCCATGATTGGGATTTCTTCTAATAAAGATGTAATAACAGAATTCGCAAGTGTCAATCAATTTACAAGTAGAGCAACCTGGTCTAACATCAATTATAGTGCTATGAAGCTAATGTCAGTGATTTACCAAGATAAAAAATTACTGTCTCAAGTAGAAAATGAGCGCAGTCAATACTATGCTTTGATTCGTAAGCGTGCTGATATTTTTATGCAGGAAGCTAAGGAAGCCAATTTACATATGCTTCCTTATATAGCAGGTTTCTTTATTACCGTTCCAGCAGAAAATCCTGAAGCAGTTTGTGAAAAACTTCATGAGGACAATATATTTGCTGTACCTTTAGCGAAAGGTATCCGGATTGCAGTTTGTGCTGTGTCATCCACTAAGATTACAGGCATGGCTGCCAAAATAGCAAAAGCAATCCTACATGTTTCAAAATAGTTGATGGAATACATTATTATCCATTCGTAGCTTGTAATGTAGTTGGTTATACTACAAGAAACAAGAAAAAAGGGGGAGATGAACTTGGGTCGTCAGCATGAAAATTGGATTGATGATACTGTTTTAGAGTTTCCTCGAACTATGTTTTGGATGATACATGTAATTGGAACTGTGATAATTTTTATTTTGGGTATGAGATTTGCTTTTAACAGAGCACCAGTTCCTATGGTAGCTTACCGTTTATTACGTAGGCTAATGCATTAAGTAAAAAACCAAAGAAGGGTGAAACCAGTTCACCCTTCTTTGGTATGTTGACCATGTCTCTATATATTGAAAGACATGGTCAACATAAAGTCTAAATTGTTTGAAAAATCCAACATAATGTTAACTATGCTATATGTGATTGTTTTATTTAGCTATTGATGATATAGTATTTTTGGGCTATTCAATAGCTGCATTTTGTATACTGAATTTTTCTAATTCTGAAAATGGGGGATAGGACATGTTTGGCTTAAAACCAAAAGAAGACGAATTTTTTAAATTATTTGTAGAAAGTAGTGTGGTATTACGAGAAGGGGCTTATGTACTGCAAAGTGTTATGAATGATTACACACAGCTGGACGTAAAAATGCAACAAATTTCTGATCTAGAGCATAAAGCGGATGATATTAATGATACAATCATTGATAAATTAAATCAGACCTTTATTACGCCACTTGATCGCGAGGATATTTATTCCTTAGCAACGATGTTAGATGACGTAGTGGATTTTCTACAAGGCACAATGCAACGTATGGTGTTGTATAAGGCTGGTAAGCCGCCGGAAGGTTCTGTTCAATTGATTAAAGTCTTAGTGGACTGTACAGAAGAAATGGTATCAGTATTTAATTTGCTAAAGAATATTAAAGGTAACCAAGAAAAAATACTCAGTCACACACATAAGATAGCTGATTTAGAGACGCAAGGGGATAATATTTACCGTCGCGAAGTTGCCTTATTATTTGAAACCTGTTCCGATCCAATTGAAGTTATCAAATGGAAGGAAATATTGGAACATATGGAGGACGCCCTTGATCACTGTGAAGATATTGCAGACTTATTGCGGGGCGTAGTTATGAAATATGCCTGATACATTAATTATTTTTGTTGTCTTATTAGCATTAGCCTTTGATTATATCAATGGATTTCATGACACTGCTAACGCGATAGCAACTTCCGTATCAACCAGAGCATTGACACCACGATTTGCAGTGTGGATGGCGGCTGGATTGAACTTTCTTGGTGCTATGTATAGTACTGGTGTTGCGAAAACAATTGGTGGAGACTTAGTTAAGTCGGCCCAGATGGTGAACCAATATATTATTATTGCTGCAATTATAGGTGCAATTTTTTGGAACTTAATAACTTGGTGGAAAGGGATTCCTAGTAGTTCGTCTCATGCCCTAGTAGGTGGAGTCATTGGTGCTGTTTTAGTATCCACAGGCTATGAGGCACTCAAAATAGAAGGCATTCTAAAAATTGTTGCTGCTTTAATCTGTTCGCCTCTTATTGCAATGGCAACTGGTTTTGCTGTAATGACGGTACTGCTCTGGATATTTGGCAGAAGAGCTCCTTCACGCATTAATCCTAAATTTAAGAAGGCACAGATTTTAACAGCCGCTATGATGGCTTTTTCCCACGGATCCAATGATGCCCAAAAGGCTATGGGGATTATTACGCTAACGTTGGTTAGTACAGGTTATTTAACAACCTTAGAAGTTCCTATATGGGTTAAATTGGCAGCTGCTACTGCCATGGGGTTAGGTACAGCGGCAGGTGGCTGGCGTATTATTCGTACAATGGGGAGTAAAATATTTAAATTAGAGCCTATTAGTGGTTTTGCGTCAGATTTAAATTCATCGCTGATTATATTTGGCGCAACATTATTGCATTTACCTGTAAGTACTACTCATGTAGTTTCAGGATCTATTATGGGTGTAGGAACTTCTAAACGTATTAGTGCAGTTCGCTGGGGGGTAGCGCAGCAGATGCTGATGGCTTGGGTATTGACCATTCCTTGTACAGCAGTGGTAAGTGCTTTAGCTTACAAAGTGATATCCTTCTTTATTTAAAAACATGTTAAAAATAAAATACATAAACGAGAATGGGCAAATAAGCGTTTCTGCTTGTTTGCCTATTTTTAATGCAAAAAGTAGTAATAGGTATAACTATAAGCCGAATAGTTATTATTAATCATTATTTCTTTATGAAATGCAAGTTATTGTGATAAAATGTATTATAAGCCAATAATAGTTAAATGTAGATCAATAACATATTAGCTATTCATGTATTATTATGATTGATAAAGTGTTGCTCACTGCACTAGTTGTTAAATATAATATACGGGAGGTCGTTTGATGGAAAAAAAACATATAATCCTTTCTTTAAAAAATGGTGAACTGCATCAGTACGATAAAGGAATAACCTTATTAGAAATAAGCAAAAATATGCAAAAACAGTTTGCTACACCGATTATTGCTGCAAAAGTTAATAATGAAATCAGAGATTTACAATTTAGTGTAATAAATGATTGCCATGTAGAATTTTTAGATTTACATACAGAAGTTGGGAGTAAAGTGTACCAGCGTAGCTTGACCTTTGTAATGATTGCTGCTGTTAACGAACTATTTCCCAAAGGGGAAGTAACAGTAGAGCATTCTTTAAGTAAAGGATTATACTGTGAATTGCATATTGGTGAAAAGATTACAAGCGATCATCTTATAGCTCTAGAAACACGTATGCGAAGGATTGTGGCAGAAGATAGACCGTTTACTATGAAGAGTCTGCCGATTGCAGAAGCAGTTGAATTATTTAAGGCGAATGGCCAAATTGAAAAAGTGAAGCATTTAGAACAATTAAAAAGAGAGAGAGTCAGAATTTACTATTGTGGTGAGGCATATGATTTTTTTTATGGCACAATGGCACCAAGTACAGGTTATTTAAAGGTCTTTGAATTAAGACAGCATGCTTCTGGTTTTATTTTACGCTTCCCTGAAAAAGAGACACCTAATGTTTTGCCTGAATTTGTAGTTCAAAATAAACTATCAGAGATTTTTTTAGAAGCAGAACGTTGGGGTGCAATTTTGCAATGTGGCTATGTAGCTACTTTGAACGAATATGTCCAAAATGGTAAAATTAATGATATTATGAGAGTTGCGGAAGCGCTGCATGAGAAAAAGATAGCTCAAATTGCAGATTTCGTATCCCAGCACAAAGAGGTGCGAGTTATTTTAATAGCTGGACCATCTTCCTCAGGTAAGACTACCTTTGCCCAACGCTTAACGGTTCAGTTAAAGGTCAATGCTATGCGCCCAGTAGCGCTTTCTTTAGATGATTACTTTGTTGATCGGGATAAGACTCCAAAAGATGAGAATGGAGCCTACGATTTTGAGTCGATTGAGGCCATTGATTTAGAATTGTTTAATGAACATTTATCCAAAATTTTAGCTGGCGAGGTTGTTAGTATACCTTGTTTTAATTTCTTAACTGGCCAAAGGGAATATCGTGGAAAGACCATCCAAATTGATAGAAATCAACCTCTTATCATTGAGGGAATTCATGGGTTAAATGAAAGGCTAACAACCGCTGTACCTAGGGAACACAAAGTGAAAATTTATATAAGTGCGTTAACCCAATTATCCATTGATAATCATAATCGTATTCCTACAACGGATACACGATTGATTCGTCGAATTGTAAGAGATAGTCAGTTTAGATCCCACGATGCCCTTACTACTTTAAATATGTGGCAGTCTGTGAGACGGGGAGAAGAAAGGAATATCTTTCCCTTTCAAGAGGATGCTGACATCATGTTTAATTCCGCTTTGATTTATGAGTTAAGTGTTTTGAAGAAATATGCAGAACCCTTATTGCATAAAATTACTAAGGAACACGCAGCTTATTCTGAAGCTACGCGATTATTGAGATTTCTTTCCTATTTCCAGAGTATTGATGACAATGAAATTCCTTTTAACTCTATATTACGTGAGTTTACAGGAATGTCCTGTTTCCATGAGCATAAGTGAAAGTAGCATCTTAACTGCTTACCTATTTAAAAAAAGCCCTAACCTTTTCAGGTTAGGGCTTTTTCAATAGCTAAATTAACGATTCTTTTCGAAGAATTTTAAAGCTACTTCAGGGAATAATGCATAAGATAGAACATCTTCAACAGATGCATTTGGATATCCCTTTTCAGCAAGCTGTTTTGTCAAAAGTTCCATTTGTGGTTTAATATCATCAGCAGGGCGATAGTCAATAATAGGTTCGCTACCAATGATTTTTTCACGAACTTCTTCGGAAACAGGCATAGGAGTTTTACCATATTTACCACGTGCCAAATCTTTAACTTCACGAGGTACCATTTTATAGCGCTCACCCAACATTACATTGAAGGTTGCCATGGAACCAACGATCTGACTGGTAGGAGTAACCAATGGAGGATAGCCAAGCTCTGCACGAACCCGTGGCATTTCTTCCAAAAGTTCTTGGTATTTGTGTTCAATGCCTTGTTCTTTAAGCTGATTGAACAAGTTAGAAAGCATACCGCCAGGGATTTGGAAGTCAAGAACATTAGCATCAACATCGAAGGATGTTTTAAGACCAAAGTCTTCACCCAAGCTTTTCTTAACCTTACCAAAATGAATAGCTACATCTTTCAATGCGCTGCGTTTAAGACCAGTGTCATACTCAGTACCTTCTAACGCTGCTATCATAGATTCAGTACAAGGTTGTGAAGTTCCAAGAGCAAATGGGGATAATGCACAGTCAACGACATCTACGCCAGCTTCAATGGCTTTCAAATAAGTCATTGAACCCATACCACTCGTATAGTGAGTATGAAGTTGGATAGGTACGCCTATCTTAGAATCCGCTTTCATAGCTTTTACTAAGTCATAAGCAACATATGGTCTAAGTAGACCAGACATATCTTTAATGCAAATGGAATCAGCACCACGTTCTACTAATTCGCGAGCTAATTTAATATAGCTATCTACAGTGTGGTAAGGGCTAATTGTATATACACATACACCTTGTACATGGGCGCCAGATTCTTTTGCAGCTTTCATAGCTACTTCAAGATTGCGCACATCATTTAATGCATCAAATACACGGATAACGCCAATACCGTTCTCTACCATTTTCTTAACAAATGTAGTAACAACATCGTCAGCATAGTGGTTGTAACCTAGAATGTTTTGGCCTCTAAGTAACATAGAGATAGGAGTTTTTTTCAAGTGTGATTTTAAAATACGTAGACGCTCCCACGGATCTTCACCTAAGAAACGTAGGCAACTATCAAAAGTAGCGCCACCCCAAGCTTCCAACGCAAAGTACCCCATGTTATCAAGTTGTTCCAATGCTGGTAGCATATCGGTGAGACGCATGCGAGTAGCAGCAAGTGATTGGTGACCATCGCGTAATACTGTTTCCATAATTTGTACAGGTTTTCTAGACATATGTATCCCCCTTTTTTTTTGTGTGTGATCTTAGTAAAAGTTCCAATTATAAAGAATATAATTGAGAGTTGATGTATTAGAAATTTACTATAGATCCACTTAGTTAAATATGTAACAAGTTCGGACAACTATAATTGTACCGTATTTCACATGCTTTTGCTAGTAATTTATTTTAAATTTATTATTAATTTTTTTAGTATATTGTATTCAAAAGGGAATATTCAGTAAAAAGGCGTGTTTTATACTAATTTTCGTGCTAATAATTCTGCCATGGGACTTTTTCCTGCCAAAGAAGGTGCATCATTTTCATGGCCAAGGCGCGCCAAAATAGCATATACTTGAGGATTCTCTACAGGTGTAGTAGCAATAGCATTTTCACCATATTCTTTTACCTGTTTTTGACCTTCTTCAGGAGGAATTAACCTACCTGGGCCACCGACACAACCGCCTTTACATGCCATACCTTCAATAAAATTAGCATTACGCTGTCCGTTATTAAACTCTTCTAATAATTTCTGGCAATCTGGAATTCCATCTACTTTAAGAGAGATAAGCTTTTGTGATTTGTGGGGTACTAATTTTTCTAAAGTAGTTGCTACTGCAGCACTTACACCACCAGTATAGGCATAAACTCGTCCCCCCCAAGATGCCATTGCCTTTTCATTATCTTCTTGCGACCCAGGATTAATTTCTGTAGCTTCAAATATAGTCGACAGTTCCTGGAACGTAAGTACGTAATCAATCGCACCTTTTAAGTCAGGTAATAGGGCTTCTGACTTTTTTGCGACACAGGGGCCGATAAATACTACCTTGGCATCAGGTTCAAATTGTTTGATAACACGGGCTGAGGCCACCATTGGTGAAACAGATGGGGAAATATGCTCTCTTAAATTAGGAAATTTGTTTTCAATTAGTTTAATCCATACAGGGCAGCAACAACTGGTAAACATAAAATCTTGGTCTGTCTTGACATGCTCATCAAATTCAAAGGCTTCTTTCATAGTAATTAAATCTGCATATAATGCAGTTTCTACAACATCGGTAAAGCCCAAAGACAAAAGGGCAGAACGTAATTTTCCTGGGGTAACATCTGGACCAAACTGTCCTACGAAGGCTGGAGCAATGGACGCATATACAGCAGTGTTACGTTGCTTTAATAATTTAATGAGAGGTATAAATTGAGATTTTTCTGCGAGCGCGCCAAAAGAGCAGGCATGAATGCAATGACCTTCACCTAGGCATTTTTCTTGATTAATTGAGATATTATCAAGCTCATCACGAGTGATGGCACCTAATGGACAAGCTTTTTCACAACTCCGATTATCCTTTGGACATGCTTTACACGCATCTGGGTTGGCCACCACAATAGGTTCGCTTCCCATACCCATAAGAGCTTCTTCATCATAGTCATTAAGAACAGAGTCATCATTATGGGGATGTAGTCCCATTGCAATTCGAATCTGATTTGCCACGTGGCGACGTGTTGTTTTATCTTTAAACTCTTCTGATACCATATTGCAAATTTCTTCTCGCCGTTCAAATAGATTACCTTCCCAGGCTGCTTTTGCGACGTGATAAAGGATACGTGGTTTAATATTTAGCATAAAAAAACCTCCTAAATGATATCTTATCTATAATATAAACTATTTATGTGCTATTTCCTATTGCAGTTAAAGAAAAAATTTGATACTCTATTGTTCTGTCAGAAAGCTTTAAACTAAGGAGAATGTGTGTGATAGAAGGACAAAATAATCTTAAGAAAAATTTAGGGCTAGTCGCAACAATTGCTCTAGTTATTGGTATGGTTATCGGATCAGGAATTTTTATGAAGCCTGGAAAGGTAATTTTGGCAGCTGGTGATTCTACAATGGCCCTTATCGCTTGGGTATTGGGTGGTGTAATTACCTTGGCTGCTGGTTTAACAGTCTCTGAATTAGGTGCCCAAATTCCTAAAACAGGGGGACTGTATACGTATTTGAATGAAGTATATGGAAAAGTGTGGTCCTATCTATATGGCTGGATGCAAACGATAATATACGGCCCAGCTACAATTGGAGCTCTTGGATTGTACTTTGCCTCTCTAATATTGCCTTTCTTCGGCATTGATGAAGGCGCAAGGTTACCTATTGGAATAGGTGTCGTATTTTTCATGACGGGTCTAAATTGTTTAGGTACAAAATACGGTGGTTTTATTCAGACCGTAGCTACTATTGGAAAACTGATTCCCATTGCGCTTATTGTAGTATTTGGGCTCTGGAAAGGGAATGGACAAATATTCGGTATGACTAGCGGGGTTAGCCCTTCAATTGGTATGGGAGCAGCAGTTTTGGCTACATTATGGGCGTACGATGGTTGGATTGGAGTAAGTTTCGTAGCAGGAGAAATGAAGGATCCAGGAAAACAATTACCAAAGGCTATTATTGTTGGATTGGGAATTGTTATAATAGCGTATATTACAATCAATATGGCCATTATGCACGTGTTACCAGCAGCAGAAATTGCTTCCTTAGGAAAGTTAGCGGCGAGTACTACAGCAGGATTATTATTTGGTGAAATGGGTGGTAAATTAATTAGTATCGGCATTTTGGTATCTATTTTTGGTGCTTTGAACGGATACATTTTGACAAATGGTCGCGTTCCTTATGCGATGGCATTAGAAGGGCAGCTACCTGGTTCTGCTATATTCTCTAAAGTTCCTAATTCAGTTGGCACACCCGTAAATGCCATGTTACTAGAAGCTGTCTTGGCAACCATTTTGATGATATTTTGGGATCCTGATAGTTTGACGGATATTGCGATGTTTGCAATGTGGACTTTTTACGTATCTGCATTTGTTGCTGTTTTTATATTACGTAAACGTCACCCGAATACTGTCCGGTCTTATAGTGTACCAGGTTATCCTTTCGTACCGATGATTGCAATAGTAGGTGCATTCTATATCATCTTTAATATGTTTATAGATAAGCCAATGGATGCTATGGTAGCAATCGGTATTACCTTAATAGGTTTGCCTATATATTGGGTAATAAAATAAAAAATCAGTAGTAAGGCTTGCGCTTTACTGCTGATTTTTTTTAGGTATCTTGATAAAGCCTTATTATTAGTTGATTAACTAATAATAAGGTTGGCGATTACTCGATTGCGACCTTGGTTTTTTGCTTGATAAAGTGCTTTATCCGCTATTTCTATAATTTTTTCCATAGAAGGAAGGGTCGGTGTGATTGCAGGATCATAGGTAGCAATCCCCAAACTAGCTGTAATTTTTCCCGTGTTGGTGTCAAGATTATTAGGAAATTCTTCACCTTCAATGATATTACGTAGTTTCTCCCCAATAAACTTGGCCTCACTGCTATTACATTCTGGTAAAATAATGCTAAATTCTTCACCACCATAGCGAGCTGGCAAATCAATAGTGCGTACATTATTTTGGAGTATTCTTCCGATTTGGCTTAATAATTTATCACCAGTAACATGGCCATAAGAGTCATTATAAACTTTAAATTTATCAAGATCCAGCATAATTAAGCTTAGTGGAAATTTTAGGGATGCAGCCCGTTTTAACTCAATCGTTAAAAACATATCAAAATTACGGCGGTTGGCTAAACCTGTTAAGCTATCAGAGAGGGCCATAGACTTAATATGATTATACAAATGGGCCTTTTCTAAACCAAGTGCAATCTGTTGTGACATTAAAAAGGCGAAGGAAATACGGTTTAGACGTTCTGGAGCGACAAAATGTTGCCAACCGAGGAGTATCAATCCCATTAGATTTTTCTCCACAGCAATTGGCATGACCATCATATAGCGAGACGCATTTTGATCGTATAACTCGGCAAAAGGAGCAAAGGCATTGGCGGTTGTAATACATGGTTTGAGGGTTAGAATTAAAGATGCTAAGGTGGGATATAAGTTTAAATCAAATGTTGGAAGTTTATAATTGAAATTTATAGAAGAAATCGTAGTAAAGGTTTCTTTGTTAGGACTAATTAGTAGCCCAATGGCTACATCCGAATTAAGTGCTTTCATAACATGGGAAGTACATTGTTCGATGATCGTATTTGTGTCAATTGTTGTTGATGTTGTATGGGTAATCTCCGAAAGAAATTTTTCTTCTTCAAGATGGAGTTTGGTTTTTTCAAAAAGCATTGCGCTGGCAATGGCCGTTCCTGCATAACGGCCAAGGGCTGTTAAAAATCTTATATCACTTTCATCAAAAGCACTAATTTCCGAAGAGTAAGCTTCAATAACGCCAATGACTTGGTTGTCGTGGATTAAAGGCGCACAAATTAAAGACTGGATGCTAGAAAAAATGAGTTGTGGCTTTTCTATATTAGGATGTTGTGATAAATCATTTATAGAAAGTGCGACGTTTTGCGCAATAACTTGCCCTCGCAAACAGTGATTTAAGGGGATAACAGTTGGAGGAGTATTAATCCCATAAGTGGCAACGACTTGAAGATGAGTTTGATTCGTGGATATTAAGCCAATTAAACTTTGTCTGGAATGCATTAAATCAGTGATCATATCAGCGATCGCGTCAAGAGTATCCTTTACATTTAGTTGTGAAGATATAATCGTTCCTATTTTAGATAATGTATCTTCTAATAAATTGCGTTGCTGTTCTGATTTTTTATATAATTGTGCATTGTTGACAGCGAGTTGCTCTAGTTGTTCTTTTAATTTGAGTAATTGCTCATAGGGATATTTGATTACAAAATTAAACACGGCTTGCAGGATAAAATAATAGGCAAAACATTTACATAGATGGGCTAAAAAATTTTCTTGAACTGGACCACCGGTAAGATAAAGCAGATTTACAAGAATGCTAAAAAACAAACCTTTTTGGATGTAACTGCGGGTAAGATATTTTTTGTAATTGCGAAGTAAGATAATCAGGGTAAGAAGGTGAATGCTCAGGGTTACATATAGAGTAGCGATAACTAAGGGATGGGAATCATTTGTAATGTAAATAATGGAAGGTAATACATCAAAATTAGTAAGATTATAACTGAAATTAGTAAGTAATCCAATAAGCAGACCGATTAATAGCAGTGTTGCAGTATAGAGCAACATGATATCAGTAAATTTAGGCGTTTTTAGCGTAAGACTCATGCCGTATAATAGGGCAGAGGCCCAGATTATACCGGAAATCATCCAATAAATAATCCAATTGTTTTCGGTGGGATTATTTGAAGAATAGGAAATGAGATGCAATAAATCGAGAATGCTGGTACATAATATAAAGAAGCTTACAATTTTACCTTTAATATAGTTATGGCTGTCAGCACTTTTTCGAACCCCATGCCAGGCAATAAATGAAATAATAACTCCGACTACAATTGTGAAAATTTCTAATAGACTGTTTACTGTGACCAGCATTGTTGTCACCTCTTACGTAAAGTGATTTTAGTCTATCATATGCTAATGTATTAGAAATGTTTACACTCTGCTGCTAGGAAGGAAAGCGTCGTATAAATTCACAATAGATGGGTGAGGTACTAAATGGATAAACTTTGTCCTATTTGTAATGGATTGCAAGAGCTGAGAACGCAGTGCCCCAACTGCAATAGGCTGTTAGTAGATGGAGGAAAGCTTCAAAACTATGTAGGCCCTTATAGCCCTTACATGGAAAGTCATATTGGGGAACAATGTGTACATTTATTGTATTGTAAAGAATGTGGCTACGATGTTCGCATCGCGTTTGATTTATTAATTATATAAGTTAACTTTCGGCTGTGAAAACTATTTTAGATGGATAAAAATCTAGTAAGGGTAAGATACTAATAAGGAACATAAATTCATAGATACAAATCCTTCATACACTAACTGTCTGAACAAAGGTAAATATAAAAAAGGAGTGAAGCATGAATGACAAATCCTGTAGTAAAGTGTACTGTTGATCAGTGTACCCATTATATGCCAGGTGATCAATGTATGGCGGCTAAGATTAGTATTTATAATGAAGAAACAGGTACTTCAGACACATCAAAGGACACCCAATGTAAATCCTTTCATCATCGTAAGACAATGGGCGACATGTTAGGAGCATTTCATAATGCGAATATTGGTGGTTCCCTATCAGCAGCTTTTATTGAAGGCACTCAAATAACTCCTGTAGTTGAATGCTTTGTTAACAATTGTAATCATTGGAACGACAATAATGTATGTACTGCTACCAATATAGACGTGTTTGGTGAGAATGCTGGCAAAACAGATGATACAGATTGTAAAACTTTTGAAAAGAAAAAATAATCATAAGAAAAGACTTGGCTTGCGCCAAGTCCTCGGACGCAGGCAGAAGCCTTAGTCGTTCTTACTTGGAATCAAGAAAGTGTTATACTTCTGATTCCGTAAAAAATACCGAAGGCTGCAATTAGCCTTCGGTATTTTTACGGAATGATTAATGTTTATGATGGCAACCGCAACCAGGATGATGAGCATGGTGATCAGCCTGCTGTTTTTGTGCATCAAATTGAACTTTTACTTGATTTTTAATTGTATCAATGTATAGACGTCGTAATTTAGTTTGCTCCACGACCTCCTCTTCTGTTAGTTGCCCTGCCTTTTTTTTTCTTCCTAACTCGTTAATTCTGGCGATAATTTCAGGTGTTATCATATTAATACAGACCTCGCTTTTTATTTATGTTATTATTTGGGTAAGATGTTCTAACGTTTTACAAAAAGTTTATAATTATATTTACCGTTTGTAAAGTAGTTACAATAAAAAGTAAAGGATGGGGTATAGATATATGTATGATTTAATTATTATTGGTGGCGGACCAGCAGGACTAACGGCAGCTGTATATGCAGCACGTAAAAAGATGGATACCCTATTATTAACAAAAGAATTTGGCGGACAGCTTATGTGGACAAAAGAAATTGAAAATTATATGGGATATCAATTTATTAGCGGCCCTGAGCTGATGAGTAAATTTGAAGAGCAGGTAAAACGCTTTTCCGTATTAACAAAATACGAAGAAGTAAATAGTCTAAAAGTGAGAGATGATGGCACCTTCTTAATTAAGACAGAGGAGGGCGAATACGAAGGTAAAACGGTCATTGCGGCAATGGGTAAGCGTCCAAGAAGATTAGAGGTACCTGGGGAAATTGAGTTCACTGGTCGAGGCGTTAGTTATTGCGCTACTTGTGATGGGCCTTTGTTTGCTGATAAGGTAGTAGCTGTTGTAGGAGGCGGTAATTCTGCTGTCCAGGCAGCCTTAGAACTTAGTGGTATAGCTCCCACTGTATATTTAATAGTTCGGAATAATACTTATAATGCGGATCCAATACTTCTAGATAAGATGAAAGCAGCTAAGAATATAGTTGAAATGAAAGGTTATATTTCAACGGGGATTTTTGGTGATGAATTAGTTGAAAAAATCTCAATTAGCGAAATTGCCTCAGGAAAAACTCAAGATTTGGCCGTAGAAGGTGTCTTCGTAGAGGTCGGCTTAGAACCTAACTCTGAATTTCTAGAAGATATAGTAGCAATGAATCAAGAAGGGGAACTGGTTGTCGATTGTCGTTCTAAAACCAATATTCCTGGATTATATGCAGCAGGAGATGTAACAAATGGTCCCGATAAACAAATTGTAATTGCAGCTGGAGATGGCGCTAAGTCGGCTCTTATGGCTTATGATTATTTGCTACATAGAAAATAAGGTGAAATAGAAATATTACAAATAAAGAAATTCTATGGGCATATTTGTAATGTGCTCTATAGAATTTTTTATAATCATGTGCAAGGTTTAAATTGTCGGAAAATATAAATATTAGGATAGGGTATTGGCTTTTACAGTAAATGACGTATAATATAATAATATCTTAAGGTTACAAATGTACTTGTAAAGTAGACGAAAATTAAAAAAATACAAAAATGTACATGGAGTGTGGGAATATGAAAGCAGTAATTACAATTGTAGGACAAGATCGGGTTGGTATTGTAGCTATGGTCAGCGAAATTTTAGCAACAAACAGTGTAAATATTTTGAACATCAACCAAAATATTTTAGAAGGTTTTTTTAACATGGTAATGATTGTTGATATGGGAAGTAGTAAGATTAGTTTAAAGGAGCTGCAGCAGGTTCTTAAAGGAAAAGGGCAAGAACTTGGACTGGATATTAAATTGCAACACGAAGATATTTTCCAAATTATGCACCGAATATAACAGTAAGGGGGAACGTTGATGTTAACAATTCAGGAAATATTAGAAACGAACCGGATGATAGAACAAAACAATTTTGATGTTCGCACGATTACATTAGGAATTAGCTTACGGGATTGTTGTCATCCTGATATAAAAGTATTTTGCCAGAATGTGTATGAAAAAATTACTCGTGCCGGAGAGCATTTAGTACGTACGGGCGAGGATATTGAAGCTGAATATGGAATTCCCATTATCAATAAACGTATATCTGTAACACCGATTGCAATCGTTGCCGAGAGCTGTCATACAGACAGTTACGTTCCAGTAGCCCATGCTTTGGACGCTGCGGCAAAAACTGTTGGTGTTAATTTTATTGGTGGTTTTTCTGCCTTAGTCGAAAAGGGTTATACAAAAGGGGATCGAATACTCATTCAATCCATTCCAGAAGCCTTAGCTCAAACAGAGCGGGTATGTTCTTCCATCAATTTAGCCTCGACCAAGGCTGGTATTAACATGGATTGTGTCCGTGAAATGGGACAAATTATTAAGCGTACAGCGGAACTTACTAGTGATCGTGATGCTTTAGGCTGTGCAAAGCTAGTAGTATTCGCTAATGTTCCGGAAGATAATCCTTTTATGGCTGGTGCTTTTCATGGTGTTGGTGAAGCAGAAAAGGTAATTAGTGTAGGGGTTAGTGGTCCTGGTGTGGTAAAAAGGGCCTTAGAAGAAGTAAGAGGAAAAGATTTTAGTGCTGTTGCTGAAACAATTAAGAAGACAGCCTTTAAAATTACTCGAGTAGGGCAACTCGTAGCACAAGAGGCTTCTAGGCGTATGGGGGTTCCTTTTGGTATTATTGATTTATCTTTGGCTCCTACACCAGCAGTCGGAGATAGTGTAGCTCACATCTTGGAAGAAATGGGTTTAGAAAGCTGTGGCGCTCCTGGAACTACTGCAGCCTTAGCTATATTAAATGATGCAGTCAAAAAGGGCGGGCTAATGGCGTCTTCCCATGTTGGCGGACTAAGTGGGGCTTTCATTCCTGTCAGTGAAGATGCAGGCATGATTGCTGCTGTAGAACGTGGCAGTTTGACATTGGAAAAATTAGAAGCCATGACTTGTGTCTGTTCTGTAGGACTCGATATGATTGCAGTATCTGGAGATACTTCAGCAGCTACTATTTCTGGTATTATTGCTGATGAAGCTGCTATTGGCATGATTAATAATAAAACCACGGCAGTACGTATTATTCCTGTACCTGGGAAAAAAGTTGGTGACAGTGTAGAATTTGGCGGTCTTTTAGGATATAGCCCAATCATACCTGTTAATACATTTAAATCAGATGACTTTATTGCCCGTGGTGGTAGAATTCCTGCACCAATCCGCAGTTTGACAAATTAGTAATATTGCTTTACATTAAAGGATAACCCTTTCTAATGATAGAAAGGGTTTCTTTTCTACTTAAAAAAGTTTAATTTGGAGGATTTATGCGTATTACAAAAGCCATCAAACAACAGATGTTGTCTATATTAGAAGAGTGTTACCAGGGGACATCTACGGCACTACATTATTCTTCTCCATTTGAATTACTGATTGCTGTAGTGTTATCCGCTCAGTGCACTGATGAACGGGTAAATATCATTACGGCCCGTTTGTTTCCAGAGTATAATACGCCAGCAAAAATAAGAGATATGGGCAAAGATAAATTAGAAGAGTATATTAGAGATTGTGGTTTATTTCATAGTAAAGCGCGGAATATCTTAGCTACTTGTGAAATTCTATGTCAAAAATATAATGAAGAAGTGCCACAAACCTTTGATGAATTAATTACACTTCCGGGTGTTGGCAGAAAAACAGCTAATGTAGTTTTGAGTCAGTTATTTAATATTCCGGCCATTGCTGTAGACACTCATGTATTTCGTGTATCCAATCGCTTAGGGTTAGCAAAAGGGGAAACACCGATTGCCGTTGAAGAAGGTTTAATGAAAGCAATTCCTAAAAACCAATGGAGTGATGCCCATCATTGGCTCATATGGCATGGACGAAAAGTATGTAAAGCGCGCAAACCTGCTTGTGGTACCTGTCCATTAGTTGCGATTTGTCCGAGCAAATGTATTTAAAGACTGCAAGGGATCCTATAGAAAGTTGTGATTTTCTGTAGGAGTGATATAATATGAAAGTAATTTAATCGGCAGGGGGAATAAAATCATGTCTAAAAAGATCGTAAGTATCCTACTTATTTTATTTGTACAAGTATTTCTAATTGCAGGATGTTCCGGTAATACCGGAAATTCAAGCAGTCAGCCAGTACCTGAGAGTACACCAAAACAAACAACTACAAAGAAGAATAGTATAGCAAAATTTGAAACTTCAAAGGGTAATTTTACAGTCGAATTATTTGAAGATAAAGCACCTGTTACTACGAAAAACTTTATTGATCTAGTAAACAAAAAATTCTATGATGGTTTGATTTTTCATCGGGTCATTGACGGTTTTATGATTCAAGGTGGCGATCCTAAAGGTACTGGTACTGGCGGACCGGGCTATACCATAAAAGATGAGTTTCACCCTGATCTAAAACATAATAGCGCGGGGATTCTTTCTATGGCTAATGCAGGACCGAACACCGGTGGTTCCCAGTTCTTTATTACCTTAGCACCTACACCCTGGTTGGATAACAAGCATGCTGTATTTGGCAAAGTGATTACAGGGTTAGATGTTGTGCAGGGAATTGGTAAAGTGAAAACAGGTTCCATGGATAAGCCTGTGGAAGATGTTGTAATCAAGAAAATTACCATTGAACAGCCATAAAAAATGCCTTATACCTACATTGTCCAGTGCGCTGATGATACCTTGTATACTGGTTGGACTGTTGATTTAGAAAAACGAATGATTGCCCACAATAAGGGTATTGGCGCAAAATATACCAGTAGTCGTATTCCAGTTGTACTTGTATACTGGGAACAGCAGGAGAGTCAAAGTACAGCACAGAAAAGGGAAGCGAGTATAAAAAAACTTACCCGTAGTCAGAAGCTGACGTTAATTCGAGAGTTTACCAATGAAGTAACATAACGTAGAAGATAAAAACGCAAAGTAAGCTTGCAGGCAAACTTACTTTGCGTTTTTTGATTCAAGGAAGTTAATGAACGATTTTTTTTGACACAATGCGTTTTACAAGCTACAATAATAAAGAAAAATTTAAGCAATGCAGGTGAATAGATGTGAGTGTATTAACAGTAGAAAATGTAACACATGGCTTTGGTGGCAGACAAATTTTAGAAAATGCATCCTTTCGTCTCTTAAAGGGAGAGCATGTAGGATTAATTGGGGCAAACGGTGAAGGTAAATCTACCTTCTTAAATATTATTACGGGACAGTTAATGCCTGATGAAGGTAAGGTAGAATGGTCGAACCGAGTAACAGTAGGTTATTTAGATCAGCATACAGTACTACAAAAAGGAAAAAGCATTCGAGAAGCTCTTCGTGAGGCTTTTCAAGGTATGTTTGATCTAGAAGCTGAAATGCTGGGGATTTATGATAAAATGGGAGACGCATCACCGGCAGAATTAGATAAGATGATGGAAGATGTAGGCGAGATTCAAACTATTTTAGAGTCTAACGGATTTTACATGATTGATGCAAAAATTCTAGAAGTCGCTAATGGTTTAGGGTTAGCTGATATCGGCCTTGACCGAGATGTAGCTGATTTAAGTGGTGGCCAAAGAACAAAAGTATTATTAACAAAGCTATTATTACAAAATCCAACGATTTTATTATTAGATGAGCCAACTAACTATCTAGATGTGGAACATATTGAATGGTTGAAACGTTATTTGAAAGAGTATGAAAATAGCTTTATTTTAGTTTCCCATGATATTCCTTTCTTGAATGAAGTTGTTAATGTTATTTATCATGTAGAGAATACGATTTTGACCAGATATACTGGAGATTACGAGCAATTCCAACAACTTTACAATATTCGCAAAGGTCAGGAATCAAAAGCTTATGAAAGGCAGCAGCAGGAGATTGATCGCCTAGAGGATTTTATTTCTCGCAATAAGGCGCGTATTTCCACAACTGGCCGAGCAAAAAGCCGACAAAAACAGCTTGATAAAATGGAAGTACTAGAAAAGCCAAAAGAAAAACCAAAAGCAACCTTTCAATTTAAGGAAGCTAGAACACCTAGCCGTATGATTGTAGAAGCAAAGGATCTGGTATTGGGTTATGATGAACCATTAACTAGGCCTGTTACCTTTCAGCTAGAGCGGGGACAAAAAGTTGCAATTCGTGGTGTCAATGGGTTAGGTAAAACCACATTATTAAAAACCATACTAGGAAAAATTCAGCCTGTAGCCGGTAAAGTAGAACTTGGTGACTTTTTGTATCCTAGTTATTTTGAACAAGAATCCAATCGTAATAATAACAATACAGCGATGGAAGAAGTATGGGAAGAATACCCGGGATTAAGTCATTTTGAAGTGCGTCAAGCCTTGGCACGCTGCGGCCTTACTAATGATCATATTACGAGTCAAATGATGGTACTAAGCGGTGGTGAAAATGCAAAAGTACGTTTATGCAAGTTAATGTTAACCGAAGCAAATTGGCTTGTAATGGATGAACCTACCAATCATTTAGATGTGGATGCCAAAGCAGAGTTAAAGAAAGCGCTAACAGAGTTTAAAGGGACAGTACTGTTAGTATCCCATGAACCAGAGTTCTATGAAGATTGGGTAACACATATTTGGAATGTTGAAGATTGGACAACTAAAGTCGTTTAACTTGTCAAAAAAGGCTCTTCCTTAAAGGAGAGCCTTTTTCTTATGCTGCAATAACAAATTAAATAAAACAACTGGATAATTTAGGAATATTGCAGGATTTTAGGTAAATATAGCGAAATAACGGACTAAAGGATAGAAAGATGGAGGAAAGTAATATGGTTAGCAGATTCAAAATATTGGTTGCAGGAATTTTATTTTGTACAATTCCAGTGTTAGTATATGCGGCCCAAGCTCCATTTAGAGAAGGGGATCAAGGGGCGGAAATTGCATCCATACAGATAAAATTAGCAGAGAAAGGCTATCCGATTACCAAAGCCGATGGAAAATTTACGGCAGAAACCACAAAGGCTGTTATTGGATTTCAAAAGAAAGAAAAGCTTAAAGCAGATGGAATTATTGAAGAAAAGACCTATTTTACTTTAATGGGCAAAAACATAAAGAGGAACAACGAAAGTGCCAACGAAAAAGCAAAGCAAATTACAGATACTGCCTTAGGGTTTGTTGGAAAACCCTATAAATTTGGTGGTAGTACACCCAGTGGTTTTGATTGCTCAGGATTTGTTCAATATGTATTTGCTAAAAAAAATATTACACTGCCACGTACTGCCGATACCCAATTTAAGATAGGAAAAATAGTACCCAAGAACAAGTTAGGGCAGGGAGACTTGGTTTTTTTTAGTACCTATGAACCTGGTGCCTCTCATTGTGGCATTTATTTAGGGCAAGGTAAATTTATTCATGCATCGAGTCATGGTGTCATGGTCAGTCAATTAGAGGAGACTTATTGGAAGACTAGATACATAGGCGCAAGACAAGTAATTTAGCTAAAAAAGTAGCACTTAAAAATAAAGATGTCTTTTAATGCTTGACACTTGTGTAAAGTTTTGTTATATTATCATTAAATCAATAACGAAGTGTAAATACGATGAATAGGATAAGTAAGTTAGTGGCATTTTACAGAGAGCCAGGGGGCGGTGTGACCTGGTAAATGTGCTGATTGAAATACACCTAGGAGTAGCAGGTTGAAAAGGTAAAAGTAGACCGTGCCGGAATGCCACCGTTATTATAGGCTAGAGTATCAGGTAATTATGCCTCGTACTTGAAATGATGAATTAGCTTGCAATGCAAGCAGGGTGGTAGAGCGAGTGATAACATCTCGTCCCTGTATAGGGATGAGGTGTTTTTTATTTTATCTAAAATTAAGGGGGATATAGAATATGATTATAGTAATGGGACCAGAAGCAACAAAAGGCCAAGTCAATGTGGTAATGGATAAATTAATTGCCTTAGGTTTAAAAGTACATTTATCAGAAGGGGCAACTCGTACAATTATCGGTATTATTGGTAACAAACAGTTAATTGCAGATTTACCGATTGAAGCGATGGATGGTGTTGAAAAAACAGTTTCAGTAACTGCGGATTACAAACTAGTTAGCCGTGAATTTAAGCAGGAAGATACAATTGTAGATGTTGCAGGTGTGAAAATTGGCGGAAATTACTTGGCTGTTATGGCTGGACCTTGTGCTGTGGAAAGTCGGGAACAATTATTGGAATCTGCCTTTATCGTAAAAAAGGCAGGGGCTCAGTTTTTGCGTGGGGGAGCTTACAAACCTCGTACTTCTCCCTATGCATTTCAAGGATTAGAAGTGAAGGGATTGGAAATGTTAGCGGAAGCAAGAGAAAAAACAGGGCTCAAGATAGTTACAGAAGTAGTCGATGTAGAATCCGTTCCCGTAGTGAGTGCTTATGCAGATATGCTGCAGATTGGTTCTCGTAATATGCAAAACTTTCAACTATTGAAGACAGTAGGAAAAACGAATAAGCCAGTACTTTTAAAACGTGGCTTATCAGCTACGATTAATGAATGGTTAAATGCTGCCGAGTATATCATGAGTGAAGGTAATTATAACGTAGTGCTGTGTGAACGTGGAATTCGGACTTACGAAGAATACACAAGGAATACATTAGATTTAAGTGCAGTGGCCGCAGTGAAGAATATTAGTCATTTACCAATTATTGTAGATCCTAGCCATGGTACAGGTCGCTGGAAGTTAGTGCGTCCTATGGCACGGGCTGGCATTGCTGCTGGTGCAGATGGTTTGATGATTGAAGTGCATCCAAATCCAGCAGAAGCGCTATCAGATGGTAAGCAATCTTTAACCCCTGAAAATTTTGAACATACGATGCAAGAAGTGGCTACTATTGCACGTGTGATGGGGAAAGTAATGTCATGAAGTCCATGTGTATCACAATTATAGGATTAGGATTAATTGGTGGTTCACTCGGATTGGCATTGAAGAAACGCTGTGGGCAGGACGTGGTTGTAACAGGGATTGATTACGATCTAGTTACTTTGCAGCAAGCGATAGAACGTGGTGCGGTAGATTATAGTACTAACGACGTAAGAAAAGGCGTAGAGCAGGCAGATGTGATCTTTTTATGCACTCCTGTTCTGCAAATGCTGCCAATTATAGAAGAGATACTGCCTTATCTTAAAATAGGTTGCATTATCACAGATGTAGGCAGTACAAAAGGCTTTTTAGCAGAAAAGATACTCGATATTATACCGGAAGGTATTGACTATGTCAGTGGACACCCTATGACGGGGATAGAGCAAAGTGGTATTATGGCAGCAGATCAGGAATTGTTTAAAGATAAATGGTATATTGTGATCCCAGAGGCATCCACTTGTTCTAAGGCTGTACAGACTATTAGTCAGGTTGTTACCTGGACAGGAGCAAGAATTACAACAATGGGCTTGATTGACCATGATCAGTGTGCAGCCATTATAAGTCATGTTCCCCATGTGGCTGCAGCCGCACTTGTTAATCTACTAGGCCAGTATCCAAATTTGGAGGAAAGTTTTAAACTTGTGGGAGGAGGCTTTCGTGATACGACAAGGATAGCCTCCTCTAACGCAGATATGTGGGCAGATATTTGCCTTACGAATGCCCAGCCTATAACAGATAGTTTATTAAAGATGAAAGAGTTGCTTGATGAGATGATAGAAGCGGTGGAAAAGAGTGATAGACCGGCTATTCATCATTTTTTCAACAGAGCAAAAGTACGACGCGATGCACTAATAACAAAAACAGACTCCCAAACCATTTCTTAATGTGGCTTGGGAGCCTGCTTTCTATTGGGTTACCTTTGACCAGTTGGCGTTAATAATTTCTGCCATAAGTTTTTTCCCTTCAATGTCCAAATGCAATCCATCTGTAGCATAGTGAAGAGGTAAAGCATGAGTTTCATCGGCAAAATAGGGTGCAAGATCAATATAATACCGCTGCTGGCGGACAAAAGCATTGACAGTGGCAAATTCCTTTTGCCAATTTGAAACTGTATCTTCATCAAATGCTTGTGCAATAGCTGTAGGATTAATAGGGGGGAGGGTTAGGAATATTGGACGAATGCCATGGAGTAAACATTTGTCGCGAATGGCCGTAAGGTCTTTAATTACCTGACTAGCTGGTATCCCACCACGCAAGCTATTAGAGCCTCCCATGATAATAAGGTATTTAGGATGGAAGGGGAGAACATCATCATCGAATCGGTTTGCCATAGCCTCTGAAGTATCTCCACTTTTCCCTAAGTTGGCAGTGGGGAAAGACAAATAGGTTTGAAAGCTATATTCTAGATCCGCTGGTGAATAAGATATGGCACCACCACCATGGGTTATGCTATCACCGAAAGTGGCTGCATATTTACCAATATCACGAGTAACAACGAACGATTCAGCATCAGAATATACACCGATGGCCTTTCCATTATCGTCAAGGCCCCGAACTCGCCAGAAGTAAGTGCCAGGAGTAAGTAAGGGCATCTCGTCGTAGCAATCTGTTCCCATCTTAATAATTTGGTTTCTGATACGATGGCGGGAAGGCTCCACACCATTAGGATTCTCTGGTTGAGCTGTAGTTAGCTCAACTTCATAATTAGTTGCCCCGGCAATGGGAATCCAGGAATAGACAGGATAAAGGGGCATGGGCATATTAGCAGCCTTATAGCCCGTATTGGAGATTGGTTTTAGTACTTGAGGTAGTGAATGGTCAATGAAAATTTCTGTTGCGTCGGAAAATACGCCAATTGGATTTCCCGAGAAATCTAGGGCACGAACTCGCCAATACAAATGATTACTAGGATATGTGGAAAGGTTTATACTATAACCATTAGTAAATACTTCACGAGTTGAAAATACTTGATACTCTGATGGAAGTATACCATTCGGATTCTCTGGTTGAGTGCTTATAAATTCAATTTCATAATAAACCGATCCTGGGAGGATTGTCCATAATAACATAGGAATATTGGGAGCTGGGGCATGAATGGGGTAATGTATCAAAGCTGCAGGCTTTTCGGTCTCCTTATGGAATTTTGTATCTATGATAGGAATGGCTTCTGAATAGTAACCTAGAGGATGATGAAAGAGGCTATGAGCAGATACTCTAAGGTAAGTACTTTCAGGAAAATTTTGATCGACTATTATTGAATTGTCAAAGGTACGATATTTGATAACACGATGATAAGGAATCATGGAGGATTCGTCAGGATTTTTTTCAGGAATATGATTTAGGACTTCAACTTCGTAGTATGCGAAGTAAGGTATTTTCGACCAGGTTATTGTATATTTATCTTCTATGCGATTTATATTTAAAGAAGGCTTATAATTACCAAATCCCACTTTTTCATTGCTTTCAACAAAATATAGGATACTTATTACTATTACTAATAAAATTAACAGTCGTCTCATGATTAACACCTACTTGCTTAACTTGTATAAGAGTTCTTACAAATTTTTTTTACTCTTTGCTTCATGTTACCATACATTGGGCCGTATTACTATTAGGATTCGTTAATGTTAGTTATATTATGTCAACTTTAGCAGAATTTATGGATAAAATCAATAAAAAAGCTACTAGTTACTACCAAAAGGCGGCAACCAGTAGTTTTTTTGCGGAATCAGAAAGTATAACACTTTCTTGATTCCAAGTAAGAACGACTAAGGCTTCTGCCTGCGTCCGAGGACTTGGCACAAGCCAAGTCTTTTCTTAATTCGTGACATATTTCTTAAAAGTACAAATCCCGGGAACCTTCTTCAATTTCTTTAAGACGTTTGATAGTTTCAGTACGTATACTTTCCTGTGGTATCGAGGCAAGGTTCTTTGTAATCATAGTTTCTCCTACTTTTTTCAGAGAATCATCTGCGTAATCAATGAGATACTCTTTAAAAGTTAATAAAGCATTTGGTAAACAAACATTTTGTATTTCACCGCTTTTAGCCAGACTCATAAATCTGTCTCCAGTACGACCTTGACGGTAGCAAGCAGTACAGTAGCTAGGGATAAAGTTTTTTTCACATAACATACGGATAATCTCGTCGGGTGACCGATCATCACCTGTTTTAAATTGCATAGCTTCCTTTATAGTATCTGAATGGTCTTGACTTTGCTGGTAACCGCCCACGCCTGTACAGGAACCCGCACTGATTTGAGAAACTCCATAAGTAAGCAGGGTGTCTCTGAGTTTTGGATGTTCTCTAGTAGACAAAATAATACCAGTATAAGGTACTGCTAAACGCATAACTGCAATTATTTTTTTGAAACTTTCATCATCGACCAAATGCGGGAAATTTTCTAGGCTAATGCCATCAGCTGGTCTTAGACGAGGTACTGAAATGGTATGAGGACCTACGCCGAATGTTCGCTCCAGATGCTCAGCATGTAAGAACATGGATACTGTGTCATATTTATAGTCATATAGTCCATAGAGAACGCCAATTCCCACATCGTCAATACCTGCTTGCATAGCTCGATCCATTGCTGTAGTATGCCAATTATAATCTTTTTTTGGACCGCTGTGGTGTAGTGCTTCATAAGTAGGGCGGTGGTATGTTTCCTGAAACAGGATATACGTGCCTATGTCAGCATTTTTTAATTTTCGGTATTCGTCAATAGTAGTGGCAGCAACATTAATATTAACACGTCGAATGCTGCCGTTTTCATTTGTTACGCTATAAATTTCTTTAATTGTATCGACAACATAGTCAATGGAACAATTTAGATTATCTTCACCAGCTTCAACAACAAGACGTTTGTGGCCTAAAGATTGAATGATAGCTACTTCTTGTCTAACTTCTTCCAGTGATAAGTGTCGTCGTATTTGCTCTTGATTGCCGCTGCGATAACCACAGTAAGAACAGTCGTTAATACAATGGCTAGAGATGTAAAGCGGTGCAAACAGTACAATTCGTGTACCGTAGATAGCTTGTTTAATATCAGCGGCCACCGCATAGATTGATTCTAACAGATCTGTATCGGTGACTTCTAAAAGAATCGCTACCTCAGCAGCCGATAAGCCTTGATATTGCTCAGCTTTAATAATAATGTTAGTTACAAGCTCCTTATCCTGTGCCTTGCTTTTCGCTTCCTGGAGAAGTTGAAGAATTAGAGTATCGTTAATAAACGCATCAGATGTTCGTTCGTTAGTTGAAATCAATTAGGTGGCCCCCTTAACGTAATTGGTTTACACGAAGAAGCCTTCGTGTTTATTTAACAAGATAGGAAGACCTCCATTTGTCGATGACAAAAGAGAACTTCCTATCTTATTCATCGTGTTTATCCAGTAATACATTTTTTTATCTGTATACATTATATAGTAAAAGTTAATAAGAATATATAGTTTTAAAGAAAAGTTATTGTTTTTATTATGCACAAATGGACGTTGACAGCATATAATGCTATGAGAATTATAGGAGGTGTATTAGGAATGCTTAATGATGAGGAAAGAAAACATAAGGGAGATTATGAAGATAAATATATGGCAGATGGAAAAGGGAAAAATCTAGATATGGTTCATGTACATATGTTTACGACAGAAGTAGATGTTGCTGATGAGCATCAGCATGTACTTTTGGGCGTGAGTGGACCTGCTAGGATGGAGGGAAGGTCTCATGTGCATCAAATTTGCACAAGAACATCCTTTTCATGCGGTCATTGGCATTGGGTGGATATTATGACGGACTGCGCAGTTGCCATGCCTAACGGCACTCATACCCATTATTTTGCAGGACGAACCAGTATGAATGATGATCATTGTCATCATTTTGCAGATGTAACGACGTTAGGGCCTGATAGATGCTTAGAAGAAGATGATGATGAGGATGAAGATTGTATATTTCCTCCTAAGGACTGCAAATATAAATATAAACGTCCTGAGGATGAAGAGTTTAATTAAGAAAAAGGGCATCTACCAACTGATTGGTAGATGCCCTTTTTTGTAATCTGAAAGGACTATTTTTTGTTTAAAAATATTCTTTATGATAAGTTATAATAAATACCGCATATTACCATACTAAGTATGGAGGTGTTGTATGTTATTAAGTTGGATGATGATGAAACTTATGGATCCCTCAATTGATGAGGCAACGAGAAAAATGCTGACAGAGGATTACCCGGATAATCCTTTTCTGATGGTGACTGTAGCTGAAAAGTTATCACCTCGTGCTATGATGGAAGCTGCTATGCGTGCAGAGGCTGGTAAGGAATTAACCCGTCCCCTTGGTAGTCCCATTGTGTTATCTCCATGGGATAAAATCTTACTAAATCCTAGACAATTATTTGAACTACCACCCCCTGATTACAAGAATATTGATATGAAGACTATAATAGGTCCTAGGGCAAAAAAACCTCTAAAATTAGACATACCTATAATGATTACAGGTATGTCCTATGGCGGATCCTTAAGTCTACCGATAAAAGTAGCCTTGGCGAAAGGTTCGGCACTGGCGGGCACATCTACTAATACTGGTGAATCAGCTGTTACGGGGGAAGAACGTGGTGCTGCCAAATACCTTGTTGGACAATACCATCGTGGTGGCCAACTAAGTGGTGAAGAACAATTAGGTCAGTTGGATGCAATTGAAATTCAATTAGGACAAGGTGCTTGGGGTGGCGCAGTAAATGAAACAATGAAGGCGGATAAAATTGGTGAACATCTAAGAAAAGCTTGGCATTTAGAAAAAGGAAAAGATGCTACGGTATATGCCCGTATGCCAGGGAAAAATACAACGCAAGAGTATATTACGATGATTAATGAAATGAAAGCCCAATATGATGTTCCTGTAGGAGTGAAAATAGCTGGCACGGATTACATAGAATATGAATTGGCCGTGATAGCAAAAACGCAAGCAGATTATATTGTAGTGGATGGATCAGAGGGCGGGACAGCAGTTGCTAATCCTACATTACAAGATAATGTGGGGTTGCCTACTTTTCATACACTAGTGAGAACAGTAGATTGGCTAATTAAAAATAATTTGCGGGATAAATTTAGTGTTATCGTTGCTGGTGGTTTAACAACCCCTGGTCATTTTTTAAAAGCTCTTGCTTTAGGAGCGGATGCAGTTTATATTGGATCCATTGCTCTTTTGGCGGCACTTCATACACAGATGACAAAGGCCTTGCCTCAGGCTCCTCCTTCCCAGATGCTGTTATACACAGGTAAGCTTACAGATAAACTAAATGTTGATGCAGCAGCCCTACATTTAGCGAAGTTTTTAGACTCTTGTAAAATTGAGATGCAATTAGCAGTGCAGGCAGTTGGCAAGAGTAGCATTAATGAACTAAATCGTAGTGATATGGTAACAGTAGAGAAGGACTTGTCTGAGTTTGCAGCCATTCGATATGCCGGCAGTCACCGGAATGATAAACAGGAAAACAAATGTTGAATATATGAATATAAAGATAAGGGCCTCTTCTATATGGAGAGGTCCTTATCCTTATCCTGTAGCAAGTCAAAGAGTGCGTTTCACCCTATTCTTTTATAAGAGATGATAAAGATGGTATTTTTCTGGTTGTTTTTAAATAGTTTGTTAGTGGCGAAATAAAAAAACTGGTGGTGATGATCAGATGGGGGATCCCCAGATATTAGCAATTGGAACAGCGGTTCCAAACTATACGTTACAGCAGCAGGAAATTAAACAATTTGCCACTAGTATTTTCCGTTCTCATATGGACAATCTTGAGCGTTTGCTTCCCGTATTTGAAAATAGTTGTATTAAAACTAGGTATTTATCTCAGCCTTTAGAGTGGTATAGTACTCCTCATACCTTCGCAGAAGCAAATCAGGTATACGAAAAGGTGGCATTGGATCTTTCAGAAGAAGCGGCTTTACAAGCTATGACGAAGGCTAATATTCAACCTATGGATATTGGTATGGTCTTATTTGTCTCATCAACGGGTATTGCAACTCCAACCTTAGATGCAAAGCTGATTCAGCGGTTAGGATTATCACCTCACACCGGAAGATTGCCTATTTGGGGACTTGGTTGCGGTGGAGGTGTAGCTGGTTTGGCACGTGCTGGCGAATTGGCTTATCATTTTACTGGAAAAGCAGTGTTATTGGTAGCTGTTGAACTTTGCAGTCTTACTTTCCAAAGAAATGATTATTCGAAAGCCAATGTAGTTGGTACGAGTCTCTTTGGGGACGGGGCAGCAGCAGTCTTACTATCTATGGGTGAAGGCAGTGGTCCAGTTGTCCTAGGTAACTACAGTACCTTATTTTCTAATTCGGAAGACATCATGGGATGGGAACTGGTTGATTCAGGGCTAAAAGTACGATTTTCTCGAGATATTCCTAGTATCGTTCGTCGTCATTTACCAGGACTGGTAAAAAACGCCTGCGATAAATGGGAGATTGATCAATCGGCAATTCACCATTATATTGTACATCCCGGTGGTGTAAAAGTTTTGGATGCATATCAGGAAAGCCTGAAGATAAAAAAAGATCAATTATTATATGCATATGAGATATTAAGGGATTATGGTAATATGTCTAGTGTATCCGTACTATTTGTTTTAGAGCGGTTTATGGCAAAGACTCCCCAAGTTGGGAATTATGGGATATTGCTAGCACTAGGTCCAGGATTTAGTGCAGAACAGGTCGTGTTTAAATGGTAGGGCAATGTGTTTTTCTTATGGTTATATTATTACTTATCCAGCGTACGGTAGAACTTTATATTGCAAAAAAAAATCGTAAGTGGGCATTAGAATCTGGTGCGCAAGAATTTGGAAAAGAACATTATCCTTGGTTTTTTATTTTGCATGGGGGATGGCTAATTGGCTGGGTATTAGAAGTTAGTTTATACGGGCGCAATCTAAGTGAATTATGGTTTTTATGGCTTAGTTTATTTATTATTGCCCAAGGAATAAGGTACTGGTGTATAGTAAGTCTTGGACGCTTTTGGAATACTCGCATCCTTGTAATTCCTGGAAGACCACTTGTTTCAAAAGGTCCCTATAAATTTATAAAACATCCTAACTATGTGGCTGTAGCTATTGAATTAATTGCCGTGCCCCTTTTGTTTGATGCAGTCATAACCGCGGGTACTGCTACAGTATTCAACGGGTGGTTACTCTTAAATGTTCGTATACCTGCGGAAGAGCGAGCTTTACAATAAAGAAATCCCTGGCAACATGGCCAGGGATTTCTTTATTGTAAAGCTCTTGAACGTTCTTCAGTAAAAAAGGTAGAACAACGAAAGAAATGCCTAAAATAAGAACAAATATATACAAGTGAGAGCTAAAGATGGGGTTGGAATAAAACAAAAGGCAATAATTGTATATTTGGAGAGGGATTATGTACATAATAGTAGAGTTAAGGGATTTTTAGGAGGTTGAAAAATGGAAGTTTTTTTAGGTATTGATGTAGGCTCCGTTAGCACTAATATTGTAACAATTGATCAAGCAGGGGAACTAAAAGACTCTTTATATATCCGTACACAAGGTAGACCAATTGATGCAGTGCAAAAAGGACTTGAAACGATTTATAAGCGTAATACGAATATAATTGTAAAAGGGGTAGGAGCTACTGGCAGCGGTCGACAAATGACGGGAATTATAGTTGGTGCGGATTGTGTTAAGAATGAAATAACAGCACATGCTGTAGCAGCTTTACATAGCATACCTGATGTACAAACGGTAATAGAGATTGGTGGTCAGGATTCGAAAATAATCATTATACGAAATGGTATAGTAACGGACTTTGCCATGAATACAGTTTGTGCAGCCGGTACAGGATCTTTTTTAGATCAGCAGGCTGCAAGGTTAAATCTGCCTATTGAGGAATTTGGTGCTCGAGCGTTTGAATCAACGTCACCTGTTCGAGTTGCTGGTCGCTGTGCAGTATTTGCCGAATCTGATATGATCCACAAACAGCAAACGGGTCATCAAATTTCAGATATTTTAAGTGGTTTATGTCATGCTTTGGTAAGGAACTATTTGAATAATGTAGGAAAAGGGAAGCCTATTCAAGGGCCCATTTTATTTCAAGGAGGGGTAGCTGCTAATAAAGGAATGAAGAGAGCCTTTGAAGAGGCCCTTGGTTGTGAGGTAATTATACCACCTTATTATAATGTAATGGGGGCTCTAGGAGCTGCGGTGCTAGCAAAAGAGAAAGTAAAGGGTCAGAATGATACTGCCTTTCGTGGATTTGATATTATCGATTACCAATATACGCCTCGCAGTTTCGAATGCGACGGCTGCCCTAATTCATGTGAAATAGTTGAACTAAAAATAAATAATAAAACTGCTGCCTTCTGGGGAGATAAATGTGGTAAATGGAATAACTAATAAGGGGGTAATAAATCGCTCCCCCCTTATGGTCATTGATTATTACTCTGCTTGATTGTTTAATTGGTTTTGGGCTGCGACACTAAGACGACTGTTAAGCTGGCTGATATGCTGATCCATATCCTGAGACATTTGTGTAAACAGTTGTTTTGCTGTTTGGTCATCAGTGGATTGAGCAAATGAGGCATAGGTTCCTTTTGCAGATTCAGCGGCAGCAACTGCTTTTTGCAAATCTTTTTGTACGGTCATGACAAATCCTCCTTTTTTTACCGAAATAAACTTACATTTAATAGTATTGTACAGTTTCCATACATTTATAGTTGGCAATAAATGCAAATTTTAAAATAAGAACATTTTCTCATGAGTGATAGTATTTACGTTTGGTATGTTAGGAGAATACTAAGTGGATATAAAATAACGTAATGGAGTGATTATTTTTGTCAATATGTATAGGGGTGCCACGAGGTCTACTTTACTACTACTACGGAGATCTGTGGGGTAACTTTTTTGATAAGCTAGGTGCTGAGATGATAGTTTCTAAAGAGACATCAAAAGCAACTTTAAATTGTGGTAGTATGCTTGATGGGGTATGTTTGCCAGTAAAAGCTTACTTTGGTCATGTTGTTGAAATTCATCAAAAAGTTGATTACTTATTTATGCCACGTATTGTTAGCGTAGCCAAAGGACAATATACTTGTCCAGAGTTAATCGGATTGACTGATATGGTACGAAGTAATTTAACTAATTTGCCGCCACTTATCGATGAGAATATTAGCCTATTGAAAAATAAAAGGCAATTGTATCAGTCCATTATTAGGGTAGGTGAAAAATTTGGTAAGGGTACTTTAGCCAGTCTATATGCTTGGAATACTGCCTATAAAGAATTTTGCCATAAGGCAAACCGTGTTTCTAAGAGGTATCAAGTAACTGCAGAGCAGGGGAAAAGAATAGGGATCATTGGTCACCCCTATATACTGTATGATTCGTTAATCAGCATGAATGTTCTAGAAAAATTACAAAAATTAGGTGTCGACGTATTGACTCCAGATAAGGTAGATCTTCCTTGCGCTAATAAAGCCAGCAGTTTTTTAGAAAAAAAACTTTTCTGGTCTTATTGTCAGCATTTAGTAGGAGCAGCAGAGGTAATGCTTACTCAAGAAAAAACTATAGATGGTATGATTGTAATCACCTCTTTTGCCTGCGGGCCGGACTCCTTAATGGTGGAAATTATTAAACAGCAGGCTCAGGCAGCAGGAATTCCTTGTATGTTATTGACGGTAGATGAGCATACAGGGGAAAATGCTTTTGTCACTAGACTAGAAGCTTTTGTCGATATGCTTACATGGAGGTCTTAGAATGGTAATCACCTTTCCACAAATGGGAACGATGCACGTTACTTTAGCAAGTTTGTTTAAAAGTCTTGGTGTTGATGTCTTACCGCCACCATCAATTACAAGAAAGACCTTAGACTTGGGCGTAAAGCATTCGCCTGAAACAGTCTGCATCCCCTTCAAAATAACGCTAGGCAGTTTTATTGAAGCTTTGGAACAGGGGGCAGATACTATCGTTACATGTGGCGGAGTAGGGCCATGTCGATTAGGGTACTATGGAATACTGCAAAAACAAATTTTAACTGACTTAGGTTATCAATTTGAAATGATAATTATCGAACCTAATATTTTCTCGGTTATGAAATCACTGGGCAAAATAGCCCCTAAATTAAGTTTGCGTGAAATTTATCAAGCGTTTTGTTTAGCGGGTGCGAAAATGAACGCACTAGATGATATTGAACATGTTGTTAATAAGGTGCGCCCAAAGGAAAAGCTCAGAGGACAGGTTGATTCTATTTGGCAGCAAGCTCAAGATTACATTGATACGGAGTGTAGTATTGATGAACTGGCATCATATAGCCTGACAGTAAACGAAAAACTTCAGGCTATTGAAACGAAATCGGAAGGTAGATCTCTGACAATTGGCATAGTAGGAGAGATTTTCCTTGTGTTGGAGCCCTTTATCAACCAGGATATAATAAGGAAATTGGGTTATATGGGAATTGAAGTTTATAAAACCATGTCACTTACTGATTATGTACGGATACATTTATTAAAAAAGAAAAAATATTTTAAATCATACGAGAATATGTTGAGTTTAGCCAAGCCCTATCTTGGACATTATGTGGGCGGGCATGGGATAAAAAGCATTGGTTCTACAATACAACATGCTCAAAATAACTTCGATGGAATCATTCATCTATTTCCTTTTACCTGCATGCCCGAGATTGTTGCTAAAAATATTTTGCCACAGGTAAGTAGAGAGTTTAATATTCCCGTGTTGTCTTTAGCCTTTGATGAACAATCTGGTGAAGAGGGAGTGAATACAAGGATAGAAGCTTTTATCGATTTGCTAACTTATCGTCAAAACAAAAAGAATGTCGAAATTTAATAAACGTCTATTAATATAAGCAGGAAAAATGGGATGCCGTGTTGTAAGTCTTATGGATAGTGTATTTGACCAGTGCTTCTTGAGGGATACAGAAATTTATGTAGTAAAGTAGTTATTTTACAATAGGCAATAATCAAAAGGATGGGTGAGTGTATGGGGTACAATATCCTAATTGTGGACGACGTCCTATTTAACCGGACAATTCTGAGGGAAGCCTTAAAAGGCATGGAAGAAGTGACGTTTACAGATGCTGAAAACGGGATGCAGGCATTGGATATAATTGCAGGGCAGGAAATTAGTTTAATTATTCTTGACTTGATGATGCCGTTAAAAGATGGATTTGAAGTATTGCATGACATGAAGCAGGAAAAGGATTTTAAAGATATTCCCGTCATTGTATATTCGGCTATTGATGATATTGACAGTATCAGTAAAGCCCTTACACTTGGAGCTTATGATTACTTTACCAAGCCTTTAAAACCAAAAGAAATGAATGTGATTTTACCTATGAAGGTTAAAAATGCACTAATCAGCTATGACCAACAAAAAACAATCCGAACGTTAAACGAAAAAATGAAACTAGAACTGTTAATGGCTAATTTGTTTCAACAGTCAATGCTCAAGGAAAAACAGGACATGTCTAGTGCAACCATGTATGGTAAATATATTCCATCCCAAGAAATTGGTGGTGATTTTTATGAATCTTTTCAAATTGGCGAAGATACATGGTTCATCATGGCAGATGTTTCAGGATATGGTGTTTCGGCAGCGATGTTGTCCTCGATGCTAAAAGTTGAGTTTCATCATTGTGCCCAATTTATTCAATCTCCCGAGAAGGTGCTTAAATGGATGAATCAAACCTTTTATAAAATTACCCAAAGCAATTATTCACTAACTGCGTTTGTTGGTAAGATTCATGAGAACACTTTATTCTATTCCAATGCAGGACAGCCTTATCCTATGGTGTTTCGTGTTAAAGATAAAACAGTGCAAATTTTGCGAGAAAGTAATTTCCCTTTGGGTATGGAAGATAATGAAGCCTATAACTTACATAATATTGAGTTGGAATCAGATGATATCATTATGACCTATACGGATGGATTGCTTGAAGATCGATCTTTTAAAGATAGTTTGGGAGTATACGATGATTTGGCAAATAATTTTATAACCTATCAGCAAATTATAAAAGAAAACCCTAGTGATTTTTTTGATATCATTTTTAAACTTTTTGGTAATGTTCAAAATGAAGAAGTTAACCATGATATGGCGATTATGTTGATTTGTATGAAATAATATAGTATATTTATTGCAGTTTACAATGCCTAAAGTTTTGATTGTTACAGTTAGTATCAAAACTTTAGGTTATTTGTTGTGAAAAAAGGAGAAAGTGTTGATGAATCCATATTTATTAGCGATTGTTGCATATGCATGTGTTTTGGTTGCCGTAGGGTTTATTGCAACAAAAAAAGTAAAAGGCGTTTCTGATTTTTTCGTTGCAGGAAGAAAATTAGGGCCTGCACTGCTCTTTACAACCCTGATTGCTCCCAATATTGGTGCTGGGTCTACTGTTGGTGTGGCTGGAGTAGGTTACAAATTTGGGATTTCTGCGTGGTGGTGGATTGCTTCTTCTGCAGTAGGGTCCGTGATACTAGCATTTGCTGTTGGGCCAGCTATCTGGCAAGTGGCAAAAAAGTATAACTTATATACATTAGGGGATTATCTTGATCATCGTTATAATCGAAATTTCCGTGGACTGATATCTCTTATGATGGCCCTTGGAACAGTTGCTATTTTTGCAGGGCAGCTAATGGGAATTGCTTGGATTTTAACGGCTGTTGCGGGGACCAGTAAGACTGTGGGCATTTTGGTTGGTGCGATTGTGGTTGTTCTGTACTTTGGTGCAGGAGGTCTTTTAGCTGCAACTGTTGTAAATAGTATCCAAATTATTGTAAAGTTTATTGGCTTTTTCTTGGCAGTACCCTTTGCTTTGCATTATGTAGGTGGTTGGGATGGTCTTACTACTTTAGTTTCCCAAAACTTTGCTGATCAGAGTCAGGCAGATGCGTATATGAGTTTTGATGGTATGGGGATTTCGATGATAATAGGTTACTTTTTGATGTTGACTCCCTCTTTTTTTATTTCCCCAGGGCTAATTGGTAAGGTTTATGGGGCTCGGGATAGAGCTACAGTAAGGCTAGGTACGGCTCTTAATGCATTGGTACAGTTTGGTTTCGCCATAGTTCCCGTAATATTAGGAATGTGCGCTTTTGCTGCATTTCCTAACCTATCAGAAAGGGAATTGGCAATGCCTATTGTGATGAAAGAGTTTATGCCATTTTGGGCCTCTGCGTTTGCCTTAGCAGCTATTTTTTCAGCGGAAGTAAGTGCGGCAGATGCGGTTTTGTATATGATTACTACGTCTTTTACAAAGGACTTATATAAAACCTTCATTAAGCCTGACATCTCAGATGAAAAATTATTAAAGATGAGCCGCATTGTAACAGCAGTAGCTGGAGTACTTGGTATTGGTATTGCCCTGCTTTTGCCGAATATCATTACAGCATTATCTATATTTTATTCATTAATGTCAGTGTCGCTGACAGCACCTTTATTGTTTGGCTTGTTTTCTCGCAGGCCTTCTACTACAGCAGCTTTTTTATGTGCTATTACAGGTGTATTGACTACGGTAGTATTACAGTTTGGCAATGGAGGAAAGGGAATAGGAATATTGAATGCCCAATCTACGGGAATTGCTTTGACAATTATCATCATGGTATTTATGATGTATATATATCCAGAAAAGAAGGAAAAGCAGACTATATAAAAAAACGATATAGTCAAAAATATATTCTAAGGTAGGGATGGGTATGGCGAAGGTTACTAGAAAAATTGTTAAAATTAGTGATGAGTTATGTACTGGTTGTGGCAAATGTGTTTCTCCCTGTGCGGAAGGAGCTATTGAGATTTATAATGGCAAGGCGCGAGTACTTCGTGAGGAGTTGTGTGACGGTGCTGGTTACTGCTTGGGTGTATGTCCAACAGGAGCCTTAACTACTGAGGAACGCATCTCTGAGGACTTTGACGAGCGTGCGGTGGAAGAACATAAAAAGACCATCGCCAATCGACCAGAATTTCATCATATTATGAAATGTTCTTTATGTGGTGTAACGGAGAATGATCGACCTTTACTACCGATTAAATCTAAGGGAGAAAGTGATTGGGTCTGTGTACATTGCATTCCTCGTTTGATACACAGTTAAGAACGAGAATATCTATCCTACCTTTACAGGTAGGATTTTGATTTTAGTCTGTGGAATTCTTTTTAAGAGTTAAATATTTGGTAAAGATATAATAGAGGTGTTAATAATGCATATTGTTTTAGTTGAACCTGAAATTCCTGGTAATACTGGTAATATAGCTCGATTGTGTGCAGCAACAAATAGCGAACTGCATTTAGTAAAACCATTGGGTTTTTCGATTGAGGATAAGTATTTGAAACGTGCCGGTCTTGATTATTGGAATTTAGTAAAAGTATCTTGTCATGAAAACTTTGCTGAAGTGGTAGAATTATATAAAGGGCATAATTTCTACTTTAATACGACAAAAGCGGATAAACATTATACCGACATTCAGTATATGCCAGATGATTTTTTAGTTTTCGGGAAGGAAACAGCTGGTCTGCCGGAAGCCCTATTGGCAGAGAATACAGAAAACTGCATTCGGATTCCTATGGTGGATGATGCGAGATCGCTTAATTTATCGAATGCTGCAGCAATCGTTGTATACGAAGCCCTTCGTCAACAACAGTTTGCAAAATTAAAGTAAAGAGCTGAGCGTACTCATTACAGTAAGAAAGGACGGTGATGAAAGTTGTATGCTAACTTTGGTCCGGCAGGTAATCCGGATGCATTTTATGAAGCTGGATATAAGGCGTCAGTAGATATGCCAGCTTGGCTAGGTAAACAAAAACTTACTGCCTATGAATATCAATGTAGTCGAGGAGTACATATAAAAGAAGAAACAGCCAGAGAAATTGGAAGGCAGGCGGAAAAATATGGAATAAAGCTAAGTATTCATGCGCCCTACTTCATTAGTTTGGCTACGGAAGATGAGAAGATTACTGCCAATACACAAAACCATTTTATGAGATCATTAGAGGTCGCTCGTTGGATTGGGGCGGATCGTATTGTTTTTCATATGGGAGGACCAGGAAAGCAAACACGTACAGCCGCAATGCTGAGAGTGAAACGTGCCTTTAGTGCCGTATTAGAACTCATGGAACAAAGAGGATTCACTGGTGTCTATCTTTGTCCAGAAACCATGGGAAAACAAAATCAATTGGGATCATTAGAAGAAGTGGTAGATATTTGTTCTATGTCTAAATGGGTTACGCCCACCGTAGATTTTGGACATTTACATGCAGTCTCAGGTGGGCAGTATATTACGGAATCAGAATTTGAAAGTGTTTTTGACATCATTGGTGAAAAATTAGGGGCAGAAGTAGCGAAACAATTACACATTCATTTTAGTCGCATTGAGTTTACCAAAGGCGGAGAAAAGCGTCACTGGACTTTTGTTGATGATTTTGGTCCTCCTCATGAACCCTTAATTACTTTGTGTGCAAAACGTGGTTTTACACCGCGAGTGATTTGCGAATCAGCAGGTACGCAAGGAATAGACGCAAAGGTTATGCAAGAATTATATCTATCGCTGGTAAATACAAAATGATATTGTAATTACCAGACAATATCTGTACTATTATAAGATAAATATTGTATAATGTATGAATTGGGTGTATTTAGCATATTATAAAACAGGAGGTAGAATGTGAATATTTACGATAAAACTCATGATTTGGTGCGTGCAATAAAGGAGTCACCAGAATATACAGAATTTATGGCAGTCAAAAAAGGTATAGATGCCGATGAAACAGCTAAAAAGATGGTAAAAGAATTTATTGCCAAACAAATGGAATTAGAATATGAAATGATGGGTGGCAAACCAGAGGATAAGGCAAAAACAGAAGAAATACAAAAAATGTATCAGCTTATTATTGGCAACAGCAAAGCATCTGCATTTATGCAGTCATATATGAAGTTTCAGCGTTTAGTGGCTGATATCTATAAAATTTTAGGTGATTCTGTAGCTGAAGGAATGGATTTTTTTGAGAAGAAATGATCATTCTGAGGAGATTTTATTAAAACTTAATAAAATCATTCCCACTGCACGGCTCTTGCTAAATGAGCCATTATCAAAGCATACAACATTTAAGATAGGCGGCCCAGCTGATTACTTGGTTTTTCCAGCCACTATGGACGAAATATCCGCTATTATGCTCATTTCGAAACAATTTGAGATACCGGTCACAATCTTGGGGAATGGTTCTAATATATTAGTGCTTGATAAAGGGATTAAGGGGCTAGTATTGAAGTTTGGCAGTGAAATGGCTAATATTAGAAATGAAGGATCCACTGTTATCGCTGGAGCAGGCGCTATGTTAGCGGATGTTTCTTCCTATGCTGCTAGCTGTGGGTTAAGTGGTATGGAGTTTGCGATCGGAATCCCTGGTAGTATCGGTGGAGCCGTCTTTATGAATGCTGGTGCTTATTCAGGTGAAATGTGTCAAGTTGTTACTGGGGTTTCAGGTGTTTGTGCAGATGGTAGTATACGTCATTATACGTCATCAGAACTTGCTTTTGGCTATCGACATAGTATATTTCAGGATAATGGTTGTATTATTTGTGAAGTAGAATTGAAGTTGCATGTGCAAGAAAAACCCATGATTGCCCAGAAGATGGATGACTATACTTTAAAGCGCGAGACCAAGCAGCCATTGGAAATGCCTAGTGCCGGCAGTACATTTAAACGTCCCACAGGCTATTTTGCGGGGACGCTAATTGAGCAAGCTGGATTAAAGGGCTTTCAGGTTGGCGGAGCACAAGTATCAATGAAACATGCTGGTTTTGTTATTAATGCTGGTGGTGCAACAGCAGAAGATGTATTACTGTTAATTGAAGAAGTGCAACGCCGTGTATACGAACATTCAGGTGTTATGTTACATCCTGAAGTACGTATTTTAGGAGAAGAATAAGTAAAGACTTAGCGTAAGCTAAGTCTTTACTTGCCTTATGGACTTGGGTAGCAGGATTTCTTTACTAATTGTCGAAATATACTGATAGCAGGTAAGAAGGGGGAGAGCAATATGAAAATAACTTTTTTGGGAGCAGCAAAAATTGTAACAGGCTCGTCCTATTTATTGGAAGTAGGTACACAAAGAATCCTGGTAGACTGCGGAATGTTTCAAGGTTCAAAAACAATTACAGCTTTTAATAGACGCGATTTCCCATATGATCCTACAACGATTGATTGCGTATTGTTAACACACGCTCATATTGATCACAGTGGACTATTACCCAAACTGTGTAAGGCTGGATTTAAAGGTACAATTCATGCAACACGAGTTACAAATGAACTTTGCGGAATTATGTTGCCTGATAGTGCGCACATTCAAGAATTTGATGCTGAGATTGCGAATCGCAAGGGCCAAAGAGCTGGTAAAAAACCTGTAGAGCCCTTATATTCAATTGATGATGCTTATGCTTGCTTAAAACATTTTTCCCCGGTGGACTATGATAGTGAGTTAGTAATATCGCCTAATGTTACAGTGCGTTTTAGGGATGCGGGGCATATTTTAGGATCTGCTATGCTAGAAGTCATGGTTTCAGAAGGTGGAAAAACAACTAAGCTACTGTTTTCTGGTGATCTGGGGCAACCGAATCAACCTATAATTAAAGACCCAACCTTTATTGATGAGGCTGATTATATCATTGTCGAATCTACCTATGGGAATCGTTTGCATGAGGACTATGATAAAGAAGAACATTTGGCAACGATTATCAATACTAGCGTAGCCCGTGGAGGAAATATTATAATTCCTTCCTTTGCTGTAGGCCGTACGCAAACTCTTTTATATTATTTACACAATCTTTTAAAGGCTGGGAAAATTCCAGATATACCTGTTATCATTGATAGTCCCTTAGCTATATCTGCTACTGATATTTTCTTGCGTAATACCCAAGATTATGATAATGAAGCCAAAGAGATGCTGTTTAAGGATCATGATAATCCACTTCATATGCCACAATTACGATTTACAAAAACTGCTGATGAATCCAAAGCTTTAAATAATTTGGAACAGCCTGCAATTATAATTTCGGCTAGTGGCATGTGCGATGCAGGACGTATTCTCCATCATCTTAAACATAATCTCTGGCGTCCAGAGTCTACCGTATTATTTGTAGGTTATCAGGCTCAAGGTAGCTTAGGGCGTCGTTTGGTAGAAGGTGCCAGCAAGGTGAAGATTTTAGGGGAAGAAATCAGTGTGAAGGCCACGATTCATCGGTTAGATGGTTTCTCTGCTCACGCTGACCAAGGACAACTATTAAACTGGTTATCCTACTTTAAAAGAAAGGCTGCGAATATCTTTTTGGTACACGGGGAACCAGAAATGTCAGAGCCATTTGCTAAAATAATTAAAGAGAAGTTAGACGTTAGTACTTATATTCCTAATTATGGTGATGTTGCAGTGTTAGATGGAGCACTTTGGAAAGTTGATGAGGCTAAAGTGGTCGACCCAGCAGTAAAACAATTGCATGATTACCTAGAATTACTTGACCGGGAATATGCAGAATATCGAAAACAGCTTGAACAGTTAGGAAATGCTGATAATCATAAGATTACAGAGATTATGAGTAACATAGAAAAGTTACAAAGTCATTTGGGCAAACAATAAAAGAATTGCTAAGTTTTTAAAAGAGTATTTTTTGAACGCCAAAGATACAAAGCTGCTATAAAAGCATTGTATTTTTGGCGTTTTATTCGTAAATATATTGTTAAATTTTAATAATTAGTAATTGACATCAAGACCACAGTATAATATAGTGGTTTGTATGCGAAAATAAAAGGGTGCAGTAGAAAACGCATCCTTTCTTTGTTTATTTTGTAGGAGGGCTTAAATTTATGAAACGTACAGACTTACGCAACGTGGCCATTATTGCCCACGTTGACCATGGTAAAACAACTTTGGTAGATGCAATGCTAAGACAAAGCGGAGTGTTCCGCGCTAATGAAACTGTGGCCGAGCGAGTAATGGATTCCAACGATCTTGAACGTGAACGGGGTATTACAATCCTGTCAAAAAATACTGCTATTATGCATGGCGACGTAAAAATTAACATTGTGGATACTCCTGGACATGCTGATTTTGGTGGCGAAGTAGAACGGGTATTGAATATGGTTGATGGGGTTTTACTATTAGTAGATTCCTTTGAAGGCCCTATGCCTCAAACGAAATATGTTTTGAAAAAAGCATTAGAGCAAAAATTAAAACCGATTGTTGTAATTAATAAAATTGACCGTCCTGACCAACGTGTTAAGGATGTTGCAGATGAAGTTTTTGAATTATTTATGGAACTAGATGCTACTGACGAACAATTAGAGTTTAAAGTAGTGTATACTGCAGCAAGAGCGGGTATTGCTAAATTAAAAATGGAAGACGAAAGTGACAATTTAGAGCCTCTATTTGAATTGTTGGTTTCTGAAATTCCTGCTCCTCAAGGAGAGATTGATGGGCCACTGCAAATCATGGTCACTACCCTAGATTATGATGATTATGTGGGACGTATTGCCATCGGCCGTGTAATTCGTGGCAGAGCTAGTAGCGGCCAGCAGGTTCTAGTATTAAATGGCGATGAACAAAAGAAAGCGAAAATTGGTCGTCTTTATACTTACCAAGGATTAAAACGTACAGAAGTTCAAGATGTAGCTCTAGGAGATATTGTTGCAATTACTGGGCTTGATGATGTTAACATTGGCGAGACCATTGCAGATACAGAAAATCCTGAAGCATTGCCAATGATTGATATTGATGAACCTACATTAGCGATGACCTTTAGTGTTAATAATAGTCCTCTTGCTGGGCGGGAAGGACAATTTATAACTACTAGACATTTACGTGATCGTTTATTTAGAGAAGTTGAAACTAACGTGAGTTTGCAGGTTAGAGAAACTGAAAGTGCAGATACTTTTGAAGTTATGGGTCGTGGTGAATTACATCTATCGATCTTGATCGAAACCATGCGCCGCGAAGGCTTTGAATTCCAAGTTGGGAAACCAGAAGTTATTTATAAAACTATTAATGGCCAACGTTGTGAGCCAATGGAAGCTTTGACGATTGATGTTCCGCAAGAATTTATGGGTGCGGTTATGGAAAAACTAGGTACTCGTAAAGCTGACTTGGTCAACATGACAGAAGTAGCTGGATATTTGCGGATGGAGTTTTTGATTCCTGCTCGTGGACTAATTAGTTTCCGTTCAGAGTTTTTGACTGCTACCAAAGGTAATGGCATCATGCATCACTTATTCCATGGTTATGCGCCTTATAAAGGCGATATTCCTGGACGTAATCGTGGCGCATTGGTTGCTTTTGAAGCAGGCGAAACAACAGGGTATGGTATCTTTGGTGTACAAGATAGAGGGACCTTATTCATAGTACCTGGTCAAACGGTATATGAAGGCAGCATTATCGGTGAAAATACTAGAGAAATGGATATGGATGTAAATCCTTGTAAGAAGAAAAATGTTACAAATATGCGTACGAGTGCTTCTGATGAAGCATTACGTTTAACTGCACCACGTATACTAAGCTTAGAACAAGCCTTAGAGTATATTAATAAAGATGAGCTAGTAGAAGTTACACCTAAGAGTATTCGTTTACGTAAAGCAATTTTGAGTCGTACCCAACGTGGTAGAGAACGCAAAAATAGTTAAATTCTATAAATATAAGTAAAAAAAGCGCCCTTGTGGGCGCTTTTTTACACTTGTGACCCAAAATGTCGTAAATCCTATAAAAAAGATGAAGGTAATGCAGGAAATCTTTACTAACGTGTCGAATGTAAAGCATATCATAACAGTTTTGGTCAAAATGACTTAGAAAAGATCTGGAGGGGCAAAAATAATGGGGCTTAGATTGATTGATAAGCTGACAAATTATTTGATGCCACTGGAAGAAGTGGCTACGCAAGGGAAGGTTGTGTCGGAATTGGATACAGCACGTGCTCGTAAATCTGTAAATTTGCAGGTACATAGCAATGAACCAACTTCTTTACAAGTGGTAGTAGCTTCGCCAGCAACATATGATGATGTCTGTGTATATGCAAATCATCTAAAAGAAAATATGGCAGTTGTGATTAATTTTACAGGTATCGATATAGAAATGCAGCATGCTATTAAAGATTTTATGAATGGTGTATGTTATATAGTAGATGGCAATGTACAGCGAATCGATGATTCTGTGTTTTTATATGCTCCTGGATATGTAGACATAGAAAAAGAATTGTACGCTTATTCCGTACCCGCTTATACAAAACCTTAGTCATGAATCTTATTTAAGCGCTTTAAACTGGATGCAAAAATGCAATCCAGTTTAAAGCGCTTTTTTGTGTTATATAATCAAAATAGTTCAGTATTTACCACTGTTTTTGTATGAATTATTAAAGCATGGAAATGCTAACGTAGAGATTAAACTACAAATATAATGGAGGAGATACTATGATACGAGTGTGCCCTAACTGTACAGATGTAGATATTGATAAGCTAGAAGAATTGGTACCAGGAAATTTAGAGGTGGAATGTATTGGTGAATGTGGTCAGCATGAAGGAAAATTTTTTGGTTATATAAATGATGAACTGGTAATCAAAGAGACAGAAGAAGAATTTTTTGAAGAAGTAAAAAAAGCGAAGTAAAAAACGGTGATTGCGAGCTGTTGAGGGGGTACATGGTGAGTGAACTAATTAATAATCGGGAGTATAGGCAGAAAGTCTTAAAAGAAATAATTTTGGAACTTCATCAAGGGAGGTCAGTACTAGAAGTTAAAGGGAAATTTGATAAAATAGCTGTGGGTATGGATCCGGCTGAACTTTCTTTAATTGAACAAGGACTGATAAATGAAGGGCTGCCAGTGGAAGAAGTACAGCGTCTTTGTGATGTTCATGCTGCAGTCTTTCGCGAAGCGTTAGAAAAAAATCCAGAATTAACAGTCGTCCCAGGTCACCCAGCAGCAATTTTTATCGCAGAAAATCAGGCATTGCAAGAACTAATGGATCAAGAAATTAAGCCTATTATTAGTAAACTAAAACAAGCATCAGATCAGACAGAAAAGGCATTAGTCTTACAGTTGACTGAAAAATTAAACCTCCTTTGGGATGTTGATAAACATTATCGGAGAAAAGAAGATCTTATCTTTCCCTTCCTGGAAAAGTATGAAATTACTGGACCGCCCAAAGTTATGTGGGGTGTCGACGATAAAATAAGGAATTTGTTAAAAGAGACAAAAGGCTTAGCTGTTGCTTATCAACCATCTATAAAAGAAGGGTTAATTGCTAAAACGGAAGAAACATTGGTACAAATCGAAGAAATGATTTTTAAAGAAGAGAAAATATTTCTGCCAATGGCGATGGAGACACTTTCAGAAGATGAATGGTATCGTGCTCTCATTGATAGTGATGAAATAGGTTATTGCTTAGTGGAACCCCAGTGTGGCTGGAAACCATATCGGGAGGATTTAAAGGAAGAATCAATCCATCTACTCAATGAAAATACAGGCGGGCAGGTTAAGTTCGAAACTGGGGTTTTATCACCTCAGGAAATTGAATTGATTTATCGGCATTTACCAGTTGATATTACTTTTGTTGATAAAAATGGAGTCGTCAAATTTTTCTCTGCACCCAAGGATCGAATTTTCCCTCGCACCCGAACCATTATAGGTCGTAAGGTAGAAAACTGCCATCCTCCAGCGAGTGCTGACATTGTAGAAAAAATAGTTGAGGACTTTAAAAACGGGAAAAAGGACAATGAAGACTTTTGGATCAAGATGGGAGATAAATTCGTATACATTCGTTATTTTGCAGTAAAGAACAGGGAAGGAAATTTCTCTGGAGTTTTAGAAGTTACGCAAGATATTAAACCGATCCAAGCTATCACGGGAGAAAAGCGAATTACAGACTAAGCTAGGAAAAGAAAACAATCAATAATAGGGAATTCCCACGACTTAAAGTGGGGATTCCCTACATTACTTTTTACTAGAAAAAGAGTATAATAAATTTCTTACTGATATAGATGTATTTGCATTATTTGTAAAAAAATCTATGAATTTAATTAGATATCGGAGAGGAATAAGGACATGTATGCATACTACTTCGCGGCAAATATTATATCGCAAATTAAACTTTAAACACATTAGTTGGTCTTCTTTAGGGAGTGTTTCTGCGATTGGCATTATCGCATATTTATCGGCAATTACAGGATATGCCTTTCTAATTCCTCCTTTTGGTGCAACATGTTATATCGTTTTTTCCATTCCAGATAGTGCATTTGCTCAGCCGCGAAGTATTATTGGCGGACATGTTCTTGCTGTTTTTGTAGGATTACTCTGCTCATTTATCTTTGGGTCAAACTGGTGGTCTCAGGGTATAGCAATAGGAGCCATTGTGGCTGGCATGCATCTAATTCGTGTAAATCATCCACCAGCCGCCGCCACTACCATATTTCTGACATTACAAGAACACAATAATTGGAATGTTTTTTATACGGTATTGATTGGTAGCATCATGATTGCAGCTGTAGCAGTGGTTTTTAATAAATATGTAATAAAGCACAAATATCCTCATTATTGGTGGTAAATACGATATATTTTAAAAAACGTTAATGTATTATTTGGATAAGAATTTATTGAAATAAACAATGTAGGGAATTTCCTTTAGTAATGTAGGGAATTCCCTACATTACTTTTTAGTAGTTAAATATTAAAATTAGTCTGATATATATTCAGTGCAAAGAACCCTAGGACGGTAAGGATTCTTAATGAGATAAGGTTAAAAGCAGGATCTTCAAAAGAGTAAAAATAAGCGTAGGAAAGGAAAAAATAATGGCATATAAAGTAACAGGGATAAGGTTCAATCAGTACTTAAAAGAATTAGGAAAGGAGTATCAAATTTTTGCTCCAGTAGGTCTCTCTGGAAAGGGGGCCTTTACCGACACGGATTCTGTTAGATATCAGAAAATAACAAGCTTGGAAGAGATAGAACTATCGATAAAGTCTAATTTTTCGGCAAAAGAAATTCTTTTGCCCATAACTGAGACTTTATTTTATTTTAGCGAGGACAATTGGACAGAACCCAAGATTCATGAAAAAAAGATATTGCTGTTTTTGAGAAGTTGTGACATACATGGCATAAAAAGGCTTGATGACATTTATCTGAAAAATGGATGTGAGGATCCTTACTATAAAGTATTTCGGGAAAAAGTAAGAATCTGCCTCATAGAATGTCAAGAAAGCTTTGCAAACTGTTTTTGCGCTAGTATGAATACGAATGTTACAGACAAATATGACATGTTTATCCATGTCGAGGATGATTTTGTATATGTAGGAATTAATAATAAAGAGTTGGATCGGCTAGATGAAAAGGTAGTCGATCTCTCTCCGCGTTTTGTAATGGAAAATAAAATAAAGGTAACGTTACCAGAATCGGTAACAATTGGACTAACTGAGTCTCCAATTTGGGAAGAATACTCCTCCCGGTGCATCGGTTGTGGAAGATGCAGCTTCGTCTGTCCAACGTGTAGTTGTTTTTCTATGCAGGATATCTTTTATAAAGAAAATAAGAACATGGGGGAGCGAAGACGAGTTTGGTCTTCCTGTATGGTTGATGGTTTTACCGATATGGCAGGGGGGCATGCTTTCCGTAAAAAACAAGGAGAGCGCATGCGGTTTAGAGTGATGCATAAGCTTCATGATTATAAAAAACGCTTTGGTTATCATATGTGCGTTGGATGTGGAAGATGCGATGATGCGTGCCCAGAATATATATCAATTTCTCATTGTGCAAATAAGTTGAACCATGTAGTGGAGGAGAAATAATGAACAATACGTATCTACCTTTTAAATCCCGAATTATAAAAATAATTCCTCATACTGCTATTGATTATACTTTCTTGATGGAATATAAGGGCGATGTAAAGCCAGGACAATTTTTTGAAGTATCCATTCCTAAATACGGCGAAGCTCCGATTTCTGTAAGTGAAATTGGTGAAGGTTATGTTGGGTTGACAATTCGCAAAGTTGGTTTGGTTACCAACACAATTCATGAACTACAGGAAGATGGTGTACTATTTCTAAGGGGACCATATGGTAATGGTTTTGATATTAACTTATTTCAATCAAAGGAAGTAATTGTAGCTGCTGGTGGGACGGGATTAGCTCCAGTCAGAGGTGTTGTAGATTATTTCGCTGAGAATGTTAATGAGGTTACGTCTTTTTCGCTGATTGCGGGATTCAAATCACCTAAAGATATACTGTATAAAGATGATTTTGAGAAGTGGCAAAACAACATTAACGTCATAGTAACGGTCGATGGCTCAGAGGATGTAATGTATAAAGGAAATACGGGGCTCATTACAAAATATGTACAGGATATTCACATTGAAAATCAAGCAGAGGTAAATGTAATTGTTGTTGGTCCACCCATAATGATACGTTTTACTGTGGCAGAATTTTTAAAAAGAGGGATTAAAGAAGAAAATGTATGGGTGTCATACGAAAGAAAAATGTGCTGTGGTGTTGGTAAATGCGGGCACTGTAAAATTGACGATACCTATATTTGCCTTGAAGGACCTGTATTTAACTATGTAAAAGCTAAGAATTTTATTGATTAATAGGGAGGGTAGTATGAACCATGGATATAAATACAAAAATGTTAAAAAAGAATGCCTTTCGCATAACAAAGGAAAGAGATAAGACTGCTGTTCGAATAAGAGTCCCAGGAGGAGAAATGGCAGTCAAATATCTAGAGACGGTTAGGCATGTAGCTGAAACCTTTGGTAATGGTACCATTCATATCACAACGCGACAAGGCTTTGAAATCCCAGGTATTAGTATAGATAAAATGGCAGAGGTGAATGCCATAATCCAAAGTCTGATCGAAGGACTTGAGATTAACCAAACCTATTCTAATGCAGGGTATCCAGCAGCGGGTACCAGAAATGTAGCGGCCTGTATTGGTAGTCGGGTATGTCAATTTGCTAATTATGATACAAGTGCTTTTGCTCAAAGAATAGAGAAAGTGATATTCCCCAATGACTATCATGTGAAAATTGCTCTTACCGGTTGCCCTAATGATTGCATTAAGGCAAGAATGAATGATTTTGGTATTATTGGCATGAACGAACCACAGTATGATTCCTATCGGTGTATCGGCTGCCAAGCATGTGTAAAAACTTGTGAAAAGAAATCTGCTGGTGCATTGAAGGTTGAAAACTTCAAGGTGGTCAGGAATTCTGATAAATGTATTGGCTGTGGAGAATGTGTGCTAAAGTGTCCTACAGGAGCTTGGACGAGAAATTCAGAAAAATTATATCAGCTTGTAATTATGGGGAGAACGGGTAGAAAGAATCCGAGAATTGCTCAACCCTTTATCAAATGGATTAATGAAGAAAGTATTTTAGAGATACTTAAGAATACCTATGACTATGTTCATCAATATATCGATAAAGATGCACCAGGGGGAAAAGAGCATGTAGGGTACATTGTTGATCGTACTGGTTATCAAATATTTAAAAATTGGGTATTAAAAGATGTAAATTTAAATAGCGAGGCACAGGTAGCAGAATATATCTATTGGTAAATTGGCAATATTGAGAAAAATGAAATATTTTTCGACGATGTAGGGAGTTTCCAGAATGTATATAGGGAATTCCCTACATTACTTTTTATCGGCAAAATATTAAAATAAATCTAACAATATAGACTTCATATTATAAAAGGGGGACTAGTCATTGTATAAACTGAAAACATGGAATCCAGAAGACCCTATATTCTGGGAACAGGAGGGGAAAAAAATTGCGAACCGGAATTTATGGATTTCGGTTCCTGCACTATTAATATCTTTTTGTATTTGGATGTTATGGTCAGTAGTTGCCGTTAATCTTAATAGTGCAGGGTTTAGCTTTAGTGCAGAGCAGTTATTTAACTTAGCCGCTTTACCAGGATTATCAGGTGCAACGTTGCGTATCTTTTATGCTTTTGTAGTACCTGTTTTTGGGGGACGGAATTGGACTGTCATTAGTACTGCATCACTTTTAATTCCCGCCATTGGTATTGGCTATGCGGTGCAGGATACTACCACAAGCTATACAACCATGGTTATATTGGCCGTATTATGTGGCTTAGGCGGAGGAAATTTTGCATCATCGATGGGGAATATTAACTTCTTTTTTCCAAAAAAACAGAAGGGAACTGCCCTAGGGATAAATGGGGGCTTGGGTAATGTAGGTGTTAGTGTAGTGCAGTTTGTAGCGCCCCTTGTGATCACCTGTGGGATTTTTGGCAGTATGGGTGGTGAACCTCAAATTATAATGAATGGGGGGATTGGGAAATCCATTTGGTTACAAAATGCTGCTTTTATATGGATTATTCCCATTGTATTGATTACCGTGGCTGCTTTTTTCGGTATGAATAATTTGGAGACAGCCAAAGCATCAGTTCGTGAACAATTCATTATATTCAAATGTAAACATATGTGGGTTATGAGTTTTATTTATACCATTGCTTTTGGGTCTTTTATCGGTTATTCTGCAGTGTTTCCTCTACTGATCAAATTTCAATTTTCAGGTATTAATCCTTTGCAATATGCCTTTTTAGGGCCTCTAGTGGGTGCCCTCTCTCGTCCCATTGGAGGATGGGCCGCTGATAAATACGGCGGGGCGCGGGTCAGCTTTTGGTCTATTTTTGTTATGATAGGTGCCACCTTAGGCGTTATCTTCTTTATGAACCAACATAATTTTATCGCATTTTTTATCATGGCATTAATTTTGTTTGTTACTTCTGGGGCGGCGAGTGGCTCTACCTTTGGAATGCTTTCTAAGATCTTTAATCCGAAAGAAGCAGCACCAGCCATTGGATTTATTTCAGCAGTTGCTGCGTATGGCGCATTTTTTGTTCCTAAGGCTTTTGGTTGGTCAACGCAGGCTACGGGATCGCCATCCATGGCCTTATATGGTTTTATTGCCTCTTACATAATCAGTCTATTTGTAATTTATCATTATTACAATCGTAGAGACGCAGAGATAAAATGTTAAAAAAATATGGAGGTGAGAGTATATGGATGAAAAAGAATTACCATTATGGAAAAAACTGAATTTCTTTAAAACAAAAGAAAGGTCGCAAGATGGCTGGAGCCAAGTAGTTGCAGATGACAGAGAATCCGAAGGGATATATCGTAAACGTTGGAGTTATGACAAAGTCGTGCGTACTACCCATGGGGTAAACTGTACAGGATCTTGTAGTTGGAAGGTTTTTGTGAAAGATGGTATTATTACCTCAGAAAATCAGCAGACGGATTACCCTTCTACAGGGCCTGATATGCCAGAGTTTGAGCCTCGAGGCTGTCCGAGAGGTGCAAGTTTTTCCTGGTATGTATATAGCCCTCTTAGGATCAAATATCCCTATATTCGTCGTCAACTATTGGCCTTATGGCGTGAGGCGGTAGAAAATAGTCAGGGCAATTTAGTGAAAGCTTGGGGTTCTATAGTAGAAGATGCTGATAAAGCAAAGCAATATAAACAAGTACGGGGTAAGGGTGGTTTTGTACGCGCAAACTGGCAAGAGGTTAATGAAATCATGTCAGCGATGCTGTTATATACCATTATCACCTATGGACCTGACCGTATTGCTGGCTTTACGCCCATACCTGCCATGTCTATGGTAAGTTATGCGGCTGGGTCCCGATTTTTATCTCTCTTAGGTGCTCCTATGTTAAGTTTTTACGATTGGTATGCCGATTTGCCCCCTGCATCACCTCAAATATGGGGGGAACAAACGGATGTGCCGGAAAGTAGTGACTGGTATAACGCAGGGTATATCATAATGTGGGGCTCCAATGTACCAATGACTCGGACACCTGACGCCCATTTTATGACGGAAGTCCGATATAAAGGTACGAAGGTAGTAGCCGTTAGTCCAGATTATGCGGAAAATGTGAAATTTGCTGATAATTGGCTTCCTGTTAATCCAGGCTCGGATGCGGCCTTAGCCCAGGCTATGACCCACGTTATTTTGAAAGAGTTCTATATTGAGAAACAAGAAGAATATTTTTTGGATTACGCTAAACAGTTTACGGATATGCCATTTATGGTGCTTATTGAAAAAAATGATACGGTATATACTCCAGGCCGATTTGCACGGGCTAGTGATCTTGGGTTAGCAGGGAATAAAGGAGAGTGGAAACCAGTATTATGGGATACAGTACAAGATGGCTTCGCTATTCCGAAGGGAACCATTGGTCAACGTTGGGATAGTACAGGACAATGGAATCTAAAAATGGAGAGTGAAGCTGGTGACACTTTATCCCCATTATTAACACTCCTAGGGCAAGAAGATGAGCAAATCTGTGTAAATCTTCCTGAATTTACGGAAGGTGGCACTGGAATTGTTAAACGAGGTATTCCTGTTAAATTAATCATGAAAAATGGTAAACTACTACGAGTCACAACTGTATTTGATCTTATGTTAGCTCAATATGGAATCGATCGCGGTCTGCCTGGGAAATATCCGATAGATTATTATGATGAAGCAACCTATACTCCAGCTTGGCAAAAGAAGCATACGAATGTTGAGACTGATTTGGTCATTCAGATAGCTAGAGAATTTGCTCAAAATGCTGCCGATACAAAAGGAAGATCCATGATTATCATGGGAGCAGGCATTAATCATTGGTTCAATGGAGACACCATTTATCGGGCTATATTGAATTTGGTGATTCTAACCGGTTGCCAAGGGGTAAATGGCGGCGGCTGGGCTCATTATGTAGGGCAGGAAAAGTGTCGTCCGATAGAAGGATGGGGTACTGTGGCTTTCGCTCGCGACTGGTCAATGCCGCCACGCCTTCAGAATGCGACCTCCTTTTTTTACTTTGCTACCAATCAGTGGCAGTATGAAACCCATAGCATGGAAGGATTAAAATCACCAACAGTGGCAAAAAGTCGCTACAGCCATCCGGCAGACTATAACGTATTGGCCGCTCGCCTCGGATGGATGCCTTCTTATCCTCAGTTTAGCCAAAACTCGTTACAGCTTAGTACAGAGGCCACTGAAGCAGGAGCTGAAACTACTGAAGAAGTCATTAGCCATGTCGTCAAAAAGTTAAAGGACAGAAAGATGTCTTTTGCTGTGGAAGATCCTGATAATGCCAAAAATCATCCTCGCGGATTGTTTGTCTGGCGTTCTAATCTAATTTCTAGTTCTGGTAAGGGACATGAGTATTTTTTGAAATATCTACTGGGAGCTTCCCATGGACTTTTATCGGAACCCAATGAAGAGTTGAGACCAGAGGAAGTTCATTGGAATAATGCTCCTCCAGAAGGCAAGCTTGATTTATTGGTTAATTTAGACTTTCGCATGGCTGGCACCGCTCTTTATTCTGATATAGTATTACCTGCTGCTACTTGGTATGAAAAAACCGATTTAAGTAGTACCGATATGCATCCTTTTGTTCATCCATTCAATCCCGCGATTAATCCACCATGGGAAGCCAAGTCTGATTGGGATATTTTCAAGGATTTGGCTAAGACCTTTTCTACTATGGCGAAAGAATATCTACCTGAGGTACAACAAGATATTGTGGCAGTGCCTCTTATGCATGACTCACCAGGAGAAATTGCCCAGCCCTTTGGTAAAGTGCTAGATTGGCGCAAGGGGGAAGTGGAGGCGATACCTGGTAAGACGATGCCGAATATGGTAATGGTAGAGCGGGACTATAAAGAAATTTATAATAAATTTACTTCTCTTGGACCATTACTAGAAAAAAGTCCAGTAGGTGCTCATGGTATTGCTTTTCCTGTTAAAGAACAATACGAAGAACTTAAAAAAATTAATGGAAAGAACATGGTGCCTGGTGTAGCCTTTGCTCGTCCTAGTATTGAGACAGCTCGCCAAGCGGCAGAAGCAATACTTACTCTATCGAGTGCGACAAATGGCAAATTGGCTATGAAAGCCTGGGAAGATGCAGAAAAGAAAACGGGTATGGAACTTAAGGATATCAGCGCGGGTCGTGCAGGAGAAAAATTTACTTTTAATGACATTACGGTACAACCAAGGCAAGTCATTCCTACCCCTGTATTTACTGGCTCAAATAAAGGAGATAAACGCTACTCCCCCTTTACGACCAGTATCGATCATTTGATGCCTTTCCGTACGTTGACAGGACGTCAACATTTCTATATTGATCATGAAATCATGCTAGAGTTTGGCGAAGCCATGCCTATCTATAAACCGACTTTATCTCCAGTGTTATTTGCTGGCAAAGAATATAAGCCCGAAGCGGAAGGTAAAGAAATTGTTTTGCGATATCTTACCCCTCATGGCAAATGGAATATACACAGTACCTATCAAGATAACCTGCATATGCTTACCTTATTTCGTGGTGGACCTCATGTATGGGTGAATCATCAGGATGCCTTACTGGCGGATCTTAAGGATAATGATTGGGTGGAAGTGTATAATCGTAATGGTGTAGTTTCTGCTAGAGTCGTGGTGAGTCATCGTATGCCTAGAGGAACTCTTTATATGTATCATGCGCAAGATAAGCACATTAATGTTCCTGGTTCATCTATTACTGGACAGCGGGGCGGGACACACAATAGCCCTACTCGAGTTCATGTTAAGCCCACCCAGTGTATTGGCGGATACGCCCAGCTTAGCTATGGGTTTAACTATTACGGGCCAATTGGCAATCAGAGAGATATTTATGTTGCGGTTCGTAAGTTAAAGGAGGTGGCTTGGCTTGAAGATTAAAGCACAAATAGCTATGGTAATCAATTTAGATAAATGTATTGGCTGTCATACTTGCAGTGTGACCTGTAAAAATACTTGGACAAATCGTGAAGGCGCTGAGTATATGTGGTTTAATAATGTGGAAACCAAGCCAGGTATTGGGTATCCCATGGAGTGGGAAAATCAAGAAAAGTATAAGGGGGGCTGGGAATTACAAGATGGTAAACTCCGGCTCAAAGGCGGTAGCCGCTTAGCAAAGTTATTACTTAAATTATTCCACAATCCCGATATGCCTACCCTTGATGATTATTACGAACCTTGGACATACGATTATGAGAAACTAATTAACAGTCCTACAAAGCGTTATCAGCCAGTGGCTCGTCCCAAATCAGTAATTACCGGTAAAAATATGGACTTAAAGTGGGGGCCAAACTGGGAAGATGATTTAGCCGGTGCCCATCAAACTGGTACTAGAGATCCGAATGTAGTGAAGATGCAGGAAAAAGTTAAATTTGAGTTTGAACAAACTTTCATGGCCTATTTGCCAAGACTTTGTGAGCATTGCTTAAATCCTGGTTGTGTGGCTGCGTGTCCTTCAGGCGCCATTTACAAGCGGGAAGAAGATGGGATTGTTTTGGTGGATCAAGATGCTTGCCGCAGTTGGCGTATGTGTATGACTGGATGTCCCTATAAAAAGGTTTATTTTAACTGGCAAACTCATAAAGCGGAAAAATGTATTTTTTGTTTTCCAAGGGTGGAGTCAGGTCAACCTACTGTTTGCTCGGAAACTTGTTCAGGCCGTGTTCGGTATATGGGAGTCATATTGTATGATGCTGATAGAGTAAAAGAGGCAGCATCTACTAGCAATGAACAGGAGTTATATCAAGCGCAGCTTAGTGTATTTTTGGATCCTACTGATCCTGAAGTGATTGCGAAGGCTCGCTTAGATGGCATTCGTGAAGACTGGTTAGAAGATGCAAAACGTTCTCCTATTTATGATTTAGCCGTCCGATACGGTATAGCACTGCCATTACATCCTGAATTTCGCACCATGCCAATGGTATGGTATATACCGCCTCTTAGCCCGATTGTAAGTGTGGCAAAGGAGCAAGGCGTAAATGAAAATCTATTCCCGCTACTAGATGATATGCGTATTCCTATCGAATACTTAGCTAATATCTTAACGGCTGGTAATACAAAAGCAGTTAAGTCGGCCTTAGGTAAGCTGCTAGCTATGCGTACCTATATGCGATCAATCAACACAAACCAAAAAGTCGACAAGGATAAGCTAAGAGAGGCCGGCCTTGATGAAATTGCTGTAGAGCGTATGTATCGCCTTCTAGCTATTGCAAAATATGAGGATCGTTTTGTAATTCCCACATCACATCAAGAAAAATACGTTAATGTATATAAACAGCAAGGTAGCTGCGGTTATTCCCTGCCCCAAGGGAGCTCATGCTATGGTATTAGAGGTGAAGAAGATGGTAGATAAGAAAATGTTGCGATTGCTATCTATTTTGCTTCAATATCCAAAAAGCAGTTGGTTAAAATTTGATGAGTTACGTCAGCTGGCAAGTGAATTGGAACACTTGCCAATGGAGGAAAGGGTACATTCTCTTCTAGATTACTTGGAACATAATACTTGTGAGGAATTAGCTGAGTTTTATGTAAGTACCTTTGATTTTAGTGAACATTGTAATCTGTATATTACCTCCCTACTCTGTCCCGATGATCAAAAGCGTGGGCAAGTACTAGCCGACTTGAAAGGTATCTACCGACAAGCTGGATTTGAGGTAGATACTGAGGAATTACCTGATTACCTTCCTATGCTACTTGAATTTCTAGCCATTGCTAACCAGGAATCATGTAAACAAATTTTAGAGATCGTAAATCCTGGTATTGAAAAACTATGGCAGCAACTTCTAGAAAAACGCAGTCCCTATGCTGCATTGCTTGAAGTTTGTGTAGGATTTACAGTGCCAATAGCATGTGCAGAAACTACCCACAGAGGAGAAGGTATATCATGAATTTTATAGAACAATTTCTATGGGTGATTTTTCCTTATATAGCATTAACTATCTTTATAGTAGGACATATTTATCGCTATAACATGGATCAATTGGGCTGGACGGCTAAATCCAGTGAATTGTTGGAAAAACGCAGTCTACAGTGGGGCAGTATATTATTCCATGCTGGTATATTAGCTGTAGTTGGAGGTCATATTTCAGGTCTCTTGATACCCAAGACTTTTTTTGAATCACTTGGAGTGAACGAGCATATGTACCATATGGCCGCTGTTTATGGTGGAGGTCCCGCAGGGGTAGTCACGTTAGTAGGTATTCTGATTTTAACTTTCCGTCGTTTTGGTAATGACCGTGTATTTGCTGTTAGTAGTAAGGCTGATTTACTGGTAGCTATTTTAGTGCTAGTAGAAGTAGTCTTAGGGTTGACAAGTACAGCTACAAATGTATTCCAGGTGACGAACTTTGATTATCGAGAAACGATTAGTCCTTGGCTTAGAGGGTTATTGTTTTTGAAACCGGATGCTTCCTTTATGACTGGTGTACCTTTGGTATTTAAGCTTCATGTTGTGACGGGCTTTGGAATGTTTGCTATTTGGCCGTTTACAAGATTGGTGCATGTATGGAGTATGCCAGTCGAATATATATACAGAACCTATATTCAATATTTTAGTCGGGATTTAAAAGATAAATCCTTTCATTGATTTCATAGGGCAATCCATGTTGTATTTGAGATTGCCCTTATGTAATAACCCTGCGACTTTGCTTTTAAAAGGAAACTGTGATAAATTGAAATTAAGATTAAATACTTCGGGAGAATACTTTATGAATACATTAGAGAGTACAATCAATAAATGCTTAGAGGATTTGCGACTTAGGGCGGGGGCTGATTTCTCAGCGTTAGCTCTCCAGGAGTCAAGAGAATCTACGATCCGCTGGAAGTATGCAGTGGGTAATAAAAATGAACGGTTTCGAAGGATTGTACTGCGTCTGGGCAAGGGAATTGCAGGGAAAGTATTGATGTCAGGCAGACCCATGATATTGGAACATTATGAACCTCGGCAACATGAAGATCCGCAAGAATACCCGATTCTTTACGCGGAAGAATTGCAATCTGCCCTAGGAGTGCCAGTACTAACAAAGGGAAAAGTCAAAGGAGTGCTTTTAGTGGGTTACCGTACTCCTTGCGTAATTGAGGGAGTAGTAATTGATTTATCCAAACGAGTTGCCACAGAACTAGAAAATAGTATAGACTTCTAAAAAATCATATATGTGCTACATTGGGGGCTGTCGTATGAGGCAAAAAACTTCCGAATCCTTATTAAAAATGATTTTTCAGTATGTAAGCGATGCAATACTCATTTTAGACGAACAAGGAATGATTGTGGATGCCAATCCATCGATTGAAATTCTGACAGGTTATTGTACTAAGGAGCTTATTCATAAAGTGAAATTAAGCAGTATTTGCCAGGGAATGGACAGATGCGCAGATTTCACCGTTTGTACAAATTGTTTTACGAAGTTAGGAAGTATTTCTTCTTTTGAAATTCGCTTATTGCATAGGAATGGGCAAATTTTTTCCGCAGCTGCAAGTACAACTCGTTTGCAAGAACACATGGGAGGATTGTTGGTAGTTGTACTAAGGGATATGTCAGAACATAATAAAGAGGAACAAAAGCAGTTACAAAAAAAGATGGCTAATTATATGATTCAAGCACAAGAAGAAGAACGTAAGAGAGTATCTCGCGAATTACATGACGGAGTCGGACAAAGTATTTATAGTATGATTGTAGGGCTTAATATCATTGGGCAAATGGAACTTAAAGATGAATTGAAAGAACATTTTCAAATGGTACAAGATATGGCAGTTCAGGCTTTAAATGAAGTACGATGCATTGCTGTCGATCTTAGACCCTCCTCCCTCGACGATTGGGGCCTGTTACCAGCCCTACGGTCTTTCATAAAACAGTTTGAGCGAACCTATGGAATTGTAACAACGTTATCTGTTGTAGGAAAAGAACGTCGTTACGAATCAGCGGTTGAAACGGCCCTATATCGTATCTGTCAAGAGGCTATGGTTAACGCAGCTAAATATGCGAACATTGATAAACTACAGATCGATTTTGAAGAACAGGATCAGCAGTTGCACTTAGTAGTTACAGATTTTGGGCGGGGTTTTAATATAGAAAAGATTGAAATACAGGGAACAGGACTTGGGCTGTACGGTATGCGAGAGCGAGCAGAATTGATTGGCGGTACTCTTGATATTACATCCAACTTTGGCCATGGCACTACGATTCGGGTTAATGTTCCCATAACTAAACAGGAGGAAACAACTTATGACCATCCGTGTTTTAATAGCTGACGATCACGCTGTTGTCCGTTCAGGATTAGCTATGCTAATTAATTCTCAGCAGGACATGGAGGTGGTTGGGGAAGCTGCAGATGGAAGGGAAGCTGTAGAATTAGGATTAAAACTTCTTCCACAAGTCGCACTTATGGATTTGAGTATGCCTCCAGGTGAGAATGGTTTAATTGCTACTGCAAGATTAAAAGAATTGCTACCACAAACTCGTGTGCTGATCTTGACTATGCATGATGATGAAGAATATTTGTTTCAATCTCTAAAGGCAGGGGCAATGGGATACATCTTAAAGAACGCTCCTCAATTTGATTTAATTCAGGCGATTCGTACGGTTCACCAAGGAGAATCATATTTGTATCCATCTGCCGCAAAATCGTTAATTGAAGGATTCTTGCGACAGGGAAATAAAAGGGAAGAGGTTGAGTCACTAACATTATTAACAGAACGAGAAAGGCAAACATTACGCTTGGTAGCCATGGGTTATGCTAATAAAGATATTGCTGAGCAACTTTGCCTTTCCGTCAAAACCGTTGAAGCTTATAAAACTAGAATAATGGAAAAACTCCAGTTTAAAACTAGGCCTGAAATGGTGAAATACGCCATAAAAAAAGGACTATTAGATTTAGAGGGATAATACTACAAAGAAGAAATGAGATAATCCTAATTTTAGGGTTAAATGCATGATGTTTACAAAGTAGGAGGTTGCAGGATGGATGGATTATATGACATTGTAGGCAGGCGCATTCATTATTTGCGAGTAGCAGTAACCGACAGATGTAATTTTCGCTGTCAATACTGTATGCCATCAGATGGCGTAAAATGGACGGAACATGACAATATTTTACGATATGAAGAACTACTACGAATTATCCATGCATTTACCAGCTTAGGAATTGATAAAGTACGTATTACTGGTGGAGAGCCTTTAGTACGTAAAGGTCTAATACCTTTTTTAAAAAAGGTTACAGCGATTGCAGGTATTAAAGAAGTCGTGTTAACAACCAATGGTAGTATGCTCGAAGAATATGCTCCTCTTTTAAAGAAAGCAGGGGTGAAACGCGTAAATGTGAGTCTTGATACCTTATATCCCGAAAGGTTTAAACAAATAACAGGACAAGATGCATTGCATCAGGTATTGGCAGGGATAAAAAAAGCGCAAGCAGTAGGTCTTACGCCAATTAAAATAAACATGGTTGTTATGAAAGATTTCAATTCAGATGAACTTGCTGACTTTGCGAATTTGGCTATGGAGAATCCATATCAAATTCGATTTATTGAATATATGCCCTTTTGCTCTGATAAAAACTACTTATTTACCGCAGCCGAGATAAAGCAACAACTTATTACCGCTGGTTTTACGACAATGCTTCCAGAGGTGAGTAATAATTCTCCAGCTCAAGTATATCGTTTTCCCCAATCGCAGGGTTCAATTGGTTTTATTACTCCCGTGTCCCAGCATTTCTGTAGTTCTTGCAATCGCATTCGTCTTACACCCGATGGCAACCTTAAGCCCTGTTTATTATCGAACCAGGAATATTCTTTGCGGGATGTTTTACGTGCAGGAATCTCTGATCAAGAGCTTTTAGATACGATAAGACAAGTGGTTTGGAATAAGCCGATGGAACATGAGTTAAAGAAGGGAAAGAAAAGTGAAAGGGGCATGTATCGTATTGGAGGGTAACCGGTTTTCAATTGTTGTATTAGCAGGTGGTCAGAGTAGCCGGATGGGCTGCGACAAAGCGGCACTTCCTTGGGAAAATGGAGACATCCTCCATAACTTATTGTTAAAAATGCTAACATTGTCTGATGATATCGTGGTAGTGAGTAACATCACTAGAAATATTAAACTGCCTGTCCGGCAAGTTCCTGATATCCTAATGTCTAAAGGGCCCTTAAGTGGTATTCATGCAGGGCTATTCTATGCTCGATATTCTCGGGTTTTTGTTACGGCCTGTGATACACCTTTTTTAAAACCTGAAATTATTCCAATTATTGTTCAATCCTTGGGAAGCCAGGATGGGGCTGTTACGGTACGTAAAGGGAAAATAGAACCCCTATTGGCCTGTTATCGAAAACCTTGCGCTGGCATAATCGAAGAGCTTATTCCGAAGGAACAATACAGTGTTCTTAGATTGTTAGATAAAATTCACTGGGTGCCTGTTACTTGTCTAGATGAACTGGATGATTGCCTTTTTACAAACATTAATACGTATAGTGATTATGAAAAAGCAAAACTAATATTGGGAAGGGAAAAAGAAGTATGATACCCCTTATATCATTTGTGGGCTATTCTGATAGTGGTAAAACCACCCTTTTGGTAAAGGTTATTTCTGAGCTCAAAAGTCGTGGCTATCGAATTGCTGTTATTAAACATGATGGACATGATTTCGAAATAGATCATAAGGGGACTGATACTTACAAGCACCGCCAAGCTGGTGCTGATATTGTATGTATTGCCTCTAGTAAGAAAGTCGCTATAATAGAAAACTTTGCTCAGCCACCAGTATTGGATGATATTGTGCAGAGTATTACTAATGTTGATTTGATTTTGACGGAAGGCTTTAAACAAGAAAAGAAACCACAAATTGAAGTACACCGCCAGGGAATAGAATGTATTGGTCCCAAAAAGAATCGGATTGCGTTAATTGCGGATCAACAGATTTATGAGGGTGTACCGTATTTTAAATTGGATGAGATAGAAGCGGTTGCTGACTTTTTAGAAAATATAATTCAAGATTCAACGCTATAGCTGTAGGGTTAATTTCTTATCTGCTATTTGGGGAAAGGAGACTTGGAAATGGCAATATCATTAGAAGATTCTATGTCAATTTTACTAGAAAAAATAAAATTGCAAAAAAAAACTCATATTTCCCTAGAAGATTGCTATAATCGGGTATTAGCAGAAGACATTATTGCAGATATGGATTTTCCTCCTTTTGATCGATCGCCCTTAGATGGTTATGCAGTAAGAATGGAAGATGTACAATCTGCCTCCTCTTTTAATCCTGTGGTGCTAAAACAAGTAGATTATGTACCAGCAGGCAGTTGGCCAAGTAAAAAAGTTGAAATAGGCATGGCCACACGCATTATGACAGGGGCGAAAATCCCTGAGGGAGCAGATGCTATCATTCGACTGGAAGATACAGAAGTTCAACAGGACATGGTTAGCATTTTCGCAGCTGCAGATGCCAACCACAATATCTGTAGGCAAGGGGAAGAAATTTGTATTGGTCAGATTATGCTGAAAAAAGGCACGGTCATTAAGGATGGAGCGATGGGGGTCCTAGCGATGCTAGGCAGGAGTAGACCCTTGATTTATGAGCAGCCTAAAGTTGCTATCTTGGCTACTGGGACTGAGATTGTTAGTGTTGATCAGCCTCTAACCAAAGGAAAGATTCGGAATTCGAATAGTTATATGTTAATGGCAAAAGTTAGAGAAGCTGGGGGACAACCGATTCTTTTAGGGCAGGTCAAAGATGATATTATCGAAATGGAAAAAAAGCTAATAGGGCATGAGAACATTGCTATGTATATCACTACAGGGGGGGCGTCTGTTGGTGATTATGACTTAATGGAACAATTATTTCATAAAATGAAAATTCCCATGTTATTCAGTCGCTTAGCAATGAAGCCAGGCATGCCGGTAATAACCGGTTTCTGGCATGATACATTGGTGGTAGCCTTATCTGGAAATCCGGCATCAGCAAATGTTTCTTTTGAGGTGCTACTAAGGCCTTTACTGCGAAAAATGGCAGGAATTATTGAGATTGAAAGGCCTAGAGCAGAAGCTAAGCTTAAGAAGGCCTTTAATAAAAAAAGTAAGTCTAGGCGCTTCATTTGGGCTAGGTGCGAAAATGTCGATGGAGCCCTATATGCTGAACCGATTGATTTTCAAGGAAATGGTATGTTGTCAGGCTTATTGCCAGCTAACGCTCTTATTGATGTTTCGGCGGACAGTAGTTGTTTACCAATAGGAACGAGGGTAACTCTTCGTTTATTGACTGATTAGAGAGGAAAAAATAATGAAATCAATTGATGTAAGTCAGGCAATCGGTATGATCTTAGGGCAAGATCTTACTCGTGTTGTACCTGGGGAAACGAGCGGCGTAGCTTTTAAAAAAGGTCATATCATTAAGGCAGAAGATATTTCTTTAATGCGCAGCATGGGAAAAAATAACGTATATGTTATGGAATTTGGTGAGGATCAAGTTCACGAAAATGATGCGGCAGAGCAGTTAGCCCTTTTAGTAGGGCATAAGGAATTGCTGCTATCAGAAGCTGCCGAAGGTAAGGTCGGGATACGGGCACAGTGCCATGGTCTACTCAAGATAAATACGGAGAAATTATTTGAAATTAATATGTTGGAGGGTTTATCCCTTTCTACCTTGCATAATAATAGCCTTGTGTGTGTGAATGAATTAGTCGCTATTGCAAAGATTATCCCTCTGGTTTTACCAAAGAAAACAATGGATCAAGCAAAAGAAATATGTATAGATGAAGAGCTAATCCACATTATACCTTTTACTGCGAAGAAAGCAGGCTTACTGATCACAGGAAACGAGGTATATTATGGTATAATAAAAGATAAATTTGAAGCGGTAATAAAAAAGAAGTTTGCAGATCTGGGCAGTGTAGTAACAGAAACAATATTTTTACCAGACGATGAAAATTTAATTGCAGAAACGATAAAGACATTGGCAGTTAAAAATGACATTGTGTTTGTAACTGGCGGCATGTCGGTCGATCCTGATGACGTGACATTAGCCGGTGTAAAAAAGGCGGGGGCAGATGTAGCAGTGTATGGCACACCTGTTTTACCAGGTGCTATGTTTATGACGGCCTACTTAGGTGAAATACCTGTAATCGGTATTCCTGCATGTGGTATGTTTAGTAAAGTAACGGTGCTTGATGTAGTATTGCCCCAAATATTAATCGGTGAGCGTATTACGCGCCAGTATATAGCTTCCCTAGGACATGGTGGTTTATGTCGCCGTTGCGAGAGTGGCTGCACGTATCCTCATTGTTCATTTGCAAAGTAAAAGGAGTGGAATTATGGGAGAATTTACTCATTTTAATACCAAAGGCGAGAGTCACATGGTGGATGTTAGTGCAAAAGATATAACCTATCGGCAAGCAGTAGCTCGTGGACAAATTTTTATGGAAGTAGAAACATTAGAAAAGATATATGACAGTCAAATTGCTAAAGGGAATGTTTTGGAAGTAGCACGCCTAGCGGGTATTATGGCGGCAAAACAGACGCAGCATTTAATACCTCTTTGCCATCCTTTGCCGATAAGTTCTGTTATGATCAGTTTCACCAAAGGGGAGGCTTCTGTCATCATTGAGGCGACTGTTAGAGTGAGTGGACAAACAGGTGTTGAAATGGAAGCTATGACAGCCGTTAGCATTGCGGCTTTGACCATATATGACATGTGTAAAGCCATTGACCGTTCTATGGTAATATCTAATGTTTGCTTAATGAAAAAAGAAGGCGGTAAAAGTGGCCTATTTGAGAGGGAGGATGATCCATGTCTGCAAAAATAGCTGCTGTTTGCATTAGCAAAGAAAAGGGTGTCCGCAAGACGAATATCGGTGAGGCTACTCTAATTCCCAACTGGGGCATGGAAGGTGACGCCCATGCAGGGAAATGGCATAGACAGATTAGCTTACTCAGCGTAGATAGTATAGAAAAAATGCGGGAAATGGGCAAGCAAAAAGGCCTAGACTTAGTTCCGGGGGATTTTGCTGAAAACCTTACTACAGAAGGCTTGGAGCTTTTCAAACTACCTGTAGGTACCTACCTTAAAGCTGGTGAGACATTATTAGAAGTGACCCAAATTGGTAAAAGTTGTCATCATGGCTGTGAAATATTTAAACAGGTTGGCCAATGTGTTATGCCGAAAGAAGGTATTTTTACCCGCGTACTTGTTGGCGGTAAAGTTAAGGCAGAGGATTCAATTACACTTTGGCAAGGGATACCAGTAGGTATTATTACTGCCAGCGACAAAGGTGCTAAAGGTGAACGGGAAGATACCAGTGCCAAAGAGATCGAAAAACTTATGCCTGAGATTCAAGGACAGGTTATTGATTATCGTATACTGCCGGATGATCAGGATGTATTAGTAGAAGCTATGACGGAGATGGTAGATCAGCTTGGTGTAGGTCTTTTGCTTACTACTGGAGGCACTGGCTTTTCCCCCAGAGATGTAACCCCTGAAGCGACTTTGCGTGTGATTGAAAGAGCTGTCCCTGGCTTACCGGAAGCCATGCGACGAGAAAGCTTTGCTATATCCTCAAGAGCAATGTTAAGCCGAGCTGTGGCAGGTATTCGCGGTAAATGTCTCATTGTGAACCTGCCAGGCAGTCCCAAAGCAGTACGGGAATGTCTGCAAGTCATTTTACCTGTACTGCCTCATGCCCTAGACATCCTCCGTGGCACGGGTGGTGAATGCGGACAACCAGGAACAGGTAAAGGTATATAATAGAGGGATAGAAGTATAGATTAATCCAATATATAATAAAATACTCCTAAACAGATTTTGTTTAGGAGTATTTGTTTTAATTGTGGGGAAAGTAGGATATTAAAAACAGGAAATTGACAGAGGGGGAACGAATAAATTTCATATAATATATGTACGAGAGCACATCAGGAGGTTAGAAATAGTGAAGAGAGAAGTAAAACGGTCTGTATGCCCTTATGACTGTCCCGATGCCTGTGGACTTATGGTAGAAACGTTCGAGGGTAAAGCGATAAGAGTTACGGGAGATCCAGATCATCCTTATACAAAAGGAACCTTATGTCCAAAAATGAATCATTATGAAAAGACAGTACATTCGCCAGAGCGGTTGACTCACCCCTTATTACGTACAGGACCTAAGGGAACAGGGGAATTCAAGGCGATTAGCTGGGATGAAGCAATGCATCATATTAAGGATCATTGGCAGAAGATAATTGCTGAGTATGGAGCCGAGTCTATTCTTCCTTATTCCTATGCGGGGACAATGGGGGTGGTACAGCGTAATATTGGAGAGGCTTTTTTTCATCGTTTAGGAGCTTCTCGCTTAGATAGAACAATTTGTTCATCTGCTAAAGGATATGGATGGTCTACTGTAATGGGCTCAAGCCTAGCACCCCATCCTCAAGAAGTAGCAGCAAGTGACTTAATCATTCTTTGGGGGACCAATGTGCTAGCTACGAATATCCACTTGCTTTATTATGTTCGAGAAGCAAAAAAAAGGGGTGCGACTGTCTGGTTAATTGAGACTTATGAGACGCCGGCAGCTCAAGTTGCTGATAAGGTGATCATAGCGCGACCTGGTACTGATGGGGCCTTGGCCTTGGGGATGATGAATGTCTTGGTGCGTAATCATTTGGTTGATGAGGACTTTGTTAGGCAACATGTACAAGGCTTTGAATCGTTAAAGGAAGAAGTTCTACCAGACTATTCAACTGAAGTCGTAAGTGAAATTACGGGAATTGATAGCACTACGATAGAAGAAATGGCCATATTATATGGGAAAGCGCAAGCGCCTTTTATCGTCATGGGCAGTGGGATGTCACGGTATGGTAATGGTGCCATGACAGTTCGTGCGATTAGCTGCCTTCCAGCGATTGTGGGAGCCTGGGCGAAAACAGGGGGAGGCCTTTTATCAAGCGTTGGTACCGGTGGTGCCTTTGCTATGGAAACCATCACTCGGACAGATTTTATTAAAGAACCGACTCGAAGCGTAAATATGAATCAATTAGGTATGGCCTTGCAGGAATTGAATAATCCACCAATTAAGAGTATGTATGTATATCATTCAAATCCTGCAGTTGTTACTCCGGATCAAAATGCAGTAATAAAAGGACTTTTGCGAGAAGATCTATTCACTGTAGTTCATGAAAGATTCATGACAGATACGGCCCGTTATGCCGATATTGTGTTACCGGCAACTAGTTCACTAGAACATGCGGATATATATCGTTCCTATGGACATTACTGCGTACAAAGGGCCTATTCAGTCATCCCTCCAGTGGGAGAAGCAAAGTCAAATTGGGATGTATTCCGTTTACTAGCTGAAGCAATGGAGTTTAAGGAGCCTTTCTTCCAGCAGACTGTAGATGAAATTATTAACCAATTAATTGACACACCGAATGCATGGCTTAAAGGTGTAGACATGGATAAATTGCAGAATGGTGTAGCAGTAGAACTACCATTGCCTCCTAATTACAAAACAATATTTAAAACTCCTTCAGGAAAAATAGAAATATTTAATCCGCGGGAAGAGGAGCCTCTTCCTAGGTACAATACATCACATGGTGATGATGCCCCTTTTTGGTTTATGAATGCTCCCGGACTGTATTCTCTTAATTCTTCATTTAATGAACGGCCTGACCTTTTGGAAAAAAGGAAAGACATGTATTTGATGATGAACCCCCGTGATGCTTTAAATAAAAAACTACAAGATAAACAAGAAGTCATCGCCTATAATGAACGAGGAGAAGTTACCTTTATTCTTGATATAACACCAAAAGCTCCCGTTGGTGTAGTGGTGGCAGAAGGAATCTTTTGGATTAAAGATACTCCAGGGCAGCGTTCTGTGAATGCCTTGACTTCTCAGCGTCTAACAGATAAGGCGGCTGCTAGTACTTTTTATGATACAAAGGTTGACGTCCGCGCTAAATAAAAAAATGTAAAAATACAATCCTCCAATATATTATTGGAGGATTGTATTTTATTTATTGAACTTTCATATAATAAATAGGAATTTTGGTAATAGTTAACCTTACGTTAGAATAGATTAGATTAACACACTTATTTACAGGCAAATTGACATAAGTAAGGAGTGATGGTTATGAGGACCCTGTTTAAAGAAAAGATAAGTAGATTTGGCTCACTGATTAGTTTATTGACGTTAACCACTATGTTAACGTTATTTTCTCTCTTTATGCCAGATCTAATAGCAACTCCCTCTGGAAGAGTTTTTGTGGTTTTATGGGCTGTGATCGCGATTGTAGCATTTATTGCCCATGCGAGAGGATTAAGAGTAGGGGTTAATAAACGTTATAGTGCCCACAGTATTATGAGAAAAGAAGAGCGCACCCTTAAAAAGGGGCGCCCTCAACGCTTAGTGCGTGGATTATAGTTAAATTTTAATGGAAGATAACACATCGTCTAGGTTGTTGAGTAAGTTGTTAATATCGGCAGTTGTAATAACTAGAGGCGGTTGGAAAGCTAATGTGTTGCGATTGGGACCATTTTTCCCAACTAAAAATCCTCGGTTTTTCATTTCCTCTAGGATAAAATCTGTTTCTTTCATAGCTGGCGTTTTGTCAGCATAAACTAATTCTGCGCCGATCATAAGACCTAGACCTCGTATATCTCCGATAATTCGATATTTTTGCTGTAAAAGAGTAAGACCATCTTTTAAAACTTTACCAAGTACAGCGGCTTTAGCGGGTAGATCATTTTCTTGAATATAACGTAAGGTAGCTAGACTAGCGGCCGCTGTCACTGGGTTGCCCCCTAAGGTAGAAGCACCAGGACGAGTGTATATGTCGGCAATCTCGGCTCTAGCGGTAAAGGCTCCAACAGGTGTACCGTTTCCAAGTGCTTTTGCCATTGTCATTATGTCAGGTTCTACATTATAATGTTCCATGGCAAACATCTTTCCAGTACGACCAAAACCTGTTTGTACTTCATCGATGATGAGTAAAATTCCGTAGGCATCTAAAATAGATTTAACACGTTTAAAATAATCAGGTGGTGGAGTAACCATTCCACCATTTCCTTGAATAGGTTCGGCGAACATAGCAGCTACTTTTCCGGAAGTAGCTGTTTTTATAATGGTTTCAATTTCATTGGCGCAAGCTAAATCACAAGATGGATATTTTTTGTCATAGGGACAACGATAGCAATAGGCATTAGGTGCAAAACTAATCCCCCCAACAGGATTAGGATCTGTACGCCACATACTCAAACCTGTTAAGCTCATTCCAAGTTTTGTGCGACCATGCAAACCCTGGCGCAAACTAATAAATTCAGAGTTTCCAGTATATAAAGTGGCCAAGAGAGCGGCCCCCTCATTGGCTTCGCTTCCAGAACTGCAAAAGAATGTTTTTTGCAATCTTCCTGGTGTTATGTGAGCTAATTGTTCAGCAAGATTCACAATGTTTTCGGTTAGGTAAATAGTGCAAGTATGCTGTAGGGTATTGACTTGTTCGCAGATTGCTTTCGTAATCTCAGGATTGCAGTGACCGCAATTAACGACGGATACACCAGCAAAACAATCCAGATATTCTTTCCCGGTGGAGTCATACAAATATTGCATTTCACCACGTACTAATTGCATAGGATGGTTATAAAAATGATACACGCAAGGGATTATATATTGGCTTTTTTTACGTAAAATTTCTTCAGATCCAATATAAGTATTCAAATATATCTCACCTTTCCATTTTTATAGAACAAAAACTATTAAAATTACTTAGATAGGCGATAGCGGAAACTGCCGACACCTAGTTCTCTAGGGCTTATTGTAGTAATTTTTTCTAATTGACTCATATCAAATTGGTAGTTTTCCTGTTGAGCTGTTAATTTATCCAATTCCTCGCGGTAAACTCTTGTAATAGCTCCTACTACGTCAGCGGTATAGTATTGCCCTTCTATGCGATAATTTTGGACAGCAGTTAGGGAAACTAGGTGGGGTAGTAAGCATAAATCTTTAGCAAATAAAAGATTGCTTCTGCCATATTGATCTACCATAATAGGATGTTGCTGTCCTGCGGTATCGAGTAATGCATATTGTTTTGTATCTAAAGCTGGGTCATAGCTCTTTTCGTATTGGTCGTTTAAAATGGCATCGGGTATAGAATGGTCTGTAATCATTGCGGGTATTGATCCGTGGACAATAATTTCTAAAGGAAGTTGGCTTTTTTCTGTCAAATGAATGACTTGTTCATAGGTAGCTTCAAGAGATATTGTAGCTTTTTTTACATCATTATTTCTAAGAAGTTGAGTTGTCATGTGATTAAATACATTAAATGAAAAATCAGTTTGTATTGGGAAGTTCGAGAGTTGTCTTGCCATGGTCAAAGATCCAAGGTTACCAACCATTACACCATGAGGTTTTAACTTGCTAAGAGCAGCGAAAAATTGCTCTAGTTCTTCACATTCTCGTTCCATTGTAATACGAGGAGTAGTAACTATAACTTTTGCATTATATTTCGTAGCTTCTTCTATGGCTTCAGATATGGATTGTAATGTCCAGGGAAGGGCTGGTTTGGCTGATTCTCCACCAATATATATGATATTAGCTCCATTTTGGCAAGCCGCACGCAAGGAAGATAAATCAGCAACACGGACACTTAATGTAGGCTTAAATGGTTCACTAGCCTTTGGATCTTGAACTGGTACTGGTCTCTTGACTACGGTTGTCATATCGGCTTCTCGCACAGCTTGGCTAAAGAAACGGGGCTCCCGTTTACCGCTATAACCGATCGCTGTGGCACCTGGATTGCCCAAGGCATAACAAGTAGAAAAATCTCTGGACCGACTGTTTTGTAATTCTTCCCAGCCCTGTTGATCTAAGGTATAACCTGTTGGATCAGCAATATAACGATCAATGGCTTTGCGGTATGTTTTTACGATACGGCTTACAAAATCAGCAGTACGCATACGTCCTTCAATTTTGAATGAGCGTACGCCAGCTTGTATGAGTTCAGGCAATTTGGGGTATAAACACATATCTTTCATGGCTAGTTTATAGGGACCAGGATCTTGGTCTGTAACAGGGATCCCTGTTGCTGCATCCACCAATTGATAAGGCCAGCGACAAGGTTTCAAACAACGACCACGGTTAGAGCTTTGTCCAAAAACGACACCTGATTGTATACATTGGCCACTGTGAGAAATGCACATATCACCATGAATAAAATATTCGACTTCTATGCCAGTACGCTCTTTCAAGAGGCTAAGCTGAGAGAGAGACATTTCCCGGTTTACGACAACACGAGTAATTCCATACCCTTGTAAGGTACGCACAGCGTGTTCGTTGTGCGTATTCATCATAATGGATGCGTGCAGGGGAACGCTTAGCTTCATTTCCCGTGCCAACTCCAAAATAGATAAATCCTGTACAATAAGTGCATCCGGCTTAAGCTCATCAAGCAGACTAAGATAAGAACGCATCTTATCAATTTCCCGGTCACTGATTAGGTTGTTAACCGTAACATGTAGTTGTACATTGTGATTATGGGCATATTCGATAGCCTTAGCCAGCATTTTATCATCAAAATTAGCGGTTGTTTTAAACATGCGCATATTGAATTGTTTGCCGCCTAGATATACAGCATCTGCTCCGGCTTCAATAGCGGCTTCTAATACATCCCATGTACCGACAGGTGCTAATAATTCAACAGAGTTTCGTGTTAATAGCATTTTTTCATCTCCAACAATTTTAATAAGGTGATTTATTGAAAAATTTCAGCTGCTTCCTGTAATAAATCTTCCGGTAAGCTGATATCTAAATTTTCTGCAGTAAACTGATTCAACAAAATCTCTGGTGATTTTACAATATCAACAGGAATCGTTTTTACCTCTCTACCATGTAAAATCATTTCGGCTTTTACTGCACATTCCTTACCTAGTTGATAGTGGTTAGCTACCAAACCACCTAAGGCACCATCCGATATGTTAGGGGTATGAGAGGCAATAATAGGTACTCCAATGGTATCTGTATAATAAACAATAGTAGCAAAATTTTCTTCTACAATCCGTCCAATTGGCAAAAATAAAGCATCTAAACCTGATGGTAAGATATCAGGAAGATTGGATAAATCCTCAGAATTCTCAATGGCAATTTCTACTAAGCGTATGGTAGGATGAACTACTTTGCGGAAGTTTGCTACTTCAACCATAGAATTTGTATCTTTTGTGTGATAAAGTATGCCTACGGTTGTTGCTGTAGGCAGTAAACGACTGATAAAAAGCATTTTGTCTTCTGCTTTAACCATACCGGCAACTCCTGTTGCTTTACCGCCAGGTTCTGCCAAACTATGTACAAGGTTCGCGCCGATAGGGTCAAATACAGGTGTAAATACCACAGGAATATTTGCTATAAGTTTTACAGCAGCAGTAGCCGCGGGCGTCGAGCAGGCAAATATAAGATCCACTTTTTTTTCAGCCAATTGATTGGCTAGTCCTGGAAGTTGATCAATATTTCCGTCAGCGTTTAGATAATGAAACTCAGTTTGAATACCGAGTTGTGCAATCTCAGATTTAAAACCATGCACTGCATCGTCTAAGTTTTGTGTAAGTTGCAGAATGCCTATATTATACAATTGATAACACCTCTTTAAACATTTCTAACCACTATAAATTCAACAAATTATGAGTAATACCTGCGAAAGATTGTGAAAAAATATCCTAATTTTCGAAAAAAATATATTATATTGTTAGATTAAGAGGGAAAGTAGTAAATTTCAGTAAGGAATGTTATTTCGTTATTCCATACTATAAAGTATAATGAAAAGGAACTTTTCTATACAATTAGTTTTCTGTCTTCGGAAGGGTGTGAAAATATGAAGCAACAACTACAGCATTCGAATAATAAACCATTTGTACATTTACATGTTCATACAGAATATAGCTTATTAGATGGTGCTAGCCGTGTTAACGCTTTAGTAAAGCGGGCAAAGGAATTGGGTATGCCAGCCATTGCAATTACAGATCATGGCACTATGTATGGCGCTATAGAATTTTATAAACAAGCAAAAAAACAAGGTATTAAGCCAATTATTGGCTGCGAAGTATACGTGGCTCCTCGCTCTCGTCAGGAAAGAACAATGGTGGAGGGAGAAGCCTACTATCATTTAGTACTTTTGGCGGAAACGGACGAGGGCTATCGTAATTTGATTGAGCTTGTGTCACGGGCCAATACAGAAGGTTTTTATTATAAACCAAGGGTGGATAAGGAACTACTCAGTATCTATAGTAAAGGGCTTATTTGTCTAAGTGCCTGTATTGCAGGAGAAATCCCATCTTGGTTGTTAAAAGGAAATATTGATACTGCAGAGGCTTTGATTCAAGAGTATATTACCATATTCGGCAAAGATAACTTTTTTTTGGAACTACAGGATCATGGAATACCAGAACAAAAAAAGGTAAATAAGTTCTTAATAGAGATGGCCGAGAAGTTTGGTGTTGGCTTAGTAGCTACTAATGACTTACATTATATTAATAAAAAGGATGCGGAATGTCATGATGTGCTGTTATGCATTCAAATGGGTAAGACGGTAGATGACACAGCTAGGATGAAGTTTTCTAGCGATGAATTTTATCTGAAGAATTTCGATGAAATGTCCCAGTTATTTGGAGAACATCCAAAAGCCTTGACAAATACTTGTCTTATTGCTGAGCGCTGTAATGTAAATCTAGAGTTTGGGAATTTGTATTTGCCTGAATTCCCCGTACCAGAAGGTCTTACAGCAGATGAGTACCTTGAGCAGCTATGTAAAGAGAAATTAGCGGAACGTTACAGCGATATCACACCTGAGGTACTAGAGCGTCTTGCATTTGAGCTAGACGTGATTATAAAGATGGGTTTTGCTGGGTACTTTTTAATTGTGTGGGATTTTATTAATCATGCTAGGCAGCAGGAGATTCCAGTCGGACCAGGCAGAGGGTCAGCAGCCGGTAGTATTGTGTCTTATTTGCTAGGGATTACCAATATTGATCCTATTGCCTACGGATTGCTGTTTGAAAGGTTTCTAAATCCTGAGCGGGTCACCATGCCCGATATTGATATTGATTTTTGTTATGTGAAACGCGGTAAGGTTATCGAATATGTATCGGAACGATATGGGGCTGATAAAGTGGCCCAAATTATTACCTTTGGAACGATGGCAGCAAAGGGAGCTATTCGCGATGTAGGGCGGGCTTTAAATATGCCTTATGGAGAAGTCGACCGCATTGCTAAAATGGTGCCAAATGAACTGGGCATAACTTTAAAACGTGCCTTGGAAATTAGCTCTGAATTTCGGACAGCTTATGAAAGCGAAGCAATGGTGGGAAAACTTTTGGATTTGGCCATGGCAGTTGAAGGTTTGCCCCGGCATGCTTCTACCCATGCAGCTGGGCTCGTAATTTCCAAGGAGCCTTTGACTCATTATGTGCCACTGCAGAACTCAGCCGAAGGTTTTCTGACGACCCAGTATGATAAGGATAAAGTAGAAGAGCTAGGCTTATTGAAGATGGACTTGCTCGGCCTTAGAACCTTAACTGTCATTGGCGATACGATAAAGCTAGTGAAGGAAAGTCAGGGCATCAAAATAGATATTGATAAGATCCCTTTTGATGATCCTAAAGTAAGTGCTATGTTGACGAGTGGGGATACGGCGGGAGTCTTTCAATTAGAGTCAAGTGGTATGACTGCTTTAGTTAAAGACTTAAAACCGGAATGTTTTGCAGATTTAATTCCTTTAGTCGCTTTATATCGGCCAGGTCCTTTGGGAAGCGGCATGGTGGAAGACTTTATTAATGGACGCAACGGTAAAAAGCAAGTGACTTACGTACATCCTTTACTAGAGCCTATCTTACATGACACCTTTGGCGTTATCCTATACCAGGAACAGGTTATGCAGATTGCGTCTGTTATGGCTGGTTTTACTTTAGGTCAAGCTGATCTTTTGCGGCGGGCGATGGGTAAAAAGAAACATGATGTACTAGATGCTCAGCGAGAGAACTTTTTACGTGGCGCAATGGAGCGGGGCATTGAAGGAAAAATGGCGGGAGAAATCTTTGACTTAATGGCCCATTTTGCGGATTATGGCTTTAATAAATCTCATAGTGCGGCTTATGCCTTAGTTGCTTATCAAACAGCCTATTTAAAGGCAAATTACCCCCAGGAATTTATGGCGGCGCTGCTATCTAGTGTTATGGGGACAAATGATAAAATAGGCTCTTATATTGAAACTTGTCGCCAAATGGGAATTGCTGTATTGCCGCCAGATATAAACGCGAGTCAAAGCAGCTTTAGTGTTGATGGTTCTGGGATACGCTTTGGTTTGGCCGCAGTAAAAAATGTAGGGGAGAATGCCATTCAAAATATGGTAGCTTCCCGTGATGCAGATGGAAAGTTTGAATCATTAGTGGACTTATGTACAAGGGTAGATATGCGGGTTATTAATAAGCGTGTTATTGAAAGTTTGATTAAATGTGGGGCTTTTGACTCATTAGGGGCAAGACGTTCCCAGCTGCTAGCTGTACTGGATCGTGCTGTCGATATGGCTGGGGTAAGACAAAGGGATAGAGTCAGCGGGCAAATTGGACTCTTTGGTGAAGAAACTCTAAATGAGGCAGATGAACTTATCTTGCCTGATATTCCTGAAATTCCAAAAGATCAAATACTAGCCTTAGAAAAAGAAATTACTGGTTTTTATGTTACAGGGCATCCTCTAGATGCTTATCGGGATAAGATGAATCATTTTACACCATTAAGTGAGCTTGTTAGTGGTGAGTATGGAGATGGTAAGTCAGTAAAAGTAGCTGGTCTTATTATGAATGCAAAACGCATTACGACTCGTAATGGGGATATGATGTGTTTTATGGTCCTTGAGGATTTTACAGAACAGATGGAAGTAATCGTTTTTCCAAGAATATTTGACAAGTTTAGTAAAGTTTTGCTGCCCGATATGCCTGTAAAAGTAAGTGGACGTCTAAATATGAGTGAAGATAAGGCGAAAGTAATTGCGGATGATATTCAGCTCCTTAGTGATACAGAAAATATAGAAGTACGGCTTAAAATAAGTAAGCTGCAAGAGAGTGGAGAAGTGTTTGAACAATTGAAACAAGTTTTTAAAATGTATCCTGGTTCATCTGTCGTATTTTTACATCTTATTGACAGCCGTCGTGTTATTAAGACGGAAAAACAATTTTGGATTAAGCCCACTGCCCAAGCAATTGAGGCATTAGAAAATATTATTGGTAAAGGCCGGGTAACGGTTGCCTGACAAAAAAGGACTTGGCCATGGCCAAGTCCTTTTTTTACTTTCCAGTGAGCAGTAGAACAGCGATTGCTGCTCCCTCACGGACATATTGTTTTGTAGTAAGATAAAAGTTGTCAGCCATGGGGGCAGGGGCACCAGTTGCTGATATTCCTTGATTTTGGGCTAGGATAAGAGAACGGCGTATGTGCGAAGCATTCGATACAATTATGGCAGTTTTTAAGTTGTTTTCCTGCATAATCTTATGAGAATTAGCTAAGTTTTGCATTGTGTTAAAGGATTGATCTTCTACAAAAATATGCTCTGAGGGGATGCCATGATTCACTAGATAGTTTTTCATGCTGCTAGCCTCGCTGATAGCTTCGTCTTTCCCTTGTGCGCCACTAACAATAATCCTTTTGGCATAGCCCTCCCTATAGAGTTTAATTCCTTCATCAAGACGTAGACTAAGCATGAGACTAGGATCTTGCCCGATAAGTTTGGCTCCCAGGATGATGATGGTGTCACTGGCAGATGGTTGTGTTAGATAACCAACTGCAATAATTGGGATCTCGATGGATAAAGTTATTATGAGAACTATAAATAGAATATACCGCTGCAACTTTTTCGAGTAGTTCATATTGGCCTCCCAAGGATAATATCACATTGTCTATTATATAATATTGTAAAGGAAAATGTTACATTAGTGCAATGGTAGTAAAAGTTAGTTGAAAATAGGTGAATAATTTTTACTTTTGGCAGAAAACGCCAAGAATTTAGCAGGAATAAAATCCGATATGGAGAAAGCAATGTAGAGATTTGATTTTCATGGTACTATGAGTAGATTAGTAGGGTAGTTTCAAAAATATGGGAATAATAGCAGGAGGAATTATGTGGACTGTAATATATATTGCAACGAATCGAGCTCAAGCTGAAAAATTGAAGAACTTACTATGTACAGAGGGAATTTTGGCCAATACAAGACAAGCCGGTGTTTCGTCCGTTGTTGGTGATGGTATATATGAAATATTAGTACTGGAATCAGAAGCAGATGAAGCACATGCAGTTCTTTGTCAGCATGCGATAAAATAAAGAAAACTAAGATTAGGTAGAGGTATTAACTTATCTAAATCTTAGACGCCCTTATCCAGGGGCTAGTTCCTTTTAACTCCCACTGTAGAAGATAGGGGAGTATAAGAGCGACTTAGTACCGGATTCATTGTATTATATGTTTTAAAAATTGTAGGAGAGTGTACAGCGTGCTAAAAAAGACGAAAATTATTTGTACATTAGGACCAAGTACAGATAAAACAGGTATTTTGGAAAATTTGCTGGTAGAAGGTATGAATGTTAGCCGTTTTAATTTTTCCCATGGATCTCACGAAGAACAAGGTAAACGTATTGAAATGCTGCGTGCCGCTAGCAAAAAACTGAATAAAACAGTAGCCTTATTATTAGATACCAAAGGGCCAGAAATACGTTTGGGTAAATTTGCTAGTGGGAAAGTTCACTTAACAACAGGACAAGCATTTACATTGACGTCAAAGGAAATCTTAGGGACAGTAGATAGGGCATCTGTTAATTACAGCTTATTACCGCAAGAGGTAAATGTAGGTAATACAATTTTATTATCTGATGGCTTAATTAGTTTACGTGTAGACGCTGTCCAGGATGATGAAATCGTTACTACAGTGCTAAATAGTGGCGATATTAGTGATCGGAAAAGAGTAGCAGTACCTGATGTAAGTCTTAATATGCCCTTTTTATCAGAACAAGATGAGGCAGATATCTTATTTGGTGTTAAGCAGAATATGGATTTCATTGCGGCATCTTTTGTGCAAAGAGCAGCTGATATCTTGGCAATTCGTAAATTACTGGAAAGTGTTAATGCCCATATGGAGATTATCGCTAAAATTGAAAACGCAGAAGGTGTTAGAAATATCGATGAAATCTTAAAAGTTGCTGATGGCATCATGGTAGCCAGAGGTGATTTAGGAGTAGAGATTCCAACAGAAGAAGTTCCAATTGTACAAAAACGTTTAATCGATAAATGTAACAAAGCAGGTAAACCGGTAATCACTGCGACCCAGATGTTAGAGTCGATGATGGTGAACCCTCGCCCTACGCGAGCAGAAGCGAGTGATATTGCCAATGCCATTTTGGACGGTACAGATTGTATTATGCTAAGTGGAGAGACTGCATCAGGGGATTACCCTGTTGAAGCCGTGAAAACTATGGCTCGGATAGCTATACGTACGGAGGAATCGTTACAATATAGATCCATCTTACAAGCTAACGGTGTAATGCTGCAAAATACGACTACAGATGCGATTAGTCATGCTACCGTGCAGGTTGCTTATGAATTAAACGCGGCAGCTATTATCACAGCTACAGAACACGGCTATACAGCTCGGATGGTATCAAAGTATCGTCCGCAAGCTCACATTGCAGCTGTAACGCCAAATGAAAAAACGATGAGACGTATGATGCTGTTTTGGGGTGTACAGCCCATAATGGGAGTAGCAACAAAAAATTCTGATGAGATGGTACAAAATGCTATGAATAGAGCAGTCGAACACGGGGTGGTAAAAGAGGGAGACCTGGTGGTAGTTACTGCTGGAGTTCCAGTGGGTATGTCTGGTACTACGAATATGATTCGGGTACATGTTGTGGGTAATATTTTGCTTCGCGGGGTAGGTATTGGACAATGTTCCGTAACTGGTAAGGTTTGTATTGCCCATTCGATTAAAGATGTTAAAAACAAGTTCCAGCCAGGGGACATTTTAGTTGTAACGGGTGTGGATGAAGAAACAGCAGTTTATGCGGCAAAGGCATCAGCAATTATCGCTGAAGAAGGGGGACTAACTTCAAACGCGGCTATTGTAGGTATTAGTGTTGGCATACCTGTTATAATTGGTGTTGATGGTGCAGTAGAACGTTTAACAGATGGATCATTAGTTACAGTTGATGGGTCAAGAGGGCTTATTTATCAAGGCGAAATAAACGCTAGATAGCGAGGCTATCAGATAGATAAGTTTTCCCGGAAGAAATTGCTGTCGTACTGCCATAAGTCACTTATAAGACTCTGGGTTTCTAGAGTCTTATAAGTGTATAGTAAAAGACTATTATTGATGAGCGGAGGGTGTTACTATTGTTCTGGGTGGCATCGACAAGCACTATTGTAATCATGATATGTATTTATTACTATTGCCGGAGAACAACTTGGAAAATTAAATTGCTTACATTCCGGATGCATAAAGTGATCAATAAATCGCAGCAAAATAAGAAACAGGTTCAGCGATTATTAAAAGAGATATATATGCTTCTTAATAAAAGCATAGGAAGTCATGATCAGGTAACTGCTTATAAATTAATTGATTTACTTAAATTAGCTTTTGGTTATGGAATGATGCGTCAAGATGAGTCAGTTCGGCTCATGGCAGTTAGCGTTGCAGCATTGAACAAGGGAAATCCTGATACGGTAAGCTTTATTTTAGATGCTTTTAAGCCATTAATTCGTCAAATAGCGCCTGAATTTGTTCCTAGTGCAGCAGAACAGTTAACATTAATTGGTGCAATTGCTTTGAAGAAAAAACAGAAATTTTTATTCGCAAAAGTGGCAGAATGCATTTTTCTAATAATGGAAAGACCAGATGCTACTGGGGATAAAAAAATAATAACATCAGTTATTGAAGCCCTTAAAGTAATTGGGGTCTTAAGTCTTAGACGCCGTGATATTGCCTTATTTCGGGAAATAAGTATACGTTTATCTAGTTGGTTTAATGGAAATCAAGTTACCGTAGATATTACGGAAAATTTAATAACTATGTTATCAGCTTGGCTGCATCGCATTATTGGATTAAATGAAACAGCTCTATTTGATATTCTAGAGGAATCTTCTTATAGTTTGGTAAAATCTAACGTGTTACTTGAAACTAAGCTAGATTTATTATTTGAGGAATGGGGAAATCTTGCAGCATCTGCTTGTTTAAACCCGAATAGTCAAATAGCTGGCCGAATTATAGACGTTTTGTTTACTCTAGCTAGTATGAACGATGATAGTAGGCGTTGGCCAAGGACGATATCTATAGCTGGGCGAGTTGCAAAGTTAGCAGTCTCACGCCATGGCATTGCTGTGGCATTTATGTCTTTTTACCCTATGCTAGAAATGGGGAGAAAGTTATTATGGTCAGAATTAAGATTTGTTCAGTGTATTGATGAGTGTAGACAAGAGATGTTATTTGCAATTGTCAGGGAGTCCTTATTGATTATTTCATTTGCTTCGAAGCAGGATTTGGTAGGATCTTCAGGGCAAACGATTGTTGATCTTTATAAATGCTGGGTAGAGAATCCTGCAATGGCGGGAAAGCAGAAATCAATTAAAAAGTATTGTCAGTTGCTACTGCTTTTTTGGTTAAAGGATAAAAGAAAGGTTAGAAAAAATCTACCTCATAATAATGATCTTACAGAGCCTATGTTATTTTCTGATAGTGAAAGGCAAAGATTCAGAATATAGAAAAATAACATAAGAAAAGACTTGGCTTGCGCCAAGTCATCGGACGCAGGCAGAAGCCTTAGTCGTTCTTACTTGGAATCAAGAAAGTGTTATACTTTCTGATTCCGTGAAAAAAATCCGGGTATTTTTTATACACCGGACTTTGGTTTTGATAATTTACTACCTGTCAATAATAAGCTGATAACTGGTATGAATTTGCCAATTTTTTTAATGAAAATTGCAAAGGTTAGACTAATAATGACAGTTGTTAAATAGAACATAATTGTGGTGGGGGCTGTCATTAATAAATTGCGGACAGACAAGTAACTGGCTAAATAATACATGACCAAAGGATGAACTAGATACACTACATAGGAGTGTTCACCTAGGCTGCCAAGCAGCTTTTGGATTCCTTCTGGTAGTCTGTCTTTACTAAAAAGCATAAATAAAAATACTGTACTAGATAGCGTATATAATATGCCGATAGGGCTAAGTTGATGATCAGTATTGACGGCAGCTTCAGGTGTGTAATTCAGAGTATACACTAGATAATAATAAAATAGTAACATCCCTGCTAAGCTAATAGAAAAGAATGTTTTAATATAGGATCGATAGCATTTGATTGCTTCTTTGAATTTTACATATTCTACGGCGCAAACAGCGCCGAATAGAAAAATAAATACGTAATGGAATATCCAATAACTTGTACGATGAAAGATTAATTTATTTAGATAATGATTAGAAAAATTTGCGTGTAGTATATAACTTGAGTAATAATTAAAAAGCATTTGTAGTAGCAGGAGTATGCCTAAATTGCGGATTGGATGCTTTATTATACTCCTGACTAGAGTACGCCATAAGGGCATAAATGTGTAAAACCATAATAGAATGACTAGAAAATAGAGTTGATAAGAAGCAAGACCGAAAAAAGCAAACTCATAAAGGAGAGGAGGATGCCATATCATGGTATCGCCACTCACGAAGGTGTAGTGAAGCATATATAAGATAGACCAAACTATGTAAGGTAGTAACACCGTGCGGAGTCGTCTGATAAGGAAACTACTATAATTGAGCTTTGCTGTAAGGTCTTGTGTGATAAATAAGCCAAAGGCCGATACGAAAAAGAAAATCGGAACGCTGAAACGCGTGATAATTTCTAGTAAAGCAAATAAATGAATGTTTACTTTAGGATTGCTTAGGGAGTAAGCTCCCGTATGAATACCAATTACGCCAAGCATAGACACGCCGCGTATGTATTCAATGGCCATTATTTTTTCTCTAGACATTGTTAAGTTCCTTTCTACTGAGAAATTTAGAAATTTTAATCCTGAAAATACTTTATTCGTAATTAGTCAGCATTTTCCTGCTTGTCATGAATAACTAACGAGAATAGAGTATTTCAAAATACATATTAATTAAATTTTTAGGAGGATTATTATGAGAGAATTAGGATTAGTAAATGGTAATTTGGTTGATATGAGTGATAGCTTCATACCAATGGAAGATCGTGGTCATCAATTTGGAGATGGAGTTTATGAGGTGACGAAAGTATATAATGGTCGGTGTTTCGCTTTGAGACCACATTTGGATCGATTGTATCAATCCTTGCGTGCTATAAGAATTCCTGCTACTTATACTTTCGAAGAATTGGTCGAGTTTCATGAGTTGTTGATAAAAGAAAGTGGTATTACAGAAGGAGCCATTTACTTGCAGATTACTCGAGGCGTTGCACCACGCGTACACTCTTTTCCGGAGCAAGTTGTACCATGTTTGACCATGTCTATTCGTCCTAGTAGTCCAATAAATCCGGAATTTAAAGAAAAAGGTGTTAAAATTATATTAATTCCAGATGAACGTTGGCTGCGTTGTGATATTAAGTCTTTAAATTTGCTGAGCAATGTGCTGGGGAAACAACAAGCAAAAGAGGCTCACTGTTTTGAAGCTGTTATGGTGCGAGGCGATCACGTTACGGAAGGCACTAGCAGTAATTTCTTTGTTGTAAAAGATGGAGTGATTTGGACTCATCCAGCTACGAATTTAATCTTAAAAGGTATCACACGGTCAATTATATTAGAAAGATTAGCAAAGGATTTGGATTTGACAATTTTAGAAAAACCTTTTGGTGTGGCTTTCGTAAAAGGAGCAGAGGAAGCATTTTTATCCGGAACGAGTACAGAAATCATGCCAGTTACTTCCATCGATGGAGTTGCTGTGAACAATGGTTCTGTTGGGCCTATTACGCGAAAATTACAATTAGCTTATACTCGTCTAATTGATGAAGAGTGTCATCGTTAGTAGAATGTGATTTAAAACCATGATTCGTCTAGTAGCAGGGAATGGACCCTGCTACTTTTGTGTATAGTAATAGGGAATGCAGTTTGTTTTTTTTAGGGGAGGATGTAATGCATGCAAGAAAAGATTAAGCAATTACCGTACTACCGATGGCTTATTTTTAGCGTAACGGTAATGGGAACTTTTATGGCTGTATTGGATTCTAGTATTGTCAATGTAGCTTTACCTGTAATTGCAGTAAGCTTTGGTGTAGAATTACCAGTAGTCCAGTGGGTTGTAACCGCTTATTTACTCGTCATCTCTAGTTTGTTACCTCTCTTTGGTAAGGTGGGCGATATGTATGGGCGACGTAGAATTTATTTACTAGGATTTAGTATCTTCACGATAGGTTCTTTATTATGCAGTCTTTCTAACGCTGTATGGCTTTTAGTAGCAGCTAGAGTGGTGCAGGCGATAGGAGCATCTATGCTAATGTCTAATTCTCCTGCGATTATTAGTACGACTTTTCCCGGTAAGGAGCGAGGACGTGCCTTGGGAATGAACGGTACAGTCGTAGCCTTAGCCGCTATGGCTGGACCTAGCCTGGGAGGGTTATTGGTAGGCTTATTCAGTTGGCAATCTATTTTTTATATTAACTTGCCCATTGGTATACTTTCTTATCTAGTAGGACATGTTATTTTGCCTGTGGAAGAGAAACATTCAATAGGGACATTTGATTTTAAAGGAGCAGTTTTATTTGCCTTGGGTATGACAGGGTTACTGGTAGTGCTGAGCAATGGGCAGGAATGGGGCTGGAGCTCTTTTATTGTACGCGTAATTAGTATTATGTCTGTAGTGTTACTAAGTGTATTTGTTTGGCATGAGGGTGGGGTAGAGCACCCGATGATTGATTTATCATTATTTAAGCGTTGGCCTTTCTTAGCGGGAAATATTGCAGGATTGTTATCTTTTATGGCCATGTTCTCCAATAATATGTTAATGCCCTTTTATTTACATTCGGTCTTGCTGTTGTCGCCGACAGAGATCGGGTTAGCTATTACGCCGTTTCCGCTATTGATGGCAATTACAGCACCTGCTAGTGGGTATCTATCGGAAAAAGTTAGCCCAGTTGTGCTGACGAGTAGTGGTCTTAGTATCTTAATGTTGGGTCTATTATACTTAGCTACATTAGATGCTCAGTCGGTTATTTGGCAGGTTGCTATAGGCCAGGCTGTGATGGGAATTGGAAATGGTATGTTTCAGTCACCGAACAACAATAGTGTCTTGAGCTCCGTACCTTCTAATAAAGTAGGTCTAGCTAGTGGAATTAGTGCTTTAATGCGTAATGTAGGCATGGTAAGTGGTATTGCAGTTGCAGTGTCTGTATTTGAGAGTAAAAGACAGCAAGAATTAGCTGGTTTAGCTATTCCTGATAATGCAGCTCAACTTAGTGCGTTTTTGTCAGCATATCATGTTGCTCTAGTAATTGGGGCCTGTTTTGCCGGCGTTGGTGCAATTCTCTCTTTGAGTAGAAAAGGGCACGTATATCTAAAAACTACACAGTAAAAATTTTTCTTAGATTTAGCATCTAGGATACATTGTGTATTGGTTTTAGAAGTTGACAAAAATACAGTTTATTACTTATAGTAAGAGTAGGATAAAAGAACTGCACTGGATAAGTGTAGTGTTTAGGGAGGCTAGAAAATGAATCAAATTTGGATGCGAATTTTTTTCATAATGATTGGTGGTAGTATTGTTAAGTATTTATTTGCTTCTTCCCTTGTTTGGGTAGGAATTGATTTGGCTGTTCTCGCAATTTGCTATTTAACTTTAAAGCGATATCCCTTTGTGGATTTGAAAACAAGTATGTTATTTCTTGGTGGCTTAACTGCCGTTTCTGTTTTGACGGATTTAGGGATCATTAGCGGCCTTATTGCCAATGTCATTATACTGGCATTGATGGCATGGATGATGTTTGGACGTAATGGTAACAATGGCCCTAAGAGGCCTCAAAATCGGCATAAGTGGCATAAATAAAGGGGAACCTTATAGATGAACTCAACGTCCAGAATTTTAACACGTACGGCATTGCTGCTGGCTCTTGTGTTGCTGTTTCAATCCTTACGGTTGATGATTCCCATCTCGCCATTTTTATCGACATTTTTAATTGGCAGCTTGATAAATAGTTGTTTGCTAATTGCTGCTGAAATGGTAGGGGCAGGACCGGCTTTAGTGATTGTGCTATTAACACCAGTGGTGGCATATTTTCAACAAGTGTTGCCGCTTCCTATTTTTATTCTGCCTGTGGCTTTAGGGAATGCTATTTATATTGGAATATTTCTAATGGGGAAGCATTGGAAATATTGGATGAGTATTAGTATTGCTGCAGCCTGTAAAGCTGCGTTTATGTATTTTGCTTTTAGTTGGTTGCTTACACTGATAGAAATTCCTGCAAAAATAGCTATTGGATTGCTGTTTGCTATGAGTTGGCCTCAATTTGTTACGGGGTTACTCGGTGGATTATTAGCTGACATTATAAAAAAGCGTTTGAAATTGATGTAAAACAATTTCAAACGCTTTTTTTATAGAAAATTGAACTACAAGATAGTCATGAGTAAGATTCCGTTCGTGCGTAGCCATGTACGATGCTCTTTAAAATTGGGGGAGTATTTCCCGACCTCCCGCCAAAAAGAGTCAGAGTGATTCAGTATGCGCAAATGGCAAAGTTCATGAATGACTAAATAATCAACGACTTCAGGCGGTGCCATAATGATTCGCCAGTTATAATTAACGTTTCCTCTAGAAGAACAGCTACCCCAGCGGGTTTTTTGCTCCTTAATAGTAATACGCTTTGGAGATACCTTAATTGCAGCGGACCAAAAAGTTGTTTTTTCGGATAAGATTTTCGTAGCGGAGTCAATATACCATTCTTTTAATAGCGAGTATGACAGGTTATCCAATTTAGCCGCTGGGAGAGGAGGGAGTTCTAATAGGATTTGATCCTCATCTAGACGCACAGCAGGTTGGTGATTCTCCTTTGTGATAAAGGTAAGGGTATGGGGGATTCCTAAATATAGGATACTAGCATTGTGGCTAATGGATTTGTTAATTGGATTAGATGCCGCAGCTGTTAATTTTGAAATTTGGGTCGTAATCCATTTTGTCTTTTCGAGTATTATCTTTTCAATGTCCTCCATTGGAAAATGTGTAGGGGCAGTAATGTTGAGATGATTTACAGACGTTAGCTTTAACTGAATGGATTTACGGTTTTTCTGGTAACGGATAGTATAAGTAATTGGCTGGTTTTCAATAAGAATTGTATTCATAGAATTAGAATTAGACATTGTAAAGAGGGAATCCTGCAAAAAAAAAAGCTTTCAATTTTTTTAAAAAATTGAAAGCTCTAATATACTGGTGCCGAAGGCCGGACTCGAACCGGCACGTGGAGTACACGTCTGATTTTGAGTCAGGTGCGTCTGCCAATTCCGCCACTTCGGCACGTTTTAGGTTGAACTCTTGGCCCAACAAACAATATATTAACATAATAGATAGTTATTGTCAAGTTTCTAGTTTTAGAAAAACAAAATAAAAAAGACTTTAACACAAAAATGTAAAGTCTTATAAAATACTGGTGCCGAAGGCCGGACTCGAACCGGCACGTGGAGTACACGTCTGATTTTGAGTCAGGTGCGTCTGCCAATTCCGCCACTTCGGCACATTTTAAGTTTTACTATCAGGTGGTGGCCCACCGGACAAGTAGTATATTATCATGATTCTAATAAAGAAGTCAAGAAAATTTTTTATAGAAGAAACATAAACAAAAAAAATCTTGATAACAATTAGTATAAATACACAATTATAGGGAATAATTGTACCATATATGGAAGAACGAGGAGGATGTAAATAATGGCAACGAAGATGGGGCCTTTACCCATAAAAAAGGTTATGTTTAATAGTAAGGTTGCTAATAATGATGGAGAATATGAGTTTATTATTGATTGTGAATCTGTTTATTTTGATGTAGGGTATGACAATGAAGGCAATTTGCAGTTTGTTGACCAGTATTTTTACACGGAACGTCATTCCCATGGGGATATAAATTATGCCTTAGAGGAAGAAGATTTGCTAAGTGTTGATGATACTGATTTCCCGGTGAAGAGTTATTTGTTAGCGAAGCAGGAACACGGGAACGAATGGTTGCGTTTTCATGCAGTGGTACCAAAAACAGTTGATCCTGGATATTTTCACCAAAAGTACCTTGGTGAATAAAACTAAATTTATATTTTGATTGTATCCTATTTTAGAGGTGGTTTAATAACCACCTCTTTTGTTATTTGTAACGTATTTAAAATGTAATTATATGGAAAATGATATAAAAAATGTAATAAAATGGTAAAAAAATAAGACAATTAGAACTAGAACATTTTGCAATGCAGTTATAAATGTCGAATGAGGTAACAAAGAGAATAGAGGAGAGACTTGTTAAATCAAGGGGGAGCAAAAAAGGGTAAGGATATTCGACAGTAAATGCTTGTTTTCCTTAGTATTATGTCGCAATTTTACGAAAAGAACTTAGTCTAATTTAGCAGGAGTTACAATTATTTACAAGAATATTATGTATCACTTTAATAAAGTAGAAAAAGGGAGATGGCGGAATATGTATCTGGCAGCAGCTTCTCAAAATAGAGTAGTACACTTAGTGAGAGAAGATGAATACAAAGAATATTTTGAGTCAACAACAAACGGAATTTTACACTTGGATAATAACATGCGGATAAAAAGCTTGAACCGTGAGGCAGAAAGAATCGGTGGTGTAGACCGTTCGAATGTAATAGGAAAGCGGGTAGAGGTTGTATTTCAAAAGTTTGGTGATCAGTTTTTAAAGATTTTTGATACCTCAGACTTTGAAGATATTAAAACATCGAATCTTAGTTTGAAGGTGAATGAACAGGTTATTTACGTGCATACAGATGCGTTAAAACTCACGGATTCATCAGGCGTATTCAATGGTATGATTGTCATTCTGCAAGATGTATCCGCAGTCAGGGCAGCTATAAAGCAAATACAGACTACTCAGATGCTTGTTTCATTAGGTGAATTAGCTGCTGGGGTAGCCCATCATGTACGAACTCCGCTAACCACAATTAGTGGATATTTGCAAGTAATGTTAGGGCGTATTGATGATGATAAATATACGGTACGTCGTGATGTATTAGAAACTTTATTAGGTGAGGTCTCCTATATCAATGATGTAGTAAAAGAGTTGATTTTATTTGCAAAGCCTCCAGTACAAAAGGAACCGGATGTTGATATTAATCGTTTGCTGGAAGATGCCCTTCGACTAGTCTTTAAAGAGATAGGCGGAGAAAAGATTGATATAAACAAAGAATTAGTAAAAAATCTTCCTACCATTATCGCAGATAACAATCTTATTAAGCAAGCTGTGATGAATATTATGCAAAATGCTATAGAATCTATGGATGGAGAAGGGGTATTAGGTATAAAAACCTGGATGAATGCAGAGCTTAGTATGTTAGTAATTGCAATCAATGATACTGGGGCAGGGGTAACACCTGAGATAATGTCTCGAATCTTTGAACCTTTTTATACTACTAAATTGGACAGGGTAGGATTGGGACTGCCGATTGCTAATCGTATTATTGTGGAGCATGGTGGGTTTGTTAACGTTAGCGCAGGGGAAAAGGGTGGCACAAAAGTACATATTTATTTGCCAATCGTTGATGATTGCACAAATCGTCTAGCAGTAATACATCAACAAATTTTAAACTTACAATAGGGATAACAAGTTGAACTACCTTTTTTATAATAGGAATTTTTTATCCTGTCATATACACAGAGCATTCTTCATATACGTTTATTGTTGTTTAATTTTTAATGAAGAAGGGATGTCTGTGTTTTGTTTTTTAAAGAAAGTAGTATGTCTAATTTTTTTATTGTTACTCATAATGATACCAGTATCTGCAGAACAGATAAGCTCACCGCAAGTAATTGTGAACTTACCGAGCCGTACCTTGCAATTATATTCAGGTACTGCGTTTATTAAAGAATATTCTGTGGCAATTGGTAAACCTTCGACTCCGACTCCTTTAGGGAGCTATACCATTACGAGCAAGGAAAAAAATCCAACTTGGATTCCTCCAGGGCGTGGTTATGTGGTAGAATCTGGCCCAGATAATCCATTAGGATACAGATGGATGGAATTCCTGCCGTTATATGGTATTCATGGAACAAATGCCCCCTGGACAATTGGGATGGCTGTATCCAACGGGTGTATACGGATGAAGGAGGAGGATGCTGAAGAATTATTTGAAGTTGTAAAATATGGCACATCGGTTAAAATAATCTATGAACGCATTAAAATAAATGTTGATAGTCAAGGGCAGGCATCTATCGGAATATTTCCCGACCTGTATGGTTATCAGCACCTTTCACTTGCAAATGTAGATGATAAACTGGCTGAGTATGGCTTTAAAGGGTTTGTAAGCGAAACGGTTTTGTTGTCAATGCTTAGAGGGGAAACAGGTAAACAAGTGCCATTTGCCAAAGTTCACACTCTACGTGTCAATGATAAAACTTTGCGGGAAAAGGCGATAACGGTTGGTGATACGACCTATGTACCCGCATGGCCAGTTGCTGTTGCATGTAATAGTAACATTGTTTGGGATGAACAAAAACAGTTAATATGGAAAGGAAAACGTGGAATTAACGGTGTGATAAAAGGTGATATTATATACAGTAAAGCTGAAGAAATTTCATCGTTATTTGGTCTAGAGTCAGTTCTTAAAGAAGACAATTCATTAGAACTAAAGGACTAAAAACGCTAATTCATCATCACCTATACAAAAAAACGCTGTTGTCGGATATGAGTTAATTTGTCGCCATGTTATAGAGGGCTTATCTTATATGGAGTATGTTGCTTATATAAATCTAAGCCCTAGATAAATAGAAAATGATTATTTGGCGTAAGATAGATATAGACTATACGGAAATAAGAAAGAGATCTGAAAATGATCTCTTTTTATTTTACTATTTATAAATAAGAAAAAATTAAAGGGATTCTGTCATATTTAGCAAAATATAATATAGTTTAAATCTATTATTTAAGGTGGTAAAGCATATGCCTGGAAGTTTTATAATTATTGATGGAAGTAGTTTGGTACATAGAGCGTTTTACGCATTACCCTTATTAACTACAGCAAGTGGACAATATACAAATGCAGTTTATGGTTTTACAACTATGATGGTAAAATTATTAGGGGAACTTAAACCAGATTTTATGGTCGTAGCTTTTGATAAAGGGAAAATCACGTTTCGGAATGACGCATATGCTGAATATAAAGCTCATCGTAAACCGACTCCAGGGGAGTTGTCAGAACAATTTCCCTTGGCTAAAGAGGTACTGGATGCTTTTGGTATTCGAGTAATTGAAGAAGCTGGATATGAGGCAGATGACATTATTGGAACGTTAGCTGCTAAGGCGGGACAAGCAGGGCATAAAGTGACTATCGTTACAGGTGACCGTGACGCATTACAACTAATTTCACCTAATACCCGAGTCATGTTGACGAAAAAAGGTATTTCTGAAATGGAAACTTTTGATAGAGAGGCTTTTCAAGCGAAATATAGTGTAACTCCCGAGCAGCAAATTGATATTAAGGGCTTGATGGGAGATGCTTCTGATAATATTCCAGGTGTCCCAGGTGTCGGTGAAAAGACGGCGGTAAAGTTAATTGCTGAATTTGGCTCTATTGAGAATGTTCTCGAAAATATAGATTGCATTTCAGGGAAAAAGTTGCAAGAAAACTTGCGTAACAATAAAGAAATTGCTTTATTATCGAAAAAGTTAGCAACAATTGTTTGTGATATGCCCCTAGAGTTTTCTACGGAGAGTTTTGAATTTCAACCTAATGTTACTAAAGTAAAAGAACTATTTGCTAAATTTGAATTTAAAACCTTGTTAGGCAAGGTTGACAGCATATTTCCAGGGAATGAGCAACAATGTATAGTTGAGGTAGAATGCCTGCCTGAAGTTACTGCTTTAACTGACGGTAATGAATTTAGAATTTTTGTTAGTAAGGTACGAGAATCAGGTGTGTTAGAATTCTATCCAATTATTACTGGGAAACTACCTGTTATTACAATGCAGGGGTTGTCCGTGATTTTCGATGACAAGGTAGTATATATACCAGCCTCGATAGAAGGCTGGCAAGAAATGTTAGATCTGTTTGCTGATGCATCAGTGATGAAAATTACACACGATGCTAAGATCGTATATAATGCTTGTGCCAGAATGGGGGCTTCATTAGGTGGCCTTGTTTTTGATACGATATTAGCAGCTTATCTTTTGGATCCAACAGCCAGCGAGTATTCCCTTGCTATACTGAAAGAAAAGTACCTTGGACTTCCAAATACAATCCAGTGGAATAAAATGCACCATGAACCTGTTTTTGCTGTATGGGCCATTAAAGTCATACATGAAATTTATCCGTTGCTAAGACAGGGGCTAATAGAGAATGAACTGATTACCCTGTTTAATGAAGTAGAGCTTCCCTTAGTGGAAGTTTTATCTGTAGTAGAAAACTATGGAATTAAGGTAGACAAAGAGTATTTAGAAATCATGTCTGCTGAAATAGGGACTAAAATTAACCAACTACTTTCTGAAATTCATTGCTCTGCGGGTGAAGTTTTTAATGTAAATTCACCAAAACAACTTGGCACTATATTATTTGATAAGTTACAGTTGCCTGTAATGAAAAAAACAAAAACGGGATACTCTACTGATGCAGAGGTATTGGAAAAATTAGCAGGGCAGCATGCTATTATTGATGCAATCTTAGAATATCGGATGCTGACAAAATTAAAGTCGACCTATTTGGACGGAATGATCGGTTTAATTAGTCCAGATACAGGACGTATCCATACGACTTTCAATCAAATGGTGACAGCTACTGGTAGGCTCAGCAGCTCTGAACCTAATCTACAAAACATACCGATACGAACGGAAATTGGTAGGAAGATACGAGAACTCTTTGTACCTGATGAAGGATTCGATTGTATTATGACTGCTGACTATTCTCAAATTGAACTTAGGGTGTTAGCCGATATGTCCGGTGATGAGAATATGATCGAGGCCTTTGCCCAGAATCAAGATGTTCATACTCGTACAGCCTCCGAAGTTTTTGAAGTACCTATGTCAGAAGTTACACCTGAGCTGCGCTCAAGGGCGAAAGCCGTAAACTTTGGCATCGTTTATGGAATTAGTGATTATGGCTTATCACGAGATACTGGCGTTAGCCGTAAAGAGGCAGGTCAATATATTGAGAATTATTTTGCAAAATATCATGGTGTTAAAGCATATATGGACAAAATGGTAGATGACGCGCACAAACAAGGATATGTAACTACCTTATTGGGGCGCCGCCGTTATTTACCCGATATTAATAGCAAGAATTTTAACCAGCGATCTTTTGCGGAACGTACTGCGATGAATACTCCTATACAAGGGACAGCGGCAGATATTATAAAAAAGGCTATGGTGGATGTATACCGTGCCTTGCGAAAAGCAAATCTACAGAGTCGCATTTTGCTTCAGGTACACGATGAGCTAGTATTAGAAGTTCTTGCTTGTGAAGCGGAACAAGTAGCTAAAATAGTAAAAGATGCAATGGAGCAAAGTGTGACATTGCGAGTGCCTCTAGTAGTAGATGTAAATGTAGGGAAAAATTGGGCTAGTGCAAAGTAGCAGTTAAACCAGGAGGATAATTATGCCAGAAATGCCAGAAGTGGAAATGGTTCGACGTACTCTTGTCGACAAAGTAGCTGGAAGGACAATTAAAGAAGTAGAATTTTTGTTGGCCCGACTGGTGAAATGGCCTTCACCTGGTGAATTTCAGGCGGTGCTAACAAATAGAAAAATTGTAACGCTAACTAGACGAGGGAAATACTTATTATTTCATTTAGATGATGGACAAGTGTTAGTCATCCATCTTCGCATGACAGGACGATTGCAATACATTCGTACTGGCATGGAGAAGGACAAATTTACTCGTATCATATTTAAGTTAGATAACGGCGATTTGCTTATCTATGCAGATACGCGTACATTAGGAACGTTATATTTAATGCCAATGGATGAATTGTGGCGTATTTCGGGACTCGCTACCATGGGGCCAGAACCTTTGACGCCTGAGTTTTCACTTGATTATTTAAAGAATATGTTAAAAAAACATCATGGCAAAATTAAGGCTATTTTATTAAATCAGAAATATATAGGTGGTTTAGGTAATATTTATGTAGATGAAAGCATAGCTATTGCCGGTATTCATCCAGAACGTATTGCTAGTAGTTTGAGTGAAAGTGAAAATGAAAAATTATATCATGCAATTAATAAAGTAATAGCCGATGGCATAGAACATGGTGGTACTACATTCCGAGATTATCGTGATGCGATTGGCAGAAGTGGCAGTCACCAGCACCATCTTATCGTATATGGACGTAAAGGAGAGCCGTGCCTTACATGTGGCACACCAATTGTATGGAAAGAAGTATCGGGTCGTGGAAGTCACTTTTGTCCTAATTGCCAAGGGTAGGAAGGATAGGTTGGAGGCGGTTACATGTATATTGTTGGTCTAACAGGTGGTATTGCAACGGGTAAAAGTACTGTAAGCGCCATGCTAGCAGAATTAGGTGCCTATATTATAGATACAGATAAAATTGCCCACAACCTTGTTTTGCCAGGACAGCCTGCTTTTCATGCTGTTGTGGCCCATTTCGGTGGTGGGATAGTACGGAGTGATGGGAATCTCAATCGAGAGGTTTTAGGTGAAATTATATTCAAAAATCCAGAGGAACGTACTTGCTTAGAAAGAATCACTCACCCTTTTATCGAAGAACAAGTAAATGAAGACATCAAAAAAGGGGAAGAACTCGGCTATAAATTGGTTGTTGTTGATGTGCCCCTGCTATTTGAGGTTGGGTGGCAAAATAGAGTTGATGAAGTTTGGGTAGTTTATGTTGACCAAAAGGTGCAGATCTCAAGGTTGATTGCCCGAAATCAATTAACTTATGAACAAGCACAAGTCAGAATTAATGCCCAACTACATGTCAAAGAGAAAGCAAAACAAGCAGATGTAGTGATTGATAATACTCTTGATACAGAAAATACAAAAAAACAAGTAGTAAGCGCATGGCAGGACGTATGCAATAGAGCGCAAAAATTGATTGTTGAAAAAGTTTAGTCGTTCTATTTTCTTTGGGCTTTGCGTAAAATTTTGTAAGAAGATGGCTAGTAAATTAACAACGGAGTGATTTGTTTTGCGGATTTTAACCCGGATGAAAATCCTGGTGGGTAGTATACTACTAGTAGTAACCATTGGTTATCAGATATACAGCAGCGATTGGTTTCAAAAAAAATATATTTATCCTTTCCCGTATCAGGAAATCGTGTATCGTTATGCCTTGGAGAGAGAATTGGATCCCTTTCTTGTTGCTGGAGTCATAAGAGCAGAAAGCAAATTTAATACAAAAGCAAAATCTCCTAAAGGCGCCCTAGGATTAATGCAATTGATGCCTGAAACGTCAAGATGGGTCGCTGAGCAAATGGAAAATCAAGATTTTAATACAAAACAGCTTGAGGATCCAGAACTAAACATTAGTATGGGTACTTGGTATCTAGGGTCATTAAAGAAAGAATTTAAAAGCAATGAAGTATTAATGTTAGCTGCCTATAATGGTGGAAGAGGTAATGTGAAACAATGGATGGCCCAATATGGATGGACTATGTCTTTTGTTGAAGATGAAAAAATTCCCTTTCGGGAAACTCGGGAATATGTAAATCGAGTGTTAGATAATAAGAAACGGTACCAAGAGTTATATGGCAGATAGGAGAAGGTAGCATTGGAAGATGGAAGACCAGTTGCAGTCAAACATAAAACTGATGACTTATTTTCTAAAAGAAAAACCATACAAATACCTAGATTTGGGTTTAGGTATTCTAGTTTTTTATGCTTTCTAATGGCTATCGTCTTACTGGTAGGTGGTTGTAGTTCCAAATCACTGCCAAATCCTAATAAGCCTGAATTAAAGCAAGGCGGACAATTGGTCTATGGCAGTCTACAAGAACCGAATACCTTAAATCCATTGTTATCCGATTTTCTGGCTACTGCGGAAGTGAGTAGTTTGATTTTTAGCGGATTATTGGTAAACAATGAAAAAGGGGAATGGGTCCCAGACCTTGCGGTTGAAGTTCCCACCTTACAAAATGGTGGAGTGAGTCAAGATGGTCTCAGCGTAACCTATAAGCTGCGTTCTGGTGTGACTTGGCACGATGGGATGCCTTTTACTGCAGAGGATGTTAAATTTACTTGGCAACTTATCATGAATCCGAAGGTAAATATTGTGTCTCGTGATGGATATGATAGAATTTTGGCAATCGATACTCCCGATAGCAATACCGTCATAGTGCGGTTTAAAGAGTACTATGCGCCTTACTTAACCCTGTTCACTAGTATTTTACCTAAACACATAATAGAGTCGGCAGGTGATGTCAATAAGGCAGCCTTTAATCGTGGGCCAATTGGTACAGGTCCTTTTAAATTTAAGGAATGGCGTCTTGCAGAAGCCATTGTATTAGAAGCAAATACTACATACTTTCGTGGTAAACCTAATTTAGATACTATTGTTTATAAAATAATTCCTGATAATACTATTATGTTGACGTTGCTAAAGGCTGGAGAATTAGATATTATGGCAAACGTTCCATTCTCCCAATATGAGCAAGTCAAAAGTATAGAAGGTGTCAAGGTTGTCAGTACTCCCGCTATGATTTGGGAGCACCTCGATTTTAATTTGGACAATCCCTTATTTCAAGATGTGCGAGTGCGGCAAGCCATTTCGCTAGGGATAGATAAGCAGGCTTTGATTACCAATCTATTTAAAAATGCAGCGAGTCCAGCTTTTGGTGATCAATCTCCCTTGTCATGGGGTTATAATCCAGTTGTAAAAGGGGCTGTACGTGATGTTGCGGCTGCACGTGAATTATTAGTCCAAGCAGGATGGCAACAAGGGACTGATGGTATTTTTGCCAAAGGCGGACGTAAGCTATTGTTTTCTCTAAGTGTGCCAGCAGGAGTAAAAATACGAGAACTTACAGCCCAAATGATAGCTCAGCAGTTGAAAGAAACCGGTATTGAAGTAGAAGTGAAAGTCCTAGATGCACAGCTGTTTTTTGCTGATACCTTAAAAAAGCGTAGATTTGAAACCGCCTTATATGCCTGGGTGGCAGGAGTTGATCCGAATAACCTCAACTTGTGGAATTCAAAGAAAATTCCTAGTGCAGCCAATCGGATGGAAGGACAAAATTATCCAGGGTGGCGCAACGCGGAAGTTGATTTGCTAACGGAGCAAGGGGCGCGGACGGTGGATATAGAAGCGCGTAAACAAATATATTTTCGAATTCAGGAGTTAATTCAGCAAGAATATCCAATTATTCCTCTCTATTTTAGGACCAATATTGATGTAGCAAAAAATAGTGTTGAAAACTACAAATCAAATCCTACTCCCTCAGGTAATTTATGGAATGCTTGGCAATGGGGAATTGCTTCAAAGTAATTGAGGAAACCTTTCTCATAAATTAAAAAGGATAAAATGAATTATCTTATTGACATTTTCTCATGAAACGGTATAATAGTATATGTCGGCAAGTTAAACCATATAAAGTGAGTCCCAATTGTCTTGCTATGCGGTCGTGGCGGAACGGCAGACGCGCTAGATTCAGGTTCTAGTGAGGGAAACTTCGTGGAGGTTCAAGTCCTCTCGACCGCACCAACTTTAGTATGATTGGCTTGTTTACGAAATGAATAGTTTATTCGCGGTAGTGGCGGAACGGCAGACGCACCAGCTTGAGGGGCTGGCGGGGGCAACCTCGTGATGGTTCAAATCCATTCTACCGCACCAATTCAGTAATGATAGGCTTACAGGCATTTTGCTTGTAGGTCTTTTTTGTTGTTTGCAGTGTTTAATAGGGGCTCGAGGATAATGTGACATTAATACTTGAAACATCAGAGAAGTTCAGGTATTATTGCCATTTTTGCTAGACGTACCGTTTACCATAATAAAAGTAGAGCCTACCAATCAGAGGGTGGGGCTCTACTTACGGGATATACATAGGCTCTTGTTGCAATGGCGTTACTTTCTCATCGAAGATGGCGATGTTTTCTGGTATTTCTTAAATAAGCGACTGAAATAATTACTATCATCAAAGCCAACTGCCATGGCAACTTCGCTGATATTAAAATCGCTTTCTGACAAAAGCGTTACGGCCTTATTAATTCGTAGGTAATTCATATAATCAACTGCGCTTTTACCGGTAATGCTTTTAAAGAGACGACAAAAATGTTGGTTGCTCATGTTGGCTAAACTTGCCAATTGGCTCAGACTAATATTTTCATTGTAATGCTGATCCATATATTTTAAAACAGTACGTAAATGGTGCATGTTTTTTTGTTGGTGATCTTGCTGAATTTTATGAGATGTGTCCTGTTGATAATGCCGCAATAGTAATACGATTATATGGTAAATTAGTGATTTGACTGCTAATTCGCACCCTATTTCTTGCTGATTATATTCGTTAAAAATTTGCTGGACTTGCTTTGCCAATTCATTATCTTGGGGGATATGATTTTGAAAGCGAATTCGGCCTTGTAGCAAGGGATTTAAATATTTTGTTTGGCAAAAGTCCACCTGACTGCCAAGTAGGAAATTAAGATCGACTTTTACGATATAATAAACTAGATGTTGGCAGATAGTCTCGCCGTAGTGTATTTCATTACTATTTATAATCACTAGATCCCCTGGTTTGACCTCGTAGGGGTGGGAGTTGCAGTGAATCAATGCCTCGCCTTGTTCAAAATATAAAATTTGAAATTGTTCATGCCAGTGACTTTCAAAAATAGGACCACGTTCCAAACGTTCGTTGCGGGTTATTTTCACCGGAAAATCTCGATACATGTCGTAATCCCACTGCTGGCTATTGTCGTTAACTTTTGGCTGACCATTGCATAATAGCATACATATACTGTAGTTTTTCTCGCAGAGATTTCTGTCAATCATCATTTGCTATCACCTTCTAATGTTAATATTGTGCTAATATCGAGTAATATAGTCCATGAATTATAATATTGATTTATATATAATAATACCATGATGCAAATAAATGTATAAGGTATATTCTAAAAATATCAAATTAATTTTATGCTACTATGCAAAACGCAATTTGTATCGGAAAGGGGAATATTATGAAAATAAATTTTTTTAATGGTATAGACCGCAATTATTTTTTCTTTTTATTATCGACAGCTTTTATTGGTATTGGACAGAGTGTTGATGGTGCAATTCTGACTAATTATTTAAAAGAAGGCTTGGGAATGATGATTCTAGAACGGTCAGCTTTGGAGTTCCCGCGAGAACTACCGGGGCTACTGATGGTTGTTATTATTGGGCTGCTTTCTTTCCTCGGTGATATTAGAACTATGTTAGTAGGAAATGTTATCTCGGCGATAGGTATGTTTTCTTTGGGGATCATCCCTCCAGAATACAGTTGGCTCATAGTAACTATTTTCGTTTACAATATGGGAACTCATATTTATATGCCTTTGTCTAATAGTATTGGAATGAGTTTTGCTTCTGCTGGTGAATTAGGGAAAAAACTGGGACAAATGAACGCCATTAACACTTTGACGCTAGTCATTAGTAGCGCAGTCTTATGGATGTTGTTCAAGTTTCTGCACATTAGTTATATGACCGCTTTTTCAATAGGCGCGGTGGCCTTTTTATTGGCAGCCGTCTCACTTATTTTTATGAAGCCAACCAAAACAATAAAAAAATCCAGACGTTTTGTTTTCAGGAAAGAATATGGTCTATATTATTGGTTGAGCATTCTGTATGGAGCGCGCAAACAGATATTTATTACTTTTGGTCCATGGGTACTTGTTGATGTTTTCCGCCAACCAGTTACTACTATGATTATGCTGTTTTTTATTGTGTCGATTGCCGGAATTTTTGTAAAGCCGTGGATTGGGCATATGATTGATCATTTGGGAGAAAAAAATGTTCTTAGCAGTGAGGCAATAGGTTGTTTTATTATTTGCTTAGGCTATGCGTTTGCTGATAATCTATTTGGTCAGCAGCTTGCATTGTTTGTAATTTGTGCATGTTATGTTTTGGACCAGGCGATGAATGCAGTGAGTATGGCCAGGGCTACTTATATGAAAAAAATCGCCCTACGACCTGAGGAAATTTCACCTAGTTTGTCTTTAGGTACTAGCATTGATCACGTCGTAACCATGTTCTTACCTATCTTAGGAGGTTTAGTTTGGTACAATGGCGGTCCGAATGGATATAAATATGTATTTATGGGCGGTGCGGTCATTGCTTTGTTAAACTTTGTATCGACTAGATTCATCCAAATAGAGGAGGCAAAGCCGCAACAAAAAGTTGTAAGTGGTGCTTAATGTACTGAGCTTTAGCTACGATGGAATATGCAATTCATAATGATAGGCTTACAGGCATTCTGCTTGTAGGTCTTTTTTATTACTTATGGATACTTAAGTAGGGGTTTGGAAAAGTATAGGATTTTGAACTAAAAGTTCCCTATTCCTTCTGATTGTAGTAGAATATGAGACAACACTGTTTTTTAATATTGAATAAAAGGGTGAATAGAATGAAATATACGGGAAGAATAACTGGCTTAATAATTATGCTAATGACTATTATAGCGGTAAGGTTATATGCTTATATTTATTTAGACTATTCATTCAGCAATCCGCCTTATCCTGGAATTATTGGTTTACTTATTGCTTATTGGGCTGGTAAACAGTATGACAAAGTAAAATTTTATTCAGAAAAAGATAGTTTGACGGGTTTTTATAATCGAAGATTTGTTGATGAACTTCTTCCGTCTCTTTTGGCTAAAATGGATAGAAAAAATGAAAAATTAAGTATAGTTATTTTAGATTGTGATAATTTCAAGGCCATAAATGACCGATATGGTCACAGAAAAGGGGATTTGGTGCTGCAAGAGCTTTCAGCTTTACTTTTAACTATTATAAGAAAGGGTGATATAGCTGCTAGGTGGGGCGGTGATGAATTTTTAATTATTGCGCCTTGTGCAGGTGATGAAGAGATAAAACAAATTCTTAAACGTTTTAATAATGAGCTACTCGAATTATCGAAGAAAATGCAAATGGCCATTTCTATTTCAAGTGGTTATGCAATCTACCCTAGTGACACAAAAGAAATAGAAGATTTAATCAGTATTGCGGATAGCAAGATGTATAGACTTAAAAATGCAGCTAGATCATAGTAGGGTATTTTTTATATAGAGCTTAGGGGTAGAATTAGGAGGGGCTTATGAGAATTGGATTGATACGGCATTTTGAAGTTGAGTGCCCTCATAAATGGATGATGTCTGCAAAAGAATTTAGTGAATGGGTCAATTTGTATGACGGTTCACCCATTAAAATTATGGATTTAATAATAGAGCAAGGAACGTGGGAAAAGTGCTATTGTAGTAATTTATCGCGTACAATCGAAACTGCGCAGCATATCTATAGAGGAGATATTACTAAATCAGAATTAATTCGAGAAGTGCCGATTTCACCAGCATTTGATTCTAAAATAAAATTGCCATATATATTTTGGTTACTGGCAGGGAGATTGGCGTGGCTTAGTTCGCAGCAATCTCAACTTGAAAGTATAAAACAGACAAGGGATCGGGTAAAAAGGTTTATTTCAAGTATTCTTGAGGAAGATAATGTGTTAATAGTGACACATGGATTTTTGATGCTGCAAATTAAAGAACAGTTGATTAATATGGGGTTTCGTGGGGACGAATTCAAGAAAGCGAAATATGGAAAGGTTTATGTATTTGAAAGATCACAATAAAAAACTGCAGGAATCTAAAGAGATTCTTGCAGTTTTTCTGTTTCTTTAAGCGCATTCAGAGGTAGTAATCGCCTTTGAATCAAGTAGATATGTTAATAGAAAGGTTCCAACACAAGCAATCCATTCAAGATAAATTACATGAGGGAATATGTGCGTTGAAGGGAAGGTCTGCCAGAGAATTAATATAGCTAAGCTGACTGCAATAGTATAAAAAGCAGCATTTTTTCGGCAAAGAGACGGGGCGAACAAGGTAAAGAGTACAATCACACTAAAAGATGCGGTTAAACTGAGACCAATCATAAGAGTAGTGATAATACCGCTAATCGTCATAGCAAAAATTAGGGTTAATAATCCTAAGGAGAGTACAGATGCTTTGGTGACAATAAGAAACCTTTTATCACTCGCTGCAGGATTAATGAATTTTTTGTAGATGTCTTGGGAAAATAAAGTTGCTGAGCTGAGGAGCAGATTGCAGGCCGTTGATACATCTGCCGCCCATAATGCCGCAAGAGTAATTCCAGCTAGAATTGGGTTCAAAGACATAATGGTCATTGGCAAAGCCATAGCAGGGCTTACATCTGGAAACATTGTTTTTGCAATGACCCCTAATAAGGCACTGACAAAGCCAATCGGCAACATCATTAATCCACCAATAACAAAACCACGGCGAGCTGTTTGCACGTCTTTTGCTCCTAATGAAATTTGAATGATACTTTGTAGTGACAAGTTAACAGTTACTAATACTAGCATCCAGGTAACAATGCCGATGATACCAACACCGTCAAAAAAACTGAGATACGTTGTATTAGCAGGAAGTTGAGCCTCGATGCTTTTAAGACCTCCAGCATGTGTTACGCTGACAATAGTGGCTAAGATAATACCGATATATTTTAGCGAGACGTTTAAAATATTGGAAAGGCTAGCTGACCACATACCGCCAATCATAGTTACGCTTATGAATACTACAGCACTTGTAAGCATACCAGTGGTAAGTGTGAATATCTCAGGCATTAAAGCACAGAGGATACTGCCGCCTGCTAGATATTGAAGGGACATAACGACTAGTTGAATAAGTATCTGACAAGCTATTCCGGCAATCATGCCCTTTTTATCATAATACCTGCCTAATAGTTCGGGGATGGTAGTGATATTGAGCTCACGATATTTTTTGGCAACTAACATTCCCATAGTAATAGCGCCGATGCCCCAGGCTGTTGTATACCAACCAGCCGAAAGACCAACTTTATAAGCTTGTTCAGCCACACCGATCGTTGAAGCTCCGCCAACTGCAAGCCCTACAATTGATACAGTAATCAGCGGCGTTGTAAGTTGCCTGCCTGCTAAAATGTAATTTGTAGCACTGCCAGCAGAACGCCGCTGGGCAAAATAACTGATCACAAAAAGTAGAAAAATATAAATACATACGATAAGAAATGGAATATTCATGATTAAACCTCCTAGTAATAAACAATTTTTGCATATATTTTCTTTTATGCTGGCTATAAAAGAAAAAACGCCCCTCGTAAAGAGGGACGATATGACCGTGGTACCACCCAAATTTAACCTTAAGACAAAAATAAAAAGCGATACCGATAAGGGACGAATCACCGCGGTACCACCCTAGTTTTGATCATAAGATCAGCTCTATGTCTGTAACGTAGACGTACGGCAAGACCTACTGTAAATTTCAGTCTGCAGTTCGGGAAGGAACTTCATTATGTATTTTCAACTAGTTTACACCAACCACTAGCTCTCTGTATGAAAATAACATAATTACTTTTTTCCGTCATCACCAATAACGATATGGTATTGTAACGATTATAAAATGTTGCAACACAAATGTCAATACACAATGTACAGTAATTTACGGTTTTTTTATATTTTCGTAACCATTATCCTTCTATTTGTTTGTACTATTTGCAGGAAAAGTTTTTAGTAAAAGAGAAGTTCTTTAAGTTACTTATGATAAACGGAGGCTATTTATGTCTATTTATAAAAAATTCATTCAATATTATAAACCATATCAGCGGTTATTTTATTTCGATTTATTTTGTGCATTGGTTGTTTCCTTGATCGATCTTGCATTCCCTCAGATTCTTTATTATCTTACCCATGGGATTTTTACTGGTGATGCAACTGAAATTTTGAATGTGATTGGTTTTGTCGGTGTGGGAATGCTCATCATGTACAGCATTCGTTATGCTTGCCAATATTATATCACTACTTGGGGGCACATAATGGGGGCCCGAATGGAAAGCGATATGCGTCAAGATTTATTTAACCACTATCAAAGGCTGTCCTTTTCTTATTATGACAATAATAACACCGGCGAGATGATGTCAAAATTGGTATCTGATTTATTTGATATATCCGAATTGGCTCATCATGGGCCAGAAAATATTTTTATATCGACCATAAAGATTTTGGGCTCTTTTGCATTTTTGATGTTGATCAATGTCAAAATGACATTGATTCTTTTTGTTGTTACCTTGCTTATGATTATTTTCAGTATTTATAAGAACAAAAAAATGAAAGCAGTATTTATGGATAACCGAAAAAAGATTGCCAGTGTGAACTCACGTGTGCAGGATAGCCTTTCCGGTATTCGTGTTGTCAAATCTTTTGCTAATGAGGATTTGGAAAGGGAAAAGTTTTGCTCTAGTAATCTTGAATTTTTGGATTCCAAGGAAGACAGTTATAAAATTATGGGTAGCTTTCATGCGGGTAATGCCTTTTTTCAAGGATTACTATATACGGCGGTACTTGTGAGTGGAGGCTTTTTCATTGCCAATGGTAGTTTGAAAGTTGCTGATCTTGCTGTGTATGCACTATATATCGGGATTTTTATTAATCCGATTGATGTACTGATCAATTTTACGGAACAGTTTCAAAAAGGCTATTCTGGTTTCAAACGTTTTATGGATGTGGTGGGAATAACCCCGGAAATTCTAGATAAACCGAATGCAATAACATTGACTAATGTTGAAGGTAATATTGTCTATCAAGATGTTTCTTTTCGGTACAATCAAAATACAGGAGTGCTTCATAAAGTAAACATTTCCATTGCGGCTGGGAAAACAGTGGCATTGGTGGGCCCTTCTGGTGGTGGAAAAACTACACTATGTTCCCTATTGCCACGCTTCTATGATGTTACTGAAGGTGCCGTTATGATTGACGGAAAAAATGTGCGTGATGTTACGCTCAAGTCTCTGCGCAGTTCGATTGGTATTGTTCAACAGGATGTTTATATATTCGCTGGCAGCATCGGTGATAACATTGCCTATGGTAAACCAGATGCTACCAATGCAGAAATTATAGAGGCGGCTAAAAACGCCAATATTCATGATTTTATTATGAGCCTTGCTGATGGGTACGATAGTTACGTCGGTGAAAGAGGAACACGCCTTTCTGGTGGTCAAAAACAAAGAATTGCTATTGCTCGCGTGTTTTTGAAAAATCCTAAGATTCTTATTTTGGACGAAGCTACATCTGCTTTGGATAACGAAAGCGAACGTTATATTCAGACCTCTCTGGAACGCCTTTCAAAAGATCGTACTACCATTGTTGTGGCTCATAGACTTAGTACCATTCGGAGTGCAGATGAAATTATTGTAATCAATCACAAAGGAATTCAAGAGCGGGGATCCCATGACGAACTATTATCTTTAAATGGTCTTTACGCTAAATATTATAAGATGCAATTTGAAGGGTTGGATCAACTGCAAGACGAATAGTAAAATAATTGGTGAAAAACCCCAGTGCTTGATTTGAAAGTAAGATGTAAAAATAACTTTTAGAGGGGGAATTTTTGTGGAGAAACAACTTAGATATCGATTAATTACAGGAAAAGATGATGCAACGTTTTGTCAGAGAATTTCTACATTGTTAGATGAGGGGTACATGCTATACGGATCTCCTTCTGCCACGTTTAATGGAACCGATGTGATAGTGGCACAAGCTGTCATTCTTAAGGATGCCGTTGCAACCACAAAGGTATAACTAGTTTGTTGTATGGTGGTGATCAAAATGATTGAGAAGTCATTTGTGTTTTATATGACGGGTACAGGGAATTCCTATAAGGTAGCAATGTGGTTTGCTGAAGTAGCAAGGTCTATGGGGATGCAAACAGGTGTACAACAAATAAAGACCGAGAAGCTGTGTTTTGGACCAGATGAGAAAACCTTGTGTGTTTTTACACTGCCTACTCATGGTTTTACAGCTCCTTGGTTAGTGATAAAACAGATTTTCCAGCTTCCGCGGGCGAATGGTGCGTCGGCTGTTGTTCTACCAACGCGGGCTGGTACTAGAGTAAAAGGAATTGCGTTACCAGGAATGGAAGGGACAGCTGGTTACCTAACGGCATTTCTGTTATTTTTGAAAGGGTATAAAATCAAGGGTGTTATGGGAATTGACATGCCTAGTAACTGGACAGCTGTTCATTGGGGGTTAAGCAAGGAGAATGCCGAATTCATAATTTCGGAGGCAGAACCAAAAGTCAATTCTTTTGCTAAAACTGTTTTATTAGGGCAAGTTTATTTTGGAGGATTTATTCCTTTGGTTTTAGGTCTCTTGTTAGCGTCGGTTTCATTTATGTATCTAATTATGGCACAACTTATTTTATCAAAACTTTTCTTTGCCTCAGATAAATGTGTAGGATGTGGGCTGTGTTCTAATATTTGTCCGACAAAAGCTATTAAGATGACTGGAAAAATTAAAAAACGCCCGTATTGGAGTTATTCCTGCGACAGCTGCATGGCTTGTATGAACTATTGTCCCCATAAGGCAATTGAAGCAAGCCCAATATTAGCGATCGTTTTTTACTATCTAACCACAGTGCCTGCTGCTGCCTATTTACAGGGTCATCTATTTAACGGACATTTAGATTGGCTTCCTATAAATTGGGTAGGAATCGTGCAATATGTATTTGTATTAATTGCAGTTTACCTTGCGTATATACTCATTCATCAAGTCATGAGGTGGCGATTATTCAGTATGATTTTTAGCAGACTATCGCATACTCATTATTTACGCAGATATCATGCTCCAGATGTAACTTTAAAGGACATTAATAATAGATGAGTATTCTATTATTAAAGATAATTAATTGACCTAGAAGTATATAGTGGGAGCTATTAATCTAGAAAATATGGAGGGTAACGAGTTTTGAAACGATATTTAGCGATATGGGCCATGCTGTTGGTAATTACTTTCTCTGTCACTCCTACTCAAGCTTGTACATTATGGGCTGCAAATGGGAATGCAGTTGAGGGTGGAGGAAGCCTTATAGTAAAAAATCGCGATTGGTTACCTGACCATCAACAAGATGTACAACTTATTTCACCCGCAGATGGCTATAGGTATTTGGGACTTTTTGCAATGGATGGAGCTCATAAAGGCCTGAAGGCCGGAATTAATGAGAAAGGGCTTGTGGTAGTAAGTGCCACTGCAGGAAGTATATCAGTTAAAGAACGAAAAGGCATGGCATATACCCATGGGCTTTCTGCGAGATTGCTAAAAGAGTGTAATAGTGTCGAAGAAGCTATATCTAAAACTGATTTATTTGTGGGGCCACAGATTTTAATGATCGCTGATAAGGAAAAAATTGCGACAATAGAAATTGGGCCTGAGGGTAATTTTTCTGTTATGGTGAAGGAAAATGGGGCTATCTTTCATACCAATCATTATGTAGCTGAATCTATGCTAGAATTTAACCATATTTCTGGTACAAGTAGTCAGAAAAGATATAGTCGCATTGGAGAATTGCTAAATAATATTTCGGAGAAGGTTGATCTCGATACCTTTATAGCTCTCAGTAAAGATCAAAATGATGGACCGGATAATAGTATTTTTCGTACAGGAAGCACACCAAATAAAACTCGGACAATGGCTGTTTGGGCAGTAGCAATACCACAAAATAACTCTCCGGAATTATATATTAGAATTCTAAATCCTAATGAAAGTGAGCAAGTTTTAAGAATAAATCCTGAGGATGTTTTTAATGGGAAGTTGTTTTTAAACAAATAAATAAAAATATCATGTTTTCCAGAAGTACTATTTGTTATTAAACAGATAGTACTTTTCTGGGCGCGCTGAGCATAGAGGCTTATTTTTCAGTATAAGTTAAGGAGATGGTAACATTGAATAGACGAGATTTTTTAAAACATCTCGTAATAGGTGGAGGGGCTGTGTATTTTTACGGAAAATTTGTATGCCCACAGATATTAACGGCTATGCCTCTCTTGGCTAGAACTGGGGAAAATGCTACTGAATCGGTGGGCTATCATCGCATTGTTGTACTGGGTGATCCACATTTGCCCTCACGTATACGGGAGCATCCGAATGTTGCAACGCAACAAAGGATTATGAATGTCAAGAATGCAGTGATAGACGATATTAATGCCTGGGAAGATGTGGATCAGATTAATGTTGTAGGTGATATCGTAGCCCAATTTGCAAACGACGAAGAATATGCTTATTGCAAAACCTACTTTGACCAATTTGAGAAACCTGTGCACTTTATAACTGGAAATCATGATTATATATATAACAATTCCTTTTCGCCCGACATGCATTTTGTCAGTGCGGACGCTAATGTCCGACAGCAAAGTCTTGAGCGCTTCAAAGAAACATGGGGGTTGTCGGAAGTATTCTATACGCAAAAACGCGGGAAGTATCTATTAGTTTATTTATCGGTGGATTCCCTTGAATCATCGAACCTGACCGAGATGTCTAAACGTGAGTTAGATTGGTTGCGGGAAACATTGAATATGAATCAGGCCACTCCTACCATAATTTTTTTCCATGGTCCACTTAAAGGAACATTATCTAGCACTACTAACAAACATGCAAATACCCCTAGGTTTATTGCTCAGCCTGAGGAGGAAATTCGCAATATTATCAATAACAACGACCAAATTTTGCTTTGGGTTTCTGGACATACTCACACTCCTGCTACAGACCCATCCTTTGCATCGGATATTAATCTTTACGAAGGACGGGTCACTAACATACACAACTCAGATATGGACAGAGTGAATGTTTGGACCAACTCACTCTATCTGTATTCTGATAAAATTGTGGTAAGGACGTTCGATCACGGAAGGAAAATTTGGATGGACAATCTGGAACGAACATTTTTTGTTCCGAATCTATCAAAGTAAAATGGCCTGAAGGTCTATTGCTGTAGGGTGGAGTGGTTGGGGCTATGGCCATTGTAATTCATTAGCTTGCTATCTTCTCATTATTTATGGCACAATATAATCATATTAAAAATAAATTTTGCGATGAAGAGTATAATCCCAGTTGAATTCCGTTTTTGAAGGGAGCAAGGTATGGATTTAAAGAAAATGGAATATTTTGAGAGCGTAAGTAGGCTCAAGAATTTTACTAAAGCAGCAGAGGAACTTCATGTTGCACAGCCATCGATTACTGTATCCATACTCAAACTTGAAGAAGAACTAGGTGTTTGTCTGTTGCATAGAGATCAGCGCTCTGTCAACCTTACAAAGGAAGGCGAAATTTTTTTAGAACGAGTGAAAAAGATATTAAATGATGTACAAAACACTGTGAGTGAGATGTATGATCTTGGTTCTAAAGCGAATCGGGAACTTAGGTTAGCAATCCCTACTGCCCTCGGGTCGTGGATGTTTCCAATTATATTTACAGAGTATGCTTCGCGATATCCTCATGTTATTCTCAATATTCATGAACTTGGAGTACAGAACATTATTGATAGAGTTTCTGATGAAACCATTGAATTAGGTTTAATTGTATTGTCTGATCCATCCCCGTCCTATATGACTCTTCCTTTTTACCATGGTGAACTTCTTGTTGTGTTTCCCATAGACCATCCTTTGAGCCGTTATGAAACAGTACCCTTTGAAATATTGAAAAATGAAAAGTTTATTCTGTGTGCTCGCGGTAGTTATATAAAGAAGAGAATAATGGAGGAATGTGAAAAATGTGGCTTTGCCCCCGATATATTATTTACTCCATTACAAGTTGTAACTGCATTTAATATGGTTGCGAGCGGGGCGGGAATAACATTTGTTCTTGACGATACAATCGCTATAATTAAAAATAATCCTCACATAGCAATCAGACCTTTGGCAGAGCCGATACAATTTCAGACAGGTTTTATTTGGGCTAAAGACAAATATTTATCGGCGTTAGCACTTGATTTTATTAAGTTTATGCAGAAATTTAAATCGTAAATGTTGAAATGAGTTGATGAGATATATTTCTCACCAACTCATTTTTGCGTAATCGGAAAGTATACACTTTCTTGTTTCCAAAGCAGGCCTGTGACGCTTCAATGAACGATGTAATGATTTTTTACAATGCGCTAGCGATATCTTTTTGCCCTGAAGACTTGGTATAAGCCAAGTCTTTTCTTATAGCTACAGAGAGTTATACAGTGAAACTATCGCATGATAGAAAGGAAGTATTTCACAAAATATTCGTAAGATTGTAACATGAGGATATAGTTTTTGTGGCAACTGAGACTAAGTCGAGAATCTGATGTGGTTGAGACAATTATCAGGGGATTAACCTCAGAGGAAAAATAATGATTAAATAGTGGAGGAAAAATAATGGCGTCGACCCTCATTCCCGGAGCCCATAATGTAGAAGTGAAAATATATGATGACTTAACGACTAATAATCCTATTATTGCCAAAGAAGCAGTTGTAGGTGTTGATAATATTGAGGTTCATGATTGGACTTCTAAAGGTAAAGCTTTCAAACCAGAATGGTTAATCCCTAAGGCGAGTGTTCCAGGTATGGAGATATCAGGCATGTTTGATGATTCTAAGTTTGTCATTCGCATTCCTGATAAATGGAATAGTAAACTAGTTGTTAGTGCAGCTGGTGGAGCGGCTAGTGAGCGATCGATGGATGTGCTTCTTAGCGATTATGTACTTACAAAATTAGATGATGAGAAGGCCTCGTATGCTTATGCTAGTACTGATAAAGGGACTAGGGGCGAAATTATTCCGGCAGCAGATGGAAAGCTGTATTCAGAGAAACGGGCAAATACTGCTTTTCTGCACTCTAAAGATAATCTAGCAGCATGGCATGTTCGGATGAGGCAGTTAACAATAGCAGCAAGGGAATTATTATTGAGTCTTAAAGGTAAGCTTCCTATTCGAACCTATATATCAGCAGGATCAAATGGTGGCTATGTTACGCGATATGCAATTGAACATGATGGAGATTTATATGATGGCGGGTTAGATTGGAAGGGTGTTTTATGGACAGTTGATATAAACAACATCACGGTTAAAGTTGATCAAATGCGCCATTGGAAGATACTACAGGACCCGAATGCTAGCCAAGAGACTAAAGATGTTGCCCGTGAAAAATACGGTTTTCCACCAGAAACTGACTTTCTTATGGAATACTATGAAAAAAATAAAAAACTTCCTCCCGATTCCTTGCGTATGAAATTTGACCCTACCTACTTACATCGAGATTGGTGGGAATATAATGACCATCCGGAAGATTATGATGATTATAATTGGCAAGAACGTCCGAAAGAAGTAAAACAAGCCGTCGCTCAGATTTCCCTTACAGGCAATATACAAAAACCCTTACTTTCACTGGCAGGTACTTGGGATGTACAGATTCATCCATTTTATCACGCGATTGGCTACCAAAACTTAATTCGTGAAAAAGGTAAAGGGGATAGGCATCGATTATATTTGATCGAACATGGCAATCATTTAGACGGACTTGTAGGAAATCCAAAAGTTGATAGTAATAATCAACTGCAAGCCATGCTCCCCTATTTCCATCAAGCATTTGACATCCTAGTGGATTGGGTGGAAAAAGGGAACCCACCACCTGCCAGTAAGACAATAGGTATGCCTTCAACTAGAAGTAAAGCTGTCAGTATAATCACTGGAGAGGATATTGAAAAATACTAAATATAATGGGGGGATGTTTTGATGTTAGGAGTTCTAATTGCCGCTGTTGTTACAGTATGGGTAGGATATCTTTTGTTTAAGGAATATAAGGCCCAGACCGTAATTTTTGTGGCTGGCATTATTCTGTTGGCATGTGCCATTTTGATGGGAAAGCCGATCATAGCTGTTAAACAGAGTATGGGCTTTGCCTGGCTTGATATTTTCAAGGTCGTAGAAGATTTGCTGAGCAATCGAGTCGCTGGCCTCGGTTTAATGATTATGTCTGTTGCCGGCTTTGTTCGTTATATGGATCATATCGGCGCAAGTAAAGCATTCGTGCATCTTGGGGTTAAACCGCTGAATTTCTTCCATTCCCCTTATGTAGTGCTGGCCTTAGCTTTTATCGTCGGTCAAATGATGAAAATAGCCATCATTAGTGCTGCTGGCCTGGGTTTATTGCTGATGGCCACTATGTTTCCCATTCTGATTGGCTTGGGAGTGAGTCGGTTGAGCGCTGCTGCTGTTATTGTCACAAGTAGCTGTGTAGATCTCGGGCCTGCTTCGGCTACATCTCAATTAGTAGCTAAAAACGCTGGCATCGATGTTGTGACTTATGTAGCCCAGTACCAGATTATAATTGCAATTCCAGTCATTCTAACTGTTGCCATCTTACATTATTTTGTACAACAGTGGTTTGATAAAAAAACTGGTCATATCGCAGTGCGTTCTGAGATTGTTGCAACAAAAGCTGAAGGAGAACAAACTCCACCGTTATTATATGCTTTTCTACCCTTGCTTCCCATTGTACTCATTTTCATTTTTAGCCCAGTTTTGGGGTCTAAAATTAGAATGAGCGTTATCGCAGCCATGCTCATTGGTCTGTTCGTCAGCATGGTTTTGGAGTATATCCGATGTAGAGATTATAAGAAAGTTGCGCAAAGTATCCAAAAATTCTTTGACGGCATGGGGGCATCTTTTGCGTCTGTCGTATCACTGGTTATTGCCGCTGAAACCTTTGCTGCTGGACTGACAGCAGTTGGTGCTATTGATACTATTATCAAATCAACACAAACAGCTGGATTTGGTGATCATGCCATGATCCTTGTCATGCAAAGTGTTGTTGCGGGGGCAGCCGTTGTCACAGGATCGGGTGACGCCTCAATCTTTTCTTTCGCGGCACTGGCTCCGACGATGGCCAAGCAAATGGGTATTGATCCTGTACATATGTTATTACCCATGCAATTTGCGGCAACCGCAGCCCGTAGTATATCACCGGTTTCAGCTGTTTGTATTGCCGTTGCTGGTCTAGCTATGGTTTCTCCTATGGACGTTGCTAAACGGACAGCCATTCCTATGGTTGGTGCTTTAATTGTAACAACGATTGCAAATTTCTTTCTATTTTAATCATCTTTGACGAATTCACCAAAAAAATATTTTTAGGAGTGGACTATGAATAACGCAGTTTTTGATCTTGCAGCTTACTTGAAAGATTTGGAATATCTCATTAATATTGACAGTGGTTCTAATTATCCAGAAGGAACGGCACAGGTAGCTCAATTTTTTCACCAAAAATTTTCTGCTATGGGGTGGCAGGTTAGATCTCACAATTTTGATTCTTCAATTGGCCCCTGTCTAGAAATTGTTAATACAGACCAAGGACAGTATGATGTCTTATTAATGGGACATATGGATACTGTCTTTAAAATTGGCACTGTAGCAGAAAGACCCTTTATGGTGAAAGAGGATAAAGCCTTTGGCCCTGGAGTTAATGATATGAAAGCGGGTTTGCTCTCGATCTATTACGCCCTCAGCTCTCTTCAACATGAAGGCAAACTAAACCAGACATCAATCTGTATTGCTTTTAATAGCGATGAAGAAATAAGTTCAATGTTTTCTCGTACTTGGCTTGAGGAACTTTCGGAAAAAAGTCGATATGCTCTTGTTCTAGAAGCCGCCAGGGCCAATGGAAATCTGGTGAATCAGCGCAAGGGGGTTGGACGATATAAAATTGAGGTTTTTGGGGTGGCTGCTCATTCGGGTGTTGATCCTGAAAAAGGTTGTAGTGCCATTCAAGAACTAGCCCACTGGATACTTGCTCTGCATAATAAGACGAATTATCAGACTGGGACTACAGTGAATGTTGGCGTTATTTCTGGCGGAACTGCAGTGAATGTGGTTGCAGACCAGGCAAAGGCTGAAGTTGATTTAAGATTCTATAATGTTGCCGAAGTAGAAGCGATTGAAAATATAATGAAAGATTTGGTTGCTCATCCCAGAACGTCAGGGGTTATAGCCAAAGTAACTGGCGGTGTGACTCGCCCGCCGATGAATCCTACAGAGAAAACCTTGCAGCTTTGCAGCGTAGTAGAGCAAATCGGTTGTGAATTAGGAATTGAGATTGGCTGGACTGCTACTGGTGGCGGGTCGGATGGCAGTTTTGCTGCTAACCTGGGTATTCCCACAATTGATGGTTTAGGTCCAGTAGGTGGCGGCTCCCATGGAGCCAATGAATACATATTGATTCACTCGATTGAGCCGCGTTTTCATTTATTGCGTCGGATTATTCAGGATATAGCGGAGAATTAGGAGAGGTAAGAGGCAAAAAGCAAACTGGAGGTTTAGTATGGACGATAAAAAAATTAAAGAAGAAAAACCAAAGAGTAGCAGAAAGAATTGGACAATGATTTTACTGGGTATTTCATTGGCACTTATTCTCATTGGTAATATTGGTGCTTATATTGTTCAAACGGATGGCGGAAAGATCGATGTGATCGGCCTTAAAATTCCGACGGAAAACGGTCAGTGGCTTACGGCAGATCTGTTTAAGCCCCAAAGTGCTACCGCAGAAAATCCGGTACCGATGGTTGTGGTGTGCCCAGGATTTGAAAGAAGCAAAGAAACACTAAGTAGTTATTCCCTTGAACTTGCCCGAAGGGGAATAGCCGTTATGACGATTGATCCCTATAACCAGGGTGCTTCAAGTTCAACGGTGCAAAAACAGTCCGCCTCATTAGAAGGATACGGCACCGTTCCAATGGTGGAATACATTTATGATACGCCTAATCTTAATTACATTGATAAAACAAGGATAGGAGCAACAGGATATTCTGCTGGCGGAAATGCAGTACTGCAGTCGGCGTCTCTTTTTGGCGCACGGCAGGCCGAGGCTCTTAGAAAAGCTAAATCTAAGGACTCTGATGGGGGACAAAACATTACACCTGCAGAACTGGCCTATGCTAAGTCGCAAAACAAAATATCATCAATTTTTGTTGGCGGGTTTGTAATGACTTTAACAGATAAAATTCTTACAACTGTTGACGCCAATGTTGGGATGGACTATGGCTTCCATGATGAGGGTGCCTACAGGAACACGAACCGCAGCGCCGATATGCATAATGCACCGGAAGCACTACGGTTGGTAAATACCATTTTCCCTAAAGATAAAAAGATCTCCGAAGTGGAAATCGGAAATATATACGGCGACTATACCAACCGGACTATGCGAGTGGTTCACAATACCAACAACATTCATCCCCTTATGCAGTATGATTCTTCTCATATGGCCCACATGATTGATTTCTTTACTACCGTCTTTAACTTGAATCCCCTTATTCCCTCCTCAAATCAGAAGTGGATGATCAAGGAATGGTTTACCCTTTTGTCACTGATAGGCGCATTTCTATTCCTCGTTCCATTCGCTACTTTGATGCTGCGTCTTCCCGTGTTCAGCTCCTTAGTGCATCCTATTCCTCCAGCTCTGCCAACGCCTAGCAAGAAAGGGAGAATTGTGTTCTGGATTACTTTTGTCATCTCCGCTATTTTGGCCTGTTATCTGTTTGTACCGATGGCTCGAGCTACATTCATTCTTTTTCCGAATGCGAGCCAAGCTATGCAAACTTGGTGGTTCCCTCAGCGAATCAATAACGCCGTATTACTGTGGGCAGTAGCGAACGGCACCATCGGCCTTATTGTCTTCTTTCTTACTTACAAGTTGTTCGGTAAAAAGAATGGCATTTCCCCTGAAATGTGGGGCATCAAGACAAATGTGAAAGAATTAGCCAAGACCCTCTGCCTGGCTCTTACCGTATTTGCGGCCTTTTATACTCTGGTTTTTGTCTCTTATGGTATTTTCCACACCGACTTTAGATTCGATTTTGTGTCAGCTCCAGCCGCTTTTCCGAGTAAAATGTGGATCGTTGCTCTGGAATATATCCCGTTTTTCTTTATTTTCTATCTTAGCAATTCTATCCGCGTCAACTGCGCCAGCCGTTTTGAAGGTCAGAAGGAGTGGGTCAGTATGTTGATCATGGGTTTGGGCAACTCTGTCGGCTTGATGATGATTATGGCAATTCAGTATATATATTTAGCCTATACCGGTACCGTTTATTGGACTGATGAGTGGCTTTATATAAATCTGCTTTTTGGAATTATCCCGATGATGTTCGCTCTCCCATACTACAATCGATACTTCTTTAGGTTAACAGGCAAGGTTTATCTTGGACCAATGGTTACCTGTCTCATATTCATCATGATGATGTTGACCAGCAATGTCTGCTATATTCCACTCCACTAGCGTTACATATAGATTCACCCTAGATACTGTTTTTGCTCAATAATGTGATCTTGCATTGGTTTTTCCACTAGAGGAGACGCCGGGGACAAGGGAGGTCCAGTGATTTATTACCCGCTAACGCCGACTACTGGTGAAAAGATAATGTCTGTGGCAAGATGATTTTATAAGGAAACGCAGAGACTTATCAGCTCGTCGGTGCCATATGACAACCTAGTTACAAAAGTAGAATATAAGGGGGATACTCATGAAAAAGAAATTAGCACTTTCATTAGCCCTGATGTTTAGTCTAGGAATGACAGGTACAGTTTTTGCCGCTTCTGAGCCCGATATGGCGGCAGAACTTGCGAGTTTGAAAGCCCGCATGGCAGAGCTGGAAAAGAGTATGGCAACCGCAAAGGTTTCTAAGAAAAAGGACAATGATAATAAACTTAGCTTTGACGGTAGCGATTATCGTGTTCGCTGGATAAAGGATGGTGCCGATGATGGCGACAGTGCTTTTATGCAACGAATCCGTTTGAACATGAGCTATAAAGTTAATGACAAAATCACTTTTAATACCCGTTGGCGTCTACTAAATGAGAACGAATTCGGTAAGGCCGGTTCTATTACCGATAGCGATGGTAAGACAGCTCTTCAAGGTAAAGATAGCTATTTTGTATCCGATGTTAATATGGCCATAAAAGATGTCCTTGGTAGCACTATGACCATAGGTCGATTCAGCCAAGCTTTCGGTACTACTAACTACTGGAACTCCACCGCTATCGGCTTGATTGACGGTGTTAAATTCGACACTAAGATTGATGACGTGAAAGTGACTGCTGGTTATGCTAACTTCGGAGCTTTTGCTACTCCAACAGCTAAATTTACTACAACTTCAAAAACAACATATGATCCAGTTACTAAAAAGTACACAACGATATCCACTACCACCCAAACTAATACTAGCAAACCTAAACTAGAAGATGCCGTTTTTCTAAACGCAAGTTATCCTATCAGCAAAGCCACTACCGTTAATACCATGTGGGTTAAAGAAGTGAGTGGCGCAGACAGTAACTTCAACGTAAGGGGCTTAGGCGTGAATACCCAGCTTAACAATGACTTTAAACTCGTCGGTGACTATAACGTAAACTATGGACAGGCCAATGACCCCTCCGGTTATTACATTAGCCTACGTTGGAAAGGTGCTAAAGACGATGTTCCCGGGTCTTTTGGGATGAGACTTGATTATCGTGATATTAAAGCGGGTAATATGTTCTCATCTTCAGGCACTGGCGTTAGTATCCCCACAGAAGGCTATAAAGGACCTGCAATTAGCGCACACTATGCGATGGACAAGAATATTATACTGGAAGGCTTCCAGACTTTCAAAACTAAAGACGCAGATACTGGAGAAGATTTACCAAACTATAGCCGAGTGCAACTAACAGTAGGTTTTTAAATAGATTTAAGAAATGTATCTTTAGGGAACGGGGTTTCTCTGTGCTAGAGAGAAAATCAAATAGTAGCTTTAGTCTTTAGTTTCAATAGCCACAAGAAGCTGTAAGAGAAGGATTTTAATAGCAATTATAATCATTGAATAGGGGGCTTTAAGTTGAAAATAAAGTGTTTCAGGTGGTACATGCTATTCATTCTCGGTCTTTTTATTTGTAATGCATCAATTGGATGTGCCAATCCGCAGAACTCTAGTCAATTGAGTATTGGGGCAGGAACGTTTACTATGCCCGAAACTACAGGTGTGAATCAGGAGGACTTACGGGTATTTTATTATCGTCCATCAGGGTGGACACCAGAAAAAGAAATTGTAATTGTTTTGCATGGTGTGCAACGCAATGCTGAAGAGTATCGGAATGAATGGAAGAAGTATGCAGATGATTATAACTTACTTGTGATTTGCCCTGATTTTTCAGAAAGTAAATATCCTGGAGTAGGTTACTATAATGTGGGTAATGTGATGAATACTGACAATGAGAATGGGAAATTACAACCACGTGAACAATGGATATTTTCGGTAATTGATCGTGTATTTAATGAGTTGCATGCCCGGTCTGGTGCAACTACCGATACTTTCACTCTCTTCGGACATTCTGCGGGGGCGCAATTTGTGCATCGATATTTTCTTTTTTCCCCGGAATCAAAAGCAAAGAGAATTATTTCAGCAAATGCTGGCTGGTATACCATGCCTGATAGGGATATTCCTTTTCCTTATGGACTCAAAAATATACCCGTGACAAATAAAGATTTGGCAAAAGAGTTTGCTAAGCCAGTGATTATTTTATTAGGTGAGAGCGATACCAAGACAGGGGGAGTTCTCAGGCAAACTCTTTTGGCAGCGAGGGAAGGCAGCAATCGTTTTGAACGGGGGAATAAGTTTTTTTCTATGGCGAAAAATGAGGCTGAAACATTGGGAGTACCTTTTAATTGGAAGTTGATTACTGTACCTGGTGTGGGGCACAGTGACGCTAAAATGGCAGCTGCAGCAGCAAAGCTGATAGGGAATGGACAACTATGATGCTGCGCTTCTTTGCCTCAATACGTTAGGTTTTTTCCTTCCTATTTGGAATTTCTAGAAATAATATTATATGACTTTCTTTTTCTAGAACCGCGTATTTCTGTATGCGGTTCTAGAATCTATTTTTAAATAAAATACATTGTTATGCCAAGATGCGGCTACTGAGATTAGTAGCAGCCGGCAAATTGTTGGATCAATGAAACAATTTGATGTGCTAAGTAAAAAAGCATCTGGAGAGGCACAGGCTGTATCTGCTGCTACGGAAGAACAATCGGCATCTATGGAAGAAATCGCCTCATCTAGTCAATCATTAGCTCATCTGGCAATTGATCTTCGAGGAGCTGTAAGTAAGTTTCAGGTTTAATGCAAAAGGTAGAGGGTCCTCAGTTTGAAGAATGATTACCAAAAAATACAAGGTATTTGACTCCTTAATTAAGCCATACTATTTATTGTAAAGGGTTCGTAATGGTTGAGCCAAGACTGGTGCCGGATCTTACAAGGTTCGGTATTGGTCGGCCAAAGATTATTGTCGGGTCGAAAGGCTCGGCAGTAGTCGGCGGGCAGATCGTTATATGTCTTGTAAGGCTGTACGGCAGCCCAACTGTTGTCGTGTGGTCAAAAGGGATGTATAACGGTCGAGCTAAGACTGTCATGGGTGCTGAAGATATAGGGGTCGGCCGTTGTCGGGAGATTGCGACCGGTTCGGTAGGTATCTGTGGCAGTCGAGCAAAGGTCAGTATCGGTTGTGTAATGCTTGTGGGTAGTCGAAAGATTGCGTATAGGTATGTAATGATCGGTATTGGCTGTAGCGTAGATCATTACGGGCTCTTTTTAAAGCTAACGGATTAATCCGCTAGCTTTTTGCTTTTTCCCTATTACAAATTAGTAACATAGCGAAAAAAGCCAGAGATATTCTCTGGCTTTTTCCGTTGAAATTAGTGTAATTTTTTTACTCACTGAGATGGTTCCTTGGCGATATTATGTAGCAATTGCCAATGTTCTTCTGATACAGGCATAACAGAAAGTCGTGATTGGCGAACCAGCTGCCAATCTTGAAAGATGGGGTTGAGTTTGATTTCTTTTAGTGTTAGGGCTCTTTCTAAACGATAACGAGGCTCCACATCTACGATGACAAATCGATTGTCAGTCTCATTAGGATCAGGATAAGCTTGTGTTACGACTTCAGCGACTCCGATGATGGATTTTTCTTTGCCTGTATGATAAATAAAAACTAAGTCACCAGGCTGCATTTTTTTCATATGCTTTAACGCTGCAAAATTTTTCACGCCATTCCAGCGGTCACGTCCTAATTTTTCAAGGTCTCCATAGCTGAAACTTTCTGGTTCGGTTTTGGCAAGCCAGTAAGCCATAGAAATCACTCTCCTATAATATAATTTATATTTAGTGAAAATATCTACAGTACCAGAAGGAACTTTTTATGTGATATAATGGAGCAAGGTGATGAAAATGATAACATTTAAAAATGATTGGCAGGACTTACTAAAAGAAGAGTTTCAAAAAGAATATTATTTAAATTTGCGGCAATTTTTAATTAAAGAATACCAAACAAAGACTGTTTATCCTAATAAATATGATATCTTTAATGCTCTGCATTATACGGCTTATAAAGATGTTAAAGTAGTAATATTAGGTCAAGATCCATACCATGGGCCAAATCAGGCTCATGGACTTAGCTTTTCCGTAAAACCAGGTATTCAGTCTCCGCCATCCCTACAGAATATTTACAAAGAGTTAAAAGATGATTTAGGATGTTATATTCCGAATCATGGCTATCTGAAAAAATGGACAGAGCAGGGAGTTCTTTTATTAAATACTGTTCTTACGGTCGTAGAGGGACAGGCAAACTCTCATAGCAAATTAGGATGGGAGCAGGTAACTGATAAAATAATTACTTTGTTAAATGAGAGAAAAGAGCCTATTGTTTTTATTCTATGGGGAAATAATGCACAATCCAAGACCAGTTTAATAACCAATGAAAATCACTACATTATTAAGTCGGTTCATCCCAGTCCCTTATCAGCAAGCAGAGGCTTTTTCAAAAGTAAGCCTTTTTCCAAAACGAATACAATGTTAACATCCATGGGACAAACTCCGATTGATTGGCAGATTGACAATTTAAAATAAGTTTCTTCTTATAGGTAAGGTCCTAACTCTAATGGGAGTTAAGACCTTACTTTTCATTTAGGATTGATGGCTCAAGAGGTGATTGATAAATTGTTGTACAGTTCGACCGGAACGTCCGTTATGTCGACGTTCCCATTTTAGAGCTTCTGCTTTTAGTTGTTCCAATGGCAAGGATATATTATTCCTGCTGGCCATTTGTTCTACGATGGCAAGATACTCTATCTGATTTGGTGACAAATAGGTAAGGGTGATACCAAAACGCTCAGATAAAGAAAGTTTTTCATTTACAGTGTCAAAGCGATGTACGTCATCGGTATTGCCTTTTCGATCATCCCAACTTTCTTTTATAAGGTGCATTCGATTTGATGTTGCATAAATAAGAACATTTTTGGGGGTTATTTCGATTCCGCCATCGATGATGGATTTTAAGTATTTATATTCAACTTCGAATTCTTCGAAGGATAAATCGTCTAAGAAAATAATGAATTTTTGTGAGTGGTCTCGAAGGCAGTCCATTAACTTGTGTAAGGATTTTAGTTCATGTTTTGAAACCTCAACAAGGCGTAGGTTTTTGGCGAAAGGTTCATTAATAAGGGCCTTAACAGAAGATGATTTACCTGTTCCAGGTGACCCGATCAGTAGGATGTGATTAGCAGGCTTTTCTGCAAGGAAAGCACAAGTATTTTGCACCAAAGTTTCTTTTTGTTGTTCATATCCAGTAATATCATCAAAGGTAATTTGATCAAAGTTCTTGATGCCCGTAAGTCCAGAGGTGCTGTTCCAGCGGAAGGCATTATAATCAGACATTATGCCACATCCATAAGATGAATAATAATGCAATAATTCCTCTACTAATGAATTAGGTGTAGAGGTTTTGTTAAGAAGATTCAAATATGGATGTAGTATTGAATAATTGGTTACGGCAGTACTAGGAGTGTTTGGAACGAAATCGAAGAGGAACTTGCTGTTTTCTTTTTTAGATAGAATGTGTAAATCATGAGAAATAAAATTTTGTATAATCTGCATATCATGTAATGCTGCTTGGTATAGCGTAGAATCACAAGCTAGGATTCCCTTGCTTTTTTCTACAGTCTTACTAAAGATATTTTCATCCTTAGCAATTAAGTAAATAAGATAGTTTCTTAGCAAGTTCCCTTCTAAATGTAGTTGTTCTGCTTTAGAGAAAAGTTCGCTGCAAAGTTCATAATACAACCGTTTAGGACAATTATCGTCTTGTAGAAGTTGCACCTTCTTTAGAATCTTGTCATCTAAAATATTACGATAAAGTATTAAGTTGTGTAGAGTAAATTCTTTAGTAATCATAGTATTCTAATCCTTCTTTTCGCAAAATTACTCGTTTTAGTTTTCTATATTATTGGCCAAAAAGGGACAATATCCTTTAAAAGTACTAAGTTTAATAGAAGATATAACGAAAAGCTCTCGATTCCACGAATTGAAACAAAGAGCTTCTTGTATATAGAAGATAACATGCTGGTCAGTATTTTTTTCAATAGATTGTCTCTTAAAAGTTTATTACATACGAGGATGATTTAGCTCATGTAAAATAGCTAGCACTTCCTCATCTTCTGTTTGGGAGAATTCTTCATAATACATGCCAACCGCTCCAAAGGCCTCTGGTTGAAAGGGACAGATTATTTTATCAACTTGTGATTCAAGTGTTTCTATTACTTCAGGAGGGGCGACTGGTACCGCAATGATTATCTTGGCTGGATTTAACGTTTTAATCCACTGTACTGCTGCTTGGATTGTATAACCGGTAGCAATTCCGTCGTCGATAATTACTGCAGTTCGGTTTGTTACTTCAGGAGGTTGGTCGCTTCCAGTATAAGCCAGCATTCGCCGTTTAATTTCACTATATTGGCTCTGAATCATTTGCTGTAGTTCAGTTTGTCCAATACTGAACCTTTCAAGAGTATACTGGTCTAAAACAGCACTACCGTCAGGCATGACTGCTCCAATAGCAACCTCTGGGTTTAAAGGATGGCCAATCTTTCTAGTAACCAACACTCCTAAACTGCTATTTAATTGTTGTGCTAATGGAGCAGCAACTACTACACCGCCTCGTGGCACTGCTAACAGGCAAATGTTGTTGCCAGATAAAACCGGCGATAGCTTATCAGCTAGCATTTTACCAGCTTCGGTACGGTCCTTAAACATGCGCATATCCCCTTAATCAAGAGAGTAATATCGTTCAGGTGAAAGTATTACTCTTAGTTTTTCTTAATTGTGATGAACTTATTCTAATGTACTTTACTTCTATTATAAATAAGGCTCTTGATGAAAGTACACAGTATGAATAAAGATATTGACATATAAGGGCTGTTTTTGATATAATCACTCTAATAGAATACTACCTTTAACGTGGTCCTGTGAGGCTGCAAAGGAGACATTTACTAAAGTAGTGTATATTTATGCCTTCTTGCGTCATCACACGCCAGAAGGTTTTTTTATGCATGTTTTAAAGGGATTGACAACCGTTTCAATAATTTGATAGTATATATATAAGTAAAACATGCATAAATATAAATGGCTTTCACAAAAGTCTAATATGGTAGGGCGTATTCTGTTGCAAAAATACAAATACTATCCTTTAAGCTAATCCAGAGAGTTTGGCAAGGGTGTTTGTTCGGCCACAAGTCTATCTTGTTGCCTTGAAGCTCCTTGCCTACCTGGTAAGGAGTTTTATTTATGAGGAGGAGTGGCTGTGAGTAAACGCCAAATATCATTACGGGGAAAAGACATTTTAGGTCTTGAAACGATGACTGTGCCAGAGATGGAATTGATTTTAGAGACTGCTCGAGAAATGAAGGGGATTATTGGTCGTGATATAAAAAAGGTGCCATCATTACGAGGTAAGTCCGTTGTAAATTTATTTTTTGAAGCAAGTACTAGAACACGTACTTCTTTTGAATTAGCTGGTAAATACCTTGGGGCAGATGTAGTAAATATCACTGCGAGTGCAAGTAGTGTGACAAAAGGGGAAAGCCTGCGGGATACTTTATATACAATAGAAGCTATGGGGGTAGACGTGATTGTTATGCGTCACGAGGCTGAAGGTTCTGCCCAGTATGCGGCGAATATAGCCTCCCCTGTAATTATCAATGCTGGAGATGGAGCTCATGAACATCCTACCCAAGGGCTTCTGGATATGTTTACGATTAAAGAAAGCAAGGGTAAACTTGCAGGGCTCAAAATTGCTATTATTGGTGACATTTTTCATAGCCGAGTCGCTAGGTCTAATATTTGGGGGCTCATGAAAATGGGAGCTGAAGTTCACTTAGCAGGACCAAAAACCTTAATGCCTCGTGATATTGAACAAGCAGGAGTTTTTGTCCATGACAGAGTGGAAGCAGCCATAGAGGGAGCAGATGTTGTCAATGTCCTACGCATTCAGCGGGAACGGCAGCATAAAGGTTTATTCCCGTCCGCAAGAGAATATGCACGTATTTTTGGTGTGAATCAAGCTCGCTTGGATTTAGCAAAACCAGATGCATTAGTTATGCATCCAGGTCCGATGAATCGAGGATTAGAGATTTCTCCTGATATAGCCTATGGTGATCAATCTGTTATTCAAGAGCAAGTCAAAAATGGATTAGCAGTGAGAATGGCAGCTTTATTTTTGGTGTTGACAGGAGGTAAGAACATTGAAACTATTGCTTAAAAATGGACGAATGATCGACCCAGCTCAGAACATTGATAAAGTTACTGATATATTGATAGAAAATGGTTTAATTGCTAAAATTGGAGACAATCTAAGTGAAGCAGGAACGGAAGTGTTTGATGCTCAAGGACTCATGATTGCTCCTGGATTTGTAGATATGCATGTACATCTAAGGGAACCAGGGCTAGAAGCAAAAGAAGACATTGCATCGGGTACTAGAGCTGCAGCAGCAGGTGGATTTACTACCATCGCGTGTATGCCCAACACAAGTCCTACTATAGATAATGCCATTTTAGTATCGGGTATATTGCAGAGAGCACAGTCAGAGGGTGTAGTGAATATTAAGGTCATTGGAGCTCTAAGCAAAGGTCAGCAAGGCAAAGAGCTGTCCGAAATTGGTGACATGATACTTTCAGGCGCGGTGGCCATTTCTGATGATGGAAGTTCCCTAGATAATAATCGACTTTTTAAAACGGCTCTTGAGTATACCAGTATGTTTGGATGTCCTGTCATTTCTCACGCTGAGGATGAATCCTTGGTAGAAGAAGGAGTCATGCATGAAGGAGCAGTTTCGGCTATGTTAGGAATGAAAGGTCGACCTGCTGTAGCCGAAGACATTGCAGTAGCTCGCGATATAATGCTTGCCGAGTATACCGATTCTTTGCTTCATATTGCTCATGTCAGCAGCAAAGGTGCAGTAGAATTAATTCGCCAAGCTAAAAAACGGGGTGTTAAGGTCACTGCTGAAGTAACACCACATCATCTTACTCTAACAGATGAGGCGGTAAAAACTTTTGATACAGCCACTAAGGTAAACCCACCACTCCGCTCCTCTGATCATGTTGCCGCCTTGCTAGAAGGGTTAAAGGATGGTACATTAGATGCCATTGCGACAGATCATGCTCCCCATGCTTTTGAAGAAAAAGATCGGGAGTATAAACAAGCACCTTCTGGTTTTGCGGGGCTAGAAACAGCCATAGGGGTTGTTTTGACGGATCTATATCATACAGGAAAGTTCACATTGGTTGAGATTGTCGAGAGGATGTCAACAGCTCCTTCTCGTATATTAGGAATTAAGGCAGGGGGACTAGCAGTAGGAGCCCCGGCAGATATAACTATCATAGATGCAGATTTGGAATGGGTGGTAGACAGTAGTACCTTTTATACAAAAGGGAAACATACTCCATATGAGAAAAAAATATTAAAGGGCAAAGCGGTTGCTACACTAGTGAATGGCAACTTCGTAATGCAAAAAGGCGAGGTATGTATATGAAAGGGAAACTTATATTAGAAGACGGTTCCGTGTTTTACGGAAATCTGGTAGCAGATAGTAGTGCCGTTGGAGAAGTAGTATTTAATACAGGGATGACAGGATACCAAGAAATACTAACTGACCCGTCTTATTGCGGTCAGATCGTAACCTTGACCTATCCTCTCATTGGAAACTATGGCGTGGCAGATCTGTTCGAACAGTCAAGAAAATCATTTGTTCGCGGGTTTATTATTAGCGAACTTTGTGAGGAACCAAGTAATTATCAGTGTGAAAACACATTGACCAAATATTTAACGGATCATAATATTCCGTGTATATATGGAGTGGATACTCGCGCAATCACGCGGCGTATTCGTGCCAATGGAACGATGAAAGGTGTTATTGTTCCAGCAGAAACAAGTGAAGAAGAAATCAAAAAATATTTCGCAGTACTTCCTGAAATGAAAGAAGTACAGGAAGTTACCACTCCTGAAATATATAAGATTGAAAATAAAGGCCCTCATGTAGTAGTAATGGATTTTGGTATTAAAAACAACATCTTACGTTCTCTTCATCATTTAGGTTGTAATTTAACGGTTGTGCCAGCAGATACTACAGCTGAGAACATTATGAACTTAAAACCTGATGGCGTCTTTTTGTCAAATGGGCCAGGAGACCCCAAAGATGTACCCTATGCCATTGAAGCGATTAAAGAATTAATAGACAAAAAACCGATTTTTGGTATTTGCTTAGGCCACCAATTATTAGCTTTAGCGTTAGGTGCAGATACCTATAAATTGAAATTTGGTCATAGAGGTTCCAATCAACCGGTAAAGAACTTGTTAACGGGCAGAGTGCATATTACCTCTCAAAATCATGGATATGCAGTTGAGGAATCTTCCTTTGAAAATTTGGATGTATGTATTAGCCATAGGGCTGTAAATGATAATACAGTAGAAGGTATGCGCCATAAAAGCTTGCCAGTCTTCTCTGTACAATATCATCCTGAAGCATCGCCAGGGCCAGATGATAGCACGTATTTATTTGAAGAATTTATGGCGCTGTTGCCGAAGGGAGTTTAATTATGCCGAAGAAGGAATATCTTAAAAAAGTCATGGTAATCGGTTCAGGGCCTATCGTTATTGGGCAGGCTGCAGAATTTGATTATGCAGGTACCCAAGCGTGCCGTGCACTAAAAGAAGAGGGATTGGAGGTAATATTGGTTAACAGTAATCCAGCAACGATTATGACAGATACCAATATTGCTGACCGTGTATATATAGAGCCTCTAACTCCAGATTTTTTGGAAGCAATTATCGCAAAAGAACGTCCAGACGGTCTATTAGCTACATTAGGAGGGCAGGCCGGGCTAAATTTAGCTGTTAACTTATATGAAAATGGCGTACTCTCCAATTTTAATGTAGAACTACTTGGAACCTCACTGGAAGCAATCAAAAAGGCAGAAGACCGTGAATTATTTAAAGCAACGATGCAATCCATTGGCCAACCTGTTCCAGAAAGTATTACTGTAGAAGATGTAGAAAGTGCCTGCGAATTTGCAAGGCAAATCGGTTACCCTATTATTGTGCGTCCTGCTTATACCATGGGGGGAGCTGGCGGCGGTATTGTAGATAACGAAAACGACCTGATTGATGTCGTAATTCGTGGATTGAAATATAGTATGATTGGTCAGGTTTTAATTGAACGAAGTGTGGCTGGTTGGAAAGAGATTGAATATGAAGTCATGCGTGATGCTGCAGACAACTGTATTGTTGTGTGTAATATGGAAAACTTTGATCCAGTCGGCGTTCATACTGGAGATAGTATTGTAGTAGCTCCTTCTCAAACTCTGAGTGATCATGAATATCAAATGCTTAGAACTGCTTCTTTAAAAATCATTCGTGAACTCGGAATTGAAGGCGGTTGCAATGCCCAATATGCCCTTGATCCTCATAGTAGTCAATATTACGTTATTGAAGTAAATCCTCGGGTTAGTCGTTCCAGTGCGTTAGCTTCTAAAGCCACAGGATATCCTATTGCGAAAGTTGCCAGTAAGATTGCGATTGGTTACAACCTTGATGAAATACAAAATGCAGTCACGAAAAAAACCATGGCATGTTTTGAGCCTACATTAGATTATTTGGTAGTAAAATTCCCGCGTTGGCCTTTCGATAAATTCATGTTTGCCGATAGAATACTTGGCACACAAATGAAAGCTACAGGGGAAGTCATGTCCATTGACCGTTCCTTTGAAGGCGCCTTGTTAAAAGCAGTACGTTCACTAGAAATTGGACTCAATCATTTGCAGATACCTGAAATGGCGAACTTATCAACAGAAGAAGTACACAAAAAGCTAACCGTTGCCAATGATGAACGTATATTTATGATAGCAGAGGCATTGCGTAGGGGTATTTCAGTTGATGAAATCCATCGCATTACTAGTATTAACACCTTTTTCTTAAATAAGATTAAAAATATTATAGCTATGGAAGTATTGCTTAAAACAGAGGAGATATCCTCCGAACGTATGTTAAAAGCAAAAAAAATGGGCTTTACCGACAGGACCATCGCTGCATTATCTTCTAGTTCAATAGAAGAAATCAGAACTTCTCGCAAACAACAAGGTATTGTACCTTCCTATAAAATGGTAGATACTTGTGCCGCTGAGTTTGAAGCGGATACACCTTATTATTACTCTACCTATGCCCAAGAAGATGAAGTGACAGTCTCGGAAAAACGTAAGGTTATGGTTTTAGGTTCAGGCCCTATTCGTATCGGGCAGGGTGTAGAGTTTGACTATTGCTCTGTACATTCTGTTTGGGCTCTTAGAGAGATGGGCTTAGAATCTATTATCGTTAATAATAATCCTGAAACGGTAAGTACCGATTTTGATACAGCAGATCGTCTTTATTTTGAACCTTTGACTCCTGAAGATGTAATGAACATTATTGATAAAGAAAAACCAGAAGGTGTTATTGTACAGTTTGGAGGGCAGACAGCAATTAACTTGGCTCAGCCTTTAGCAAAAGCTGGTGTTAAAATATTAGGTACCAGTGTAGATAACATAGATCGGGCGGAAGATAGAGAACGCTTTGATGAGCTTCTTGAAGCAAATAACATTCCAAGACCTCAAGGTGGTACAGTCACGAATGGGGCAGATGCTGTTATAGAAGCAGCTAAGATTGGTTATCCAGTTGTAGTAAGGCCTTCCTATGTACTAGGCGGTCGTGCCATGGAGATTGTTTATACGGAAGCAGAATTAAAAGACTATATGACAAGAGCGGTTAAAGCTTCACCTGAGCATCCTGTATTAGTAGATCGTTATATGCAAGGTACAGAGGTAGAAGTGGATGCCATTTCTGACGGTAAAGATGTCTTTATCCCAGGTATTATGGAGCATGTGGAACGAGCCGGGGTGCATTCAGGTGATAGTATCGCTGTATACCCAACTAAGAGCTTGTCACCTGCCATTATTAATACAATCGTGGACTATACAACTAGGCTGGCAGTTGGCTTAGAGGTCAAAGGACTTATTAATATTCAATATGTAGTAGTAGACGAAAACGTCTATGTTATTGAGGTAAATCCACGTTCTAGCCGTACCATTCCTTTCTTAAGTAAAGTAACAGATGTGCCAATGGTAAATGTAGCTACTCGCGTAGCTATGGGGGAAAGCCTTGCTTCTCTTGGCTATAAATCTGGTTTGTTACCGTCTAAACCATATACGGCAGTTAAAGCACCAGTTTTCTCTTTCTCTAAGATGCAGCAAGTAGATATATCCTTAGGGCCAGAAATGAAATCTACTGGCGAAGTTATGGGGATTGATTATCATTATGCCAGAGCCTTATACAAAGCCATTACAGGTGCTGGGATGAACGTGCCTGAATACGGAACGGTATTATTCACCGTAGCAGACAAAGATAAAGAAGAGGGCGGGGAACTAGCAAAAAACCTTGCGGATCTTGGATATCATTTAGTAGCGACGGGTGGTACTGCGAAACATCTGCAGTCTTTAGGACTAACTGTCAATACTGTGGATAAAGTTCATGAACATAAACCTGACATTATTCAGATGATCAAAACAGGAAAAATTAACATGGTTATCAATACGCTGACCCATGGCAAAGAACCAGAGCGCGATGGCTACAAAATTCGTCGAGCAACAGTAGAACATGCTATTCCTTGTTTTACTTCTATGGATACAGCAAAGGCAGTGTTAGAGGTTCTCACCTTCATGCGGGAACGTCGCTTGTCTTACGTATTAGCAATACAAGATTATGTAGGTGGAGGGGATAGCCTTGCCTAAACTAGTGGTAGAAGCTCAGATTGTACGTAATAGTGAGATTGGCAATCAGGTGAAAGAATTAGTCCTATACGCCCCAGAAATTGCCACAATGGCAAAACCAGGACAATTTCTTCATGTGAGAGTGGCTAAGTCCTATCATCCCTTGCTGCGTCGACCCCTGAGCATTTCTGGCGCAGATAGAGAGGCTGGAACAGTTAGTACAATTTACCGGATAGTCGGACAAGGTACCGCTTACTTGGCGACCTTAGATACTAAGGATTCTGTAGACTGTATGGGTCCCTTGGGCAATGGTTTTACAATACAAGGTCAACGCCCTTTGTTAGTTGGTGGGGGAATGGGATTGGCGCCGCTAGTTTATCTAGCTGGTGCCTTATGCCCACGCCCTAGTGAGGTATTAATGGGCGGTCGTACAAAAGAAGAAATGTTTTGGCTTAGTATGTTCCATAACATGTGTAATAATATCCACGTAACAACAGATGATGGTACGTTAGGAAGTACTGGTGTAACATTAGATATATTGCCTGAGTTATTGAAAAAATCCACTTTTGATATAATTTACACTTGCGGCCCCCGGGTTATGATGGAGGGGGTAGCGAGACTTGCCGAAGAACACAATATTCCTTGTCAAGTTTCTTTAGAGGACTTCATGGCCTGTGGTATTGGAGGCTGTTTGTCCTGTACTTGTGCCACTAATGATGGGACGCGAAAAAAAGTATGTACGGATGGTCCTGTTTTTTGGGCTCAGGAGGTGATTTCATGAGTAGAGGGCAAGAATGCTGTACTCAGAAGGATATGCTTTCCGTAAGTATAGCCGGAATTAAAATGAAAACTCCCGTTATGACCGCTTCTGGAACCTTTGGTTTTGGGCTGGAATATACGGACTATGTAGATTTAAACAAGATTGGTGCGCTAGTTGTGAAAGGGACAACCCTGGCACCACGTTCAGGAAATAATGGGCGGCGTATTGCTGAGACGCCAGCTGGTATGCTAAATTCCATTGGTCTAGAAAATCCAGGGGTAGATGAATTTTTAGCTAATACATTACCACGATTATCAGAATATGATGTGCCTGTTATTGTGAATATGTCAGGTAATACAGTGGAAGAATATGGGCAATTAGCTGCTCGTCTTTCGGTTAAAGGTGTTGCAGGAGTAGAACTTAATATTTCTTGTCCTAATGTAAAAGAAGGTGGCATTGCTTTTGGAACGAATTGCGATAGTGCCTCTGCCGTAGTACGGCAGGTAAAAGAGAATACCAATCTACCAGTCATTGTAAAGTTATCTCCCAATGTAACGGATATTGTTGCTATGGCTCAGGCAGTAGAAGCAGCTGGAGCAGATGCAATATCCCTTATTAATACCTTACTAGGAATGTCTATTGATATTCATAAATGGCGTCCTGTATTAGGTAATGTGGTGGGGGGGTTATCAGGACCGGCAGTAAAACCAATTGCGGTACGTATGGTATGGCAAGTTGCCCAAGCTGTTAGCGTACCTATCATTGGTATGGGTGGAATTATGACAGCGGAAGATGCGATTGAGTTTATGTTGGCAGGGGCTAGTGCTATAGCCGTAGGCACGGCTAACTTTGTTGATCCCCGTGCATCTCAATCCGTAGCAGATGGTATTAAAGACTATCTCGCGCAACGTGGTTTAACCCATGTTGGCCAATTAGTAGGTAAAGTCAGTATATAAAATATTGGATGTGAGTGAATGAACGGTGATAAACGTTTAATCGTAGCCTTAGATGTTCATAGTATGGAAAAGGTACAGCAACTTGTGGAGCAACTAGGTGATTCTGTTAATTACTATAAAGTAGGTATGGAACTTTTCTATAGTGTGGGAAGTCAAGTTATCACCTATTTGCGCCAACAAACCAAAGATATTTTTCTAGATTTGAAATTACATGACATACCGAACACGGTAGGGCAAGGATTAGCTTCTTTGACAGAATTAGGTGCAAACATGCTAAATGTGCATGCATCCGGTGGATTTACTATGATGCAAACTGCAGCGAAAGCTGTAAAGAATAAAGCGGAACAGATGAATATTTGCCCACCTAAGTTAATTGCTGTTACTGTGCTGACTAGCATGAATCAAGAAGAATGGTCAACCCTTGGATTTGACTCAGAGTTATCTGGACAGGTAGTTCACTTAGCTAAGTTGGCACAAAAAGCGGGTTTAGATGGAGTTGTAGCATCACCACAAGAAGCGGCACAAATTCGCGTTGCATGTGGTAATGACTTTATAATAGTTACTCCTGGTATTAGACCAAGTGGAGCAGCGATTAACGACCAGAGCCGTATTGCTACACCAGCTGGTGCGCTTTTAAATGGGGCTAATCACTTAGTGATTGGGCGCCCGATTACTGGAGTAAGCGATCCAAGGCAAGCCGCAGAAGATATTTTAAAAGAAATGAGGGACTATAGTCATGAATGAAACACAAGTAAGACAATTGTTTGTTGATACAGGTGCCATCCTGGAAGGACATTTTTTATTAACGTCAGGATTACATAGCCCTTTATATGTTGAGAAATTTCAAGTACTGCAATACCCAGAACATACAGCAGCCTTGTGTAAAGCACTAGCAGAACGGTTCGTTCATGATCAAGTGGAATTAGTAATTGGCCCTGTTACTGGTGGGATCTTACTGGCCCATGAGGTTGGGAAGAATCTTGGCACTCGTGCTATCTTTACAGAACGTGAAAATGGTAAAATGACCTTACGGCGTGGGTTTACCATAAAACCTGGTGAACGGGTATTAATCGTAGAAGATATTGTTACTACAGGTGGTTCTGTGCAAGAGGTTTTAGATGTTGTCCGTGAACATGGCGGTACACCTGTAGGTGTAGGTATATTAGTAGATCGGAGTGGTGGCAAAGCCGACTTTGGTGTGCCTCATCAAGCTTTATTGCATTTAACGGTGGAGACACACCAGCCTGACAATTGTCCCCTGTGTGCCCAAGGAAATCCAATAACAAAACGTGGCAGCCGTAAGTTATAAAGGAAAATTAAGATTCAGATGAACTTTAGTTCAATCTGAATCTTAGTCTTTATAAAATAGTAAATGGTGAGTAAGTGAAAAACTAAAAAAAAATATAGGTAAATTAACATAATTCGTTAAAAAATGTCTTGCCATTAAGAACAAGTTGTGTTATTATTATCAAGTCGGTGGTTGACGCGACACAGTGGCCCAGTAGTTTAGCGGTTAGAATGCCGCCCTGTCACGGCGGAGGTCGTCGGTTCAAATCCGATCTGGGTCGCCATTTATTGCGGAAATAGCTCAGCGGTAGAGCATCGCCTTGCCAAGGCGAGGGTCGGGAGTTCGAATCTCCTTTTCCGCTCCATAGGGGTATAGCTCAATTGGTAGAGTAGCGGTCTCCAAAACCGTTGGTTGAGGGTTCAAGTCCTTCTGCCCCTGCCATATAACAAGGTGAAACGTCATTTTAAAAATGACGTTTTTTTTGTTTTTGGATGTTTGGACATATACCCCCTAGTCTGTGTGTTGTAAAAAGACAGAGGGATTTTAAATGTCAAAGATTAGAAGTTTAGTTTCAACAGATTCAAACAAATTTGATAAGCAAAATACCGTAGAACAATTTTTGGTTTTTTGTGAAACGTATGGACTTGGAAAGGATAGCTTACGAAGTCACAAGTATGCCTTAAATCAGTTTTTTGAGCAGTACACAGAAAAAAATATTGCAAACATTCCTGAAGTAAAAAAGGCGTTAACATCTGTGTTGAATGGTAAACAGGATGCATATTATAATAAAACGCTAAATGCAATACGGAAATTTTCAATTATTGTATCGACGAAGGGTTGATGAAGACTAATCCTGCGATAAAACTAAAATATCGCAGACCAACGATTCAGGTAGTTGACCACTCAGAAAAAAACATTCGAGATTTCATGAATGCCATCGAAACAGACACCTTTGCAGGGCTGAGAGATTTTGCTTTTGTAAACATGATGTTAGATTGCGGTATAAGACCAAACGAAGCTTTGCAAATTAAACCTTCTGATGTTAATTTACAAGGCAGACAAATTAGAGTAAGACGTGAATATGCAAAAACTAGGAAAGAAAGATATTTACCAATTTCCTTACAAGTGGTTGAAGTATTAAAGAAATTAATTTCTGTTAGACCTTCCGATTGGGAAACAGATGTTCCTGTGCTTTGTACTTATGATGGTCATAGAATGCCAGCGAGAGGAATGCAAGACAGATTTCGCAAATACTCGGCAAAAATCAATGTAGAAATAACACCTTACCATTTACGGCATGTTTTTGGATTGTTCTATGTTCGAAAATGGAGGTAGTGCATTTAGTTTACAAGCATTGTTGGGTCATGAAACTTTGGACATGACACGTGTGTATGTAAACTTAGCTTCTGAAGATGTGCGAGAAAATCATGAAAAAGCAAGTCCGCTCAAAAATTTATCTGCTTCAAAAAAAGAATAATGAAAATCTAATAGTTTGTTATTTAATTAAAATATAGTATTTCATACAATCGCCTCATTTTTAAATTTACATCTATAGACGAAGTGATATGATTTATTATTTCGTTGCAGCAGTATTATATTAATACAAAAATAGAATTAATTTGCTTATAATTTTGTTTACTATTTACCAAATCCCTACTTATTCAGTAAGAATTGTCTGATAGGAGTAATTATTATAGAGTAGGATTTAACCATTAAGCGGTTAGGTGCTTCTATTTGTAGGATTTTGGTAATTTATATTGAATATACTACATATATTACTTTGGCAAAGGATGTTTTATATGCCTGACAATATATTAAAATTATTCAAATCTAATCGACATGAAATTCTGACAGAAGATAATGATTATCTTAATACAATACCAAAGGGTAAAATGATAAAGAATTTTATTGAAAAAATTAGTGGTCATACAGCAGCACAAGTTCAGATGATAGCACTATATGGAGATTGGGGAAGTGGCAAGACTTCATTAATGCGGTGGATAGAAAAAGATTTATGTAAAGAAAGATTTTATCCTGTTTTCTTTGAAGCATGGAAACATGAAAATGATGAAAATTTGGCTTTGTCAATGGTGGATGTAATAAGTGTAAATAAAGAGACAGAACTAAAAGAAGTAGCAAATGAAGTTTTTTCAGCATTAAAAGGGATATTAAAAGGTGTTGCAAAAAGCATTACATTAGAAGTTCCTGGAGCAAAAATTAATCTTGAAAAAATTGTACAGGAAGCAGAAAATTATTTAAAACCAGATGATATTACATTTTATAAAAAAATTGATAATTTTCAAATTGCATATAAAAAAATGGAAAATTCAATTTTGGGTAACGGTGAAAAAAAACTATTAATATTTATTGATGACTTAGACCGCTGTGAACCTGAAAATGTATTAGCATTATTGTCTGCAATAAAACTATTTTTTACATTTGGTCAGAGAACTATATTTATGTGTGGATTAGATAAAGAAGCTGTTAATAAAGCCGTTCAACACAAATATGGACAAGTTTTAAAATCAGATGAATATTTAGAAAAAATCTTTGATATTTCCTTTTCTATGCCAAAAGAAATATATCTAAGAAGATTCTTGGAAACATATCTAATAAGCGAAAATAAGAGAGTTATCGAAGGGGTTAATACTATAGAAGGTAAAGAAAAAGAATATAAAACGTCAAACTTGGTTTCCGATTTTTTTGAAACTATTAAATTTGGTAATTCAAGACAATTAAGAAAAATTTTAAATAAATACATATTTATAAAATATTTAAAAGAACAAGATATAGGTAATAATGATTTAATACCAAATTTAAATCAATCATTTTATGTTATTTTGACTCTATTTATTATAATTTTGTATGAATTTCATCCTGATTACTATAATATTATAAAAAACTATGATAATAAACTTATACATTATTCGAATACCATGAATTCGGATATAGATAACAATATAGAAAATGTCAAGTTTTATTTATTATCTACTGCTATACAAACAATTAAAGAAATGAAATGTGAAAAACAAGTGCCAAGAGGAAAAGACCTAAATAAATTATCATCAGATGAACAGAAAAACTTTGAAATATTTAGATATAGTTTTCTTACTATTTTTGCACCGTTATCAAAGAAATATCTTATTCTTAATTATTCTTATCCAAATGCTTATATGAATCAATTTACCGAACAAGATAATATTTTATCGAGATTTTGTATGTTTATTGAAAAGAATATAGATTGTGTACTTGAATGTAATGATGAATATATTTTATCAGATATATTTGCTATGGCTGAATTATACTTATAAGTATCATAAACCTTGCATTTAATTGCAGGGTATTTTTTTGTCCTAAACGCCCCTAACTGCTTAATGGTTAGATTTCACTTTCATATTTGTAGGATTTTGGTAATTAATGTAGAATATGATATTTATGATTATTGGGGAAGGAGGATGAAATATGGAAAGCTATAACGCTGCAAGTTTAGCTATTAAACATCTTGAATATGGAGGAAATAGTAACAAATGTTATTGCAGAAAAAAACAAGAAGATTATAGTTGATGATAATATTAATGTCGGATACGCTAACTATAGCCCTGTCAATTAAGGCAGGGTTATTTTTTACTATGTAGAGAATTGAAATAAAATGTAAAAAATGGAAAATATAAACTATCGGGCAAAGGTGGGAGAAAATATGTCAGATGAAAAAGAATCAAGTGAAGCAGATAAACCTTTAATTAGAAAAGATTTATTAGATTATGTAGTGAAATTAAATGATAGAGAAATTGGAAAAACTAAAAATACAGGCTTTACGATTTTAGCATTATTAAGTGCAGTAGGGGCAATTGGTTATAAGATGTTTGAATTTTTTCCGATTTATCAAATTGAACAAGAGAGTTTATTAGTAGTATTTACAGCACTTGTTAACTTTGTTTTAGTTGCTTATCGTTTGTGGTTGGATTTATGCAATGAAAATAGTAAAGTTTATTTAGCAAATGGAATTAGAAATTATCATTTTTCTATACACTCTATAATGTGGAGTGTAATAATTTTTACAGCTATTTTCTTAAATATAAAATCGAAAGATATATTTTTTTATTTCCTTAATCATCAATATACAGTTAACCAATGTTTTATATATGGATATATTTTTGTAATATTATCAAACCCAATTCAATATTTTATATATCAAGTAAAAAAGAAAATTAAAAAAGTAAAATATGAAATAACAAATTTACGAATAGATGCGTATAACTTTTGGGTAATTAGTTATATGCAAGTAATTGTACCTATAATCTTTTTAGGTATTTTGATAATAAATTTTGATTGTAAAAGTTATTTGTTTTATTTTGACGATTATAATAATTTTTATCTAATTAATTCAAAAGTTATAAAATTGTCTTGTTTAATATTAGCGATTTGCATTTTAGTTGTTATGAGTATTAGACAATCAATATTTTCACTAACTAATAAATACAGTGAAAGCATAGAAAAAAATATAATCGCATCAAATTTATCAATAGATGAAATAAGGGGAAATGTTATAAAACATTTTGGATGTCAGACTCTACACGAATGGATTCAAGAACAATATAAATATCAAGAAGAATATAAAACTTGTGTTGATGATGATATAACAAATATCCCAACGTGTCTTAACATGCTGAAATATGAAATTGTAGATAAAAAAATGAAGCCAAATGAAATATATTTTTATATTATCGAATCAAATATGAAATTAACAAAACATAGAAAAGAGTACGAAAAGAGAACAAAAGAACTGAAATTGATGTGGGTGCAAGTTGGATTACTTAGTTATGAAGCTAATAAAATTGATGAAATAATTCGTTCATGGGATGCTAATTTTGATTTATTTAAAAACCATGCAAAATGGTTTGAAGAATCAGTTGAAAATTTATTATTACAACAAACAAACGAACCTCACGACCTGCTATGACAGCAGGTCTTTTTCTTTTTACTCTAACAACAATTTTATCTTTGTTATAATTTCAATATTTCCGATTACATATCACAAAATATGTTAAAATATACCTATCTAAGAACTTAAAGGAGACAAGCATGGATAAAAAATTAAAAAGATTTTTAAAATATGCATTAGTTACTGCTTGTATATTTCTTGCAATTGGTTGGTATATGCAATACTGTAATAATCCAAATAATTACTTTACTATTGCTACACAACAATGGTGGCAGAATGTTTTATTGAATATTGGAGCAGGTTTACTTACAACAATTGCAGTAATATTTTTTTATGACATGGTTCTATTAAAAAACAGTGAAAAAGATAAAATTTTTAAAAGTCAAATTGCTTTAAATAGTCTATATAAGGTTTTAGATGACCACTTTCGTCATGTTCTATATGCTATGTATAGGTCATCAGCATTGCAAGAAAAAGAATTTAATTCATTAGATGATTTCTTTTCTGATGAATATTTTAAAGAAATAGAATATCTTGATTTCAATAAATCGCCATATTTAAATAAAGATGATGAAAGGCAAGATGAAGTAGAAGAATATAGTTCAATTCCACGTAATTATAAAATTGTTCTTGATTATAATAAGCGACTTGCTGAATATCTGCTGAATGAAGTGTTAATGGCTTACGGTCAATTCCTTGAAGCTGACATCTCTGAAGTTTTACAAGAAATCAGATTTTCTCCTTTTATACTATACTCATATAATTTACCATCATTGACGAAGTGGCATAGTCAATCTTTTTTTAAAATGTTAAGACCTTTAGCAGTTAATGGGAGTATTGCACCAAATGGATTTGATATAAAAGAAAATGAAGAACTGATTGAGGCATTAAAAAAACACGTTAATTTATTTAAACAAATAGTATCACTTTATAATAAATATGCACCACCTGAAAAGAAGTTCACTTTTGAAAAAGCATCTAATGGAGTTATAATTGAATGGGGGTGTTGTAGAATAACTAATAAAATTATAACAGGAACAGCTTCTCTAAGCTTATCTGACGATGAAGCTGATATTAATAAAACAATATTGAAAAAAATTACTAAGATAGAAGAACAACTTAATAAACTAATTACAGAACCAAATGTAAAATCAGTTTGATTATTTTAATAAATACAACGAAAAGAAGGTGATTTATGGAAACCTTTGCTCAATGGGTACAAACTTATCAATCAATCATTGTAGTAATTATTGGTGTTGTTGGTTGGATAACTAATCATCAACTAAGTTTACGTGCACAAAATAAAAATTTTTTAAATCAACTACATAATACAGCTAGGATAGATATAACTTTAAAATTAAGGGAATACCAAGCTTTTTTAATTCTATTATCAAAATTCTATTCATTATTACATGAAACATATAAAAAGAAAGAAATTGATTTTCCTAGTGATATAGAAAGTTATATTCGCATTCTGCAAAAACGTGATGATAGATGGTCGTTAGTTATGAAAGAGTATCAAATTTTAATTCTGAATTAGAGCAAGCATATAATATATTAAATGAACGTGATTCTAAAATAAAAACTTTTATTAAAATTGGGTTTACTGCAGATGGATTTAATCACAACTTATTTACTAAAATTATTGAACAATCTTTAGGGACTTCAATTTTAATCATAGACCAAATATCATTAATTGATGACTTGCTGTTATATTTACAAGAAAAATCCTTTGCAAACATAACAGGAAAGGCAATTCGTGAAACCAAATCTGATGGTGATAATAGACCCAAATTTATTTATGATGGGAAATTAAAATACGTAGAAGAAAAAGAAGAACACAATGCTCTTTGAGCCATTGTGTTCTTCTTTGTTAATATACCATAAATTACATGTCATGATATAATATGGTAGAAATCTTAATAATTTGGATGGTGAAATAAATGAGTTTCCCAAAGAGAATAGATAAAGATTTAAATGATATATCATTAAAAGACAATACATTACAAGGAATAGCAGGTGATAATTTTTTAAAAGATTTATCTACACTTGTGACTTCTGCTGTTGTTGACCCTACAGGCATATCTCCTGCTGTTACATTTGCAAGTTTACTATTTAATTTTCGTGGTTCATTACTAAAGGAACGTGAAATAATGCTTTTTGAAGAATTGAACAGAAATCCTAATATGCTAACAGCAGATGTAATAAAGAAATCCGATTTCCTTCATAAAGCTTTAATTACGTGTCAAGTTGTAGCTATGACAAACAGGAAGGAAAAAATTATATATCTTGCTAAGTTACTTAAATCATCTACAGTAGAAGAAAATAATATAGGTGTTGATGAATATGAAGAATATCTTAGTATCATTGCTGACTTATCTTTTCGTGAATTACAGATACTTGCTATTATAGATAAGAATTATATTTTATATCCCGAACCATCTGACCCAGTTGACGAAGTTCTGACCAAGAATAAAGCGGAGTGGCAAAGTGCATTCTTCCCTAGGGTTAGAAATGAAATTCAAGAATCTCTTGGTGTAAGAAGACAAGAATTGGATGATATTTTAATAAGAATAAGTCGTTCTGGTTTATATAAGCAATTTGATTACGTAGGAGGACATAATGGAAATGGAACTTTGACACCGTTATTCTATCGAATTAAAGAATTAATTCAGCTTAATGATTTCATTCTTTAAATTAAAAACTCTTTTAAGAATATTTATTAGCCCAATATTTTATGGGTATTGGGCTAAGTATGTTGAAAATTAAAACACTTTTAAAATACCTTTCAGATATATGATTTTAATACTTATTTGTGTCAGGGGCAGAAGGATTTGAAGCCTCAATCAATAGAATTAACTTTACATAAAGTACAACTAAAACTTCAATGTAGGACATGTTTGTTGATGTACTATTTTTTCGTTTGGACATATACCTAGTGTATATGATATAATAATAAGAACAACACATATAGGGTGAAAAGCCAGTAATGACGTGGCTCGAATGCTCCATAGGGGTATAGCTCAATTGGTAGAGTAGCGGTCTCCAAAACCGTTGGTTGAGGGTTCAAGTCCTTCTGCCCCTGCCACTCAAACACACAGAATCTCTCATGTCTGAGGGGTTCTTTTTTTATTTTCCAAGTGTATCATTACAGAGAATTATGGGAGCATGAGAATTTGGATTTGACAAAGGTCTATGTAAATTTAGCAAATGAGGATATACAAGCAAGTCACGTAATGGCAAGTCCACTGGTTAACCTAATGAATAACAAGCGAGTTTCTTTTAGACAACGAAAAAGAACAGGCTTATTATGCCTGCCCTTGTTGTTTATTACCTGAGGTATATTATTCTCTATTTGTTTAGTCTTCTTTATTCTGTTTATCTTCGTTTTTAGGTAATTGCTTAGCTGCCGCTGGTTGTAAGTTCAACTGTGACTTGGTTCTTTTAGTTTGAGTAAATATATCGTCTTGCCACATTTGATAGCCGTAAAGCAGCAACATGTGCATAAAATTAATTAATAATACTTGAAAGCTAGAAATACCGACTAACTCGTAAATTCCTCTACTTGGTAAAAATTTGCCCAAAAACAAGAAAGAGAAAACAATGTCAAAAACCACATTGGTAATAATATATAACCAAATTCGACTATAAGTAAATTTAAAAATCCACATTGACAACACTGGTAAATTTCCAAAAAAATAAGGAAGCATGTGGTATAAAGGAAACGAAGATTCTCGTACAACCCAAAACCCTAACGCAGTTCCAATATCATGAATTATTACTGTTGCGACTATAGCAAGCAAGCCAACTGGCATATAACGTTTAATATCTTCTTTTCTCATAAAAAACATGGTTAGCCAAGGTGCAAAAAACATTGACCACTGTATCAGTTCATTACTCATAAGCTGTTCTCCTTATCGGAATAAAATTAGTATGTTTCGATAGATTTTTTTTATACAAATCTAAAAGGTGGTTAACAAGGTATTGCGTCTCAAAACGAAAAGAATCTCTCATGTCAGAGGGATTCTTTTTGTTTTATATGATTAACTCGTCTAAGCCTATTTTATAGGCAATATAATGAGATGTTTAAGAAATAAAACCAGTACAATTAGAAGGTTTTTACTGTCTCAAATTTTCATTGACAATAGACTACGTTTGGGGGATAATAACGACATACCGACTGGTAGGTTTGTCGTTATTTTTATGACAAGGTGGATGATATAGTGACCAAAGAGAGTATTATCATTGTAGCGTTGCGCTTATCGCTAACGCGCGGCTATAAGTCGGTTTCACTCATCGATGTTGCGAATGAGATTGGCATTACTAAAGGAGGGATATATCATTATTTCTCTAGTAA